>OZ244988.1:0-1230000 GCA_965223185.1 Nitrospirales bacterium | reverse complement strand
AATTATGAGACCCAGGCCATGACCCTTTCTTTTTGGAAAACTCTTCCCCGCCCGATTATTGGACTCGCGCCAATGGACGGGGTCACCGATTCAGCCTTTCGATACATTGTCGCGAACTACGGTAAACCAGATATCGTCTTTACCGAATTTACCAATGTCCACGACATATGTGCAGGACGACTCAAAACCCTCGATAGTCTTCGGTATTCCACAGTCGAACGGCCCGTCATCGCACAAATTTACGGAAAAGATCCTGCATTATTTTACCAAGCGGCTCATGTGGTCTGTGAATTAGGATTTGACGGCCTCGACATTAACATGGGCTGCCCTTCAAAAAACGTGGCCTCGTCCGGGAGCGGGGCAGGCCTCATTCGTACCCCACATCTCGCATTGGAATTAATGGAAAGAGCCCGCCAAGGCATTCAGGATTGGGCAGCCGGACAAACCCTCCACGAAATTGGGCTCAAATCCAGCGCACTCCAGACCATCGCACAACTCAAGAGCGAACACCCTGACTTGGCAGAAAATCAAACACGAGTCACGATCCCGCTCTCCGTCAAAACACGATTAGGCTTTGACAGGAATATTATTCAAGAATGGAGCGACTGCCTCACCCAAGGTTGCCCCGAGGTCATTTCCTTGCATGGCCGAACTCTCTCACAAATGTATCGTGGTCAATCAGACTGGGAGGCCATTGCCCAAGCCGCCGCCCACATTCAAAAGCATGATATTTTGGCTATTGGAAATGGAGACATTAAAAATCTGGCCGAAGCCCATCAACGCATCCATCACTCCGGCGTCGATGGCGTGTTAATTGGAAGGGGGGCACTAGGAAAGCCCTGGATCTTCAAAGAAATTCAACAGGTTCGGCAGGCCCTTGCTACAAATTCACCCTTGGAACTTAACACACGAGAACCGAGTCTAGATGAAAAATTTGAAGCCATGATCCACCATGCTCATTGCTTCGAAACCATTCATGGCGCAGAACGCTTCGTTCGTATGCGAAAACATTTGGGATGGTATTGCTCCAGCTTCCCTCATGCCGCGGCTCTGCGTAGCCAGATGGTCCGAACCAATGGAACGAACGACGTCTCCCGTATTCTGCAAACCTATCTGAATGAACATTCCCTCCTGGAACCGTCCGCGCTGGAACCCACACCCGCGTAAATCTCCAATTCGTTGCACATGTCGATTTTGTTAGCGTCAACCTCGCCTCGTCGCCGGGAGTTACTGGAGTTATTAGGACTATCGTTTCGTATTGTCCCGCCGAACTGCGAGGAAAAACTGTCCCCGCAGCTCCTACCAAACGAACAAACTCGCCAGCTCGCCCGTGACAAGGCCCAATCCGTGGCCGATGACTATACAGATGACCTCGTTATCGGGAGTGATACCGTCATCGAAATCGATGGGAAACTGTTAGGCAAGCCGGAAAATATTCAAGAAGCCGCATCAATGCTTCGATACCTAAGTGGTCGATGTCATCAGGTCCACACTGGCGTGGCCGTCATCCAAGAGTGCAACAAGGTTTCCATAACTTTTGTGGAAACCGCACGGGTTTGGTTCAAACCGTACGATGAACATGCTCTCAACACGTATTTGGCGACCCAAGAAAGTCTCGGAAAAGCAGGAGCCTATTCCATTCAAGGGGAGGGGGCTCGACTCATTGAAAGAATTGAAGGGGATTATCCAACCATTGTCGGACTGCCACTGTGGAGAACAGCCAAGACTTTGGAGGATCAAGGAGTAGTCCTACCAAATCCGGTTGAAGAAATTTATCGACTCAAACCCTACGCAAATTGGAAGGATTTCGGAGAATAATTTCTTAAGAACTCTAAAAACACTCACTCCCAATAGATTGTCATTCCCGCGAAGGCGGGAATCCAGAACTTTAAAAATTATTCTCCTAGCGGGGTTTCGCCCCCGCACGACGAGGTCCTTTTCTTTCAGGAAAAGGACCCAAAACCATTCCCGCCCGGGCGCGGCCCCTTCGGGGAGACTTTGCCACGAAACCAAATTATTTGACTGCGCAACTCGCTACGCTTGTATGGTCTTTTTTTGTCATTCTTGGGAAGCTCAGGGAGACCGGGGGTGGAGAGACATCGCTTCGCATCTGCCAGCTGCTGGACAGACGGTTTGAGACTTCTCCCATCCACACCCTCAACGTCGATGAAGAATCTCGCGGCATCCCTCATGACCGCCGATTTGGACGCAAGCTTACGTTGGTGTGGCCCACCCCATTGTGGACACTTTACTTGTGGAGGGGACGTGTATGCCAACTGTTGAGAATGTGGGAGTCGATGTGGCGAAAGATACCGTCGTCGTCGCCAGTGCGGATCACCGATGGCCGGTGCAGCAGGTGCAGAACCAACGCCGGGCCTTGCGCGCCTGGCTGAAGACCTTACCGGCTGGGAGCCGTATTGGTCTCGAGTCAACCGGCTCGTATCATGAGCTGCTGGCCGATCTGGCGCATGCCTCTGGCCATATCGTCTATCTCTTGAATCCGATGGAGACGCGGCATTATGCCAAAGCCCTGGGAGCTCGGGCGAAAACCGACCGCGTCGATGCCACGTTGCTCGCTCGGATGATTGCCCAAGAACATGCCGGGTTGCGCGCCTACAGCCCCCCCACCACTGAGCAGCGGCAGATGGATCGGTTGATTCGCCGTCGGGCCAAAATTGTTCGATTGAAGAGTGCCCTGAAATTAACGATGGCCAATCTTAAGGGGGTGAGGAGTGAGGTGAACGCGGTGGTCCGGAAGCTGGATGCCTTGCTGGCGAAATTGGATGCAACGATGGCCACCGCGGCGGCCCAATCTCCCCTCCATCAGCAAGCCCAACAACGCGTGGAGACGATTGTAGGCGTCGGCCCGTTGGTGGGGATGAGCCTCACCAATACCTTAGAGCGGGTACCGTTCCGCAATGCTGATGCCTTTGTCGCCTTTATCGGGTTAGACCCGCGAGCCAAGGACTCGGGGCAGAAGAGCGGGCGACGGCGCTTGTCCAAACGAGGGCCGGCCGAAATGCGCCGCTTGCTCTTTAATGCGGCCATGGCCGCCGTCAAATCCAAAGTCTGGAAACCCCTCTACGACTCGTATCGCAACCACGGGTGGAGTTCTACGGCCACCTTGGTGATTATCGCGCGGAAGATTGCCCGGGCGGCTTGGTCCATTCACCGTTATCAGACCACGTTTAACCCGGACCGCCTCATACGAGGTTTGACATAAACCATAGAATCTCAAACAGTGCTCGCCAAAGGCGTCGAATTTGGTTCCGTAGCAAAGCCGCGCCCAAGGCGAATAGCAGTCAAGAAGCGCATGCCAAAAAAAGTGGAGCGTCCCCTTTTCCATCATTGGAATTGACGCTTTTTAAATGCCCTGACGTCTTCTTTGGAAAGAACAAACCACTCTCCCCCTTGGCGTTTATCTTGGAACCGGCGATGCCAGTATTGCTCTATCCCTTCTGGATCGTCGGTTTCAATAACGTGTACGGTATTTGGTTTCTGAGGTAATTGTATTGAAAGCTCACGGAGACGCCTACCAACTGCATTAGATCGACCAATTTTGTAGCTCTTGCCTGAACGAAGCAGGTACACAAATCCTTTAATTCCCTGGGAGTCGATCCTCTGATCTAGACTATTTGAAAAACCCGCATTAAGAAGACTGAGAACTGGTGCGAATTTTTCACCACTTTCACAATATTCGGCGACTCTCTTCAACAATCGGTCACGTCCACCGTATCGGCGAAACGCAAGTTTATTTGGGAAAGAAGAATCATCCTTCCGCTTGAGCATCAGATCGGCTTCCGAGGGAATGGCATTCATTTCTAAAGCCAATTCAGCAAATCGATGCAGGAGGAGATCGTCAGGAATTTTAGAAGTTTGGCTATTCGGTTCAAACCCAGCATCCGCCTGAAAATCAGACCAAGAACGCCAATATATTCCTCCCCAATATGAATGAGAGATTCCAGATTCGCGTTGGAATATCCTCACCCCAATTGGTTTGCCTCCTCGCTTTTTGACGAGATCAATATACACACTAATGATCTTTTCTTTTGAAAGCTTTGGCATGGGCTGCAAAGGTAAGTCCTGGAGAATTTTAAATCTGTTTTTTTTATAAGAAGTATATAACCCTCATATTGTCATAACAACGATTCAGGAAAGGTAACCTATCCATTTCCTAATTAAGCATTCCTGCCTTGGGCGCGGTTGAGCCGCAGGGCTAAATCCGACTTCTCAGGCTGCGCTTGTTTGAGCAGAGCGAGTTGCGCAGCCATGCTGATTTGGCTCTGCGGGGAAGGAACCCCGAAGGGGACGCGTCCAGGCGGAAATGGTTTTGGGTCCTTTTCCCGAAAGAAAAGGACCTCGTCGGCGGGGGCGAAACCCCGCTAATAAGATTGGATTCCCAATTAAAAATGTCGGGAATGACGAAGGTTACTGAACTCTAAGCACAAAAAAGGCGGCTCTCAAAAAGAGCCGCCTTTAAAACGTGTTTAAAGATCTATCGAAGAGCTTACATAAACTTCATGAACTTTTCTTTGGCCTCTTCCATGATTTCCGCCGAATCTCTGATCCGCCGCGTTCCTTGACTGACCGTTTCGTCTGCACCTGTGCCATCGTCAAAGAATACCGTCGGGAAGAGTGTTTTCGAAGCCCTGCTACTCTAGCCCCTTCCCCGAGCTATTTCACTAACTCCCAAGTTATCTAAATGGATACAGAAGTTATCTTTTTGTGCACATTTTTGGAAACAAATAAAGAATTTTTTTTCATTTGGCCCACGCTATCTTGCCCAATGGGCGAATTCGAGGAAAACCCTGATTTCGGCTCAAGAAATTGAGATTTCCCGAAAACCCAATGGATTTCAGGTCTTGTCCGTATATCCTATTTCCTGAATAGACAGGACGTCTGAAAAGTTTCGATTCTCTTGTTAATTTTCTCATGATTGGCACAGGACATGCTCTCCCACACTTGAACCTAGAAAAAAGAACTCCCCATTAAATTTTTTGAGTGAATCCACTCCCCGGGCTAAAGCCCAGGGCTTCAGACCGCTCCAGTTCAAATTTTGTTCTCACAAAACTTGAACTGGAAAATTTTCCTCCACCTCTTCACTTCGCGTGAAGAGGCTCCGGGCGACCATTCATCCCCAGGCTTAAAAGCCATGGGGTTTCCTGGTCGACTTTATGAAAGAAGGTGAAGATGGGATCAATTTTAGTCACAGGAGGTACGGGATTTCTTGGAGGAGCTCTCGCCAGCGCTTTCTTGGCACAGGGCCACAAAGTAATATGTCTTTCCCGGAATGATCCAGACGGCAACCGTACTTTCCGCAATATCAAGAGTGCTGTTCGTGGGTTTGATTACGAGATACCCCCAGATATTCTGAACAATCTCACAATTAAAGATATTTCACAGCCGTTGTTCGGAAAGAGATTGGAACAATTTTCCTTTTGGCCTGATATCGATCAAGTTTGGCACTGCGCGGCCAACATGAATTACGCTTTGGAGAACGTCGCGAACTCTTATGAACATAACGTCCGAAATAGCTTATTGCTCTATCGAAAGTTCTCAGAACACGTCTCACCTTTCAAACGTTTTTACTATATGTCCACAGCCTTTGTGGCCGGCAATATCGGCGGGGATGTCGAAGAAGAATTACACCTGGCGCCGGTACTGTCCACCTCCTATCAAATCACTAAATTCGCCACGGAAAATTCCCTCGCGCTGGCCTCTCAGGGAGGCAACCCCATCACGATTCTCCGGCCTTCCGTTGTGATTGGGCATAGGAAAACCGGATGGTTTAATTATAAACCCTACGGACTTTATTTGTTCGCGAGAGGATTTTTCAACCTCGCACGACTCACATCTCGCGCTCGCCTTTCCATCCCCCAGGAGGCAGCCATCAATCTCGTGCCTATCGACACAGTCATTCAGCAATCGTATCTGTTAAGCCAGGAATCAGCCAATCGGAATCATCTTGAAGTATTTCATCTCGTCAGCGATCACAACGTAAACTCCCGGAATCTCCTTACCACCATTGCGAAAGAAGTGGGACTTACCCTTATGTACGAAAACGCTCAAACTCTCCTTGAACGGCGATTGGCTAAGGCCATAGACGCTAATCGGGTATACGCCACCAAAGCTTGGAATTTCACCAACCGCAAATTGCGGTCTGTTCTCCCGAATCAGGAGCAGGTGTTTAACTCGGTGGACTTTTCGACGATTAAACATGTCGTCAATAATTATTACGACCATCTCACGATCCAAAAAGGTAAAAAACCCCGATTGCAGAGACCAGCCAGCCAAGCGAGTACAAATAGGCATCGCGAGTCCATGATTCTTGCCAGTTAAAGGAGATCCTCTCATGTTAATCGATGTGTATTTTGTCGTGTTTTTTACGGGTTGGGTGGTCATGAGAATTGGCCTCGTGCAACTCATTACGGTCATCGCCCGTACGTCTTGGGCTGAAAAAAGCCGTGTGTATCATCTCCCCATCCCCGAAGAACAATCTGAAAGGGAAAAGTATTGGTTCATCCCTTTTCTGGTGGATGCCTTAGGGTTTGCATTGTTAGCCCATTGGGGTATTTTAGTTTTCGTCGAATGGGGAACCTGGCCAACTCTGGGTTATACCCTGACCAGCTTTTTCGCCCTGGCTTTGGCCCATGCTTTTATCGCCGAACCGTTGTACTATTGGTATCACGTTTCCCTTCATAAAAATTCCACCCTTCGTCAGCATCACATCAAACATCACAAAGCCACGGTTCCTACTCCACCTTCAGGATTCACATTTACCGTTTTTGAACGAATGAGTTACCTTATACTCTTTGCCCTTCCGATCGTGGTTGTTGGATGGTTTGAACAGCTGACGCCGCTGGGATTTTTTGCATACTATATTGTTTTTGATTTTCTCAATAGTATTGGCCATTGCAATTTTGAATTTTTCCCCAAATGGTATATCCATTCCCCTCTGAAATGGATCATTTATAGTCCCAGCTTTCACAACCTGCACCATTCACGATGGGAGACTAACTATTCTCTATTTATGCCGGTGTTTGATTGGTTGTTCGGAACCAGAACCCCGGAAAGTGAAACCCTTTTCCTGGCCTCCCAATCTGGAAAGGGGCCAGATCATTTGCGAAGACTTAGGGACTACGAGGGCTCAAGAGCTCTCGATCCAGAAACTCTTCATGCCTGAGAATCTCCTCCTGGATACGTGAGAAATTCTCTAGAGGCAAACAAGCAAGATAGATGGGACTCTGTTCCCTCGAAACCATACATTTCCGACTTTTAGATGCCCTCGCTAGACGTTTTTGAAGAAGAGACCCTCCTGATAAAAAATCTGAAGAGATGACCTAACGCTGGAAAGACTGTTCAGAAAGGGGGCTCGTCATTTTGTGGGTGACCCTCTTACTGATATAAATAAAAAAGGCGACTCCTTTTGAGAGCCGCCTTTCAGGAAAATCTGAAATATTTAGCTTGACTTACATAAACTTCATGAATTTTTCTTTGGCTTCTTCCATAATTTCGGCGGTGATTTCCGTGCCCCCCTTTTCTTTGACGAGTCGTTCGATCTCGCGCCTGGCCATGGGACGAATAAAGTCCGGAATATTATCCAACCGTTGTTGGGCCTCCGGGGTCCAATGAATGCCCTCGGTTGAGGAATTCTTGGAATCGTCCATTACCTGGAGGGTCACGGTCGTAAACCCGTTTTTTCTGGCATAGGTCTCGACACTGCTTTTCACCATGGGCTGTACAAACGACGGTAATTTCGCTAACTTTTCTTGCGCATCCGGCGTCCAGAGTAATTGCTCCGTGGCTGGCGCTGTGGTCCCCGTTGCTCCTGATGACCCCAAACCCATTTGTGCTACCATAGCCGAGAATGGACACCCGCTCCCTTCTCCCGAACCCCCTGACCCGCTTGTGGCCGGTGTGGGTGAAGCTGGAGTCGCTGCCGGTTGGCCTCCTTGAATCTTTTCATTCAAATAGGCCGCCATCTGTCCCATTCCCGCCGATACCTTGTCTTCCAAGCCCCCACGAGTCATCTCTAACGGTTTCGGCGCTTCGGTTCGGCCTCCGAGCTGGACGCCTAACGAAGACACCATTTGCGTTTCACCAGGGTTGGTGACCATGGAGAACCGGGATTGACAGGAGGGGCATTCAAAAAAGACTCCCAATGTTCCCTCGGCCGGCTTTTCGACTTTTTCAAACGTCATATAAGTTTCACATTTGAGACAGACAAATTTCATATCGTTTCCCTTCTGCCCGTTAACCGTCGCTAACGTCGGCTTGAGATCCCTACAATTTCCCCGCTACCACCTGCTGATAGTCCAACAGGGTATGAATTTTTTTGGCGATGTCTTGGTATTTCTGCACGGTGGGATTCGATCCATCCAATATGGGTTCCCCTTTATCAAAGGTGCGGGCAAAATTGCGGTCAAAGGGAATCCGACCTAACAGCGGAATTCCTAATACCTCACACATCGATTCCGTATCGCCTTCAAACAAGGGATTTTCTTCCCCACAAGACGGACAGCGATACTGGCTCATATTTTCCACGACCCCTAATATCTCAATTCCGAGTTCTTGGGCATAGGCAATGGACTTTTGCACGACATTCGACGCCACTTCTGAGGGAGTGGTAACCACCACGGCCCCGGCCAGGTCTGGAATAAGTCCGGCTAAAAGGGGAGGCTTATCGGCAGCCGCGCCAGGCGGCAAGTCCGCGAGCAAATAATCTAACTCTCCCCACGCCATATCGGAGAGAAACTCCCGGATGACGTTCATTTCAGTGAGACCCAGCCACACCGGACTCAAGTCCATGGGGCCTTTCCAACGAACCGGAGCATTGGCTTGCAAGAGAAAATCCATCGATGCCACTTTAATCCCCAGTGGACCGGTGGGGGGCACGGCTCCCTCCGGAGTATCGAGCAATCCCCTTCCACGCATTCCCAACATTTGCGGCACACAGGGACCATTAATATCCACATCCAGCAACCCAACGCGGTTTTCCATTCGGGCAAACGCTAAAGCCAAATTCACGGTCGTCATGCTTTTTCCGACACCACCTTTGCCGCTCATAACCACGACTTTTCGGCGAATGCCTTTCATACGAGACATCACCATTTTGGTTTGGGCGGAGATTTGCTCCACCACCTTGGCATCATCTGAATAATGTAGATTACTCAGAATCGTCTTGAGGTCTTTTTCTTGATTCATAGATAGAGCCTTATTTCGGTCAATATATAAGAGAGTCTTTCATCCAGAAAATCACGGTACCACAGCATTTTTTCCAGCGTCAAACCACCTTTCTGAGAAGAATGAGGGCTCAGGTCATCCTCTTATTTTTCCACCACAAGTACCGCCACAATGGAGTATAGGGGGATGAATGTATCCCTCCAGCTCACCACATTTACACAATACTTGCTTTGGCAGCCGTCTTTTTCACCGATTCAATGCCCTTTTTCATCCCTTGTGGGGAGGCATAGGCCTGACTGGTCCCGATCACTTTGGAATTTCGCGCGACCAAATTAAAAAACGATTTTCCGGCCTTGTTCTTTTTCTCGACATAGCAAGAAGCATCTGAGGCATGGTCCCGAACCGATTGGATCGCCCGTCTCGCAGAAGATCGCAATGCGTATCCTTGGCTCGACAAAATAATTTCCCCGTTTTGGACCTTGAGATGAAAGTAAAATTTCCCATTTTTTCCTTCAAAGACTTCAAAACAACTTTTGCTGCTACTGGCCATTTGGCACCTCCTGGTTTGTGTTGAACAAGATGACTCATTTCCTCCTATTTTCGTATCGAGACTCCATTGGCGAGAGGTCAATTCTTAGGATTGTTATATAGGTGGCAGCAATCATGCTCAGCAAATGAGTAGGTGTAAGATTAGGAATAGTCTTGAAGGAGGGTCGTTCCAAGGAATTGCAGGCGGTGAAAATATTCGGAGGGGGTTTCTGAGACATCTTCTACGATTCCTTCGAGTTCTGCAAGGCATTCACGCAAAATTTCTACTCGTTGTTCATCTAAATCATGTTCTTGGCAGAAATAGGTGAGGCATCCGCAAATGACGGTATCCAACGTCATCAGCTGTCCTTCAACGCCCTCAAGATCACCAGGCCATTCAGCGTCTTGATGTACCTGCCACATTTCATCAAATTTTGCTCGGTCAGAATCAGTCATGTCTCACATACAATCTCTGTGAAAATAGAGGTAGGGCTCAAGAAATGTTTTCTTTCCAGTTAATGTCTCCTTTCAGGAGAATTTTCACTTTGTTCCTTTTGTTACCTTGATCCTTATTCAGTTTGTACTACACCCGGCCCCAATTCATAGCATCTAACAGAAGAATCGATAGAGTGCATAATCCCAACCCCCAGAGACGATAATCCACCGGCTCACGCTCTAAGCACCACTTCACCATGCGCAACCGCCAGAGATCAGGCCCGGCATATAAAAAGATTCCCTTTACTACCATGCTCAGCCCCACCACCACCCAAAGCGGCTGGTAGGCGACATCTTTTGTTGCCACAAGCAACACCAAACCTAATAATCCGGCAACACCACCTAATTTCAAAAACCCCGGTGCCACAATGAGCGATTGGCGCAAGGTTGCAATCATGCGTTCGGGAGCCACGATTAGGGCTATGCCATCGGCCATCCACAACCCGGCGATAAAAAAGAGTACGATGATGCCCATAGACCCTTTCCAGAATTTACAAATATCGATGTACCGTCATCGCACCACGGTCATCAAGTTCGTACAAGAGTGGAGCACCCGTCGGAATATTCACCTCTAGGATCGCTTCCCGTGTTAAATTCTCCAGATGCATGACTAAGGCACGTAGGCTGTTCCCATGGGCGACCACCAAAACCGTTTTCCCGGATAATAGAGCTGGATGAATCTGATTTTGGTAGTAGGGGAGAACCCGCTCCGCCGTATCTTTAAGACTTTCCCCTCCAGGCGGCGGCACATCAAAACTCCGGCGCCAGATCTTCACTTGTTCATCCCCAAATTTTTTGGCCGTCTCCACCTTATTCAATCCTTGAAGCTCACCATACATCCGTTCATTGAGGGCTTTGTCTTCCATAATCGGAATGGTTGTCTGCCCTATGACCTCTAACACAATACGCAAGGTGTTCTGGGCACGTTTCAGCACTGATGTAAACGCGCAATCGAAGTGAAAAGCTTGAAGCTTTTCTCCCGCTGCTCGGGCTTCTTCCTCCCCTTTTGGCGAAAGCGGTACATCCACCCACCCGGTAAACCGATTTTCCAAATTCCACTGTGATTCACCATGTCGAATTAGCACCAATTGGGACATGACCTCTCCTCCTCCTCACACTTGCTTTGGCCTCCAACGAATCGTACCATGGCCTCAGATTTTCGACAGATTCAGCCCATCATGAATTCCGACTCCAAGAAATGGCAACAATTCGGCCTCTGGTGGACCACTCTGGCCCACCGTCATCACGTGGCCGAGCGCGCCAAACGATTTTTTGAGCACGGCCTCGGGCCGGACCAAGCTCTAGATCGCGCTGCACAAGAAGGCGGGGATCTGGATTATATTCTGTTTACGCTTATCCGTCATTGGATTCCCCCCATCCTCCCTCCGCTAGGAAAGGAACGATCGGCCAAGCATGATTCCGACTATTGGGTTGAATCATCCCAAATATTAAAAGCCGCAGTGGTGCGCCTTCGAGAGCTGAAACCAGTCATTGATATGCTCACCTCACCCAACCCTCTCAATGATCTCGCGGCCACATCCTCTTCGCAGGGGCCGCAAGTGGAAGTGGAACTGGCCAATATGGTGGAAGGCATTGCGGAAGTGGTCGGCAGTTATGGCGGCCCAGATTATACCTCTATCGTGAAAAATTTCGACCCCATTCCCCTTCGTCAAACCCAGCCGTTTAAACATAACAAAAAACATAGTGCCGAATTATGGGTGGTCTTTTTATTACGCGAACATTTTCGAAGTTTGGGCTTAGGAAAAGACCGCACCTGGAAATTAATTGCTCAATTAGTTGCCGCAGGAGAAATTTTCCAATCCGAGGAAGCCCTCACGACACCGGAAGCCCTTAAATCTTGGTGGACCAAGAATTGGCCTCGTACGTATACCCTCCTGACCGAAAAGAGCGGGCCGGAAGACGCCAAACATACGGCTTACCAATCCGACTATGAATGGTTTCAGGCTTGGTTTAGGTGGCAAACTGCCACAGCGCAGTCCCCCTCCCCATCATCCAGCTAGCTTGATACTCACGGTTAAAAAAATTTAGGGGTGGGTCGTACTTCTGAGCCCGCTGGAAGACTTCCCTCAGTAGGAGGCCCCTGCATGATAGCCGCAACCAACACCCCGAACATTAACACATGCAGCACGGCCCCGAGCCACAAGACATAGGGCTGTACCCCTCCCTCCTCACGAACCAGATTTGCTCGTGCCGCGTCATCCATTTGGGGGATCGACATGATTCGCTGCAACTTGTCTTTCACATGCCAATAATACAAATAGTTCGCACTCGCACCGGCCAAGATCCGAGAAACAATTCCGACGGTCATATCCCCTGTTAAAAAAATAGCCAGAGCCGGAGCCACGGCATATAACAAGGCAAACATATACATTTTTCGATAGAGAAACCACAGAAAGGAATCAAAAAAGGCCGCTGGCCAATTCCAACTTAAGGCGAACCGGGGACCAGCCGGAGTTTCAAGACGGGAAAATTTTTCTTTGTAATACAAAAACGCCGGCCGCCACGTCCATCCTGTCTTCCAGGAGAATTGCAGAGATTTACTCGGACCGATAAAGGTTTCCCAAAGTTGAAGCATCGTGGGAGTTGACTGAGAGGGAAGAGGATCTGATTCTGTTGGAGGATCAGGTGAATGTTTAACCAGCGCCTGCCCGCATTGCGCACAAAAATTTGCGTCAATTGGTGTGTCTTGAGAGCAGGACGGACAGACAGGCATAGTGATTCGGTTATAGCATCCCCACTATATCCGGACAAGATCCATTCTGCCTATCAAGAAGGACCACCAGTGGAATTGGAGAGTTCTTCAAAGTATCCTTCCCCCAGCTCGATATTCATGATCTAGTTTCTCATAGACCCGTCGCTTGAATTCCAATAAAGGCAAAGGATACCCAAACGTTCCCTGGTCATCCCAAGACACCCCACAGTAGCGACATTCGATAGGGATTTCCGACGGGTTTTTGTGACGATCTCGGGCAACAACTCTCTTTAAACATACGGGACAAAAAGGCCCTTGAATCAAGGTCTCAATAAGATGGTCATCAATTTCATCAACACAATCAGTTCCCACATGGGACCAAAATCCATCACTGAGTGTCACACGAACACCTAGTCGAACCAAAGACCGCGGTTTCGGGAAAGGCCCTGGGCAATTAGAGGATTTTCCGGCAGCTGCAGATTGTTCCAACTGAGCCAATCGAAAATCCATTCCTTTAGAAACCATATGAAATTGATTAGAAAATTTCGCCGTGGCTTCCAATTTCGTCAGGCGGTTCTCCCACGCTTGTTCTTTTTGTTGAAAATGTTTCTGCATCCCATTCATCTGGTCCTGACTGACGACACCCAACAAATCTCGAATGCGGGAACGTACTCTGCCAATCATTGGCTTCCACGTTTTTCCATCGTTCCACCAGATCCTCAGAAAATATAGCAGACCGAGTACCGCCACCACGAACAGAACAGTCATCACATCCATTAGTACATCACATAATCAAGATTCAAACCCAATCATTGACCATTTATAGAATCGCTTTCAAATTTCTAAAACGCCCAGAGTTCCTGACGCCCAAGCAACAACCTCCGCTAGACCCATTTAAACATTTTAGTTATGGTTTTATGAAGAGCATGGACTTTTCCTCCATTTTAATCATGCCACACTTGGTTTTTTTGACTTGGAGTTGAATGATGTCTGAGGAACCCGACATATCATCCCAATACATTTCAGAGACCATGGACCTTGAAAAAGATCGAGCCTCGCTGCTAGAGGCACATCGGACTTGGAAGAGGACACAACCTTCAGGTATTCCAAATCTCAAACCTTCTCATACCCAACAAACTGAGGAAACTACAGTTACCTCATCCCCAGATTTTTTTCAGGTCGATCAGCGAGGAGCGGATTTCCGGAATCAGGACTTGCGAAATGCGAATTTTCAAGAATCCTATTTACCTGGGGCCAATTTTGAAGGGGCCGATTTGCGCGGGGCGAATTTCCATGGTGCCAACTTGCGGAGTGCCCGCTTTTCTAGAAGCCAATTGGCTTGGGCGAATTTTTCCCAGGCCGATCTGATCTGGGCAGATTTTCACCAAGCCGAATTGCGAGATACCATTTTCCAACACGCGACATTGCGTGGAGCTACGTTTGTTCGTTCACAGGCCCAGGGTTCGGATTTTTCGTCCACAGATTGTTCTTACAGTGATTTCTCAGAGGCCAATTTACGTGACGCGGATTTTCAACAGGCCAACCTTACCGGAGCGGCATTCGTGAACTCCCATACCGCGTCGACCAATTTCCAAGAGAGCCATGGATTACAGCAGGGAACATCTTCCCAAGAATCAGGGCCGGCGAACGATGAACTTTTTCTTTAAGAAGTTACCTTCGAAAATACGGGGTAATCGGGTAGGAGGGGCACTCACGTGCCCCGTCCTCCCACACCACCGTACGTACTCATCGTATACGGCGGTTTCATGAAGATTGAAGCAACTTAAACCGTTCGGTGAGACTGCCCAATCCCTGAGCTCTGAACCACGCTAGATTCATCCCTTCCTTCACAGCAGGATGTTGTGAGGCTCTCCACCAACATCGGCATTGGCAGGCCCCGGACCACGCCCGCTGCACGGGGACACCCACGCTCTGCAGAAAGCGGGCAACGGTATACGGTCGCTTCTTCTGCTTGAGCACATAACAGCGCAGGCGCCGCCGAATCCATTGGTCCAGCGCCCGGAAGACTGAGACATACTTCTCATACCGAAAGTAGGTCACCCACCCTGGCAGGGTGGCATTGAGGTCACGGATCACCCGCGACAGGCTCATCCCACGCGTTCTCCGAGTGATCTGCCGAATCTTCGCCTTCACTCGCACCAGGCTCTGCGAAGCCACGGCGAGCGTCCCGTCTTCCCGCAGGCGGTAGCCCAGGAATTCCCGCTCCTCTACCCGCGCGACTGCGCTCTTCTTCGCATGCACCTTGAGCTTGAGTGTCTGCTCAAGAAACCGGGTCACCGACCGCATGACCCGCTCGCCCGCCGCTCGTGACCGCACATAGATGTTGCAGTCGTCCGCGTACCGGCAGAAACGATGCCCCCGTTGCTCCAGCTCCTTATCCAGATCGTCTAGCAGCAGATTCGCCAGTAACGGGGAGAGCGGCCCCCCTTGCGGGGTCCCCTCGTACCGTTCAATACAGACGCCGTGGCATAAGATCCCCGCCTGTAGAAACCGCCGGACGATGCCCAACAGGCGCTTATCCCGCACATGCCGGGCGAGTCGAGCCAGGAGCATGTCGTGGTTGACTCGATCAAAGAATTGCTCAAGATCCACATCCACCACGATGCCATACCCCTCCGCGACATAGTGTGACGCTTGGCGGAGGGCCTGGTGCGCGCTCCGCTTGGCCCGAAACCCATAGCTCGATGCCGAGAAGGTCGGATCAAGCCAGGGAGCCAACACCTGGAGAATGGCTTGTTGCACAAGACGATCCACCACCGTTGGAATCCCCAAGTGGCGGACTCCACCCCTGGGCTTGGGGATCATCACCCCGCGCACCAGTGTCGGCCGATAGCTACCGTCTCGCAGCGAGGCTGCCAGCGCAACCTGGTTGGTTGTAAGCCAGTCTTGGAGTTCCTCAACCGGCATCGCGTCGATACCCGGCGCACCGCCATTTGCCTGCACCCGCTTGCTCGCATCGCGCAGATTGGCGGCGCAGCTCACCTGCTCCATCAGGTTCTCTGTCGCCAAGGCTGGTGAGGGACCCTTCGCCGCCGAGACTTGCCGCGCCTCGCATCCCGCAGGTCGGGAGCTGCCCTCGCCGCCGAGACCGTGGTGTGGGCTCCTCTGCCCACGTTGCTGCGACTCCATCCCCCTCGAGTTGGGTCTCACTCGTCCTTGCTCCTCACGATTTGGGCCTTCCTCCCACAAGCAGAGTACTATGCCCGCTGCTGACTTCTCGCGGATCCTCTCACACTGTTACCAGTGCGATAGTCGGGAATCACCCCGACACTCCGAGAGATCTCCCGGGGTAAGATGAGAAACTTTCCCGAGGCCACGCCGGATCTACCGCTACGCTGCCCTGGTCGATTATCGGGTATCCGTTCATCGTCGGGTTTCCCGGCACGCAGCGGCCTCATATCCGGTTTCTGTTCGTCGTCGCCTCCCTTTGTCATCGGCTCCCTTCAGATCCGAGATCACTCTCGGCACCCTGGCCTAGACTAGCGGTTCCGATCTCCACGGTCCGCAGAGGACTTGCACCTCCTAGCTCCTCACCATGCCCGGCGCACAAACACCCCGCCTCTCCAGGCGGGGCATTCAAATGCGGTTTTTTCGTATAGGAATCTTCAATCTCGTCGAAGAGGTAAGGTGACGGGTAGAAATAGTTTCTTTTGACCTACGTTTACCCTCATAAAGAATGAAGACTATCGACCAACCGAAAATCACTGGTCTTTTTACGCTGAACCGGATAACTCAAAATACGCGCGCAAGGTCTGGTTGCGTTGCGGTTCCCGCAATTTCGATAACGCCCGTTCCTCAATCTGCCGAATTCGTTCCCTCGTCACCGAATATTCATGACCTATTTCTTCCAGCGTAGCATCCTCCAGTTCTCCAATCCCAAAACGCCGTCGAATAATATGGGCTTCTCGAGGGGTAAGGGTCTGAAGTAACCTGGTCACTTTTTCCTGCAAGTCTTTTCGGTCTGCGGAATAGAACGGAGACACGGCCGATGGATCTTCCAATATATCTGACAAATGAGCATTTTCCTCATCTCCGACTGGTGTTTCAAGAGAAAGGGCTCCCTTGGTCGCACCCAGTAATAAGGACAATTTATCTGTAGGCAGATCGAGAATTTTTCCCAATTCTTCCATAGTTGGTTCTCGCCCTAATTGAACGGCAAGCCGATCCCACGTTCGCCGCACTCGCGTCATAGCGTCACACACGTGAACCGGGACTCGAACCGTTCGTGATTGGTCTGCTAACGCCCGAGTAATGCCCTGTCGAATCCACCAGGTTGCATAAGTGCTGAATTTATAGCCTCGTTGGTATTCGAACCGGTCCACTGCCCTCATCAACCCAATGTTCCCTTCCTGAATAAGATCCAACATATCTAATCCGCGGTTCATATAACGTTTCGCTACACTCACCACTAATCGAAGATTCGCCTCCAACATGGCTTGTTTGGCAAAGTGAACTCGAACCTTTGCTTGTTCTAATTGTCGAACCTTGGTTAAAAATTCCGTAAAAGGCATATGTAGCAGACATTCTTCCATATAGGTTAAATGCTCAAAAGCTTCTCTCGGAATGCATGATGGAATTGATTCCTGTTGCCCATCGCCTTGAACTTTCGTATGCAATGATTGGCTAGTTAAATAGGTTTGTTGAATTCCGATTTGACAAATTTCTTCCTGGGAAACTCCTAAATGCTGTAGGACTTCTTGAAGTTGCACGTCTTGAGACTGAATTCGCTTTTCGATCTGATGGAAAAATTTTGGATGCCAATTCACCTGTTGCACGCTTTTTAACAAACGCTTTTTCTCTCCTGAGATTTTGGATTGAGGAGACCGCTTGGGCTTGTTCTGAGAATTTTCATTTTGGGATTTCAAAAAAGATTCAATGCTCAAACAAAGGTGCTCTAGCTGATGAATGACCCGTTGGCGAAATTCTTCCTCATCCTCTTGCGCATCTGGTAAATCAGCTTGGTCTATTTCGGCCTCAGGTTCCGCCACAACCTCTTTATCTTTTTGCACCACATGTTTTGCCTGAATGTCGCCCTGACGAAGACGCATTGTTTGGTCTTTCAAAAAATCCAAAGTAAATGGTAAGACAAACAATGCCTCTAACATGTGTTCATTGGCTTCCTCAATCTTTTTACAAAGATTGACTTCACCAGCCCGGTCAAGCAACAGAACTTCTCCAATTTCTTTCAAATAAAGAGGTAACTGCCTATCGGGTAAACTCACAGATCGAGCTTCATCCGAAATCTTTGGTAAGGAAAACATAGCTGAGTCCGAAGATCGTTTTCCGTTACTAATCGATCCATTCCACGAAGATTTTTTCGAAGAAACCGATTGGGCCATTCCTGTCTCCCTTCTGTTCATTGATGTGAAATCCCTGTCTATCCTGTTTCACATCACAAAATTGCGATTCCCTGCACTTCCCTGTCCGCCTCCGCATGGTTTGAGCAAGGGAAGTGCCAGCCCTAAAATTTTCAAAGGACGAAATTGTTCCTGCTCATTAGGAGATGTTTATAGGAATTAGTGACCGATAAGTTCTACATGGTCAGAAACAGGGGGAAAAAAATGTCGAATTTCCTTACAAGCGGAGAGGTAAACAGCAAAAAGCAGCCAATACGAAATTAAATATCCCTTGTCCTTTCGATTTTTTATGTAACGATCTGTCACTCCAACCGACAATTTAACCTGGTACGGAATTTTACTTGTGGCAGAGTACATTCGAAACCTTATTTCTGCCTTTGAGCTTTTCTTGGATTAGCCATATTATTTTTGGTACAGTCCGTTCCGTTTTTTAAAAATTTAAGCTATTTATCTCCGTTTGGTTCAGTTGCTCTCTGAAAAAGGGAGCTATAAATAAGGGTCTACTTTTGTTTCCTTTTTCCATCAGAAAGAGAAGAGTCATTCCATCCTACCGGACAAAGTCCCCTTTGCAGCATAGGAAGGTTTTCTTCATTTGTGTGAAATTTATTCTTATTTTGGCACTCTCCATGGGAGGGTGCGCAGGAGACAACCCATCAACCGAAACGCTGGAAAATCTAGAAATCAGGGCTGAACCCACTCTGATCGATGCCCAGGATTCGACTCTGAATGAAGAATTTTTTGACCCGTTTGATGAATCCCCTCAGGAAACTTTAATTCAGGAATATGACCCATTCGAACCCGTAAATTCTGCTATTTTTGAATTCAATTACCAGTTTGATAAGTACCTACTGAAACCGGTGGCTCAGGTCTATAATTTTTTCATCCCACCTAATGTTCAACAAAGCCTCCTGAATGTGTTTCAAAATATCCGGTTTGTTCCCCGATTCTTCAATAACGTTTTCCAAGCCAAATTCAGTGGGGCCGGTATTGAAGTGAGTCGTTTTTTCATTAACAGTACCTTGGGAGTGGGTGGATTATTTGATCCAGCCAAACTCATGTTTGACCTGGAAACCCCTCTCGAAGATCTCGGGCAAACGTTGGGAAGTTATGGAGTCCCCCCTGGGCCCTATCTCGTCGTGCCTTTCTACGGTCCTTTCACTCTCAGGGATGGTTTTGGTTACATTGGCGACATCTTTCTCGATCCGTTTAATTGGCTAGTTCTTCCCATCTTTGAAATTGCCGATGCACCTCGTCTCGTTCAACATGATCCTACCATCAACTATGCCCGGTTGGGATTAACCATTGGAGAAACCGTCAACCTGCGAGCCCTTTCTCTAGAAAAATTCCAGGGAGTTGAAGAAGGAACTTTGGATTTATATGGCGCCATTCGCAATGGATATTTGCAGCAACGGCGAAACGCTATTCTGGAATAAATTCAAAAGATTCACATCTGATCAGGTCATTAGGATTCGGTCTAACCTTCCCTCAGGTGGGCTATTGGTGACAGTCGATTCTCCCTCCTCTTACCCCGATCTTATAGGACAAAAACTCAAGAAGGGGGTATCATAAATAAACTGGGCCTAGAGTGTGCCCTGAGCATAAAACTTTTATTGATTTCCTTAGTACCCTCACGCTGATATGTTCGACCCTTCCCCTTCAGCTCAAATTTCTCCCAATCGGTTGTTAATGACCGCTGCGGCTTTCGTGATCGTCGTGGCGGGGATGCGCGCCGCTGAACCAATTTTAGTGCCTTTATTGATCGCCGGCTTTTTGGCCATTCTGAGTTCTTCGCCTGTCTTTTGGTTAAGAGAAAAGGGAATCCCGGCTCCAGCAGGGGTCTTCTTGGTTGTGATGGGCGTGTTGGGCCTTGGGTTTGGATTTATCGTCATCATCGGAACATCATTGGAAGATTTCTCGGACGCCATTCCCCGCTATCAGGCTCGGCTTACGGAAGAAATGGGGCCCATTCTGCAATGGGTACAAGAGCTCGGCTTCCGCCCCAATGAAGAACTCCTCCTCAAATCCATTGATCCCGGCGCATCCATGCGTTTAGTCGGGCGCATGCTGTCTGGGTTAGGTGGGATTCTGACTAATTCCCTTTTAATTATCCTTACCGTTATTTTTATCTTGTTAGAAGCTTCAAGTTTTCCCCAAAAAGTGAGGGCAGCCTTTGGAGATCCCAAGGGGACATTTTCCCAATTCAGTAAAATCACAGAAGCCGTTAATAATTATCTGGCCATCAAAACCCTTGTGAGTTTAGGCACGGGAATCATTGTCGCTTTCTGGGTAGGAGTTTTAGGAATCGACTTTCCCGTTATTTGGGGTCTTTTAGCGTTTCTTCTCAACTTCATCCCCAACCTGGGTTCTATCATTGCTGCTGTACCCCCCGTGTTACTTGGCTTCATTCAATTCGGAATCGGTCGGGCTTTGTTAGTGGCACTTGGGTATGGCATCGTGAATGTCCTCTTTGGCAACGTGGTCGAACCAAAACTAATGGGCCGAAAGCTTGGACTTTCCACGCTGGTGGTCTTTCTCTCGTTGGTCTTTTGGGGTTGGGTATGGGGCCCTGTCGGCATGCTGTTGTCTGTCCCCATGACCATGATTGTTAAAATTGCTTTAGAAGGCCATCCTTCTACTCAGAGTCTGAGTATTTTATTAGGCTCTGAATCCTCTGTGACTAAACCGAGGAAACCCAAAGCGTCGGCTCTAACCTAAAAAGTCCTCCCAAGCAAGATACTTTTCAAAGTTTGTCTCGACTACCGTTCTCCAGTACCATTACTTCTTCTCTTATGAATGCCCCTTAGCTATTAGATTTTTTTTCGAACAAACCCATGAATGGGAACACCATTTCCAAAATCTTGCTCGTTCAAGCTTTAGAAGAAACCGACCCTCTTGGCCGTCATCTTCCCCTATCTACCCGTCACCATGCCACCCAACAAGCCAAGGACAAACATGGACCCCCATCTGAACAGTCTCTAAAAAGCTTAATGGCCTTTCTCGCCACACGTTCAGAAATTGTATGGGCTTTTGTAAATCGAGCCTTCCCAGCTTTTGCCCCATCCTGGCAACAGATTCATATCGACGTCCCTCTCACATTACTGGCCATCCCCACTTTTCTAGCCGGTATACTCATTAACGGACTTGGAGCTTCACAACGAGTAAATTTGCTCAACTTCCCCCTTCTACTCCTGGTCTTATGGAATGGTGGCATCTACCTTTCTAGACTGTTGTTCTCACTCGCAAGATCCTCGATGCAGACCACCTGGGTCGACACCGTTTCAACATGGATAGCTAAGTGGGTAGGAAACAGGAGGCAACGTACCTGGCTTTTTGGAAAACTTTTCAATCCTTTGGTAGCAGACTGGCTCCAAGATAGCACCACACGGTTTACTGAACTCTTGTGGCCCCATTTGCGACCGGTGTGGTCCATCCGGCTTCGACAAGGCCTCCACCTCGGAGCAGCCTGTATGGCGGTAGGGATGATTCTCGGGATGTATATCCGAGGTTTGGCACTGGATTACCAGGCAACATGGGAAAGTACATTCCTCTCAACTGGCCAAGTCCACGGGCTTCTCCATTTCCTCCTCGGTCCAGCAGCCTGGATTCTCCATTATCCGTTTCCTCTTATATCGGAAATCTCAAACCTTCAAGCCCCTCAACATGGCCCTGCTGCTCCGTGGATACACATGTGGGCTCTGACCATTTTGGGGATCATTGTGATTCCACGCAGTATTATGGTGTGGATGAACCAACGCTCCCTAAATCAGGCAAAGAACCGATTCACCTTACCCCTAAACGATCCCTATTTTATTCATTTGCTTACTCCGGATCGTGGGCAGGGGGTTCAGATAGATATCATCCCGTACAGTTATCATCCATCGCCGAATGCCAAAAACTTCCTTGATTTGGAGCTTCTGAATATCTTTGGGCATTTAGCTTCCATGCACTGGCACCAACCCACTCCTTTTGGTCAGGAATGGCTAAACCAGAGTGAAGCAACCACGGCTATTCGAACATCAGTCGTGATTTTTAACGCAGGGCAAACCCCAGAGGGGGAAGTCCAGGGAACGTGGCTTCATTCCATTCAAACACATATAGGGAATCACCCTACCGAGGCAAGATTGCTCGTTCTTCTTGATGAAGAACCCTTTCGTCTCAATCACAATGACAGTCGGCTGGCCGAACGACGACAAACTTGGCAACGTTTCCTCAAGCAGTATCACCTTTCTTTCGTGCCATTTGACGGAACTACGGCCTCCCACAATCAGTTTCTTCAACAAGCGCAAACCAGTCTCTGGCCTGCGGTGTAAAACACTCCCTATGACTCCGTTATCAATAACACTTTCCTTGATTTCACATACCAACACCGGCAAAACCACCTTGGCGCGAACTTTTCTGCGCAAAGATGTCGGACAAGTACTGGATCAAGCACATGTCACACTTCAGAACGAGCAATACCTCTTACTGAAAACAACGACGGGTATGCAGTTGAGGCTTTGGGATACTCCAGGATTCGGCAATAGCCATAAACTACTCAAACGACTGCAAGGCCTTTCCAACCCGATCGGTTGGTTAGTATCCCAGGTATGGGATCGAATGGCCGATAAGCCATTTTGGTGTAGCCAGCAAGCCATTCGAAACGTTCAAGACGAGGCAGACGTGGTGCTTTATCTCGTCAATGCCACGGAAGATCCAGCGATGGCCGGGTACCTCCAACCTGAACTCGATCTTCTGACCTGGCTCAATAAACCAGTCATTATGCTCTTAAATCAAACTGGATTAGTGGACTCTGCTAAACATCAACAATTGGAGTGGCATTGGAAACAACAGTGGGCATCGCATGCGGTGGTTCGGGAGGTCATGAGCCTGGATGCCTTTACCCGGTGTTGGGTTCAAGAAGGTCTCTTGTGGGATCGTATTACCCAGGTTCTTCCCGACCACCAACAACCTGTCATGGCTCAACTCTCACAGGCTTGGTGTGACGAACAACTACTCACACTCACCAGGAGCATGGAGAGTATTTCCCACATGCTAATTGAAACGGCGAAGGACGCCGAATTCCTACCAGAAGCAGCGATTGAACCGTTTTCAAAAACTATGATTACGCGGGCGATCCAAGCCTTGGATCAGCGATTAGGGGCTCGCATTTCTGTCATGAGTGCCCAATTAATTCACCTTCATGGCTTATCAGGCAATACCGCTCTCACCATTCAAGCACGACTGGAAGATGTTAGCGTTCCAGGGGAACGTAAGCCATGGGAAGAGGAAAGTTTTTGGGGAGGATTGGTGAGCGGGGCAGCTGCGGGATTTGCCTCCGATATCGCCACAGGCGGATTGTCCCACGGGGTTTTTACAATCGGTGGGGCCATAATAGGGGCGTTAGGAGGTACGGCCTATGCCAAAAGTCAGGAGGAGGGCGACCCCCATCGGATTTCATGGGTTCCTGATTTTATACACCGCCAAACGCGAGATGCCCTCCTTCGTTATTTAGCCGTCACTCATTGTGGTCGAGGACGAGGGGAATATACGGACCCGCGCGAATTTCCGCTCTTCTGGCAAGAAAAAACCGAACGGCTTCTGAAACAGAAACATGACGAATTACGAAGGCATTGGAAGCACTACCAAAATCCCATGATTCAAAAGAGTAGGCAAAATTCTGCTGACCAACTCGTGCAATGTCTGACCGATATGACCTCCGAAATTCTTCTTACCTTCTATCCCGAAGCTCAACGTTGGCTCACAAACCCTCATTCCCGATAACTGCCTTTCTACCAAGGCCCACCTAAGGTTAATAAAGATCAAGCCTCCTGTCGAGAGGTTTAAACAAAATTTAGTGAAAGATACTAAGGAGATTACGATTTCAAGGCGGGCTTAAGTGAGCGTTTACGGCGAGAATTAATAGCCATGGTAGTGGCTTCTGTCGCATGAACAAACATGGCCATCCTTCGCGGGCTCAAATAGGCCAACACCTGTTCAGGAACATCCTTCGGGTGCACGGCTTGTTTAATGTCTAAGACACTCTCCTTGGACAAATTGACCAGAAGGCCATCATTGCGGCAAAGCCAAGGGGCATACAGCAAGACGACGGGTTTGGTGGGATGATGGATGTTGATCGATGACACAACCCCCATAAACCCATCCGTGAGTTCTACCAAACTTCCAGGCGGGTAGACTCCAATGGCCTGAACCAGACCCTGAACCACATGTTCACAGAATTTTGAACCTTCTCCCTTCGTGACCACATGACGAAACAACCAAGAGAGCGCCGCGTGAGGATTGAGACTCGTTTCAGGATTGGGAGCATTGCACAGTTCATCGTACTGATCCGCGACCATAACAATACGTGTGAGTAAAGAAAGCTCATCTCGTCCCAGGCCTTTGGGAAATCCTGACCCATCCAAACGTTCATGGTGCTGGGAAATAATCTCCAGTAGCGACGGCCCGGCATCTAAAAAAGATGCTACCAGTTGGCTTCCCATCTCTGGATGTAGGCGACTGAGTTCGGGGTCCGCTTGAATTTTCATTCCTACAGCCTGAAACGTTACCTTCATGGGTAGGGCCCGATACCCTACGTCATGAAAAAGTGCGCCCCGGCCCAGTTCTAGTAAGACTTCATCTTCTAAAGAAAATTGCCGCCCGATCAGCAGAGAAAGCGTACAGACATTGATCGCATGCTCGGAAAGTCCCCACGCCATACCATTGCTTCCCACCAGATCAATGAGAGACATGGCGGTTTTCGGATTATTCAATGCCTGCATAATATTTGTAATTATGGCATCACCCGTCTTAAGACCAGCCGGTCGACGGCCACTGAGTTGCTGAAATAATTCCTGGCCTTGAGTCAAAGTTTTCTGAAAGGCCCCCTCAACCTTACGAAGGTGGTCGTAAAATTCATGATAATCCTCACGCCTATCTAGCAGGTCCGATAAGGATGTTTCAGGGATTAAAGATTCATCTTGAAAATTTTCCTTATCCTCATCAGAAGACCTTTCTAGGGCAGGTGGATCTGATCCTTCCTTTGGATATTCCATCCGATCCTCATTTTGATCCGAGAGGTCATCCAAATCATTAGCTTGAGTTCGATCCGGGTCATAGAGGATGGTGACATTGGTTAGACCTTTAATGGTATTCAGGTCTTCTGTAGTTTTGATGGTAAAGGCATTGGTCGGAAAGGGATGACTAAACCAGGACCCTTCCAGCTTCACCCACATTCCTACCTGGAGGGATTGAATATCCTCAACTTCGACTAGCGACATGCCGGCACCCAACCTTACAATTCTTTAAGAATTCTCTACCGCCAGAAATGACTTTTCCGGACTCTCTCACCAAGGGATTCACCGAATAGGTATTAAAACAGCTTTCCTGGAATCTTTTCGGTTTCAGGACCCTTCTAATTGAGCAACTCAAGAATTTGCTCTATTTTTCTTTGCATGGGGAATACCATGTCCCCATCCTGTTTTATCTTCTGAAACAATTCTTTGATAATCCCCCTTACAAAGATCATTAAAAATGGCCCAAACGTAATCCTATAATTCATTAGGTGATATTCCCCAATTTTTCACAAACCCGGTCCAGTCTTAAAATTAATCCCAACCTCTTCTGCTCAAGATTCAATAAAGGTGTCAGGAACCTTTATTAAGGTTCATTTTTCTCAGTCCACAAAACCCGACTCTCCTATTTGAAAATGACAGCCTAATCAGGGTGAATCGTACTGTAATTAACTCGGCCTACATGACAACGCTGCCAGAGCTTTCTACTCTTACAATCCTGAAGCCCTGTGAATATGATTGAAAGTCGGCCCGGAAAACAAAAAACTTTCAAGCAATTTCTGATGTTGGGAAAGTACATCTGTAACTTTTCTCGCAATTCGTAGACTCTCCCCTAGACCCCCATGGATTGGCTGATAAAAGTCTTGCAATTTTGATATTTGTGAAATGGATTACAATAAAGGTTTTAGACATCACTGAACCCTCTGGCAAAATCCATCGCGAAGGTGAATGCACCCATGGCCCAATCTCTTAAAAACCATCCCATCGAAATATTGCGTGAGTCCAAACATTGGTTTCTCAAACACATCCATGTCTTTGCCGATCTTCCTGAAGAAGACAAAAAAGAATTACGGGAGATTTCTCACATGACCTCGTATCGCAAAAATGACCACATTTGTTTCCCCGGTCAACCTGCCGATACCGTATATCTCCTTAAAAAAGGCCGCGTGAAAATTTCCAGGGTCAATGGTGCCGGTCAAGAAGCCACAATCTGTCTGTTGGAGCCTGGTGAAATATTTGGAGAAGTGGAAGTTTTAAGCCAATCAACCCGAGAAACACTCGTTCAGGCTCTTGAACCTGTTCTCGTATGTGAGATTACACGAGAAAATTTCCTACGGTTTTTGGATCGATGCCCGACAGTTGGAATCCAAATTCTCAAGTCAGTCGGTGGACGCCTCCGACATATCGAATCTAAATTTGCGGATCTGGTTTTTCATAGCGCACCAGCTCGGCTAGCCAAATTACTCTTACAAATAAGTGAATCGATGGGGGAGCATGATCAACATCTCATTCGGCTCAATGTCCGCCTGACACATCAAAATTTAGCCAACTTAATCGGGACCTCACGAGAAACCGTCAGCGCCTTACTCAGCCAATTTCAGCGCCAAGGATTACTGATCCAAGATCGTCGACAGATTTGTCTTTTAAATACCGACGAACTGGCCAATATTCAATAAAGGGAAGATCTATTCCCAGAATTCCCTATGCTGAAAAAGGCACAGAAGCCAAAGGCGCAACTGCGGTGTATGGGCAGTTAGAAGCCGAATAAGGTTGGCGCCTCAAGTGAGGCACATACTGAATTACAAAAAGCATTTCCTGTGAATTAATCCGTGGAAATGGCTTTTGTCGTGGCCAACCCCAACTTTATTCAACAATTTCTGGCGTCGTAAAAATTTTTTTTGTTATTTACGGCTGAATCGATTATAGGGCTTCAATTTCCCCAGTTTCTTTTATGTTGACGGGATAGCCCTCAAGATTCGAGGGAACCAAAGCAAGGATTTCAGATGTTTTGGAATGTACATGTATACTGATGTGTGGGGCATGAGGAGACCCACCTTGGCCGATTCCAAGAATTCCTGAAATGGTGAGGAGGGAAGAACGATGTTCCTGAATAACCTGGGTAACAGATTTCTCTGGCATGGGAATCGGATTAAAGCGGTTTCGTCATATTTTCAGTAGACTAATTACCATAGGGTATTGAAATATGAAAGGCCAGAATTGTCCTCCTCAATCATGGGAAAGCTGACAGAGGATAGGGTAGGAAGAAATCGATGTGATAAAAGTCTAGAGGCAAGAAAAATATCTCTTGCCTCTAGGAGGTATCGTGAAGTTATATGGTATCGACACTGGAGTTACTGCCCATCGATCATCACCCCAAAATGGTCCAGGACAAGATCAATACGATTGGCAAAGCCAACTTTTCCGCGATTATCACCCGCAAATAAAAGACCCACAGGCTGCTTGTCAGGATCCGTAACTAATAGGGAGCCAGAGTCTCCACTTCGAATAAACCCACCTTTCTTTGAAGCGGCAGAAACCTCAATTTGATCAGTAAAGATGGCGGTGCCTGCCGTATAGTCGACTGCAATCGTTACATTAATGCCCGTAATATTCCCCTTTGTCAGCCCAGTAGTCCGACCATACTTTTGAACAGAAGGATTCACTAAAAGATTGCTACAATCGGCATTGGGTGAGTTGGCTGGAATACAGGTGAGGGGAGTGGTTTGAGGCACTCCATATCCGTCAGCTGGAGTTCCTGTACCCACAGTTCCAGAAGGAGCGCCGGCAATGGCTGCATCAATGATATTTGGAGTAACTCCGTCAAAAATAAGATCTGGATAATTTTCTAAAGTACCTAGTTGGTTATAAGAACTGGTAGTCGTTGTGCAGACGGGATCGGCATCAGCCGGTCCAGGTTGGACAATCTGGTCGCTGGTCGTACCCTGATTGGAAAGAGCTAAGACATGGTTGTTGCTGAGGATAAAGAGTTCGCCAGAGGATTTTTTGACTCGCGCACCCAGGGTGCCGGTCGTACAGTTCACCAAGAAACCCACGGGCTGAATGCTGTTCATGTTTCCTACCGAAACGCCAATGGGAACCGGTAACGGAAATTTCGACTTGGGATCAATGTCTTCTCCGCCACCTGAACCTGGACAACCCGGATCCCCGGCATTAGGCCCTTTACATGGAGGAGCGGGAAGAGCTTTGACACGTCCGGTGACTTCAAGCGCGACTGGAACCCCATCAAGTTGTTTCGGCAATCCTGCAATCCCCACCTTTTCGGTGTAAATTTTGACCATAGGAGTTCCATCTTCAGTCCAACCCACTGCCGTTCCAACAACACCCGGCAAATTCATCAGAACTTCAGTGTGGTGTTGTTGAGCTTCAAGGGCTTTGGCCAGGCCGTTACTGTTATCAGCCCAAGCAGAAGTAGAAAAAGCACTGAGAGTTAAACCTAAAATAAAACATAGGCGCCATTGCAGTGGGAATAGTTTCATCTAATGCTCCTTGTTATAGGATGGTGTGAAACAGTAAGGGCATGGTTTGCCTGAGGATTTCACATTGAAATATTTTGCTCGGAAAATTGAAATCAAACGAAGGCTATTGAATACGAATAGAGTGAAACAGCCAAGCTTTAGTCTTAACGAGAATCTTGGAATTGACCAAGGATAAAACGTATTGTCGGCTATTTCACTTAAACCTTGATGAGATTTTCTAGTCGTTTCTCGAAAGAGAAAAGACCTGAGAGGGGTTTTTCCTCGTAAAGAGGGGCAGGCAGATAGCCTATTTCAGGATAGGCTCTTTCTCAAAAATTCTGATAATTTGGGAAAGTTTTTCAAAAAGTGTGAACAAAACCTAAAACATCTACGAATTTTTAAGGACTAACTTGAAATCCAGGAAGGGGAATACCGGAGATGGGCGACTAATAGTGAACTGTACAGATACCTATACTGGTACTGGGTTTGTTAAACACAATCTACAAGAAAGTACAATCAGGTTGGTTGCGGGGAGGGATTTGCCCCCTCGACCTTTGGGTTCTGCGTACCACTACAGCTTCCGCTGCCTGGGTGAACCGATCGAGGTCTGGACTTTCTCTTTACCCTCGGCCAACATTCGTTGCCGTTAGGGTACCTGCCATCAAGGGTCTGTTACAAAAAGCCTCCTTTTATTCTCCTGCTTGCTTAAGCTCTTGGGCCATATCCAACAGGCTGATGGCTTCGACGTCCTGGGTTAGGGGGTACCGTTCTGTTCCCCCGTACACGACAAAACACTTTGCCGGTTGGATATCCGCCAGTGCATGGTGGAACCCCTTGGACAGCCGTGGCGTCAACCCATGTTTGATTTCAATCGCCCAGATTTTCCCGCCAGGGAATTCCAACACTACATCCATTTCGGCTCCAGCCGTTGTCCGATAAAAGTTAGGGATGGCTCTGGGGTTCATAACATTGACTAAATTTTCGATGACAAAGCCTTCCCAGCTTGTCCCCACCACGGGATGACCCCATAGGTGTTCACGATCGCGAATATCTAATAGGGCATGGGTGATGCCACTATCCCGTACATACACCTTGGGAGACTTCACCAAGCGCTTCTTACTATTCGTGTGGTATGGGCGCAACCGGCGGACCAAGAGCAAATCCACCATGAGATCAAGATATTTCGCGATGGTCTTTCCATCTACGGCCAAACTCCGCGCCAATTGCGCGGCGTTCAAAAGCCCCCCCTGCCCATGCGCTAACATGGTCCACAATCGATAGAGGGTTTCTGAGGGAATCCGCGGACCCAGGTCAGGAATATCCCGTTCAAGATAGGACCGAATGAAGTTCTCGCGCCACGTCATACTTTGAGCATTATTCTTCGCCAGGAAACTCTCCGGGAAGCCCCCCCTGACCCATAAGGTGTTCTGGTCTTTTGTGGAGACCTCTAGAACATTCAACGGCGGGAGATCTACATAGGCAATACGACCCGCTAAGCTTTCTCCCGACTGTTGCAAAAGGTCCATGGAGGCGGAACCCAGTAAGAGAAATCGTCCAACTTTATGCCCACGTCTCCGACCCTGATCAATGAGGCCCCGCAAGGTCTGAAACAGTTCAGGAATGCGATGAACTTCATCGAGGATCACCAACCGATTTTCGTGCTCGGTCAGATAGAGTGCCTGATCACGGAGTTTATTGCGATCTGTGGGAGATTCCAAATCGAGATAGATACTGTCGCGTTGAGAAGCGATGGATTCCGCTAAGGTCGTTTTCCCAACCTGTCTGGGCCCCAGGAGAGCCACGGCAGGGAATTGGGCTAACCGGTCAAGGACAATTTGCTGAAATGACCGTTCAATCATACTTGATATTATGGATTATAGATCCATAAATGCAAGGATATTGTTGAATATTTTTGACCGAGAATTCGACCGGATTGGGCTTTCTACCTTGGCGTAATGTAGGGGTTAAAAAGAGGGCAAAAACGAGGATAACTAAGGCAGAATACCTCTAGGGGTGTTGAATAATGCGAATAGTTAAATCCCCCATTTCCCTTTTCCCAAGAGAGAACCTAAGTGGTAACTCCGTAGCAAGTGACCGGGAATAGCAAGTTCAACACTCCCCTCAGGTCATAGAGTGTTGCCAAGATTACAAAAATTCCTCTAGAGAAATTTTAAAGAAAAAATGTTACCCCATACAGAATTTCTTACCACAGAGACACTCTGAGGTAAAAATTCTACTATGAATTTTTCTGAAGAGAATTTTGAAGCGGAATGAGGAAGAACCTGAAAGAGGGGAGTTCATGTCCAACTCCAACGAGTAAAGTGGAATAGAGTTGGTTGCGGGGGAGGGATTTGAACCCTCGACCTTTGGGTTATGAGCCCAACGAGCTACCAGGCTGCTCCACCCCGCGGATCGATAGTAGTAGAGGCAGCGCGCGGAAGTCAATGAACACACAGGAATTTCTAACGTGTCGTTGCGATGCGCACTATGATATGTTTGGCACCCTATGTTGCTCCCGAGTATTTTTGCCATTGTGATGGCACTTGCCCTAATAATTGGCGATTGGTTTCAATTCACCACGTTAAAACCCTGGGCCTGTCGTTATGGATGCCCGCTGGCCCGGCGTAAGGACTCACTTCCCAGACCCAAGGATTCCTTTCCCCGACTGTTTAAAACAAACAGTACGATAGCTCTTCCCCATGGTGTGGCTCGTTGGGTACCCGATCGTCAAGCCATCGTGATTCGACCTTATTACAAAATGTTTTCCCTTCGGTTTCGCACAGCTTGGCCTTTAAAGGGGACGCTCGATTATCATTTTCGACACGATCAGCTTGAACTCCACTTGTCCAAACGCATTCCCTGGTCTTCTGCAATTTTGACATCTATTTGGTTGCTGTTTGTGGTTGGAGGGACCTTGGCCTTCGTGACGATGTATGCCATGGATGGAGGGTTTAGGACGGTGGGGGGAATTTTCTGGGCGGTGGGCATGATCGCCTTGGGCTTATTGGTGTTAGCCGGAGGGGTTATTCTGCTGGCCTTTGCTTATCGACTGGAAGATTCGCGGTTGATGCAAGTGTATGAGGAATTGACGACTGCTTTGAAAGGTTCGACAAAAAATCCAGTCTAATACCCTGCTTACTTTTCTTTTTCGATGAGATCTTTTTTCAGTTTAGAGAAATTTTCGACTCGGAAAGAGGGCAAAGCGTATGCCCAGCCTTTTACCCGCTGATTTAATAATTCGACTTCCTTTTGTACCTCCTCCGGTTTGTTGAGTGGCGATTCCGATTGTGGCTGTTCACCCTTCATCTCCTCGTTCTTCTTTTCTCCTTCCGCTGCATCCGCCTTTTTTGGGTCAACTAATTTTGGGTCTGCTTTTGACGTTTGAATGAGATTGGCATCGAATTCGGCAGAGATTTTGGCAAATACGGTTTCGTTTTGCTTGGCGGTGTGCACATGCAGTCGCAGGCCATCAAACGTTTCCAAAACGGCTGACACGCCGGGCTTCTCAGAAAACTCAATTTCCGTTTGTGGTTTCACATCTTCCAATTCCAACTGCACGAGTGTCCCCACCACATTATTCACATTAAATTGTGAGGAGACTTTGAACCCCGCAGGGATCGAATCCAGTTGAAAATCCAGATCCTCCGGTTTTGCCTTCGAGAGGTGAAGTGTACCCCCCTTAGGATGCGTGACGGTCACTTGCCGAACACGTTTGGTGGTCAATGCCGTGACTTCTTTATCCAACCATTCACCCGGCACCGTTTCTAGGGGAAGATTGCCCATCACCAGCCATGTCTGTGGGTCACCGGGTTTTCGGACGTAGATATCACTCATCCGGGGATTGCCTTTTGCCGGTTTCTGGTTGCCCACCACAAGTTTCGCAGCCTCCGGGTTGTTAGCCGTTTTCACGGTAATTGTCTTAGATATGGAGCCTTCCTGATTCGAATCTTGTAACCCAAGCCTTTCATACAACTCGGGATTCTTCGTTTTAGGTTCTTGAATCCGAAGATCTCCCAACCCCACCAGGACCTGCCTGACCTTTTCTACATCGGCTCGATAGTTGGCATTTTCTTTCACTCCCCAGACCTGTTCTTTGCGTAGTAATGTAATCGTCTGCTCCTTGGTCTCAATCACCATTTCATTCACATCATTGACCATACTCATCAAGTCCGGAAATAACAACTGCCCACTTTGAGGAATGATGTCAGAGGGTTCGCGATTTGCGAACACGGCCAACATTATTCCTACGATGGTCACTCCGGCTAACACCCCTATCGTTTTTGCTTTCATAGTTTTCCTTTGAATCTCTACCTAATAGTCATGAGGATCTTTCAATGTATATGAAGAATGGCCCATGTTATGTGGATGTTTTTCGAAATCGGGAAGAACTCATCCAAAACCCGATAATGCCGATCAGGATCGGCACGAGGCCGATATTGATGAACTTCACCCAACTTTCGACGCTTTCAATATTTTTTCCCAGTTCATGCTGCACATTCCGCAATTCCTTCCGCACTTGAACTAAGTCCTGTCGAAAGGTGGCCATGGCTTTCTGCTGCTCGGCACTCATGATCATGGCATTGCCATCCGGCTTTTGACTTTGTAATTCCTGAAGCTTCCCTTCAGTGGCTTTCAAGCGTTCCTGGAGGGCTTGTTCTTTTTGCCGAAATTGTTGCTCGGCATCCTGTTGTAGAGCCCGTAATAACGTAAATGGCCGAGAATAACCGGCTCGACTTCTTACGCTAATGAGGTCATTGCTCCCGGTGAGATTATCCAAAGCATTGGTGACAAATGTTCCATTTCCTGATGTCGGAATTCCAATTCGTTGCCCAAAGAAATTTTGTACCTGCGCCCAGAATTTATCTTGCAAGATATCCGTATCCGCTACGACAATGACATTGATGGGGTCCTTTGATTCGGCAACATGGGGTTTTGGTTTGACGTTCTCTGGTTCAGGTGAGGGGGTTGAATTGGGATCATTGTCTTTGACCGGCTCTTGAGGTTTCCCATCGGGGAACGCTGTCTTGACCTTTCCTGTCACCCGTGCGGCCACGATCATTTTTTCGCCTTCTGGAACATAATTCCTGAGAAGGCTCACAAGATCCGGCATGAACGATAAGCGGGACGCATCAATTTTCATCGCCGCCTCGTCGGATTGAATTAACGGAGCGAGTTCGGTGCCCACCTCACCTTTTTTTTGAATGATACCAGCCGAGGCCATGGTGATGGCTGGCACCTGTGCGGTCACAATATCATCGGCACTGAAATGTTCCGGACGAAAATCGACCCACACAGGATAATCGACTACCTGAATCCGCGCCTGTTGGGGAACTTGCACTTTTTTGGCTAGTGGCAGATCGCCCAACACTTTATCCTTCACCAGTTCTATGCCCCACGCGTCGAATACTTTTGGAAGATCCGAATTCCGGGGACCTCCTCCTCCCATCGGATTCATGGGATTGCCTCCGCCACTATCCGATTCTGCCAAGGGATCTACAAAAATCATGGCATGCCCACCTTGTAAGACAAACTGATCGATGGCATAAAGTGTCGAATCACTCAAGGCTTTGGGATGGACAATCATTAAGACACTCACCTCTTCCGGTATCGTGCTCGCGGTCGTTTCAATTTTTTTGATTTCAAACATTTGTTCAATGTGGGTCACAATTAGCCAGGGCTGGCCCCCACCTGGTTGTCGCATAAACGGCATGGCGCCCGCCCCATCAATAGGGAGTGAACTCATCAACCCCAGGATTTTTTTCTTGGGATGGGCCAGGGCATGAATCATCTTGGTGAGATCATATTCTAAAAATTCTTCACGCTCCGGCTGAAAAAACGGGACCACCTCCAATTCGTCGGTGGAACTGGTTCCGGCTAATCCAAAGTAAAATTGTGTGCTGCCGTTGTCTAATGGGATGCCTTGTAATCCATAGGCCACCGCACGATCTTCTTCTTCAGAAAACGGTTCTGGGTCCATCACCTGCAACACGAGCTGGTTGCCAGCGACTTGCGCATATTCTTCCAACATTTCTTGGACTCGCGTCGCATAACCCTTAATTCCAGGCAGTCCGGTCGCAAGTTTTTTTGAGAGGTAAAACCGCAAGGTGATGGGCTCGGTCAAATTGCCCAGGACATTTTTCGTCCCCTCTGACAGGGTATACAATTTATGATCGGTTAAATCGAAGCGAGCGGACCGCAACGCAGCATTACTTATCATATTGAACGCCCCAAACAAGACCGCCGCTAGAGCAATTCCCGTCCCAGTCAACATTCGTTTATTCATAGATTCCTCTTGATATTGATCCCTATGACAAATTGAATAATCATCCCCAGCGTCCTTATTCTGCTTTTTTCATATCGATGACTGTGGCTGTGGCAAATAACCAAAAGGCGATAAGAGAGAGGAAATACACAATATCTCGCAAATCCAACACGCCTTTACTTATCGATTGAAAATGCGTCAAAAAACTAAATGAGCTGATGGTGCTTAAAAGAAATTGTGGTGCCCATCCGCTAAAGAGTTCCAGCACCAAGGGAAAGCCACTGAGGATGAATCCCAAACAAATGACCACACTCACGACAAAGGCAATGACTTGATTCTTTGTCAATGCAGAGATGCATGAACCGATAGCTAAAAATCCACCTGCCATGAGCAGACTGCCGATATAACTGGCAAAAATGACTCCATTGTCCGGTTCACCTAATATATTCACTGTCACCCACATCGGAAAAGTTAGCGCCAGGGCCACCCCAGTGAAACACCAGGCCGCCAAAAATTTTCCTGCCACCGCCTCCCACATGGTCACCGGCAACGTGAGCAACAGTTCAATGGTTCCCGAACGCCGTTCTTCGGCCCACAAGCGCATGGCCAGGGCGGGAATAAGCACCAAATAGAGCCACGGATGAAAATCGAAAAACGGGGCCAAGTCGGCTTGTCCGCGAATAAAAAAGTTCCCCAAATAAAACGTAAAGGCCCCACTGAGCATAAGGAAAATCACAATAAAGACTGCGGCAATTGGAGTGGCAAAATACCCTGCTAACTCCCGTTTGAATATAACTCGTATGCGTTCCACAAAGCCTCCTTGCTGACTACTCTCAGATTCGTTCTCTGTTATGAAAGCGCTTGTTTTGGTGTTGTTAACAAACGAAACACATCATCTAATTGCCCTCGATCCAGATAAAGCTCCTGAACGTCCCATCTCTGGTCTCGGGCAAATTGGCCTATTTCGGGGAGAATCCATTGTCCATTGTCCGGATAAATTCGCAGCCGCACGAGATCTCCATCCTTACCGCCTTCTTCGACCTTTTTGACCCCCTTCACTGTCATGAACCGTTCGCAGGCCATGGCAGACTCGACTCCTTTGACCATGAGGACAACCGTATTATGGGTCGGTGCTTGGCTTTCCAATTCAGCCGGTGTGCCATCTGACACAACTTTGCCTTTGGCAATAATCATGGCACGAGAGCAAACTGCATGCACTTCCTCCAAGATATGGGTGGAGAGAATAATGGCTTTTTCTTGTGCCATCGCCCGAATAAGGGTGCGGACTTCGTGTTTTTGGTTAGGATCTAACCCATCGGTCGGTTCATCCAACACTAAGACTTCGGGATCATGTAAAATGGCTTGTGCCAACCCCACACGTCGCTTAAAACCCTTCGAAAGCGTGTCAATCGGTTGATACAAGACTGATTGCAAGTTTACTTTTTCCACCGTCTCGGCTACCGATCGCTTGAGCACCTCTCCACGATGACCACGCATTTCTCCCACAAAGTGCAAAAAGGAAGCAGGGGTCATATCTTGATAGGCCGGAGCTCCTTCGGGGAGATAGCCAATCTTGGTTTTTGCGGCAAGGGCCTCATCTAGAACATCATGACCACAAATGCGAACGGTTCCACTGGTTGGCGTGAGAAATCCTGTGATCATTTTCATCGTCGTGGATTTCCCCGCTCCATTTGGCCCCAAAAAACCCAGGACTTCGCCCTTGCCCACAGTGAACGACACACCATCGACGGCGACAATGGAACCAAATGTTTTGCTCAAATTCTTGATTTCAACCATTGTTGTCATTGCTATCCTCTTTCCCAGATGATTTCCTCATTCAATGCAGATACAACTCCGGCAATGAATCGTTTTTAGTTTTGGTTGTGGGTTGTTTGATCTTCATGGCTGGTTGGATGGTTTCCCAGAAACCTGGGCCATCCCATGCCTGAGACTCCGTTGTAGTATACAGGGTGCGGTCTAAGTTCCAAATGGCTTTTGCAACATCTGTTGAAAAGGGAACGGGTTCAGCTAACATCCGAGCTGCGGAGCCCAAGCTCAAACAGGGTTTCCCCTCCTGCTTAATCGTTGCCCAATTTAATAAAGCCTCTCGTGTTTTGGGAGCCGATTGTTCCAGACAAGCTTTCTTGACAGCGTGAACCGCTTTTCGCTCCGAGGCGATAGCCTTTTCCACTTCTGAGGCACATTCTTTCTGAGCGAAATGCCTTCGTCGACATCGGTCCCATCCCCAGCCTACCAAAGTCAGAGCCCACGCGCCGAGCAACCCTCCTGCCAGCCATTGCCAGTGATTTGATCCGGAAGCCATGAGGGATGGGTTTGGCGTACTAAACGGAACACTCACAGGATGTGTTGTATCAGATGAAACTGCTTGTGGGAATTGAGGCGGTTGTGGCTTGAGAACTCCTACCGACTGGGGTGGAAGATCGCCTACCACAGTCAATGTCCGTGATGGTAATTCGGCTAATTCCCAGCGAGCTGCTTCGATATTCCACCAAGGAATGCGTATCCCGGGAACAGTCACCGACCCAGGTTGGGTTGGGACCAACGCATATTTTTCTTCCCGTGTCCCAATAACCCAAGTTCCATCAAATCCTGTTGTAGTTTTGGCCTTGTCTGGATATGTTTTAACCGTCCCGTAATCTGGTATCGGCAATTCCGGCAATTGTTCTCCACGCAATCCTTTCGCCACCATGACCACCGTTCTCGTAAGAGGCTCGCTCATCTTAATGTTTTCGATATCTCCAGACCAACTTTCCTTAATGGTGAATTCTTTCGCAGGCAGCCACACGTCCCCTTTCACGTTTGCCGGCATATCCTTGACCGTGAGGGACACTTTTGGACTACGAATATGAATCGGGCGGGTCGATTGAAACAAAGATGAGAACGGGCTTCCCCCTTGGTTACGCCGTCGATTGCTAAAAAATTGATCCAACGTGGACCCACCGGCTCGTTCTTCTGGAATCAATCCCGACAGCAAGACTGGCGGGATAATCTGTGCTCCAGCCTCCTGAGGGGTGATCGCATAACGGCGCTCGGTCACTTGATACCGTCGGCCATCTCGTACGGTTTCATAGGAGGCATCTTTACCCACCCGTTCAACCATACCCCACTTGATTTCAGGGTCATCTAATTTTCCCTCTTGAAGGGTAACGGCCGATACTAAACGGAGTGTCAATAATACTTGTCCTTGCACATACGGGAAGTGGGAATCCACTTCGGCTTCTAGGAAGATATCCCGCTGTGAATCGGCTCCGGCAACCTGGCTAGGCTTCATGACAGTAATGCTCAGGGGAAGGGTTGAACGATTCCCGACCTGAATAGCTGGAATCGTTAATGGTCCAGTCCGCTTGGGAGCCAGAGTGGTGACCCATCTCGTGACAGAGGAGGTTCGACCATTGATGATACTCGTCTGTTGGCTATGACTGGTACCTAACAACGAAAAATCTTTTTCTAGTTGTTGTAAATCTGGTGCACCATTCGAGGCATCCCCTTCAGCCTCTACTACCAATCGTAATGTTTCATCAGCCATCACGGGGTTACGATCCACATAGGCCTTCACCGATTCCGCCGAGACCAAAGTGGGGCCATTCCAGGCGCTTAACACAAGAATCACTATGGAAACCTTAAAAAATACTCTCAATTCCGTTTCCCCGTCATTCCGGCATGGTGTTGGCCGGAATGGCTTCCACTGGATACTCATTTTTCCTCAGTTGCATGGATGACCCCAAAAGCCCAGCCACTTTCCTACTTGTTTCACCAGGGTTTCCCTGAAGAACGCACGGCTGTTCCTAATTCCACACGACGCTGATGCTCTAAAAGAAACTTTCGTCGTAATAGTCCACCTGGATCATCTGGAATCCGACGAAGCCATTGTTGCAGAGCCTGATCCGATTTCTGATCGTTTCGCCCTTCATCCGACTTGGAAGCAGAGGCCAATTGTTTTTCGGAATCAGGCTCATTCACTTTTTCCTGTGTCAAAGAAGGCGCCATATCTGAAGTATCTCTCTTGTCTTGTTGTCCTGGAGAAAAGTTCTGGAAATCAGATTTCTCAGATTGTTTGGGCTGTCCGGAAAGTTTTTGGGATGTCTCGGACGAATCGCCGCCTTTTTGGTTAGGGTCATTTTTGGCAGCAGATTGGTCTTCCTTGTTTCCTTGATTCCCGTTCGGTGATTCCTGTTCTTGACCTTGCTGATCGGATCGTTTCTCATCCCTCTTGTGTTGTTGATGATCCGAGGAGGAATCTGACGATGGCGATTCGCTTCCCTGAGAAGATTGAGATTGTTTATTCTCCAACAACTTTTTGAGGAGATCGAAATTATGTTGCGCATCCTCATGCGATGGCTGTTGGGTTAAGGCTGCTTGATAGGAGGCCATGGCTTCCTGGTATTTTCCCAATTTAGCCAACGCATTGCCTCGGTTATAATGACCATCTGGCGAATCCACCCCTGAAAAAGCTTGTTCAGCCTGTTCATACTCACCAGCACGATACTGTGCAATTCCCTTCCAGTCAGCCTGTTCGAACAGGGTCGCAGCTTTCTTAGGATCCTTCTGTTCCAGGGCTTTCATTGCCTGTTGATCGGCACGTTCCCATAGGTGTTCCCATGACCATGCGTGACTGACTTGGGGTAACAGTAAGCCAAGAAACACTACCCCAACCCAACCCCGACGGAAGGCAGGAACCACCGCTGCCAACAAAACCACTACCAACCAAGGCCCTTCTTCCCACCAAATATTGGTCGTACGATGCTTCGGCGTAATATTGGTTGAAATAGACGAACGCTCAACAGAGGGCAACACGTATTCCAGGTCCTGATCATCTAGGGTCACTGTGGCATACCGTCCTCCAGCCAAACGAGCGGCCGTTTCTAGAGAACCAGAATGTAATTTCGGAACAACAATCGCTCCGGTATCATCTTTGATAAATCCACCTTTTTCAGGTATGGGGGCTCCATCCTCTGTTCCCACTCCCAAAATGGAAATTTTTCTCCCTTTGCGCGCCAGTCGTTTCATCACATCAACCGTCTCGTTCTCTACTTCTCCATCCGTGATAACCAAAAGGTCACCCCCAGAGATCCCTGCCTGCTCTAATAATTCATTCCCTCTGCCCAGGGCCAAGTCGAGTCGGCTTCCTTGTACGGGCATCAGATCGGTTTCCAGGGTTTGCACCAACGTTTTCATGGTACGAGCATCTTCTGTCAAAGGAGAGACGACAAAAGAATCTCCGGCAAAAATGACCAACGCGGTTTGTCCTTCTCGCCGAGCCTGAAGAATATCCAAAATTTTATGTTTGGCCCGAGTGAGCCGTGAGGGAGCCACATCTTGTGCATCCATCGAACGCGACACATCCAACACCACGACCAACGCCGATTCAGCGCGAAATACTGGTTGAGGTAATTGGGACCATACCGGACCGGCTAAAGCGACTAGGGCCAACATCCAGCCTAATCCGAGAAGGATGATCGGACCATTAGATTGCTGGCCAGATGTTCCAACCAATACATGCGGCAATAAATGGGCATCACACACCGATTCCCATAAATGCGCTGTCGCTTTTTTCCTCGAGAACATGACCAACAACCCCATCAAGGGCAGAAATCCCCACAACCATTCAGGGCGAAGAAAATGAAACGTGTTCATCTTATTGTGATGACTCCGACACGGCACTTGGGTTCATCCGTTTCACCGACTTCACCAGATCGATCAACCATCCCTCTTGCGCCCAAAGAGACACTGCCATGAATACAGAAAGGCAAAGGGCCAGTCCTAACGGCCAGATAAAGAGCTCTGTTTTTGGGCGGAAGAGTTCTGTGTCCGTTGAAGCTGGTTCCAGCCGATCGAGTTCGGCGTACACATTGGCCAAGGCTTCGGTATTTTTGGCGCGGAGATATAGCCCTCCCGTTGATTGAGCAAGATGGCGTAAGGTGTTTTCATCCAAGTCCCGTGAAGGATTGACGGTTCGTGATCCAAACAACGACTCCACTTCCATTTGATCCGCACCCACGCCTATCGTATAAATTCGAAGTCCTTGCTCTTTTGCTAAGTCTCCGGCTTGTTGAGGTGAGACTTCTCCAGCAGTGTTTGCCCCATCCGTTAGTAACACGAGGACACGACTCTCTACAGGTTGTTCTTTCAATCGTTTGACGGCCAGACCAATGGCATCACCGATGGCCGTTTCTTTTCCCGCCAACCCGATTTCCGTTTCCTGCAACATTGTTGTCACTGTCTCACGATCAAACGTCAGGGGAGTCTGGACATACGCTTGAGATCCAAAAACAATAAGGCCGACACGATCACCCGTTCGACGCGCAATAAATTCCCCTGCTGCCCGTTTGACGACTTCCAGGCGGGTCACCTCTTTCCCGTTCACTGAGAAATCTGGAATAGCCATGCTCCCGGAAATATCCACGGCGAGCATCAAATCACGTCCACTAGTCGGTAATCCGATTGGTTCACCTATCCATTGGGGACGTGACGCCGCGATCACCAGGAGTATCCAGACCATAATGCCCAACCAGAACCAGGATGAGGAACCCCGGTACATGGTGGTGTCAGGACTGAAAGACTGGGACTGAACCATCTCGCGAACGTAGGGGACACGCAGGGCTGCCGTTTTTTGTTCAGAGGCCGGTGGAGCCCACCACCGGACCAACCAGGGCAAGGGGCTCACTACCAACATCCAAGGCCAGAGTAGTGAAATCATGATGCGGGTTTCCTTGCAGGGGCCTGAACCCGCTGAATCCATCGTTCCGCCAATGGGAGAAGATCCTTTGCCGATGCCGAGCTGTACAACTGGTAGGGACTCGATCGCAACACTTTACCTGGTCCTTCCGAAAATTGATTGGTGCCTCCCGTACGATCCAAGAATTTCAACCAAGATTGTCCCGATAAACCCGCGACCTGTGGTCGAGCAAACACTGAGAGTGCGAAGCGCCGCAAGATATGCGAGACCTGTAAAATGGTTCTCTGATCATCGGAATGAACCGCATATTGTTGTTTCACGTGTTTGAGTTGCACCAACGCCACTCGCCGAGATCGAGTTCGTTGGCGAAAGGCCCTCACTATAAAAACCACAACAAATCCAAGAATAATCATGGCAAGAACCGCCCACCATCCATAGGCCGGAGGCCACCAGGAAATCGGATCTGGAAGGTGAACATCACGTAATTCTTGTAAGGGATCAGAGACGTTAGGCATTTCAGGCGACACCCAGTGGAGTCGAGACTCCCGAATGATTGGCACTTCGACGCACCCCTAGGGACTGAAATCCTTGGGTGAGCCGAAAGAGGATATCCTCATGTGTGGCCAATGGAATAAATCCGATTCCTCGAGATTGGCACAGGCGACGGACCTCTTCATATCGGGTTTGAAATGCTTGGGCATAGTTTTCTACGACCTGTGAAGAATACGTGCGCCATATGCCATGCGTGTGTCCATCTGTTACAGGATAGGAACCGGGAGGTGGAGCCATGTGTTCAACCTGGTCATAGAGAAACAGCGCAACGACCTCGTGATGGGCACCGAGTCGAAGCAAGACAGTCTTAACCTGTTGATCCCATCCCCGGAAATCACTCAAAAGAAAAATCAGGCTTCCTGGACGAGCAGCTTTCAATACACGATTGAGAGCCAATCGAAAAGACGCGGCTGAAGAGCTAAGTTCGGACGGTTTTTCGGGAGTTTTCCTGGATCGATGGGCGAGCACATTGAGTAATTGAAGTATGCCGGTTCGTCCGCCTTTAGGTCGTAATTCCACATGATCGCCCTCGGCGAACACGATTCCGCCGACTCGATCCCCTCGTGCATGGGAGGCCCATCCCAACAAAGCCGCGGTCTGTGCCGCCACGACGGATTTAAATGCGACTTTGGTCCCAAAATGCATAGCATGTCGATCATCGACTACCAGAAAAACCGGCCGCTCACGTTCTTCCCGAAATACTTTCACATAAGGTTCATTGGATCGAGCGGTAACCCGCCAATCCATTAACCTCACATCATCACCCGGTTGATAGCCACGAGATTCTTCAAAATCGATGCCGCGGCCCTTGAATGGCGAGCGTTCCCCACCTGCTAACAAAGCGTGAGACCGGGTTTTCCGATTGATCTCCAAACCGAAATTTTGATGACGAGCTTGGATGAGATCTTTCAGGTGGACGCGAACACCTCGGGAAAAATTAGATTCCGGATCGCGTTTGACAGGGTTTGCGACTCTGGGAAGGTTACGGAACGGCCACATGATTCAATATTTCGGAGACCACCTCATCTGGGGTGATACCTTCGGCCTCCGCCTCAAAGGTCAGTAAGATTCGGTGACGAAGCACATCGGGGGCCATGGCCTGAATGTCCTCCGGCGACACATAATCCCGGCCTTCCAGCCAAGCATGCGCTCTTGCACATCGTTCCAATCCAATAGTTGCTCGAGGGCTAGCCCCAAAACGCACCCATCGTTTCAATGTATCGCTGTAAGGGGCGGGATTTCGCGTCGCAACCACCAATTGGATAAGATATTCTTCTAAGGGAGGGGCAAGATGGATATTCCAAATTTCCCGGCGTGCGGCAAATAACACTTTTTGAGGTATAGGTGAAACCTGGTCAATAGAGTCTAAGGGAGTGGACGTAGCCTGATTCCGTACCAGTTCTACAATACGACGCTCGCTTTCTACTGAAGGATAGTGGACGCGGACATAGAGGAGAAACCGATCCAATTGGGCTTCAGGTAGTGGGTAAGTTCCCTCTTGTTCGATTGGATTTTGTGTGGCCATGACCAAAAATAATTCAGGAAGGGAATAGCTCGTCCGGCCAATGGTGACTTGATGTTCGCCCATAGCCTCCAATAAGGCCGCTTGAACTTTGGCCGGTGCGCGGTTGATTTCATCTGCCAAAACCAGATTATGAAAAATTGGGCCATGCTGAAACCGGAAAGAGCCATCTTGGGGACGGTAGATATCTGTGCCGGTGATATCTGCCGGTAACAGATCCGGAGTGAATTGAATTCTGTGAAAATCAGCTTCTAGGCCGGCGGCAAGGGTCTTAATAGCGGTGGTTTTGGCCAGACCTGGAGCGCCCTCCACAAGAAGGTGCCCATTCGCTAACAACGCAACCAATAACCTGAGGGTTAAGCCCTCTTGGCCAATGACCTGTTGATTGATGAAGGTTCGAAGTTGAGAGAGTTGTTCGTGTTCAGATCCAGACATTGGTCTTGAAATGAACCCGATAGGTCATACGGGTCAAAAATTTACGGTTTCCTACAAGGCGGACAGGGTATTACTATGAAGACTTTTGATGTATTGCTTCTCCAAATGCCTATAGAACAATTCACCGACATTTACATAATAATTCACCAGTTTTGAGAGTCAAGAGGGGGCAAAGAGAAACCCAATTTTTCGGAAAGCCCTTTGAATTCGTGTCGCCCCTCAATTCTTAAAACAATGTATAAATAAACGGGGCCACGGCAGAACCTTCACTCAGAATAATCAACCCTCCTAATAGCAAGAGCATGATGATGATCGGCGCCAGCCAGAACTTCTTTCGCTCTTTCATAAAATCCCACAATTCTCCCAGAAATCCGGACATGGTCCATTCCTCCGTCTAAAAAGCTTTCATGACATGATCTGTTGTCCGAGCCTGCTTAGCAACTCGATACGTGGTCGCATTCGGATCAAAGGTGAGTTCTAGCGGCCGTTTGCCTAACATCCTCATCATAAAGGAAATGGGGGTGAGCAAACCATAAAACACTAGACTCAACAGAATTCGAGAATTCACCCATCCAATCTTTTCACCAAAGACCAGCCAGGCCCGATACACTGGTTGTAACCCTTTAGGAAACACGATCCCAAGGAGACCAAAGATGCCGGCTAGGATACCCGCCCAGAGACGAATACCTTCTCCGCGAAAGATTAAGGGCCAGAATGTAATGAGAGCGAAGACCCCTCCCATCAACCAGCCAAATTGCTTCAGTTGCTTAAGGGGCACGTCATTCGTCGTTGAAGTGGAGCGAGTTGTCATGATGGCTGCATCCCGGGTTAATCCAGTTCAAACTCCTGCATCCAGGCGGTATCCTTGGGGATAGGCTTCTGATGTTCCTTGAGTAATACACAATTCTCTAAGACTAATACGTCCATTTCAGTGCGCATAAAACATCGATAGGCATCCTCGGGAGTACAAACAATCGGTTCCCCTCGCACATTAAAGGAGGTATTGATCAACACCCCGCAGCCCGTTTGCTTTTCAAAGGCTTGAATGAGGTGATAATACCGTGGATTGGTTGTAGCCGTGACGGTCTGTACCCGGGCGGAATAATCTACGTGCGTGACTGCCGGTATATCTGACTTTGGTACATTCAACAGCTCTATGCCCCAGAGGTTGGCTTGGTCCGCTCGAAGGGCCACGCGTCGCGACTCAGCGACTGGGGCCACCAACAGCATATAGGGGCTGTCAGTATCCAGTTCGAAATAGTCGGCCACCCTCTCCCGGAGAACCGACGGAGCAAATGGTCGGAAGGATTCACGATATTTGATCTTGAGGTTCATGACGGATTGCATCTTTTCACTTCTGGGGTCGCCTAAAATGCTGCGCCCTCCTAATGCACGAGGGCCAAATTCCATCCGCCCTTGCAACCAGCCGATGACTTTGTCTTGGGCCAGGTGCCCCGCCACTTGCTCAAATAGTTGAGTATCCGCCAACCGCTCATACGGCGCTTCCAGACGCTGTAAGACTGCCTCAATTTCGTCATTGGTAAACGCTGGACCCAGGTAACTACCCCGCATGGCATCTTGGGGGCCTACACCGGATCGAGGTTGGTCCAAATAGTGATAATGGACCGTCAGAGCGGCCCCAAGGGCGCTACCGGCATCACCTGCTGCTGGCTGGATCCAGAGTTTTTCAAACGGGCCTTCGCGCAAGATACGGCCGTTGCCCACACAGTTCAAAGCTACGCCCCCGGATAGGCATAAATGCTTGAGACCCGTTTCTTCCTGCAGGCTATTGGTTACCCGAAGCATGATAATTTCGGTCACTTCCTGAATAGATCGGGCCAAATCCATCTCTCGCTGCGTGAGTTGCCCTTCAGCCTTGCGCGGCGGGCCGCCAAATAACCCGTCGAACTTATCACTGGTCATCCGCAATCCGGTACAATAGGCAAAATACTCCATGTTGAGACGAAAGGTACCGTCAGGTTTCACATCCACTAAGTGGTCCAGGATCGTTTTGACATAAGTAGGTTGGCCATAGGGCGCCAAACCCATTACTTTGTATTCCCCGGAATTTACCTTGAAGCCTGTGTAGTAGGTGAAGGCTGAATAGAGCAAGCCCAGGGAATGCGGAAACGGGATCTCCCACAATGGGGTCAGCCGGTTGTCCCGTCCCACCCACGCAGAAGTGGTGGCCCATTCACCCACTCCATCCATACAAAGGACAACAGCCTCCTGAAAAGGGGACGGGAAAAAGGCCGCGGACGCATGCGATTCATGATGTTCCCCAAAGAGCAGAGGAGGAAGGGAATCATTCTTCTCCAGACCACCGATCTGTCGAAGCGCCTTGTCTAGCAGATTTCGTAAAAAAAGTTTTTCCTTGATCCAGACGGGCATGGCCGTCAGAAACGACCTCAGCCCTTGAGGCGCATACGAGAGATATGTTTCCAACAGACGTTCAAATTTTATGAGAGGTTTGTCATAGAAAACCAGGTAATCGACCTCTTCTATCCTCAGCCCTCCTTGCCCCAGACAATATTCCACCGCATGCGTTGGAAAGCCCGCATCATGTTTCTTACGCGTAAAACGCTCTTCCTGCGCTGCTGCCACTATTTGCCCATCTTGCACGAGACAAGCCGCGCTATCATGGTAATAGGCGGAGAGGCCTAAAATTGTTTTCATCAGATGTTGCCTCTGTATTAGAAATCTTTATCGATAAAGAGTCAGGGAGATTTGGTCATGGAAATAATTCATCAAAAAATTGTTGCATGTGTTTCCAGGATCGTTGATCAGCCTTCAGGTGGTATTTCGCCCCTTTCAAATTGTATTGGTCGGCCGATGGGTTGGTAAAACTATGTTGGGCGCCACTATACAGAATCATCTGCCAATCAATTTCGGCCCGATCGAGAGCAGCCTTAAATTTTCCGATGTGCTCTTTGGCCACAAACGGGTCGGAAGCCCCATGGGCTATAAGGACTTCTGCCGAATGTGAAGTAGATTCAGACTCCGGAGGAAGGGGCAGGGACCCATGGAAACTAACAACCCCCTTTACAGGTGCCCCTCCATATACCAATTGCATAACCGTAGCACCCCCAAAACAATACCCAATAGCTGCTAGACGAGTTGGATCCACATTGGGGTTTGCTTGAAGGAGGTTCAGGCCGGCTTCAGCTCGTCCTCGCCACTCATCGAGATTTTTCGTCGTCAGTTTGGCCCATTCGCTTGCCTCTTCGGTATGGATCGTTACCTTTCCTTTTCCATACATATCGACAGCGAAGGCCACATACCCCAATTCCGCTAATTGCTCCGCACGGGAGCGGGCATACTCATTCAGGCCCCACCATTCATGGACCACGAGTATTCCGGGCCTTTTTCCTTTCATTGAATCATCCCAGACCAAATATCCTTCGAAAGAGGCTTCCCCAAAGGAATAAGAAATGGTTTGTCTCTCGATTTTAGCTTGGCTTGTAGAAGGGAAAGCACAGCCTAGAAGAAATATCAACATCAGAAAATAAGCAGGCATCATGACTCTCCCTTTCACCGTTTCTCTAGAAGAAGCTCTCTAAAGAATTGAATATTGTATCCGATAAAACAAAGAAAGTTTATCACTATAGGTAAAAAAGTTCTGGTTTTTAGGTCCAGCCATAAATTATTCGGTCCTTTCTGATTTTGTTTGGGTCGTTTTACAGGAGAATTCCCATGAAAAGGATATTGGTCACCCTCACTATAAGCTTAACCCTGTTTGTTTGGATGGGTTCTGCCAATGCCGAATGGTATGTCGGTGGGCAAGCCGGGTTTGTAAAACCGAATGACCTCAAGGATGTGAAAGGCGTCGGTAATTCCAAGGGTTTTTCTTTTAGTGATCAAGATCTGGAGAATGCTTTAGGGTATGGGATAAAAATAGGGTATTTCTTCCCCGATTATCTTGATTGGCTCGGTTTAGAATTTGAGGTGTTCACCGCCAATCCTCACGTTAAGCAGCAAAATGTGACAGCGAAGTTTGGGAGTACAACCACCAACCTTGGGGTTCTTTCTGGCAGCCATTTAAAAATCGTCACACCGGCGCTCAATTTGATGTTCCGTTTTCCGGGTTATTACATTGAACCATATGTAGGAGCCGGAATTGGAGGCTTCTGGGCCAAATTGTCGGACTCTTCGGGATCGGACAAAGATTTTTCCCCGGGAGCAAATATACTAGGCGGTGTTCGTTTTTATTTAAACGAAAATTTCGCTTTATTTTCAGAATACAAATACAACTATACCAAATTTAAATTTGGCGATACCTACAAAGCCACCTATTCATCACATGGCTTGTTTGGGGGCCTTTCGTTCCATTTTTAAACCTAGAGTTAGTGAAGGACCTCCTCAATATCCTTCATTCCAAAACGGAATAAATCGTTTTATTCCCTCAAAAGCATTCTTTTTCCTTCTGGAATTTCCCTATTCACTCATCCTCAATTGTTTTTCAAGAATTTTCCGTCCTATTTCTTTTGCTTAATTGAAAGGGTACGGATTCATATCTTTCTTGAAAAATATCTCTGGATTGATTCCCCTTAAAAATGCCCTCTCAAGGAGCCCGCCTCGGCGCCACGAGAAAACCAAAGAAGTATGTTAGGGAGGTATGTTAAATTGGCGCGCCCGGAGGGAGTCGAACCCCCAACCCTTGGATCCGAAGTCCAATACTCTATCCAATTGAGCTACGGGCGCGTATAAAGTTGTATCTAATGGGGATATTGCTAAAAAGGTAGCTCCACTTATACCGGTCTTTCGAAAGACCCGTCAACTTCGCCCCGGAAATACGAGGCGTTCATTCTACGTTTGCTTGCACCTCCCCCAAAAAAGAATACCTTTCTTTCAATGATCTCAATTCATGATCACTCTTTCAGTTATGCCTCATTATTATCCATTGGCGAAAACTTAGTCCCTCATATGAGGAATAGTAGGGTTAAACTTTTTGGGATTAAATCTCAATAAGACACGGGCAACCACACCCTATTTATACAGGAGGGGTTCATGTTTCAGACCAAACAACTTTCCTCAGATACCATCGTGTTTTATGTGCAGGGCCCATTTCACCAGAGTATCGCCAAAGAATTGAGCTTAGCGGTCTTTCGTTCACACCATCTGGGCTTCACAACCTTTCTTTTAGATCTCAGCCACGTCTCGCTGTTAGATGACAGGGGTTCTCATCAACTTGCTCTTATCGGGAAAGGGTTGCAAGAGAAAGGAGGTACTTGGAAAGTCATCAAGCCTCCCTCCTCGGCAAAATATCAACTCATTCTCCAAACTTCACTTCAAGAATTTCCTCACGCAATGTGGAATTGATCCCTACCCGCCGGAGGGCTGTTTATTTTAGATTACATGTTTTAACAATCTCAGTCGGCAATTTCTGGACAAGAAACTCTTACCCGACTAATAGGAATCTGGAGCGGGCAGGTCGACTTCGGATTGCGTGGCCTCGGGGACAATCTTCTCCAGGCGTCGGTGGTATTCTCGCATCCGTTGCTGTTGTTCGGAAGTAAATTTGATGATCTCTTGGTTGTGCAGATCCACAAGCTTTTCTACGCACTGCAAAAGGGGCGGGACCGCATCAAATACCTTACCTGCTTCAAACGCTTCTAATGATTCAATAAACAGGGGTGGAATGAGTTTATACGTGATCCCAGCTCGATCGCGAAACCGATACACGATATCTTCGAAAGCATCTACTGCCTCTTCAGAGGGTTTTACCCCACCTGCCAAGACTATTCTCGACGACGCTGGAATTTTTGCGGCAAAAGCTCCCAGGCTTGCTATCAATTCGCCTAAGGTATCCAGGACTTGTCCTGGTTGTAGCGAAGAAGTATGACTCATCTCACCAAATCCATTCCATCCATAGGGTTTCCTGTCAAGACTGAGTGGCACCGTGTTTGACTAATTCCCGGCGCACGTGTGCCATGTCTTCCGGCAAGGGGGCCGAAAACATCACCATTTGGTTCGTGAGAGGATGGGTAAATCCTAAGACCTTGGCATGCAACATGACCCGTGGAATTTCAATGCCCCCAATCTCCATCACTTTTTTCCCTCCATATGTGTGATCACCTAAAATTGGACAAGCAATGGCCTTTAAATGCACTCTCAACTGATGGGTCCGTCCCGTTCCAGGTGTTAAGGCAATATATGCAGCTGTACTGCCAAATTTTTCAAGAATTTTATATGTGGTCAATGATTCTTTCGGTCTGGTCGTGCGAGAGGAAAAAGTTTTTCGGTCTTTGGTATCTCGCCCGATCGCTAAATCAATTCGACCTTCCCGGGTCTTTGGAGACTGCCATATGAGTGCTTCATACTGACGACTGATCGTATGGCCTTTGAATTGTGCTGACAAATGCTGATGAGCGTGATCCGTCTTCGCCACAACTAAAACCCCTGTAGTTTCCTTATCCAACCGATGAACCAGTCCCGGTCGTTCTCTACCACCGATGGAGGAGAGATGTCCCTCACCACTTTGCATGTGATGCAACAAGGCATTGACCATCGTTCCGGTCCAATGCCCTGGGGCAGGATGGACCACCAGGCCGGCTGGTTTATTCAGGACCAGAAGGGCTTCATCTTCATAGAGAATGTGAAGGGGAATAGGTTCTGGACGTATATCCAGTGGCTCTGGGCGAGGAACGACCAAACGAATCCGTTCACCAGGCTTCACCTTGTGGCTTGGTTTTACGATCTGCCCATCAACGGTGATGTGCCCTTCTTCAATGAGGCGCTGCAAGGCGGTCCGAGAGTAATTTGGGTCCCGATTGGCGAGAAAATGATCTAGACGTTTGGGATTTTCCCCAGTGGTAACCATGAATTCCGTCCGCGTTTCGACGTGCGGCATGGAGGGTAAGGAGGAAAAATGCGAGTTGGGGAGTTAGGAAAGCCGGCCCCCGCCTTGTTGACGGTGACGGTCGGCAATTTTTTTCCGGAGTCGGGCTTTTTCCAAGCTCACACGAGCTTCTTCCACTTCAGAAGGCAAGCCTCCTCGATCCAACCGTTCTTGGGCTTTTCTGACAGCTTCTTCTGCACGATCCACATTGATATCTTCCGCCTTTTCCGCTATTTCGGCAAGGACCGTCACTTTGGTGGGTGTGACCTCAGCAAATCCCCAGAGCACAGACATAAATTCGGTCTTTTCCCCCACACGATATTGCAGTTCACCAATCCGCAGAGTGGTCAGAAAATGACAGTGCCCTGGAAGAACACCAAAATCCCCTTCGCTTCCAGGAGCCGAGACATAGTCGACCTCCTGACTCAACAGGCGATGATCAGGTGTCACGACCTCAAGAAGTATTTTCCCTGGCGACACCGCTGTGGCAGTATTAGCCATTACACTTTGTATCCAAGTTTTTCAGCTTTCTCGATGGCTTCTTCAATTGGTCCAACCATATAAAATGCCTGTTCAGGCAAGTGGTCATATTTTCCATCAACAATTTCTTTAAAACTCCTGACGGTATCAACCAATTTCACGTATTTTCCAGGAGATCCGGTAAAGGCTTCGGCCACATGAAATGGCTGCGACAGGAACCGTTGTAATTTCCGAGCCCTGGCCACGGTTTGCTTATCATCTTCTGACAATTCGTCCATCCCCAAAATAGCAATAATATCTTGCAAATCTTTGTATTTCTGTAAGGTCCCTTGCACGCGTTGCACCACCGCATAATGTTCTTCGCCCAAAATATGCGGATCCAAAATCCGGGAGGTGGAATCCAACGGATCCACGGCGGGGTAAATCCCAAGCTCGGCTAAACTACGGGAAAGCACCGTTGTCGCATCCAAATGCGCAAAAGCTGTAGCCGGCGCAGGGTCGGTTAAATCGTCAGCCGGCACGTAGATCGCCTGAACCGACGTGATGGAACCCGTCTTGGTAGAGGTAATCCGCTCTTGTAACGTCCCCATTTCTGTCCCAAGTGTAGGCTGGTACCCGACGGCAGACGGCATGCGGCCCAGCAAGGCTGACACTTCAGAACCGGCCTGAGTAAACCGGAAGATGTTATCTACGAAGAGCAGCACATCTTGATGTTCTTCATCACGAAAATATTCTGCAATCGTCAAACCCGTTAACCCCACCCGAAGCCTGGCACCTGGCGGTTCATTCATTTGACCGTATACAAGCGCTGCTTTGGATTTGGCAAAATCTTTAGGGTCAATGACCTTGGAGTCTTGCATTTCATGCCAGAGATCATTGCCTTCACGAGTCCGTTCTCCAACACCCGCAAACACCGAAAACCCACCATGGTGAAGCGCGATATTATTAATCAATTCCATAATGATGACGGTTTTTCCCACACCTGCACCACCAAAGAGACCGACCTTTCCACCTTTGGCGTAAGGCTCTAAGAGATCGACCACTTTGATGCCGGTTTCCAGGACTTCCGTTTTGGTTTCTTGGTCTTCTAAAGCTGGAGCAGGACGGTGAATAGACCAGCGTTTTTGGGTTGGAACCGGACCGAATCCATCGACCGGTTCACCCAAGACATTCATGATACGACCCAACGTTTCCTTCCCCACCGGAATGGAGATCGGGGCACCCGTATCAACCACTTCTAAGCCGCGAACTAATCCATCCGTAGAAGACATGGAGACGGCCCGGACACGGTTTTCCCCTAAATGCTGAGCGACTTCCATGGTTAGCGTGTCGCTTTCCCCTTGAGAAATCGTCAGGGCATTAAAAATATTGGGAAGTTTCCCTGGGGGAAACTCAACATCGACCACCGGTCCAATGACTTGTACGATTTTTCCGTTTCCAGTATCGGTACCCACCATATGCTCCTTGGTTGGAAAGGTTGAGAACAGCGAATAAAAACTTGTTCCGTAGCAACCCGTGATTTATTTGAGGGCCTCAGCGCCTCCGACAATATCCATTAATTCCTTGGTAATAGCCGCTTGTCTGGTTTTGTTATAAAACAGCGTGACTTTTTTAATTAATTCGCCGGCATTTCTTGTCGCACCATCCATCGCTGTCATCCGTGCAGCCTGCTCAGCTGCGGCCGATTCCAATAACACCCGATAAGTCTGAATTTCAAAATGTTTAGGCAGTAAGATTTCTAATAATTCCCCCTCATCCGGTTCATACAGGTACCCACCACCCACTGCAGGATTGTTACTTCCCTCAGACTCCTCAAACGATTCAATCGGCAGTAGTTTCTCAACTATAACTTCTTGCTGCATGGCAGACTTAAATTCATTGTACACAACATAAAGGTGATCGAACGTGCCTGAATGATATTGGGCTACAATATTTTGGCCGATATCTAGCGCATGTTCGAAACTGAGCCGGTCAAACACCCCACCCCATTCTTGTCGAATAGGCCAGTCACGCCGTTTAAAAAAATCGATGGACTTGCGCCCGGCCAAGCTGACCGACACCTGTTTACCCTGTCGGCGTTGCTCTTCTAAAAATTCTACCGCTCGACGAAGAATATTGGCATTAAACGCCCCACACAACCCACGATCACTGGTTACGACCAACAATTCAAGGGAATTTCCCTCCCGTCGACTCAATAGGGGATGTGAAGCTCGATTCACCCGCTGGCTTAAATTCCCCATTACTTCCCTTAACTGATGGGCATAAGGTCGTGCTTTGAGGATACGGTCTTGCGCACGCTTGAGTTTCGCCGCCGCTACCATTTTCATGGCTTTGGTTATTTTCTGTGTATTTTTGACGGAAGCAATCTTCCGCCGCAGACTTTGAAGGCTTGGCATGGGTGAGAAGTATTCTGGAAGCTTTTATTCGTAGCCTTTAGATTTTTTAAACTCTGATATTATCTGCTTCAGCTGCCCGCCAAATTCGTCATCAATCTTTTTCCTCGATGTGACCTCATCCCGAATAGAGGCATGCTTTTCTTTAATATAGGCCATGAGATCCTGTTCGAATTCACGGATTTTATTAACGGGAACATTGTCAATAAATCCATTGACGCCAGCGAAAATGGATAACACCTGATCAGCAACGGGCATGGGCTTATATTGATCCTGTTTCAGCAATTCCACCATGCGCACCCCTCGTGCTAATTGGGCTTGAGTGGCTTTATCCAATTCGCTCCCGAACTGGGCAAAGGCTGCCATTTCCCGATATTGAGCCAGGTCCAGGCGAAGCGTTCCAGCAACCTGCTTCATCGTTTTAATTTGGGCCGCACCTCCTACACGAGAAACGGATAACCCCACGTTAATGGCCGGTCGAATTCCAGAATAGAATAGGTCGGCAGCGAGATAGATTTGTCCATCGGTGATGGAAATCACATTGGTGGGGATATAGGCGGAAACGTCACCCGCTTGGGTTTCAATAATTGGTAAAGCCGTCAGGCTGCCCGATCCTTTTTCTTCGCTCATCTTGGCGGCACGCTCCAATAGCCGGGAATGCAAAAAGAAGACATCACCCGGATAGGCTTCACGACCGGGTGGTCGTCGAAGAAGAAGGGAAAGTTGACGATACGCCGTGGCATGCTTGGACAAGTCGTCATAGACGATAAGCGCATGTTTGCCGCTATCGCGGAAATATTCGGCCATGGTGACTCCCGCATAGGGAGCGAAAAATTGCAGTGAGGCTGAATCACTCGCCGTAGCCGATACGACGGTGGTGTACTCCATGGCTCCATAATCTTCCAATGTTTTCACCACACGGGCGACCGTTGAGCGTTTTTGCCCAATGGCTATATAAAAGCAATAGACATCCAATCCTTTTTGGTTGATGATCGTATCGACGGCTATGGCTGTTTTCCCCGTTTGACGGTCACCGATGATCAACTCTCGTTGTCCACGACCGACAGGAATCATCGCATCAATCGCCTTCAAGCCTGTTTGCAAGGGTTCACCGACTGATTGTCGATCCACCACACCCGGAGCTTTAATTTCGATCAGCCGTGTTTCTTTTGAATTGATTGGGCCTTTTCCATCAATGGGCATCCCAATCGCATCGACCACTCGACCGACCAGTGCTTCGCCTACAGGCACTTCTGCAATCCGACCGGTTCTTTTTACCGGGTCGCCCTCGCGAATGCCGACATCTTCACCGAGCAACACCGCCCCCACACTATCTTCCTCAAGGTTCAGGGCCACCCCATAAATTCCGCCCGGGAATTCCAGCAATTCACCGGCCATGGCCCCTTCCAGCCCATAGACCTTGGCGATATTATCTCCCACTTGGATGACATACCCCATCTCCTTGACATCGACACGCTGGTCGAACCCTTTAATTTTTTCTTTGATGATAGAGCTAATTTCTTCTGCTTTGATCTGCATGGATTACCCCTTCGTCAACTGATCCTGCATGCTGGTTAATCGTCCCAGCACCGTATTATCAAAGACCTGACTACCAATGTGGATTTTCAACCCAGCGATAAGATCCGGTTGGACGTCAAAGACTACATCCACCGATCGCCCAAGAGTCTCGCTCAATTCTCGTTTCAGCTGTTCTTGTTCGGAGGCTTCTAAAGACGTGGCGGAACTCACTCGAATTTGTTGAATGCCTTTTTGTTGATCAGCCAGATCGGAAAAAGCCTGTGAAATTTCTGGCAGTAGGACTGCCCGGTTATTTTTCAATAGTTGATTGAGAAAGTCCTGCATCACCGGAGGAGCCTGCATACGTCGGCAGAGTTCCTCCAACACTACTTGTTTTTCTTCAAATTTAAAGACTGGGGAGGCCAGGACATGTTTGAAGGCAGGAGTATCATGTAGACCTTGAGTCAAAGACTCCAAGGCATTTCGTGCGGGTTCGATGCCCGATTCCTCGAGCAATTGAAAAAGCGCCGATGCGTACCGGCGCCCGATGGTACTTTGGTTCACGGTTTACAGAGAATCCAGGCAGCCACGTGTTGAATGGAAAATGGCGTGTATCAAGCGAATAAACCTACCATGGGCGCTATACCCTGTCAACCAGAAAGAGCCAATGTAAAGGGATTTTTCTCAATTTACTTAAGTCAGAGAAACTAGTAGAGGGATTAGGAAAGGAGAAGTCACAACGCGGCCCGAGACTCAAGAGCTTCGGTAATTTCTTGGATTACGTTTTGGGCGGTTGTTCGTGGAGATTCAGCATCTCGAATCGGTCGTCCGACAACGAGATAATCGGATCCAGCTAAAATCGCCGCCTTAGGGGTCAGTACATTTTTGTGTTCGGCATGTGAGGTTCCCGAAGGCCTGACCCCTGGCGTGACAATTATGGGGTGACTTTGGGGAAACAAATTTCTAACAAAACCCACAAAACGCCCCGAAGCAATAAACCCATCAGCCCCGGCTTTTGCCGTGCGAGCGGCTTTCCACTGTACATAGTCTTCGGGTTTTTTGAATGGCAGACAAAGGCCCGTTCCGTTATCAAGCAACGCGAGATCTTTCATTGCCTTTTCATCTAAATTCGAGAGGAGAGTCAAGGACAATAGCTGGAGAAAAGAGTCCCTTTTGGCTCGCTTGGCCGTCTCAAATAACCGCTCCGATCCGTGAAGAGTGACTAGATCGATTTGCTCACGAACCGCTACTTGAATGTAGCGGGTAACTGTTTCATCCACATCATCTTGAATTTTCAGATCCAGAAAAACCCTGTGGCCTTTGGCTTTTAAGGCTCGAACAATCCCCAGACCTTCTGCCAGAAATAGCTCCCAGCCGACCTTGTAAAAGGTTACAAGACCATCAAGGCGCTCGACATAAGATAGAGCTCGGGTTCCGTCCGGAACGTCCAACGCAAAAATCAGTCGCTCTTCAGGTTTTAAAGGAATGCTCATGGGATGGTCTTTAAAAAAGCCAGTTGGAGACAGAGAAAAGGCCGCCGGATTGTACGAGTTTAGAGACAAATGTCAAGGCAGGAACAAGGGAACAATGGGGCAAACAGGATTAGATTAATGCACGACTGACTCTAGGTGGGTATCGTTTGAGACAACGGGCAGGGAAGAATTTTGAGTGAGAGTTTGGGGAGCCTGAATAATTCCGCCCCCGAGGACTCGATCGCCCTGATAAAAGACGGCAGATTGACCAGGACTGAGAGCTCGCACTGGTGTTTCAAATGCGACCTTTACCAAGGTCTCGCTTACCCAATGTAAGGTTCCCGGGACAGCAGGAGAACCATACCGAAATTTGACTTCGATTAGTGGCTCTCCAACCAGACTTTCTGGGGAAAAGATATTAAGATCTGCTACCTGACAGGTCTTGGTATCCAAATCTTCTGGAGGCCCAAGAACGACCACATTAAGATCGGGAACCACACGCTGAACATACACCCGATTGCCAGTGGCAATGCCTAACCCTTTACGTTGCCCCGGGGTATAAAAAGCTATCCCTTCGTGTTGTCCGAGTTCATGGCCATCAGCATCTACAAAGTTTCCGGGTTTAGCAGCTTGAGGAGCCTGTTCTTTGAGGAATTTCCGGTAATCGCCTTGCGTGACAAAACAGATTTCCTGGCTTTCTTTGAGTTCTTCCACAGGTAAGCCCATGGCTTCGGCTTGGGCCCAAACTTGTGTTTTTTCCATTTCTCCTAACGGAAACAACATCTTCGGCAACCAATTAGGAGGAATACGATAGAGAAAATAAGATTGATCTTTTTTGGAATCCCGCCCTCGAGTTAGAAAATGAGCTCCAGTTTGGTCTTTTTGTATCCTGGCGAAATGACCTGTGGCGACAAAATCTGCTCCAAGCTGTTTGGCTACCTGAAATAAGCCCCCAAATTTGACCCGCTCATTACACCGGACACAGGGATTGGGTGTGGTCCCTTGCAAATATCCGCCAATAAAGTCGTCGATCACACCTTTTTGAAAGGATTCTCGAGTATCAATGACCTGATGCGAGATGCCCAAGAGTTCCGCCACATGTTTGGCGATACCGACCTTGCAACATCCCCGTTCCTGCCAGCGCTTGGACGTCGCGGTCTCATCCTCTTCTTCCCACACCTTGAGCGTGACCCCGTGGACTTCATAACCCTGATCTCTTAAAAGTTTGGCCGCAACAGAGCTATCTACCCCTCCGCTCATGCCTAATACGACTTTTTTGGTCACCGATACGGTCATTTCAGGCTTACGGGTTGGGTATCCAGCTTGGTAGATGCTTTGTCGGTAGACGTTTTTGCTTGACCGTTTGACAGTATAGGCTTGGACATATCCATATCGAGCTTGGGTGCCACACCCATGTCGCATTCCCCTTGGAAATACACGCCTTCTTCCATTGCAAATGTCGGAGTATGCACATCTCCAATGAGCACGGCCGGTTTTAACAGTTGAATTTTCTTGGTCGCAGTAATCACACCTTCAATTCGCCCACTACTTACAATAGTGCCCCCGTTAATCGTTCCTTTGATAAAGGCGGTTTCTCCAATAATCAGGGTATCATCTATGGTAATTTCCCCTTCAAAATTCCCGTCTACCCGAACCGTACCTTCAAATTGGGCCTTTCCCCTAAAATCCACACCCTTTCCGAGGAAGGTGTAAAACTCTTCCCCAAATCCTGGGCCACTTTTCGACTTCTCTTTATCTCCCCACATACAACCCTCCTCTCATCCAGAATGTGACTCTCAGTTTGTGAGCCAGGAACTTCTTATCCCCCTGGGAATCAGCTCTACCAAATTATTTTAATCCAGAATCAGAAATTACTATTAATTATTGAACCTTCACCGCCTCTTCAACAGAGACCACGAGTTTTGCTCCCGAACTTTTTCTTTCATTCTTTGAGGGCATATTACAGGTTCCATTAAACATGACCCCCTCATCCATAGAAAGCAACGGGGTAGTAATTGTCCCATCAAACACCGCCGGACTGAGAAGTTTAACACGATTCTTCGCTAAAATTTCCCCAGTAATCCGTCCCTGGCAGGTAACGGTCCCAGCTTCTATTTTAGCTGTGATGACCGCTTTTTGACCGATAATCAAATTCCCATCGGTATAAATTTCCCCTTCCAGACGTCCATCCACTCTCACCGTCCCTTGATACTTGATAGTCCCTTTAAAGGTGACCTCTTCACCCACAAAGGCAATAATATCACCAGATTCTTCGTGTTTGTTTGAGAGCTCTGGACTGGGTACAACCGGGGATTTCACAACATCGTCCGACGAATCAACATTATTTTTTCCAAACATGGAGACCCTCCCTCATTGAAAGACTTGCGACTTAACCCAATCGACACTGTTTCTCGCACTAGACCACCACCAATAAATTTTTGACTAAATTCATGTCTATTGGGAAGACCCCATGCATAGGTGGGGTATCCCTTCAATTTTTATTCCAAAATAATGGCACTCAGCCGGTCTAGCTCTTCATCAGAAAAATAATGAATGACTAGTTGTCCCCCTTTGGCCATGGCCCTCACCTGGACCTTGGTCCCAAAATGTTTTCGCAATTGCTCTTCAAGATGGTGAAATTTATTCGGGACAGCCTTTAGGCCTTTGACCGACTTTCCATTGTTTCCCTGCCCTCCTGAGACAAGCTGTTCCGTCTGTCTAACTGAGAGTCTTTCCGATACAATGCGTTTGGCAATTTGGATTTGCGTATCGGGTGAAGAAACCCCTCCCAGGACTTTGGCGTGACCCAGACTCAAAACGCCCGATTCAATGAACTGTTGCACCTCCTTGGGAAGGGCGAGAAGACGAAGAATATTGGCTATCGAAGAACGGTCTTTTCCAACAGAACTCGCCACCGCCTCTTGCGTTAATCCAAATTCATTCATTAAACGAGAATAAGCCTTGGCTTCGTCCAGAGGATTCAGGTTTTGGCGTTGAATATTTTCAACTAGCGCGAGGGCCAAGGATTTTTCATCGGTGGAATTCCGTATCAGGGCTGGAATCGTGGACAACCCGGCAAGTGTTGCCGCCCGCAACCGCCGTTCTCCAGCAATGAGTTCATATACCCCATCGCCTTTGCGTCGAACAACGATGGGTTGCAGGACGCCATGCTCCTTAATGGATTCAGACAATTCTCCAATTTCGGTTTCGGAAAAAATCGAACGGGGCTGGTAGCGATTAGGAATAACCTGTTTCAAGGCAACCATAGAAATAGCCGGCCCATCTTGCTCAACCTTCCAAACCAGGGTCTTTTTTTCGGGAAGCAGAGCCTGAAGGCCCTTACCCAACGCTTTCTTTTCCATTTGCGAGAATCTCCTTGGCTAAGTCCAGGTAGGCCTTAGCGCCGCTGGATGCCGCATTATACGACAACACCGGCTTGCCGTGACTTGGGGCTTCCGCTAGTGCCACGTTTCGTGGAATCACAGTTTGGAAAACTTTTTCCTTGAAAAACTCTCGAATTTCCCTTTCAACCTGTCTCGAAAGATTAATGCGAGAATCATACATCGTCAACACAATTCCCTGGAGGTCTAAATCGGAGTTGAAGGAATCACGAATTCGCTCAACATTGCCCATTAACCGCCCCAATCCCTCCATGGCATAATATTCACATTGCACGGGGACAATCAGAGAGGAAGCGGCCACCAACGCATTTATCGTAAGTAGTCCAAAGGCAGGAGGGCAATCGATTAGCACAAAATCCTGTGCCTGGATTTCCCCGACAATGGCCTTCAGAATAGTTTCCCGTTCCGCAAGATTTGAGACTTCAATTTCCGCCCCGACCAGATCCCCTTTTGAAGGGATAATAGACAACCCGTGTATACACGTAGGTAAAATTGCTGAATCCACTAACTGACCCGCCATAAGACATTCATAAATGGTCGCATCTTGTGGCTCAACCGATACGCCACTTGTCGCATTGGCTTGAGGATCCAAATCAATCAATAAAACCGACCGACCGGAAGCAGCTAAGGCCGCACCTATGTTAATGGCAGATGTAGTTTTCCCTACTCCACCTTTCTGATTAGCAATAGCAATAACCCGCGTCACTCAGAATCCCACAAAAATCAAATAAATTAACACTTAAACCTTTGACATAAATACAGTTTTTGATTTTTCCAGCTGTTGCTTGGAGTGTCGAAACTAATAAAATTCAACGATGTTGGGAAATGATGTCAGGTACTTAGAATCCCATTTTTTGTGGTTGAAGATCTATACTATATACAACCAGAAAAAATTTACTTGCGATTGTTCCACGTGGAACATTTGTAAACCAGAATTATTTATTGATTCTGTTTTAGCACAGAAAGTACCCGTGTTCCAAACTCATAAGGTAATTCATATGAAATTTCTCTCTCGATTATCACCCCTCCCAGTCGTTCAGGATTTTCAATATTTGTGGCTCGAAACACAATCAGTTTTCCATCTTTTTTTAAAACATTTTTGAAATACGGCAAAATAGATTCCAGACGGACGGCTTTGCTAACGGCAATATCCCACTTTTCATCGTCATTTGTGAATGGGCTACAGGATTCCAATCGTTTTTGAAGAACAGAAATCCCCTTGAGGCCCAGCTTTCCTATAACAGTGTGAAGAAACGCCGTCTTATTGGCTCGTGGCTCCAGCAATGTAATTTTTAGTGAGGGAAAGGCTAATTTTAGAGGTATGCCTGGAAATCCCCCTCCGGTGCCAATATCAATAATTGAAAGAGAATTGGCCTTTGAAAAACCTAATATTCCGGCTAATGAATCGACAAAGAGTAAAACAGCTTGCTCTTGTTCCGTTTTCAAGCTAGTAAGATTTACTGAACGATTCCAGAAATTCAGCTCCATAAAATATAAGCAGAAATTTTCCAGAACTTGGTCATTGAATGAAAGCCCAAGGTTTTTTGCTCCCTGAATAAAATATTCTAAAAATTTTTCTTGATTTTCTTGATGTTCCACGTGGAACAATCCTCAAATAAAAACTCAACTATCAAAGTCAGGGTATTGGAAAGGATCTCAATTGTTAATCCTAGAATTCTTTCAAATATAACTTAAGGGGCTGACCCAGCTAAAAAGGTTTTTTGGTGACTTTTGACCTATGATTTCAACTGAATTAACAGCTGCTTATGCGCTCCACCATTCAATCGCCACTCATATTATTATAAAGGCTATGAGATTTTGACCTTTAAACATTTAAACATTCTATGCCAAAATTGGAATTCACTCTATGAGAAAATTTTTCATTCAAAATTAATTAATGGATTCCTAACATAAATGAAATTAGGGGATAAAGGGAATGTCAAAAATGTTTTGAGGTCTATACCTATTGCTACTCTCATTCTCTGTTGATTTTTGAAATCATTACGCTTTTCCCAAAAATGTTGCTTCCATTTTTTAACTTTTTCAGAATAAATGGTTTTAGTAAAACAAAAAGGTTCCTGACACCTTTTTATATTTATTGACCGAGTTCCTAGCCTAGAAACAGTTGAAGGAGGGAGGACCTGATAGCGGGTCGACACCAATAAAGCACGGTCTTTCAAGCTTCATTTTTTTTACCTTTTAAATAGGCACTAAGGATTTTGGACTTAGGGAATAAGAGGCGCTATCCTTTTTATTGTTGATTATTCAACTTGCATGCGGGTAATAGAAAATTTGGGAGAATGATGAACATGAAAGGGAAACGCGCAACCGTTGCTTTCGTTCCACGAGAGCGATTTAGCCACACAGAGCAAACTGTCCGTAGCGTTCTGAACAATACCAAAATCCCTTACGATTTGATTTATGTCGATGGAAAGACCCCTGAACCAATTCGCACTCGGGTGCTGAAAGATTTGGAACCGGCCAATCCCACAATCATTCAATCCGATTCCTACTTGAGCCCCAACGAAGCGCGGAATCTGGCAGCCAATGCCGCAAAAACTGAATTCGTCGTCTTTTTGGACAACGATACGCTAGTCGGGCCAAGGTGGTTGGAGGAAATGATTGCCTGTGCCGACGATACGGGTGCTGCCCAAGTTGGGCCCCTTCAATTCATCGGTAACTTCAACCGCCAGACCATACACATTGCTGGGGGATTCTTCCATGAAGTCGACGAACAGGGACGGAAAGTCCTGTATGACGAGCAAAGACTCTTTGAGGCTAAGCTCAAGACGGTCAAGGAACCGTTACAGCGGTTTCCCTGTGACTATATAGAATTTCATTGTATGTTGCTCAAACGAGACCTTCTTGAAAATATCGGTGGCTTAGATGAGCACATGCGAAGTGTCCACGAACATATTGATTTAGCTCTCGAATTGCGTCGAAGGAATAAAAAAATATTCTTTGAGCCCAAGGCCCTCGCCACGTATATTCCTCCTCAGAAGTTGGCTTGGTTTGATCTCCCGTATTTTGAGATTCGTTGGTGTGAAGAGTGGGCAATACCCTCCGTGGACCATTTTCGGCAGAAGTGGGGATATGACCGGATGGGTTACCTGGGCGAGACAGATTCGGCAAATATGGTGGACGACACCATCGTCAAGTTTGTGCGCGGACACCGGGGCTCCGTTGTTGGCAATCAGGTTTCGGCCAAAGATATCGAAGCCTCCTCTGATCTAACACAAGGAGAGCTGGAACTCATCGTATCGGCATTTCTTACAGTGGAACGCAATTTGTTTGACCTTGTAGAAATAAACGTTGAACAAAAGACCTCATCCAATTTGAAAAATCTTACTGCCGAAGAGATTTTTCGGCGCGTCGACTTAAGACTGATCGACTTTATGCAGGGCAAGGCGAGCTTTGCTTTTTATCCAACGCCAAACTCTCACACCAGGGTGCCCTGTCTGATTATGCTGCAAAACCTTTCAAGCGTAGATCTAGGATCACTGGTTAACCACGCCTTTCTTACCTTGAAAAAGTACGATAATACTTACGACTGTTGGTTCGCAGTATCCTTGCCTTCGGGAAACACACCCCGCAACGTAAAGCAGTTTGCAGAGAAAATTGGTGCTCGTTTTAATACACCAGGCCTTGGCCGTGAAATTTTTATGAATAAACTCAATAAGAATTCATATCGATTACACCTTCTCAATGCAGGCCAAATACTGACCGAAATGGCATTCTCCAGGCTTGAGGTGGGCAAACATGCGTCATCGATGGTTTCCCCAGATTTGGTCACAGATTAATGGCGATTGCTCAAACCAACCTCCAGCTATACAACCAATTGCTCAGACTGGATTACAGCCATCGCGATCTGGGAGATCTACGAACCACCTATGAGTTGGCCCGAGAATTGTTCTCTGGTTTATTCAGACCATCAGGCAAGACATTTATCGCGCATGTGATCGGCACAGCGAGCATATTGGCAGAATGTCTGGTGGACATAGATATCGTAAAAGCTGGATTAATACACGCCGCGTACCCGGGAGGTGATTTTGGAGATGGCCAGAAAGGAGTCTCGAGTTTCAAGCGAAATGAATTAGCAAAAACGATAGGAAATCGTGCCGAAGGGATTGTTCACGCCTATTCTCAGCTCCTATGGCCCCCTGAACCTTCTAGTGACTTACCATCACTGGTATTTTCGGAACCACCGACTAAAGAGGCGGTATTGGTGCGCCTGGCAAATGAGCTTGAGGAATACATTGACCTCGGAGTGTGCTATTGCAATGAACGTGCTCGCAAGCGGATTACCCCTGATCAGTCGCTTCAGCACACCTTAATGGAAATGGCCAGAGCTTTTAATCACCCTGTTCTTGTCAACGCACTCGCAGATGCGTTCGAAAAAGCATCCACTACCCAGGTTCCTGATGTTGCACGCTCTCAGCAATTGTCTGGGCAATCCATCTTGATTCCGCCGAGAACTTATCAAAAGGTGATGCAAATGGTTATTTCAAAAGTCGACAAGTCACTATGAGAGACGTTGCTCTAACGGACCACCCGAGCGGGTGGTCTTCGATTCATTCAAAATTGGAAGTATTGGCGACATTCGTAGCGGATCCCGTTCTAGAAAATTTGCGCTTTTGGTTTCATGAGTTTCACTATGAAACAGAATTCCTGCCGACGAGTTATGGGCAAATCTTTGTGCGTTTGCTTGAACGAACGGAACTGTTTCAGGCCGGTGATATTCATGTCGTGCTGTTTGCCCTTCGAGATCTTATTCCCGAAGGAGAGAGAGCCAATCTAACTCAGCAAACCCATCCCAATGTTATTGAATTTGTTAAAGCCCTTTCATCCGGTGTAAGCACCAGAGGGGGCACGTGGATTGTTGTGCGTTGTCTGGATCCCACAGGGGAGAATACTGAAGAAGTATTGAAGGGTTTCAATCAACAGGCGGAGTATATCGAGGCTCATGCAAAAGAACTGGCCCAAACCCTATACCTCGACGCGACCAATCTGGGTTCTCAATATAACATTGAGTCTTTCTTCGATGCTCTCACTGATCAACATGGTCATATTCCCTATACGGACGTGTATTATACGGCGATTGCCACATCGATCTTCCGAGCCATCAGATCACGCCTTGGACAAGTCTATAAACTTATTGTCACCGATTGTGATGGTACGCTCTGGGATGGGATTTGTGGAGAAATGGAACCTCATGAACTATCCATACTGCCTCATTTCAGATGGCTCCATGACTTGCTGCAGAGAAAAAAATCATCAGGGATGCTGCTGGCTATTTGTAGTCAGAATAACATTCACGAAGTGCAAGAGGTTTTTGCACAACGCAATGATTTTGGACTAGCCCTGACCGATTTTAGCGCGAATAAAATCAATTGGAATAATAAGGCAGCTAATATCCAAGACCTCGCTCAAGAACTGAATATTTCACCAGAGAGTGTGATCTTCCTAGATAACGATCCTGTGCAGCGCAACCAAGTCAGAACCTCATTGCCTCAGGTGTTGGTTCCTGAACTACCTGCAGAACCGCAGGAATGGCCATCTTATCTCGAGCATGTGTGGGCATTTGACACTTTCTGGGTCACTGAGGAAGCGAGCAAACGAACTTCCCTCTATCAAGACCACGCCGCCAGGGAGAATGTGCGCTTGAGTTCGTCCAGCTTGTCACAATTTCTCAAAGATTTAGGTCTCCAAATTTCCATTGCACCCGCTAACGAAAAGGACATTCCTCGTCTATTCGAATTGCTCAACCGGGTCACTCAGTTCAATTCCAATGGTATTCGCATGATGGAGTCCGATATTGCGGAATTGATTCTGAGCCAACACGGAGAATGGTTTGCCGTTCGTGTCGAAGACAGGTTTGGAGATTATGGCCTAGTTGGTGCTATGTCATGTAGATATGAGACCGAATTTTGTACGATAGGATCATTTTTACTCAGCTGTCGGGCACTTGCCCGCGGTGTTGAAAATCAGATGCTCCAAGCCGTTGCTCATCATGCCGTGAGTCATCAGATTCCTCAATTGAAATTCATGATCGCCAAAACCTCTCGCAATTTGCCTGCTATTGAATTTTTCAGGCGGTTGGGAATGTCAGAGTCGGAACTTCAGGCGGGATGGTTTCAAATTCATACGGCTAGTGCTATGTCACTACCTGATGATGAACAGTCATTCACCAGCCCATATGCAACAAAAAAATCACCACGGGAATCCGAAGGGGTCACAAGGCCAGTGGAATCCGTTCACTCCGGTGAAGCAGACCGTATTTTGTCTGCGGCCATTCGTGTACAAGACCTGGCAGATTTGTCCCGTCACGTTCGGTTCACAAGCCAACAGCCGCAGGAGGCAACTCATAAGCCACAGGCCGTTCCACACACTGAGATTCAACAAAGAATGATGATCCTCTTTCAAGACTTACTTGGTCACGGCAATTTTGGCATTGACGACGAGTTCTTTGATGTAGGCGGTCATTCCCTTTTAGCCATGCGATTATTGTCACGTATCAGAGATGCCTTCGATGTGGATTTGCCCATTCGCTTGCTGTTTATGCAGCGTCTTACCATTGCTAATCTCGCCACCATTGTTGAGGCCGGCTCTACCCCAGAAGAAAACACCGCCCCCCTTGAGAGCATTAAAAATGCCCTGGATTCATTCTCCGATAGTGAGATTGCCGAACTGTTTGGGGATTTAGGGTCAGATGAACACCACGAAAGTTAAGAAACACTTTTCTCCTATCCCCCTGAACCCAGGTTAAAGTCGAAGTCGAGCCATGAAGATTCTGCTCGTTCACAAACTACCCTATCATGAGGGATTTTCAGGGGCGACTCGAACAGTGCAGAGCATCATGAGAATGCTTGCCAAACGAGGCCATGACACTATAGTCATTAGCCGAATTTCCTCTAACAAGAAAAGGAATTCTCCCACCCATTCGGTTCCGTCTATGTCTAAGGCCCATACTCTTGACCAGGGAGTGAAGGTCTATGCAATACCCCATGAAGTGAATTTTGAAAAGGCCCTCTATTATCTCATTGGCCAATGGAAACCTGATTGTATCCTCCTCGGTGAAGATCCCACTTATCTCGCCTTGGCTGTGGCTATCGATACGGCTGTGAAAAGAATAGTTGTTTTGGTCCTTAGTCAGGCAACCTTGCCGTTTGGACCGGAGGCGTTTTATCCCGATCCCAATCTCGCAACATTATTAAAACCCCCTGTGGAGATAGTCACGATGAGCCACTATGTCAGTGAATATATTCAACGTTGGAGCCAACTTGTGTCCGTACGCCTACCTAAATTTCTCCAAAACCATCGTCAAGCCCCTTATCTTGGGCATTATGATAACCCTTTTATCTTATTAATTAATGCCTCAAAAATAAAAGGTCTACCTATCCTTCTTCAATTAGCACACCAGTTCCCTACAACAAAGTTTGCAGCGGTTCGAGGATGGGCAACCACGTCTCAGGATGTACACGAGTTGGGCCTGTACGACAACATATCGGTGTTACAACCGAAGGAGGAAGTCAATGAAATATATTCTCAAGCCAAAGTACTCCTCGTGCCCTCTTTGTGGGGTGAAGCCTTTGGAATGGTGGCCTTTGAGGCCATGATACGGGGCATTCCCGTACTAGCTAGCCATGTTGGTGGACTACCCGAAGCCAAACTGAATGTAGATTATGTGCTACCGGTTAACCCTATCATGGGGTATGGTAGAACTCTTGATGAACGGTTATTACCGGACCCCATTATCCCCAAACAGAACATTAAACCTTGGCGTGAAGCACTTCAATGCTTATTGCATGACCGGCAATATTATAATCAGCTTTCTTTGGAATCACGTTCTGTTGCACTAAAGTATCTGGAGGGTCTCGATGAAACCCTTTGGGTAGACTATATAGAGAAAATATAATTCACAAAGGGGAACCAAGTCCTGAATGAAGAAATTTTTTAGCTGGCTTTTTTGTGACGTTCGAGGGCGACCAGGAGCAGGGAGATGGCAGCCGGCGTGACACCGGAAATTCGGGAGGCTTGTCCGACGGAGGAGGGACGTACTTTTTTGAGTTTTTCGGCGACTTCGTTTGAGAAGCCTTTTATGGCTTGATAATCGAAATCTTCCGGAACCCGCCGATGTTCTAACTTTTTAAACTGTTGAATCACTTCTTCCTGCCGTTTGATATAGCCTTCATATTTTACGGCAATCTCCACCGCTTCAGTGACTTCCACATCCGTTTCCTGTTCTCCCTGAAGAAAGGGATGCAAATCCTTGTAGGTCAGTTCCGGCCTACGAAGCAGTTGGAGGAGAGACGTACTGGTCGGTGGCCCATCAAAAGTAATATTGGTCTGACGTTCGAGTTCAGAAATTTTGGTATGTATGCTGCTCAGCCGGTGGAGTTCCTTGCCTATTTTTTCCCATTTATGTTGAAAAGACCGAAATTCTTTCTGGGAGATCAGCCCCAAACGGTAGCCAATTTCTTTGAGTCGATAATCTGCATTGTCCTCACGAAGAATTAATCGATATTCCGCTCTCGATGTGAACATGCGATAGGGCTCTCGGGCATCTTTGGTAATGAGGTCATCAATTAAGACCCCTAGGTAGGCTTGCGACCGATCCAGAATAAGGGGTGCTTCTTCTTTCACTCGAAGGGCCGCATTGATCCCCGCCATCATCCCTTGCGCGGCAGCTTCCTCATATCCCGAGGTCCCATTGATCTGGCCGGCATGAAACAGCCCCTTCACCAGTTTGGTTTCTAGAGTTTCATGAAGTTGGCGGGGCGGAAAGTAATCATATTCCACCGCATAGCCCGGTCTCAGAATGACGGCCTGCTCCAACCCCGGAATGGTTTTGACAAAGGCTTGTTGCACATCAATCGGAAGGCTAGTGGAAATCCCATTGGGATAATACGATTTCCCGCCGAGTACTTCCGGTTCCATAAAAATCTGATGGCTGGTTTTGTCGGCAAAGCGCACGACTTTATCTTCAATGGACGGGCAGTACCGCGGCCCGGTGGAATCAATCACTCCACAATACATGGGGGAACGATCAAGGTTGTTCTTGATGATGTCGTGAGCCCGTTCATTCGTGAAGGTAATATGACAGTCAATTTGGGGATTAGTGATATGTTGGGTTTTGAAAGAAAACGGTCGGGGTACGGCGTCACCAGGCTGTGGAGCCATCACGTCAAAATTAATGGTGTCTCGATCCAAACGCGGTGGCGTCCCAGTTTTCAACCGTCCAATTTCAAACCCAAAGTCCAACATGCAATCCGACAAATGTTCTGCCGACGGTTCTCCCGCTCTTCCTCCGGGAAGATGGGTAAGCCCAATGTGCATGAGCCCTTTGAGGAACGTCCCCGACGTCAGCACCACGGCTCGGGTAGCAACGGTATCGCCGGTACTGGTTTTGACCCCTGTCACAGCTCGGTTTTTCGTCAAAATACGGTCGGCCGTCCCGGCTACAATGGTGAGGTTTTCTTGTTTGGCCAGGGTCTCCTGCATTGTGGCAGCGTAAAGTGCTTTATCACATTGCACTCTTGTAGCTCGGACTGCAGGTCCCTTCCGCGTATTGAGTATTCGAAATTGGATGCCTGCCTTATCGGTATTCACTCCCATTTCTCCGCCCAAAGCATCGAGTTCTTTCACTAAATGTCCCTTGCCAATCCCCCCCACGGCAGGGTTACACGGCATTGTGGCGATTTTTTGTGGATCGATGGTTAGCAGCAGCACATGGCATCCCATCCGAGCAGCCACAAGGGCTGCTTCGCAGCCCGCATGGCCTCCACCGACAATGACGATGTCACATTCTTTCATAAGGGCTGCCCTTTATCCCAATAGCACATTGAATTGTTCACGGGACTGTCTTCTTACTTCCCAATACAAAATTCTTTAAAGATCTGATCCAAGATATCTTCGTTGGTCACGACACCGACGATTTCACCAAGGGCTTGCAAGGCCACTCGTAGTTCTAATGCGACACATTCAGCAGATTGGGTATCATCTATTGCTGTTAGGGCATTATGCAAGGCCTCGGCTGCTTGCTGAAGCAAGATTTTATGCCTTAGGCGAGAGACTAATACAGAATCACCGGCCTCACGCGCCTTTCCTAATACCAACATTTTAAGACTTCGTTTAAGCAACTCCATACCCTCACCCGTGACTGCCGACGCTTGAATATATTCTGTTACCGGGTCATTAGCGGTTCCTTCTTGCCTCACAATGGCTTTAAATTCTTCAAGAGAAATCCGTTGGGGGAGATCATGTTTATTTAAGATCATCAGACGAGCTTTTTTATTGTATCGTTTAATGAAATCCAGATCCTGTTCGGTTAACAATTGGCTTTGATCAAATGCCATAATCAAGACGTCTGCTTGTTGTATCGTTTCTTCGGCCCGGCTAATGCCTTCTTGTTCTAAATCGTCTGTCGTTTCTCGTAAACCGGCCGTATCAAACAAGCGAACCATCACCCCATCAACCATGACGAATTCTTCAAGCACATCGCGAGTGGTGCCAGGGATTTGAGAAACAATAGCTCGATCAAAATCTAGAATGGCATTTAAGAGGCTAGACTTGCCGACGTTGGGACGACCAACAATAACAGTTCGAATTCCTTCACGAATAATCCGGCCTTCTTGAGCAGACTCAATGAGGCGTTCAATCGCTCCAACCATTTTCCGAAGTTTTTCTTCTAATTCATTTTGTTCAATAAATTGGATATCTTCTTCCCCAAAATCCATTCCCGCTTCCATATGTGCCACCAACCTTACCAATTCATTCCGATGGCCTTGAATGACTCCAGACAGTCCACCTTGCAGATGTTCCTGCGCGAGTTTCAAACTGTGGAGTGAGTTGGCTTGTATGGTATCCAAGACTGCTTCGGCTTGCGTCAGATCCAAACGTCCATTTAAGAAGGCTCGTTTCGTAAACTCACCAGGCTGGGCCAATCGCGCTCCTGCTTGCGTCAGAGCCTCGCATATGGCATGGACAATCAACGGTCCACCATGGCCATGGACCTCGACAACATCTTCACCCGTGTAGGATCTGGGGGCACGCATGATTACAACCATGACTTCGTCCAACACGGTCGCGGATTTGGATTTTATTGTGTCGAAATCTTGCCAACGATCCCAAAGAAATTTTCCCACATACATTTTATGGGACATCAAATCGGCAAGAGGCTTTCCGGCATTCACTTGGACAATGTTTGAAGCGATAGCCACTGCACGAAGGCCGCTGACTCGCACAATGCCCACACCTCCTTCACCAGCAGGAGTCGCAACCGCACAGATGGTATCATCTAACTCACTCATGGCTGATAAAACCCTGGATTAGGATTTTTTGGATTTGCTGGATTGAGAAGAAGAGGACTTCTTTTTCCCTGGCTTGTCAGGCTTTTCTGAACCCGAAGGTGAGGGACCGGCAGCGGCAATTTCCGTAGTTCCAGGTTTTTTTGGTGGGAGAACATAGCGATCCGTGACAAATTGTTGGGCGATGGTTAACACATTATTAGTCACCCAATATAATACGAGGCCTGCTGGGAATGTGACAAACAAGAAGGTCAGGCCTATCGGTAAAATCAACATCATTTTGGCCATGTTGGGATCTGCCGTTGTCGGCATGATTTTTTGTTGTACGAACATCGAGGCACCCATAAGCACAGGTAACACATAATAGGGATCTTGAATGGATAAGTCCTGAATCCAAAGCATAAAGGGTGCCTGCCGCAAATCGATCGTCATATACAAAATATTAAATAAAGCAATAAACACTGGCATTTGAAGGAACATCGGCAGACATCCGCCAACAGGGTTGACCTTATGCTCCTTGTATAACTTCATCAACTCCGTGTTGAGCTTTTGTTTGTCGTCTTTGAACTTTTCTTGGAGTTTGACAACTTTCGGCTGGATATCCTTCATCCCTTGCATGGATTTGTAGCTTTTATATTGCAAAGGTACGAATAACAATTTGATCCCAAGTGTCAAAATAATGATGGCCCACCCAAAATTGTGCGTATAATCGTTGATCCAACGAAGGACTGAAAAGAGAGGTTTAGCCACAGCCTTGACCGGAGCCCAACTCCCATAAATAAACCACCCAAAATCAATCGTATCCTCTAATCCATTGTTAAACGATTTCAAAACATCAAATTGCTTGGGACCGGCATATAAGCGGGCCTTGTGAACCTGTCTTTCAGGGTCTACTGGTAAGTTCAACCCAGCAGATACGACCATTTCATTCTCAAGCTTTGAAACAAGGCCTATGGCTTCTTCCGGAATCAGGACACTGATGAAATATTTATCTTGAAGAGCTAACCATTTCACAGAACCTTCCCGACGAATAGTGGGATTTTCTGCTTCAGGTGACTCCTTGACCAATTCTTCTCCCATCATCCAGGCCGACCCCAATAAACCAATAAATCCTTGGCCCCACTCCACCACACCAAAATTGGTCCCTAAAACCAAATCCAATTTCTCCTTAATCCCGCGTGTTCTGATTTCCATATCCACCACATACGAATCGTGATGAAAAACAAGGACTTTTTCTACCCATACATCTGATTCCTGAGTCCCATACGTGAATACCACTTTCCCGGTCGGACGACTTTCACTTAATTCCGAAAAATCTTTTTCTACCCGATAGGGGTTCTGTCGAAGTCGGTTGGTGAGTTCCTCATGACCTTCAGATCTTAGGGTCAAGGGCCCTGGATATTGGCCATGAGAATAGACGAGTTGAACGGGCGAGGTGTTTCCCGTTTGCAGAAAATTTTTTAATTCCCAGGAGGTAATGACAGCTCCCTGGTTTGAAAGCTTAACTCTCAGTAATGGAGTATCAACCACGACGATTTCCTCATTGACGACGGCAGTCTGGTCTACCGTCTCTGCGGATTCATTAGAGGAAATGGCAGGTGTCTCCATATCGGTATGAGACGACGGTGAAGAAGATTGATCAGGTTGTGAGTCTAAGGATTGATCGGATTGATGAAATTCCTCATCGATAATGGGTGAATTGGAAAACGGAGAGTAACCCAATTGCTTGAGCAACAGGTCATACCCAAAAATAATGCCGAGGGAAAGCACCAGGAAGAGAACGACGCGCTTTTCCATCTCTCTAGTTTTGGAGTCTCATACGCACTGGTAGAAATTTATCGTTGGAATGGTTACAGGAAATGTTCTTTGTCAGGGAACAGGATCCAGACCCCCGGAATGGAAGGGGTGACATTTGAGAAGACGGCTCATTCCCAACCATAAACCTTTTAGCGGTCCATACTTTTTAATAGCTGTCAACATATAGTGAGAACAAGTCGGTTCAAAACGGCAACATACTCCAAGGAACGGGGATATCATACACTGATACCCTTTAATTATTGTGGTGAATAACCGAGTCATTCAGATCTCATTGTTTAGAGCATGCCTATCTGTCTCAGTAATTGGTTCCAAGCCTTCTCCACTTCCCTATACTTTGAATGAAGAATTTTTACCTTGGGATATGCAATGCAATGGTGGCCTGAGGCCATATTGAAATGGGATGCTCTAACCAATTCGCGAGTGATGCGCTTTAAACGATTTCTCTTGACCGCTTTGCCGACCCGACGCCCAACAACCACTCCGACACGAGAACGTTCATTTGTGGGGACCTGGCAATAAATCACAGTAAAAAACGGATTCCTGCATACGGAACCCGTTAATTTCACCTCATCATATTCATGTTTCTTTTTTAGGAAAAACGGCGAACCCTCCCATTCACAGATTATTCATCAGAAACTGTGAGTCGATAACGCCCTTTCTTTCGACGGCGGGCAAGGACTTTCCTCCCATTTTTGGTACTCATGCGTTTTCGGAACCCGTGATCTCGTTTTCTTTTTAAATTCGAGGGATTGCGAGATGTAAATGACATGACCTGATTCTCCTTTAGACTATTTCTTAATAACCCGTCATTCTATGGGTGAATGGGTTAAGAGTCAAACGAATTGTCTACCCTTTTCCCCTGCTCTTCTTGGTTAGATTCGTTGACTGGATAGGGTTGTGAAGATATAGTCGATATGGGTTTTTTCCCTTAATTCCCCTCAAAAGAAAAGGTTTTTTGGTGTTACGATCCGTTAAAGGGCTTAAGGATATTCTTCCCCAACAAGTATCCAAATGGCAACACGTCGAGGTTGTCGCCCGGTCACTTGCCACCCAATATGGGTTTTCTGAAATTCGAATTCCCGTCTTTGAGTTTACGGAACTTTATGCCCGAAGCATCGGAGGAACCACGGATATTGTTGAAAAGGAAATGTACACATTTCCTGACCGCGATGGGAGTTCACTGACTTTGCGCCCCGAAGGGACTGCCGGTGTCATCAGAGCTGTACTTGAACACAAACTCCTGGATTCCCCAGCCACCAGAAAGCTGTTTTATTTTGGCCCCATGTTTCGTCATGAACGACCTCAGGCTGGTCGCTATCGGCAATTTCATCAATTTGGGGTGGAGGCTCTAGGAACGGATGATCCGCGAATCGACGTTGAAGTTATTTCATTGTTATGGCAATTGTTCTCGTCCTTAGGCTTAACAGAATTAACCTTGCATATGAACTCCATTGGAACCGTTTCTGACCGAGAAGAATATATTCATATACTCAAAAAATTTTTGGCTCCAAACCTTCAAACCCTCTGCGGAAATTGTCAGCGGCGATTCACAACGAACCCGCTTCGAATTTTGGATTGTAAGGTTCCCATATGTCAGGACATGACTCAAGGTGCTCCATTTCTCATCGATTATCTCTCGCATCCGTCAAAAGTTCATTTTCAAGCAGTGCTGGACGGCCTGAAAACTCTAGAAATTCCCTTTGTTCTTAACCATCGTTTGGTTCGAGGTTTGGATTATTACACGCGAACGACTTTTGAGATCACCTCTCCCCACTTAGGAGCTCAAAGTACAATAGGAGCCGGCGGACGATATGATGGTCTTGTGCAAGTTCTTCAAGGTCCGCCTACACCGGCCATTGGCTTTGCTGTGGGTTTGGAACGTGTGCTTCTACTGCTTCCTGACCAAACCCCAACCAAACAACCCCCATTATTTTTTATAGCGGGCTTTGGGGAAGCCGGAAAACCGATAGCCTTTACCCTGCTCCACACACTTCGTCAGGCTGGGATTCGGGCCGACACCGATCATAAAAGTCATACCCTCAAAGCTCTTCTACGCTCAGCTGATAAACTCGGGGCTGAATATTCGATCATTCTTGGTGACGACGAAGTCAATTCCAAGACCGTCATTCTCAGGAATATGCTCACAAAAAACCAGGAGGTCGTTTCCCTTAATGAAATAACCCAAAAAATTCATAGGGGTCTATAAGCCTATTTCCGATGATAAAATCACCTGATTTTTTCTTGACAATTTTTTTGTCCGGTGCTAGGGTTTTTTCTTATTTTTCAATAGGAAACGAGAACCCACCCAGTTAAAATTTTCTATATTTTTCGAAAGAAAATTCCATAAGAAAATAGAGGAGTTTTAGGTCCTCAACTTCTGTCATCCGATACGAATGTCAAAACAACTTGTCGTCCTGATTCGCGAAGACCCAGAAACTTCACATAGAGCCTCTGAAGCGATACGTATTGCTTTGGGCCTTTCAACAGGACCTAATCCTATTTCAATTATCCTTTTGGATAATGCGAGGCTATTAGTCTCTGATGAGGCATATGATCTACCAGATGGAGAAATTCTTGAAAAACATTTACCGGTGATAAAAAATTTGGAGATTCCCATTATTCTTCCAAAAGGCAGTCAAGAAAAATTCTCCATTGATAAAGAATTCTCTATTCAGGAATCATCGTCATCGCAAATAGCTTCTCTTTTGGAAGACGCTGATCGGGTCTTGGCATTCTAAACTGTTCTACTGTCTTATGAAAAAAACCTTTTTAATCTGCACAAGGCCAATTGAGAATTGGGAGATTTTCACTCCCAATTCTCGTGAAAAAACGACTCATAATTCGGTCTCACTCCTGTTTCTCTATAAAGAACAACAACTCCCGCATGTATCTTTCAGTGAGGTGTGGTATCTAGATCAGAGAAATTGGGAAGAAGAGAATGAAAAAAGACGAAAGAAAATTTCTTATCAGGAATTTCTAGAACAGGTGTTTTCCCATGACTTATCGTTAGTTATTTGACCTCTACTTCTTTCTGGTACTAATAAAAGAAATTAGTCGTAGTAGTCATCGTAGGTAATGGGAATTCTGTGTATGAAATTTTTTAAGGAGTGTATCCTATTGGTCAGATGGGGTATGGTAGAGATTATTATTGGTCAACAAATGAGTAAAAGCTGTGTATAGATTTTAGAATATGTGCGGGGAAAACTGTGAATAAGGGGTAAAGATTTGTATGAAGGCCTTATGTGGTCCTTTTGTTAAATAACTTATTATTAACAATTGTGAATAAATCTGTGAATATCGATAATTTATCTAATAAAAACATCAATAAATCATGGATTGGTGTGTTGGAGTTTATCAGTCCTAAGGTAGGGGAGGAGGCTATTGATACGTGGTTTCAGCCCCTTGAATTGGAAGGAATTTCTGAGGAGCAGGCGACAATTCGGGTTCCTAATAAATTTTTTGGAGAATGGCTGGGAAGAAATTATAAGGAATTACTCATTGAAGCCTTTCACCATACCGAAGGAATTTCTCCAACTGAAATTATTTTTGTCTTGAAAGAAGAGCAGGATAATGAGCCTTTGCAGGCCATTATTCCTAACAAAAAAGTGGGGCAACAATCTCCACCCTCGTCGAAAAGCCGACGTCAACCACTTCCCAATCCTAAATATACCTTTGATACTTTCGTGGTAGGGGCCAGCAATCAGTTTGCTCATGCCGCCTGCTTAGCCGTGGCAGAGTCCCCGGCAAAATCCTATAACCCCCTGTTTATTTATGGTGGGGTGGGGCTTGGAAAGACGCATTTATTGAATTCAATAGGGAATTATGTGGCTGACCGTACGGATCAGCGCATTGCGTATGTCACGACCGAACAATTTACTAATGAAGTTATTAATTCTATTCGGTATGACAAAATGATGGAGTTACGTCGCCGGTACCGGAATGTCGATATGCTTCTGATTGATGATATTCAATTTTTAGCAGGGAAAGAACGAACCCAAGAGGAATTTTTTCATACATTTAATTCACTCTATGAGGCCGGAAAGCAAATCGTTCTTTCCAGTGACCGGTTTCCCAAAGAAATGCCCTCTATGGAGGAACGATTGCGGTCCAGATTTGAATGGGGCCTTATTGCGGATCTCCAACAACCTGACGTCGAAACTCGGATTGCCATCCTTCGAAAAAAATCGGAAGAAGAAGGAATAGCTATCAATGAGGACGTAATCCAACTCCTGGCCGCCAATTTGAAGAGTAATATTCGTGAGATTGAAGGGGCCCTTATTCGTCTGGGAGCCTATGCGTCCTTGACCGGCCAACAAATCACAGTGGACATGGCCAAAAATATTCTTCGGGACCTTTTAGGTGGAAAACGCAAGGTAATAACAACGGAAGATATACAAGAAGCGGTAGCGAGCCGATTCCACATCAAAATATCTGATTTGAAATCTAAGCGGCGGACGAAGACTTTAGTATACCCCCGACAAATTGCGATGTTTCTCTGCCGAGATCTCACTGATGCATCTTTCCCGGAAATTGGGAGGGATTTTGGAGGAAAAGATCACACCACCATTATTCATGCCTGTAAGCAAATGAAAAAATCGCAGGAAACAGATGCGACACTTCGCGCGACACTCGAAAGTTTGAAAGAAGAAATTGGCAAGGCCTAATTGAGGTCACAACGGGGAAAATTTATGAAAATACGAATGGCCCGAGAAGACCTCTTAACTGCTCTTCAGCGAGTTCAAGGTGTCGTTGAAAAGCGCAATACTATGCCTATATTGGCCAATATACTTTTGGAGGCCAAACCAGAAGGATTAGATATTGTTGCGACTGATTTAGAAATCGGGATGCGAGGCTTGTATAAGGCACAAGTCGAGGAATCAGGTTCAGTAACATTCTCAGCAAGGACACTCTTTGATATTTTAAAAGAGGTCAGACATTCAGACATCGACATTGCCGTAGGGGAAAATAATTGGGTCACTGTCCGAGCTGGAAAAAGCCAATTTCGTGTTGTGGGCCTAGCCAGCAAAGACTATCCCGCTCTCCCGACCATTGAACGGGATGGACTGTTGTCCGTTCCTGCAAACGGATTATTGCAGCTGCTCAAAAAAACAGTCTTTGCAGTAGGCGAAAAAGATACACGATATGTGCTGAACGGCCTGCTCATTACGTTGATTCCTTCTGGAAAGAAAGTAACCATAAGGTTGGTTGGGACAGATGGCCATCGATTGGGATGGGCTGAACAAGAGGTCGCCCTCGAGAAATCCGCCATTCCCTCGTCCGAACTTAAAGTCATTATTCCTAAAAAAGCGGCCATTGAAATTCGGCGTTTGTTGGAAGAAGATGATCAAGAACCACTTCTCGGATTTACTAAAAATCTTCTCATCCTTCGGAAAAGCGGGCTTGTCCTCACTTCCCGCATCATGGAGGGGACGTACCCCAATTATCAGCAGGTCGTCCCGAAAGAATCTTCCAAAAGAGTGATGGTGAACAAATTGGAATTGGAGGGGGCTTTGAGAAGAGTCGCCATTTTGTCCAAAGATAAAGCGCATGCTGTCAAATTATCCTTTAATCCCGAACATGTGCATTTATCCTCCAAAAGTCCTGAGTTGGGAGAGGCTGAAGAAGAAATTTCGGCAACATATAAAGGAGAAATTTTCTCAGCCGGATTCAATGCGCGGTATTTTCTGGATGTTCTGTCAGTCATTGAAACGGAAAACCTGTCTCTCCAAATGGAAACAGCCTTAAGCCCCTGTTTAATTCAAGAACAGGAAAATCCTAACTTCAAAGCTGTTGTCATGCCCGTGAAGGTATAGCGGATTGGCCACACAGACCTTCATTCTTCAACACGTTTTCACATCTTAATTTGTATGGAATTACCAGACTCACCAAGCCAGGAATCTGCTACTTCATCGGAGTCTTCCCAATCTGATTCGCATTATGATGCGGATCAAATCCGTGTGTTGGAAGGTTTGGAAGCTGTTCGCAAGCGGCCAGCCATGTACATCGGCAGTACGGGTCTTGATGGGTTGCACCATATGGTCTATGAGGTAGTAGATAATAGCGTCGATGAACATATGGCCGGATTTGGGAATGAGATTCTGGTTGTTCTACAGGTTGATGGAAGTGTAATGGTGGCGGACAATGGCCGAGGCATTCCTACTGGCGTGCATTCTACCCAGAAAAAATCGGCAGCAGAAGTCGCTCTCACGGTCCTTCATGCTGGTGGGAAATTTGAAGAAGGGGCCTATAAAGTCTCCGGTGGATTGCATGGTGTCGGCATCTCAGTGGTGAACGGCCTTTCCGAATGGTTGGAATTGGAAATTTGGCAGAATGGAGAAGTGTTTGAACAAGAGTATGATCGAGGAAAACCGCGAGCACCGCTGACCGTCACCGGGAAAACCAAAAAACGCGGGACCAAAGTTGTGTTTAAGGCTGATCCCCTGATTTTTGAAGCCGTTGATATGAGTTTCGATGTGTTAGCTCAACGACTTCGAGAATTAGCCTTCCTCAATAAAGGGCTTGAAATTACTCTCAAAGACGAACGTAAGGACAAAGAAAAGGAACAAGTGTTTTGCTATAAGGGCGGCATTGTTTCCTTTGTGGAACATCTCAATGAAGCGAAATCTCCCATCCATACTCCTATCGTGGTCGATGTCGAAAAGTCCGATCTGATTCTTCAAGTCGCCCTTCAGTATAACGAAGGGTATGCAGAAAATTTGTTTTCTTTCGCCAATAACATCAATACGCGTGAAGGTGGAACACACCTGGTTGGATTTAAATCGGCACTGACAAGAACCATCAACAGCTATGCCGCGTCTAAAGATTTGTTTAAAAAAGATACCGAATCCCTCAGTGGGGAAGATGTGAGAGAAGGATTGACGGCGGTCGTCAGTGTCAAAATTCGCAACCCCCAATTTGAAGGCCAAACCAAAGCCAAACTCGGAAATAGTGAAGTAAAAGGTATTGTTGAAGCGACAGTTAATGAAGCTTTGGGCAGCTATCTGGAAGAAAACCCTGCCGTCGCAAAAAAAATTATCGGGAAATCTCTAGATGCAGCCCGTGCCCGTGAAGCTGCGAGAAAAGCCAAAGAACTGATTCGTCGAAAAGGGGCGTTAGAGGGAGGCTCACTCCCGGGAAAATTAGCCGATTGTTCTGAAAAAGATCCGGCAAAAAGCGAATTATATATTGTTGAGGGGGATTCAGCCGGTGGGTCGGCCAAACAAGGGCGGGATCGACGAACGCAAGCCATTCTACCCCTAAAGGGAAAAATCTTGAATGTGGAGAAGGCCCGGTTTGACAAAATGCTTTCCAGCGAAGAGATTCGCACTTTAATTATGGCCATTGGTACCGGAATTGGCCAGGCAAGGGAAGATTCTGAAAAAACCAAAGAAGACAAAGAAACATTCGATATTCAACGCGCCCGCTACCATAAAATTATTTTGATGACAGATGCCGATGTGGATGGGAGTCATATTCGCACACTCCTCCTCACCTTTTTCTTTCGACAAATGCCGGAACTTCTCGAGCAGGGCTATGTCTATATTGCCCAACCACCGTTATTTAAAGTGAAAAAAGGGAAAGGGGAACGCTACCTGAAAGATGAGGCGGCTATGGACATCTATCTCTCCAATCTTGCTGTAGAAGATGCCGAACTCTTTTTGGCGGACAGTAATACCTTTGTGACTAGTGAGGCATTGTTGCCGATATTGAATAAACTGGTGGCTTTTGAAAATTTAGTTTCCCGTCTGGCTCAAAAACATGTGGAACCATCTATTCTGCGGGTCTTTGTGGATTTTCCAAACTTGACCAAAGACTTATTAAAAATTCGAGTTGATCTAGAGATCTTGGTAGAAGAAGCTAAGCGTAGGCTGGCGCTAATTTTTTCGGAAGGCACGGTCAGGCTCGAAATTCAGCCTGATGAAGAACATGATACTCATAAAATAGTTTGTCGAATGTCAGGTAATGGCAGTGCTAAAAACTTTTTTGTGAACCATGATCTAGTGGGATCTGCTGACTTCCGAGAGTTACAAAAACTTTCACCGTCAGTCTTAGGGTTAGGACGACCACCCTATCGCCTTAAACGAAAAGGACAGGAAGCCATCTTTTCGACCAGTGGAGAACTCGTACAGGATCTGCTCGAATCAGGGAAAAAGGGGCTGTCTATTCAACGCTACAAAGGACTAGGAGAAATGAACCCCGGACAATTGTGGGAAACCACCATGGACCCTACAACTCGAAGTCTTCTCCAGGTGACATTGGAAGATGTCACGGGTGTCGATGAAATTTTTACTATTTTAATGGGCGATGAAGTAGAACCTCGACGTAACTTCATTCAGCAACATGCGCTAGAAGTTCGCAATCTAGACATATAAAGAGAATGAAATTTAGTTACGTCTGTATCTCACACACCAGTACTTCTAACATTTTCTAACCTATGCCATCTGAAGAACGTCTGACTCAAGTTGCTATAGAAGATGAAATGCGATTGTCCTATTTGGACTATGCGATGAGTGTCATCGTAGGCCGTGCCTTGCCCGATGTCCGTGATGGACTGAAGCCCGTCCATCGACGGATTCTCTATGGCATGAATGAAATGGGGCTGGGTGCTGCGCGGCCCTATCGAAAGTCTGCCAAGATTGTTGGAGAAATTATGGGGAACTATCATCCCCATGGTGATTCAGCAATTTACGATACCCTGGTCCGAATGGCTCAAGATTTCAATATGCGCTATCCGCTGATAGATGGCCAAGGCAATTATGGGTCAGTGGATGGGGACCCTGCCGCAGCCATGCGCTATACCGAAGCTCGGTTGACCAAACTGGCTGAGGAAATGCTGGTGGATATAGATCGGGAGACGGTCAACTTTGCACCAACATACGATGAATCCTCAGAAGAACCAGTAGTGTTGCCAGCTCGTATCCCAAATCTTTTAGTGAATGGTGCGGGTGGAATCGCAGTGGGTTACGCCACGAATGTTCCCACCCATAATTTAGGAGAAGTGACGGCAGGCCTCATTGCTCTCATAGATCGGCCGGAGTCCACCATTCAAGAAATTATGGAATCCATTCCAGGCCCAGATTTCCCGACAGCGGGATTTATTTATGGCACGCAGGGTATCAAGGATGCTTACGAAACTGGCCGAGGACTACTGACCCTTCGGGCCAAAGCCGAGATTGAGGTGGATGAACGCACAGAACGCGGACGTATTATCGTGTCGGAGCTGCCCTATCAGGTCAATAAAGCCAAACTCATCGAAAAAATTGCCGAGCTCATTCATGATAAACGCCTCGAGGGCATTTCCGACCTCCGCGACGAATCCGATCGTGATGGACTTCGTATGGTCATCGAATTAAAGCGCAATGAAAATCCGACGGTCATTCTGAATCAACTCTATAAACAAACCAACATGCAGACCACCTTTGGCGTCATCATGTTGGCATTAGTCCAGAATCGACCCATGGTCCTCAATCTGAAACAGATTCTCGAGGCGTTTATTGATCATCGGAAAGAAGTGGTGGTTCGTCGGACAGTCTATGACTTGCGAAAAGCCGAGGAACGGGCGCATATTTTAGAGGGCTTGAGGAAAGCCCTGGATTCCCTGGATGCAGTGATTACGCTCATTCGAGCGGCGGCCTCGCCGGAAACCGCCCGGCATGGTTTGATGGAGCAATTTGAATTGACGGAGATTCAGGCCAACGCCATTTTAGATATGCGATTGCAACGGCTCACGCAATTGGAACAAGACAAACTGGCCCAGGAATACAGTGAGTTAATGGCCCGGATTGAACATTTGCGCTTGATCCTGGGGTCGGACGAGATGGTCCGGAATATCGTCAAGCAGGAAATTCAAGAAATCCAAGAGCGCTATTCAGATGATCGGAGAACCCAAATAGTTCCCGTCGAAGCTGAACTGAATATGGAGGACTTAATCGCAGAAGAAGAAGTTGTCGTCACCATCACCCATGCCGGCTATATCAAGCGCAATGCCGTCTCGATTTATCGCGCACAGAATCGAGGTGGAAAAGGGAAAGTCGGAATGGGCGTCAAAGAAGAAGATTTTGTCGAACAGATTTTCACGGCCTCGACTCATGATTACTTGCTATTTTTCACCGATGCAGGAAAGGTATATTGGCTGAAGGTCTATCAATTACCTGATGTGGGGCGGGCGAGTAAAGGAAAAGCGATTGTGAATGTGTTGGCGTTGAATGAAGGCGAACGCGTGACAGCCACGTTACCGGTCCGGGAGTTTGGAGATGATCACTTTGTGGTCATGGCCACCCAAAAGGGCTATATCAAGAAGACGGACCTGTCGGCCTTTAGCCATCCACGCCAAGGCGGTATTATTGCTTTGACGCTGGAAGAAGGCGACCGCCTCCTTGGAGTTGATATCACCGATGGGACACGGGATATTTTATTGGGCACACGTTTGGGGATCGTCATTCGTTTCAAAGAAGAAGATGTGAGGCCTGTTGGACGGACGGCTCGAGGCGTTCGAGGGATCGCCTTAGCTGAAAATAATGCGGTGATCGGAATGGTCACGATAACGAGCCAGTCGCAATCCTCTATTTTGACAGTGACGGAGCGGGGTTATGGGAAACGAACCTCAGTTGAGGAATATCGCACGCAATCGCGGGCCGGTAAAGGTGTTATTAGTGTCAAAGTGACCGAGAAAAATGGACCGGCGATTTCCTTTCGTCAAGTATGGGAAAACGATGAAGTGATGTTAATGTCGGCCGAGGGCATGATTCTGCGAGCCCGGATGGCGGATATCCGTGAAATCGGTCGGAACGCCCAAGGGGTGCGAGTGATGGATCTTCCAGAAGACGATCGTCTGGTCGGAGTAGCCAGGTTGGCCGAAACGGAGGAAGGGGATGTTTCTACTGACCCTGGGGAGGATAGCGCAGAAGGTCCTGGCTCTGTTCCTGAAAAGAGCAGCTAAGAAAAAACTAGAGGTTTTTCCCGTTTCTCTAGAAAGTTACGCGTCAATGTTACAATGGTCCCATGAAATCAAAGAAAAAGGGGTTAGACCCCATTGTGAAAATGGGTTTGGGCATCTTACTCGGAGGATTTTGTCTTATTGCTTTCGGGATGTATCTTTCGCGCCCAGACCGGTCCATTCCCCCTTATAGTGTCGGAGCACAGGAGGGATCTTTAGTCGCCCTTCATCTTCCTTCTTGGACCAGCGATCCTGAAATAAAGAGCTTACTCGAACGCTTCCGCCAGGTTGGGCAAAAGTCCCGTGATTTTGCCCACATGAAAATCCGCCCCACCACACCTCATCATCCGCTTGGACGTTATCAGACGATCCAAATCATAATCTTTTCTGATCCTAGCTGGACCGAGCCGGATACGTTTCAGCGATATGTCGTCGGCGAATCCCAAAAATCGCCAATCCCGTCCGACCAGACATTTCGAGGACAATTTGAAGCAAACGTCCGAGCAGGTTATCGTGCGGACGATACGGGGCAAGTGGGATGGATTGGCCCATGGAATCGAAACCAATCAAAAGACCGAACCCTAACTATGCAATGGATTTTCCAAGAGCCTTGGCAACAGTCAGTAGGAGAGGTTTCGGCTACTCAAGAGTAGGAGGCTGAAATTGTTCGAGCGATTTTGTAATGGTTTGGGCAAATGAGGCTTGTAAATCCGGATTGCTCAATTGTTCAGTTAAGGCAAGGGCCAGGGGCGAGGGGATGACCGGTGGAGTAGATGGAATTTGGGGCCTTGTGAAGGGTTTCGGGGGGTTGTCTGGAATAGATCCAAGGTTTAATACAATGTCTGTGATATCCATATCGGGCATGAGTGAGTGGATGGCTTTCAGGATTGTAGATTTTAAAAACACAAGTTGCTGAAGCCAAATAGAATTATCTGCGACCAAATACAGTTTTTTATAACGGATACTCTGTGGATACGAATGCTTCGCAATGGTTTGCCCCACCAATTTCTCCCATTCTTGCTGTAAATGGATTTGGGATAGTTTCAAACCTAAAGGACTACCCTTAGACACATCATTGAGAACGGACTTAATAGGTTCAAAGGCACTCATAAATGACCTTATTATATCGAAACCCACTGATTGATTCACCTGTAATAGACCATCTCTTGATCAATCGTGTTCTGATTCAGCCCTCTCAGTAGTTGGACAAATCAGGTAAAATAAGGCATGGCAAAATCCAAACCAGATAGCTCCAACAAAGTGGTCGGGACCAACCGCAAGGCTACCTATGATTATTTTGTGGAGGAAAAGATCGAAGCCGGGTTGATGCTGGTTGGTACAGAAGTCAAAGCGTTGCGGGAAGGCCATCTTAACTTGCGTGATAGTTATGCCTCTATCGATAATGGCAAGGCCATCCTTCACAATTGCCATATCGGGACTTATAGCCACGGCAACCAGATGAATCATGAACCGCTACGTCCAAGAAGGCTCTTGCTGCACAAAAAGGAAATCGAACGATTGGCAGAAAAGGTAAAATTGAAAGGGCTCACCGTAGTCCCCCTACGGTTATATTTTAATGATCGCGGACGAGCGAAGCTTGAGCTAGCTTTGGCGAGAGGTAAGAAGACCTATGATCGGCGTGAGACCATAAAAAAACGCGAAGCCTCTCGAGAAATCGATCGAGCAATGAAAGGGTCGCGTTTTTAGAACATAGCCTTGGATCATGCCCCCATTAAAAATATTTTCGGCGGAGTTTACAGCAAGCTGTGGAACCGTGGATCAGTTTATTAAGCCCACACTTCCAGAAGTGGCGATTGTGGGTCGTTCCAATGTCGGGAAATCTTCGGCCATCAATTGTCTCGTCAATCACAAAGGATTGGCGAAGGTTGGAAAGACGCCGGGCAAAACACAGACAATCAATTTCTTTCATATTCAAACCAATACTTCTCCCTTCATATTAGTGGATCTTCCAGGATATGGATTTGCCAAAGTGCCGGATCAAGTGCAACAACGGTGGGGACCTCTGATTGAAACCTATTTCACTACGCGTGACAATTTGCGAGGAGTGATCATGCTAGTGGATTCTCGTCGAATCCAAGATTCAGACCGAGACATGATCGCTTGGGTACGGTCGTTGAGGGTCCCCATTTTGCTTGTTGCGACCAAAGCCGATAAAGTCTCACGTGGTAAGCGCCAAGGGATCCTTCTAGAAATTCATGAGAGCTTAGGAGAGGAAAATGAGGCGACGTTTCTTTCGTCCTACACCGGTGAAGGAAAAACTCAGATCTTGAACCAACTTGGAGATCTCTTGAAAAGTTAAAGCCTGACGTCGATAAAGGCTTTTTGTTTGAGGTTGTTCAGCCATTCTCGATAAGCTTCCTCCCCTCGCTGTTGCAGCAGTTGTGCGCGAATTTCCCGTTCCACTTGTTCGAAGGGGAATGGTTGTGATTCTTTCACATTTTCCACCATGAGAAGATGAACGCCCATTTGAGTTTCAATGGGCTTCGAAAGAGTGCCTGGAATCAGGTCCTTTAGTGCCTGTGCCAACGGAGCTAATAAATCTTTCTCTTCGACCCATCCTAGTGGACTGACAACCTGTGCATATTTTGTTGCCAGATCTTCCAAAGACGTTTCGGGTGTCCACGCGGAGTAGATCGCTTCAGCTTTAATTTTCGCCCTAGAGCGATCCTCTTCGTTTGTGGTCAGGAAAATTTGTGTAAGACGATATTGGGGAGGTTTTCGAAACATGTTGGGGTTGGCTTCATAATACCGGCGCAGTTCTTCCTCTTCGACCACGACGTTACGCCGTATCTCAAAATCAAACAGTTTCTTTAAGAGTAATTGTTGACCAAATTCTTGTTCAGTTTGGGTGGGCAGAAGCGGGGTCCGACGCAAAGCGGCATCAATTTCGTCTTGAGTGACCGAAATTCCTTTCGCTTTGGCTTCTTGCAGTTGCAGCCGTTCGTCAATTAAGACATTAAGAATTTCGCGCTGTTTTTGACTATAACGGTGTTCGAATTCGTCACCCCGGTATTTGGCTTTCAGCCGACTAAATTCGTCTTTTATGGCATGCTGCAAGTCCGTCAACGTAATGACTTCTTTGTTCACCACGGCCACGATTCGATCCGTGAATCCGAAGCATTCACTCAAAGGTGTGGGGACCCATCCGTTTATGAAAACAACGGCTAGGCAGAGTAAGATACGCCAAGTCACCCTCGTGTTGATGCGAACTATGGAAGCCATCATGTTTCCTCTTGCTTGGCCATAGATTGCGCTAAGCCCTGCAGTAACGTATTCACCTGAGGATACATTTCGTGCCATTCCTGGTCTTCAATGGTCAAGCGAAATGCGCGAGGCGAGAGAAATTCCATTCGATCCTTCCAGAGATCCATCAAGTCTCGGAGTCCTCGGTCGGGTAATTTGGCTTGATCGTGAAATCGGATATTGACCAGACCCTGTCGAAGTTCAACATATTCCAATTTAAGAGTCTTCGCCAAGACCCGTATTTGCATGACTTCAAACAGGCGCTCCATGGGTTCGGGTAACGTCCCAAACCGATCCAGCGTTTCCCCATACAGCAAGGCTAAATCTCCCAGCCGATCGCTACTTGAGAGTCGCTTATAGAGTCCTAAGCGTTGAGAGGCATCTTCTACATAATCATCCGGAATAAAGGCCGAGACCTCAAGTTGCAATGTGGGTTCCCATTCATCCTGGACCTCGTGTCCTTTGAGTTGTTGGACCGCTTGTTCCACCATTTGTAGGTATAAATCCAGCCCGACGGCCGCAATATTTCCAGATTGTTGTTTGCCGAGCAAATTGCCCGCACCGCGAATTTCCAGGTCGGCAGCTGCAATACGGAAGCCTGAACCCAATTCGGCGAATTCCTGTATAGCAATCATCCGCTTTTGTGCATCGGTGCTGAGCGTTTCTTCGTTGGGGATAAAGAGATAGGCAAAGGCCTGCTGTCCGCCACGCCCCACACGTCCACGCAATTGATAGAGCTGCGACAGGCCAAATAAATCAGCCCGGTCAACCAGTATGGTATTGGCATTGGGAATATCCAACCCAGATTGAATGATGGCTGAAGCCAATAAGACATCGGCTTCATGATGAAAAAATTGGAGCATTACTCGTTCTAAGAGTTTTTCATCCATTTGCCCATGGGCCATCAGTATTCGAGCCTCAGGCAACAGTTCTTGCAACCAGGCTCCGGTCTGTTCCATCGTTTCTACTCGATTATGCACATAATAGACTTGTCCTTCTCGAGCCAATTCCCGACGTATAGCTTCCCTTACGACAGTCGGGTCAAATCGAAGGACTTGGGTTTCTACTGCCAACCGCCCTGGCGGAGCCGTTTCGATCACGGATAAATCTCGTACACCCGAAAAGGCCATTTGCAGCGTACGAGGAATGGGCGTGGCCGAAAGGGTCAACACATCCACTTGGGTTCGAAGTTGTTTCAAACGTTCCTTATGCCGGACGCCGAACCATTGCTCCTCGTCGATAATCACCAATCCTAATTGTTTGAAGGCTACATCTTTTTGTACGACGCGATGTGTGCCGACGACGATATCGATCACTCCCGAGGCAAGGTCCTTGAGTGTAGTTTTGATTTCCGCAGGAGATTGAAATCGGGATAACACCCCAATTTTTATGGGAAAGGGCGCGAAGCGATTGGAAAAATTTTCATAATGTTGTTGCGCTAATAATGTGGTGGGCACTAAGACTGCCACCTGGCGATTCGCTTGAACGGCTTTAAAAGCAGCCCTCATGGCCACTTCCGTTTTCCCGTAGCCTACGTCCCCGCAGACCAGCCGGTCCATGGGTTTGGGCGACTCCATATCGCGTCCTATTTCTTCGATGGCACGTTGTTGGTCAGGGGTTTCTTCATATTCAAAGCCCGCTTCGAATTCATGAACCAACAAGGTATCTTCCTGATAAGCTGCCCGCCTGGCGACCTCCCGATTGGCATACAGTTCGACCAATTCTTCAGTCATATCTTCAATACCTTTTTTGACTTTGGCTTTGGTCTTCCCCCAGGCCGTCCCGCCTAGGCGGTCTAATCGGGGAGTGCGCTGCTCCGCCCCACGATATCGGTGAATCTGGTTCAGCCGATCCAAGGGTACATACAGCGTGTCGGTGCCTCCGAATTGCAACAATAAGTAATCACTTGTGCATTCTTGAACTTCCAGACGTCGTAGCCCCAGGTAGCGTCCGATCCCATGTTGAAGATGAACCACGAGATCGCCCTCTTTGAGATCATCTAACGTCGAGAAAAACTTGGCAGTAGGAGATTTGGTCTGTGGACGATGCCGTATGCCTTTCCCAAAAAGTTCTTCTTCCGTCACAAAGGCCAAGCGGCTCTCGTGTGAGATAAATCCAGCCGATAATTCCCCCTCCAAACAATAAAATGGAAGGCGTCCATCCACGACCTGGTCGGAAAAAGGGTTCTGCCACGTATTGGCGGGAAATCCATGTTCGTGTAGGAGGGCAACCAATCGTTCAACCTGGCCGGCACTACGAGCCACTAAAAAAATACCCATCTCGGACCGTAATTGGTCCAGTTTCGTGAGGGTTTCTTTAAATGGCAGGCCACGTACCCCTAAACCCACACTCGCGGGCGATTGCGCCTCCAAAGGAATGGGCATATGAGGAATGGTGGCGGAATCGGGAGCCAAATTATCCCACAATATGGTGGGGCACATACTAATAAATAGATTGAGCGTTTCCCATACTTCATAGAGGTGATCCGGTTCGGCATGTCCATGGTTGGCACCTAGTTGTTCCCAAGTATCCAGGAGAGTATTCCAAAACTCCGCAGCCGCGGAATTCAAGGCAACGGGATGCGAGAGCCAGACGGTCAAGGGATTGTGTACGTAGTCACAGAGCGTCACGAGTTGAGGATAAAAACGAGGGAGATCCCATTCTATACTCGGGGTAATGGGGGAAGGGTCTGTTTCCTCAAGCGATTTTTCTGGTGGAATAAAATCCCGTGTAGGAAGAATCCAGGTTTTTGGGAGTCGGGTAATCGATTCTTGAGTTGAGGGATCGAAAGTGCGAATGGACTCGACCGTATCGCCTAGAAATTCAACTCGGACCGGATGATCATGAGCAGTGGAGAAAATATCCACTATCCCACCCCGTACGCTAAACTCTCCAGGAATTTCAGCTAGCGAACCTCGAGAATACCCCAAACGAATCAGTGCTCGAAGAAGCCAGTCTCGTTCAACTGTTTCCCCGACCTTGAGAGCGAAACAGGCATCAGAAAAAATAGAGGGTGGGAGCAATTTATGGAGAATAGCTGGTAAGGAACTAATCAACACGACATGTTCAGCTTGACACAACATATGTAAGGCTCGCACACGCTGACAAATGACCGAATGCGCAGGAAGCGCGGGGTTATAGGGAATGGTGGCCCAAGGGGGAAATAAGGCGATATTGGCATGGCCGAAACCAAGAAAATCTCCAAAAAATTTGAGGTCTTCATAGAGTTGTTCAGCTTCTTCCTCACTCGGCGTGATAATAAGACGGGTTTCGGATTCCCCCTCTGAGGTCTTGGCGTCTGATTGGCCTAACAACGCCATGGCGAGTGTTAAACAACCTGGTTGCGTACTGAGCAGGCATGGAGGAGGCGCTTTCTCGGGAATGATCGCCTCCACCGAGCGTAGCCGATTCCTAAAAGCTTGAATCACTGCAGGGAGTTTCATGAGAATATTTTACAACGGAACAGCGTTTTTGGACCTTCTAGCGGGACTGGTTGAGGTGGTGATGGGCAAGAATTTTTTCCACAATGGTTGTCGTAGAAATATTTGGAACAAGGGGAATGCTCTGTACAGAACCTCCGTAGGATTCAACAAATTCTTTTCCAATAATACGTTCTGCTGACCAATCGCCCCCTTTGACCAAGATGTTGGGACGGAGAACTTGGATGAGGGCTAAGGGATCAGGCTCGTTAAAAATAGTGACATAGTCCACGAACGCTAATGCCGATACCACCTCCGCACGTTGCTCAGCTTCGACAATAGGACGATCTTTCCCTTTGGCCAATAATCGGACTGAATCATCGCTATTGATGCCGACGACGAGACGATCTCCCAGAGATCGCGCTTGTTCCAAATAACGTGTATGACCAATATGCAGCAAATCAAAACACCCATTTGTGAAAACGATACGCTCCCCATTCTTTTGGTGGGCGTCAATACGAATGACAAGGGCGGTTCGTGAAAAAATCTTAGAAATGGTGTCAGGTACCTTTCTCTTGACCCACTCAAAGAACCCAGCTAGGATTTTATCATGGGACGTCCGTTACGCGCAGCCGCTGGGGGTATTATTTACCATATCCTCAATCGGGCCAATGCCCGACAGGTGATGTTTGAGACGCCACAGGATTATCAGCTTTGGGAAACGGTTCTTCTGGAGGCGCAACTTCAAATTCCAGTCAGAATCTTAGCGTATTGTGTCATGCCAAATCACTGGCATCTGGTTCTATGGCCACGTCGAGATGGAGATTTGTCTCGATTCATGGCCTGGTTGACGTTGACCCACACGCAACGATGGCATGCCCACCATCATTCTGTGGGAAGCGGGCACCTGTATCAAGGACGGTATAAATCCTTTCCCATTCAAGCTGACGACCATTTTTTAACCGTGTGTCGATATGTGGAACGGAATGCCCTGCGGGCCAGATTGGTGAAGCAGGCAGAAAATTGGCCATGGTCAAGTTTGTGGCGCCGACTTCAAGGACCCAGGGACAGCGAGTGGTTGACTGATTGGCCAGTCACACGGCCACGGCAATGGGTAAAGCTGGTCAACGAGCCTCAAACGGATGAAGAATTGGGGGCCATTCGTCAATGCGTTCAGCGCGGCAGACCGTTTGGTACAGAATCTTGGGTGCAACGGACAACCCGCCGCCTCAACCTGGAAAGTACTCTTCGGCCTCGTGGGCGTCCTAAAGCCAATTCTTAAATTTTTTTCGGACGTTCTCCTTTTGAAATAATTATATATTAAGGTTCTTGTTATCTTTTTTAGGTACTGCCCTCGCCACAATTTTTATGAGGAATGGTAGTCTAGCAGGAGAGGAAACTTATTCTGTGCCATGAAAAAACAGAATTAAAGAGGAAATAAAAAAGTTAGGTAATGGTGTTTTGCCATCTTTTCTCTCATTCACCCAATGACTGAATCTCCTCAAGAATCTAAGGAAAATCCCTCGCCCCATCTTCTAGGGTTATTTGTCGCTCCGCTACTCGCTGGGTTGATGTTTCTATTTCTTCCTGATTCCCTCTCCGATCCAGCACGAACGTTGGCGGCCATATTGACATGGGTGGTGGTGATGTGGATTACCGAACCCATCCCCTTACCTATTACCGCATTATTAGGGTGTGGTTTATGTGTCTTGACTGGCTTGGGAACGATGAAGTCGGTCTTTTCCGCTTTTTCCCACCCTGTCATGTTTTTATTTATCGGGAGTTTTTTCATTTCTGAAGCGTTGACCGTTCATGGGTTAGATGGACGTTTCGGTAATTGGCTTCTTTCCCGTAAATGGGTCGGTAGCAACCCGATTCGGATTATGATGGCGTTGAGTTTGGCCGTAGCAGCCATGTCTATGTGGATTAGCAATACAGCAGCGACAGCGGTCATGCTCCCAATCGCATTGGGGGTGCTGAATTCTTTGCGAAAGGGCGGAAGTGATCTAGGAAAATTTGAAACAGGGTTTTTGCTCTGTTTGGCCTATGGGGCCGGGATTGGTGGGGTGGCAACCTTGATTGGTACGCCGCCAAATCTAATCGGGATTGGACTACTTGCCGAGCAAGCGAATATCACAATTTCCTTTGACCAGTGGCTGTTAATGGGAGTACCCGTAGCTGGTGTGATGCTCCTGGTGATGTTTGCAGTGTTGTATTGGTTGTATGCATCGTCTTCCTTGGTATCCACCGTCCATTCTACTCTAACGACGTCCCCTTCTATCCCGTGGACACGTGGGGAGTCCTATGCGTTTGGTGTGTTTCTTTTGGCTGTTTTCTTGTGGGTATTACCGGCATTGTTATCGATTTGGCTGGAACCGGATGATTTACTTGTTCAATGGGTTAAGGCCCATCTCCCAAAAGAACTTGTTCCGATTTTCGCCTCAGGGCTTTTGTTCCTGCTACCCTTGGACCTTCGACAAGGCACATTCACGCTCACCTGGAAGCAGGCGGCTAATATTCATTGGGGGACGATTTTATTATTTGGGGGAGGTATAGCCTTTGGCGAATTGATGGTGAAGACGGAACTTGCTCATACGATTGGCCGCAGCCTGGTCGGGTTGTTTGGGATTGAGTCAGTGTGGAGTTTAATGGCCGTAGCGATTTTGACCGCGCTTGCGTTGACAGAATTGGCCTCGAATACGGCTGCTACGAGTATGCTGGTGCCTGTGCTTATAGCCATTTCTCATTCGGCAAATTTTTCTTCCGTTCCGCCGGTGCTGGCCGCGTGCATGGCAGCAAGTTTAGCTTTTGTCCTTCCCGTCTCAACTCCGCCGAATGCGATTGTCTATGGCACGGGGCGGGTTCCAATTCTGCGTATGGTGCAAGCAGGATTATTGTTGGATGTTATCGGAGGCATCATAATTTGGTGTCTTTTGCGGGTATTGTGTCCTCTGTTAGGTTTGGGAACTTGAGAAGCTCAACCTAGGCAATTCTCTCAATTGAAACAAATCGGGTGTTCCGACATAATCGCCGTTCTTTGTTTCTCAACCACCCGATATGAATCAACCGACTTCTCAACTCCGATTTGCACTTCTGACCAAAGATCCTGACTTGAAGTCTAGGGTCATCCACCCCGATCTACAAGACAAGGTAAAGATAGTGGAAGATTGTTCGTCCTTGGAAACGGCTATGGAGTCGGAAGATTTCACAGGGGTGATTTTGGATAAACCCAATTCGGATGTTTTCCCAAATCTCTCTGAACTGAATGGGCATTTAAACTTGTCTAAAATGTTTATTTATGCCGGTCCTTTACCAGCCTGGCGGACCTTGAATCAGATTCCGCAGATTATGGGAACCGCGGGGGCTTCCGATTCTACCGTCGATCTCAAAGATGTGAGTTTGGCCAGTTACGTAGAGAAAAAAATTGGCGATTTTGTCCGAGCCATGAATGTCGGTTCTGGGAAGAATCTCTATCCCACATTGATGAGGGCGGTCGAACGACCTCTCATTGAATTGGCATTGCGGGAAACCCATGGTAACCAGATAAAAGCGGCGCGTTTATTGGGTTTAAATCGAAATACCTTACGGAAAAAAATTACCGAGTTTGAAATTTCCATCAGTCAGGCCAAAAAAACGGCTCTGCGAAAACCTAAGCGGGAGGCTTCAGACCTTTCCTCCTGAATTTCTTCCTTCTCTCTCTGCCCTCAACTGGGTTATGTGTTGGAAAATGCGGAAAGAAGTCCTAAGATGTCCAAATTTCCCTAGCCAACGTGATTCCCTTTATTTATCAGCCATTTCTTGACATGGCTTCCTTGGCAGACTAGCATAAGTTGAGTAAGATATAGGCGCGTAGCTCAGGGGGAGAGCGCTACCTTGACACGGTAGAGGTCGGCGGTTCAATACCGCCCGCGCCTACCATTTTCCCTGAACATTGCAAAGGCATCAGACTTCCTTTTTAAGAGGAAGGGTGCCTTTTATTGCGTCAGATGATAAAGATGAGTAATGCCCGAATATTTCATAATCAATAAAGAGATCTATCCTTTTGGTTAACCAATGGTAACCATGATTCAGCTATCTCTTCCAGGTAATAAACCCCAAGCCTTTCCCAGAGGTACATCGGCCAAAGATGCCCTTAACAAGCTTGGCGGTTTGCTTTCTTCGGATGTGTTTGCCGTGAAGGTCAATGGGGTTGAACGGGATTTATGCGCTACCTTGGAAGAAGATGCCACATTAGTACCATTGACCTTTGATTCTCCTGAAGGAAAAGAAATTTACCGTCATAGTAGTACCCATATCATGGCCCAAGCGGTGAAAGAATGTTTCCCGACAGCCCAAATGACCATCGGGCCAGCTATTGACGAAGGATTTTTCTATGATTTCGCCTTCGAACGTCCCTTTACCCCTGAAGATCTGGAAAAAATAGAACAACGGGCCAAGGCTATCATTGAGTCCGATCTCCCGGTGACCCGCCGGGAAATGTCTAAAACGGAAGCGATCGATTTTTATCGCTCCCGTGGAGAACGATATAAAGTTGAAATTCTGGAAGCCATTCCAGATGAGCGGATCTCTTTGTATCAGCAAGGCGAGTTTATCGATTTGTGCCGAGGCCCCCATGTGCCCTCTACTGGACAAATTAAAGCGTTCAAATTGCTGACTAGTGCGGGGGCCTACTGGCGTGGTGATGAGCGAAATCCCATGTTGCAACGTATCTATGGCACATCCTTCTCTTCGGAAGAGGCCCTAAAAAAACATTTGGATAATCTGGAAGAAATAAAAAAACGCGATCATCGAAAACTTGGCAAAGAACTCGATCTTTTCAGCATTCAAGATGAAACCGGCCCTGGGTTGATTCTGTGGCATCCGAAGGGTTCACAAATTCGCCTACTTGTGGAAAATTTTTGGCGTGCTCAGCATGTGGCCAATGACTATGAACTGGTGTATTCCCCACATGTGGCCCGTTTAGACCTCTGGAAAACAAGCGGGCACGTCGATTTTTATCGGGAAAATATGTATGCCTCTATGCCAGTGGAATCGAGCGAATATCAGCTCAAGCCTATGAATTGCCCCTTTCATATTATGGTGTATAAATCGCATTTGCGCAGTTATCGGGATTTGCCCATTCGCTATGGGGAATTGGGGACCGTCTATCGCTACGAACGGTCTGGTGTTCTCCATGGGCTGATGCGCGTTCGAGGGTTTACTCAAGACGATGCCCATCTGTTCTGCCGTCCGGACCAACTTGCCGATGAAGTTAGAAAGGTCCTCAAGTTCACGACCTTTATGTTAGGGACGTTTGGGTTTAGTGAATTCCAAATGTACCTTTCGACCAGACCTGATAAGGCTGTTGGTTCGCTGGAACAATGGGACCAAGCCACGCAGGCCCTGGCGGCGGCCTTGAAAGAAGGGGGCTATGATTATCAGGAAGACCCAGGGGAAGGTGTCTTTTATGGCCCAAAAATCGATGTCAAAATTCAGGATGCGCTTGGAAGGTCTTGGCAATGCTCCACCGTGCAAGTCGATTTTAATAATCCAGAAAGATTTGAGTTGACCTATATTGGGGAAGATGGGAAATCTCATCAACCTATTATGATTCATCGAGCATTATTAGGCTCCATTGAGCGATTTTTCGGAATTCTACTGGAACATTATGGGGGAGCGTTTCCCACTTGGTTGGCTCCTGTTCAAGTTGCCGTTCTGCCCATTTCGCAAAAACATGAGGACTATGCCAAAAAGGTAGGGAAAAACCTTCGTGAACGGGGGTGTCGGGTGGCTTTGGACTTGCGAAATGAGAAGGTTGGCCTTAAAATCCGTGAGTCGGAAAAGGCGAAGGTGCCTCTTATGATTGTTGTGGGTGATAGAGAATCGGAAAGTGGAACGGTATCTGTTCGTCAACGAAACGGTAAAAACCTGGGAACCATGTCTATGAATGATATTTTACAACTTATTCGTGATGAGACCCCTGAGGCCGTCAAAAATGGATCCTGTCTCTTCGAATGACGCGATTGTCCACTCCCAAACAACGGATTAATCATCTCATCAAAGTTCCGGAAGTCCGAGTCATTGGACCCGAAGGTGAACAACTTGGGATTCTTAAAACGTCTGAAGCCCTCAGGCAAGCCAGAGAAACTGGGTACGACTTAGTCGAAGTTGCACCAACGGCCGAACCTCCGGTTTGCCGGATTATGGACCATGGGAAATTTAAGTATGAACAGAGCAAAAAAGAACATCGGATGCGACTTAACCAAAAGTCGACTCAGGTTAAGGAAGTTAAGTTTCGCCCCCGTACCGACAAGCACGACATGGAGACGAAAATCCGGCAAATCCGGGATTTCCTTGAAGATGGGAATAAGACCAAGGTTACGGTTATGTTCCGGGGGCGTGAAATGGCCAATCGAGAACTTGGCTTCCAAGCGATTCAAAAGGTTATTGAGGAATTAAAAGAAACAGGCAATATCGAAAGTCCTCCACGCATGGAAGGCCGGAATTTATATATGGTGGTGGCCCCTAAATAGGCTCTAGGGAAAACCACTGTCAAGCAGTGACGGGTTAATAAAAAAAGGAAAACACGTATGGCTGGGTTAAAATTAAAAAATCATTCAGGGGCAAGCAAGCGGTTTAAACGATCAGGTTCAGGAAAATGGATGCGCCGAAAAGCCAAAGTCCGACATATTTTGACGAGCAAAGCGCCACGCGTCAAAGCCCGGCTAGGAAAATCTGCAGTGGTATGCAAAGTCGACGATTATGCCCTCTCTCGGTTGCTTCCCTACAAATAGGACCGAGGGAGAACAAGGTTTGTTCGTGCGACAAAAAGAACATTCGTAAATTTCTAGGGAATAAATAAAGGAGAGAGGTTATGTCAAGGGTTAAAGGAGGACCGCAGACGCGGCAACGACGAAAGAAACGTTTGAAACTGGCCAAAGGACAATTTGGTGGGAAAAGTAAATTATTCCGAACGGCCACAGAGTCTGTTGATAAAGGCCTAGCCTATGCCTATACAGGGCGAAAACAACGGAAACGGAATTTTCGTCAATTATGGGTGACCAGAATTAATGCCGCTGTTCGGGCGAAAGGGGTAACCTATAGCCAATTCATCAATGGATTGAAAAAAGCCAATGTCCTTATCAACCGAAAAATGCTTTCAGAAATGGCTATCCACGATCCACAAGGTTTTTCGCATTTGATCTCACTCACTCAAGGTAAGGAAGCACCAACTGCTGCTTAACTCGTCGGGAAAATCATCTCAAACTCAAATCCGGAAGTTGGCATATTGATTTGCCAAGCTTCCAGCACTTCCGGGTGAAATTCTCCAATATAGCCGACTAGCTGACCCTGACAATGAATCTGGCCAACTCGTCCCTCCAAAAATGATGGATGGGATACGGGTACCAAGTCATAGGGCCACACCATGTAATACATCAACAGATCTAGATAGCTGTGTATTTCAGAAAAGTTTGCACCGGAGTGCGCACTGATTGCAGCCAAGGATAATCCTGTTCGCGACCCGACGTCGGTTTTTTGATCAACTCGGGCGACTTCGCCGACTTCAAATAACCGATGTGGATAAAACGCTCGAGGGGAGACAGATTCCACACGAAGAAGACAGGGCAAAATGGATGGTCGTAGGCAAGAGTAGCTGAGGGACATGACATTATCGACCTCCACGAGTGCATCGTGTTCAGAATCGATAAGTCGCATATGATCAATAAATTCCTGTCGTGAGGCTAAAATATTGGAAAACATTTCCTGAAATCCGAATCCCACTAATAGATCACGAAGTCGATCACTTGTTTGCTCTTCCTCAGATAGTGTTCCAACAGTAAAAGATTGCGGCATGATCGGAGAAAATGATTCATAGCCACGAGTTATTGCCACATCCTCTGCCACGTCCATCACATGCATCAGATCATTACGGTACGCCGGCAATTTCACTGAAACTGATTGACGCGTCGATTTGACTTGGTAGCCGTAGGCGACTAAATCTGTATGAATAGCCTCGGCTTCCAGTGGCAGGCCTAAGGCTTGTTCGATGTCATGTAACAACACACGTTTGGAATTCCCCATGTCCATGGGAGTCTTGACGGTTTTGCCCATGGCAGTGTCATAGGGATATAGGATGTCAATGGGCTCGATGGTGGCCCCACGATCAGCAAGATTACTGGCGAAAATATTCAAGGCCAAAATAACCATCGATAGGTCGGTTCCCGTAACTTCCACGAGTAATGCCGTGTCGCCTATTTGCACTTCCCCCAGTTCCCGACTGTTAATAATCGGGGGGAAAGACAGCACTTGTCCATTGGCATCCCATAGAAGAGGAAAGCGCTCACATTTCGCCACGATGTTTCCGTACTCTAGACCTTTGGGATGAACCGTCAAAATTTCATGCGGAGTCATTTTTTCCTCAAATCCCAAAGGTGTGAAACGCACTTCATCAGGTTTTACCAGTCCATAGGTTACGGGAAACGCGATGGATGCCAAGCGATACAAGCCGATAGAGACAGTCTCACGATTGCGCCCAAAGGCATCGGCTAATTTTTCTTGGGTTTGAATACACTGCTGGAGACCATCTGGGGTCATGGAATATCCAAGAGAAGCGCAGGCCGCCACAAAAGGACGGACAGTGTCCATTCCTTGCATTACCTGGACGCGTCGTTTAGCCCGTCCTCGAGTCGCAAAGAAAGAGTAGGGTATTTGACCACCGGAAAGAACGGATCGAATTTGTCTTGCGATTCCTTCCACGCACCAGAGGTCAGGGCGATTAGTGTCTTGTAATTCCACCCTCACCTCCCCTGTATCAGGAGAGACATCTTTTACCTCTCCTTTGACTAACGGCATCCATCGTTCAATGTCAGCCACGGAAGCCGATTGTCCTATTAATTGAGAAAAGTCTTGTTGAAAAATAGAAATGGTGGGCATGATGTATGTCTTAAAATTGGCGGCGCATATTGCGTACGGCTTCTAAGTCTGAGGTAAATAAATCACGAATATCTTGAATGCCAAGGGCCACCATCGCCATCCGATCCAAACCAAGACCCCAAGCAATAACGGGCACGGTAACCCCTAGTGGCACCGTCACTTCCGACCGAAAAAGTCCGGCACCCCCTAATTCCATCCAACCTAATTTGGGATGACGCACGTGCATTTCAACAGACGGTTCGGTAAAGGGAAAATAAGCTGGGAGAAATCGTATCTCTTTGGCCTGGGCCATTTCCGTGGCGAAAAGTTTAAGCAATCCTAATAAGGTCCGAAAGTTAATATCCAAACCGAGTACAATGCCTTCCACTTGAAAAAAATCGGTGGCATGAGTTGCGTCGACCTGATCGTACCGAAAACATCGGGCAATGGAAAAAAACTTACTGGGAATCGATGGGTTGGTGGCCAGGGTACGGGCTGAGACCGCCGTTCCTTGACTGCGCAAAACCAAACGCTTGGCACGTTCAGGGTCATAGGAATATTGCCACCCTTTAGATCCCGTAATGCCTCCACTTTTATGGGTCTCGGCGACTTGACTGAGGAAGGGTTCCGGAATGCGCTTGGCATGGGTAGGTTCTTTGACAAAGTACACGTCATGAATGGCCCGTGCCGGATGGAATTGCGGCATATACAGCGCATCCATATCCCAAAACTCGGTTTCCACTAGATCCCCCCGCATTTCTTGAAATCCCATGCTGGTCAATTTGGTTTTCACAGTATCCAGAAATTCCCGATAGGCATGTCGTCGTCCAACAGCTAAACGGGGAGGGCGAAGATGAATCGAATATTTTCTAAAGGAGTAATTCCTCCAGGACCCATCCTTTAACAGTTCTGGCGTTAATTGGGAAATTTCTTGTGCAGCATCTTCCCGTAAGTTGGGTAATAAATGGCGTCCATCAGGTGTCAGGGAATATGCCCGAATGGTCTGGTCATCGATACGAAAAGGCTCTTGGGTATTTCCGCGTTTCACGGCATAGTGGCGAAGCAAGACCTGGTGAGCATCGGAGAATGAACTTAATGGTCTCGAATCTTCGTGGATTTGATTTAATAAGGATCGTAGCGCTTCGACAGATCTACTTTTCTGACCTGTGGTTTGAAGCGCACCGCCTTCCCCTACAGAAAGCACACCTTCTTTTTTGAGGAGCCCAAATGCTCGGCTGAGTTCGGAGGGTTGAAACTTGCCTGTGGCCTGAAGGTCTTTGACAGTGATAATTTGATTATTTTGTGTTGCCCCCTGGACAGTTTGAATAATCCATTCAGGGGGGGACGCGGCCTGTTGAAACTGCATTCCGACATCCGTCAATGTTACATAAGTTGTGGTGGTTTCGGAAACAAGATCCACCAATTCCTTGGTGAGCAGCCAACCGACAGCCATACTAATTTGCGAGGGAGCCAAGGTCGTGACTTCAACGAGTTCAGGGTCTTTCAGGGATATAGAGTTTGCGGACCCAAGGGCTCGAAGGACTTGGATTTCGAGTGGATGGAGACTGTCTGTCTGAGAGGGAGAATCCATAGAAGAGTTAAACGGTCACTGTCTGGCCAGCTGTGCGGAGTTGTCGAATCGTATCCGACATGTTGGTACTGCCAAAAATCGCTGAACCGGCGACGAGAACATTGGCTCCGGCATGTAAAACGGATGCCACATTCTTCACTGTGATTCCACCATCGACTTCTAGATAGGGCGACCCTTTGGATGAAGAAATCAGCGCTCGAATTTGGCGAATCTTGTCCAACGTAGAATCGATAAATGTTTGGCCACCGAACCCGGGATTAACAGACATCACCAACACCAGATCGACATCGCCAAGAATTTGGTCGAGTGAGGAGGCCGAGGTGCCAGGGTTGAGGCTGACTCCTGCCTTCACTTTGTGTTCTTTTATGGTTTGTATGGTGCGATGAATATGGGAGCAGGCTTCGACATGCACGGTTAGAATATCCGCACCAGCCTTGGCGAATGCTGGTATGAACTCATCGGGATTCGTCATCATGAGGTGGACATCTAATGGCAGGGTGGTTACCTTGCGTAGCGCTTTGACCATGGGCGGCCCAACCGTGAGATTGGGAACAAAATGGCCGTCCATCACATCGACATGAATCCAATCGGCGCCAGCCGCTTCCACCTGCTGTAGGGCCTCAGCCAAACGAGCGAAATCCGCTGAAAGAATTGATGGAGATATTAGGGGTGTCGTCCTCATGGAATGTCAGATTTTTTTAATCGGCATGCAAAGAATCCATCCATGGTAAACGACTGAAACGCCGTACACAAATGGCCATGGTCGGTAATAAGTGAATGCCCCACGCTGGGCATCCACGGAGTGATGGGTTCTGGCTGAAAATCTGGATGTTCCTGACAAAACGCGGAGACGATCTCTGTGGTCTCCTCCGGTTCGATTGAGCAGGCACTATAGACCAAGATTCCCCCTGGTCTCAAGAGGGTGGCCATGTGACGAAGGATTTGTTGTTGGGTGTGGCAAGATTGCTCGATCATTGAAACGTATTTTAGGAGTTTTCCTTCCGGATGTCGTCGTAGAATTCCCAATCCAGAACAGGGCGCATCAACCAAAATGCGATCGAATGGCTCAGAGGAAGCTAGGGAGGCCCAAGAGGATGTATTATTAGAGGGTGGAAAGGAGTTGTCCGAGTCCGTTGTCACATCACAGACATAGGTCTGAACGATTCCCACCTCTAACCGTTGGCAATTTTCAATTAACCGGCTGAGTCGTAGCCGTTGGCGGTCAATGGCTAAGATTGTGCCCTGATTGTGCATCAATTGAGCGAGATGAGTGGTTTTCCCGCCTGGGGCGGCGCAGGCATCAAGAATCCGCTCACCGGGTTGAGGATCAAGCAAAGGAGGAATTAGCTGCGCAGCTTCATCTTCTACGTAACACCAGCCGTCCTTGACCACCCCTAAAGTCCCGGGGTTGCCGCAATGTACAAGCGTGATTCCTAAAGGGCTTACCTGGGTGTCTTTTGCAGAAAATCCTTCCCTTGCTAAGCGCTCCAATAAAGTGCTGCGCGTACAACGAAGCGTATTAGTCCGTAGCGTGGTTGGAGGAATCTCCAATGTCTTTCTGCAGAATGTTTCGGTTTGAGCGATTCCAAAAGCCTTAATCCAACGCTCCACCATCCAGTTTGGGCAGGAATATTGAAGCGAAAGCGCCTGAAGAGGATCCGTTGCGACATTAGGAAGGTCAGGAGCCGGTTGCCGAATCAGGTTTCGTAAAATGGCATTCACGAGCCCTCCCCAATCATGGCCTGGCTGTTTCCGAATCAGCTTGACGGCTTCGTTGACCGCTGCCGAGTCTGGAATTCGGTCGAGAAAAAGTAATTGATAGGCAGCCACTCGTAAGATTGTCGCGACAGTTAAAGGGAGACGAGCCATGGGCTTGCGGGAAAGATGATCTAACCGCCAATCCAACGTCAGGGCATGTCGCAAGACCCCATATACGAGCTCAAAGGCCAATGCCCGATCAGCAGCGGACAACGCGACCTCTTTGACCGCGGCATCAAACACGTCATCAGCAAAGGCGTGGTTGCGATAGATGGTGAGCAAAACGGTACAAGCCACTTTTCTGGGATTTGAGGAAGAAGGAATCATGGAAAAATACCGTTCTTAAAAAAACAAGTAAGGCATGAAACGTAAGAGGTAAAGGTCTGTCGAAAGAACAATGTCTTTCGCTTCAACTCCTACGAAAAATTCTTGGCGGCAAGTCGTGTATTTGATGAAAATCTTGGAGCCAACTGAGCGGCCATCACGATGGCGTCTACAAGGCTGGTAGGGTCGGCTACGCCTTTTCCTGCAATATCAAAGGCCGTACCATGATCCACTGAGGTACGCAGAATGGGAAGTCCCACCGTGATATTCACGCAATGTCCAAAGGCAACGGTTTTTAAAGGAATCAACCCTTGGTCGTGATACAAGGCCACAATCCCATCAAAAGCACCCTTTATGGCCTTAGCAAATATCGTATCCGCCGGATGAGGTCCGCTACACCTAATGCCTTGTGTTTTGGCTCGTGTGATAGCAGGAAGAATCAGGCAATGTTCTTCGTCGCCAAACAGGCCCTGCTCTCCAGCATGGGGATTAAACCCCGCAACGGCGATGCGAGGGTTGGAAATACCAAACAATTGCTTTAACCCAAAATGGGCCAGACGAATGGCCTTCACAATATTTTGTCGAGTCAAAGCTTTTGCGACATCTCGTAAAGGAAGATGCGTAGTGGTAAAGACGATTTTCAAAGGTCCGCCTATGATCATCATTCCCGATTCTTTGGACCGAGTCAGAGCCGCCAACATTTCGGTATGACCGGGATACGCATATCCGGCCAGATGCATAGCCTTTTTGTTAATGGGTGCCGTCACCATACCGCTCACACAACCGGCTTGGGCTAATTTTACGGCGGATTGAATTGATGTCACAGCCATTTCACCACCATTGGCAGAAACGAATCCAGGTCGGATAGATCTAATCTTCTTGAGAAAGGGATCGAACAGAGGAAGGCGACCTCGACGAAAGGGTTGTCTCCCAGTGGATTCATTATGGCCATTTGTTGGCGCGATGCTGAGTGAGGATTGCAGCGAAGAAATAGTCCGTTCAAAGATCTTGTGGCTGCCAATGATCAGGGGCCGACAGACCCGCCAAACTTTCGGTACATGCAAAGCCTTCACAACGATTTCGGGGCCAATACCAGCTGGATCACCCATGGTGATGGCAAGAATTGGCTTACGATGAAGTAGCGCTGTCATGTGGTGAAAATGTTATTGGAAATTCTTTTGGGCTCTCTTAGGCCGTAAAGCTGTCTTGGAGGTTCGAGTCTGTGAAAATACGTGGCGGGCTTGGTCAATGATGTTTTGAACAGGTTGCTTTGTGTGTTCTGCCAGAGCAGTACAATCCTGATATTCTGGAGTGATTTTGACCTGACCATGGCCCAAGTCCGCAACTTTCACTCGTACCGATCCCCACGGGAGCCGAACGGATTGTACCTTGCGGGGCAAAACCGCGCGTGAGAGTTCCTGTAGGCGGACGCCAAGCGTGGAAGATTCGGATAGCAGGATTGTTGTTAACACTTGAAGGTCTGTTGGCCACGCAACAACAGAAACTATAGTGCCGGGACGATTTCGCTTCATCATTGTAGGGGTTAAGGTGACATCCAAGGCTCCTGCATCAAAGAGATGCGTCATCATCTGGTCATAGAGTTGGGGGTTCATATCATCGATATTGGTTTCCAACAGGATGACTTGTTCCGATGTGATCGTCGAGACTGATTCTTCTTTCCCCAGAAATAGCCGAAGAACATTCGGCCAACCTTCTGGATCGGCGGTTCCCGCACCATAACCGACGGTCTGTGGTGTTAAGGGGGGAAGCGTTCTAGAATTTTGGGACAAGGTTCTAATCAATGCCATTCCAGTAGGGGTAGTCAGCTCTAAAGCCGGCCCATTAGAAAAAACGGGAATCCCGATGGCCATTTGAGCCACAGCGGGCCCTGGTACCGGAAGCTGGCCATGGGCAGTGGCAATGGTACCGGCACCGAGGTTTATAGGAGAAAAAGACACGGAAGTAACATTCAAGTGAGCAATCCCTAACAGGGTGCCCACAATATCCACGAGTGAATCAATGACGCCCACTTCATGAAAATGGACTCGACCTGGAGATTTGCCATGCACCACGCCCTCAGCTTCCGCGAGGAACTGAAATGTCTGGAGCGCTTGAGTTCGAATCGTATCGGGAAGACGACTATTCCTTAAGGTTTTTTTGATATTGGCCAACGATAAGGGTTTTGTGAAGCTCTTTTGAATAGTCACCTCGACTTTGGTGGCCCGAAGACTATTGCGATTCACTCGTTGTTCGTGAAGCCGATAGCCCTTGATGCCTAAAACTTTCAAGCCTTTTTCAAGAATCTGGAGAGGTACGCCTGTGTCCACAAGAGCGCCAAGAAACATGTCCCCGCTGACTCCCGAAAATGCATCGATGTGAAGGTGTCTGGTCATGAGATTGTTAGTACTAGGAACTAACTCAGAAACGTTAATATAACAAAACCCGCAACACCATAGGGTACCATTGCCCCAGACTAAATAAAAATATATTTAAGTAATATGATTCCTTAATATCAATCAAAATCATAAGTTTTCGTGGGATGAGAATGTTTTGGGTTCGAATTGAGAAATACCGTAATTTTCTTTTGGGTCAAAGTTAAGGAAAAAAAGAAATTGAAGCTCATGGCTCCTCGGACTTTCAGCACGGTTCTTCAACTTCGACGACGGAGCAAACTAGCTTCCTTCCAACCATTGCACCCTCAAATCTCTGCACTCGGCCGTGCGGCCGGACTACGCTAGAGCCTAAAGAAATAAAAAAGTTAAAATAAATAAGTTTCCGATGGTGTAAAGGGGAATTGTTTGGCACAATGATAGATAGTGGGTGTAAAAGATCATGAAAAATGAGGTGATCATTGGATAAAGGAAATTGGCCGAAACTGATAGTGGTATGTCTGAGCATCATTATGATGCTTTTTCTTTATGACCAGGCTGACGCCAGAAAAAAAAGAAAGCGGTTTATTTCCCCGGTGAAGGTAGAAGAGGTGGTGACTACTCCTAACCCGTTTATTATTGGGCAAACACCTTTAACGTTGTCCATAATGGTGAAGGTGCCGTTATCGTCTGTTGAGGACAAAGTTTTGGAAGTAACCGCCTTGATTACCTCGCCCACACGTCGATCAATGAGTTTTGTCAGTCAACGACAGCCTCTTGCCACTCTCACACAAGGTGGATTATTGGGACAGGTGCCTGTGGACTTGGTGTGGGATGGGAAGGATCAATATGAAAACCTGATTGCCGATGGCTCGTATTTTTATGAGATACAAGCCAAAGTGATGGAAGATGAAGGATATGGTCCACGAACGAAGATGGTGTCGCATCGGGTACAAGGGACGTTGGAAGCATTGGCCTATGCAGGGGAAGTCCTTCCTCCGATTCCCCCGGAGCCGGAAGTGCCGGCAGAAATTGAAGCGCTTCAACAGGAAGAATTAGCTGCTCAAGACCTATCTTTAGGAGAAAGTGAGGTATCTGTGGAAGAGAATGGGGCTCTTTCCTCAGAAGAGGTCATAGTTGATGAAGTTGGTCAGGGGCTTGAAGGGTCGAGTGGGGGAGAATCTGTTCCAGAACCACTAAATGAAAACTCAGAAGACCTGGTGCCGGTTTTGCCAAGCGAAGGGATTTTGAAAGGCGATTCCTCTGAATTCATTTCCGATGAACTAGGCATTCCCATGAAAAATCAATCAACAGAACCCCCTTCGGAGCCTCCCCTCGAGGCGATTCCTACCGAATCTTCTGTGCCTTCTTCGGAGCACTCATCCCGGAATTGATGCGGTGGGCGAGACAGCCGGCTCCAAATCCATTGTCGATATTCACCACCCCAATTCCGGAGGAACAGGCATTAAGCATCGTAAGTAATGGGGCAAGGCCGCCAAAGTTTGCACCATAACCTTGACTCGTTGGAACTGCCACAATGGGGCGATCTACCAATCCTCCCACGACACTGGGTAACACCCCGTCCATACCCGCGACAACGATCACTACATTGGCTTGATGTAGAACGGCTTGCCGGTCCAATAATCGATGGATCCCGGCCACCCCAACGTCATAGAGCGTGGTGACCTGGCTGCCCATAACTTCTGCGGTCACCCGTGCTTCTTCTGCTACAGGAATATCTGAGGTTCCCGCCGTCACAACCACAACCAGCCCTTGTCGTGTTAGAGATACATCGGCTACAGCCACGATCCTTGCCATTTCGTGATAATGCGCATGGCGATGGAGGCGGGTCAGACGTTTGGCGATGCTAGGGTCTACACGAGTCGCAAGAAACGAACCACCGGATTGTAGGAGTTTCTTCGCAATCGCCAGAATTTGTTCCGTGGTTTTCCCCTCACACAAAATCACTTCCGGAAAGCCTTGCCTGAGGGCTCGATGGTGATCGACCGAAGCAAACCCCAAATCCTCAAAAGGGAGAGTACGAAGTTGGCTGAGGGCTTTGGGGATGGAAACCTTTCTCGCTTGGACGGCCCGAAGTAATTGTGTCAGTCGGGTAGGATTCATGAAAGACCGGTAGGGGTAAAGGTTTTCATGCCCGAACCCATACGTTCGTTTTCGCTTTTAGCGGTTCGCGACATCAAATCACTGACAATATGGCGGGGATTGTTTCCTTCAAAGAGTACTCGATAAACTCCTTGAACAATCGGCATTTCCACGGAATATTGAGAAGCTAAGGCCATGGCCGCCCGGGATGTGGTTATGCCCTCCGCAACTGTGCGAGTGGTTGTACGAAGAGTGGCTTGATCGAGACCTTTGGCTAATTGAAGACCAACTTGGTAATTACGACTGAGGGTTCCGGTACTGGTCAAGACTAAATCCCCTAAGCCAGATAACCCATAAAAAGTTGATGCCTCGGCCCCCATGGCCTGCCCTAATCGAATCATTTCCGCTAACCCTCGTGTGATGAGCGCGGCTCGGGCATTGGCACCCAACTCCAAGCCGTCTACTATGCCAGCGGCGATAGCCATCACATTTTTCAGGGCGCCGCCTAGTTGGGCACCGATCATATCTCGTCCCGCATAGACTCGAAATTGAGGAGTGAGGAAGACTTGTTGAATGCGATTGACTAAATTAAAGTCTTTCCCGGATAACAAAATGGTGGTTGGCTTCCATCGACAAACTTCGGCGGCGAAGCTCGGACCTGAAAGCACAGTGATCCATGAATGCCAAGCGTGGGGGAGGTAGCCCGCCACCACTTGACTCATGAGCTGTAAGGATGTTTCTTCGATGCCTTTGGTTGCAATAGTGATAGGCAAGGGGTTTTTCAGAAGCGGCTGAAGCTGTCCCAGGATGTTGGACATGGTGTGCGACGGAACCGCGAGCACAATGAGATCGGTCCCATGAAGGCAATCCGAGAAACTAGTCATTGCTTGAATGGAATTAGGCAACACTACATCAGGCAAATACCAGGTATTCTCCCGTTGGGTTTGTATACTCTTCACTACTTCAGCTTCATACGCCCAGAGGCGAATGTTCAATCCTTTGGTAGCCAGGAGATGGGCCAAGGCAGTTCCCCAGGCTCCTGCTCCGATCACTGAAACCACGCGAAATGATAAGGGGGTCACGTCAAATCCTTTGAAAAGGGAAGTTAATCAGACAGGTGGCCATCGCATTGATCCAAGGACCAACGAGATGCATGAGAATTGAAGAAATCAAGATGTTACGAGAGGCACCAACATGCCGGACACGAATGAGGGAGTGCTTACCTGTGAGAAATTATAGAAATGAAGTTGGAATTGGTCAAATCTTTCTTATGCATGTGACTAGACGAGGGATAAGAATACCGGCAGAATGAAAAGCACGCAAAGTATGAGGCGAGGAACAAGCGATTGGCTTTGCGCCTCACGTTTTTTACCGTTACTAGAGATTCGAGTGAAGGAAATTGCATTTTGACTCCTAACTTCCCACTTTTTACTTCATGATTTAAGGAAGAAAAGTGACATAACTTATGAGTGCCACCAAATCTTGTCCCTCTTGTGGATATGAAATTCACCTGGCAGGGCGGTTTTGCCCAAAATGCGGAATGCGGATTGACCGAAAGGCTGAGCCCGAACCACCACAAGAGTCGATGAATCTCCGTATTCTGTATATTATGGTTGGCTTACTCATTCTGGCTGTGCTTTTTCCGCCTTGGCAATCGCCACTCGACCAAACGCCGGAATTCTTGGGCTTTCATTTTATTCTCTCCCCCCCGGTGGAGGGTGCACAGCGTAGTCCCATCCTTCATAGCATTCAACTATTTACGATTGCCGTTGCCGGCCTGTACTTCTCTTGGGTCTACAGGGGAAAAGGTTAAGGCTATGAGGTGTAAAGGGTAAGGCTCCCTTAAAATTTTTTCCCCTAACGCTTCCTCTTTACTCCTTAATAATTATTGAGCCACTTGTAGGATTTGTTGAATGGCCTGCGATTTTTGTATTTTTAAGGCTTGATAGATATTTCGTCCATCATCTAATACATATTGGTGATCTTCGGCTTTAACTTTTGTGCAAGGCCCGGGACCTGGTTTAAGGGTCACGAACCGAGTTACCACCAGGGGATTTCTTGAAATACGCAAAATGCTAATCGCACAGGTTTCACCATCATAGGGAAGAGACACGATTTTGTGCTCATCCCATTCCTTCACATCATACACATGGGTATGGACCTGTAGCTGGGGCGCACTCCCGTTTATTAACGAGGCGGTGGAATCGATACATCGTTGAAATTCCTTCATGCAGGTAATCCTGGATGTATACAAGATGTCGTCGGTATTGCCCTCTTTAAGCATCCAACTTCCCTTCACATCGATCCATTGGTCCCATTCTTCATCGCGGGCCTGAAGCGGTGGAAGAAGGGGGACGATCCGATTGAGGACCTGATCATCTTCGGTTAATCGTTCTAAGGTTTGAAAATTAATGTCTCCTGTAACCGAAAGACCGGTCTTTTCTTGATAGGCGGTGAGTGCGTGTTTGGTTGCGTCATCAAGCTGTCCGGAAAATGGTCCGACGCCATACCCAAACCGTCCCAGGAAAATTTGTACTCCCGTTACAAGCATTCGGAATTCTTCAGGGTTTTTTCGAAGCTCTATCAGTTCTTCCTCAGCCTTTTGCTGCATGGCCGATGCCGACTTTTTTTTCAGACTGAGTTGGCCATCTGCTGCCAAGGCGGATGAAACTAGGGTTTTAAATCCTCCTTGGAAAAGTGTGAGCGTTAACAACATAGTGATCAGAAGATGTGACATAGATCAATCCTTCCCTCCAACACGAACTGAAAATAAACAACTTTCCTCTCTATTTTTGGATCATTCCAGGTGATTGTCCGTGTCGTCAAGAGAGGCCGGGAATCAAATGGCAACCTGTCTCCTAATAATTATGAGTGCGAAAACAGAATTGGATGTAGGGGTAAAAATCGAAAACGAAAAGGAAATTGGAAAGAGAGATTGGCAAAAAAACGCCGGATGGAGCAAACCCCATCCGGCGCGATGACTATCCAGCTGAAGAATCTACCGTTTTTTGGTGGCAGCTTTCTTTTTAGCTGGAGCCTTCTTCTTAGCCGGTGCCTTCTTTTTGGCAGCAGCCTTTTTCTTGGCCGGCGCTTTCTTCTTAGCCGGTGCTTTTTTCTTCGCAGCCTTTTTCTTAGTGGCCAATGCACTCACCCCCTTTCAGAATTGATGCGACGTGAAGTCGCCGTAATGACCCACCATTGCACTTGGTGAGAATTGTGAAAGATGAAACCAGGAACGTGTGAATGATGATTGCGGTCACGCTAAAGGTAATCGGATCTTCTGTAAGAAAGATGAACAATTTTTTTTATAGCGTTATCGTGAGAAGGAAATTTTTTTTGGCAAGAAAGTAATTTTGTCGTTCTTCATCTTAATGTTTGAAACATACTACAACGTTTGTTTCATTATTTCCAGAATTTTTTAATTTTTTTTTCGAGGTGTTCGATGAATTACAACGTCTTCCGTGAAATAAAATTTTTAGAAACGGTGATGGATGATTACACGAACACGATTCAGAGAAAATTTTTTCTACCGCGCAATGGTAATCAGATCGCGTTCTCGCGAATAAAATTCTTGGACCACAAATGTCATGCGTCCCAGAAGTCGTTTATCTTCCGTTTCAACATTCACGCGCCATTCACCAGGCTGGACGCGGTGTTTCGTGGTATAGGAGCGAAATCCTTTTTCACGTCCTCCGGTAATGGAGATAGGAATTCGATCTGTGGTTTGAAAGAATGCGGACTCGTCGAACGGACGCCATTGCCAATGATGATAGATAGTGGTGTGAAGGGTGACGGGTGCGAATACTGATGAGAAACAATAGATTGGGGTCTCAATTCCCACTCGATCGTCTGATACCTTCCAGAAGTTATACCAGGGACCTTTTTCATAAGTGAGAAAGTAATCATCTTGAATTTTCTCTATCTGATGATAAATTCCACCAAATTTTAAAGAGAGGGGAATGGGTGGAATCCAATTTAAAAAGTATAAGACGGTACAAAGCATGACTAACCCGAATGCTGGAAAGCTCACGGTGAATGCCATGCGGCGGGAAACATGGGGGAGACCTTGCAATGTCAGTTGAACGATCTTCCATACGATACCACAGGTCATGACAACGCCCATGACAAAAACTACACTGTTCATCCAACCTGTCAGCACCGGGAGGAAAAAGGTCATAAAGCTGAGGGTGACCAGGGCAAATAGGCTCACGAGTACTTTGATACTTGAATACCGGCTTTGGAGAAATTCGTTACCAATTAGAAACGCCACAATGAGGCCTAAAAAGATTGCGGTGGTTGAAAATGAGGCGCTCTGGGAATAAAAAATGGCATAGGCGCTAAACAGTCCCCCTAATAAGAATTGGAGACCTTTGGCCAAATGCGGTTGTGCTCGATGAATGAGAGAGAGCGTATTCCAAGATGTACTAGGTAATGGGGAAGGGATCAAGCCGAGCTGAAACCGTCCTGTTAAGATGATCAGAACGCCCAGGACTGTCAGATAGAGTAACAGAATCAGATTGTCAAACAGCCGGTCGATGCGTGTTAATGTGAGAGAATCATAGGTAACCCCTGCTAAGAAAAAAACAGCCGGAAGTACCGGCTTCAAAAACCAGTTCTGCAATTTTCCAAATAAATTGGTCATGGCAGAGCTTGTTGATGTGAGGAGGGTCGTGTGAATGTTTGAGGATGATAAGTTCATTGTACTCACTCAACATGGTCGTCGGAAGATTCTCGCCGGATCTTAATGGGGAAGTCTGAAACATCATGGGATCCAACAGTCGTAAAAAAGAGACCCACTCGAGTCTTTCTATAGTGTTAGTCGTGGGGCAATTTTTGTTCCTCGTACTGATCATGTTGGCAGGTCCAATATGGCCGAGTCATTGGGTTCTGAAGGGAATGATGACGGTCAGTGGAATCTTTGCCCTTTGGTCGTTCGCCGCGATGGGCCTTAGAAACCTTCGACCATTTCCAGAAATTCCCCAACACGGAAGGTTGGTGATGCATGGCCCATATCGCTGGGTGAGGCACCCCATGTATGCCAATTTAATTTTACTGACGTTGGCGTGGACACTTGATCACCCCCTACCATTCCGCTTGGTGATGTGGATAGGGTTGTTGGTGATTCTTGGGGTGAAACTTAATTATGAGGAAAAATTTTTATTAGCACGGTTTCCTGAATATGAAGACTATCAAAAACGAACGAAGCACCTAATTCCTTTTCTTTATTAATGGTGAATAGAAAAAAGGTTATGCCCCGTCTGGTCTGATCTGGTGGGACTGGTTCAGGCCATTAAAGAGTGGACCAACTCTCTACGCTCGGACAAGACTAGCTTTAACTTTTAGATTCCATTCAATGAAAGACGGAATGACTATTAAAATTGTTTGTCTCAATCAATCTTTTTGATCTTTTTCCGAGGTTCGTTCTTGCGGCCGAAGGAATTATCTAGTGGGTTCCGAAGGACACGACCTTTATTTAGGAAGATCGTTTCTTTGTTGCTAAGATAGTGTGGGCGTGTTGGCTGGCTTCTTTGACCAGAATCCCCATTTTGGGATGGGAGGGCTCCAGGTCGACGGGAAAGCCATGGTATCTGAGACGTTCGCTGGCTAATTGCCCGATGGAGGCCACCATCATATGCTTAAGTGCAGCATGTAGTTGAGTTATTTTTAAAGGATCCGCCAGTACCTTCAATGAATGATCGACTTGAATGGCGTTGGTGATGAGGAGGACCGAGATTTGTTCATTTAATATTTGTTGCAAAAGTTGTTGGAGTGGCAGCAGATCATCTGGCAACGTCCATCGATAAACCGGAACGGGGGTTACCTGAGCACCTCGTTGACGAAGTCCTTCCAATAATTCAGCATTACTGACGCCATATTCCTGAACAGAGACGCGCTTTCCGATTAGTCCTTCTGGGTAGGAATTATCTAACGTTGAGAGAATGTCTCGCCAGGTATTTGGTTCTGGGATTTGGATCTGAGGGTGAAGGCCGAGAGATTTCGCGACGCTTGCAGGTTTTGGACCTCTAACGACGAGGATAACCCTCCCTAAAGCTTCCGTTATGACATCTTGAGAAAAATTCGTTTCCAGGATATCCAACAGAGTTCGAAATCCGACACCAGTTAGAAGGAGGAGTATGTCAACAGTTCCAGCAACCAAGCTTTCCCCAAAGGCTAATGCTTCAGGATGATTGGATAATGGAAGTTCTTGCATGGATGGGGCAACAATAGGAAGGCCGCCATGGCGGATGATTAACCGTTCCATCTCCACGCGCATTCGGCTTTCCAGCGCTCCGACGCGAAGCCCTTGAAACCCAGATGGAATTTGTTCCTGTTTCATAGGAATCGGCTGGGCCTATTATTCTCTCCAAGAGGTTTGTTATTTATCACCTAACTCATCTCCTCTTGTGACAATGAAGGTAATTCCCTCGAGTTAGGAAGCCGGAGGAGCCAAAACGTCTTTTGCACATCGAAACCCGGTAGAATTATTTCGATCAGTCGGCAAACTTTTGATTCGAGTAAACACACGCATTTGTGGCGTTTCACCCTGCCAGCCGGAACTCCGAACGGCTTTGTAGGTACCGGTCTCCGGCCCTTTGGGGTTACGGACCGGGCTTTTCTCGTAATAGTCAACTTCATACCAATCCGAAACCCATTCCCAGACATTGCCGGCTACATCATAGATGCCATAGGGGCTTTTTCCTTTTTCATAAATCCCGACCTGTACCAGTGTCGCTTCCCCACGCCACGCCAATTGGTTGAAGTTTGCATGCTCACTAGTGGGCTCAACGTCACCCCAGGCAAAGCGCCAGTCGTTATTTCCTTTAGCGGATTTTTCCCATTCGGCTTCGGTTGGGAGTCGTTTGCCAGCCCAGTGGCAATAGGCTTCCGCATCAAACCAATCCACATTAATAACGGGAAGGTGAGTGACAGACTCCGGCATCATTGCGCCCTTCCACAACCCGAAATTGGGATTGGTGGGATGCTCAGGGACACGGTGCCCGGTTTCCGTGACAAATTGCAGGTATTGTCCATTCGTCACTTCATAAAGATCCATATAAAAATTATCCAAGAACACCTCATGGTTCGGGCGTTCGTCTACACCTCCATCTCGTGCAGCAAGGGGCACACCCATGGGAAAGGACCCTTCCGGAATCAATGCCATCGGCCCTCCGTCTTTTCCCATGAAGGTGGGTGACAAGGGTTCAGCCGCCTGAGTGAACTCTAGACCGTTTGCTGTCACGCCCAGGAGTAACAATCCGAATATCATGTATTGAATACGTTGCACCCATTTCAATTGAAACATGGCCTACTCCCCCCTTTTAGTTCTTGTCTAACTAGTCAGAATCTTTCTACATAAAAATACCATATTCCCCCATTTCCCCTGCAATCTTGAACTTGCTCCCCCTGATGGTCCTGGGTATGATGGCCAACATTTGATAAGTTAGGGAAGGAAAAAGGGAAAAGTGAAACGAAAAAGAGGGTACACGTTGGCAAAATTTTAGGAAATACGAGAAATATCTGATGGAAATTACTAGAAAAACTCGGGGTTTACGGCATTTGGCGCTTCGTGTGCGTAATGTCAGAGTTTCGAAAGCTTTTTATGAACGGCATTTCGATATGAAGGTGGTTTGGGAACCCGATTCCGACAATGTGTATATGAGCACCGGCGTGGATAATCTCGCTCTTCACCAAGTGCCGAAAGAAGAGTTTGATCAATTCGCGTCCTCCCCTCATCACCCTTTAGATCATTTGGGGTTTTTGATGGAATCGCCGGAGAGTGTCAAGGCCTTGTTTCACGATGTTTCCGCTCACGGTGTAACCATTATTCAGGGGCCAAAAACGCATCGGGACGGCAGCTTTTCTTTTTACCTGTCCGATCCCGATTCCAACACTATTCAGGTACTCTTTGAACCGCATGTTCATCTCTAGGAAGCTTAAAGGGTTAGAAGGAACAGGGATGCACAAGGAGGGCGAAGACTTTTTTGGGAACCCTACAGCATTTCAAATTTTTGTCTTCTAACACCTTCCCCCTCACTCGTTACACCAAACGACTATGAATCCCTGGACTACTATTGATCAGAATCTCTTTGTGGGCTTGCCTCCGTGGGTATGGGCCCAGTTAGAGAGTGCCGAACCGCCCGGTCCCTTTCCCTTCCTGGGGGGTGTGGCCCCGGAGGTGGTGCGTAGTCTCCATCAAGTGCATGAGATTATGATGAGTGGGATTGAGACAGCCATCAGTGACATTATGGCCAGACGTACGTCTTTAGATGACCCCTTGACCGCTCGTCGTTTAGAAGATGCCTATGCCGAAGTTGTCGCTTCTCGCCCAGCCTTACAACAGCATATTCAATGCGGACGGAAGGCAGATGGCACCTTTTATTGGACGTATCCCAAAAATCCCACAGCCTCTGATGCGATGACCTATGGAGGATTACGCATCTTCAATGCAGTGGCCCGGCAAGCCATTCCATTTGGCTTCGAACGACCAATCGGCCCAAAGGTAGGGCAATTTTTAGGTTTTCTCAATGGTCGCCATACTATGGGTGAAATTCAGACCATCGCCCAAGCGAGCGGGCGAGATCTGGAATCCCAACTTCTTCGGCTGTTTACGCTCCTTCACGATTATGATTGTCTCACGGTCTCTCCTCAATCTTCTTTGGAAAACTATTGGCGGCAGGTTATCGGGGAGCAAGATGTTATCCATATCGGACATGCGGCGCTCATGTATCGTCATCAGGAACATTTTCTTTGGTTTGATCCTTGGCTCATGCCCTGGTTTGCCGAGTCACCCGTACCATCCCTGTGGGGGAACTTACTTCCCAGGCCTTCCGGCATTTTTTTAACCCACGATCATGACGATCATGTAGATCCCCGCACCCTCTACCATCTGCCAAAAGACATCCCGATCATTGTTCCCAGCCGACGCAACCGCATCACATTTCATTATGATTACTTGTCCCTCTTGCGGGAACTGGGGTTTACACAGATCAAAGAATTGGCTCACGGGGAATCCTGGCGAGTGGGGGAAGTTGAGGTGGTGTCAGTCCCCTTTTATGGAGAAGATCCTTGCGATGTAGAACTGCCTCGAAATTGTTATCTCATTGTGGACCGTGGACGAAATGTACTGGTCCATGCCGATAGCGGACCTACCAACGATGGGCGGTCTGCGGTCCAGAATCAGGTTATTAAAAAACTTGTGAGCAATTATGGGCCTATCCAATTGGTGTTTGCCTCGCAACAGCAATTGAAAGAAGTCCGCAGCTATGCTGCCTATGCCTGTCTTTCTCATCCTGGGAAATGGCTGGATGTAGGAGAAAACGGCTTTCTGACTAATGGGTATCTTTCAGAATTATGCCAAACTGCACAAGCCAAACAATTTGTGTCCTACGCCACGGGGGGCGCAGATTGGTATCCAGATCATTTGTCGTTTATGTTTAGTGCACGCAATCCCGCCCGTACTGCGTTGCTGACGGCCCATTGGGACATACCCGATGCCCTTAAGCAAGACCTGGAACCCTTTGGTTGCCAGTATCACCATGGGCAAGCCTTCGATATCTTTCAGCCTGGTGCTCAAGGAGAAACGACCATTCGCCATCAAGCAGATCTCTTAGCACCCGTCACTCTCTATCAATTAGACCACGAAACGCCCTCCTTTATGCGGTCACATTAGTAGATCGAGGAAGGGTCGGTCAGCTCAACTCCTTTCCATCTTATGAATTCTCCTTATCTCTGCTAGCTTGGCCTGCTGCTTGAAGTCCGGTATGATTGAGGCTACAAAACGGCTTTAGTACAAACTTTATGGGAGCAATAGTTATGGCACCCGACATTGAGGAAGAAGAAACATATCCAGAGCAGGTGATCGTGGTGGGTGTAAAAGTTCGGGATCTTGGTGAGGTGAAAAAAACGTGCACCGAGGATCCTTCAATAAAAGTTGGTGATTGGGTCATACTAGATTTAGAGACAGACCATACTTTTGGGAAAGTGTATTTGCCTCCTCAACATTTACCCTTTACGCCACCCATGCGAGCTATGCGGTCAGTCATTCGTAAAGCAAATGGAGAAGACGAACGAGGTATTGCTCGGCAGCAGCGATTGGCACAGGAGGGTCATGACTTTTGCTTAGAGTTGATTGAAACGTTGGGTTTGGAGATGAAATTGGTGGAGGTTTTTGGTTCGTTTTTACGGCGATCCTTAACCTTTACCTATACGGCCGATGAACGCATCGATTTCCGGCAATTGGTTAAAGATCTGGCGCGTCGTTTTGGCTGCCGAATTGAAATGCGGCAAATTTCCACGCGCGAGGAAGCCGGTCGCATTAGCGGGGTAGATACTTGTGGGTTGGTTCTGTGTTGCTCCAGTTTTTTAACTGATTTTAAACCCGTCTATCCCCGTGGTCGTGGAGACGGTCCCATGGGAAATATGGATGGTCATCGTATTGGGGTCTGTGGTCGTCTAAAATGCTGTCTGTTGTATGAAGAAGAAGATTGGACGCTAACGCGGCGCAAACCCCCTGCACTCATTCGTCCGGTGAGGCGGTAAATCCCCTAAACTTGTGAGTATCGAACCATTGAGCGATAAAAAGGTGAAGCCGCGCTTCGTGATTTATGCGCACAATGCTACGTATGATAAATTGCATCAAGTCGCCACACTTGGACTTACTGCCGCCGCGATGGGTAAGGATGTGATGGTTGTGTTACTCTTTTGGACCATAAAGAAATTAGCTGAGGGAAGATTGAACGAATTAGATTTTCCACCAGAATATGCAGCGGAAACCCCAGAAGTGGCCCGATTGATTCGCGAGCGTAAAGTGCCGTTAATTTCAGAAATGTTTCATCAGGCCAAACAGGTTGGGACATTCAAACTTGTAGCCTGTAGCGCTGGGTTAGAATACATGGGTGTGGATGCTCAAGCGGTTACCGAGAGAGTTGATGAAGTCATGGGGCTTCCCGCCATTCTTTCTGCCTGTGCCGGTGCCGAAACAACCTTATTTATCTAATACCCTACCCGGTACCTGCACCTGAACTTTCCCCCATCCCATTTTTCTTGACAAAGTCTGAGGACGAGTGATACCTCCTGTGGATGGTTCGGACCATGGAAAACTCGCAAATCCCAGGTAAAGAAGCCTCTACATGGACAGGCCCGGCACGGGAGCAGGCCGTTCAACGGATGTTTACGGCGATTGCACGCTTTTATGATCTGAACAATTCTCTCCTCAGTTTTGGCTTGCATCATTCCTGGAAAAGAAAAGCCATTGGGCATATTCCCAACCTTCCAAATACCCACGCCTTAGATTTGGGTGCGGGGACATGCGATTTGGCCATTTTGTTAGACCGTCATCTCCAATGTTCATCCAAAATCATTGCGGCTGATTTAAACGTCGCTATGTTACGGGTAGGGCAACAAAAAGTTCAGTCTCAAAATTTGACGAGCCGAATTGTCTGTCTACAGTTGAATGCAGAACATCTAACCTTTCCTGACCATTCCTTCGAAACGGTGACGGCCGGATTTTGTATACGGAATGTAGGCAATCTTCCTCAAGCCCTTACAGAAATCTGTCGAGTGTTGAAACCTGGTGGGCGATTTGTCTGCTTGGAATTTTCACGGCCAGTGTCTGCAGGATTTCGGAAGCTCTATGATTGGTATTCCTTTCATCTCTTGCCTTGGATAGGAACGGTAGTGGCGAGAGACGGCACAGGTGTATATGAATATTTACCGGCTTCGATCAGAAATTTTCCTGATCAATTCCGGTTGTGTGAAATGTTGAAAAATGCGGGGTTCGGAACGGTGAACTATCACAATTTGACGGGTGGTATCGTTGCGATCCATGTGGCGGTGAAATAATCTCATGGATTCGGTGCTCTATGTGTTCCTGCCCTGCAAAAAGGTCTATCCGACGGGCATTACGTATCTGGCCGACTTTATTCATCGACGTCGCCCCGAGGTTCGCCAGCTCATATTAGACCTTTCACTCTTTCCACCCACCCATCGTCAGGCAAAACTTCGCGAAACCACCAGCGCCTTTCAGCCGGAATTGGTGTGTTTTTCCTGGAGGGATATTCAAATATTTTCCCCTCATGAAGGTGATGCCTCACTCGAACATGCCTTCAATTTCTACTATGCCAGCAATCCACTAAAACGTGCCGTCGCTTCTGTTCAGGGGCTTCGAAATTTGTACCGGTATTACACCGATATCAGAAACAATCTGTCCTACCCTTGGTTGATCCATAAAGAATTTCCCTCGGCACGGATGATGATCGGAGGCGGGGCTTTTACCGCATTTGCGGATCAATTAATAGAGAAACTACCCGAGGGCATCATTGGGATTTTAGGTGAAGGCGAAGATGCCATTCTGAAAGTTTTAAATGGAGAGTCGTTGAAAGAGGAACGGTTCATCATTCGTGAACACGGGCAATTACAAAAAGGGACAAAACCAACTCCGGCCTTATTAGACTCCTTGTCGGTCGATATTCCGTATTTGACTTCGATCTTCCCTCAGTACACCGAATATATCGGGGAGTGTATTGGCGTACAAAGTAAGCGCGGCTGTCCATACGATTGTGCGTTTTGTCTCTATCCCTACATTGAAGGCAAGCGGGTTCGATATCGTCCGGCCGAAAATGTGGTACAGGATATTGCACAATATTATCATCAATGGGGTGCCCGTCGGTTTTGGTTTACTGATGCACAATTCATTACCGGTAAAGATGCCTATCCCCAATGTACGGAAATTCTTGAACGAATTATTTCTGAAAAACTAGAGATTGAGTGGTCGGGATATGTCCGGACCTCTTTGATAAATGCCCAATTAGCCAAACTTATGGTGCATTCAGGGGTTGGGGATTTGGAAGTCGCGATTACGGCAGGATCGCAAAAGGTCCTGAATAGCATGCATATGGGATTCAAATTGGAGCATTTGTATGATGGATGCCGCTATCTCAAAGATGCAGGCTTTCAAGGTCGGGTGATTTTGAATTATTCGTTGAATTCCCCTGAAGAGACCGAAGAGACCCTCTTACAAAGCATTGAGTCCTACAAAATGGTGGCTTCCATATTAGGAGAAGACCGGGTATTTCCACTCATGTTTTTCTTAGGGATCCAACCCAATACCGATTTAGAAGCACGGCTATTGTCAGAAGGCTACCTCTCTAATGGCTACAATCCCTTAAGTCTCACCCCTTGGAATATCAAAAAGATGCTCTACAACCCTGCCCCACTCAACAAAATTATCGCCAAAGCTTGTCTTGCAGCTTGGAGCAGAAAACATGGCTCACATGATCCTCGTCCCTGGTCAGGGAGTCTCAGCCAAAGTGCCACCCAACAACAGGGTCATACCTACGCCGATTCCAGCCTTTCAAAAGGATTCGAAACCAATTCTGGACGAGATGCATTACTTACGCTAGAAGAAATCCTTCGCTCCGGCTCTTCTACGACTTCCCAACCGCTTATTACCAATCCTAAAAATAATCCGTAAGATTTTTCATTAAGAAGTTGTTTGGACGAAGGGTATTCTTCCGTCTCTTGGCCGTCAAATTTGGAAGGCGAGAATCTGTGAACAGAAATAATCCTGATAGGGATGTTGTGAAGGGAAAAGTTTCTGAGAAGGAATTGTTCGTATATACGGTCACCTGGGTAATTCCCATTCCTCAGAAGATTTTTTCATTGCCTTGGCAACAATAGTGAGGAAGGTTTCAGTTTCCAAACAAACCTTTTAACAGCGAATTGACTCCCTCCATAACTTCGTCTTTTTCTTTTTCCGTTGCCTTTTCTCCTAAATCTCTTGTTTCCGCCTTTTGACGCATTCTGGCATTTTTGATTTCTCGTTCCAGGTCAGTCGAGTCGAATGGTTGGCTTTGAACCGGCCTATTGGGGTTGTGCCCTCGTTTTTCTCTCGTAGAACCCAAGTCGATTTCTTTTACTCGTGGGACTTTGAAGTGGCTTTCGGCTAATTTGGCTTCTTGGAGGGATTCTAATTTCATGACATCCGCATATCGAAGAATGGCACCACCTGGGCCATTCTTCGCATATTTTTTAATTAAATCACTATAAGAAGAGTCGCCTCGATTTCCCATCATCCCAAATTGTTCTGTCCATTTGGCCTGAGCTTGATGTAATCGTACTAATCGAGGATCATCACCAAAAACAATCTCTGTGGTTTCCGGTTGTCCCACGGCGTTGTCTATTGCCAAGGTATAAACCTCCCCTCTGATTCCGGCAACGGTTTCTACTCGTCCGGTTTTTTCGAATCGGGGAGGGCGATCATCCCGTGGAGAATGTTTTCCCATCCTGGCCATCAAATCCCGCATGCCTGACATATCCATCATCTTGTTCATAGATTCAATACTCGTCGCAACCCATTCCCCATCCTCTTTGGAAACCATGTACCCTTTTCCTTGGCTCATGAGAATGTAGGAATCTTTCCCGATATTCATCCGAAATTATCTTGATCCCGTAATTCAATAGTCATTAATGGGCCATCCTTCATCGCCCAGGTTGCCACCAGATTCTCAGCCTGGACTCCCTCTAGTGCGATAAGGCTTGAAATTACCAAGAAAAAAATGGTGAAAACGTATTTCATGGTCGCGTTCCTTCCTTATCTAAATGAAAGAATTTCCAATGACGGGAAATTGTCTTGTCGTAGCTTTGGTTGCAAATGACTCCAGATTGTATCGAGTCAGCCTAATTTAAGTCTAGAAATAGGAAAGGCTTAGTACGTTTAAAAGATGTGTTGCGATTAAGGTTTTTAAGAGGGAGTTTTAGAGGATAGCTTTGTTAGGGGCAAAGAAAGAAAAAACAGGATCATATTGTAGAGGTATTCCTCAAAATAGAAGGGATTGATAAAAATTGCTGGGAATAAAAGTTCTAAGGCCCTTATTGAATCGTGAACTGCATGGTACCAACTACATTGACAGCGTGGAGTTCCTGCCCAGGAGATCCATAGAAGATTTTGACCAAATACTGACCGACCTTCCATCCATCCTGAGGCGGGAATATTTCGAAATATCCAAATCGCTGATTCATGTCTAATTCGATTACATCTTTACCAATCGGTGTCTCTGACTCTACCTTTCCATCTTTTATTGGAAACCAGGCTGCAGCAAATTGTGCGGGAGCATCCAATGGCTGCCCTTCAAACACGATATAGAAAATATTCGTATCAGCTGGAAATCTCGATATTCCAGGGTCGATAGGTTTGACATAGGCATCTTCCATAGTTCTCCATCCTGGCCTTCCTTCAGAAGAATCCCACGGGGTATCACTGAATCCTCGTGCCATCGTGATCCAACTAAAAATGCCTTGGACTCGATTCCAATCAACCTGGTCAAAAGCCATGTCTTTTGGAGTATTGTGATCAGGAGTCAAGGTGGAGTTGCCAAAGGGATCTCCCGCCCAGCAAAGACCACCGAGTAGACCAAGAAAAAGGATCGTGGACATCATTCCGAATTGTAGAGATGAGTTGGGGTTTTTCATAAGGTACCTCATCCTGCGAATGCGTTAAGGAGTGAACGGATTCACTTCTACCTTACTTGACAGGAAAAGGCTTATGCAATGTAAAGAAAATGTAAGGATAGGGAAACTGTCGCACACACGGGAGAAAAGTGCCTTAAGGAGTGGGGGCCGGGACACGGCTTTTTTCAACGCCTTGCCGGCGTTCTTCTAGGACTCCATTGGCAATTTCTTTGATATGTTGTTCAAGGATGAGTCGCAAATGACTGCCCGCGCGGTAATCCGCCGGAGCCATAAAATGGACTCGCTCAGCATGATGGGCAAGTTGATAGCATTTTTCAAATGACCGGCGCGAATGATCCTGGCCGTTATACACCGCGACAGCAAAACCGCCATTTTTCTTCATCAATGTAAAGCAGGGCACGTCAGTTGGTCCGTCTCCCACATAGATCATGTGCCGGAATGGAACTCGCCGCGCCTCTTCCGGCATGTGGTCGTTTACGTCCTGGTCCAGATCTAATAGGCCTTTATTGACTCTGAAAAGAAATTGGGTTTTTTGCGTATGACTGATGGTTCGCTTGGGAAAACTAATATGCCCGTTATCATCTTCGTCAAATTCACATCCGAATATAGCCTTAACGTATTGAGCAATACGGCTTCCGTCTAGGATCGCTTTTAAGCCTGAACTCACCACATAATGTTCAAGACGAATGCCCAGCTCTTCATATTCCTGTGGGCTAAACAATCTATTCAGTTCTTCAAAACACCCCGGGACCCCATCGAAAAATTCCAGATCTTTTCCCATTTTTTCCAAATCGTTGTTCGACAAGGTTCTAATCGCATCGACCTCTAGCATTCGTTTCATATAGGCCAGCTCTTGGTCATATCCCTTTTCCATAATAAGGGCTGTGCAGCTTGGCCAAAAATCCTTGGGGGCGATCCCCGCATGCCGAAGGATCGTGTGGTCCTGCATGTAATGGGGACTCAACGTATGATCGAAATCATAGACAATCGCGATGATATTGTGAGGATGAGTCATGGAAGGTTCTCAATTTCGCTCTGGGAAAGCAGTGTAAGAAGGCCAGGGAAGACTGTCAACGACTTCGAAAAAAGAAAAGAGATCGAGGAATTTTGTTAGGGATGGCCCGGAAGACTGTTTGGATATCAAATCAATGGCGCCTGGAAAAGATCCAGGTGTAATCTTCGGAGGGCAGATGATCCTTAAATGTCCATAACCCGTGATAGGCGGTTTTGAGTACTTGTTAAAAGATAAACGGCATGCTCAAAGTGTTCGTAGCAAATTGCGTATCAAGATACTCCAATTATTGACTATGGAAATGATTTAGCCCCGATGATTCGCGGAGCTCTGTCCTCGCCTACCGGCCTTAAAAAATTGCTTTAATCAATTCTTGAATACTGCGTTGCATATCAATGTCATCAGTAATGGGTCTGGTAATGGCGGCGTCACAGGCACGGTCGGGTTTCACGCCCTGCTGAATCAAGGTGCCTGCATAGATGAGTAGTCGAGTGCTAACCCCTTCTTCTAGTCCATGGCTCCGTAAATTCCTAACCTTTTCGCCGAGCTTAACCAGACGAGTGGCCATGTCACGAGATATTTTAGCTTCATGCTCGACGATGTGAATTTCGAGGTCCTTGGGTGGATAACCAAACTCAATGGCCATAAACCGTTGCTTGGTACTTTGTTTTAATTCCTTAAGAACCGATTGATAGCCTGGGTTATAAGAAATCACCAGTAGAAAATCATCAACCGCTTGAATGACTTGGCCCTTTTTCTCAATTGGTAAAAAGCGGCGATCATCGCTCAAGGGATGGATTAACACCGTCGTGTCTTTACGAGCCTCCACGACTTCATCCAGATAGACGATGGCCCCATGCTTGACACCCAAAGTCAGAGGCCCATCAACCCATACGGTCTCCTCCCCTTTCAATAAATAGCGACCAATGAGGTCGGAGGCAGTTAAATCCTCGTGACAAGCCACAGTGATAAGGGGACGATTGAGGGTATAGGCCATATGTTGGACAAACCGGGTTTTCCCGCATCCCGTTGGCCCTTTGAGCATGACCGGAATTTTATTGCTGGCCCCTACCGTAAAGAGACTGATTTCTCCGTTTACCTCTTGGTAAAACGGTTCTTCACTCACCCGAAATTGTTCGATACCGAATTCCTGGCCTTTCATTGATGTCCTCAACCAAATATGGTCATGAAGATGAATGCTAAGCTCAAGACATTATACGGGGGTGTTTTACAAGAGAACAACTCTCGTGGATTGATCAACCAAAATTTTTGGATCGCCCATTTTTATTATCGGCGTGCAATAAAATTGGGAACCAGTTGGGTCGGGCGGTAGGCTAGTTTGGCTCGCGCAACGCTCGGAAGCCCCGAGTCAGTCATCGTGTTTATCCAGGGATAGGGTTGGATTTCCCGGCAGAATTCTCTGAAGAGATATTGTGAAAGGCCAGGGACCGATCGATCAGCAACTTCTGCCATAAGACAAAATATCTCCCGGGATCGTGGATACCCAAACGCATAGGCTTTAATCGAGCCATCAACCCAAACCACCCGCCCTGTCAACCCTAGTTCATGATATTCTTGGAGCATAACTCGGTGTGCCGAGGCGGCCTGGCGCAACTTCACCTGAGCCATTTCAGCATGAGCTCCCACTGCGGGAACCGGTATTTCTTCTTTTTGGCGAACCCACCGCTCAAACAAGGCCAGACAGCCGTCGCGATCCGAGATTCGATAGGGGGCCACACGAAGGCGGTGGGCACGCGCGAAGCGGTTATAGGCCGTGCGTTGGGATTTATAAGAATTGGCTTTGAGTTGCACTAAATCCGAGGTCCGGTAAAGATAGTCTGACTCTTTTGGTATGAAGGTATACCCCCAAGGTTGAATGATATCTTTGAGTTCAATAGGAATATTTTCAATGAGGGAGGTCTGCGCCCCTGTATTTCGGGTATCCAAAAAGTCCATCATTTGGTCTAAGACTCGTTGTAGGGAATTCATTGCCGGGATTCCAACAAGTGTTCTAGGTCCAAGTGGAGGCAAGGGCATAAACAGATTGTCAGCATGTTCAGCAAAGAGACACCACCAGCCCTCCACCTCAGCCCAGAAATATTTCACCACGTCTTTCCAAATATAATGGGGCGCAAAAGCCCATGTCGCGAGTGGAGTCTTCCCGCCCAAAACTGTGGCATTGAGGCATTGATGTGCCCGAAGCTGGTCTTTCACTTTCAAAGGTTGGAGGGGGAAAGACATGAATATTGTGCAGGGTTGGTGATAAAGACTGATTTTGAAGGCTTATCGAAATATTCCCTCTATTTATAAGGGAAAAGAGGCTCACTGGGAAAGGGCGATTGGGATCGAGATCTTCAACAACGTATCTTGTCTGGATTTATGAGGGCATGGTACCATTTCCAGATTCTATGTATCGATTACCGACCAGGGCATCTGCTTGTTTCTGATCCCTTCGAGTCGAGGCACTTCGGTACCTCACCCCACTAATTTCTCTCTCATCGAAAGCAAGGCATTCAGTGTGGATTGTCTGGCCTTGTGGCCATGCCGGAATTTAATTTTTCTGTGCTTAAAGCCACCGAGCGCCAGAGACACGCAGGTCATTAACTAAGAAATATCTCTTGTGACACCTAATCCCTACCAGACTTGTCGTGCTCATCTTATTAAAGATGGACTCTTTGTGGATGGCAAAGAAGATGTTTGGCGTATTGGGACGAAACCCTTTCAGTTGGCCACCCATGAAGCCAAATTTTTAGAAGAACTTGGCTCCCATCTTCTGGCGTTTTATTCCGCCATGAACCGGTTATACATCGAGAGCGTCAAAGGCACCCAACCCCAATGGGTCCATAAATATTTGGATATTGGGAAACCAGATGATCTGCTGGAGTTTGCCAGGATGAATCGATTCAAGAACCAAGTACCTGGGGTCATTCGTCCTGACTTGATTCCGACCGATTCGGGATTGGCCTTGACCGAGCTTGACTCTGTACCAGGAGGGATCGGATTAACCGGCAGCCTGAGCCAAATGTATGCCCACAAAGGAATGTCGGTGTGGCCTATCTCAGATGGGTTGATAACACAGTTTTCCCGTATGTTGAAAGGGATGCTCAAAGAACCACCGTATTCTCTTGCCATTGTGGTTTCCGATGAAGCGGATACTTATCGGGCAGAAATGCAATGGGTGGCTTCTCAATTGGCTCAAGATGGCTGGGAAGCCTATTGTATCCATCCTCGCGCCATTCGATTTACGGAAGATCGCCTGTTTATTCAGCAAGATGGTAACGAATATCCAGTGTCTCTCATCTATCGATTTTTCGAATTGTTTGATCTAAAAAATATTCCCAAGAGCGAATTGATCATCTATAGCGCGAAAAAAAGCCGAGTGGTAGTCACCCCGCCGTATAAACCTTGGATGGAGGAAAAACTGGCCTTGGCCTTGATCCACCATCCCATGTTGGAATCCTTCTGGGGTAAGGCGCTTTCTCCGGATACCATGGCCTGTCTTCAGGCCATTATTCCCCCGACCTGGGTCTTGGATCCACGACCGTTGCCGCCGACAGCTATCATTCCGGGGTTGCGATATCGTGATTGCGCTGTGTCCAATTGGGATTGGTTAGGAGAGACTACGCAAAAAGAACGGCAATATGTCATCAAAGTGTCTGGATTTTCTGAGTTGGCTTGGGGCAGTCGTGGTGTGGCCATTGGACATGATATGTCGCAGCAAGAGTGGAAGGACACACTTCTCCGGGCGTTGGACGGCTTTTCCACCACTCCGTCTATTCTCCAAACATTTCACAAAGGGAAGGTTGTTATGGTTGAATATTATGATGCCTCCTCCGGTGCGAAAGTCACGATGGAGGGTCGAGTACGGTTGTCGCCCTATTATTTTGTGGTGGATGGACAGGCAGAATTAGGAGGGGTCTTGGCTACAACCTGTCCTAAGGACAAAAAAATTATTCATGGTATGCGAGATGCGGTGATGACCCCATGTGGAATCGACCCGGAATTAGAATGAGTAGGGAGGGGGAAGGTGTAACAGACACAAGGGAAAGAAGACTGGTACAGTAGGGAAATTGTCTCAAAATCATATCTAGGAATCCTATGAAGCTCTATCACACCGAATGGTGTCCAGAATGTGAATTGGTCAGACAGAAGCTGGCCTCGAAAAGCATTGCGTATGAAGATGAAATCGTGCCGGATGTCCGGCCTTTTCGAAAATCAGTCTACGCTGCGTCCGGGCAATATTATGTGCCTGTGTTGGTCGATGGAGACACCGTGCTCACGGAGACTGCAGAAATCGTTCAATATCTCGATAGCTATCCCCGGAATGGGCATGACTCGGGAGGAAACTCCAACCCACCCCTCAGCTCGCCAGATGAAAGGAGCGACTAAGTTATGGAGGATTGGAAAAAAGTTCTAGCCCAAAGCATCACCAAACCCAAAGATTTGGCTAAAAAATTAGGTGTTGATGAGAAGGAAGTAGCTGATATCGTCGGCCCCTACCCGATGCGTATTACGCCGACGGTTCTGGCAACCATTAAAGAAAAGGGTGATGCGATCTGGAAGCAGGTGGTTCCGGAGATGGCGGAATTGGATGATATTGATGCAAAGGATGATCCGCTGGAAGAGGATACTGATAGCCCTGTTCCCCATTTGGTGCATCGATATCCGGACCGTGTATTGCTCATGGTAACCAATCAGTGTCCGATTTATTGCCGTTTTTGTACGCGAAAACGGTTGGTAGGGAAACCAGGGTTTTTGAAAAAAGGTGAGTTGGATCGGGCGGTGGCGTACTTGAGGGAACATACGGAAGTCCGTGATGTCATCCTTTCGGGCGGCGATCCCTTGCTGTTACCCGATCATTTGATCGAACGAATACTGACGGCCCTTCGGTCAATCCCCCACCTGGAATTAATTCGATTTGGAACTCGGGTTCCCGGAACGCTTCCACAACGAATTACTCCGGAATTGTGTGACACCGTCAAACGGTATCACCCCATATATATGAATTTGCACTTCAATCATCCGGATGAGTTGACTCCGGAAGTGAAAGAAGCTTGTGGGAGGTTAGCTGATGCTGGAGTTCCGTTAGGGGCACAAACCGTGTTGCTTAAAGGGGTGAATGACGATCCGGAAATCATGCAACGTCTCATGCATCAATTACTTCTGGCTCGCATTAAACCCTATTACCTGTACATGGCGGATTTGACAAAGGGCACGAATCATTTCCGAACGAGCGTGGAAACGGGATTAAAGATCATGCAAGCCCTTCAAGGTCATACGAGTGGGATGGCGGTCCCTCATTTCGTGATTGACGCGCCAGGCGGAGGAGGAAAAATCCCCTTGTTGCCAAATGAATATCTGCTCAATTTAGATGAAAAAGGGGCGGTCCTCAAAAATTTCGAGAACAAAACTTATTACTATCCGCAACCTGCCACGACGGATAATCGAGAATTGCCGATGATAAATTCGTCAGTGACACATGACATGTGTAGTGCTGGAGCTATGGAAGACTTGTAATGCCGGGCCCCCGAAAGCAAGGAATCCTGCCTGATTCCGAACTCAAACAACTGATTCATGATGGATCCATTTCTGCGGACCCGGCTATTGAGGATGGACAGATTCAACCTGCAAGTTTAGATTTACGATTAGGCACAAAGGCCTACCGCCTCTTAAGCAGCTTTCATCCCGAACGATCAGAAATCACCACACGGTTAAATGTTCTAGATCTCTATAAGTCTGACTTGGTGATGTATGACATGGATTTAACCGAAGGGGCAATCCTGGAAAAAGGTCATGTATATCTCGTGCCGTTGTTGGAAGGGTTAAAGCTCCCCAAGAACATTCGAGGACGAGCCAATCCGAAGAGTTCCACGGGACGCTTGGATATTTTCACTCGAATGATTACCGACTTGAATGTCGGTTTTGATGAGGTTCGGCCTGGGTATCATGGACCCCTGTACCTAGAAATCGTGCCGCTCTCATTTACCGTTCGTGTAAAAACCGGGTTATCTCTTAATCAACTGCGATTAATCGTGGGTCGTCCCACAGTTTTTGATGGGCCACTTAAAACGCTTCATAAAGAAGAAAATTTGCTCTATCACAATGATGATCCTCCTTCAGTCGGAAATAAGCCGTTATCTTCAAAAGAAATTCGTATAGACAAGGGACTTTTTTTAAGAATTGACCTTCAAGGCGATTCGGCTTCGAATCCCATCATTGGCTATAGAGCAAAAAAGAATAGCCACGTTATCGATCTTTCGAAGATCGGGCATTATCCGGCGCTCGATTTCTGGGAGCCGATTTATCGGGGTACTAATGATTCCCTCATCCTTGAGCCACAGGAATTTTATATTCTTGCGTCAAAAGAACGAATCAAAGTCCCAGCCGGCTATGCGACGGAAATGGTGGCGTATGAAGCTGCATGTGGAGAATTGCGGACACACTACGCCGGATTTTTCGACCCTGGTTTTGGCGCAGACACATCTCCCAAAAAAGGCACTCAAGTTGTGCTAGAAGTCCGACCACATGACGTACCGTTTCTGATTCATGATGGACAAACCTTCTTCAAGGTCATGTATGAAAAGATGCAGGATATTCCTACACAACTCTATGGGTCGTCGATCGGATCGTCGTATTATCAGCAAGGCCTGACTTTAAGCAAACACTTTAAGTGGTAATCATGAGCCCTGACGACAATCAGTCAACTTCCGAAGATCCTATCGCACCGAAGGCCCCTGCTCCACCGCCTGATCGTCCGGAGGAAGTTGAAGAACAAGAAAATCGGCAAATGCGCGTCGCTATGCGTATGGTGGGGTCCGCAATGGTCTTCATTGGATTTTTGCAGGTATTTCTTTCCGTAAATACCGGTGCTGAAATAAGCATCTTCCCCATGATTATTTATTTTTCGGGCATGGCCCTATGGGCGTATTCATCGGTCGATACCCTAGCCATTCGATACACTGTCATTGGGTTATCTCTCCTCTGTGCGATGGCCTTTATGCATTTTGGGGAGGTATTGTTTTGGCATAAATATATGATTTATTGGGGTACCGTGGGAATGGTCGTCTTTTTCATGTTCCAAACCCCTAAAAAGCCAGCTGGCTCGTAACCCACTCCACTAATTTTTCCGGCCTTTCTTTCTGCCTTGTGCCTTTCTTAGATGAGCATCGCAGTCATCATTCCCATCCTCAACGAAGAGAAAGCCCTACCATCGTTACTGCAAGGGCTTTTATGCTTGAATTTTGAGGAAATGATACTTGTCGATGGGGGCAGCCAGGACCGCACAATAGAAGTCGCTAAGGAATTGTTGGAGTCCTCAACCTATCCGCAATGTCAAATACTCTCAGGGCCGAAAGGTCGAGCGGCACAAATGAATGCCGGGGCTGCACAAGCCACAACCGATATTCTTCTTTTCTTGCATGCCGATACCCAGTTGCCAGACACGGCGAAAATGGTTATTGAAAGAACATTGGGAAACCAGGACATTGTCGGTGGTCGGTTTGATGTCAGATTTCCTGAGGATCGAGGTTATGCCTGGGTGATTTGCCGAATGATGAGTATTCGCTCTCGGGTGTCAGGCATATGTACAGGGGATCAAGCCATGTTTGTGCGCCGTTCGATATTTGAAGGAATGGGAGGCTTTGCGAATATTCTCCTGATGGAAGATCTCGAGTTCAGCCGCCGGTTAAAACGACAAGGAACAGTGGTCGCGCTCCGGGATACCGTCACCACGTCCTTCCGACGGTGGGAAAAAGCAGGCCCATTCAGAACGATTGTGCAAATGTGGACGTTACGGTTTCTCTATTGGATAGGATGGGATCCCGTACGTCTTCACCGGTATTACAGACATGTCCGGTAATCACTCACGAACAAGGCGGTCCAATTTCTACAAAGGGGGGCCGGGGCGTAAGGGAACTAGACCATTCCCTACTTCGACAGCGCTTATTATCTTTGCCAAAGCTCCGATAGCTGGACAGGTCAAAACACGGCTCTGCCCGCCTCTAACACCCGATGAATCCGCTAGTCTTCATGGAAGCCTGGTCTTGGATCTCCTTGAACGATGCCAAACCCTCAAAGGCTGTGATCGAGTATTGGCTGGTGCCCCAACTTCCGATCATCCTTTCTTTCGTGCGATGAATACCCGATTCAAGATTCCTATTTGGCAGCAGGTAGGCGATGATCTTGGAGCACGTATGTCGCAGGCCTTTCAATCGGCGCTCGGGGAAAACTATCATTCGGCCATGATCATCGGAACCGATATTCCTGGATTAACCGTGCCACTCATGACGACAGCATGCAAAAGTCTTCAAGATCACGATCTGGTCTTAGGGCCAACCGAAGATGGCGGGTATTATCTCATTGGGTTACGTAAGCCTGTGATGGAACTGTTCGAACATATTCCCTGGTCGACAGATTCCGTTTTCTCGCTGACTCAGGAAAAAGCGCAAGCACTGGGTCTTTCCTTGAAAATTTTACCGATGCTGCGTGATCTGGATACAGTAGAGGATCTTCAGATATTTATTCAAAGTTCCAAGGATCGAAAGAATCAGTTATTTTCTAGTCGAACCAAAAACGTCTTACAGGAATTGGAAAAACGTCTCACCTCACGTACCTAGGTTTCGTGACTGGCTGAGTGCTCAAAGAAATTCTTTTAAGCCTGGAGAAGAAGATCTATGAATGAACGGGTTGCGTTAATAACAGGGGGAGCCAGAGGGATTGGGCGGGGGGTGGCACTAGATCTCGCCAAGGATGGATGGGGCATTGCCATTTGTTATCGGACGAGTCAACAAGAAGCCCAGGAGGTCATTCAAACTATTGAAAGCCAAGGCGGTAAGGCCTTGGCTTTCCAATGTGATGTGTCACAGTGTGATGCGGCCATTGGTCTTGTTCAACAGGTAGAAGAAGTCTATGGACGAATCGATGCGCTCATTAATGGTGCGGGGCCGTATCATCGTGTGCATCTGATGGAAGAAACGCCGGAAGGCTGGTCAGAAATGTTCACGAATAATTTGGATCCTATTTTTTTTCTAGCCAAAGCGGTCGCTCCCGGCATGCAAGCCAGAAAATACGGACGCATCATTTCATTCGGGATGGCCAACGTCGATAAAATGGAAGCCCAACCTCACGTGACTGCTCATTATATCGCCAAAGCCGGAGTCCTCATCCTCACTCGAACCTTGGCCAAACTTTTGGCGCCTCACGGCATTACGGTGAATGCCATTTCACCAGGGTTCATCGATTCCGGAAGTGCCCCCCCAGAAGAATTGGCGGGAATGGCCAAAAAAATTCCCGCCGGTTTCATTGGGAGTGTCGATGATACAGTCCAAGCCGTCCGGTATTTTCTCTCAGACGACGCCCGATATGTGACAGGAGCGAATCTACATCTCAGCGGCGGCTGGGGAATCTAGACTTCGTAATTAGTCAGACAAGAAGTTTTTGCGAATGAGCGGTCATTGCCGTCATAATTATTCGTCTTCGTCATTCCTGCGGAGGCAGGAATCCAGGTTTGTCTTGTCTCCAATAGCCAAGCAAAATTATTTCCGGCAAATTGAATAAACTAAGTTCAGGATAGTTGCCGGGTTTCGCCCCGGAGGCCGCGACCTTTGTTGTGGAGGCAAAAGAACCCCAAGCCATTGACGCCCAGTTCGGCTTTATTTGATGGGATGGACGCAATAGGAGAATGGCGGACCAACTCGCTTCGCTTGTATGGTCTTTTTTTGTCATTCTTGGGAAGCTCAGGGAGACCGGGGGTGGAGAGACATCGCTTCGCATCTGCCAGCTGCTGGACAGACGGTTTGAGACTTCTCCCATCCACACCCTCAACGTCGATGAAGAATCTCGCGGCATCCCTCATGACCGCCGATTTGGACGCAAGCTTACGTTGGTGTGGCCCACCCCATTGTGGACACTTTACTTGTGGAGGGGACGTGTATGCCAACTGTTGAGAATGTGGGAGTCGATGTGGCGAAAGATACCGTCGTCGTCGCCAGTGCGGATCACCGATGGCCGGTGCAGCAGGTGCAGAACCAACGCCGGGCCTTGCGCGCCTGGCTGAAGACCTTACCGGCTGGGAGCCGTATTGGTCTCGAGTCAACCGGCTCGTATCATGAGCTGCTGGCCGATCTGGCGCATGCCTCTGGCCATATCGTCTATCTCTTGAATCCGATGGAGACGCGGCATTATGCCAAAGCCCTGGGAGCTCGGGCGAAAACCGACCGCGTCGATGCCACGTTGCTCGCTCGGATGATTGCCCAAGAACATGCCGGGTTGCGCGCCTACAGCCCCCCCACCACTGAGCAGCGGCAGATGGATCGGTTGATTCGCCGTCGGGCCAAAATTGTTCGATTGAAGAGTGCCCTGAAATTAACGATGGCCAATCTTAAGGGGGTGAGGAGTGAGGTGAACGCGGTGGTCCGGAAGCTGGATGCCTTGCTGGCGAAATTGGATGCAACGATGGCCACCGCGGCGGCCCAATCTCCCCTCCATCAGCAAGCCCAACAACGCGTGGAGACGATTGTAGGCGTCGGCCCGTTGGTGGGGATGAGCCTCACCAATACCTTAGAGCGGGTACCGTTCCGCAATGCTGATGCCTTTGTCGCCTTTATCGGGTTAGACCCGCGAGCCAAGGACTCGGGGCAGAAGAGCGGGCGACGGCGCTTGTCCAAACGAGGGCCGGCCGAAATGCGCCGCTTGCTCTTTAATGCGGCCATGGCCGCCGTCAAATCCAAAGTCTGGAAACCCCTCTACGACTCGTATCGCAACCACGGGTGGAGTTCTACGGCCACCTTGGTGATTATCGCGCGGAAGATTGCCCGGGCGGCTTGGTCCATTCACCGTTATCAGACCACGTTTAACCCGGACCGCCTCATACGAGGATTGACATAAACCATAGAATCTCAAACAAGGCCCGCTGAATACAAAAAGCATCCAACCCGTGGGCCGAACAGCAGGCGTAGGATATAAAGGAAAGTTGAGATAGGCATGAGTCATTTGGAAAAAATCTCCAATTGTAAGGCAGACTAAGATGACCAAACATAAAGAAAAAATATTTCTACCATGTCGGGAGTGTCTAAACGTTTATTTATGGCACTCAGTGACTTTCGGGGAGACCCTCCGCAATTAGAAGATGCTCTTTTCCAGTTGGCTTCGGTTATAGATTCTACGTCTAAGTTTCATTTTCCAAGTGAACAATTTTCTAAACAGAGGTTCATTTCCTATCTTGATTCCATAATGACCGATATCTTTAAGATCGCGACCGAGGGGAAAATTACGCCAATTGACTGCACTTTTACTGGCAAGGACGGAACGCAACAATCTTTTGGCAACATTGTCTATGGTATACGATGTTCCTCATATCATGACACGAATGAAGTCGACGAACTCATTCATTGGGGCGAAGAAAATAAGTTTGGTTCAAATAATGGCCGGTTTATCGTGAATAAGAAGTTATTAATGGGAATATTCTTGATTCTATTTAGTGATGAGGCGAACAAAGAGTGTATCGACAAAGAACTGTTTGATGAAACCCATTTCCTAATTGTTAATGGTGAAAACTTTCCGTTTTATTTGTTCATCGGTAACCGGCAACATATTTTTAATGTGATGGGGATTTCAAATTCTTAAACCTGTCACTAGCCTTGATTGAAATTTTGGGCATACCTTGTATGGCGGCATTCGTAGATTCGTAAGGTAATGGTTCGGTCTTTGAAAAGGATATATTTATGGCCTGGAAACAGTTTCCTGATTAAGACTGAGCCAGAGAGGCCGATTGAGTGTAGTTTCCCCGTAATGCGCGAAAGGCTCAAATTATTGGCTAACCCCTAAATCCGGCTCAGTCCATTCTATTCCGATAACATCAGAAAAATATGTTTTGATTTGCTTGCGCACGATTTCTGCATCTACTGGCTGATTGAGAAGTTTAGCCATTGATGTCATGATGCAATTGTCAATGCCGCAGGGAGATAAGAGTGCAAAAGGCTGAAGTTCGACGTTCACATTGAGGGCGAAGCCGTGCATTGTGATGCCTTTGGAGATGCGGACACCGATAGAGGCAATTTTTTCTAATTGGCTCAGCTCACCTCTCACCCAAACTCCTCGATACGACTCATGTCGGCATCCTTCGATATCCCATTCGGCTAATGTTCGAATCAACACATCTTCCAGTTTATGGACATAGAGCTTGGGACCGGGGCAAAAGGTTCGCAATCGTAAAATCGGGTATCCAATCAGTTGTCCGGGACCATGATAGGTCACAGACCCGCCCCGATTCGTCTGATGCAGGGTAATGCCGTTGGCTTGGAGTTCAGGCCAGTGAGATTCCCAATGTTCAGGCTTCGCAGTTCGGCCCAAGGTCAAAACCGGCTCATGTTCGGTGAGAATGAGGGTGTCGAGTTGCCGATTTTTTCTTCGTTCATCTACGAGGGCTTGTTGAAGTTCTATAGATTCACTAAAGGGCAGGGAAGGAATGGAAATGAGATTTCCTTTATGGAGAGGCGTCTGGGGCACGTTTGTCTTGAGGGGGGGTGGGCTTAATTTGATGATGGGAAGGCACCTGGAGGAATATTCAACGTCGTTAAAATTATCGGAGGAATGCGTTTGATTTTGCCGGTGGAGTCGACTGCTACAAGTGTGGCCGAACCTTCCACCACGAGGCGTTGACTAATGCGTTCTCGAATCACATGAGAGAAAGTCAGCGACACGCGGCGGTCAGCTTTCACTGTGGTGTCGACGTCCAATGTATCCCCATGCACGGCGGCGGACCGATAAGCCAGTTCTGCCTTGGTGACGCGAAATTCTGTTCCTTCCTTAATAAGGCCGCTAACCGATAGGCCGTGTTCTTCCAGAAAATGTGTCCGCGCACGTTCGAAATATTTGAGGTAGTTGGCATAATAGACTACGCCTCCGCAATCGGTGTCTTCATAATAGATGCGCACTTCCATTTTAAGGTGTTCAACTACAACTTCAGGGTGGGGAAGATGGGAAGGTCTGAGCTCGGAATACTGGTCAATTTTAAGGTGACCTCAAAGAGTTGGTGAAAGCGTTCGGCCTTTAATGGTTCAAAACCATAGCCCAACACGGCATGATCCGCAGCGTCAAACAATGATTTGATTTTTGGCCATTCTGATCGAAACCGCTGTCCCATTGGATCGCCCAATCCGGCCAAGGCCTGAAATTGTGCAAAAAGTGGTAATCGATATTTCCCATCGATGTCATTGAGATAGCAAGTCCGACACGTGGATTGCAGGTCGTTCGGAAGTTGTTCCACGGCAATATCCCAGCTTTTCAATTGATGCTGGTGAAATAATTGATATTGCGTGGCTGCCTCAAGCCCGCGAAAGAGGACGCGAGTGGCCATCTCTAATTCTCGTCCTCTATCTCCTCGCCGTTTCGCCCAAGCAAGAAGATCCAACGCGAGAGAACGTTTAATGTCTTGCGGGTCTAAGACAATGGATTCCAAAAACCGTACATTCTCTTTCAGAATCTTAATGACCTGTGCCATTCCTGGTGGGCCACCCCATACGGAGGCTAACTCTAACGCCTTGAGACCGCTTTTGAGCTTGTCCCATGCCGGACGATATTGAAATTGGTCCCAAAGGCCATAGCCTTGGGCAATATCAACCAGCGCTCGATACTGTGGTTTCGAACCACCGCTGACCCGGTGCTCTAATATGCGAATGGCATGGGCGGAAGCCTCATACCACCCTTGGTTGAAAGCATGTCCGGCTTCTTGTCTCAGCCTCGGCGCTTCCTCATCCCATGGATTTTCTATTGAGTCGGTTGATTGCGAGGTGTCTTCTTGAGAGAGTCGAGTCGGGTGTAGCAACACTTGAGTGGAAAATGGGAAGCCGACTAGCGTCATCGCCGAGGCCATAGCTGGAGAAGCATTTGTTAAATCGATGACCAATTCTCCGGGTAACACTTTCCATTGAGTCAAAAGAGGCCCCAACCCTTGTGCTAAGGCTCGATGACAAATGGGAAAACTTGCTGAATTTGTTGTGAGAATCCAATCCCACCGTTGGGGCATTTGAGAGAGAGCGGGGTGGACATCGGATTCCACTACGTGTTTACACGATTCGTCTAGAAAAAAGCACACCATCTCTGGGGTAAGCTGTTTGAGAATGGCGATGGTTGGCGCGGGATCGGATTGGGCCGCAAGCAAGAGTGCTTTTGTAGGCAGATAGGCACTCACAATGGCTGAACTATATCATCGGTTGAGAAGACCGGCAAGAAATTCGGCTTAGGAGCCTGGTCTTACAGAAACGCACCCTTTGGTATGTGAATTCATGGTCCTATCCTGTTAATATCCTGGCCTCATGGAACGGGAAGATGTCATTGCAGCGTTTGAAACAAGTGCGGATGTAAAGAATGCGTTCATCCTTACCCATGCCGAACGGGTGATAGAAGTTGGTCAACTCCTAATCCGAGCCTTTCGCGATGGGAAAAAAGTCATGCTGTTTGGGAATGGCGGCAGCGCCACCGATGCTTCTCATATTGCTGCCGAGTTTGTGGGCCGATACCGTCGAGATCGAGAACCCCTGTCTGCTCTTGCTTTGGGCACCGACATGGCCGCCCTCACCTGTATCGCCAATGATTACGATTTTGCGGATATTTTTTCACGGCAAATTCAAGCACATGCCCGAAAAGGTGATGTAGCTATCGCGATTAGCACAAGCGGAAATTCCCTAAATGTCATTCGTGGTGCCGAAGCCGCTCATGAGCGTGGAGTGATTACCATAGGATGGACTGGCGTAGGAGGCGGCAAATTGGCGGATGTGGTGGATTATTGTTTCAGTGTGCCGTCTTCAGTCACCGCACGAATCCAGGAATGTCATATTACTCTTGGACATGTATTGTGCGAATTCATTGAAGAGCGACTTTTTGGCGATCAAGACTAATCTACCTTCTCCATTGCTCGGACCCAAGCTGAATCTTGCTCGGCTTCGTACCTATCCCCTGCGCACACGGCACTCCAAAGTTAGTATGAAGGATAGTGCTGCCCCGTGGCGGCGCGGCGGATCATTTCAAAAATTTCTACAAACCCTTCCTGATATTTTGGTCGGGCAAACCTTTAAAGCCGTAGTATCGGCGATTGTCGCGGCTCGCCAACGCGGGAAACCCGTGATCCTTGGAATGGGCGCGCATCCAACAAAGGTTGGCCTTAATCCCATTTTAGTCGATTTAATGCGGAAAGAGATTATCACCGCCGTGGCGGTGAATGGCGCGGTTGTGATTCATGATTTTGAATTGGCTTATCAGGGACACACGTCGGAAGAGGTCGAAACTGAAATTGATTCCGGACGGTTTGGCATGGCTGAGGACACGGGTCGTATTTTGAATGAAGCCATGTTGAAAGGTTGGCAGAAAGGGTTGGGTCTGGGCGAAGCCGTGGGTCGTTATCTCATTTCTCACCCCAAATTATTTCCTTATCGACGGTCAAGCTTGCTTGCCACCGGTGCGCGATTGGGCATTCCCGTAACGGTGCATGTGGCCATCGGCACCGATATTATTCACATGCATCCCAGTGCCAATGGCGAAGCAATCGGTGGGGGGTCGATGGTCGATTTTCGTAAGCTGACTGCGATAGTTTCCCGGATGGAAGGTGGAGTATATATCAATCTGGGATCAGCCGTATTCCTTCCAGAAGTTTTTTTAAAAACGGTTACGTTAGGCAGAAATCTGGGACATGCGCTGAAGCGAATCACGACCGTCAATATGGATTTTCTCCCGCATTATCGCCCCTTAACCAATGTGGTCAAACGTCCGACTCAAAAAGGTGGAAAAGGTTATACTTTGATCGGACATCATGAATTAATGGTTCCCATGTTGGCGGCGGCGGTTCTTGAGGGTCTCCGACGTTGAATCTGAATCAGAGAGCAGAGCAAAATCCCTTGATAGAAGTGTTCCTGCGCCAAGCCCCCTTTCCCTTTGAAGTACTTTGGCCACCCTTTGGAAATAATCCGGTGCGGATGAAACCATAGGAGTGTTATGAAAAAGAAAATTCTCATTGTCGATGATCATCCTGACATTGTACTCATGCTGGCTGATCGCCTTGAATCTTTGGGCTATGAAACCTTGACGGCGGGAGATGGAAAAGAAGCTCTACAGAAGTTGGACCAGGAGCTTCCTCATTTGATGCTCTTGGACTTGGAAATGCCGAAAATGACCGGCATGGAAGTCCTCCAAGAATTACGAAAAATCAGTGCCCAAAAAAATGATTCAGGAGAAACGGTAGGATTTGGAGGAGGAGAATCCCTGTATCTTCCTGTGGTAGTGATGACCGCGCATGGGACGATTACCAAAGCGGTAGAAGCCATGCGGGCAGGGGCTTATGATTTTCTCACCAAACCTATTGAGCTCGATCATTTAGCGCTTGTGCTTAAGAAAGTCCTGGCTCGAGAGGCGTTGGGACGACAGGTGGCTTCATTACGGACAGAAGTCGAAAGCCGTTATAGCAAAATTGTCGGGGAGAGCCCACAAGTGAGTGCCATGGTGCAGATGGCCAAAAGGGCCGCGGACGCCGATGCGACGGTGTTGCTCCTTGGTGAGAGTGGGACGGGCAAAGAGCTGTTTGCACGATCCATTCATCGATGGAGCAATCGGGGTGACATGCCCTTTAGCGTCATCAATTGCGTCGCCCTCACGGAAACTCTTTTAGAAAATGAACTCTTTGGGCATGAAAAAGGGGCCTTTACCGGGGCTGATACTTTACAAAAAGGAAAAATCGAAGCGGCGGATGGTGGGACGATTTTTCTGGATGAAATCGGAGACATGCCCCTAGGGTTGCAAGCGAAACTACTACGTGTTCTCCAAGATCATGAATTTCCTCGAGTAGGAGGCACACGGTTGGTACGAGTGAATATACGTGTGGTAGCGGCAACGAATAAGGATTTAAAGCAAGCCGTCAAGGCCGGGACATTTCGAGAAGATCTGTTTTTCCGTTTGAATGTCGTGAATTTATCCTTGCCCCCCTTGAGAGATCGTCCCGAAGATATTATCCCTTTGGCCGAATATTTTCTTGCCCGCCATTTACGTGAAATGAATCGTCGGAACCGGAAGTTTTCAAAATCGGCCATTGAGACCATGCGGTGTTATTTATGGCCAGGGAACATTCGCGAGTTGGACAATGCCATTGCCCGTGCTGTTGTGCTGGGTGTAGAAGATGAAATCTCCACTGATCTCTTGGGATTGGGTGGCAGCAAAGACGAATTAGAGGAATTAGATAATCTTCCGTATCATGAAGCTCTTGATCGATTTAGCACCCATGTTTTGGAAAAAGCGATGCGTCGCTGTAATTGGAGTCAGACAAAAGCAGCCGAATTGTTAGGGTTGCAGCGCACGTATCTTTCCCGTCTCGTGAAACAAAAAAGTATTCAGCAAAGCTCCGAAGAATCGTAATTGAGATTCGGGTTTTTCTAGTTTACCCATAATTTTCCTCTCTTCTTTAAATCTTTTTGAAGATTTTTGCGGTAACTACTTGGCCGTGGTCGAGTGCGGGGAAGAAAAGGAGGGTTGATACGGAGTCTGTTTGGTAATGGCAAAAGTAAATTCTTGCCCGTAGAAGTTCAATAAATACACCGAAATTTCAACGGGAATAGTCTGCCCATTTTTGGTGCGATGCACTGTGGAATAGGTGAGGGTTTTCCCTTGTCGGAGTTCGTTGAGATGGTCCTGGTAGCGTTGGTTATCATGGTTAGGGGCAATATCTGGAATGCGCAAAGTGGCCAGTTCCTCTTTGTTGTATCCTAGGGTTTGATAAGCGGCCTGGTTCGCAAAGCGAAATCGTTTGGATGAATCCGCGATAAGAATGGCTTCCGGTACATGATCGAATGCGAATTGCATCAGTTGGATATATTCAGTCAGTCGCTGATATTCATCAAGAGAAAGGTGATGAGTGGGTCCCTTGGCAGTTGGTGGGGAAGCTGGATTCGGTTGGATAATTGACGGAAAAAATAGTGGTTTATCATCGAAAGGAATGGTCCCAGAACTCTCCGATTCCAAAGTACCCAGCACGGCACGTCGAAGTACCCGGCGGACTTCTTCTCGATTATAGGGTTTTGTCAGGTACCCAAAGGCTTTATTGAGCGTATCCGGAAGAGCGGTTTGGCTGAGCGAGGTAAAAGCCGTGAGGAGAATTATCGGCAATTGCGGTTTTTGCCTAGCTAATTCTTCCAGGATTTCAATCCCGTCCCGATCAGGAAGCCCAAGATCTAACAGAATAGCATCATAGTGTTGCGCTAAACTTTTTTCTAAAGCTTCGGTCCCAGTAAAAGCCACTTCCACTTCAAAATTTTCCTGATGCAGATAATCTTTCAGTGCCAAGCTGATGTCGGGATCATCATCGACAACCAAGATTCGTGGCAAATCGGACATGAGGAGCCGCAATGTTGAGAAAAAATCACCTGAAAAATAGGCGGACTGAAGAGTAGGAAAAAATCTATCTCCTTCAACCGGCCTCGTATTTTTTCGTTTCTACTGCAATTTCAAGGCTTAGTTAAAACCTTGTTTACGTTAGAAAGTTAGAAGGTTTGGGATCCCAAGCTGGTATCTTTTTCGATACTAATTGTATCGAAAGAGATACGGCACTATGATTTTTTGGCATTTGAGACGCAGGAAAAATGAAAATATTAGATTCGTGCGGTTTCGGTTTGAGCAGGTGGTTGAGGAGGCAGGGAAATTGAGAAACGACTTCCTTCACCGAGGGCTGAGTTCACCCAAATTCGTCCACCATGTAATTCCACCAGGCTTTTTGTAATGGCCAGCCCCAAACCTGCGCCACGATTTTTTATGTCCGCGGTTTTACCACGGTAGAATCGTTCGAAAATTGTTTGCTGTTCATCCAACGGAATTCCGCAACCGGTATCTTGGATACACGTATTTACCCATCCATTCTCTTCTTGGTACACCCTCAGGAGCACGGAGCCGGAAGATTCGGTAAATTTTATGGCGTTGGTAGTCAAATTCGTCAGAATTTGGATCAATTTGTCCCGATCACCTTGAACCAGTGGAAGAGGATCGATGATCTCGGCCTTGAGAGTGAGGTGACGTTCTTGAGCCAAGGGTTGTAGGAGTTCAATAACTTCCCGTGCCAAACTGCCTACATGAACTGGACTGATCTGGAGGTCCATCTTTCCGGCTTCAATGCGGGAAAGGTCTAATAGGTCGTTGATCATACGGGTGAGCCGTTCGATGTTATGTTTCACCCGGCCTAAATAAAAATTCTGACGCTCGGTAAGGGTTCCTGTCAGGCCGTCGATCATGTTTTCCACCAAGCCTTTAATGGATGTCATTGGTGTTCGGAGCTCATGAGAGACGATCGAGACAAAGGCTGATTTGAGGCGATCAAGTTCTTTTAAACGTTCGTTGGCTGATTGCAAATCTACTGTTCTCTTGTTGACACGTTCCTCCAAACTTTGAGCCAGGTTTTCCATGTCCTGGTATGTTCGGGCATTGTCGATGGCCACGGCGACATGGCTGGCAATGGTGAGTAACAAATTCAAATCTTCTTGGGTACAAGTCTCTCCCCCTTTATCTGCGCCTAAATACCCCAGTACTTGTTGATGGCTGATGAGAGGGGCTGCGATCCAAGAGGTAATCCCTAAAATATCCCCAACGGATCGAATGACAGGATTCAATTGATCTCCAATTTTTCGTAAGTCGGAAATTAAGATTGGTTGGCCATGCATTAACAGCGTTTCATCGACCGATCCGGGAGTGATAGAAAAGGCCTGATTTTCAAGCAGGGGAACATACTCTTGAGGAATACCGGAAACCTGAATGATGCAGGCATGTGGTTGATCTTCATCTTTCAAGATAAGCACCATTCGGTGAAAACCCAGATTTTCGTGAAGAATAGTAAGCATGGTGGAAAAGAGTTTCTTTAATTCCAATGTTGAAGTGATCATGGTCCCAGTTTGATGAAGTGTGCTCAGTTGGCGGACCTGTTTGGTAATGGTATCCATGTAGGTAGAAATAGACAGTTCTCGATGCTGTAGGCCTTTGGCCATTTGATTGATGCTTCTGGTGAGTTGCCCGACTTCATCTTGAGTATCTGGCAAAACCGATACGTGAATGTTTCCTTGAGCAATTTGTTGGGCAGCATGGGCGAGTTTTCGCATGGGGGTAATGATCCGGTTGGTCAGAAGCACTGTCAGACCAATGCCAAGAAGAATAATGCCTATAGTGAGGAGCCCAATATTTCGCACCGTTTGGTTTAAGGCGCTCTGCATCTGGGTAGTGGATATGCCCACTTGAATCAACCCAATGATGTCAGGTGGGGATTGGGTGGCAACAGAAGTCGGGTTGAGTGTTTCTGAGGAGAGAAATTCAGTAGTAGGAGAGGGGCGAGACTGGCGATAGACTGGGCGGGCAAAGTCATAAATGATTTCCCGCGCACCAACCCAGGATCGGGGGATAGAATGAGTGGCGGATGGCAGTAAGGAAATGTTTCCGTTAGATTCCCACGTGTGAAGTTCTGTGACGAAAGGCTTATCAGTGGCTGCTGATGGTTGGGAGAATATCCCCGCGGTATGGGTTATATCCGGAAGAAGGGAGCGAGTGGGATCGCGAGTAAAGTCAGTGGTATTGGCAAGAATCCCTTTTGATTGACTCACCAGGATATTGCCTTGGTCATCTCGAACGATGGCGTACACTACCTCAGGTGCCGACATGGCCCCTTCTAACATTTTTCCTAAATAGTCGGTGTCGTGAATAATCAAACGGTTGAGGCTGATTTTATTGAGCGTATTCACCAGGATCGTTCCCGTATTGATCAGCGAACGCTTCATGATGGTCGCTTCTTGTTGAATGAGAAAACCGCTCAGACCTGTACACACGAGAATAATCACGAGGCTGACAAACAGAGAAAACTTGGTCCGAAGGCTCAAAAATTTAGGGTCGTCTCTCCTCGATTGTTCGATAGTTGGAACTGATGGAATGAGTTCTTGGTCTTCAATACTGCTCATCGAAGAACCTCAAAGTCTCTGGTGTAAGAGGCAACCCGAGATAGCGCGCCGAATTCAGGTTAATCGCGTGGTGTACCACAGTTGGGGGCACCATCCTGCCGACTATCGAAGAAGTTGAACCAGTGAGCAAAGGAAGAGCCAAAATCGCAGCATGTCGGCCCAGATCTGAATAGTGAAGATAGGCCCCGGCCACGGCACCGCTACGCACGATTTCAACTGAGAATCCGATGAGAGGAATATGGTTCTCTAATGTTGAGCTAATGAGAAAATCCAGTGAGTTTTCGGTAAGGACGGTGCTATCGGGCACAAGATAAAGGGCATCGACTTTATCTTTTAACGATTGCCATGCACTAAATATTTCTTGTTCCGAATGAATTTCACGCGAAATGAGGGTGAATCCCAATGATTGGATAGAGTGTTCCAGCTGGTCTTTTAGCCTTTGCGTTTTCTGTGGATCGAACATCACTCCTATCCGGGAGTGGTGCGGGAGCAACGTTTGAAGGGGTCTGAACTGCTGCTCAAAGGGAATATGTAAGGAAAGGCCTACCATATTGCTTGTGGGGAGACCATATCTCTCGGGATCAAGGACTAAACACACAATGACTGGAATTTCTAGAATTTCTGATTTGGCGGCCAGAGCGGCTTTGAGGCCGACTGCTAAGACCAGGCTCGCATTAGAGGCGAGAATCTTTCTGGCCAGGGTTCGGCCTTTTGTAATATCTCCCTGAAGATTATATTCCAAGGTAATGTGTAAAGGTGCAGGAAGGGCCTGTTTAAAGGCTTGAACGGCCTCTGAATAGGCCTCTATCTCGGCAGATTTTAGAATGGCAATGTCTTGGGCAAGGGTAGTCTTAGGAATGCCCGCTAGCATTCCCACACAGAATATGAGCCAGATAGGCTTTGGAAAAATTGGAAATCCTGGAAATTTACTATGGTTCATAGCCAAAAAATCGCAAGATTTTTTTGGAACCCTCCTAGGGTTTCCTTAGCGAATGGCAAAGTGAAATAACGATAGGTCTTTGCCTCGACCACACTTTTCATGTTCTGGGGTAATTCCCATCCTCTCGTTAAAAGCGAGAGAAGCAAGGATGGTACCTGGTTATTGTCTAGGGGGTCTAATCCCTAATTTAAGGGAAAATGTTAAGAGAACTGCGATGGAACCTAGGAGGGTTTTTTGAGGGTGAACTAAGGACAGTCGGAATTATAAGTAAAAAATTTTTGTCTTGAATTCCAAAAATCGTCACAGGCTCTGGTGATCCCAAACAAAGAAAGAATCATGTTCTATTGCCTACAGATGACTCCAGAGCCGTCGTTACCAGCCAACCGGAAGACGCTCCCAGTCACATCCCGACACAAATTGGTTAGCCAAAGTTCGCATAGCGCGTGATTCTTCGGTTTCATGGATTATGGGCGTGTGAAAATGGGGTTGCCACCCGCAATTCAGACATCGGACAATGGTTTGGAGCAATGTTTCACCTGCCTCAAAAAAAACAAGTCCCTGACATTTAGGGCATTGAGAAGGCGAGTCTTCTGCCACGGTTACGGGCACTGGTTTCAGCGATTCAAGATGAACACGGGTATGACGTCGTTTATATTTTCGACGTGTTTTCATTTCCGCGTTGAGGGGGACATTTTTCAGGTTCGGATGATGTTGATAAGTTTTCATAGCCTTGCGACTCCTGGTTTAAAAAACATCAGTGGGTGTATAAAGTCCTGAGCCTCCAAATCCCTTTTCTCATTTTTTTGTGGCGTTAGCGTAGGATACGCAAAACTAATGCCGGGTCATTTTCCTCCTGGGAAAAATACAAATTGTGCCTTTTCCAGGTTTTTTTTGGGGTTGTTTCTGCCAGAGGAAGGAACAGAAAAAGGAACGGTGACCAAAAAGAGTTATCTAAATGGATACAGCAATTATCTGATTAGATACAAAAACAGTATATTTGGGGGAGAAAATTCGTCTTTACGGATGTGGAGCACCGATTCGGTTAGCCCATCAAGTGGCCGGAATCTGGTTCACTGAGGTGAGAAGAAGAGGAAAGCTTATGGTGAGCAGGACACCCGATAGAGTTGCCGGTCTTCGAGCCGCATGGCGACCAATTCCCTACCCCAAATGCAACCTCCATCAAGTGCAATAATATGTTCTTCCTGAACAAGGCCCAAGGCAGACCAATGACCAAAAATGATCGTATCCTGCTGGGTACGTCGGTGGGGAATGTGAAACCAAGGGAGATAACCCCTTGGGGCTTCATCGGGTGGTCCTTTGAAGGAAAATTCCGGAATGCCTTCCGGTGTACAGACGCGTAAGCGGGTAAAGACATTGGTTGTCCATCCCAAGCGCTCTTCCTTACTCAGACGGTCAGAAGGTGTCCCAGTTTGACGGAAATAAATGGCCGGCAACATTTCTGCAAAGTGATCGCCTTGCAAGGCTTCTTCGACTTCATGGGCAAGGGCCCTGGCTTCCGACAAGGTCCAGGAGGGCAACAGGCCGGCATGAATCATCACGAACCCCATGTCCGTATAAAGAAGTGGCCGCCCACGTAACCAATGCAACAATTCTTCCATGTCTGGAGCGGATAAGATGGGTTGCAACGTATCTTTGCGCCCCGGCTGGGTAATGTGGCACCAAAGGGCGAGAAGATGGAGATCATGATTTCCCAAAACCGTGACGGCTGCGGGACCCAGTTGTTTGACAAAACGTAAGACCTCCAGCGAATGTGGCCCGCGGTTCACTAAATCGCCGACAAACCAGAGACGGTCGTGAGCAGGGTCGAAGGCGATGCGATCTAAAAGGCGACGCAAGGCTTCCATGCAGCCTTGAATATCTCCAATGGCGTATGTTGACATTATTTCATGGTCCAAAAATATTAAAAATGGATATTCCTAAGCAAAGTCAATTGTACCCGATGTTTCATATGGCACAACATCTCAACCTTAATTATTAGGTAACGACTCCTTCATTCATTGACGCATGCTTGAAAGCCTGTTTGTTTTTCACCCATCACCCTGGGAGGATCGGAATTGGACCAATCTCAGTGGATTGCCCTTAGAAGAAGCGTGGATTCCGGTTGATGAATCGGTGATGGTTTTTGGGTGGTGGGTAGATGCCGGACCAACGACACCGGTCTTTCTGTGGTGCCATGGAAATGCGGGCAATATCAGCCACCGTCTGGAAAATATCCAACAGCTCTATCGACGTGGGATTTCTCTGTTGATCTTTGATTACCGAGGCTATGGCCAAAGCACGGGAAACCCATCGGAAGCCGGACTGTACCAAGATGCCAGGGCAGCCTATGATTATGTAATTCATCAACGAAAAATTTCACCAGATCGGCTGATTCTCTTTGGACGGTCCTTAGGCGCGGGGGTCGCGGCTGAAATCGGCCTGCACCGTTCGGCGGCCGGAATAATCCTCGAAGGGTCTTTCCCATCCATTCAGGCGATGGCCGATCATCATTATTGGGGGTTACCTGCTAGCTGGGTGATGGATGCGGATTTCAATCTTGCCCAGAAAGTTCGTGCCCTCCAGCTTCCGATATTAGTGATTCATGGGGAAGCCGACTCGATTGTCCCTATAGCATTGGGCAGGCAAGTGTTTGAAGCCGCGCAAGAGCCCAAACGTTGGTATGCCGTCCCAAAAGCCGGGCACAATGATGTGCCGTTTGTCGGTGGAGAAGCCTATTTTCGAGAAATCGTGGGATTCATTCAGAAAGTTCTGCCCACATAACCCTAACGCCAATCTCGTAGTATGGTTGGTTGACCTGCCATTCCGGTGCTGGCTAGGATTCGTGCCTGGTTTTTCTCGTCCCTACCACTCATGAGTAAATCTCCGTATCTGTACCAAATTAATGTGTCACGAGGTGGCGTTCCCAAACATGCGGTGGATGAAGCCTGGGTATCGGTGAATGGGCTTCAGGATGATAGGCATCGCAACACCGTTCTGCATGGAGGACCGGATCGCGCGATTTGTCTCTATTCGTTAGAAATCATTTCTGCCTTGCAGCAAGAAGGCCATACCATTTTCCCTGGAGCCGCTGGAGAAAACTTTACCTTGGCAGGTTTGGATTGGGCACAACTTCAGCCTGGAGATCAACTCAGGGTGGGAGACGACGTGCGCATTGAAGTCACGAGCTTTTGTGAACCCTGTCGACGAAATGCCCAATGGTTTCAACAAGGAGACTATAGACGTATGGATCAAGAGCAACATCCTGGGTGGAGTCGGCTCTATGCGCGTGTGCTCTCTGAAGGGAAAGTGTATCAGGGAGATGCGGTGTGGGTAGAAGCGTTCAGTGAAAGGAATGACTAATGATGAAACGGGTGCTCGAACCGGAACTTATGGATGGTCCCGAACAGGTGTTGGCCTATGCCCAGGCCGATTTTGAAGAAGAAAACCAAGGGTTCGTCAATCAATTTTTAACCTTGTATCCCGATCTCGAAAACCCACATATTGTCGATCTGGGGTGCGGGCCTGGAGATATCCCCATTCGCATGGTGCAGAATCATGGCACATGCCGCGTAACCGGCATTGATGCCTCCCAACCTATGATTGCCTATGCGGAACAGGCCGTACAGCAAGCCCAACTTCAGGATCGCATTCAATTGCGCTGTCAACGATTTCAGGACGTCAATTTGTCATCGCCTGCCGACGCCATTATCTCCAATAGCTTAGTGCATCATGTGCCCAACCCTTTGCAATTTTGGTATAGCCTCAAAACCTTACTGAAACCGGGTGGACCCGTGTTGGTCATGGATCTGCTTCGTCCGGAGAGTCCCGAAGAAGCCCAAGCCATTGTTGAAGAACATGCGGTTGGCGAATCGGAGCAATTGCGGAAAGATTTCTATCATTCACTTTTGGCGGCGTTGACCGAAGATGAAGTGGCGGCACATTTGGCCGAACTCAACTTGAGTCGGTTACTGGTGGATGTGCCGGATGATCGGCATTGGGTTGTCTATGGGCGAGTGTATTAGGGCTTTATTATCTTGACGGTCTGTAGCTCTCCGATTTAAAGTGGAGCCCAGGTTGGGGGATCGTCTAGGGGCAAGACATTAGATTTTGGTTCTAAGAACCCAGGTTCGATTCCTGGTCCCCCAGCCATTCTTCATTTTTCACTCGTTGGGCTAACAAATCAAACGGTTTTCTGTAGGTAGGACAAAGGTTTCCGTTCGTGAGTGTGCAGTTCGATAGTAGGACATTGAGCAATCGTCGTTGTTCGTGTGGAGATTGCTGTACATAAAGTGAATAAGCCCGATTCGCGAGTTCGAGAATTTTGATCCCATCTTCATAATAGGCTCGGTTGGAGGTCTTGTGTGCTTCAAGTCGCTCGCCAATCTGGTCCTGTTCCCGTTTCCATTCGGTGGTCTTGTTTCTCCAAAATTCCTCACTGACAGTCCCATCTAGCTTATCCACGTAGCTTTTATCGATTCGTGCTTGAAGTCGATCAAATTGAGCCCTAAGTGTGCCAATGGCGTGTTCATGAAAAGTCCGTTCTTCTGCATGGCTTTCTCGGAGGGCATCTTTGATCCAGTCTACCTTTGTTCGATCAATCTGGATGGCTTTCACCAGTTCCCCTAACAAATCTTGGAGTTTTTCTTCTCGCACATACCCTTCTCCGGATTTCCCCTTAAAGTTTGTGCAGTGATAGTAAATATAACGTCCCTTTTTCATTTCCGCAGTAATAGCACAACCGCATCGACCGCAGGAGACTGTATGTCGTCAGCATAAGTTGGACACCGGGGTCAGAACCGAAGGTGGTGTTTTGGCTCCGTGGATAAATGTTATGCGGTCTTCTGGTCATAGTACAACTGCTTTCTGAGTTTCAAGGTTTGCTCTTTGAGTTTTTTCCGATCCTCGAGAATCGCCTGCCCTCTTCCCAGCCACATGTCTTCGGGGGTCAGGTTGTTCAGGCTTTCATGGTATCTCTTCGTGTTGTAATGGGTCACAAACGCCCCGATCTCTCGTTCCAGGTCACCGGGAAGATAATAGTGTTCGAGCAGGATGCGGTTTTTCAGGGAGCGATGCCAACGTTCGATTTTGCCTTGCGTCATGGGGTGATAGGGCTTGCCCCGGATGTGCCCCAACTCGTGGTCTAGCAACCAGTCCTGCAATTCCCCAGAGATGTAACAGGGTCCATTATCGCTCAGCAGTTTCGGGCGGTGTTTTTTGGCCAAGCCCGCCACCTTCAGGGCGTCCTTGAGCGTCGCGGTCACTTCCCGGGCGCTCATGGTCTGACAAAGTCGCCATGCCAGAATATAGCGGGAGTAATCATCCATGACGGTCGAGAGATAATACCAGCCCCACCCGGTCACCTTGAGATACGTGAAGTCGGTCTGCCAAAGCTGGTTAATGGCGGTCGTGGGTTGGTCGAACTGGTCGGCCGCCTTCAACACGATCCAGGCGGGGGAGGTGACCTAATCATGCGCTTTGAGAATCCGGTAGACCGTCGCTTCGGAAATGAAGTACTGGCGTTCATCCGTAAATCGGACTGCCAGCTCACGAGGAGACAACTCGGGACAATCCAGAGCCATCTCCAGGAGGGCGTGCCGTTGCTCTTCGGAAACCTTGTTCCAGCTAGGTTGGGGCCGTAGATTTCTGATCCGCAAGCCCCTCTATGCCTCCGGTTAGGTAATGATCGTACCAGTTATAAAAGGTGGCCTTCGGAATGCCTAGCTGCCGTAATGTCCGGTTGATCCCGAGCGCACTGTCCTCGACGGTGCGAATGATTTCGAGTTTTTCCGTGGCAGGGTATCTCATAAAGCGTCCTCCCCAGTCCCGAGCACGCTTTTTTTGAGCAGCCGATTCTCCAGCAGCGTTTCGGCGAGGGCCGCTTTCAGTTGCGCGGATTCCTTGCGTAATTCACTCACATCGTCACGGCTGGCTTCGCGCTCCGTATCTCCAGCCAACCGTTTCTTCCCCGCTTCCAGAAACTCCTTGCTCCACCGGTAATACAGATTCTGGTGAAGACCTTCGCGGCGACAGAGCTCCGCAATACTGTCTTCGCCCCGTAGCCCAGCCAGGACGATTCGGATCTTCTCTTCGGCACTGAACTTTCGGCGAGTGGCTCGTTTGATGTCTCGAACCAATTTGTCGGCTTCGTGTTTGGTGTCTGGTTTTGGCTTCATCACCGCTCCTTTCATGGTTACGATGAGTCCAAAACATCACCTTAGCAATCCCCCCTCAATTGTCCAACTTGTGCTGACACGGAACAGGATATTTATATAAGTATTTTCACCCATCTTTTAAATTGCCTTGAAGTTAATGATTTGAGATGGAAAATCTAGAATCAGTAAGTAAAGCACTAACATCTGTTGGGAGAATTGTAGGTTTGAAAAGAAGGAGAATGGGAATTTTGAGCGGGTAAAGTAAATTCACGAAAATCAAAATTCCCTCATCTTTTTCATCATATAGAATATGGTAAAGAATGATTATTCATCATGTTGTAGGTCGAATGTATTAGCTCGCCCAAGTGCTAATATAGTACTAAACTGTACTAATTTAGTATTTGAAGTATATTATTTTGACAATTTTCAAATACTAATTTAGTATGAATTAGTATTTAATTAGTAGTTTGACTAACAGTTGGGAGTTTAACCAAATGTCAATAGTCACTTCTCCCCCCGATAAAAATAAAATATTTTCGGCCAACAATGAAAGAGTTATGGACTTAATCCAGAAGGCCAGTACCCAGGAATTTCAAGAAATTCTCCGAATGGGAAATCATCGATATCTCCATTGGCACAAATTTCGATATTACCAACCGGTTCCGGAGGGAGTAACTCACGAAGAATTGTGGGTTTTTCTAAAGATGGGGCGGGAAGTCAATAAAAAGTTCGTTCCAATACAAGATAAAAATGGAGAGCTTTTTACCTATTGGGTTCCAGACTCTTTGTTTAAGCTCCTTCATGAAATCGATATGTTTGGCGGTGGAAATATATCCGTGAATCGACCTGGAACTCTACCTGCCAAGGAACAGTATATCGTCAGCTCTCTTATGGAAGAGGCCATTGCCTCTAGTCAATTAGAAGGCGCGGCAACTACACGGCAGGTTGCAAAAGAAATGTTGCGAACTGGTAGAGAGCCAAAAGATCGAAGTGAACAAATGATTCTCAATAATTGGGAAACCATGCAATATATTAGGGAGCATCGAAATGAAAAATTTACACCAAAACGAATATTAGATCTTCATAAGATTATCACTGCTAAAACGCTACAAGAACCAGAAGAAGCAGGAAGATTTAGAACGAGTGACGACGTAATTGTTGAATATAACCGGGAAACCATCCATATTCCCCCACGAGCCAACACTCTTACGGAAAGAATTCAAAGTTTATGTAATTTTGCAAATCAGGATCCAGAGGAAAATTGGATTCATCCAGTTTTCAAGGGAGCTATGATCCATTTTTCATTGGCATACCATCATCCTTTTGTAGATGGAAATGGAAGAACCGCTCGGGCCTTAATGTATTGGTATATGTTGTCCCGTAACTATGTGTTATTTGAATATATGGCTATTTCCAGATATATCCAGCGTTCTCCAGCCAAATATGTTCAGGCATTTTTGTTCACAGAATCTGATTCCAACGACCTAACCTATTTTCTTTTTTATAACCTTAAGGCGATGCGTCGAGCTTTGGAAGATCTCAAAAAATATATTGAACGAAAGCAGCAAGAAGTGAAGGATTCAAATGTCCAACTCAGAAACCTACAAGGACTTAACCCTCGGCAAAAGGCATTAGTCTATCACGCTATAAGTCACCCCCTAGCCATGTATTCCTTTGAAGGTCACAGAAGTCACCATGCGGTGGTTTACCAAACAGCGAGACAAGACTTACTGGATTTAACAGAACAGGGTTACTTGGAGAAAGAAAAACAGGGAAAGGAATTTGTGTTTTTCCCATCAAAACGGATTGGGGAAAAACTCAAGAAAAGAAAGAAGAAAAGAAGCAAGAGTGAAAAATAGTCATTCATGAAAAGAGAGTTCTGTATTGCAGAGTTGAATTTAAAAATTTCTACTTAACATAAATAAAGTGTGCGCCAATTGCTAAAGGTTCACTTGCTTAAAGCAGTAAGGGGGCAGGAATCGCCAATGATTTTCTTTTTCCGCCCATCGGTTACAAAGCCACTTTCCTAGGCCAAGCCCTTCAATTATTGGAATGAGGCACGCTTTTCCCACACTTGATTCCTGAGCCAAACGACTAACTCTTTTTCTTGGATCTTCCATTCCCTTTATTCCCCAGATTTTGTATGGTGAGGATTAGGAGGAACCTGGGGAAAAAGGAAACGTGAAAAGAACAATATGGGTATCGTAATTGGGAAGGTGCGTGGGTAAGACATGGATGAGAAAATTGAATTTTTAGTGCAAGGATCAGCAGAAGAACCCTATGCTGTTACCTTCAACAAAAATGGAAACAATCTGACTGCACACTGCACATGCCCAGCTGGACAAGTTGGCCAATACTGCAAGCATCGCTTTGGAATTTTAAAAGGCATCTCTAAAGGGATTGTGAGTGGAAATGAGAGCCAGGTTATAACGGTGGCTGATTGGCTGCCAGGAACTGATGTTGAAATCGCCCTGAATGAAGTGGAAGAGGCGGAAAAAGTTTATGAGATGGAAGTCAAAAAACTGAAAAAGGTTTTAACTGGCTATAAGAAAAAGCTCGCTAGGGCTTTAATGGATTAATCTTGAAAAATTGGATTGCTATCATAATTCTCGGCACTCTCCTAATGGCCTGTAAAACCGTGGCGATTCCCGAGCCACATAAACATGCCACTCCGCCAGGCATTACCTTGCCAGAGGTCAAGAAAACGATCCTCACGGCTCTGTCAACACTCACTCCTCAAAAACCGTCAGGGGTCATTTTTGATGAAATTTTGAATTTTGAGGGCATTAGCCATACTTGGGTGTTAGAAAAAGTAGAATCCGGAAAGATTCGAGCGACTACCAGGCAGAAAGGCCGACACTATTTGACAGCCAACATTCATTACACTCAACAGGAATGGTGGATCGAAATCGCAGAGGCTAAAAACATTGATTATGATGGCGAGCGCATCCATAAAAATGCCTTGATTTGGTTGGGATATTTAGAAGGAAGAATTCAGCAATATTTTGACGCTTATGAAGTCGATATCGAAAAACTTTAAGTTAAATTTACATATCGAACTTTGTCCCACCATGGGTTTTCCGGAAAAAAAGATTTGTTGCATTAACTCTCATGTCTCGGATGCAAGGAAGGGTTCTCTCTCATTACCACTGGCCCACAGTCTATTGGCGGGGCGTATGCCAGACTCACAAGATCACCATGCCTTTCTCAACCTCTGCGAAATGTCCATCGATAATATGTATGAGTTGGAGGCACTGGGAAAAATGCTCGAGCAAAAAGGCCTCCTCACCAAGCAAGAAATCATTACCCACGCTCGAGACTTTAAACAGCAGACCCCTCCTATCGATCCGACCGACCTCACCCAACAGTGTTTCACCCAAGCCGAGAACGTGATCATTGAAGAACCCATGGCGGCCAACCTTCGTCATGACCTTTCATGCGATCATGCCAAGGCACTCTTAGGCCAAACAATTTAATTGTTGGGAAGGGGGAAGCAAACCATGTACAAGATAACGGGGTGAACCCCCTGGTCCATCCGTCTAAATTTCATATTTTCTTTATTCAACAGATTTTGTAGGGTGGGGAACAACTCAAACAGGGATCAGTCCAGGACCTTGAACTAGCTCAACGTTAGGAATGATTCATAGAGGGGCACAAACCGTTCCCTATCTCTTGGTATTACGATAATTCAGGCCCTTAGAAGGATTGAAGCAATTTTCCCATCTCAATTGCTGGGAGGTGTAACTATGCAAGACACTTATGAACTAACCAAGAAAAGACGAAGCACCAATGCAAGAATGCAACAGGAAGACAAGTTTCACCCTCTTGTGCCTCTCGTGGGATTGGCGGGAGCTATAGTTGAAAGTGGTGTTTGAGGTGAGTTGAAAAGACGCGGCGTCTCGGGTTGAAATGGTTGTTGCGAGACACCCACCTTCAACCACCAAGGAGAGACGCCACGATGAGTAAGAGTACCAAAACAGAATCAAGAGAGCGAGGGAGTAGAGACGCACTCACGGAGTTGATGCGGGCCGGAGCCCGGAAGCTGATTGCGGAGGCATTGAAAGCGGAGGTGACCGAACTCTTGGCCACGTCTGCTAACCAGCTGGATGCCCAGGGTCGAGCCGTGGTCGTCCGCAACGGCCCTCAGCCGAAACGAGAGATTCAGACGGGGATCGGCCCGGTGACCGTGCAAGTGCCGAAGGTCCGCAGTCGCCAAGGGGAGCCCATCACCTTTCGATCCGCCTTGGTCCCGCCGTATGTGCGCAAGACGGCGAGTCTCGAAGCCGCGATTCCCTGGCGGTATTTGAAAGGCATCTCGACCGGGGAGATGCAGGGGGCCTTGGAAGCGTTAGTGGGACCGGAGGCGCAGGGGCTTTCCGCCAGTACGGTGTCGCGCTTGAAGCAACTCTGGCGGGAGGAGTATACGGCGTGGCAGCAGCGCCGGTTCGATGACGAGCAGTGGGTGTATATCTGGGTGGATGGGATTTACAGCGGGCTGCGGGCGGAGGACCACCGGTTGTGTGCCCTCGTCGTCATTGGCGTGAATGCTCGTGGGGAGAAACACTTCTTGGCGATTGAAGATGGCATTCGTGAATCCACCCAGAGCTGGCGCGAAGTCTTGGTTGGTCTCAAGGCTCGCGGGCTCACCGCCCCGCACCTTGCGGTGGGCGATGGTGCGATGGGCTTCTGGGCCGCCCTTGAGGAACTATTCCCCACGACCCGGCAGCAACGATGTTGGTGCCACAAAACGCAGAACATTCTGAATGCCCTCCCTAAGAGCGTCCAGCCGAAAGCGAAGCAAGCCTTACAGACCATCTGGCGCGCGGAGAGCAAAGCGATGGCAGAGCGAGCCTTTGACGTCTTTCTGACAACCTATGAACCGAAGTATCCGAAGGCGACGGCGTGTTTGCAGAAGGACCAAGAGGAGTTGCTGGCATTCTATGCTTTTCCTGCTCACCACTGGCAGAGTCTGCGAACGACGAATCCGATTGAATCGACGTTTGGGACGATTCGGCATCGGACAGTGCGAACCAAAGGGTGTCTGACCCGGGACGGCCTGTTGCACATGATGTTCAAGCTGGGCCAGTGTGCCGAGAAGACCTGGCGACGACTCCGCGGATTCCGTCAACTAGGAAAAGTGATCAGAGGGGTTCAGTTTAAAGACGGTCTTGAAGAGACAACCACGAACTCGGTCGCCGCGTGATCAAACGCTCAGACACCAGATTTGACAATAGCTCGATTGGCGGTCTTTGTCAGCGTACTTGGGGGTTTGGCCGTTGAAGCAGGAGCTGCGAACATGGTCATCATGGTTTGCAAGGGTGATGAATCCATGAGCTTTGGAGCGCGGCTTTATACATATAAGAACGGATTTTCGGCTACCAGGTTGCACATCAATTTCAAGAAGGGAACAGGTAAGACAGATGCTCTTGGGAGGAACCTCAAGCCAGGTGAATGCGGATTTCTTGGCAAGTCGATGCATGCCAGACTTGAACCAAAAATAGTGGTCGAAAAGGACATGTCTTTAATTTTGGAAATTGACAACGGTCAAATCACGGTCAGCTCGAACGCCAAACCTTGGAGTAACCTGAGGACCAAAAACAAAATCGTCCAATTCACGGTACGGATCGAGAATGGTGTTAGAATTGTCGGCTTAAACTAACATTGTAAATAAAGGCGAAATGAGGAAGCTTCTCTCATGGCGAGAGGGTTCTTTTGTTGAACCCTCTAAAGTGGCCTATTGATTGTCGCACCAGTAGATATTGGTATCTTTTCTGGCCGTGGGCCAATAGGTATATTTGTATTTAAAATAGCATTTTTTATAGTAGTAGGTGTCCCAATCAGCAATTTCGTCATTGGTCATTTTATAGTCAAACGAACGCACCTTTTGGAATTCTTTGTCGCGAAGTCTTTTTATCTCTTTATTCTTGCCATTTTCGCAGGCTTGTTTTAACAACGCCTCATGATTGGGTGTCTTGGTCTCATAATCTTTCCTCATAACCTTTACGGAGCCCATTCCCCCACCCCCGCCATTTTTAATTCGCGGAAAAGGCTCTCCGGCCTTAATAAGTCTTGAGTGTTTAATTGATTGCCACTTGCATTGATATTTGATTTTGCAATGACCTTCAAATTGGCCTTTGTCGGTCATTTGGTATTTCTTTTCTATGACCTTATATTGAAAACCGACGACTTTGCCCTTGGTCGAACAAAAATATTTGGCCCCGTTAGCGGCCATCTGACATTGTCCGGGTAGGTCGAGTTGTTTTCTTTTGAAGTCCTTTTTCCATGTCGAATTATGTTGATCGGCTGGACAGGTGCAGGTTTTTCCCGTTTTGTATTGAGACTCCGTTTTGCCACAGGTATATGAGGACTCGTTGTTTGAGTCTGATTCCGTGCCTGATTGAGATAACCCATTCTTTACAACTGCCCGTTTGGCTTGAAGCACTTTTTTCCGTTTGCTTCTTGAAAGCCGAGTCAATTTTAGCCCCCGTGGACGGATGCCACTGATCGTTCCCAAGGACTCCAGCATGCGGCCGTCTTCCAGAAGCAATATGACATGTTGTAAGTCTTCGGTTTCCCCAGAACTCGTCACCGCCTGCGGCAATTCCCCAGCTTCGTCATGAGTTGAGACTTCCGCATCAATAAGAAAGGCCTCCCGCTTTTGTCCTCCTTCAGGAATTAGTTGCAGCCAGGTTTCGGCAGAGGTGACCGAATAGGCACCCATTGGCACAACAACATCACTTCCATCGGGAGCGAGAAAATGTATAGATTGGTCAAAAGAGACGGTAGGCGAAGAAGAGCTAGCCGTGGCGATAGTAACGGTTGGAAGGCATGCCAAAAAAATCCCCCACATAATCAGGGCATGTGGAAAAGGCAGAATAAACATCATCTCCTTCTTAAAGACGTGTATACGGAAAAACTTTTGGCTATTAAAAGTAGGTCGTCACAAGATTAGCGTTGATTCAAGCGATTCACAATTTTCCCCAAAATTCTGGACATGTGGTATCTCTACGTAGTCAATCATGGGAACTGTGATAGCGAATCGCAGTGTATCGAACAAAGAGATTTTGTCAACTGCCATGAGGTAAGCTTGGGCTAGTTGGATAGTGGAGAACCTCGAACCATCCCTAATTCCTACATTTTTCCATTGAGGAGTGGATCTTCTAGGAGGATGTTTCATAAATTTGGAGATGGAAAATTTTTTGAACCAAAGCCAAACTTTTTTCGAAACACTATCGGTAGAGGAAGATCACCGGATGCAATTTTCTGCCTTGAGGTGAAAGGAGACCTTTCATGAGATCGTTGATGTTTAGAATCTTTCTTGTTTCGATAGGCTTCATTGGGCCTTTTAGCCCGAGTGCTTGGGCCCAAGAGCCGGATGACTCGACCACCATTCAATTGAACAAAGCGGTCCATTTTCTTGCACCGAATAGCAGTGATGTCTTGGTTCAACCTGGAAGGTATACGATTGAATCCGCAGACCATGCCTTACGGTTCATTCCGGAGATAGGGACTTCACAATTGATCGGGGCCGAGGTGTCTACTCATGAGGAAGAACTGGATGCTCCACTGGCAGTTTCTCTCCCAGGTCAAGTAGCGGAATTTGAAGATCTTCACATGGTGATGCTTCTCCTGCCCGGCGGCCAAAGTTTGGAAGCAGCGGGGTCTTATAGCGGTGTACGGGAGCGAGCGTTGCAATTGAAAAAGATTGCAAATTTCAAGAAAAGAAAGCGAGCTAAGATCAGCCGCACCGCACAAAGGTCACGTAGGCGAACTGCCCAGAGGCCTCCCCTTTCCCGTGCCAAGGCCCCTGAAAAAGGTGGTTTGGTGGCTTACCGTCTTTCGGGTCTTTATATCCTTCAGAATTCAACATCTCAATATAAAAAAGCTCAAAAATCTGATGGGAAGTGGATTTGGCCAGGAGAGTTCGATATCACCCCAGCTTCTATCCATATAGTCTGGGAGCTAGGACTGCCGGCTGCAGTCATTCCAAAAGTCATTGCCAAAGATGGCTATGGATTGGAGTTACGGCTGAATGGAGTCCTTTTGAAGCAGAAACAATCGGAAACGACAGGTGAAGGAGATTTCTTCACGAAGGAATACCGGAACAGTAATACTAATATGCCTTCGCTCTGTCCTCGGACGAATACTTGCTTACAAACAACCATTCTTCGCCGGGGTTGGAGGTCGGCGACGGCTCCTTGGACGGTTGAAGTGTCTTATTGGAAGCATGGGCTGAAAGCAGAAGCTCTCGGGGGAAGTGCCATACGGCTTCCCGGAAGTGATGAGCCTCTCGTGCGCCCGAAGTCTTCGCAGTCACCAAAGACGAAGATTGTCGGGGCCATCTATCCCAATCAGACGGCAGGCCAAAGTTATTTTACGAACATAATTTACCCGATATTCAAACATGAACGTTGCACCTCCTGCCATGCCTTGGGCAGCAAGAGTGCGCTTGTTGATCGCCACCATGGACTTCTTGATGCTGGGATTATTCAGGAAATCCCTGGACGAATTGGGATGAATCTCGGCTGCGGAGGGGGCTGCCATGTCTACATTCCGGAGGCAACCCAACCAGTGCCTGGTGTCGAATTCCACGATAGTGAATGGAAGACCCCGCGGTTCGATATAGGTATCGACTGGCGTGGGAAGTCTGCGAAATATATCTGTCAGAAGGTGACCTCCAGTCTTCCCACCGCCCAGATACGAAACGAACATTTTTTTCATGACTCTCGCATAGCCTGGGCTGTGCATAGTGGCGCACTTCCGCCACCTGTAGGAGGAAAGCTCTCTACGGCACCACCTGGTGATTATTACAAGTTTGAAAGGTTAATTGGGGGATGGATTTGGTCTGGAGCTCCATGCCCCAAATGAACGTCAAAACAATTTATCCAACCCAATAATGTCTGGGCCTTGGTTTGGGTAACAAAAATTTGCCGTTGAATAGGTCCTTCACCGAACGATAATCTCTAGAATTCTCCAGATTTAAACTTGCAGGTGTGTATGATCCTTTCTCGGGATATCGGACATCGATTTAAAATGATATGAGGTGATTTAACGTTCCTGGAATTTTCCTAAAGTCCCTTGAATTAAGAAGACCCCCCGTTCGATATGGCCGCACCATACACAGACCAATCCCGCCGTGACGGATTTTCTGTTTGCTTTCCATGCTTCCGATTTTTGTAAAAATCTGGGAGTGTTGCACTGAGAACATTTCGGTTCCATCGTCGTCACCTCTTTCTTTTTTTTTAAAAGTTTTTTCTGTCTTCATGCAGCACAGGACTCTGTTTTGAGGAGTAGGTCGTAGATCCCAGAAATTTGGTTCATTTCAGGTCAGGTGGCCACTGTTTAGGTTCTGGGAGCAAAAGAACACAGAAGGCAAGAAATCAGGAAGGCTTTTTATTTTTAGCCTTTGTTGAAAGTTGGCTTTTTGAGGTCCTTGTCTAATGTTGACTATCTAACGACATTTTTTTAGGTCTACTTTTGAGCCATTCCCTTTTTGATTTGAAAGAGTAAGGATCAATGACGACTTAGGGGCTGATCCTTATAAGGTACTGAAAAAATTGGTATTTTATGGAATTTTAGCAAATCATTGCTGCTTCTGTTTTTCTGATGGGTCCTTTGGAGCTTGGAAAAACATACAGCCACAATCACATGAGGCTTCCGCAAGCCTTGTTCGGATTTTTGAACTCTAAGTGTTGCCTTGGTCCCTTCAATCCTTTCCTTTCTTCATTTTGTCCCAGCTCTGTTTAATACCATTTTCATAGCAAGGTTAAATGGTTTGTTGAGGATGGCAGCCGAGCCGCTTTTCAACTGATCCAGCGCATGTCAGTATCAGAAATGCCTCTTGAGTTATATTGGTATTTGTGGCAGGCTTGTCATGTCGTTAGACCTTTTCCCTAACCTCCACAGGTAGCAGCCCATCGTTCCTCTAGGAGCGATTGGGGATACAGATTCCGTGCACGCTACATAAAGAATATTTGTGGTTAGCCCAACAGTCACGGGGAGTCGGATCAACCTCCGACGGCGCCAGGGCTTGATCATCATTCGAAGGTGGATTCGGATTCAACAGGGAAAAGTTTCGGCGTTACGTCTATGTGCTGGCGTTGGTACAAGCCGGTGTTAGTCTTCATCCCTACCTCTGGGGGCAAACATGGCACCTACAAAATGTTTCGACATTCTTCTTTTCTGTGATGACCCTTCCATACTGAAGCCGGTAAAGGCTGGATTGGAAGAGATGGGGCATGATGTTGTGGATTGTTCCATACAATCCGAGGCTGTCATGAGTGCTCAGCGTGAGCTTTTTCCCGTGGCACTGATCCATGTCCAGCAGCCAAGAGAGACTGTGGTTGAATTGGTCGATCTTTTGAGACGAAATAATCCCTCAATTCATTTAGTTATGCCCGCCGCTTTCCAGTCTTTTCTTTCCGGAAAAGATAAGGCCCAAGAGCTATCAATTTCCTATATAGAGATAGGGTCAACTGCTTCAATGGTCTTGACCCAGGTGTATCGTGCCTTTTTGACCTCTACTAGACGGTCGATTCAGGAATTGCAAAGCGCGAGAGCCACTCAACAAAAAACGATGGAGGAACAGCAATCGCGCTTTCAACACCTTGTCGAGCATATACAAGAAGTCTTTTGGATGGCCTCACCCGATCATTCTAAAATTCTTTATATGAGCCCACGGTATGAAAGCGTGTGGGGGCGTAATGGGGCTCAGTTGGTCGACCAACCCCATGACCTTTGGGATGCCGTACATCCTCAGGATCACGAAAGAGTATTGACCTCTCTCGCAAACAGCGTCACGAGTGGTTGTCGGCTCGAGTTTCGGATCATTCGTCCTGATCAATCGATTCGATTCCTCAAACTTCAAACCATTCCCATATGCGATGCCTCAGGAGAGGTTATTCGTATGGCTGGGGTGGCCGAAGATATGACGGAGGAACGACGAGTTCAAGAAACGCTCGTCAAGACAGAACGCCAATATCGTCAAGCCAGCCGAATGGAGGCCATCGGCACTCTTGCCGGTGGGATTGCTCATGACTTTAATAATATTTTAACGGCTATTTTGGGCTATACCGAACTTGCGTTAGCTTCAGTTCCGAAGGATAGCCGGACCCAACGCAATTTACAGGAAGTATTGACTGCCGGACATCGGGCCAAGCATCTTGTTCTGCAAATTTTGGCGTTTAGTCGGCAGTCCGGTCAGGGGAAAAAACCGACCCCTCTGCATACCATTATTGAGGAAGCCTTGAAATTGTTGCGTGCCACAATTCCAACCACGATTGATATTCGCCATTCTCTCATGACAAAAGCCTCCGTCATGGCTGATGCCACCCAATTGCACCAAGTGTTAATCAGCTTGTGTACCAATGCGGAATATGCCATGCGAGAGACAGGAGACCGTTTAGAGATTATTTTGGAAGATTGGGATGTTACAGAGGCCAATGTGGGCACCGTATCTGGATTAAAGATTGGGCCGCATGTTCGTCTGACTATTCAAGATAACGGGGCTGGCATGTCGCCGGATGTCCTAGAGCGAATGTTTGATCCCTTCTTCACGACCAAACCCATCGGAGAAGGATCAGGAATGGGTCTCGCCGTTGTTCATGGAATTGTGGCGAATCATGGTGGTGCGGTCATGGTCGATAGTTTGGGAGGGAAGGGGACAAAAGTTGAAGTGTATTTTCCGACGATTCATGAGTTGACCAGTGGAGGTCCTGGAGATCACACCACCATTCCAATGGGGAAAGAAACAATCTTATTCGTCGATGATGAGGAAACCATTGTCCGTCTTGGAAAGGAACTTCTTTCTCCCCTAGGATATACCGTCGAAGTGTACACCTGCTCCCAAGAAGCGTTGACTGCATTTCGAAAAGACCCTCAACGTTTTGATCTGGTCATTACTGACCAAACCATGCCAGGTCTGACCGGGAAGCGTTGTCGCGAGAGCTTTTACGCATTCGTCCCGAGCTGCCCATCATTCTGTGTACAGGGTTTAGTCATATTATGACTGCCGAAAAAGCCAAAGCTCTGGGGATTCAGGCGTATCTCATGAAGCCATTAGCCATTCGAGATCTCGCTCCCATTGTTCGACATGTTCTCGATAAATCCCTTTCCCCATTTTTTTAAATATTATTGTGTAATAAGAGTGGACAGAAAATTTTTTGGTTGCATGAAAAATTGCCTATTAAAAGGAACGACTAATGCTCTAGAATGTAAAGTCCTTTGAATCAATCTGTCGGAAAAGAAGGAGCAAAAAAACGATGGGGATGCCAGAGTTGATCGCCCATATTTTCCATCTGATTTGACCAACTGTATGTCAACAGTCGGATGTTGTGGGGCGAGGAAGGAGTTGATGCGATGGCGACCATTCTTGTGATTGATGACGATCCACAAATCTGTGATGTCTTGGAACAAGTTTTAGAAAAAGAGGGGCATCGAGTCTTCACTGCATTAAATGGAGAAGAAGGCATACGCCTCTATCGGCAACATTTACCTGAGCTGATTATTCTAGATATTCTTATGCCGGAAAAAGAAGGTCTGGAAACCATTCTGGATCTTCGTCGAGAATTTCCCAACGTTAATGTCATTGCTATGTCGGCAGCCAGCGAGGGGGCAAAAATTAATCTTTTAGAACTTGCCCAACGATTAGGGGCTCAATACCGTATGGCCAAGCCTTTTCAGATACAGACGGTCATTGAATTGGTGAATACGGCTTTGGAGCCTAAGGAGGAGGAATAATGGGTTGGCAGATTTTTCCCGACTCCCTCTTAAGGGTGAGAATGAAAGGTCTATATGGAAAAACCGGCAAATACCCAATTCCCTATTCATGATTTGTTACGCCGACGATGGAGTCCTCGGGCATTTGCGGGACGACCAGTGGAACCGGAGAAAATTCAACGCCTATTTGAAGCAGCGAGATGGGCTTCTTCGTGTTTCAACGAGCAGCCATGGGTGTTTATCATGGCCACGGCTGATCAGGCTCAAGAATATGGGAAACTACTCGGATGCTTAATGGAGGGAAACCAGGTTTGGGCAAAACAGGCTCCTTTATTGATCCTTACCTTGGCCAAATTGCATTTTGATCACAACGGGAAATCCAACCGTCATGCTCTTCACGATGTGGGGTTGGCGGTTGGCAATCTCGTCGTTCAGGCCACTGCTGTTGATCTCGTTGTTCACCAAATGGCGGGCATCCTTCCCGATATGATTCGTACACAGTATGCGGTCCCTGATACCTATGAACCGTTAACAGCGCTGGCCATCGGATATGCGGGGGATCCTTCCGCACTCCCTGATGAGATACGTGAACGGGAACTGGCTCCCCGATCTCGAAAATCTCTCCCAGAAATGGTGTTTGCTCAAACCTGGGGACAAAACCCCGAAATCCTAATTACCAAGTAACCATCCTAAGAATGTAAATAGGGATCAATAGCTGACAAGTGGATAAGGTGATTCATCGGAAACTCTGTGCATCGTTTCTCTGATCTCACTGACTTCTCTCCTGCTACAGGTTGCCCAGTTTTCTTTCCTATTGAAAAAATCAAAGAGCTCAATCAAGATTTTCACTTTGAAGGAAAAAGTCGATGTTGGGGAAGCCCTCTTTCAAGGGGTGAAGACGTGACTGAAGTTTCATAGGGCCAAACTTTACCCGCAGGTTGATTGTGGACATCGAAAAATAGACATAGAGTGTGAGTTCTCCAAAGATGGAGGAGGTCTTATGAGAGAAGCGAAAAAGATCATGATTAGTACAATGATGCCCACAGTTCAACAGTGAACCCTCTTGGTTTTTCAGAAAAGGTTTGGGGTGGGCTCATACCCCTCTGAACGCACTATCATTCAGGAGAGAATCTTATGATTACCGCAATTGGTGATGTTTTACGCCGATGTTATGAACGAGGCTGGATTACGAGCCGTGATGGGAATTGTAGTCTTCGGCGCGCAAGAAGTGTATATCTTTATGTCACCCCTTCTGGATGGCGAAAAACGATTGTTCATCCGGAACATATGATTAAGATTAAGTTTGTTGATGGCAAATTACAAATTCCCCCTGGATCTAACCCCTCGGGTGAATTGCATATGCATTATTTATTAACTAGAGGAATGAATCGCACCCGGGCGGTGGTTCATGTACATCCCACGCATGTCGTCGCAGCCATCTATCGGGGGTTCGATCTCCAGAAAATTTGCCAAAATTTCCCCGAAATCTATCGCTATACGCGAATTGGCCCGACGGTCCCTGCACTTCCAGCGATTAGCTCCGAACTTGGTGAGGCAACAGCCCGTGCCTTAGGAGTTACCGAGAAGAACCCGGCAGGTGATTTCGACATTGTGGGGCAAGCGAATCACGGAGTGTGTTCGATGGCTCAAGATCCCTGGTCGGCATACGAACATATCGAACGGCTGAACCATATCTGCGAAATTGTTCTAGCCAGTGGCGTCTCTCCCTAACCGCAACGATTTCGTTGAACAACCATTTTCGCTACCATGCGATTTGGTTTGTACTTTTTCTCTCACAAAAAAAAGGCTAAGGATGACGTCCTCACTTTTCTAAAGTCGTCCACTGTTTTATCAAAATTTTCTGGAGTTTTTTCATACCCAAAAACGGAGAATACATACCAAGAAAGACTTGGATTCCCTTGCTGAGAGATTTGAGACCGGTTATCATTTTGCTCTGGCTCAATTAATTGAAAACTATTTTGGCATTTTCAAAAGAGAAAGGGATATTGATGGCTTCCAAGAAATCGGTTTCTAAGATGTCCAAAAAAAAATCACCAAAAAGCAAAACGGCCTCAAAGAAAAAATCCGCCGTTGTGACAAGTAAAAAAAATTCCTCTCTGAAAACTCAACCTCCTAAAAAGGCGGTCAAATCTTCTGTAAAGAAAAAAACATCAACGAAATCTACTTCTACGAAACAGAAGTTGGGAGCTAAAAAGGCTGTAACAAGGAAGCCAAAGGCTAGTCCTAAAAAGGCAGGGGTAAAAGTTTCTCCTAAACCACACAATAAAAAAATTGCCTCAAAAAAAGCGGTCGGCAAAACAAAACAATCTTCCATAAGCAAAAAGGTTGTTAAAAAACCTCAAACCAAGAAATCCCTGGCGAAAAGGGCGCCCTCATCGGTTCCAGTCGCTCCACGAACGCTAAAACCTAAGATCCCTCTGCTTTCCGCCAATGAACGTTACAATATTGGCGGGCTCTTTGCCTGTGCAATTGAACGTCGGCATGATCCGGATGGTTCACGACTCCGGGCAGCCCTTCGACATTTGGATCTCGGTTCGCAAGAAAAAGATAATCTTATTCGTTTGTCAAACGGATTTATGATTCCTAAATTGTTTGCTGACAATCTGCCAGAGCCAAAAGTGAACCCATTGCTCGCAGATTTAGCGAAATTTGCGATGAAGCAAGGAAGTTATGAGAAGTATTGGCGTGAAGAAATTCAACAAATAGGATTTTGGCTGGGCGTCTTCCCTGCCCAATTCCAAGCCATTGAACACCAAGTCAAACGTTAACACCGAAGTGACAAGTTTAAGTCTGGATAGTTTTATATTTTTTAGTTTCGTACAAAAGATGTAACCTTCGTTTCTCCCAAAGCAACAAAATCGGTCGCCCAGCCGAACCATAGCTCCATTTATTGGAGAATAAAAGGGAAGGAGTAAAATGGAAAGAAATAAGATTCCAAGACTCTTGATTACCCAAGGTCTCGCCGACCTTCGATCGATTTGAGGAGGGTGACTTCGTCGGCATACTCGATATCCATCCCAACAGGGATTCCATAGGCAATACGAGAAACCTTTACCCCAAGGGGTTTTAGACGTTTGGTGAGATATATGGCCGTCGCTTCTCCCTCAATCGTGGGATTGGTGGCCACGATCACTTCTTTTATACCACCCTGCTGAACACGATTTTCTAATTCATGAGTACGAATATCCGCTGGGCCGACGCCGTCTAAAGGTGAGAGTGCGCCATACAAGACGTGATACAACCCACGAAAGGCCCGACTTTGTTCGATGGCATGGAGAGTGCTGGGTTCTTCCACGACTAAAATGCTGGTGGCGTCTCGTTTCGGATCAAGGCACACGGCACAAAGTGGACCTTCGGCAATGTTTCGGCATTGGGTACAGAATGTAATCTTTTCTTTGACTTCTCGGATGGCCTCCGCTAAGCGTAGGGCTTCTTCGGTGTCAGTTTTCATGAGATGAAACGCTAATCGTTGAGCGGTTTTTTGGCCAATTCCTGGTAAACGCACCAATTCTCTGGTGAGGCGCATGAGGAGGCCTTGAGGTTGCCCGTTAGTTTTCGATGGGGAAGAACCAATATGTTCTGCCATGTTGTGACCTCTAACGTTTCTTAAAATATTCCTGGAATACCCAGGCCGCCGGTCAACGATTTCATTTCTTCAGCCATGAGTTCTTTGGCTTTACGTAGGGCCTCATTGGTTGCCGACACCAGGAGATCTTTCAACATGTCGGTATCCCCTGACTTCAAGACTTCAGGATCAATGGTGATGTTGGTAATTTGCATTGCGCCGTTGGCTTGCACGGTCACCATACCTCCTCCGGTCGAAGCTTCCACGGTTTTGGTCGCAGCTTCTTCTTGAATTTTTCCCATTTTCGACTGCATTTCTTGCGCTTGTTTGAGCAAATTGCCCATGTTGGCAAAAGGGTTTTTCGACATTACTGAGCCTCCTCTTGTTGCGAAATTCGTTGGGCTGATGCCAACTCACCTCCAAATAGTTCTAAGGCCTCTTTTACGAGCGGATGGTTTTTCACTTGCTCCATCAGATCTTGGTCATTTTCGCGTTTTTTTTTTGCGCGAAGCTCGCCCATCGATGGCGGACATTCCTGGCCATCTTGTAATTCAATCACTTGGATTCGTATTGGACCACCCGCTAATTCTTCACAAATATTGGTTAAGAGCGCACGATTTTCCGGCTTATCGGTCCGCCATCGGGCAATGGCATCTCGTTTGGAATAGCCGATGACGACATGATCGGCTGTCATAGAGACCACGCTGCCCTTCTCCAGAAAACTGCCGACATTGGGATGATCCTTCATCATGCGATTTACGACGTGTTCCCAATCCAGGGCCAGAGGCTGATCGGAAGCGGGAAGTGTCGATTTCGGTAATGGCTGATCTGGGACCACTTGCCGCTGAGGTTCCGGTCTTTTGGTATTCTCTTTATTCTTCAGGTGAGTTGATGAGGCGGGAAACTCGGCCGCTGATCCCCCGGAAGTCGTCGTTCGTTCAGGAGCTTTTTGACCCGTGCGAGGCTTTTCGGTAGGTAGTGGTGGACCATCTTGAACTTTTTTAGAAGTTGGTTGTGGCTGCCCAGCTAGTTGAGGCTTAACGGTGGCAACTGCAGCTGCCTGGGTAGCTAGCGGGGTATGGGGATCTAAGAGGGCAGCACGAACTACTGCGGCTTCAATGAGAAATCGTGGATGGGAACTTCCTCGTAGGCTGTCTTCTGTTTGGGAAATAATGGAAAAAATACTCTGTAAATAACCTTCGGAGAGGGACTTGGCTTGTTCAATAATCTGAGCACCTTCTTCCTCTCCCAGCTCTAAAAGATTGAGAACTTGGTGAGGCGAAGGTACGACACAAGCGACGAGGAGGTTTCGAATTCGTTCCAAGATTTCACGGCAGTACACTCGGACATCAAACCCTTGGTCGACTACTTCTCCGACAAGAGTCATGGCATGTGAAGCCTGGTGCGCTAAAATGGCGTCAACCATCTGTCGAACCAATTCATCGGGCACTGTCCCAATTAATGCCTCTAAATCCCCATGCTGCAGTGTTTCACCGCCAAATGAGACGGCTTGATCCAAAAGGCTGAGGGCGTCCCTCATACTGCCTTCACTCGCTCTTGCTAATACGGACAAACTTCGATCCTCTACCTTGACACCGGTTTGAGTGGCCACGTGACGTAATTGGGCTATGATTTCCAATCGGGAAATGCGTCGAAAGGTAAAATGTTGGCAACGAGATAGGATCGTTGGTGGAATTTTATGGACCTCCGTGGTAGCAAAAATAAAGACCGCATGGCTTGGAGGTTCTTCCAAAATTTTGAGCAGGGCATTGAATGCAGAATTGGAGAGCATGTGGACTTCGTCGATGATGTAAACGCGATAAGTGCCATGAAAAGGGGCAAATTTCACGTTCTCGCGAAGTTCGCGAACGTCGTCCACTCCCGTGTTTGACGCACCATCAATTTCAATAACGTCGACGGAGTTCCCTCGGGTAATTTCCACACAACTTGGACATGTGCCGCAGGGTTGACTGGTCGGACCTTTGTCGCAGTTGAGAGATTTGGCCAGGATACGGGCCACTGTGGTTTTTCCTACTCCTCGCATGCCTGAAAAGACATAGGAATGAGCCACTCGTTGTCGTGAGATGGCGTTAGTGAGGGTTTGCACCACGTGGGTTTGGCCCATGACTTCCCCAAAAATTGAGGGACGATATTTGCGAGCAGAAACTTGGAATTCCATTGGAAAAACCGCTTGAAGATTCGGGGCAGTCTTATAAGTAAGGACTAAGGCGTGAGGATTCAGGGGTTAAAATAAAAAGGCTGGGTAAAGAAATTGGTAGTATTTCTCCTTGCTCCTTACTTTTTTCTCCTCACTAAGAAATCGGGGCCAGGTGATCCTGCGGCACACAGACTCGCCCACTTACCGTTGCTTCCTTCCGGACCTGGCGGAGTTCGCAGGATTCTATTGCACAGGGCCCAGCCCCTAAACATCATTATAGGTAGAATGAAAATGGCGGAGAGGGTGGGGTTCGAACCCACGGTACCGTTGCCGGCACACGTGATTTCCAATCACGCCGATTCGGCCACTCTCGCACCTCTCCAGAACCATTGATTGCTCTGCACTAGTGACGACGAAAGATGTTCTCCGATTGAACCGCCAGATAAATGCGTCCAAAGGTTGCCATCTTACCATGGGGTTAAGAGGCCGACAAGCAATCAAGTGCATGCCAGTAAAGAGATAAACCTAGTAAGTAGTAAGGCGTACATAATTAAAAAAGTTGGAGTTTGAAGTTTTTTCCCCTCCCTTCCATTGCAGCCCACCCCCACGTCCTTCACTACAGTCGGGATTGAAACATTCGTTGTCGACGTGAGGATCGATGGAGGGCAGAAAACAAATGACCTCGAAAGAGTAACATGAAGACAGTCGCAATGGGTGTGAGGATGAGCACGAGGATAAAACTGGTATTAGGAGAAATCCCGAGAAGTGATAACCATTGGGAAAGGATCGAAAACGGCAGGGTGATGAGATGCCAGAAGTCCAGTCCGCCTCGTCGTCCTGCTTGGCTCGAAATCTGAAAGAAAAATGATAGTCCAAATGGTGCTAAGGCGATAGCCACCGGTAAAAACCATTCAATCCAGTTTTCCAGGATAAATTCATAGCTTTCCTGGATGATTTCAAGGGCCGAGCCTTTTCGGCTTTGATAAATGATTTCTGGGACAGGATTCAAGATGATGAATATTAGAAAAAATATAGCCGTTGCGATAAGGGGCTGATATGGATTGTTTTGCAATCCCATTTCTAGGAATAATAACGGGAACCATACTATAAACCCCACAGAGATGACGTCCCAAAAATATTCTCCCATGCTGTGAGGGATGTCCTGCCAGTGCAACCTTCTCCCCCCGCGAATAGCTTCTTCTGTTAAACTGAGGGTTGCGCCAATGATCAATGCATTGGCGGCCCCGAGGATTAAGCCTCCGATCATTCCTAACCGGCCGACGGCGGATGTAATGAGGACAAGACCTAGTGCGAAACCTATAACAACGGGAATGAGGATCCAACTGTGTCGAAGCGAGGTCAGGGCGGCTAACAGAGATTGCTGATATAATTGAACTGTTGCGTGAAAAAAACCCTGCATTGAGGGAAAAACGGCCCGTGTTGTTTACGATTTGGGTTTGGCCGAGGATGAGGATCGTAAATTCAAGATGTCCTTTTGCTGCTGATCACGACTTTCACGGATTTTTTTTAAACGCCAGGGACGGTCGAATGTCCAGGGTTTCACTTTCTCAGAAAAGGTGGGTTCAGGGGGGGTAGCCGATCCCACAGGAGAATGCTGGAAGTCGTACCCTTGATGTGCGTCTTTCTTTTCCAGAAATTTCTGGTAAATATCTTGGTAGAGCTGTTTAATATTCATAATCTGTTACCTTACCCCAGACTATCGGTGCTAGCAAGTAGGGACCGTCTGAAATGTTTCAGCTTGCCCCTCTCACATCAACGTGCTCAAGAATTGTCTGAATTTGGGGATGGCCTGTAAGGATAAGACCTTTTATAATGGAGAGGTTTGACCGTAGGTCTTAGCCTGATCAGGCAGGGGTTCCATAACCGTAAGAGTATTCCATGAAGTTGATAAGGATTGATGCGCGAGAGTGGCGGAACTGGCAGACGCGCAAGACTTAGGATCTTGTGGGTAACCGTGGGGGTTCAAGTCCCCCCTCTCGCACCATTTTTTTACTTTCATCCCTCAGCGGGTTTCTTATACAAGGATTTCTTATTTTATGAAACTAGAAATGACAGAGTTGGGGCCTGTTAAACGGGCCTTGAAAATTGAGGTGCCGGAAGATGCGGTTAAAAGCGAATTTCAAAAAGTCTATGCTGAGTTGAAAAAGCAAGTTCGTATTCCAGGCTTTCGTCCGGGCAAAGCTCCACTAGAACTTTTACAAAAACGCTATGCACAATTGGTCGGAAAAGATGTTATCCAGCGGTTGGTTCCGGATTATTATCAGCGAGCTGTCAAAGAATCGGGTGTGGTTCCCGTGGTGGTCGACATTCCACCCCTGGACCGCATGAAAGTTGAACCCGATACACCTTTCACGTTTACGGCCACTGTGGAAATTAAGCCCTCTATTCAATTAGGAGATTACCGACCGCCCAACCCCATTTCTTTAAAAAAAGATCCTCGTTCTGTGACCGAGGAACAGATCAATCAGGCGTTGCAAACCTTGCGAGAGCAACATGCACAGATTGACGCGGTTCCTGAGGGGACAACTCTCCAGGATGGACTTTATGCGGTCCTATCCATTGAAGGATTTCTGGATAATCAACCGGTGGAGGGCTCACAAAAAAATGGGCATCTTCATAAACTGGGTTCCAAGACTCCCATTCTAGGGGTGGAGTTAGAGGATCATCTGATTGGTAGGCGTTCAGGAGAGACGTTCGAAATCCCTCAACCCTATCCCCCGAATCATCCCGATCCCAATTTGGCCGGGAAAACCATGAATTTAAAGGTGACCATTGAGGCAGTAAAGGAGCAAAAATTACCGGATCTGGATGATGAGTTTGCCAAAGACTGTGGTGATTATGAATCGCTGGAAGCCTTAAAGTCAGCCGTCACTACTCAGCTCGAAAATATTTTGAAGCAGGACCTGGAGGAAGGTTATAAAGATCAAGTGATTGAGCGCCTATTGCAAATGCACCATTTTGATATTCCTGAAGTGTTGATCGAACGAGAATTACAGACGTTGGTTCGACAAAAACTGATGAAAGAGCATCGCCATGCCCATCGTGAAGATGATTTAGAAGAGCCGATTCGTTTGCAGGAGGAAGCCAAACGGCTTCAACAGGAGGAACAACCTGAAGCGAAGCGGCGGGTGAAACTGAGCTTGATCCTGGACGCCATTTCTCAAAAAGAAGGAATCCAAATATCTGATGAGGAAGTTCAAGCCGAAATCCAAAAGCTTGCGACGACTTTGAAGTTGCCAGTTGAAGAAATACAGCGAATGGTGGAAGCCGGAGGGCCAGGTGCCCAAGAAGAATTCCGGGAACGCATGAAATCGGAAAAAGCTTTACAATTTGTCTATCAAAATGCGGTGATTCAGGGATAGGGAAAGACCGATACGGTTAAGCCCGTAATGTTACCAATGCCAGAACCGATATCTATTCAATAACGAGGAGGTCCTAGGGAATGCTCATTCCGATGGTCATTGAACAAACGAATCGTGGTGAACGGTCATATGATATTTATTCACGCCTCTTGAAAGACCGCATTATCTTTATTGGAGCGCCGATCGACGATATGTTTGCTAATGTCGTCATTGCTCAATTGTTGTTTCTGGAAGCGGAAGATCCAGAAAAAGATATCCATCTGTACGTAAATTCTCCTGGAGGGAGTGTGACAGCGGGCATGGGAATTTATGACACGATGCAATATGTAAAATCACCCATCAGTACTATTTGTTTGGGGCAGGCAGCGAGTATGGGGGCACTCCTCTTGACTGCTGGGGCGACTGGTAAGCGGTTTGCTTTGCCGAATGCTCGGGTGATGATCCATCAGCCGCTGGGTGGTTTTCAAGGGCAGGCCACAGAAATTGATATCCATGCCCGGGAGATCCTGAAAATTCGTGAGCGATTGAATCACATTATGGCCCACCATACTGGGCAACCTCTGGAGAGAATCGCCAAGGATACGGAGCGTGACTATTTTATGTCCGGTGAGGAAGCGAAATCCTATGGCTTGATCGATGAAGTCATTACCCGCAGTCCGCAAATGGGACATAAGGACGAGTCAAAATCTGACGCAAAGGGTCGAGACAAAGAATAAGCAAAAAGGAGGTTCTTCTTATGGCACGACAATCCAAGTCCGATGCCAATCTCCGGTGTTCCTTCTGTGGAAAGAGCCGCGACCAGGTTCGAAAACTCATAGCCGGCCCGACTGTGTATATTTGCGATGAATGTGTCGGATTATGCAATGAAATAATTTCCGAGGATTGGCAGGAATCCCAACAAGAAATTGCAACCAAGCTCTGTAAACCTTTCGATATCCATCAGCATTTAGACCAGTTCATTATCGGACAGGATCATGCCAAGCGTGTGCTGTCCGTGGCCGTGTATAACCATTACAAACGGATTGCAGCCAATGAGAATGGGGAGGTGGAGCTACAAAAAGGGAATATCTTGATTGTCGGCCCCACCGGGACGGGAAAAACCCTTTTTGCTCAAACTCTGGCTCAATATTTGGACGTGCCCTTTACCATTGCCGATGCCACGACTCTGACCGAGGCCGGTTATGTTGGGGAAGATGTGGAGAATATAATTTTAAAGCTATTGCAAGCTGCCGATTACGATGTCGAACGTGCGGAACGAGGAATTGTCTACATTGACGAAATCGATAAAATCACGCGCAAAGCGGATGGTCCCTCTATTACTCGCGATGTCTCTGGCGAAGGGGTGCAGCAAGCGCTGTTAAAATTAATTGAAGGGACGGTGGCTAATGTCCCACCTCAAGGGGGGCGGAAACACCCACATCAAGAATTTATTCAGGTAAACACGACGAATGTCTTATTTGTCTGTGGAGGGGCGTTTGTGGGCCTTGATGCGATCATTGAACGTCGGCTCAACCAAAAACGTATGGGGTTTGGGGCCAACGTTCAGGCACGAAACCGAAACCAAATCGGCGATCTGTTTTCACATGTTGAGCCTGAAGATTTGTTGAAATATGGACTGATTCCTGAATTTGTTGGAAGGTTACCCGTTGTGGCGACTCTTGATGAATTAGATGAGTCGGCATTGGTTCAAATTTTGACAGAACCGAAAAATGCGTTAGTAAGACAATATCAAAAACTGATGTCTTTTGATGAAGTGAAATTGAAGTTCACCGAGGGAGCCCTCCAGGGGATTGCCCGAAAAGCCTATGCGCAAAAGACGGGAGCTCGAGGTCTCCGTGCGATTTTGGAATCGATTATGTTGAATGTTATGTATGACATTCCGTCTCAGCCCGATGTGAAGGAAGTGCTCGTGACTGAAGAAGTCATTTCTGGGAAAGGCGAGCCCATTAAAGTCTTTGAGCATCAAAAAGGTGTGAAGCCGGCTATTGGCTCATAACCTTCTGTTGTTTCTGTTCTTCTTCCTGATATCCGCATTCCTTGTCATGACAGACTACTTGGGTTCCAGTTTGTTTCCGATACTTCTCGACTAGAAACGGGGCCTGGCATTGGGGGCAGGCTCGGTTGATGGGTTTATCCCAAACCGCAAAGGTGCAGGTGGGGTATTTACTGCACGAATAAAAATTTTTGCCTTTCTTGGTGCGTTTTTGGACCAGGTCCCCTTCGCAGTCGGGGGAAGGACATTTCACGCCTAATTTTAACGGTTTGGTGGTTTTGCATTCGGGGTATTGCGAGCAGGCCAGGAAAGTGCCAAATCGTCCTCGTTTAAGTACCATGGGACTGTTGCATTTCTCGCAAACCTCATTCGTGACTTCTGCTTGTGGCTGAACGATTTGGATCGTTCCATTATCATCTTTTTTGAATTCTTTTGTACTTTTACATTCAGGGTAGCCTGGGCAGGCAAGAAAATGCCCATGTCTTCCCCATTTAATAATCATCAGTTTTCCACACTTTTCACATGGTACGTCGGTTGGTTCCTCTTTGCTCTTCAAATCCTCCATGTTTTCTTCCGCTGATTCTAAGTCTTTCATGAAGGGCTGATAAAAATCTTTCACCGCCGTGATCCAATCTTTATCCCCCTCTTCGATGCCGTCAAGCTCACTTTCCATTTTGGCAGTAAATTCCACATCAAACACATCGGGAAAATGATTCACCAACCGGTCATTGACCATCCGTCCCAATTCTGTGGGACGTAAGCGGGCTTCTTCCTTTTCGACATAATGACGGTCCTGGATGGTCGAAATAATGGTGGCATAGGTTGAAGGTCGCCCAATTCCCTTTTCTTCCATTTCGCGAATGAGCAAGGCTTCGTTATACCGTGGCGGAGGTTGGGTGAAATGTTGTTTGGGAATGAGACCTGCTTCAGCTTCTTCAACAAGGGAGAGCGATTCTCCAACGGCCAATGAGGGTAAGGTCAGATTTGTCTCCGTTAAAGGATCCGCTTCAACAGTCATGGCTTCTGCTGGCTGCTCCACTTCTTCACGATAGACTCGACGGTATCCATCAAATTTTTCTACTGTTCCGCTGGCGCGAAATGTATAGGTCTTGGCTTGCACATCCACTTGGGTGACCAAATCCTGCCCCTGGGTCATTTGAGATGCTACAAATCGGTTCCAGATCAATTTGTACAATTTATACAAATCGGGCTCGAGAAAAGCTCGAAGACTTTCAGGACTACGTTGTGTTGAGGTGGGGCGAATGGCTTCATGAGCTTCCTGGGCAGCCTTTTGGATCTTATAGACATTTGGTTGAGAAGGAAGATAGTCCGGTCCAAAGTTCCCTTGAATATAACCGCGAACTTCTTCAAGTGCTTCAGGGGCAATACGGGTAGAGTCTGTCCGCATATAGGTGATGAGGCCAACTTGGCCTTCGCCCCCAATTTCAATACCCTCATAAAGCCGTTGGGCGAGCATCATCGTTTTCTTAGCCGGGAATCGCAGCTTTCTTGCGCTGTCTTGTTGCAGTCGGCTAGTGACGAAGGGCGCCGAAGGATTGCGGCGCTTTTCTTTTTGATCTATGTGAGAAACGGCAAAGGAAGCTCCTTCGAGATCATCCAGGATCCTTTGAGCTTCCTCGGTGGTTCGAATAGTAACACGTTCGCCCTGGACCGATTGTAGTTTTGCTTGAAAGGGTGGAGGATTGTTGCCCTTCAACATGGCCGTTAAGGTCCAAAACTCTTCTGATTGAAAGGCCTCTCGTTCCGCCTCTCGTTCACAAATAACCCGTACAGCTACGGATTGTACTCGACCAGCACTTAAGCCCCGTCGAACTTTTTTCCATAAAAGCGGACTTAATAGGTATCCCACTAGTCGATCTAAGACCCGACGAGCCTGCTGCGCATTGACTTTATTCATGTCAATGGTACTGGGTGCCTTGAGGGCACGCTTCACGGCTTTTTCGGTAATCTCATTAAACAATACCCGGTGAACTTTGCCGCTACTGCCATTGAGTTCTTCGGCAATATGCCAGGCGATGGCCTCGCCTTCTCGATCTGGGTCAGGCGCTAGAAACACCTCCTTGGCTTTCTTGGCAGCCGTTTTTATTTCTTTTAAAATTTTGCTTTTTCCCCGAATCACGATGTAATGGGGATCAAAATTATTTTCGAGATCAATGCCTAGTTTGCTTTTTGGAAGATCTTTGAGATGGCCGACAGATGCCAAGACTTGAAAATTGCGACCCAAATATTTGGAAAGAGTTTTCGCTTTGGTGGGCGATTCGACGATAACGAGTGATTTAGCCATAGTGATAACGAGAGATTCTGTCTGATTGGTTTCTGGTGAAATCTTTCATAAATGTGTGTAATTGGTGGTTCTTATCGGATTCTGACCCGGACATATTGAAGACCTGGTATTTGTTTTATAAGGCCTTTCATCTCCAATGACAAGAGAATACTCATTACCTCGGATGAAGAATATGGACCTTGAGCAATTAATTCGTCAAGAGAAACGGGTTCTAAGTGTATTTTGTTGAATAGTTTGTCTTCTTCCGGAGCCAGGGTGAAGGTCGAAGAGGGCTGGTGCCCCATTTCGTACTGCGTTTCAAGATTCCTACGAAAAGAGGGTTCTAACATAGGAAGAATTTCTTCCACAATATCCCAAGGTTTTTCAACGAGTTTTGCTCCTTGTTGAATCAAGCGATGTGGACCATGACAAAGGGGATTTGTGACAGGCCCAGGTACGGCAAAGACTTCGCGGTTTTGTTCTAACGCCATTCGGGCCGTAATGAGGGAACCACTGTTTAATGTGGCTTCAACCACAATGACTCCGAGTGATAGTCCGCTGATGACTCGATTGCGTTGAGGAAAGTGGAAAGATTGGGGGGAAGCGCCCATAGGAAATTCAGATAGCACCGCACCATTTCTTTCGATTCGAGAGCGAAGTTTATTGTGTTCGGATGGATATGTTCGATCAATTCCACAGCCGAGGACCGCAAGGGTTCGGCCCGATGAGGCTAGTGCCCCTTCATGGGCGTCTGCATCAATTCCTCTCGCCAATCCGCTAATAATCGTAAATCCTAGAGCCGCTAAATCTCCGCTGAGTTGTCGAGTGAAGGCCCGTCCTGCATGAGAGCCTTTCCGAGCCCCGACAATGGCAAGAGCCTGTTGATCGTCATCCTGCAATTGTCCGGTACAATATAACAACGGTGGGGGGTCGGCGATGGTTTTTAATCGGGCCGGATACTGATGATCTGTCAGAGTGAGAATGGAAAATTGTCCAGCAGTAACTGCGTCTATTTCGCGTTGAATTTTCTTGTGGTTGGTATTAGAAAGGGGTTGTGTGAGCGAACGGGCTAACGTAGGCGATAAATCGCCTGTTTCGAGGAGTTGGGAGGGGGTGGCTTGGCGAATGGCTTCAGGTGATCCGAACCGATGGATGAGACGTGAATAGGTGATCGGGCCAAGTCCTTTGATTTCGCGCAGCTCCAACCATGCTTGCAGGGCGGATGACGTCCCCATCAGTTGGGTTAAGAGGCTACCCGAGTTTCATGACGTTGTCCGACTTTGCCTACCACCACAATGTCATATTGTTCAAGATGGAGTAAAGGATCGGCTTTGAACAACACCTGTTGTTGAAACTCTTGTTCTAATTGTTCAATGCTTCCATGTTCTGTATCAAAGAGTAATTCGATGACGCGAGGGTTGGCCCCAATGACAATACGTTGGGATTGTCCGCGTGAATTGCCGATTCGCCTAATATCTCGAATAATTTCATAAGCGACGGTCAAAGCCGATTTAGTATACCCCCGCCCTTCGCAGTCATTGCAAATTTCCGATAGGGTTCGAAGAAGATCTTCCCTTACACGTTCTCTGGAAATTTCAATGAGCCCGAGGTCTGAAATGCGTGATATACGCGTTTGCGCCTTATCATTTGACATGGCCTCTACCGTGGCCTGATACACTTTCTCTCGATTTCGTTCTCGTTCCATGTCAATGAAATCGATCACGATGATGCCGCCAATGCCTCTTAATTTCACCTGATAAGCAATTTCTTTTGCGGCTTCCAGATTGTTTTTTAGAATGGTCTCTTCTTGATCGCGTTTCCCCACAAATCGTCCGGTATTGACGTCGATCACCGTCATGGCTTCAGTGTGGTCGATGACGATATGTCCTCCGGATTTGAGCCAGACCTTTCGACTTAAAGCCCGCGTAATTTCGAGTTCAATCCCAAGGTGATCAAAAAGACCATCTTGTTTCTTATCATAGAAATGGACTCGGGATGCTTGCTCCGGAAGATAGCGACGGACAAAATCTTTAATTTCATCAAAACCGCTTTTTGAATCAATTAATAATCGGTCAACTTTTTTGGTAAATAAATCACGGACCACCCGAAGAGGGAGCGATAAATCGGTATGTAACAGAGAGGGTGCCGGTTGTTGGTTTGCGGCATTCAATGTGTCTTCCCAGAGAGCGGTTAAGAACTTGGTGTCAGACAATAAGTCTTCTTCAGGAACCCCTTCACAAACGGTGCGAACGATATACCCATATTCGGGTTTTCGGATTCGGCGCATGACATCTTTTAAGCGGTGGCGTTCTTCTTCTTGTGTAATACGGCGGGAAACCCCAATGTGGTCAACATTGGGCATGAGCACCAAAAACCGTCCAGGAAGCGACACATAGGTGGTAATTCGAGGGCCTTTGGTACCAATCGGGCCTTTTGAAATTTGAACCAACAGTTCTTGTCCTTCCGCGAGCAAACTTTCAATGGGCCGCGCTGTTTGTCGTCGAGGACGCGGCAAGTCAGAACTTGGCTCATCCTCTTCGCTGTCCACGAGTGTATCGCCAGGTTCGGTTCCGACTGAGAGGTCGGAAACGTGGATGAATGCGGCCCGGTCTAGGCCAATGTCCACAAAGGCGGCTTGCATGCCTGGTAAAACTTTGATCACTTTGCCTTTATAAATGTCACCTACAAAATCTTTTTTTCGCGGCCGGTCGACAAAAAGTTCGGTCACTACTCGATTTTCCAGAACGGCGACCCGAGTTTCTTCTCGCGTCACACTTATGGCGATTTCAGATCCCATATCATGTCTCCTTACCTAATCCAGAAGTTCAATCGAGCCAATTATTCCCGGTGGGGAGAGATTGCGAGCAGAAGAGAAGAGAATGGTTGGGAGAAAGCCTTTCTCAATGGGTTGATGAAGAAAAACTGCAAACTCCCGGCTTGCTGATGCTCTCAACCTTTGCTTGGATCGCGAAGTCCTTCTGAATTCTGTTCTAGTCGTTAAAATGAATAAATGGTCAGACGTTCCTATTGAAATTTATTCGAAAAACGAGTCATTCATAATTTTTGGCCCAAAGGCGCAGTATTTCCAAGGGTTTGAAATGTGACGATGGATTTAGCCTACCACATTTTTCATTAAGCCTCGCCCCTACTAATTCACCGATTTCGATACATACTATAACAAGGATAACCGTCTGCGCTTTACGTTGAGTAAGAGACCAAGGGCTGTGAGGTTCACCACCATTGCACTACCTCCATAACTCATTAAGGGAAGCGGAATGCCGACGATGGGGGCCAATCCGGAGGTCATGGCAATGTTTACGATGATCCCAAAACCCAGCATGGCCACGACGCCGACCGCCAGAAGGGATCCGGTCACGTCTTTAGCATTAAAAGCAATTTCCAGCCCCATTAATAAGAGGATGACATACAATGATAAAAGGACGAGTGAACCAAAAAATCCCCATTCCTCAGCAAATACCGCAAAGACAAAGTCTGTATGTCCTTCGGGAAGGAACTTGAACTGCGTTTGTGTTCCTCCATATAAGCCTTTTCCCAGTAACTGACCTGAGCCAATGGCAATGCGTGATTGGAGTCCGTGATATCCCTTCCCTCCTGGATCTGAGCTGGGGTCCACGAAACTCAAAATTCGATCTTGCTGATATCCATGCAAAGAACCCCAAACTCCTCCCCAGGCAAAAGGGAATAACATGAGGGCAGCCAAGACGATAAATCCGAAGGCTTTAGACTTCATGCCGACGGTGATGACGATGACGAGGAAAATAGCAAGCAATGCGAGGCTACTCCCTAAATCAGGTTGTCTTAGAATAAGCAAAAAACCTGGAAGAACGATCAGAGCGGGGATAATCAACCGTCTCAACCACCCATCCCGGCTGGTCGCGCCATAATAAGAGGCCAGCGCAAGCATTAAGGGGATTTTTATAAACTCCGAAGGTTGTACCATGAAAGGCCCCAGGGGAATCCAGCGTTGAGAACCTCGGCTGGTTTTTCCACCAATTAACACAATAATGAGCAGGATAAGCCCTGCTCCATACAACACATAGGAAACTCTGGAAAATTTGTGATAATCAATTCCTGCGGCAACGAGGAAGGCTAATGTTCCTACCACCGCCCAAGTTGTTTGCTTCAGATATATGGGGAATTTTGTCGATGAGGCAGAATTAGTGACACTATAGATTGAAAGGATGCCGATGGAAATAATGGCAGCGATGATACCTAAAAAACACCAGTCAAAGGTATCCAACCCGCGGCGGTTGACATTGTCATTCATAAGTCGGGGCATAGCTGTGAAGGTAAGGATAAGCGATCAATGCGGCATCCTCACAGGGGCTTTCCTTGTTTGGCGTGATGCACGTTCATATAAGCTTCAATAATGGTCTTGGCCAATGGGGCCGCAGCCGATCCTCCATGCCCCATGTGTTCGACAATAACTGCCACTGCGATTATGGGTTCTTCAACTGGGGCAAATGCCACAAACCAGGCATGGTCTTGATGTTTTTTGGCTACCTCTGATTTGTCGTCATCATCTTTCAACGCAACGACTTGTGCGGTTCCTGTTTTTCCTGCAATGCTTACGATTTTTGACTGGGCACGTTTAGCGGTCCCCTTTGTCACCACCGCCGCTAACCCTTCTTTGATTCTAGAAAAGGTTTCGGACGCGATAGAGAGTTGTTGCGTCTGTGGTGCCGGTTCTTCTTTGAGAGTCCCAGTCCTTCTTAGGCGAGAGGCTTTAAGAAGCCGCGGTTGGACTACCCGTCCATTGGTCGCCACAATGGACACGACCTTAGCCATCTGTATTGGGGTCACTGATAAAAATCCCTGCCCAATAGCAATGGAAATGGTTTCTCCTGGATACCAGGGTTCTCCCCGTTTTTTCTTCTTCCATTCTGTTGAGGGCACTAACCCCGTTCTCTCCGATGCTAAGGGAATTCCCGTTTTCGATCCGAGGCCAAATTTTCGTGAATAAAGAGCAATGGGATCGATACCTAATTGGTTTCCCGCTTTATAAAAATACACATCACAGGATTCAGCAAGGGCTTTGGTCAGATCAACAGAACCATGTCCCCCACGTTTCCAATCACGAAACACCCGTTTCCCAAAAGGAAAGGTTCCAGTGCATGCAAGGGAATCACTGGCGCTCATCGTGCGGGTTTCCAAAAGGGTGGCCGCCATGACTATTTTAAATGTGGACCCTGGGGGATACTGGCCCTGAATGGCTCGATTGGTTAAGGGATGGCGGGGATCCTGCAGTAAGAGTTTCCAGGCTTGTGGGCTAATGCCCCCCGACAGGTCATTGGGGTTAAAGCCAGGCTGGCTGGCTAATGCCAGCACATCTCCATTCCATGGGTCCAAGGCCACGATCGCTCCAGCTTCCTCTCCCAGTAAATCTTCGGCTAAACGTTGTAGACGAATATCCAGCGTTAAATAGAGATCGTCGCCAGCAAGTGGGGCTTGAATGGAAAGAGATCGTTTAGGATAACCGAGGGCGTCTACTTCTATGACCTTCCGCCCAGTTTCGCCTAATAAACGGGAGTTCAGCGTTCGTTCAAGACCATATTGCCCAATAATGCGCCCGGACTGGACATCAAGGAATTCCTGCTCTTTCAGCTGAGTTTCAGAAATCTCGCCGACATATCCAATCACGTGTGAGGCATAATTCCCTAATGGATAATTGCGCTGATATTCGGGTTGAATCACCACACCTGGTAATTCAATCCGATGGGATTCGATCAACGCCGCTTCTTTGAGTGTAAGCCCGTTTTTTATTTTGACGCGACCGCGTCGTTTTGTCCCGATCTTATCTGAAATTGTTTGCACGTCTACTTCAAGGTATTCCGGAAGTTTGGCAAGTATGCTTTCAAAATCTGAGATGTCTTCTAGCGACAGATATAATTGGAAGCTCGGGATATTATTGGCCAGCAATTCCCCATGCCGGTCAAATAGCAGACCTCGAGCTGGCTCAAGTACGATTGATCGCGTCCGGTTATCTCGAGCTAAATCCTGATAATACACACCATCTCGAATTTGTAATTGCCATAGCCGTAATCCCAACAGAACCAAAATCATGAGTAGGCCCACCTTGACAAAGATTAGTCGACTTTGAATGTCAGCCAATTCATTGGCTTGGCGTGACGAGTCAATCATGGAGCATTGGGATTCGGATGTTGGAAAGACAAAATAGGCATTGGAGATGGTTACCCTCGTTCGTGGGAAAAGTGTACCACACCTACTGCACGGCGAAACTTGTGGATGAGCCAAAAGATTCCCCCAGCCAGCAGGCCGTGATATAGGGATTGTGGTACTAATGTCCAAGAGATGACATGGAAAGCCTCCGAACCTTCAAGGGCTGGAAAGGCTATGATAAGAGAGGCCAGACCGCATCCAAGAGAAATGACCAAGGTGACTATTACCGTGGCTGTGACTGTGACTGTTGATACGGTATGTGTGGTCACCCCGGCCAGGCCGCCAGCCAGACCTTTAAGAACCATATTAATGCCAATGCCTCCTGGAGTTAGTAAATCCTGAAGCAGTCCCACCATCAATCCCATCAATAACCCCCTATGTTCATTGGACAAAAATCCCGTAAGGCAAGTCACAATCAAACAGAGATCCGGATACACATTCTGAATGGACAGTAAAGAGCTGAGGGTGGCTTGAACTACCACCGTTGCCACACACAGGAAAAAATAAAGTGCGAGGAGCATGAGAATTATTCCGGGGTGGGAGACTGCTCTGTTGCTGTGACAGGTTCAGTCGGTATTGGGGGCTGGAAAGATGTAATGACTAAGACTCCCTCCAGTTGCGAAAAGTCGACGATTGGAGTCACCTCTCCGGTTTGAAACAAATCTGTCGCAGATTTAGTGATTTTGTGAATATGTCCAATTTGTAATCCTCTCGGAAAATCATCCGTGAGGCCCGAGGTAACAATGGGGTCGTCAACTTGGATGTTGGCAAGGGGAGGAAGATATTTCATGTTGATGGTTCCTTGGGGCGTGCCTTGAATAATTCCTTCGTCTCGGCTGCTTTGAATCATGCCTGTGATGGCGACGTTGGGGTCGGAAAGAAGTAGCATGACGGAAGTGGTCGGGTTTACGCGAACGATTCGGCCAACGACCCCGGCATCCGTGATAACCCCCATTTCCGCACGAATTCCATCACGAGTTCCCTTATCAATGACCATAGCTTGATACCAATTAGAGACATGACGTCCGATAATGTGGGCAGGTAAGGTTGTAAGAGGAGAAATGGCTTGATAGGCGAAAAGTTTTTGAAAATTCTGGGATAGAATGGCCTGTTCTCGCAGGTGGTTTTGTTCCCCCTGTAATTTTTGGATTTGGATTTTCAGTTGTTGATTTTCCTCCCATACGTGCTGGAGGGCAAGATAATGGTCCCATGTTTTCCCCACTGAGTCTTGAATTGAGGCGACGACCTTTAGGGGACCTTCAAGGAACATGGCTAAAGGGCCGATCATTTGTCCCAACCATTCTTGCGAGTTTCGTGGCAAGAAAAGTAGAAGCCCCAATAAAAGGACAAAAACGCCCAGGAATAGTCTGCGGAGTCCGGTGGCTAGAGACAATGAAGTACGCTCAGGTCGAGGCATGAAGATACAGTAGTGCTTAGTAGATGTTTAAACTTGAATTGGTCGAAACTTTTCTAAGGAGACTGAGTTCTTCCAGCGTTTTTCCGACACCCAACACGACCGAGCTTAAGGGGTCGTCGACAGTGACAATTGGCAATGCAGTTTCCTCGCGAAGCCGATCGTCCAACCCGTGAAGCAGTGAACCTCCGCCAGTAAGGACAATACCCCGGTCGATGATGTCCCCGGCCAATTCCGGAGGAGTATGTTCCAATGCCATTCGCACGCCGGTCACAATGGTGGAGATGCAATCCTGCAGTGCCTCTCGAATCTCCGTGTCATCCATGAAAATAGTTCGGGGAATTCCAGAAACAATATCTCTTCCTTTTACGGCCATTTGCTTCTTGTCCGGTAGTGGATACGCAGATCCGATATCGATTTTAATCCGTTCGGCCATATGATCGCCGATTAACAGACTGTATTCCCGTTTCAGATAGCTAATAATAGCCCCATCAATTTGATCCCCTGCAATTCGAACAGATTCACTGTATACAATACCGCCGAGCGAGATGACAGCAATATCCGTTGTCCCACCCCCGATGTCCACAACCATATTCCCCGAGGGTTCGGTAATGGGAAGTCCAGCTCCGATGGCCGCTGCGACTGGTTCTTCGATAAGAAAAACTTCTCGGGCTCCGGCCAGCTCTGCAGATTCTTTGACCGCGCGTTGTTCGACTTGGGTAATTCGTGATGGCACCCCAATAATGATGCGGGGTCTGGTAATGGCGCCTCGTGGACGTACTTTATGGATAAAATACCGGAGCATTTGTTCAGTCATGTCAAAATCGGCGATGACCCCATCACGCATAGGCCGGACAGAAGCTAGATTTCCTGGAGTCCGTCCCACCATTTTTTTCGCCTCTTCCCCAACGGCTAAAATTTTTTTAGAATTGGCCTCAATTGTTACCACTGACGGTTCGTTCAACACGATACCTTGCCCTTTGATATAAATGAGCGTCGAAGCTGTTCCGAGGTCGATGGCCAGATCTTGGGAGAAGTAACGACTAAGAAAATTTATCATCGTGAAATGTATTTAGGACGTTTTCAAGAGAAATTCTTAAATTTGAGATACGTATAGCGCAGGACCTAGCCGCTGTTTGGTTGTATGGTTCACGCCTGGCCAGAAAATCGTGGAAAAGGCTCAGAGAATGGATGAGACCAGCCGTCGATCAAATCTATCTTGTGGCTTGTTGTTGAGTTAAAAAACCGTGGGTGGATACCTAAGAAGCGCTTAAAAAAGTATATCAGAACTCTTAAAAGACCACAAAGATTGAATAGGGAAAGAAGCCCTGGGGACATAGGTAAAGGGAGGATGCTTGCCAGTAGGAGGAAAAAGGCGATAAATAGAAGCCTACCTATATTTTCGGAGGGAAGGAAGCCAAGCATGGGAAGTCAAACGTTATTTGAGAAGATCTGGAATCAGCATGTAGTGCGGGAAGAACCTGATGGGACCACTTTATTGTATATCGACCGTCATTTAGTACATGAGGTGACCTCACCTCAAGCTTTTGAAGGCCTCCGGTTAGCGGGCCGTTCCCCTCGTCGTCCCAGGGCGGCTCTGGCTGTGCCTGATCATAATGTTCCCACGACGGATCGCAGCCAGGGCATTAGCGATCCCATGAGTGCCGTGCAGATAGCCACGTTGGAGCGCAATTGTACGGATTTTGGAATTTCTTATTTTGGCATGCAAGATCTTCGTCAAGGGATTGTTCACGTGATCGGACCGGAGCAAGGTTTAACCTTGCCAGGCATGACGATCGTCTGTGGTGATTCCCATACCTCTACCCATGGTGCCTTTGGCGCTTTGGCTTTTGGCATTGGTACCTCGGAAGTCGAACATGTCTTAGCTACACAATGTTTGGTTCAAAAACGACCAAAAACCATGGAAATTCGCGTGGAAGGTACTTTGCCAACCTATTGCTCCCCTAAAGATGTGATTTTAGCGATTATTGGGCGCATTGGCATTGGAGGCGGTATTGGAAAGGTTGTGGAATATACAGGGTCGGTCATTCGTTCCTTTTCTATGGAAGGTCGGATGACGCTTTGCAATATGTCCATTGAAGCCGGGGCTCGAGCGGGTCTTGTGGGGCCAGATGAGAAAACCGTGGAATATGTGAAAGGGCGCCCCCTTAGTCCGCAAGGAGAATTGTTTATGCAAGCCCAGAAATCCTGGCTTGAACTTCAGACAGATCCTGGTGCCACGTTTGACCAGTTCGTGGAAATGCGAGGAGAACATATTCCGCCTCAGGTAACGTGGGGAACCAATCCTGGTATGGTGACGGATGTAAATGGCCGAGTGCCTATCCCCACCGATATTGAAGATGAAAAGCTTCGAACCGCTACTTCACGGGCTCTAGAGTATATGGGACTTCGACCAGGCATTCCTATCAGCGATATTCAGATTGATCGCGTGTTTATTGGATCCTGCACCAATTCTCGTATTGAGGATTTACGAATCGCCGCGAAATATATTCAAGGTAAACGTGTTTCAGGCAGAGTGAAGGCGATGGTGGTGCCAGGGTCTGGCTTGGTGAAACAACAGGCGGAGCAGGAAGGCCTTGATAGGATTTTTCGGGAGGCAGGGTTTGAGTGGCGAGAACCGGGTTGTAGCATGTGTTTGGCGATGAATGCGGATGTGTTGACTCCAGGTGAACGCTGCGCTTCTACCAGCAACCGAAATTTTGAAGGAAGACAGGGAAAAGGTGGCCGCACACACTTGGTTTCTCCTGCAATGGCTGCTGCGGCTGCCATTGCTGGCCATTTCGTGGATATTCGAGATTGGGCTTAATCTTGAGGGATGATGCAGGACTGCTCTGTCCCCTTCTAGTTTAATTTCAGGAGAGCACTATGAAAGCGTTTTCGACTGTAACTGGAATTGTTGCCCCTTTGGATCGAGCTGACGTCGATACCGATCAAATCATTCCCAAACAATATTTGAAAACCATTCAGCGAACCGGTTTAAAAGAGGGGTTATTTGCTGATTGGCGTCAAAGACCAGACGGGACGTCGGACCCCAATTTTTTCTCAAATCAACCGAGATATCAAGCTGCCCCCATTCTACTGACCCGTGACAATTTTGGCTGTGGATCTTCTCGCGAACATGCTCCCTGGGCATTATTAGATTATGGTATTCAAGCAATCCTGGCTCCCAGTTTTGCTGATATTTTTTATAATAATTGTTTCCAAAATGGGATACTACCGGTAGTGCTCAACACCCAAGAAATTCAAACTCTTTTTGATCGGGTCATGAATCACGATCTGTATCAAGTCACGGTGGATTTGGTTCAACAAGTTGTCCTCTTGCCTGAGGGCGAACGATATTCATTTGCGGTCGACCCGTTTCGTAAAGATTGTATGATCAAAGGGCTTGATGGAATTGGTTTAACGCTCCAGCATGAAACGGCTATTGCCGCTTATGAATCACGACGGGCACACGAGGCTCCTTGGTTGTTCCAAGATCATTAGACCTAGACACAAAAGATTCAGAGGTATGGTTCTTACCTTTTTCCTGAGAACCAACCAACGACGCATTAGGGAGGAAATGAAAAGCATTCGTTTCTAGGCTAGAGTTATTTCGTGCCTTCTTATCTAATCTTGTCCCTTCCAGAAATTTTTTCTCATCCTCATAGCGCACTTTGTCATTAAACGCGTTCGCTGTTATTTTGGATCTAGCGAAATGGGGTCATCGATATTCTCCTAACCCGCATCAGTGCTTATGCAAAAAGGTTTTCTGCAATCATTGCTAGCGAGTATTTATGATCTGTTGCCCATTGTGGTAGTTATCGGATTTTTCCAATTTGCAGTTTTACGGCAACCGATTCCCAACGTTGTGGAAATTTTAACGGGATCGTTTTTTGTCATTATTGGGCTGACTTTGTTTGTGCAAGGGTTGGAAATAGGGCTGTTTCCTTTGGGCGAATCTCTGGCTTTCGCTTTTGCTCGAAAAGGAAGTTTAACGTGGTTGTTGCTTTTTGCTTTTGCCTTAGGATTTGGTACGACGGTGGCCGAACCGGCCTTAATTGCTGTGGCCCAAGAAGCTGCGAATGTGGCTGCCCAAGGTCACATCATTGAAGAAACTGTTCAGGCACGTAGTGAATATGCGTTTGGTCTACGTTTGACTGTGGCTCTTTCTGTCGGATTTGCCATTGTCATTGGAGTTTTGCGGATTGTTCGAGGATGGCCCGTACAGTATTTGATCATTGGAGGATATATAGGCGTCATCGTCATGACATCTTTTGCACCTCCAGAAATTATCGGTATTGCCTATGATTCAGGGGGCGTGACCACGTCGACAATTACGGTTCCACTAGTCACTGCCTTAGGAGTAGGATTGGCCTCTTCAATTCGAGGGCGTAATCCAATGGTGGATGGGTTTGGATTAATTGCCTTTGCTTCTTTAACTCCTATGATCTTTGTAATGGCCTACGGCATGATAGGGTAACACGTGGTACAAAACCTTTTGCACACGATCTGGGTGACGATTGCTGATGTGCTGCCCATAGCCTTAATCATCATCGGGTTTCAGGGCCTGGTTATCCGTCGCCCAATTGCAAACATCGGTCGTGTAGGCTTTGGATTTTTGTATGTCCTGGTCGGGCTCGCATTTTTTTTGCTCGGATTGGATATGGCCTTATTCCCTCTAGGGAAACTTATGGCCCAGCAATTAACCGCACCAGAGTTTATCACGGGGGTCCAACATGGTAGTGGGACGATTCAAACATCTGATTGGAGCCAATACCATTGGGTGTATCTCTTTGCCCTAGCGATTGGTTTTTCGACGACTATTGCCGAACCTTCCTTATTGGCAGTGGCCTTAAAAGCTAATCATGTTTCAGGCGGGGTCATTGGAGTGTGGGGTTTGCGAATTGCCGTGGCGGTGGGTGTGGCCTTGGGGATTGCTCTTGGGGCCTATCGCATCATTACTGGAACCCCATTACATTGGTACATCATTGCCGGGTACGTTATCGTCATTATTCAAACGCTGTATGCACCGCCCACGATAATTCCGTTGGCCTATGATTCTGGTGGAGTGACGACGTCCACTGTCACCGTTCCCATCGTTGCTGCACTAGGGTTAGGGTTGGCAAGTAATGTTCCGGGGCGTAACCCAGTGTTTGATGGATTCGGTTTGATCGCTTTTGCAAGTTTGTTTCCAATTATTACCGTGATGGCCTATGCGCAAGTTTCAGCTTGGTGGGCCAAATATCAATAAACCCTTTTTGAGGGGCCAATTATGCATTTCAAATTGATCTGTGCGTTTGTTCAAGACGTCAAAACCAATGTGATTATGACCGCTGCTAGAGAAAAGGGTGCGACGGGGGCCACGGTGATTACCAATGCCCACGGAGAAGGTATAGAAGTCAAAAAAACATTTTTTGGATTGAATTTGGAAACCCAGCGAGATGTCCTTCTTTTTCTCGTGGAAGAACATTTATCACGAGAAATTTTGGAATCCATTTCCGCAGTGGGTGAATTTGATGAGAAACCTGGTACGGGGATTGCGTTTCAGGTTGATGTGGAGGATGCCGTAGGCGTCGTACATCAAATGACCAAACTCAAAGATGTTGTGGAGGAAGAGCTATGAAACATGGCGAGGTGGTCCGAGTCAAAGATGTTATGAAAACGGAATTTGATTTAATCCATGGAATTGAAACGGTGGCCGATGCCTTACGTCAGGCTAAGCATTTGGAAACAGAATGTCTTCTGGTTGATCGCCGGCATGACGACGATGAATATGGCATTGTGTTATTGGCGGACATGGCGAAAAAGGTCCTAGGAGCTGATAAGGCACCCGATCGTGTTAATGTCTATGAAATCATGAGTAAGCCGGTGATATCTGTAGATCCGGATATGGATATTCGGTACTGTGCTCGTATGTTTGAGCGATTTGGATTGACTTTAGCTCCAGTCATTCAAAACCGTTTATTACTAGGAGTGGTGAGTTATCGAGATATCGTATTACGGGGGTTACGTGATAGGTTGTAAAGCATGAAATGGTCCAATGTGGAGGAAAAATTATTGGCCGGTTGTTTGTATTATTAAATAGGGGCTTGACTGGATTTAGAGGATAACTCGAGTTGCCAAAGGAAATGGCTTTGCCGTTGAATTTCCTGCAAAAAGCAGCGCATGCAGCTTTAGTCAAATGTGAGGAAGGAAAATATCATGGAAGTATGATGATCGATAGCCTATCAGGGGACGACAATTTCTTTCGTCGCGGAGATGGGGTTGGTCAGATCATTCAAAATAACAGTCTAAAAAAGCCAGCACCGCGTTAAGAATTCTGCGGTTTACGAAGGAGTTGGCAGATTTCAAAACCAAGATGCCCGGTTTCCTAACCCTACGAAATAGGAGCTAACGAATTTTAATTCTTGGGGGGTGGCCTGTTGTATTAACCATGAATTGTTTGGAAGGACAAGCGCAAGGAACACAAGAGGAAGTTTGTGCATGAGCCGGACTAACCTGTATTCGAGAGTAAATATCCAAGACAATAAAATATTGAATATCATGGTCCAGGAGTAATCATGAATTTGCCCTAATGAAAATAGAATCAAAAAAAAATGACTAAGGAAACGATAATTGCAATAAACAATGGATAATTTTAGGACAATTCTTTAGGGGATTTTCAGGACTAAAGCCTCCATTGAACTGACCGATAAGAGCAGATGAGAAAAAAGGTTAAATGAATCTTCAGATCCATATAGGAGAACAGGTAACGTAAAGAATTCTACCGTAACATAATACAAGTGGTGGCCTCTTTCCGATAAAGGCAAACCCATTGTGAAGTGGGGACGCAAAGCCACGGGTCAGAAAATTCTGATAGCCGGGTTACCGAAGAAAGAGTAACGATAAAGGATCGGGATTGGGGCCCCTTATTCAAGGAGGTATCCCATGTTCCGCGATCCTGGTTGTTCTACATTCTTACGCAAGTCTCTTATTGCCACTATCTTCGGTGTTGGGGTTTTCCTAGTACCTAATATCGTTCAATCAGCAACCAGTAATTCCGCGACACTGCAATGGGCAGCCAATCAGGAATCAGATCTTGCAGGGTATCGGGTGTATCATGGGACAACTTCTGGGAATTATGGTAGCCCGCAGGATGTTGGCAATACGACCAACTATCAATATGTCAACCTAGCCTCCAATTATACCCATTACTTTGCCATCACCGCGTATGATACTTCGGGAAATGAAAGCTCTCCGAGTATAGAAGTTGCCAAATTCATCTCCGGCCCAAGCAGCTTGCTGTCTGTGTCTATTAGTGGCAATGGAACCGTCACCAGCAGCCCCACAGGGGTGTCCTGCAGCAGTGGGACCTGTTCTGGCACGTTTCCGCAGGGCTCCAGTGTAACACTGACGGCGACGCCGAAGAGTGGGAACGTCTTCTCGGGATGGGGCGGGGCCTGTGCGGGCACGGGTTCCTGCGTGGTAGCCCTGTCGAGCACATCGGCTTCGGTGAGTGCGGCCTTTGCGGCGAGTCCTCCGCCAACCAGTACTCTGAACGTCACGGTCACGGGCAATGGAACCGTCACCAGCAGCCCCACAGGGGTGTCCTGCAGCAGTGGGACCTGTTCTGGCACGTTTCCGCAGGGCTCCAGTGTAACACTGACGGCGACGCCGAAGAGTGGGAACGTCTTCTCGGGATGGGGCGGGGCCTGTGCGGGCACGGGTTCCTGCGTGGTAGCCCTGTCGAGCACATCGGCTTCGGTGAGTGCGGCCTTTGCGGCGAGTCCTCCGCCAACCAGTACTCTGAACGTCACGGTCACGGGCAATGGAACCGTCACCAGCAGCCCCACAGGGGTGTCCTGCAGCAGTGGGACCTGTTCTGGCACGTTTCCGCAGGGCTCCAGTGTAACACTGATGGCGACGCCGAAGAGTGGGAACGTCTTCTCGGGATGGGGCGGGGCCTGTGCGGGCACGGGTTCCTGCGTGGTAGCCTTGTCGAGCACATCGGCTTCGGTGAGTGCGGCCTTCGCGATGAGTCCAACAGTATCCTACTCATTGGGTATTTCATTAACAGGAGACGGAAAAGGGAGTGTTACGAGTACGCCTTCAGGATTGGCTTGCTCAAAGGGAACCTGTACGGCATCTTTTCCAGCAGGAACAACGGTGACCCTGAATGCAGCTGCCGAAACTGGCACCGCATTTACGGGGTGGAATGGGGTCTGTAGTGGAACGTCAAATTGTGCTGTCACCCTTACATCGAACAAAAGTGTGACGGCAGTATTTACTTTGGAAAATTCAAATCCACCTCCAATGCCGGAACTCCCCATGATGATTAATTTTCAAGCACCCCCTTCACAAGTTCCCGCGAACTTCAAGAAAGATGATGGGAGTGTCTTTGATTCTAAGCGAGGGTATGGGTGGAACACCGTCCTCAATGGAACTGAAGAAAATTCCACAGTTGATCAAACTCTGGATACATTTGTAAGTACGGCAAATCTAAGTCCTGGGACATGGAAATTTTCAATCCCTAATGGTACGTATTATGTGACGATGGTGATGGGTGATCCTACAAATGCTCAAGGGCCCCATTGGGTTGAGGCAGAAGGGCTTCAGTTAGCTCGGCAAGTTAAAACGTCAAAAGGAGAATACCTTATCATTTTCGACTACCCGATTGAGGTGAAAGATACAACTCTGTCCATAAAAATAGGTAACAAGGGTCAGGGACAAACGGTTGTGAATTATTTAATAATTAATTCTTCTCCCAACTTGGCAAAAACTACACAGGTTCTCACGGAAAGTTTTGGGACGCCTCTCATTACTTCCTTGCTAACCTCTGGTGGTGCAACCAAAGTCAACCCAACTAACCTCATGAAGTCAAACAAAAGGAAAAAAGAACAAGAAGCATTAGCAGCGGCACAAATGGAAGAAGTAAAAAAGAAAGAAAGGATTAAACTCAACGAATTGAAAGACAAAATTTCTGAAGTCCGAAAATCGAAAGGTTCAATAAGTCTACGTAACCTTTTAAGGGGTCTTCGATAGTAATCCCGTTCAGCCTGGCGCAAATAATGCGCCAGGCTGTCCTTTGTTGTCCCTTATCTACTCCATCAGAAAATTTCCACATCTCCTTAGAAACTTTTGTTCTCCTTATTTGTTTGTTGTAGTCCCACTGTAATTTTTCCAAGTCTGTACTACCCAAGCTCACAAATTGTGAAGCCTGTTGAGAAAGCTGATTAGCTTTTCGGTATTGATTGCTTTCGGCTGGTTGAAGAGTTGACTTCGCGTTTTATGCCTGTGGGAGAACAGCAAATGGTGCGAAACTAGTAAATCGAGTATGTAGGATCTCATCAAAACTGTATTCCAGAACAAGTTCCTAATCCATTTATAATCAGACTTACTCACATTTTTGGGCCATGGCCTCTTGCGTTTTTCCCTTATTGTATTTGGCAGGTAAGATACTGTCGTCGTACCACTTATCCATAACTCATCGGGATGGTTTAAAGGTGGAAAGTGCTTGGTGACATTTTCTTCCATAGGCCCTAATGATAGAGATTTTCTGAAAGAATAGCCTAAACTAGAAAACGAAGTGGTGATGGCGTAACATTTTAATATGGATTGAGACATAGTAGGGATGGAGTCAGATAGGCGTTTTAGACCGGAGGATAAGACTATGAAAAGAATTAGTGTTTTGATGAAGATGAGTTTGCTGACTCTTGCTATAGGAATCTTACTAGGGATTCCTCAGGGAAGTTTGGCGAGTGAATCTTTGGGTTTAGCTAAAGCTACGTTTGCTGGAGGATGTTTTTGGTGTATGGAGGAAGCGTTTGAACCTGTGGAGGGAGTAGTCTCGGTTGTATCGGGATATACCGGTGGCCACGTGGAAAATCCGTCCTATGAGCAAGTTTCTGCGGGAGGTACAGGACATACTGAATCTATAGAGGTTACGTACGATACGAGCAAAGTGACATATCACAAGTTGTTGGAGGTCTTTTGGAAAAATGTAGATCCGACAACACCCAATGCACAATTTTGTGACCATGGAAATCAGTATCGCACGGCTATTTTCTATCATGACGACACACAAAAACTCATGATTGAAGAATCCAAGCAAAAAATCGAAGACACGAAAAATTTTCCCGAATCGATTGTAACAGAAATTGCCCCTGCATCGGTATTTTATCCTGCAGAAGAGTATCACCAGGATTTTTATTCAAAAAATCCTATTCGTTATAAATATTACAAATGGAATTGTGGCCGGGCCAAACGCCTAGAACAACTGTGGGGAAAATTCTGACTTTGGATGGTGATTTGGTAAAAAAGCTAGAATGTTTTCAGAAAAAGGTCGACGCAATCTTGAATGTAAGATGATGATGAATGCCAAAGTCTTTTTAGGGGAGAATTCTGCTTTTGCTGAGATTACATTCAATTGTACACTTGCACGAAAAAACTAATTTTGCATTTCAGTTAGAAACAACCACCCTAAACTCGGTCGTATCATAAGTAGGAAATTCTGAAATTTCTTAAGACAACAAATCGGAAATCCAGCTTAGGGTATGGCACTAAATAACAGCATTGCCGTCGTTTGGCGACGTTGGGGTTGGAAGGACGAAGAAATAATTTGGTGGTTTTGAGTGAATTTGAAGCTCAAGAATTGTTGTTGATGAGGAAGACCTAAAAGACTGTGTAAATCCTTGCGAACGAATAAAGATATCTCGTAAGTCTGGGGATTGCTGATTAGTTGAGAGTGTTGCTTGATGGCGTATTGGCCAATGATAGAAAGTAAGTTGCCATGGGCAGGATCATGATAGGAATATTGTAATTTAGAATAAAGCGAATCTGAAAAGGTTCCAGCTGTCCGAGAGATAATCCGAGTCCATTCAAGTCCGGGGTGAAGGGTCTGCTCTGTCGAGAGATGAATGACTGATCGGATTTTGGCAAAGAGATCCACTTGGGAAAAATCCTGTTTTCTATTGCTTTGTTGGGTGAATCCCAGACTTGGTGAGATATCAATGGGTTGAAAGAACCGAAGTGTCCCCTTCAAGGTAGAGTGAAATGTCTCAAGATCTCCCTGGTCATGAATATCATTCTGGAATGTGGCGTAATGAGATTTCAGCTCCCCCTTCCCGATGGGGCGGTCGATTGTAATCTGGGTGCTGACTTTTTCCATGAGCGTTGAGTCGGAAGAAGTTTCTTCGGACTGTCCAAACAGGTCTTTCTGTTCTTGATCATAGGTGAGCGTAAAATTAGGCCAGTCAGGAATAGTCCAATTCAGTGAATAATGTTGCCTCGTCGAAACCGTTTGGTTGCGAGTAGGGTTTTGGGCGACATTGGTGGAAAATCGGCTCAACTCTACTTTCGGTGTGATGAAGGGAAGCTCCCATTCCCATTGAATTTTTCCTCCGATCTGATCCTGAGATGGCAAGGACAAGGTGTTATCCATGTTGTGGCCTGCGTAGCCATACTCAGCTCGATACATCATCTGTTTCATTGAGCCTTTGAGTACGAATTGTGTTCCCAATTGTGTGGGAGATGAATGGTTGGAATTGGTGATCAAAAACGAATCTCGATACACCATTTTAATTTTGGCTGCCAATGTATCTGAGAAAAGGGGGATGGTATTGCCAACTTGAAAAAGACGACCCCCTCCTTGGCGAACGAGGGAAGAAACATTTCGAATGTGTTGTAAAGAAAAATCTTCACGCTTTTTTGAAAAAGTAAACCGTTTTGGGTTAGGGGCGCCAAAAAATCTGGCGCATTGGGAGTAGTGATGGGGAGGGGCAAAATAAGCAAGTCCAGAAGAGGTTGGAACTTCACAGATCATGGAAGGGCTTGTTGAAGTTCGAAGACTAAGTTGGTTGATCCGAGTCTTCACGTCTTGAGCAAAAACCCCAGCATGCCATATTAGAGTAGAGAAAATTCCGACACAGAAATACAGAGCAGTCCGCACCATGTCCTGTCTTTCTTATTGGAAATTGAAACAATGGAAATTGATCTAATTCCTTAATACAGAAGCAACGTGAATGCCATCTTGAAAAAGGGAAAAATTTGCCGAACGATGGTTAATTGGGATCGAATCGTAAAATGCAAACTGTTGTTTTTGAAAGATCACCTCGAAAATTCCTAAATGAATTACTTGGAGCAGGTTTTGTAGAATGGATGGTGAGTAGTCAATGGTGACGCACCTCACCGATCATATGTTGACTTTTTACAACATGCCAGAATTTTCTTGGAAAGATGGTTTGATTTTTAAAAGAAAAAAAGGCGAACGACTCTGAGATTTTTTTCTACAAAAAAAGGAGAGTTGGTAAACGAAAAATCAGGATCTGATCTAGGGTAAACTTGTTGCCATGGTCATAGGCAATTTTATTATTAATCATTTGAATACCCCATCCGCTTGCGGCGGGGAACATTTATTGGAACATGGTATATCGCTCTGGATATCAAGGATATCTGAATTGATACATGACAGGTGCCGTCTTTGAAGAACCTTTTTATCGACAGATAAAGAAACTTCTTACTAAAAGCCAGACTTCAGAGTATGTCTAACTGTGTGAGATACTTCATTTATCTGAGGAATAACATTTACTACTTCGTACGCAATAATGTATTAGGGTATGACCTATCTCCCCAAAGGCATTCCTCCCCCACTATGAAAATGACATACTCTTGGGCCTCTCGAGAAATGTTCCTTTTGATTTCTAATTTGGCTTTTTTAATGGCAGCGGGAGCCAGTTGTGGGGAAATAAAGGCTTCCGAAACAAAAAGCTCTATCCACTCCAGTGTTTCTGTATATGCCCTATCTCGCGGGAAAGGGGTACCTGATGAAGCTCGACAGGTACTAGAACATGCCCGCCAAATGTTAAAGGTGGAGCAGGAGAAGGGAGAGGTGAACCGTGTAGTCGATCAACGGATTGGACTCGAAGGAGAAACCCGGGTATGTGCTGAATTTCAAGATGATGATATAGCAGAGAGATTTTTTGAAGCCCTTCATCGACTCAGTAACGGTGTAGATTTGCTGAATGTGAAAAAAGAGGCTTGCCCACCTTGATGGCATGGGCAATTGTCCCATGGGGTGCTGGACGGAGAGAAGGAGGGCGAAAGATGAGAGAAACTGCTCATGGGTACAAACAAGGATGTTTAACAAATCATTCAAAAGGAGTTAATCCATGAAACGCCGTCGAATGTCATTCACCATTCCTGCTACTGTCATCTGTTGCATGATTCTAGGATTGGTGTCGTGTTCTCATCAGCAGTCCAACCCTCCAACGCCCAACCCGGTTATCGATTCAGGCCCACGAAATACTCCAGAACAAGGGAAAATCCTGTTGGATGAAAATGCCGAGGCTCAACGAGAAATTTGGAAAGATAAAACGTTTGAAGAATTTAAAGCGCAAACATTCAAGGAGCCCTTTGATGGGGGAAAATATATTGTGAATGGGGATACCCCAATTGTGGATGAAAAACATCTCAAGGAATTTTTTGATCGCATTCAAGGACGAGCCATGCCGAACATGTTAACAATCAATCAAATGAACGGTCAGGATACGGCTTGGAATAGTGTTGAAAAACGCCAATTGACGTATTGTGTGAGTTCAGATTTTGGGCAGAATTACAATACTATGGTTGCCGATATTAAAGCAGCTGGGGATGCCTGGGAAGCAGTGGCTGCCGTGGATTTTATCCATGTGGCCGGGGAAGATGCCGCATGCAGAGCCTCGAATCCCAATGTGGTCTTCGATGTTCGTCCGGTTAACGTCAATGGACAATATTTGGCACGGGCGTTTTTCCCTGACGAGCCCCGATCATCCCGGAACGTATTGGTGGATAACACCTCGTTTCAATTAGATCCGAATGGTAAGCTCTCGCTCGTAGGGATATTACGGCATGAGTTGGGACATACATTGGGCTTTCGGCATGAACATACACGTCCCGATTCAGGGACCTGTTTTGAAGACAATAATTGGCGGCCGCTGACGAATTATGATGCCTTTTCAGTTATGCACTACCCCCAGTGCAACGGCCAAGGCGATTGGGCACTCACACTGACGGCGATTGATAAAAGCGGAGCTGCTTGCGTTTATGAGCCTGCTCCTGGCTTTACGATTGATACCACTATTTGCCAAGGACCTGAAGCGGTTCCGGGTCCGGTTGCTTGCGGCCCCAAAACGGAAACCCTCCTCAATCAGCAGGTGGCCAAGGATGCTTGGAACACCCATGGCCCATTCTCTGTGGCTCCGGGGACACTCATAGAAATTGTTATGCATGGTGAAACAAACCCGGGAGATCCGGATTTGTATGTGCGGTTTAATCAGGATCCCCAAACCAATGCCTATGATTGCCGCCCCTATTTGGTTGGAGCTGAGGAAACTTGTTCATTGGATGTACCGGAAAAGGCCACAGCCGCACATGTTCGCGTCCGAGGGTATTCACCGGGACACTATTCCCTTACTGCCACGCATACTCCACCCGCCCATTAATTTGTGTAGAAGTAGTTGTGTTGAGAGAGGGAGGTAAAAACTTTCCTCTCTCCGTCGCGTCGTCAGATTTCATGTAATAAAATGGTGAGGGTGCCTTATTCGTTTGAAGTTTTGGCGCAGCGGAAGCCGATGGTAGCAGATCGTTCATCTGGGAAGGCGCCACCTCGGGTGGCGCCACGAAGCATGGCAGGAAGGCTCTTCCAAGATCCACCACGCACAGATTTATAGCGTCCCATTTTAGGTCCAGGTGGATTCCGTTCCGGCATGATGGGGTAGTAGTCCGGTCCCAACCAATCATTCACCCACTCGGCAATATTTCCGGCCAAATGATAGACGCCCCATTCGCTTTTCCCTTCCGGATAACTATCCACATTGGCTACCAGTGGAATCTCATGAACATGGTAGGCTCCAAAGATGGCTAGGTTCGGTGAGGGATCCTGTTTGCCCCAGGGAAAAATCTTTCCGGTGGTTCCCCTCGCAGCCTTTTCCCACTCGGCTTCAGAAGGAAGTCGCTTCCGGCTTTTGATACAAAAGGTTTGAGCTTCGTCCCAAGTTACATACAAGGCTGGCCAAGGGGCTAAGGCCTGATCAGGAATAAAATGCACACTGATGAGATGCCAAATGAGGTTTCGCAATTCAGGTGAAACCATTCGACCATTCATTTGTAAAAACGCTAAAAATTCTCCGAGGGACACTTCGTATTGATCAATGTGAAAAGCATCCATCCAAATACGTCGTTGCGGAAACTCTGTATTATCATAATTTTTTTCAAATGAGTGTCGGCTGCCATCTTCTCGATTCGTCCCCATTAAAAACCAGCCGCCTGGAATGGAAACCATGGGCGCCCCTTTGGCAAAACTGGCGATGGCGTTCAGATGCGCATCGACGGCCGGGGGAGCTTCCTCCATGGCTCCCCATGCTGGCCCTACATTCAAGAACTCAAAGGTTAGAAAGAAGAAAGAAACCGTGAGTGAAATAGGGAACCGAGCAGGCATATTTTTAAACACAATGGTCTCGCCTTTTCTGAATGATAATCGATAGGATAATCAGGGTTCCGTTAGATAAGGGGTCAGTGTAAGTGAAGGGAACTTTGGGCAGCAAGGCATAGTGATGGGATTGCCGGACAGACAAGAAGAATTTTTTTCAACTGGGAGAGAGTGATTTTCATAACCAGGAGATAGGCGAATGAGCCTTCATAAAAATCAGCGGCTAGCAGGACTTGTCCAATCAGAAATTCGTGCTATGACCTTGGCATGCCAACAAAGGAAAGGAGTCAATCTGGCACAAGGGGTATGCGATACCCAAGTGCCAAGGTTGGTTCTTGAAGCAGCCAAACAGGCTATGGATCAAGGGATTAACACGTACACACGCTTTGACGGGTTGATAGAGTTGCGACAAGCGTTAGCCCAAAGAATGGACCGTTTCAATCATATTGTGGCCAATCCGGATTCTGAAATTACGGTAAGTGCGGGAGCGACCGGTGCGTTTCATTGTGTGTGTATGGCTCTCCTCCAACCTGGAGACGAGGTCATTCTGTTTGAACCCTATTATGGCTATCACGTCAGTACGATACGGGCAGTAGAAGCGGCAGCAAAAATCGTCGCGCTACAAGGCACAGAGTGGGAGCTGTCCATAGATGAACTTGAGCGAGCCATCACTCCACGCACCAAAGCCATTGTGGTCAATACACCGGGGAATCCTTCCGGGAAAGTGTTTTTGGCAAATGAACTCCAGGCCATCGCTGATTTAGCCACTCGCCATGATTTGTTCATTTTTACCGACGAAATCTATGAATACTTTTTATATGATGGCCGAACTCATAGGAGTATGGCTGCACTTCCTGGTATGGCCGAACGGACAATCACCATATCCGGGTATTCCAAAACATTTAGTATCACTGGTTGGCGCATCGGCCATGCCGTGGCTAGGGAACATTGGTCTTCCATGATCGGGGCTATGAATGATTTAGTCTATGTATGCGCGCCTGCCCCCTTGCAATATGGTGTGGCGATGGGAATTCAACAATTAAACGAGACGTTTTACCAAGAATTGCAAGAGTCCTTTCAACGCAAGCGTGATCAGTTTTGTCGGGTTCTGCAGGATATGGACTTATCCCCAGCCATCCCTCAGGGTGCCTATTATGTGTTAGCCGATGTAAGCCACCTGCCGGGAAAGACTGGCAAGGAACGTGCGATGTACCTACTTGAAAAAACCGGAGTGGCTGGAGTCCCAGGGGAGGCCTTTTTTCAAGGGGACCGTGGTTCCTCTTACATTCGGTTTAGCTTTGCCAAAACAGAAAAGGATTTGGATGTGGCATGTGAACGATTGCGATGTTTGAAATGAAAAAAATTGCAATTCATTAATCTTGAGAATCTATCGAAGCCCAAAGATCTCCAAATAGTAAAATAGCAACGAAATTTCTAAATTACTTAGGTAAAAGTGCTCATATGCTAAATGAATCATTTGTTTGGGATGCTATGTGTTAACAATGGGGACTTCTCGAACTTTGGCATGGGGAAAACCTCGGGAAGAAAGTAGCTTGAAAGGCAGGAGTGGTGAAGAGAGATGAGGGAAGAAAATCCTGAAGTCGGGGCAACACTTAGATTTTGACAGAAAAAAGATCCGACCCTCTGCCGAAATGTGAGAGGGCTTTCTGTGTGATCTGACGGCCACGGGCTGTCCGATCAAGATAGCCAGCTTGGAGGAGATAAGGCTCGTGTACATCTTCTAGCGTCGATTTTTCTTCTTGGATAGCCGCAGCTAAGGCCTCTACCCCGACTGGCCCTCCTTTAAATTTATCGATAAGGGTCAGCAAAATTTTTCGGTCCATTTCGTCGAATCCAGCGTGGTCTACTTGCAGCCACTTCAGGGCTTCTTCCGCAACAGCTTGGGTAATATGTCCGCCAGCCCGGACTTCGGCAAAATCCCGAACACGCTTAATCAGGCGATTGGCGATTCGTGGGGTTCCGCGAGCACGGCCTGCAATTTCCCTCGCTGCGTCCTCATCAATCTGAACGTTCAAAAGAGTGGCTGACCGAGAAATAATTACTTGTAATTCTTCAGGCAGATAAAAATCTAAACGATACACCAACCCAAACCGTTCTCGGAGAGGCGAGGTTAATGCCCCCGCTCGCGTAGTGGCTCCAATTAAGGTAAAAGGAGGGAGATCGAGTTTCATAGTACGGAGCGATGGCCCCTGTCCGATCACCAAATCAATTTGATAATCTTCCATGGCCGGGTAGAGGGCTTCCTCAGCGGCAGCTGGTAGACGATGGATTTCATCGATGAATAAGACATCTCGAGGTTGAAGATTCGACAAAATTGCCGCCAAATCCCCTGCATGAGTGAGAACTAGTCCCGACGTCGAACGGATGGTCCCGCCCATTTCTTTGGCGATGATATGGGCGATGGTCGTTTTTCCCAATCCTGGAGGGCCGTAAAATATCGCATGGTCTAGGGCCTCACCACGGCCAAGTGCGGCATCGATACACACTCGAAGCGATTCTTTCATGCGTTCTTGGCCAATGTACTCTGCTAATTGCTGGGGCCGAAGCGTGCCTTCGAGGTTACGTTCCCCTTCGATGAGTTCAGTGGAAAGAACGCGGTCTTCCATTTATTCATGAACTTTCGTAAACGATGCGATGCTTGCAGTGTTTAACATGAAGACAGGAATGAAGAGATTAGCACTTCCCCGGTGTAGGAAGCATGGTGAGAAAGAATATGGAGGCGATATGAAAGGAAAATTCACTCGCCCTTTCTGTCGCCTTGAATTAAAATCCCGAAAAAAGGTCTTGGCAGCCCAGACAAAATTCGACATTCACTTGGCGGTCTAGAAAATTTACCAGAAATCCTTTTTTCTCATAGAGTAATTTGGCTCCCATGAGGGTTTCATTGGGAAAATCTTCTGGGCCGAGTAGGTCGCGAATTTCTTTTAAAGTTGCGGCACTTAAAATATGCCGAAAAATACCACGAACCTTATGGGTAAATCGGTTATTGATAAAGATCAAATCCACTTTCCCATCAGTAATCCTCACCCCTGCCATAGCCCCGGTGGGATTTTCTTTATCCCACAACAAAATAAAAGTGCCCTCTTGTTCAGCCCGTACCCCAGGGAGTCGTTGTTCGACTAAGGATTCTACGGCCTGAATTTCCGAGTCCCCCAATTTGACGCGAAACAGGGAGATGTCTTTCGCATCGACCTCTTCAGCTGTTTCTATGCTGTTGCGCGTGAGTTCATACTTCGCAGCCCACGCCGAAGTAAAGGGCAACAGGAGTTGGCAGGTCAATAGAAGACATGGCCAGATAAAGATGAGTCTCAAATGCTTCATGAAATTCCTCTTATATAAAGGGAAATAAATTGGGGGGTATGAGGTGCAATAAAATAAAGATGATACCCGTATTTGCGCATTCTAATCCTAAAAGATTGTATCCGACCCCTCGTTCGAGGGTCAATTCTTCTTGAGATGGTAAGCCCTCAGTCTGTGGATGCCGTATGATATAATCCCGTCCCATGCACACGGCCATCGTTATTAAAGGCGCTCGCCAACACAATCTCAAAAACTTGGATCTGGTCATTCCTAGAGATCAACTCGTCGTCATAACGGGTTTAAGCGGCTCCGGCAAATCGTCATTAGCCTTTGACACGATTTATGCAGAAGGCCAGCGACGTTATGTCGAGTCGTTGTCGGCCTATGCCCGGCAATTCCTTGAGCAGATGACCAAGCCAGATGTGGATTCGATTGATGGCCTTTCTCCCGCCATTTCCATTGAACAAAAAACCACTAGCCATAATCCGCGTTCCACTGTCGGGACGGTCACGGAAATTTACGACTATTTTCGTCTGTTGTTTGCCAGAATCGGGCAACCCTTTTGTTTCCAATGTGGGAATCCTATTGCCGCGCAAACAGTGCAACAGATGGTAGATGCAATCTTAGAACTGCCAAGTGGAAGTAAAATTCAGATCTTAGCTCCCATCGTTCGAGGACGGAAGGGCGAATATCGTAAAGAACTTCTTGCGGCAAGAAAAGCCGGATTTGTTCGGGCTCGTGTGGATGGGGAGATCCGCGATCTTGGGGAACCCATCAGCCTCCATAAACAGAGGAAACATACGATCGAAATCGTGATCGATCGAGTGATCGTCAAGAGCGAGACTCGTGTGGCGCGGCGGTTGGCCGATTCGGTGGAAACTGCAATGAAAATGACCCAAGGGCTGGTGGGGGTCCTTACGGAGAATGAACAGGTTCGAATGTATAGTGAGCAGTTGGCCTGTATCCAATGCGGGATCAGTTATTCAGAAGTCGCGCCACGAGTGTTTTCCTTTAATAGTCCGCATGGGGCGTGTCCGGCATGCGATGGAATTGGCTTTGAGTCTTCTGAATCTTCGGAACCTGACGAATGGACGTTTGATAATCCCTGTGAGGTGTGTGACGGTGGCCGACTCAAACAAGAAAGCCTGGCGATCAAGATCGGCGGGCAGTCTATTGCTCAAGTCACACATTTGTCCGTTCTTCACACCCTCGAATTTCTGGATAGCTTACATCTCACCGATCGGGAACGAGTCATCGGGCAACGAGTCATTAAGGAAATTCGTGAACGCTTAGATTTTCTTCTGAATGTGGGTTTGGAGTATCTCACTCTGGATAGACCTTCGGCCACCCTATCGGGTGGCGAAGGGCAACGCATTCGATTGGCGACGCAAATTGGCTCGGGATTGGTCGGCGTCTTGTATATTTTGGATGAACCCAGTATCGGTCTGCATCAACGCGATCATCGGCGATTATTGCAAACGCTGCTCCGGTTGCGAGACATGGGGAATACCGTTGTGGTGGTGGAACACGATGCCGAGACTATGCGGGCCGCCGATTACGTGTTGGACTTGGGTCCTGGGGCTGGCGTGGAAGGTGGAAAATTGGTGGCCCATGGTCCGCCCTCGGTCGTGATGGCGGATACCGCCTCAATCACTGGACAATTTTTGAGTGGTCATAGGCGTGTCACACTCCCGTCCCGCCAAAGAGTACCAAAAGGATTTCTATCTGTAATCGAGGCTGAGAAACATAATTTACAGAATATCACCGTGAATATTCCCTTAGGGCTCTTAACCTGTGTGACTGGAGTGTCAGGTTCAGGGAAAAGTACGTTGGTGATCGATGTCTTATTCCGCTCCCTCGGCCATGGTTTTTCTCAGAACAAACCCCTCATTGAAGGATGTCGAACCATTAAAGGCCTCGAACATTTGGATAAACTGATTGATATCGATCAATCCCCGATTGGGCGGACTCCTCGTTCGAATCCAGCAACCTACACGGGCCTCTTTAGTTTTATCCGAGATGTCTTCTCACAATTGCCGGAGTCTCGTGTGCGGGGGTACAAACCAGGCCGTTATAGCTTTAATGTCAAAGGAGGTCGATGCGAAGCTTGTCAAGGTGATGGATTGATTAAAATCGAAATGCATTTCCTCCCGGATATTTACGTCACCTGTGAAACCTGCTCAGGTCAACGGTACAATCGAGAGACATTAGATGTCATGTATAAAGGTCGAACGATTGCAGATGTCTTAAATATGACAGTAGCAGAAGCATTGGAATTTTTTATCCACATCCCGCCCATTCGTGCCCGTCTGCAAACGCTGTCCGATGTTGGGCTTCATTATATAAAGCTGGGGCAATCGGCTACCACGTTGTCGGGTGGGGAAGCGCAGCGGGTTAAGCTTTCCAAGGAGCTATCGAAACGGCCAACCGGACGAACCCTCTATATCCTGGATGAGCCGACAACCGGATTGCATTTTGTAGATATTCAACGACTGCTTGATGTGTTGGATCGATTAGTTGAAGCCGGTAACACGGTTTTGGTTATTGAACATAACCTAGATGTGATTCGAAATGCCGATTGGGTCATCGATCTTGGGCCGGAAGGTGGCGATCAAGGCGGCCAAGTGGTTGCCGTAGGCACTCCGGCCTCCATTATGGAAACTTCTGAGTCGCGAACAGGGCAAGCCTTATTAGAAGAGTATCAGTCGATGAAAAAAAATTAAGATTTTTTCTTGTAAATATTCAACCCAATTTTTTCTTCACGCCCAGGGATCGAAACATTTCCCTCTGTGGAAGCAATGATGATTGTTTTTCCTGAAGAGGAAGGACCGAATTCTTTTGAGAGGTCCACCTTAATCCTCAACATGGAGCCTTCGACGGTCAATTCCACATTCTTCATGAGTGTGTTCTCCCCATTTTAAATGCCAAAGACGTAGAAATGCGTTTTGCGTGGAACCGTTCTCCTAACTGGAAAATTTAGCCACCATCATCAATGCGACGCCACAAACAAAGGGTATCACTGAGATATACAACACCCATTGGCTTTGAGACCATCGTTTGTCCGAAGTAAATTGAGGGACCTGGCCTTTAAAAATAAATTCATACACAAAAATAAGGGTTCCGATGATTAAAACAAGGACTCGGCTCGTCCGGGGCCAAGTGTAGAGTCCAAGGAGGAGATAATTGGTGACATGAAATCCGCTAAAGGCACAGAGTAACGGTGAGAGGATATAATAGAGAAAGAGAGTCGAAAGTTTGTTGGACCTCATGGATGGTGAAAAGGAGAGGTCGGAATGATTCATTATTTGGCTTCAAGGGGAACCGCTGACACCGTTTTGCCGGATGTGGGAGTCGGTGGGGGGGTGTCACACGTTTGGCATACACGAGGACGTCGTTTGAGGTACGAAACTTTCCCGCTGGCCAAACAACTATAATGTACAAACCGTTCGCAGATACTGCATCGTGACCACCCTCCACGCAGCATCGTGAGATTGCGGTAGAGGCCTTCTCCGCAGACTCCGCAAGATTCAGGTTCGATTCCAAGAAGCAAGGGCTCCCATTCTCCTGCTCGATTTCGAATACTCATAGGGCGATAGTATACTGAGACCGTGAGGATGAAAACAATTAGGTGCCCAGGGAAAGGTTTTCCGGAATGGTTTTATCTCTTGGGCCTTCCCACGTCTCATCGCTAAGGATAGTGCTGGATTTAGGTCCGAAACGTGGTAATAATAATTGTTGCTTGATAAATGCGTAAGATAAGGTTTTCCCTATCCAACATTTTGTCGACTCCACATGTACTTTGAATGGATTTTCGAAATAAACTATCGGGAAAAAATTATTTTAAAGATTAATGATTTAGCCAGATCAATTCTCAAAGCTCGGGAACTAACCAACACGGAAATCTTAGTTTTTCCTATCTTTCCCAGGCCTTTTGCCTGCCAACTCATAAGAGTATTCCCCACCGGTTTGACCGCGAAAATTTCTTTTGATACCGTCTCCTACGATTTTCTATCCTATTTTTGAAATCTTTTCTCTCTCCTGTGGACATTAGTCTATACTTAGACCAACAGCGGCAAAGGATCGATCAGTTTCTGGAGACCTGCCTTCCAGATCAATTGACCGATCCTCAAAAACTCTACGATTCCATGCGCTATAGTCTCCTGGGCGGTGGCAAACGGGTCCGTCCTATTTTGACCATCGCCGCAGCTCAAGCCTTGGGCTATGAGGATGATGCCGTGTTACCCTTTGCCACATCTTTAGAATTTGTCCATACCTATTCACTGATTCATGATGATTTGCCGGCTATGGATGATGATGATTATCGTCGCGGTCGACCAACTAACCATAAGGTGTATGGGGATGGGATGGCCATTTTAGCCGGAGATGCCTTGCTGACTATGGCTTTTGAATTATGTAGCCGAGATTTGGGGAATCATAATCTCACAGCCAGTCAACAACTACAAATTATTAGGGAGTTGGCCTATGGCTCTGGCCATCAAGGAATGGTTGGCGGACAGGTCATGGATATTCAGGCCGAAAACCAGGAAATTGAGTTGGTGAAACTTCAAAAAATCCATTCTCATAAGACCGGACAATTGATTCGGGCTGCGGTTCGTATTGGCGGGATAATTGGTGGAGCTTCTTCCTTGCAATTAGAATCTTTGACTGGCTATGCCGAGGAAATTGGGCTAGCCTTTCAAATTGCGGATGACGTGTTGAATATGGTGGGAACGCGTGAAGAACTGGGGAAGGATGCCGGGACGGATGAAAAACGAGGAAAGCAAACCTACCCATCGTTTTTTGGCCTTGATGGGGCCCGGCAACTAGGTGAAGATTGTGTTCAACGGGCGATCCATCATCTGGAGGTCTTTGATCATCAAGCCGACCCTCTTCGACAGATCGCTACCTATATTATACAGCGTAGAAGCTGAACGACTGTTTCCTTAGAGTGAAATCTTTCCACCGTTGATAATGTGGCGTAATTGATTACCTTCTGAATAGCAAGGATTGGTTTCCCACTAATTTGAATAGAACGTCAAAATTTAATCTTCTCTGACTTCCCCAGTGCTCTCAAAAACTCCTCTCATTTGGTTCTTGTTCTCGTCTGACATAGAGGGGCTATGAGTCCAGGTCCTGGCTGAAGATTCTTATGAAAGTTCTCATTACCGGGTCTTCGGGATTTATTGGCGCGGCAGTGACACGGGCGGTTATTGCGGCAGGCCATGAGGTGAGGGCCCTGGTTCGGCCTGGCAGCAACCGGTGCAATCTGAATGGCCTTCCGATCGAAGCGGTTGAAGGAGATTTGCAAAATCCCCAATCTTTACGGAATGCTATGATTGGATGCCAAGGACTCTATCATGTGGCGGCTCATTATGCGTTGTGGGCTCAGGATCCTTCCATCTTTTATCAAGTAAATGTGGAAGGGACGAAACACCTCTTTCGTGCGGCCCAGGAAGCGGGGGTCGGGCGTATCGTCTACACAAGTACCATTGGAGCCATTGGTTTATCTGGGAAGGGCGGCTTAGGTCATGAGGCCTTATTCCCTTCTGAAAGCCAACTCTCCGGAGATTATAAACGATCCAAATTTTTGGCTGAACAAGAAGTGTTGAAGATGGCGGAGCAAGGATTACCAGTGGTCATCGTCAACCCCACGGCTCCTGTCGGAGAAAGAGATGTGAAACCCACCCCGACAGGGCAAATCATTGTGGATTTCATGAAAGGACGAATGTTGGCCTATATTGAAACTGGGATGAACTTGATTGATGTTGAAGATGTAGCGCTAGGGCATGTGCGAGCCATGGAACGAGGACGAATTGGAGAACGGTATATTCTTGGCAATCAAAATCTTATGCTTCGAGACATTTTTCAGATTCTGAGTCAATTGACTGGTGTGGCGGCACCCCGTGTGCGGTTACCTTGGAAATGTATTCTGCCGCTCGCCTATGGCAATCATTGGATTGCCAATTATGTGACTCACAAGACTCCGCGTATTCCATTAGAGGGCGTACGGATGGCTAAGTATCGCATGCATTATGACTGTACGAAAGCCCGCGAGGAACTTCACCTTCCTCAGACACCAGTGGAAACGCCCCTTAGCAAGGCAGTACAGTGGTTTCGCCAAAACGGGTACGCCTGATTACCTCTTAATAAACCGCTGTTCCTTTCATAGCGAAGTCACCCATTGGAATTTCTTTTTCTCCTTGTCAATACCGTCATTCTTCGGCCCTATGTTTTTGTGTTTCTTGGCGCTTCCTTATATATCGCCCGACAGCTCTTAGGGTGGAAGCGAACGGGACGGTTGTTCGGTATTACTTGGATCACAGCTTATATGGGTGAATTCTCGTCAACACGGATTGGTATTCCCTTTGGAGATTATTTCTATACCGGAATCACCGAGGGACAGGAACTGTATATTTTCAATATCCCCTTTATGGACTCACTTTCTTTTTCATTTTTATTATTTTCTAGCTACTGTGTCGCCCTTGTTTTTGTGCTACCTCATGCGACAATGGCTGGACAGCGTGGATGGGTCTTTGATCCTGCATGGCGAACGTCTTGGCCCGTTGTCGGATTGACGGTTGTTTTGTTCACGTTCTCGGATGTCATTATTGATCCAGTAGCTTTGCAGGGAGAGCGTTGGTTTTTGGGAAAGATCTATGGATATCCCCATAAGGCCTTATATTTTGGAATCCCCTTGGCCAACTTTGCCGGATGGGCGGTTGTGGGGACTGTGTCCCTTCTTTTCTATCGGCAGTTAGAGCAAAGATCCTACTCATCCGAACCCATTCCTCGTGAAGTGGTCAACCGAGAATTACTTCTGGGCATTGGACTGTATTATGGTGTACTGGTATTCAACTTGGGAGTAACATTTTGGATCGGAGAGATATTTATGGGGCTGGTTGGTTGTTTTATCATCATTCCCTTGACCGCAGTTCTCATCGTCACTATCTGGCGAGGGGTAGCATTTCCCCAAGTGCAAGAAAATTAAAATGAGATAAATTTGGCCTCCTAGGTCATCAGAGAGGCGTGATTGCTTGAGGCAGTGGGTAAGAGGTCGGTATGATGTCAGTATGAAAGGATTTTTTATTCGATGTGGCATTACTGGGGTTGGAGTCTTGTTGGCGGGGCAAATCATACCCGGTATCGAAATCCTCAGCTTTGGGGCTGGTCTCGCTGCTGTGGTGATTCTTTCGTTTTTGAATGCCATCATTCGTCCCGTCCTTTACTTCCTTTCCGCGCCGTTTATTCTTGTGACACTGGGCTTTTTCATGGTGTTGATAAATGCCTTTTTGCTGTACCTCGTCAGTGGGTTAGTTAAAGGATTTCTCGTCACAGGCTTCTGGCCGGCAGTGGGCGGGGCCATTCTTATAAGCATTATCAGTGGGATACTTAATATGTGGATTTCAGAACAAGGCCGTATCGAAATTATTACCCGTTCACAAACAGGACGAAAAATTCGGCATATTAATTAATGTAGGAAAGTAACCCCTTTCCCACCGTACTTAATACTCCAACCACTCGCACCGAGTTGAAATGAACACCATGAAAGAGCCGGTCAGAACCCCTTCACTATTTTGGTGGGAGTATAGTTTTTCCCGTTGAGAAAGAGGAATTCCCTGTATGGCTAACCATCTTGAATCAGCTTTGCCAACGTCCCAGCAAAGTACACTCCAAAAAATATTGACCTCGGCGGTCAATGAGGTTGGAATGGAGGCGGCGTTGGTCGCCATTATGGCTCATGAGGGTGGAGCTCTCATCGAACAGGTCTCTCGGGGGTTTTCCCCACGAGAAATAAGAGCTATCCTTCGGGCCTTGTCTCTGGAAGAGTTAAAGAGTGTGAGTTCGAGAAATACTAAGGAAGAGTCGGAATTACACAATGTCCTTCGATTGCGAATGGTTACACCAGGAACGAAGGTCGCTCTGGCCCTCCCGTTGAAGTTTGGAGGTCGGGTGTATGGCACATTGGTGTTGGCTCGTCGTGAAAATGTTGCGCTGACCAAAAGAGAAAAAAACACCTTATCCACCAATGTCAACTTTATTACCGGAGAACTTAAAAAGGCCGGGCTCTTTGGTTCTTCCCTTATTTTAGGAAACCCTATTGTGGGGAATGAGCCGCTGAGTCTTCCGAGTCATGAAGGACAAGTGGCCGTTGCTCGAACTTATACCAATGAGCATGTTCAGGAACGGGTTGCCAATATTTTGACTGAAGTTGAAGATGGGATTGTATTCGACCGTGGTTGGGTAACTATTTACGATCCTTTATTGGCATCTTTAGAGGTTCTCGGTGTCCTTGGAACGCAAAAGCGGGATTTAAGTCCTGGGCAGCATCTTTCACTGGATGATTCAGCCTCAGGCTGGTCTGTTCGTCATCGAAAGGCCAGGAGTGATAATAATTTGGCCTCGACCCAGGGGCGATTTCACGATTACAAACAACTCTATAAAGATAAATTTTCCTCCACGATTGTGGTCCCGTTTTTTGTGAGGGGGCGTGTGGCGGGAACACTCACATTGGCCTCGAAGAATCCCGATCAGTTTGATCAAAATGGAAGCGACCTTAAGGCTCTTGAATCAATTACGTCCAAGCTTGTTGAATTATTTGAAGATCCATCCTGTCATCTGTCAGTGATGGAACCGGGCCCTGTTCCAGTTGAACGACCCCCTACTATTAAGGGGGGCAAGGTGCCCCTAGTGTCGGTTCCAGAAGGAGGGGATGTTCGCAAAGAGGAACGGCGTGCCGCTCTTCAGGAAGTAAGTTCCTTTTTGGCAGCTGAAATTCGTGAGCCCATCGGGTTTATTCGTGCACAATTAGAAGAGATTACTACAGACTCCGAGCTTGATTTTGATTCCCAAACGCGTGTGGAAAATGCCATGCGTGATATGATCCGCATGGAAACCGTTCTTAACGAAATATTAGATTTTGCCAAACCGATTGAATTGGATCGAAAAATGTGCCGGGTACAAGATTTGTTAGACGAAGCATTTTCGTTGGTTTCGACTGACTTGCGAATTAATCGGATTGAAGTCATTAAAAAAGTCCCTGCCCGGCTGGCTCAAGTACGCTGGGATGAAGTGAAAATGCAGCATGTCTTTCTGTGTATTTTTAAAAATGCTATTGAAGCGATGTCTCCTGGTGGCCATTTGCGGGTCGAAGTCATGTTAACCCGTGCACGAAAACCGGAATTGCAAATTGTGATAGCGAATGATGGGGTGCCCATTCCTACCGAGCTTGTGGATAAAGTATTTGAACCCTATTTCACGACAAAACGCTCGGGAACAGGACTAGGGCTGGCAACGGTCAAAAAAGTGGTTGAAGAGCATCAAGGACAAATTCGTATCGCTAGTGAACCAGAAAAGGGAACCACCGTCACCATTCTCATGCCAGTGCCCAAACCCAGAACTCCCTATCGCTCCCGTCGCCCGGTTCGAAGACCAGGTGGAGGACAGTCCTCCTAATTACAATCCAGAATCTTAGTCATTTATGCCTACAGGCTTGACACCACCGACTATTCTGCCTAAGATTCCGCTCTTTAGTTGAATATTGAACTCACATGAACGAAGGTGTGACCATTTTCTATTGTTAACCCGTTATAACTAACAAAGGAGCGGTCTTATGAAAGCGATTGGAATTATTTTGGGAACGGTAGGTGCGAGCTGTTTTGCCCTATCTATGGCCTTTGCCAATCCGGGAATGTTGCCAAACCATCCAGGATACCCGGCTAAGGGAAAATCTCCGGCAACCGGTCAAGCCACGGCAAATGATCCAGGACAAACCAATGCAGTTGGGACAGGAACTCTCCAGGCGGCACAAGAATTCGGGGCTAAATCTGTTATGAATGAGGCTACTGATGTCAATCGTGCCCGGATTAAAAAATCCATGGGTGCTGGTAGGTTGCCAGAAACCGATACGATGAATACAGTTCCTATTAATCCAGCTGGAGCAAAATCCACCGTAATCAACTAAGCCGTTTATTTTTCTGAATACTTTGAAAAAGGGTGCCATTTTGGGCACCCTTTTTTTGTTTTTTTCAATTTCCGCTATACTTTCCGCCAAGTTGTCATTTTATAGACTGATTAACCAATAGTTAAAAACTGTTTTGAATCGGCTTTTCACCGAACTCTCCACAATTGTCAAAGACCAAATTCGCTCCCAGGGCCCAATGACCTTTCGGGATTTCATGGCTCTTGCCCTGTTTCATGAGACTTATGGGTTTTATACAAGTGCCCCTGCCATTGGCTGTTCCGACGGCCCATTTGACACCAGTGCCAAATTTTCTGCTTTTGGATTTGGAATTGCTCAAGCGATTACCCAGGCGGCCAAAAACTTATGTGGCCCACTTCGAGTGGTAGAATTGGGAGGGGGAACCGGCGAATTAGGGGCAAGAATTGTGTCCTTTCTCTCTATCCCTCACGAGTATCTTGTTTTTGAGGCCAGTACAGGATTTCGAAAGAAACAGGCTAAACGAGGGCTGAAAACTGTTCACACTCTGAAAGGGGTTGAACCTGGCCCAACCGTGGTGTTTGGCAACGAAGTATTAGATGCCTTGCCTGTTCATCGAGTGATGGGGATGCCAAATGAGGAGGTCTGCGAATTATTCGTTGATCTGGATGAAGACGGGGAATTGTGTGAACTACCGGGTGATGTGTCGACTTCAAAATTAACTCAACGGCTTCTAGATGAACAGATTTATCTTGGTCGGGGACAGATTGCCGAAGTCTGTTTAGAATTTTGGCCATTTTTAAGGGACTTGGAGCAGATTGTCCAACCCGGCTATATCATTTTTGTGGACTATGGTGACAAGGCGTCAAATTTGTATTCATACCGCCACCGCAATGGGACCTTGCGTTCCTATTATCAACAACAACAGATTTATGACCATTTTTTTGCAGTTGGGCAACAAGATATGACTGCTGATGTCGACTTTACGGCGGTTATTTCTGAGGGAAAGAAGTTAGGCTTAGAGCTAGCTGGACTCCTCTCGCAGCGGACCTGGCTGACCAACCTGGGGATTCGAGATTATGTTGGGTCTGGACCAGATGTGACATTAAGAAAACGGGAAGTTGATTTTTTGACAGGGGAAGCTAGTTTAGGAAGTGCGTTTGATGTCTTGATCTTTAGAACATCTGGGCTGAGAGGTGCCCCAGGACTTTCTCGTTTGGATTGATTAAAGGTATATCGTCAAAATATCACCACCCCCGACAAAACTCACTACAAACTTGGTAGAAGTAACAGAAAAGGTTAGCGGCCAATCAAACAAGGGTGACCCTGTGTTTCTCAAAATATTCCGGAAGAGAAAAATTTTTTTCTTCAATAACCCACAAAATGCATGTACCCCCTATTTTTTTTCTACAAAATGTTGTAGACTCCAAAAATTCATTTAGGTAAATTGTTAACTCTCTTCATTTTTCCGCAGTCATACACACCACAAACGTTAGTGATTTTTCGCTGTCCACAAATTCTGTGGCATGCATGATGCACGGACTCACCTAGTGACAACATGGGAAGCAGGAGGCTTTCAAAGGAGGGAGAGTTATGAATTGTGCACGATGTAATGGGCTTATGGTGGTTGATGATTGCTTGGATGTAAAAGGCGGTATGGGAGAACTCTGGATTCGAGCCTACCGTTGCATCATGTGTGGGAATCTCATGGATCCCGTCATCAATCGGCATCGGACCACTCCGGTGCAGGCGCCAGTTCTTCCATTTCGGAAACGGCTACGAAGAGCCCCACGAACTCCAGTGGCTCGTTTAACTGCCTAAAATCATTTCCTGGCCTAACAGGCGTATTAACGGGGACGTGTCTCAATTGGGAAGCTTGTCTTACAGTAAGACCGGGTCCTTTGAGACAAATGCCGGGAACTTATCACAATTGTGATTATCCTTTTGGCTCTTCTGACATTTCTCAAACGGGTCCGTTAGTGAATACGACGTTTGAGGAGTTTTGTTCCCAGTCGTCATACCTTATATTGAACACATTCCTTTTTTCTCATCCCCCTCGGTTTGATTGAGTTTGTCTTCCGAACCTGGTTAAATCACAATCGTGAATGCTCCTGAAGCGATGGCATGTGTGATCTGCCACGGTTTACCTCTTTTGCTTGTCCTCCCAACCAACTCCTTTCAATGGATGTTTCTGTCTAGTGGCGACTGACCAAATTTTTCTCCTGAGTCTTTTTGGCATTCTCGTGGTGTTTTTTGTATGGGAACGATGGCGTTACGATCTTGTAGCACTGGCAGGCTTGTTAATTTCTACCCTTTTCGGGCTTGTTTCTGCCGATGAGGCATTTTTAGGATTTGGCCACCCTGCCGTAGTAACGGTGGCCTCGGTTTTAATCATTAGCCGGGGCTTGAGTAATGCCGGGACTGTGGAAATATTTACCAAATTTATCAAAAGAGCGACTTCCTCACCCACCTTACATGTCGTTGGCCTATCATCCGTCGGTGGATTGCTATCCACGGTCATGAATAATGTTGGAGCGTTGGCATTGCTTATGCCGGTGGCCATCCAATCTTCTTTTGAGGCGAAGCGTTCACCAGCCATTGTATTGATGCCCCTGGCGTTTGGCACCATATTAGGTGGAATGGCGACCTTAATTGGGACGCCACCGAACATTATTATTGCCAATTACCGGGCAGAAATTTCCGGGCAACCATTTGGTATGTTTGATTTCTCCCCGGTTGGAGGGGTAGTGGCAGTGGTTGGTATTATTTTTGTGGCTCTCGTGGGTTGGCATCTCATCCCATCGGCTCGTCGGTCAAAAAATGCCCCTCAAGATTTATTCCATATTCAAGAATATTTAACCGAAGTCAAAGTGCCAGAAAATTCTAAGGCTATTGGAAAATCTCTTTCGGAATTAGAATCGGCTACGGAAGACTCGGATGCGTTAATAATTGGGCTCATACGAAGGGACCAATCTATCAGAGGGGCTGCCTGGCGAGAGCAAATTCAAGCTGGGGATGTGTTGGTGTTAGAAGCCAGCCACCAGGGGATCAAAAAATTTGTGTCAACCCTGGGATTAGAATTAACAGGAACACAAACAAAAGATGAAGAAGGAGAACCTGAACCGCAAAAATCCACGAAAGTATTAGACGAGGTGTTATTGGAGGCAGTCGTACCGCCAGATCGTTCCTGGTTGGTCGGGCGCCTGGCAGGAACCTTAAAACTGCGAAGCCGCTATGGGGTGTCCTTATTAGGAGTCTCCCGCCAGGGAACCCCGTACCGTGGGCGACTAAAAGAATTTCGTTTTAAAGCTGGGGATGTGTTGTTGCTACAAGGAGATAAGGAGCAGTTATTAGAGGTCATCGGATCGTTAGGATGTTTGCCGTTGGCGGAACGCGGTATTCATTTGGGGCGATCGGGTCAGGCCTGGCTTGCAGGAGGACTCCTCGGTTTGGCCTTAATCAGCGCATTGTCAGGGTTAGTCTCGTTACCAATTGCCTTAATGAGTGCAGCTTTAGGAATGGTCCTGTTAGCTATCATTTCTCCGCGGGATATGTATCAGACCATAGATTGGCCGGTTGTGGTATTACTCGGATCAATGATTCCACTAGGTCGTGCCTTAGAGCACAGTGGCGCCACTACCCTATTAGCTCAATATTTAGTCACGGTCACAAGTGGATCTTCTCCAATTATTTTGTTGGGGTTGATTATGGTACTTACGATGTTGATATCGGACATCATGAATAATGCGGCGACTGCAGTGGTGATGGCTCCATTTAGTGTAGCGGTCGCTCAAAAGCTGGTGGTGAATCCTGACCCTTTCCTCATGGCCGTGGCCATTGGGGCGTCTTGTGCCTTTCTCACTCCTATAGGCCATCAGAATAATTTACTCGTCATGGGTCCAGGTGGGTATCGTTTTGGAGATTACTGGCGCATGGGGTTGCCCTTAGAAATATTAATTCTCGCGGTGTCTCTTCCTTTATTGGCATTTTTCTGGCCCCTTGCAGGGTAATTGGTTCTTATGCGCTCAATGGGTTATGGCCTTTCCATTTAAAACCAATTCTAGGCCAACATCATCGCTCTTCTTGAAGCGAATGGTCTATACACCTTCTGATTTAGACCCGGTTCGCACTTTGATGATCCGATTTGGGATTGTTCTCTTATTGTTTGGACTGTTAATTGGGGTCCTGTGGTTGGATCGGGATGGGTTACAGGATCATAGTGATGCCAATGTGTCATTTTCGGATGTAGTGTATTTCACCATGGTCACGGTCACCACCGTTGGATATGGTGATATTGTGCCAGTCACCCCTCGGGCAAGGATGATCGACGCTCTGGTAGTGACACCGGTTCGGATTTTTATCTGGATCATATTTTTAGGAACGGCCTATCAATTAGCATTGAGACAATTTACAGAGGTATTTCGTATGGCAAAACTCCAATCGAAACTGGATCAGCATGTCTTGGTCTGTGGGTTTGGGCACACCGGCTATTCAGCAGTCAAAGAACTATTGGCCAAAGGAACAGATCCCGAACATATCATCGTGATTGATCCTGGTGATGATCGGGTTCGAACGGCGGTGGAATTGGGTGTGGTCGCACTTAAGGGGGATGCCACTCAGGAAGACCTGTTGCAACATGGAGCTTTTTTAAGTGTGGCCAAGGCCGTCATTATTGCTTCAGGACGTGATGATACCAATGCACTCATTTTGTTAACGGTTCGAAATCTCAATTCACATTGTCGTGTTATTGTCAGCGCCAAGGAAGAAGAAAATGTCAAACTTTTTAGGCAAGGAGGCGCCCAAACCATTATTTCCCCGGCTACCTATGGTGGATATATGTTAGCTGCAGCTGTCGACCAGCAATATTTGGCTGAGTATTTAGAAGATTTTTTAACGGCTGGCGGGAAAGTGAATATTGTTGAACGCGTGGTACAAGGCGATGATGTGGGAAAAACCGGAAACGATTTGCAGCCAGATGTTTTACTAAGAGTCTATCGACATGGCACAATTTTATCACCATGGGAATTTCAAGATGGACAACGTCTGGAATCAGGCGACGTCATGCTACTCTTTCGACCCGTTCTGGACGAAAATTCTTCTTCATGATTTAGACTACGTGTCACAATTTCTCCCCTTATAGAGTCTACCTATTTTGCTTTCCTGGGAGTTGCTAGGTTTCGGCCTGCCAATCGCAAACTTTGATGCGAAAACAAGAGGGCTTAACAACAGTCACACTCGTCGAGGTGCACCAGTTAATTTGCCATCCTATCTGGCCTAATCCGTTTAGGTAGATAAGGAATTCTTGTCGTATGCAATAACCAATAGGTCAATGATGATGGCGGGGAAACTAGAAAGAATCTTCTAGTGAAAGGGATGTCTCGTTAGATCTTAATTTCAACAAAAATTCATCATTCTGTTAAGAAACCCATTTTGGGGATACCTTCATATTTAGGTGAGAAATGTCCTCTTGTTTGGGAGACAAGCAATAGTTGAGAATCTATCGGTGAATACGGAATTTTTGACGGACACGATTGTTCTGTTAGCGGCTGCGGTGATTGTGGTCCCGTTGTTCCAATCCTTAGGTCTTGGAGCCATCCCGGGATTTTTGGTGGCGGGGATTGTCTTAGGGCCATCGGGGCTGGGATTTATCGAGAATTATGATGAGATTGCGCATCTTGCGGAGTTAGGTGTTGTTCTCCTGTTGTTTGTGATTGGGATTGAAATCAATCCCTCTCGACTTTGGAAAATGAAGGGATTGGTGTTAGGGCTGGGAACCCTTCAGGTTTTCATCACTTCGGGGTTGATCACGATCATTGTTCATGAAACCCTTCAATCGTCGTGGGAAGTTTCACTGTTAATCGGATCGGCGTTAGCCCTGTCTTCAACTGCGTTTGTCCTTCAGCTGTTAACCGAAAAAAAGATGCTTTCTTCAGAATATGGTAGACCCGCTGTGGCCGTCTTACTGTTACAAGACCTGGCGGTGGTTCCCCTTCTGGCTTTTGTGTCTTTGATGGCCACACCGGAGTTAACCATTGCTGAAGATGTATTTTTGGCATTCGCCGAGGCACTCCTCATTCTCGTCCTCATAATTACAACAGCCCGATATATCTTGAATCCAACTCTGAATAGACTTGCTCGGTTTAGCTCTCCTGAAATATTTACCGCTTCGGCCTTACTGTTGGTCCTGGGCTCAGCGCAAGTCATGGAATATATTGGCCTCTCCATGGCCATGGGGGCCTTTATCGCCGGCCTCTTAATTGCCGATTCATCCTATCGCCACCAGATTATTGCCGAGATTCAGCCCTTTCGTGGGTTGTTGCTTGGTCTGTTTTTTATGTCCATGGGGATGTCGTTAAACCTCGCTCTTTTTTTTGCCCACCCGCTTCTCCTTGTAGGAATTGTGGTTGTCTTAATTACTGGGAAGTTCCTCGCGCTTTGGCCTTTGTCCCGTGTGTTTGGCATACAGAACAGGACCTCGATTTCGATAGCCCTACTTCTGGCTCAAAGTGGAGAATTCGCCTTAGTACTGTTCGCTTTAGCAAAAGGCATGGGGCTTTTAGATGAAACGTTATTTCAACATCTTCTGATTATTGTTCTGCTGAGTATGCTGGCTACTCCAGCGTTAGAAAAAGCGGCGTACAGGATATTTTCATCTATTCGTGAGGGAAGTAGGACTATTCCTGAGTTTGATCTTGTCAGGACAGAGCAAGATGCCAAGCCAGTCCTTCTTGTTGGGTTTGGAAGGATGGGACGTAAGATCGGTTTTATCATGGAGTTTATGAAGGTGCCGTATGTGGCTATCGATAGTAATGCCGCTCTAGTAGATCGCGAACGTGCAGAAGGGAAACCGGTGTATTTTGGAGATCTTAAGCGCGCGGAGGTTTTTCGAGCCGCTGGAGTTGCGGATGCCCCTCTTGTGATTGTAGCCATTGACGACTTTGAGGTGACGGAGCGAGTAGTGTCGACTCTTCATGTCTCCTATCCCTCTATTCCTATTTTTGTGCGCGGGCATGACATGACGAAGTGTCAAGATCTCAAGGCACTTGGTGCGCATTTCACTGCTTCAGAGACCCTTGAGGCCAGCGCAGAACTTGCGCGAGAAGCATTGCTGCATATGGGAGTTGAAGCTCCGGATATTGAAGTGGCACTGGAGGATTTACGAAGAGACTATTATGAAAGAACGAACCAGGTGAGAGTTGAGGCTAAGCCAGGTCCCAATGTTCCATAATGTGATGGTCTTATTTTCGCGTCGTGAAAATGAAGAGAACGTATGTGTGGAATTGTCTTTACACCATGTCTTAAAAGATGAAATGCCGGACATTATCCAGGATTAATCCCAGGCCGATGGCGCCAATGAGGATCGCGACCGTTCGGGTTAAATGTTTTGGGGATATCAATTGAGTCACTTTCGAGCCATAAATCAATCCCAGCAAACTGCCGAGTAGTACCAACCCCGTTAAAAAAATATCTAAGGCGGCAAGTGTTAAATGCCCGAGTACTCCACCAATAGAAATGAGAGCAATGATGAGAAGGGAAGTGCCAATCGCCAGGCGGATAGGAAATTCCAAGAGTAGTATGAGGGCTGGCACAATGAGAAATCCACCGCCTATTCCGAAAAATCCTGTGAGTAATCCAACCACCCATCCAATGGTCGAGGCCTTGAGGGCGCAAGGCCAAGAAAAATGTTTCGCGCATCCTATCAGCATACCGTTGGCCTGACCTTTCCGTGGCTGACAAAACGTCCACACGCTGATCAATACCAACAAATGACCAAAGAGGAATAACACCACCGTTTCCTGAACTAATTGATGGCCTTGTGCACCAATCCATGCACCAAACATTCCAGTGAAGCTGAACACCAACGCAGCCCGGACGTGGACCCGTTTCTGACGGCTTTCTTGCCAAGCACCAAAAAGGGCAGAATACCCGACGACGATGAGTGACATTGCACTGGCTTTTTGAACGGGAATTCCCACAACATACACCAATAAGGGGATCGCGACTAAAGACCCTCCTCCCCCAGTGGCACCGAGCAACAGCCCAACTAACCCACCAGATAGCAATGCAAGAATGTAATGGAGGTCCATTAAAGAAAATCTCAGTGAGAAGAGAATGTCAAAAGGAGCAATCTCAAAGGGATTGTTGTGACGCACAATCGTGGCGAAAAATTAATTCAGATTTTCTTTATACCACAGACTCTAGCAAAAGAAATTACCGAGAAAGGCTTTGGGATAACGGGGAGGTTGAGTTTTGTTGGAAAAGATAGGCGGCCAATCTAGGAATCTCCGCTTGAGGAATAGGGCAACCAAATATCTGTTGCATTTTGTGAATGATGGCCACCCATTTTTCCTCAGAATGCTTAGGCTGCATATAAATATAATCCGCTGAATGGCAAATGAGGCAATAGGTATTGGCCACATCCTGCCCTTTTCCCAGTTGAAAGGAAAAGGGATCAGGGGGTAAGGAAATTGATCGTGTGGTGTTGGTGGCCTCTTCGGCTTGTGATAAAGCTCCGAAGCTTACCAGAAGGATGCCTATAATAAGGAAGCAAATGGAAACGGTTTTCATCATGGAGTGGTTAACTTTGTGTAGAAACATCAATGGTCTCAACGGCGTTGCGTAAGTATCCACTAGGATTCCATTTGGCATGAAGTTGTTGGGATTCCCCTATGCGATTGATCGCCAAAGACTGCATCTGATAAGACTGCCCGGGTTTCAACATTACCTGTGTTTCCCATTGGCGAAAAGAAAAATCCCCGTAATCTTTTCCCAGCTTGGCAGCTTTCCAATGCTGCCCTCCATCTATTGAGACTAATACCTGATCAATCCCATACCCATTGTCGAAGGCAATGCCCTTAACTATTGTTGGCGAACCAGCCGACAGAGTCGCTCCATTATTCATATTGGTAATAAAGGAGCGAACTGGCATGGTAGAAAGAGGAATGGTGCTGGTAGGTTTTTGCCCTGGCTCTATGCACCCGCAGGCATTGTTTGGAATGCGGTAGGCGGGATCCATCCAGAAATTGTGATCGTCGTGGTTGAGGACTTCAATGTCCGTTAACATCTTGACCCAATAGGAGGCGAACCACCCGGGAACGACGAGGCGCAGAGGAAAGCCATTGAGAAAAGGAAGCGGCTCGCCATTCATGGCATAGGCGATGAGTACTTGGTCAGCCATGGCCTGATCCAACGGAAGCGATTTCAGAAAATCCGGCGTAACATCGGCTACGGGATGATCTAATCCGTCGAATCGAACATGTTGGCCATCTTTTTCTACTCCGGCTTTTTCCAGCACATCTCGTAATCGTACTCCCTTCCAAATAGCATTACCCATTGCGCCATGTCCCCATTGCCCTCCAGCCACGCGGGGTTCGGAAAAGCCACGACTGTTTCCCGCGCATTGGCACACCGCCGCAACTTCGATCGGTGAAAATTGTGTCTGCAAATCTGTGAGGGTGAATGAGAGATTTTGTTTGACGCGTCCACGGATGGTGAGTCGAAAGTTTTGAAGATCAACTGCAGTCGGAATGCCGGCTAGATGCCAACGGACAAAGAAGGCATCGTTTGGCGTAAACACCTGTTCATCAAAGAGAGAGAACGGAGTCTCTAATTGAGGAGGACGTGTTGTCATGACCATCAACGGGCGCTTTTCAGGAAAAGCCACAAGAGGTCGATGCCCACGATCGAATGGAAGATCGATACTTGGAGGCTCGCCTGCTTGAACAGGTTGCCCAAGAACACTCAATCCTCCTGCGATAAGGCTTGTTTTAAGTAGTTTCCTTCGGGTTAGCCCATTGGAATTCAAAGGTTCCATAGGCCTCCTATAATAGAGGAAGGAAACCTCATTTTGCCAATGTTCGAATGTAGTGAATCAATTGCCAGATCTGGTTATCCGGCATCCCGGAAAAGGCCATCATTCCGGTGCCCATCGACCCGTTTTTGATGACCCAATACAATTGACCATCTGAAATATCTTTCATCGTTTCACCACAGGTGAAATTTCGAGGACGAGGATCGAGCGCGGCTCCCATGGGCCCCTGACCGTCGCCTTTTCTCCCGTGACAATTCATACAGGCCAAAGGCTTGGCGGTTTGCTGAAACAAGGTTTCCCCCGCTTTCACATTTTCAGAGTTGTGTGAAAGGGGATTTTCCATTTTTCGGAATTTTCCGGGAGCCTGCTTGGTGTTCCGTGGTTGTGGACACACGCCCAAAGGTCCGGTTCCTCCGGTCATCTTCGCTTCTTCAGAGGTACCTTTGAATGTGGCTTGTAGATAGGCGATGACATCCGCCACGCCCTGTTGCCCAATGGTGAGTCCCCAGTAAGGCATGCTTGGTGACTTTCCAACACTCCTCCCGCCATGTGTGATCACATTGTAGAGATACTCCATCGGGAGTTTTTCAAAAGGAATATTGGCATGAACCGCAGGCTTAGGACTTAATCCCGACGCTGCCGGTCCATCACCTTTCCCTTCCGCGCCATGGCATTGAGAGCAATATTCCTTATAGATCACGGCACCGCGGTCGACACTGGCATTGGCAAATTCCTTACTGGTCCAGGGTTCATAATATTTGAAATCTTTCACGCCCAGCGTCATCAAATAGCCAATAACACTTCGTAATTGCGGTTCGGTGGCATCGGCTAAAAACTCACCACTATGCGGCGTGAAGTCTTGTGGGTTCATGCCGAACCGGAATAACCAATCTTCATTGTAACGATTTCCCGAATCTGCCAAATTGGCGCTTTGCGGTCCGCCAACGAGTTGTCCGTTTTCTACGATGGTGTGACAGCCGATACAAGCATGTTCTTTATAGATAAAGGCGCCATCACTTGCGTCCTTTTTGGTTACCTTGGTCACATCAAACGCCCCAACTGTGACCCGTGAATCTTTCAAATTTTTTTCAAAATAATCGGCGATGGCATTGGCTTGTTCTTCGCTTACCGTCATATGGGCTGCAGGTTCTTGAGTTTGATCCCACCGATAATTCTTGGCATACAATACCGGCTCCTTACCGGTGAGCCAACGAATAAGCCAATCCCGCTGATACTTACTCCCGCCCCACATCAGGTCGGGTGCTTTCAAGTTGAATCGACTTTCTTCCTTTCCCTCAAATTTATGACAGGTTGAACAAGTATTTTTTATCACTGATTCTGCGCCTTGAGAATCAGCTGCCAAGACCTGAGGAGAGCTAGTGAAAAAGAGAAGAAAAAAGGTAAGGAATGCAGCCCAACTCGATGCATGAGAATAAATGAAAGATCGAGATACCCTGGTCATTGTGAGCCCTCCGTGATGGATCCCAATATTGAATAAGTCCTTTGTGACTTTTCATCAAAATTTTTCACAAGATCACCGGTGTGGAATTATTCCACGAAAGGGCAAAAGGTGAACTGTGGTTTTTTGCCTCAAACTTGACGTTTGAAATACCTGTACACATATAACAGCAATTTCAACGCCACAATGGGCCCGTAAGAATGTCTGATTAAAATCTAAAAAAATCAAATGTTTATTGAGAGTAAGAGAAAAATGGGAGAGAATATTGAGGGGGCGTTAACCCTTAACAGCTAAGGTGTTAAGGAAAACAAAATTTACAGAAGATTTATGGTATTAAAAAAAAGAATGGTCGCTTCCTAAGAGGAACTAAGAAAACCACCAGTCAGGTTTGAGACGTTGGTAAACCCATGTTGGAGGAGAATGCGGGCAGCGAGGTAGCCGCGTAACCCCACGCGGCAATAGACGACGGTTTCTTTGCTAGGGTCAAGGTCTTGAATATGGTCTCTGAGGTCATCCACCGGAACCAAGCGGGCTTGGGGAAGATGAGCTTCTTGATATTCTTCTGAGGTTCGGACATCTAATAATTGAAGAGAGGGAATGGTCTTCAGTTTCTGTTGCAACTCCTCTCCGGTGATTGTCTTTACTTCTCCCCGTAAGGTATTGGCAGCTACAAACCCTGCCATAATGACGGGACCCTTGGCAGAGTTAAATTGTGGGGCATATGCCAGGTCCAATTGTTCCAAATCCTGAACGTTCATTTTGGCATGTAACGCCGTGGCCAAGACATCAATCCGTTTATCGACTCCCTGTTCGCCCACGATTTGGGCACCCAGCAGCTTCCCGGTTTCCTGTTCAACGACTAATTTCATATGAAGGGCTTCTGCGCCCGGATAGTATCCGGCATGATCCAGGGGATGCGTGACTGACACGAAATATAGTAAGCCATGGGCGCGAGCTTCATGCTCCGTCAAGCCGGTTTTTCCAGCAGTGATCCCCATGCACTCCACAATGGCGGTCCCCAATGCTCCATGAAACCGGAGGTTTCCCCCAGCGGCATTGGCTCCGGCCACTCGCCCTTGTTTGTTAGCCGGACCAGCTAAGGGAATCCTTGTCCTTTTCCCGGTCACAAGGTGTACCGTTTCCACGGCGTCGCCTGCTGCATAGATGGTGGGGTCGGACGTTTGTTGACGGTCATTGACGGCAATACCGCCGGACGCGCCAATTTCCAGCCCGGCCTCTTGTGCGAGTTTTAGTTCCGGACGAACGCCAATTGAAAGAATCGCCATATCCATTGGCAGACGTGCTCCGCTTTCCAATTGGGCTTCTTGGGCGAACGCTCCCTGTTGAAGAAACCCGGCAATGGCATCGTTTGTGAGAATAGTAATGCCTTTTTCTTCTAAGTGTTGAGCCACGAATTTTGCCATGTCCGCATCAAAGGGCGGCAGAATGTACGGAGCTTTTTCGACGATGGTGACCCTCATTCCCAGATTCGCCAATGCTTCGGCCGTTTCCAAACCGATAAACCCGCCGCCGATAATCAGGGCTTTTTGTGAGGAATGGTCATGAAGAAACGATTTAATTTTATCGGAATCAGGAACTGTTTTAACGGAAAAAATATTGTTGGCCTGAATGCCAGGAATGTTGGGGACGATGGCTCCGGCTCCAGGAGCTAAAATTAAGGTGTCATACGCGTGGGACGTGATTTCTTGCGTCACCAAATTTTTGACCTGAACGCATGTGGCCGAACGGTCGATGGTGAGTACCTCATATAGGACACGGACTCGAACACGGAATCGTTTCCAAAACCGTTCGGGGGTTTGGAGTAGGAGTTCATCACGATCGTGAATAGTGTCTCCCACATAATAGGGGAGTCCGCAGTTGGCAAAAGACACATATGGTCCCTTTTCAAAAAGGGTTATGTCGGCGGATTCGTTTGTGCGACGGGCTTTAGCTGCCGCACTCGCACCTCCTGCCACTCCACCAACAATGACAATTTTTTGAGATTTCATAAATGTAGCCAAAAAGGTTTTTCACCAGTAGATTGGCAGAAGTAGTGAATAAAATACAACGTTTTGGAAACAAAGTTATTTCCACTTGGTCTGGTCATCCCTAAAAACCAATTAATCCCTTTTGCCTCAGATTGGAGACTTGGGGAACTTTCCGTATGGGTAACAGTAAGATCAAGCCCACTTTGGGCTACCTGAAATTTCAAATGGATCTTCAGAAACAGTGAAGGAGATTTTTTAGATCTAGATAAAGAAAGGAGAAAGGTTTAAACGAAAAAGAGGCAAGGTTCCCAGAGGAGGATCGTGCTCCTGCTGAGAAAGCTAATTGGTCATGAGGGAAAAAGAAATAGGGCAATGCCTACTTTGAGCGATAGGTCAAGTAGCATAATTTTCAGTACCAAAAAAATTGACGGAAATTTCTAGAGGCAAATCTGTTCGATCTCATATGTATGAAACCAGGTTTTCATCCGATTCGTTTTTTGATTTTTAGTCCAATATATTTTTGAGATTTTTCATGATCCAATTGCAGTAAGACTCTGCATATGAATATTCTCGACAATTTCTTTAAGTGTGGTATTGGCCACTTCATTGGCCACCTGACAAGTGCCTGCATTTTGATGACCGCCACCGCCATACTTGAGGCAAAGTTCTCCAATATTGACAGTTGAGCTTTTATTTACGATGGATTTACCAATCGCAAATACGGTGTTTTGTTGTTTCAATCCCCATATGACGTGAATGGAAATATTGCACTCGGGGTGTAGGGCATAAATCATAAACCGGTTGACGGCATATATTGTTTCTTCGTTGCGAAGATCTAATACCACCAACGTATCATGAATTGTAGAACATCGTTGTATTTGCTTTTTCGCCAGTTCGGCGTGTTTCTGGAAAAGTTGTACCCGCTCTTGAACGTCTGACAGAGCAATGATTTCATCAATATTGAGATGAATACATTGTTCGATGAGGTTCATCATCAATTGGTAATTTGAAATTCGAAAATTCTTAAATCGACCCAGGCCGGTTCGTGCATCCATAATAAAATTCAATAAAGTCCAGCCGCTGGGTTTGAGAATTTCTCCGATATGGTACTGGGCTGAGTCGCCTTTATCGACGGCGTCCATCATTTCATTCCATTCGACAGGAAAGGTTTTTTCCCCGCCGTAATATCGATAGACCACTCGTGCGGCCGAGGGAGCGACGGCATCGATGATATGATTGCTTCGCTCACCCTTATTACGAATGGTCTCGCTCAGGTGATGATCAAATGCTAGGTGGACGCCTTCTACATACGGAAGATTGGTTGTGATATCGTGGGCGGAAATCGGCACTTTTCCATCTTGCATATCTTTCGGATGAACAAATTGAATGTCCTCAATAATTCCTACTTTTTTCAGTAGTACAGCGCAGACAAGGCCGTCAAAATCGCTACGGGTCACCAATCGGAATTTTTCAGTAGTCATAAAAAGATCCTCAGATGCGGGTGAGAAATTACAGTATGTGGCACGACATAACTAATAAGTATCCATTTTTCAGAAAAACTCTTCAGTTCTACCATTTATTCGGTAATACCATCGCAATCCTGAAGTCTTGGCGGAAAAGAAAACCTACGTGGGAGGAGGCTTCCTTTGTCGGACAATTCAGATTGAACAAGAAGGCCTAGTCCAGAATTTTATTCTGAACTTAAAAGTTATCTTATGGGTTATTCGATGTTGAAGGAACGTTGAAAAGGCAAGGTTTGTGCGCTAGCCCAAACTGAGGAATGGGAAGGGCAAATATCCGTCGGGGAATTAAAGCTTGCAGAATTCAGCAGGGTTGGCCATTGAAAACACACGGTTTATAGCGGGACACATCAAAATCTGTATCCTCTTGGTAAACCAGTTCATTCCCGTTCACTCCATCCAGTTGAGGGTCGTTAAACATTGTATGGTTCCACCAATAGAAAATTGGGTGTTCCGGCAGATAATAGACGGGATTGCCATAGGTGCTGCGAATGTGTCCTTCCACGGTGCGACCAGTGACGTAATCGACGGTTCCATTCCCACTTAAGGAATAGAGAGAGAGAAAAAGACGTGATTCCTGATCGTAGATTTCGTCGATTCGTGTTGTCTCATCAGGTTCCGGTGGCAATGAATTCAAAGCGGGGGATACGGTTTGGACATTAGCGAAAACAAGCCAACTTGAGAAGACAAATAGGGTCACACCTGTCATGGATAGCCCTCCTTAAAGATCCTAATTTCCAAACGACCTCACGTATAATAACACGTTCCAGGCCTCGTCTTCAGTTAACACAAGTGGGACAAAAGAGGCCATATCCGTCCCCGGACTCCCGTTTTTCAAGATCCAAAAGAGTTCCCCATCAGTTCTCGCAGCTTGCCAGGTTTTGTCAGTAAAGTTTCGCGGTAATTTTCCACGAAGTCCAGGGATATTACCGAGCCCTCTTCCATCTTTTCCGTGACAGGTCACACAGAATGCCTTCCCATGGAAAATGGATTTTCCCTTTTCTATATTCTCTGGTGTTGAAGGGAAGGGATTGACCCAGGACCTGGCCTGTTCAATTTGGTCTGGCGGAACGCGGGGTTTCAAAACTTCTTGATCTGCCGCAAAAGTACTGGAGATGACACACGCCCAGCAGAGAATTATTACGAAAAGAGTTTTCTTCATCCTAGAGTTGGGAGGCTGCATAACACTTCTATAATAGGAAGGGGGGAATTACTCCCCCCTCTCTAGGGAAATTCCTATTCCGGTTGATTGAAAATATGTCCGAGGGATTGGGGAAATGTGACCGTTCCATCGGGAAAGTCCTTGCCTTTTTGCCAGAGGTGATAAATCACACCATCTGTTTTAGAGGCGGCTTCAGCGATTGCCTTCACTTTCTCCTGATCGTCAATATCCAGAATTTGGACGCGGCCCGTGGCAATTTCCTGCTTATGATCATGGAAATACCGGTGCCATTGAATTAAAGGTAAAGTTCGAGAAAGATCTTTGGCCACAAAATATTCAATAGCCACGAGAGGAGCATTAGCTTCCGTGGTTTCGAACAAGAGGCATTGCAGGATCTTATCATTAATCCCTTTACAATAATGATGATAGGGTCCCCCTGGAGTGCCATCTGGCATTAAATGGGGAGCCTGAACATGGATGTCGTATCCTTGAGCCGGCCCTCCTCCTTCACTCATGGCTGGAGTGGTCATACATCCCATGGCTAAAAGACTGAATACCCCTACAATTACGAGTGAACGGACTGAACGTTGCATAACGACCTCCTTGTTTATGATATGTGACGGACCTGACTCACTTCCTACTACTGTCGTAACGGTGAAAATTATAAGCCTTCTATCGTGTAATAGCCAATGGACTTCTGCTGTCGGCCCAACTCGTGGACTTGGGACGTTCCAAGATACGTTTCTTTTTTCGCTGCATCCGATTGTGGAGAATCATCGAGTCGAAAGTATCGCCACAGTTCAAACAACGCCATATCGACAACACATAAAGCGCTTCGTCTGAGTTATAAACTTGATCACTCATTAATAAGCCCTCGCATCGTGGACAATTCATGATGAACTTCCTTTCTTCTGCTGAGGAGATAGGGAATATCTAATTCGATTGATGGGAAGCTTCGAGAGCAGTATGCCCATGAAACAGGAATCGGTTAATCCGGCATGGAGGAGCCCGGAACCGACAAGTGCAGGGAGGAGAAAAAATCCATTATGGATCGTAAAGCCTAGGGCGACCCCTAACAAAATCAATCCACCCGCAACAGCACGAACCTGACCTTCTAATGAAATGCCTTGTTTCCCATGGATGGCCGGTTTGCCTTGGGTAACCCACGCCGTGATGCCCCCATCCAGAATTTCACAATTTGTGACCCCATTGTTGGTTAGATATTCATACGCAATCTTCACACGGTTCTGAGTTCGACATACCAATCGGATAGGGTGTTCTTGAGAGAGGGTTTTCAATTCATCGACATATTGATGTAAATCTGGCAATGGGATATTTCGAGCCCCCACAATATGAACTCCCTCAAATTCTTGAGGCGTTCTCACATCAATATACAGAGGGGTGCCGAAAGAATCCGTGGATTCCTCGTTCCTCTTAACCCCTTCCATTTGTTTGTGTTGTTCAAGTAAGGTTGTCCTCATATCTTGGTTCCTCTCTTTATACTTTTATCCTGCACAACTTGTGCTGCCTGTCGATTGAAGTTTATGTTTGGGATGTCCCCAAGTCGTGAGCCAGGCATCGTATCCGCCGATTAAATCCATCACTTGAGTTCGCCCGGACATCTCTAAAATTCCTACGGCCGCCGAAGATCGATAGCCACTGGCGCAATGCACGACCAATGGTGCATCTTCAGGAATTTTCTGCACTTGTTCGGTGAGATATGGCAGAGGAATATTGAGGCTTTGATCAATATGTCCCGCTTCCCATTCCTTCTCTGTACGTACATCAACCACGACAGGAGGATGACTGGTGGTTAACAGCTCGGCGAGTCCCTGTGCTGAAATTCGTTCACTTTTTTCCAGTAAGTCCGGTCTCATCTTGAGGGCCTCCATTCCGCCCTCCAAATAGCCGACGACTCGATCAAAGCCAATTCGGCCGAGTCGTTCGATGGCTTCTTGTTCCTTACCCGGCTCTGTGATAAGAGCAATGAAGGGTTTTGGGTCTAATAAGGTTCCGGCCCACGTAGCAAATTTCCCCATTAACCCGATATTGAGACTGCTCTTCATATGCCCGCCGGCATAGTCTACGGCTTTCCGGACATCAAGGATTTGGGCTCCGAGGTGTTGATAGTTCAACAATTCCTCAAGGGTGAGGGGGCGTAGACTTTTTCTCACAACTTCTTCCAACGTTTGATGGGCTTCACGATTCATTTGTGCATCATATCCAAAGTATGCAGGGGCTTCAGGCTGATCGGCGGTGACTAATTGGATAAACTCCTCCTTGGTCATGGGTTGCAATGCGTAATTTTCCCATCGCTGTCGGCCTAACGTAGAGACGGTGTCGTTGCTAAGATTTTTTCCACACATCGATCCGGCTCCGTGTGCGGGATAGATCAGCGTGTCATCTGGAAGCGCCATCAATTTATTTCGAAGCGAATCAAATAATTGACTGCCTAACTTTTCGGCGGAAGTCCCTACTGAGGCCATCAAGTCGGGGCGTCCGACATCACCAATAAACAACGTATCCCCTGTGAGGACACTGTGGGGATGCCCGGAACTTTTCGCGAGATCATAGACGACTAATGAAATACTTTCCGGAGTATGCCCAGGAGTTTCTAAAATCTTAATTCTGACGTCTCCAAATTCCAGAAGGTCACCATCTTTGTAGACAGTAATAGGGAATTCAGTGTGAGCTTTAGAACCCATGCAGATTGCGGCTCCGGTTTGTTTGGAGAGTTCCAAATGTCCGGCTAAAAAGTCCGCATGGAAATGAGTAAGAAAGACCGTTCGGATCTGCCATCCATGAGTCCTGGCTTCCTCAAGATATTGTTCGACATCTCGTTGAGGGTCGACAACCACTGCTGTTTTGGTCACTTCGTCAGCAATCATGTATGAGGCATGAGCCAAACATTGTAAGTAGAATTGTTTCACAATCATGACATGACCCCCTTGGGGAATTATTTGCGTTTTAGCTTTTTGGCGAACTGTATTTTTGTACAGCAACAACTATGCCATGAAATGGTATTCCAATAAGTCTAAAAATAAATAATAAAAACAATAAGATAAAAAATTTTTTTCTGTCGAAACCATAAACATTCTTTCTTCCGAATGGATGTAATGAACACGTGACGTTAACTGTTAAGTTAACTAATTAACGAATTGAGGAAGTTACGGCTGTTAAGCGGAGGTAGGGAATTCGAGGTTCAAGAGCTTGAGTTTTTTCCAGAGAGTCACACGACTTACGCCAAGAAGCTTTGCCGCTTCTGTCTTGTTGCCATGCGCTTGTTGGAGAGCTTCGCGAATGCGATGTTCCTCATCTGGTGATATGGAAGAAGGCGTAGTGGAAGAAGGTGTTTTCTGAGAAGGTCGTTGGACTTCCGGAGGTAGATCCCAAAGCGTGATGCAGTTGTCTGCCACTGTCACAAAGGCATGTTCAATGGCATTTTTGAGTTCTCTGATATTCCCTGGCCAATGGTATTCTTGAAGTCGTTGCAAGGCATCCTGCGCGATTTCATTGACTTCGCGATTAAAAATCTTCGCGTTGTCTTGCATGAAATGATTGACCAATAGTGGAATGTCGATACGACGCTCTCTAAGAGGTGGGAGGGCGATTTCAAAGACATGAATTCGGTAGTAAAAGTCTTCCCGTAAGGTTCCCTCAGCCATCAGGGTTTGCAAGTTGCGATTGGTGGCCGTAATTAGACGCACATTTACCTTCATGGCCTGGTCATCACCTACCCGCCGAATTTCACTTTCCTGTAATACGCGTAAGAGTTTCAGTTGAAGTAAAGGGCTGGTGTCCCCGATTTCATCCAGAAATAGAGTGCCGCCATCCGCTGCCTGAAACACGCCAATCTTGTCGCGAATGGCCCCCGTGAATGCACCCTTGACATGACCAAATAACTCGCTTTCCAATAAGGTCTCGGGAATGGCCGAACAGTTGATCGCAAAAAACGGTTTGTCTTTCCTGGTGCTCAGGGCATGAATGGCACGAGCGGCCAATTCCTTACCGGTGCCGGATTCTCCAGTCAGCAATACGGTGACATCGCTTTGGGCCGCCAGGCGCAATCGGCGAAAAACCTCTTGCATTGCTGGGCTTTTACCGATGATTTGCTGAAAGGCATCTCGTGATTTGGCCTGTTCTTCCAAAACGGCAATCTTTTGATTGTTGAGAATAAACGAAGTCAGATCGGTAAATGTCCCGATGGCTCCAGCCACTTGTCCCTGTTCATTTCTCAATATTGATACATTGCCAAAAAGATACAGCTCTCTCCCGTCTTTACCTAACACCTTACATTCTTGATTGCAGATACCCCAGGGGTAAGGAGAAGGATTGTCGAGAAATTCGGTGAGAACCCGAAATCCCTTACAATTGTGTCCTTCTAAAATATGGCAGGATTGCCCAATCACGTCCTCACTGGAATAGCCAGTGATCCGTGCCGCGCCGGTGCTCCAGGCCACGATATGGCCCTTGGCATCAACCGTGAAGACACCATCAGCCATCACATCCAGCATGTTACTGAGGATGGAGGGATTTTTCCGGAAATCCAATTCCATGAGGTGCGCGGACTGGTGGGAAATCAGATGAGAGCCGACGATGAGATACGAAGAGGTTGATTAGGCCAACAAATCTAACTTAATTCCTAATAAATTTGAACGATGGTCTTCTTCTTCTTCCCTTGATGACTTCTCCTGACAGGGTTTCCTTCCATGTATCGTTTATCGTGATGCCAATAGTGATTTAAAAGTTGGGTCGGTCTCGACGATTCCCTTGAGCGTATCGTTCTCCAGCATATAGGCCCAACTTTGCGGGTTGGCTCCCGGAATTTTCTCATACCACTCTTTGGCTTCTTGCAAGAGCCCGAGCATAGCCTGATTATCCCGAGGGACGTGGAAGGCCAGGCTATAGGCCATGGCATAGGCAGCCGTGAATTTGTTTAACGGGTCTTGGGTCAAATCAAACGCTTGTTTGGCCGTGTCATAACCCTTGCGGATATCAGGGTCATCAAAATGGCGATTCCAGGCAACTTTTCCGATGCGTGCCCATGCCAATTCCAGCAGCACCTCAGTTCGGGTTTCTATCTGTTCGGCGGGGATTTCTGCCAGCAATTCTTGAGGGGACGAAAGAGCTGCCATTTGATCATTATTCCACCGGTAGGTCGAAGTTAAATGCAACCGATTTTGGAAATCACCTGGTTCCAAGGAGGCGAGGGCTTCCATAACAGGGATCATTCGGTACAAGTAGTCGGCTGGTGTTGGCTCGGCTTTTCCGCCGGTTACCATACCTAAGCCTAAATCAAAACGATCAGTTTGGGATTTCACCGTCCAATACAGTTCATTAAATCGTTGGGCTAATCGGGCATTCTCAATGGCAATCCCATTAAGACGGCCTCCATAGTTCAATAAACCTTGATACAGTTGATTGGCAAAGACACTCAAGACCTCTTTATTGTTAGGCGCAAACATCAACACTCGATTGAGTTGCATGAGAGCATCTAAAACATTCTGGGCTGACAGCGCCTGCTGGACTCCAGCCATGGCGGCTTGGTCTTGATCATTGGGTCCAAACCATTTGGTGGAATGAGGCACAAAGCCCCCTGCATCCACGACAAACGGAATAGTCGTTCCATGGGGACCATCAAGGGGAATATCGAGTACCGCTTGATCGATTGGGAATCCCAACTGTTTGAGGTCAGAAAGTACGACCCACTTTACATTGACGGATTGAATGACTCGTTGTACTTTTTTGTAGGGCACGACCCAATCGGCAGCACCTGGCCCATTGGACACCGGTGCCGTCAGAGGATTGGGGTACGTAATCGTAGTCGTCACGAAATGGGTGGGGGTAGCTTGAACCATGCTTTCATCGGGTGAGGGAAAAGAAGCATGAGGTAAAGGCCCGGATTTCACAGCCTCAATGGTAAAGGGGTGTCCTGGTTCATGACGGGCAATTTCATACATGACAAAGAAGGAGGGGGCTAACTGTTTGCTGGAAGTTTCCGAAATATAAAATTGTTGAAAATCTTGGAAGTCGACCAACTGGCCAGGGCCTGGCCAAATATTATCCAACCCCCCATCATGGTGATTCACCACCCCTGCATGGGCTTCTGAGCGACGCTGGGCACACCATTCATAGATGGGGCTGAGGGGATCGGGAAAATTTCCGTCCACGAATAATTGTTGTCGAGCCATTTTCAAGAGGCACACAAAATCTCGTTGACCGGCGGTCACTCGATCGTTTTTCCCAACGGCATGGGCAAATTCAGTAATGGTGGTGAGCAATGCCTCTTGATTGAGGGCATGAGATGGGCTTGCCCATAGGCTGATAGTAAGAATTGGGAAAAGAAATAGCGCACACCATAAGGATCCCCACTTGGCTTGCCCAGAGAGAAAAAGACGAGGATCATTCCCGCATTGTAGGATATGTTTTGTACTCAGTTGATAGCGACCTGTACTCATAAAACCCAACTCCTCCTCACAAACATGTTAAATGAAAAATGGCTTTTGATTTTCCGAGATGAATGGCTTGAAGGCAAAGAACTCACTGTACCACACTCGGATTCTCAGGCACTATGATCGTACCCCGCATGGCATGGCCTGGTAAATCACAGAAATAGGGATACGTGCCAGGATGAATGGGGGTAAACACGATTTCAGTTTGTCCCCGGGTTGGGAGCAATACGCGGATGAGCCCTTTCTTCCCAAACTGAGGAGCGCCGTTTCCGCTAACCGTGACATGAGAATCGGCTAATAACCCTACCGGGAAAAAAGCATGCAATTCGGTATCAAGGTTTTTCAGAACCAACCGGGTTTTTTGGCCGACGGGGATCGTCATTTCTTGGGGTTGAAACTCCCGATGGCGGATATGAATGATTTCTTCAAGAATTTCAAGGCCTTGATCAGGGATAAGACGAGTGGGTTGGGCGCTCCATGCTGGAAGACCGAAACCGACAGTCCACAAAGTGGCCATCATAAAGGCCAACATAACGAATCGCAGCTGACAAACAACATGGGCCTTGGGGGAGCGCATATCCATATCATATTATACTCGTAACTTCTTGAGGTACGAAAGTTGGGGCGAGAAATTTTGAGAGAGTTCACTGGAAGATTTACAAATAAAACACTAAGTTTAAATATTTAATAATGAAAAAGTATCCGAATTGGCAGGGAACCATTTAAGATATTGAAGAACAGGCCGAAAACATCATGGATAGGAGATAATGCAACAAATGAATCCGATTATGGCCTTTATAGGAAACGATACCTCGACTCTGGTCCTAGGCATGGTATTGGTCGTGGGGGTGTTGGTCTTTGCAAGGTTTGATTATCGACGGACATCTCGCTTGCCGCCTTTGGGAACCGTAATGGTCAAAAATCGGTTAAAAGGGTCTTGAAAATCTCGGGTTATCCTCCCTTTTCAAACACCACTTTTCTCTAATTTTCTTCATTCTTCTTCAACCACATCAAAAAAATGAGTGTTCCGTGTCTCCTCTGAGAAGGTATCCTGTTGGGCCTAATGCGGTAAGACTGGCCATCGCGTACACGGGCTAGTGGAAAAAGAGGGCTAAGGTAGGGAGTTCAAGAGCTAGATGGGAATGTTGCTAATGAATGAGGACGAGCAGATGGGGTTGCGGCGGAATGCTTAACCAATCTTCGTTGATACCCATGGCGAAGTCGGAGGGCGTGGGTAGGGCAAATTCCGTGAGATACCTGACCAAGCGAATATTCGGACTTCTGCGTGAGAATATTGTGTCGTCCTTCTTGCTCGCACCAGGCACAGACCTGAATCATTCTTTGCTCCAAAGTATTAGACTGAATGTTGGACGCTTGCGATTGCATATGAATGGAACAAGCAAAAATAACGCCAGCAGGGCAAGAGAGCAAAAATTCCTACAAACACAGCCCTTTTAGATCTTTTTAAGACATGGAACGCTGTTTTTCTGAGACAATCAGATACACAGATGAATCGAAAGAGATACAGAAAACTATTGTTCCCCGAGAGGGTTGCTACTCATTTTGATACAAAGAAAATCTTTCTCATTCGGAGAATGAGTTGCTGATCCGGTCTGACTAACCAGATAATAGTCTTATGAAAACACTTGAGGAACTTGTTTTTCATAATACCTACGCTGGGTTATCTGATGTGTTTTTCGAGCGAGTGAAGCCGACTCCCTTCCCAAATCCATATGTGGTGAGTACGAATCCTGGTGCAGCTTCCTTATTGAATTTAGATCCTAGCGAATTTAACCGGCCTGATTTTGCTGACTATTTTTGCGGCGCCAAGCTTCTTCCGGGGAGCGACCCCATCGCCATGCTCTATTCTGGCCATCAGTTTGGGCATTATGTGCCACAGCTTGGTGACGGACGGGCCATTCTCTTAGGGGAAGTGCGAAATGAACAAGGTGAGTCATGGGAGCTTCAACTGAAAGGAGCCGGGCTCACCCGGTTTTCGCGTGATGGGGATGGGCGAGCGGTGCTACGCTCTACAATTCGTGAATATTTGTGTGGCGAGGCCATGCAGGGTTTGGGCATTCCCACAACTCGGAGTTTGTGTATTGTGGCGGGCGAGGAAATTGTCTTGCGGGAATTACCGGAACCTGGGGCCATGCTCCTGCGCATGGCGCCCTCGCATGTTCGGTTAGGATCGTTTGAAGTCTTTTTTTATCGACGCCAGCATGAGTATCTGAAAATCCTGGCGGATTATGTGATTGACGCTCATTACCCGTTTGCCCGTGAGGCGGAGAATCCTTATGCGCGTTTATTGCAGGAAGTGGCGATTCGCACGGGCCGTCTCGTGGCTCAGTGGCAGGCCGTGGGTTGGGCGCATGGGGTACTAAATACCGACAATATGTCCATTCTGGGTTTGACGTTGGATTACGGCCCGTATGGATTTATGGAACGGTACGATCCGACCTTTATTTGTAATCATTCCGATCATCAGGGCCGGTATTCGTTTCAACATCAACCGGATATTGGTTATTGGAATATCCGTGCGTTAGCACAGGCCTTGTCTCCATTACTCGATGAGAAGACCCAGGAATTGGCTCCCGAACTGTATGAACAAGCGATGCTGGAGAAATATGCGGAATTGATGCGAGCCAAACTGGGGTTGGTCGAAAGCCATCCGGGCGATGACAAATTGGTTACGGATTTATTGAACCTCATGGATTCTAGCCGAGTGGATTACACGACCTTCTTTCGGACACTCGGGAATTTTCAGCCGGACAATTCATTCGCCAATGACACTCTTCGAGATTTCTTTCTTCATCGAGAGGCGTTTGATGACTGGACAATGAAATATCGTGAGCGATTACAGGCTGAAAAAAGTCAGGATGCCGAACGGAAGATGCGCATGAATAGGGTAAATCCCAAGTATGTGCTGAGAAATCATCTGGCCCAGCAAGCCATTCAGCAGGCGACACAAGAGAGAGATTTTTCCGAAATTGATCGATTGCTCAATCTGCTTAGCGACCCATTTACCGATCAACCGGGGATGGAAGCCTATGCCCGTCCCGCTCCGGATGATAGCCCGCCGATCATTGTAAGCTGTTCGTCGTAAGTGGTCGTGGGGCTTATGGCATAGTGTGGTTTCCGTCAAATCGCGATAGTTCTCCAATGGTTTTTCTTCCAAACTTTTCCCTTTTGCCTTTTTTCAATTTTCATCTTTCATGCGACTGATATTCATCTCCATTATTTTTATAGTCTTGGTAGTGGGTCCGCAGTTATGGGTGTGGTGGGTGTTTCGGCAATATCGCCAACCCCGTGAAAATTGGCCGGGAACAGGCGGCGAACTCGCGCGCCATTTACTGAATCGATTTGGCTTACAAGCCGTGCGGGTCGAGCCAACACCTATGGGGGATCATTACAATCCTGAAACCAAACTGGTGGGGCTGTCGCCACAGCATTACAATGGAAAATCGTTGACTGCCGCGGTGATTGCGGCCCATGAAGTGGGGCATGCGCTCCAGGATCATGATGGGTATGCGTTATTGAAAGATCGGACGCACCTGGTGAAGTTCGCCCAGAAAGCCGAAAAAGCAGGGTCTTATCTAATGCTTGGCATGCCAATATTGGCGGGGATTACGAGAATTCCTGCTGTGGGTCTTGCGGTATTGGTAGTGGCCATCGGCACGATGAGCGTTTCAGCTTTGGTTCACCTGATTACCTTGCCTGTGGAATGGAATGCCAGTTTTCGTCGAGCGTTGCCCATCCTGGAAGAAGGCGGCTATCTGCATCCCACCGATATGGAGGGGGCCAGACGTATTCTCAGGGCCGCGGCCCTTACCTATGTGGCCTCGTCGCTCTTTAGCCTCGTAAACATGTGGCGATGGATTCGCCTCGTCCGTCGGTAAGAGAAATATCTGCAAATCCTCCCGCCTACAAGTAAAAAACTCCCGTTGGACTCCTCCTTCTAAGTATTGTATTCTTGCCCAATTAATCACTGAGCAGCCGGAGGCTTACGCCCGGCGCTGACCTCAGTAAGGTGTAAACCATGAGTCGGGGTATGTTATGAAACGCATGATGTTCTTGTTCATTCTAGTCTGTATGCTCGTATTCCCAAATTTGGCCTTAGCGAATCTGGAGGCCGTGCGAGCCTGCCTCGCAGCATGGCCCGACCATCCTTTCGATGCGAACAATCCTTCCTATCGCTCTGTATCCGGGGGTGTGAAGATTTTTGGAATTGGGAACGACATCAATGAATCGGTACCCACGGAAAAACCCGAGCTGGTGTTGATTCAACCCAATGTCAGTGTCATGACCGGATCGAGCATGACCCTGATGAATCCGAACGGTTGGTACTGTTTGGTTTCCAAGGTGAATGTGATGGCATCCAGTACCATCAATCTGCACTGCAAGGCCCATATAGCGTCGAGTAAAGATGGGACGACAGTCTTAGGGGGCGGTGATGATAAGGGCGTGACCGTAATGGGAAAAGCGACGATCAATCGCCAGGGTTGTGAATGAAGAATTTTTGATCACAAAAATTCTCATATTCGGTACAGGCGATGGTGAGAAGTTCCCTTCGGTAGAGGGGGAGTTCAAAGGGTGCATAAAAGGCTAATGACTAACCACTGAGGCGATATAGGGTAGAATTGGCCTCATAGAAAAACTGACAGGCTTAAAAACGATTTTAGAATACCATTTTTAGTTTTTGCACAGACTGGGCTGAAAGCGGACGGTTGTAGAGTGATAAGATAACTTAGGAAAAATAAAACACGGGTTTGGTTTTTAATGAAGTTGGAGTTCCAATTTTAAGCCAACGGCTTCTGCGGCTTTCTTCATGGTATGCAGTATCACCGACTCGTTGCCCGGGTCTAACAAACGGTCAAATTGGGAACGGCTGGTTTCCATTCGGGAGGCCATCGCAGCTTTTGAAAGATTTTTCCGTTCCATCGCTTCACTCAGCTTGTAGGACAAAACTTTTTTAATCGCATCGGTTTGACACTCTTCAAATTGGTCCTCTGCCCTCAAAAATTCCTCAAGTGTGGACCCTGATCGAGGGTTATTCTTTTTCCGTTTCATTGATCTAGCCCGCGTCCAGAAGACGGCTGGCTCGATTAAGGTGAAGGCGTTTCCCAAGGTGGAAGCCTTACCCGTCTAATTGGCAGATGTCGATGATAATAGCTTTTATCATCTATGTGTTCCAAGACAGAGCATCACGGGTTTATCCGTGGGTGAATAAGCCATCCTAAGTCCTACTGGGCTTGTTCAGCAGGGGTTAGGTCAGCATCCATGCATAGGTTTTAGTGAGTCCCTAGTTTTGAGACCTGAACAATGGTATGATTTTTTCATACCGGAGGTGAAATATTATGGGATCCGCGGTGAAAAAAACCATTTCGCTCCCCCTTGAGTTATCCAAAGAATTGGAAGAGATTGCCCAGGAAGAGGGGAAGACTATTAGTGCCGTCATTCAAGAGGCTTTGAGAATTGCCAAACGAGAGCGGCTGAAAACACGGTTTCTTGATACTCAGCAGTATTGGACTTGTAAGGCCAAAGAAAAGGGGATTCTTACTGAGCGCGACCTTCAGAAGTATTTGGCCAAACGGTGAAAGTCGTTTTCGACAGTAACATTTTTATTTCAGCTCTGGCTTTCCCTGGAAGCCAAGCCGAACAAGCGCTGCTTCAAGTCCTTGATGGTTCTGATACTCTTATCCTTTCTAAAGCCATCATGGATGAAGTTTTGTACACATTAGCTAGGAAATTTAGTCGCGATTCTGAAGCCCTGAGTCAGACAGCTGTCCTTCTCGCTGAAATAGGGGAAATGGTGAAGCCGATTCGAACCATTGAAGTTTTCAAGGACGATCCTGATAATCGCATCCTGGAGTGTGCGAAAGCAGGGCAGGTTGACTGCATTGTGACGGGGGACAAAACGATGCTGCAGTTGAAGGAGTACGAGGGTATTCGCCTCATTTCCCTTCGAGAGTACCTGACCGATGTGTCTTAATCGTTTGGACTCCCACGCTGGGAATCATTGTTTCGAATTTGATCCAGGATTGATTCTGCTGGCGTGCTGAGTTTTTTCTGACGGTTGCAGGTCTGGCAGGCGGGGACGATGTTGCCGCGGGTGCTCTTTCCTCCTCGTGCGAGGGGGACGAGATGATCCATGGTGAGCTGGTCGGCCCCAACGGATTGTTGGCAAAAGTGACAAAGGCCTTGTCGTATTTGTGTCTCCCACCAAGGGGTTTTCCGAAGTTTTTTGGCTTTATCCCGTTCAAGTTTGATATGCCGCTGAATGGCATCAGGGTCACCGAGATCGTAGAAACGTTCCTTGGTCATGCTATCTGTGTCGGCGGTTTGTGAATGGTTTCCCAAGAAAAGATTTTACCCTCTTCAATTCAATATGTGAAAGCCGTGTTATTCACCCGATCGTGCAGGGGAAAACCTTGAAAAAAATTAATCAAGTGCGAGGGTGAGGCATTTGGCCGAGCCGCCAGCCTTGAGGAATTCGTCGAGTTCGACAGGATGGGGAAGGTAGCCCAGGTGCTCCAACCATTTCATCGTTGCCGGACATCCAGTTGGCAACACCACATCCCGATCGACGCAGACGGCATTACAAGCAAATCGCTGGCTTTCGGAGGTTGGGACGGCAAACCGTTGGTTGTGTTCAATCCGAGAGGCTATGACATCTTGGCCGTAGGTATCAAATGCAGGAGGAAAGTAAAGAAGTTCTCCTCCACTTAACGGACAAAAACACGTGTCCAGATGATAAAACCGTTGATCCACAAGTTCTACCGGAAGAATTTCTTTTTGAAAAATTTTCGACAACTGATCGTAGGCGCGGATGTCGCTACGCTGTCGATAGCCGCCCACCCAAAAATCAGCAAATCCCAAGAGGTCCCCGGCGCCTTCAAAGTCTATTTCAGCATCGAGGTGGATGACTTCATAGCCTTTCTTGGTGAACCAGTCGATAAAATGTTGTTCTTCACGCTGACGTTCAGGATGGCGGAATCGACTGGGAACAGCCTTGCCCTCATGGAGAACGCCTGCATTGGCGGTAAAGACCAGATCAGGTAAACCTTGTACGGGTTCCATGAATTCCAGTTTGGCCCCAATTCCTTTTTCCAAGACCTGGGTCAATGCGTGCCATTGTGCCCGAGCGCGATCTCCATTGGACTGATTGGACACTCTCATCCACGGATTGATCTCATATTCGATCCCGAAGTAATCTGGAGGACACATCAACAAACGGCTCATGATCTCAGATCCTCTTATCCCGTCCAGCCAAGTTCCCTGGCTAATTCCCGAAGAAAAGACGAAGAATCCATGACCAGCCCCACAGCTTGAAAGCTTCCCCGATCACTCAACTTGGTGGGGACGGCAGGATTAATATCCACACAGACGGTTGGCACCGATGCGGATAATAAATTTCCCGTTGCCACGGCATGGAGGGTGGAGGCAACGAGTAACGCAAGCTCAACCCCATGGATGGCGGCCCGCATGGCTTCCTGGGCTTTGAGAGCGTCAGTGATAACTCCAGGCAAGGGACCATCGTCGCGAATAGTTCCGGCCAACACCATTGAGACCTTCTTCCGGACACAGGCGGCCATGATTCCGTCTTTGATCATTCCGGTGTCAACAGCCTTTTGAATACTTCCGAGACCACGCACTCGATTGATCGTGCGAAGGTGGTGTTCATGCCCATGCGGGACTGACCGACCGACACCCAAACTGTAGCCGAGTGATGTTCCAAACAGGCTGGCCTCCATGTCATGCGCTGCCAAGGCATTTCCACAAAACAAGACTTGAATGTATCCCTCTTCAATAATCCAGGCCAAGGATTCACGCCCTCCAGCATGGATAATGGCCGGACCGCCGGCAAACAACACCTTCCCGGGCTCCTTTTCATCTCTCCGCTGATCCCGGATGGTTTTCATCCGCTTCGCGATATCGGCGATGATATGGCGGTGCGGGCGTTCAGAAGAAACTTGGGCTTCCATAAACCCGAAGACGTCCCGCTCTTCGGGTCGTTCAAGGGGAAACACTCGAATGCCTTTGCGCCCGGTGACGACCAGTTCTCCTTTTTTCACGGCGCCCATTGGCATCATCTTGGCCGTTACGGGAGAAGTCTTGATCACAATGGCCAAGTCCATTTCTGGTTGGGAGACGTCAAGCCAGTTTCCTTGCCAGCGTATTTGGGTGTTGAGATGAGAGGTGGCGTAAAAGTCTTCCGGCAAAATTCCATCTGCTGGTGCCGGAACGACGGTGCAATCCTGCTCGGATTCTGCTATGGCTCCATGGGGTTGAATGGCGGTCAGAATATCTTGTAAGACTTCGTTATTGGGTGCTTCGATGTGAATGGAAGCTTGGGAAAGGTCTTCCCGTTTCGTTCCTATCGCGACGTCCGAGAGAGTAAAGGTCCCCCCTAACATCACAATGGTGTCCAACACTTTCGCCAAGATCAGCGAATCGATAATGTGGCCTTGGAGGGTAACGGTTTGCGAATGCATAGGGTTATTCTATCATGTCTTTATGGTGTTGCCTGTGATGGGAAAAATTTGATTCGAATGCGATGGTATCCGATGATATACTAGTTCATTGTTCAGCGAGGGAATCTTTATGAAACGCCCATCCGCATTGAGGATGAATGCCTATCCGGTTCTTTTTGGATTGATGATTATTGGGCTGCTTTTGGCCCTAGAGAAGTCGGTAGACGCTTCACCGGGCTCGGAGGTCTTTCAGGGATTTACCCAACATATCAGTCGTCAGATAGGTCAAGATAAATTTGCCTTTGCCAAAGCTGATGAGTGTACAGCCTGGTTTTATCAGCAAATGAAGGAAAAGCCTCCGCCTGTGGCTGAGGTGGAAAAAATTCATTTTGTACCCATTTCTCAACCAGAGACTACTGCCGAGTGTCTGAGACGGTACCCCACTGGTCTGGAGGCTGCCCGGGATGATTTTGGACAAACCCAGCAACGATTATCATTTAGCCTGACATTTTTTCAGATGGCTCTTGTTAGTGATGGCGACGATGATCATGCCTACAGCACGCAAGAAATGGAAGATGTGTTGCAGGCCTTTGGTCGGGCCTACCGAAGCGGACAAACGGTCGATCAATATGTGAGCCAACTGATTGGTCTTTTTGATCGGAATCAGATCGAGGTGCAATTCCCCATGTTGATGGCCAGTATGCAGGCCCTTATGGATAAAGGGTATCGATTGACGAAGGCCGATCAAACGGCATTAAATCAAGAACTCGAATAATGCTTTCAAGTAAGCAGTTAGTAGTGAGAAGGAAGGAGATAAACAGAAGGGATACGAGCGAGGGTGAAGGTCCGGTTTTTCTTGTCTCTTGTTTTTGACGCCTTACACCCTCACGCCTTACTCCTTACTTTATTCGTTCCAATGCTTCACGGGACCGACTACGGACGGTTTGATCCCAATCCTCCTTCATTTTTTCTTCCAGTTTGGATTTGGCTTCTTGAGCCCGCATCCGGCCTAAGGCTAAGGCGGCACAGGCACGGACATGCGCATGATCATCTTCTAAAAATCGAATGAGTAACGGAATCGATTCAGTATGCCTGAGGATCCCCAGATAACTGACCGCCATTCCTCGTATGCGGTGTTGCTTATCTCCTAAGGCGGTGTTCATGGTCCAAATGAAGAGTTTTGCCATGGGCTCGGCAATGGTCTCCAATCCTTCTGCTTCGAATTGATTGACTTCAATCAGGGTAAAGGCGAGGTCTCGTTGTTTTTGAGGAGAGGGTTCTTTTTGAAATCGTTGAATGAGACGGCCACGGAGTTTCAGCCGTTCTTGGCGTCCGTGCCATTTTCGCCACATCACCCAGAGCCCTATACTGAGGATGACGACGACACCAAGAATGGGAATGATTTCGTCAACAATGTAATCTTGCGTATCAAAGTGGAGATGATTCCAAACCCAAATGCCTGCTACGATCAGGCCCAGCCCTAACAATCCGACAAACGGATTAATGGACCGACGGGTTTCTTCTTGTTGTGTGGGCGTCGTACTTGGCATCGAATCAATTGGGTAATTAGGTTAACGCAATCATGCAGATTACCATCTTAGGATCAGGAACCAACATTCATCCCACGCGCGCGGCCGCCGGCTATCTCATCCAAACCGACCGACCTATTTTACTGGATTTTGGAGCACGGACGCTCTCTAATTTACTGAAAACCGGCGTGGATCGCCATACGATTCAATACCTACTTTTTACCCATTACCACGCGGATCATTTTTCGGATTTTCTAACATTCTTTTTCGATGCTATTTGCCACTCGATGTTCTCAGTCGTTCGGCCAGCCTTAACCATTTTTGGCCCTCCCGGAACCAAACGACTCTTTCGAACCATGTTTCGGACATTCCCGAATTTTAAGGATGCACCGTTTGGGGTCACTCTGAAGGAAGTTCATGAGCAGCCCTTTGTTATTGGCCAGACGCTAGTGACGCCGTTGCCGATGACCCATTCGGATCAGCAAATCTGTCTTGGCTATCGCGTAGAGTATCAAAACCGAGCAGTGGCCTTTTCAGGAGATGCCATGGCCTCACCGAATCTGGTGAGTTTGTGCACAGATGTTGATGTAGCCATTTTGGATTGCTCGTTTTCGTCTCATCAACCAGGTGGGTCTCATATGCACGCGGAAGAATGTGGGAAGGTAGCAAAAAAGGCCAAGAGCAAAAAATTGGTGCTGTCACATTTTTATGAGACAGCGGATCGGTCGAATGTCGTGGCCCAAGCCCGTTGGCATTTCTCAGGACCGGTGGTAAAAGGCAAAGATCTTTTGACTCTTTCCTTATGATCTTTTTTTTTATTTTTTTGGGGCAGACTCGAATTATTAACTCCTTAACTAGGGAAATTTTATGATGATTTTGAGAAATTAAATCGAGTCTGACCCCATTTTGTCCGACCCCCTTTTTACGGTTGGATTTGGTCGTTTTCTAGCAACTCAAGAAATGCTCGGACGCGGCGGGCCATGTGTTCCTCTGACTGCTTTTCATAAATACTCAATAGATTTCTGAGCATGCGAGCCAGGATGGTTGGTGTGGCACTCTTTTCCAACAAAGAGGGGTCATACTCCAATCCGGAAGCGGTAATAAACCGTTTGCAGTCTTCCTCACGCAAGATTGTTCCGCCATTGAAGCAATCGATAAATTGTGGTGAGGACTCTCCTTCCAGCTTGATCAGAAAATGCCCTGGCATACCGACCCCTGCCACCGGCAGTCCCAGACGCGTGCCGACAAAGAAATAAATTGCGGATAAACTAATGGGAATACCTTGTCGAGTGTCGAGGACGCGATTCAAATAGCTGTTATCGGGATCGTAGTAGGACTCTCGGTTTCCCGAGAACCCTTTATCTTTAAAAAGGAAGGTGCTGAGTAAGCGTGCGGCTTTTCCGAATGGAGAGTCCGTTGCATGCCATTTTTTTCGGAATTCTTCGGCCAGTTCATCCAAGCGTTCTACATAATGGGGAATAGAGATATCGGGGTAGGCTAACTTGGCGATGAGGAAAGCCCCCTGCTCCCAATCTTCTTGGCGTGCGCTTTGTGTGACAAACTTTTTGAATTCCTCTCGTACTTGCCCGAAACGTATTTCTCCCTTGATAAAAGTAATCCGTGGTTGTAACTGCGTATCTTCAGTTCCTGCTTGCTCAAGGAAAGGAAGTACGTCTGGACCCAGGTGTGCCAGTTGGTCTTGTATGGTCCGGGCGACTTGTTCGTTGGGATCGGAAAGTAGCCGAAGGAGTGCGTGGATAGTGCTATCTGGGGGAAGCAAGGGTGGTATCTAATTGATAATGGCTTGACTTTGGAGAGGCACGTGCCTTTTAAAAATAGACGGTTAGCCGACTGACCGTTTAAACGCTTTGGCCCCTCCATACAGACATAAGGCATCGAAAACCGTCAGGACGACCAGCGCGATGCCGACCTGCGGAAGGGCTTGACTCCATCCTGAAATAATCAGGGGACGGACGGCATCTATCACCCAGGTCATGGGATTAAAGAATGCCAATGCCTGCATCCAACCCGGCATGGCTGCCAACGGTACTAACGCAGAGCTGAGAAATATCATGGGAAGCGAAAGAAATCCCAAGACAGAGAAGAAATCTCCGTGGCTTTTGACCGAAAAGGCCATGGCCATAGAGATGGCCGTTAACCCGATTCCAAATAACATGCCGATAATGAGGATCACGGCAATTCCCAAAATTCCAGTTTCTGCGCTCACACCAAAGAGAAAGGCTACCCCCAAAATCACCAGGATTTGCATTCCAGTGATGGCCATGACAAACAGAAAACGGCTGAGAATAACCGAGGAGCGCTTAATGGGTGTGGCCATTAAACGTTCGAGGAACCCGTTTTCTTTGTCGAAGAGCAAATCTACGCCGCCTGCCAATCCGTTATTCAGTACGGTCATGACCACGACACCGGCAGCCAGAAAACTCATGTAATTAGGTGCTTGGACGACTTGGACATCGGCCGCACGCTGGAATAAATTTCCAAAGAAAATCAGCCAGAAGAGCATGGGTTGAATCAAGGTAAAGAGCATACTGAATTTTTCCCGGCTGAGTCGTTTCACCCATCGATTCGTGAGTGCGAGCACTTCTTGTATTTGTTCATTCATAGCGGGCTTGTTTCCTAGGTACAATGATTGCGTGCGTTAGGCGGCGGGAGCAGGCGGTTCGTCTTTGAGAGAGCGCCCGGTATGGGCCACGAACACGTCGTCTAAGCGGGGTCGATGATATTCTATGCCATCCAACCGACAGCCGGGGATGGTGTTAGTGGTTGCCATGATAGCGGGAAGGGCTTTTTCCGGACCGTCGACACGAATATCCAAACCCTTTTCCCAGGGCCGGATTCCTCGGACGAAGGATAATGCCTGCAAGGCTGTCGTCAATTTTTCCAGGGCTTCGGGTTCTGCATCGCTGAGCGTGAGCCAAATCCCGTCTCCGCCAAGACTGGCCTTGAGATCTTTCGGGGAACCTGTGGCTCGGATTTCTCCACGGTCAATAATGGCGATCCGATCACATAGTTGATCGGCTTCGTCTAAATAATTCGTCGTCATAACGATTGTGATGCCCTGCTGCTTTAATTGTCGAATGTGATCCCAAATATTCAGTCGGCTTTGGACATCTAACCCTAAGGTTGGTTCATCCAGAAAAAGAATTTTTGGATTAGGAAGCAGTCCACAGGCAATATCCAGTTTACGCTTCATGCCCCCGGAATACCCTTTCGCCACTCGATCAGCATGTTCTTCCAGGCTCACAAGCTTTAACAAGGTATCGATCCGAGTCAGGGCTTCTTGCTTGGGCAAATGGTACAGATCTGCGAGTAATTGGAGGTGTTCCCGTCCGGTCAGGAATCGGTCAATGGCTCGTTCTTGGGGAACATAGCCAATGAGTCGTCGAACGGTATCTGCCTCCTTGATGACATCGTGTCCAAGGATCGTGGCAGTGCCGGTTGTGGGACTAAGTGTGGTAATCAGGATTCGAAGGGTCGTGCTTTTTCCCGCTCCGTTTGGCCCGAGGAGTCCGAAGATTTCCCCATGCTGTATGCTCAGGGAAAGATTTTTTACTGCCTCTACGGCATCATAGACCTTACCGAGGCTGGAGACTTCAATGGCGGCAGTAGACATTTTGCTTTAGCCTTGTGTTTGGAGGTCGGCCAATTTGAAGCGAATAAAATCGATCAGTCGCCGCGCTTGTTGGGGGAGGTTCTCCGACTCGAGCAAGAATTGTTTTTCGATGGGGGTTAAATCCAGACCTGCCGATAGATTATGCACAAGAATGGGATCCGTAAGGGTAGAGGACGCAATCACCTCGCACAGTTCATTCGCTTTCTTGGTTGTCAGATATTCCTGGGCCGTTTTTTCAAGATGACGCCGAACTTCTGATGTCAAAGACATGGAAGCGCGAGATCTGATATGTGGGATTATTCGGGCTTGTCGATATGTTGTTGTGACGGGCTGTTCTTCATAGGTACACCGATGAAGCCCTTGCAATACAATGTTATATCGGCCGTCCGACAATTTGTGAGAGCTAATAATCCGTCCTACACACCCTATGGGATAAATGGGAGGCGCATCCTCGTAGTGATCTTCCCACCCTTCTTTCAACAGAGCCATGCCAATGCATTGCGCATTTGTGGTGGCCTCTTGAATCATTTCCCGGTATCGTGGTTCAAAAATATGAAGCGGCAAGTAGGTTTGCGGAAAAAATACAACAGTGGGGAGCGGAAAAATTGGAACGATTTCCGGGACAGGAAAGGCTTCGGATTCTGCTGATGAAAAATGCAAGGACATGCGGTACGATAGCCGAGGATTTTCTTGAAAGTCAACGTGCGAATTCGGTAATTCCATGATTGATAAAATGAGAAAATGCTTGTGGGAGAAGGGATTTGTGCGCTTGTGGACATCGTGGTATAAACGACTGAGATGATAAGAGCCCTCCTTGTCCTGATCTTGTTGCTAGCCAATTTTGACTTCTCAGCGGCTGATTCGTCCTCTTCTCCATCCCGGTTTTTCGCTGCCAAGCCTGGTTATGGGTATGCCTTTCCTCGAGATCACGGCAATCATGAGCAGTTTCAGACCGAATGGTGGTATTTCACGGGGCACCTTCAAGGCCGGAACGGACGGCGATTTGGATATGAACTGACCTTTTTTCGGCGGGGAATTGATTCGCCAGAGGTTTGGTCCAATCCATCTGCATGGGCTTTACGACATTTGTATCTGGCTCATTTTGCCTTGACCGATGAACAGACCGATCGATTTCGGTATGCAGAGAAAATCAGTCGTGCCGGGATCGGCAAAGCTGGAGCACGCCCTGCGGTCTTAGATGTTTGGATGGACCGATGGCACGTGAAGGCTGTGAGCCCTGATCATCGTCAATTTCATCTTCAGGCAGAGTCCACAGATTTTTCCATTGATTTAACGGTTGAATCCCAAAAGCCTCCGGTGATTCATGGAGCTCACGGGGTGAGTTACAAGGGGCAGGAACCCGGGCAAACCTCGCATTATTATTCTCTTACTCGCTTGGAGACCACGGGGTCCGTTGGAGTGGATGATGAGATCATCAAGGTGGAAGGTATCAGTTGGATGGATCACGAATTTGGTTCAGGAGAATTGGCCGATCATTTAGTCGGGTGGGATTGGTTTAGTCTCCAACTCGATAATGATCATGAAATCATGGCGTATGGCCTTCGTCGGGCCGATGGGACGTTTGACTCCGCATCGAGTGGGACGGTTGTACGGCCGAACGGTTCTTCCACAGCATTCGAGTTTCACAACTTGCACATCTCTGTGGACCACCATTGGACGAGTCCGGTCAGTGGAGCTCGGTATCCCCACCATTGGAACTTGGTTTTGCCAAATGAAAGAATAGAGCTAACGGTATCCCCGCGTATGGCTCATCAAGAACTTATCACGACACGGAGTACTCGGGTGACCTATTGGGAAGGGGCCGTCGATGTTATGGGACAATGGAAAGGACAGGATGTCCATGGGCACGGCTATGTGGAATTAACCGGGTATGCGGAACCATATAAGGTAAGGCGTGAGGCGCTAGGCGTAAGGAGTGAAAAGTGAGAAGCCAAAGAAAGGAAATTCTTTTCGCTGATCGTCGCCCTTTTTATCTTAACTTCACTCCTGACTTTTTTCTTTTCTCCTGTGTCTTTTGTACTGTTGTGCTGTTGGGGTTTGTTGGTTGTGGGCAGCGGAGTGATACGATTGTGTCCATTGCCCTGCATCCTTCCAAGTCCAACATTATCTATGTGGCCACGGATGAAGCCGTGTATAAATCGAGTGATACCGGTGAAACCTGGACACGGTTTGAGGGGGAATTGACTCGAACCCGAGTGATTAGTTTGGCTATCGACCCTACATTGTCAGCCACGGTTTTTGCCGGAACGATGGGTGATGGGACGTACAAAAGTCCCGATGGAGGTAGAACCTGGCATCAATTTAATGCTGGAATTCAAAAGGGGACGATTTCAGCGATTGTGAATCAGATTGTCTTTAATCCCCGGGGAACCGAGATGGTGTATGCCGCGACGACGGTTGGAGTGTTTCGAAGTCTTGATGGGGGGCGCAATTGGTCTGAAAGAATGAATGGGATGAACGAAGTAAATTTTGTGGTGTCATTGGCGGTAGATCCTCAGCGCCCCAATGTGTTGTACGCGGGAACGACAGGCGGAGTATATCGCACGATCAATGGGGCAGAGAGTTGGGAAAAGAAATCGAGTGGGATGGTCGCGGCGGATGCCAAAATGGCCTCTATGGCCTTGGGGGTGAATGGATTGGCGGTCGATCCGACCAATAGTGATGTAGTGTATGCCGGAACGACGAAAGGTTTATATAAATCAACGGATGAAGGGGAATATTGGGCTAAAATTGAGGGGAGTATTCAGGATACATATGTCAGTGCCATTCAATTAGATCCTTCTCAACCTTCCATATTGTACTTGGCTACCAGTGATCGTGTACAAAAAAGTGAAGACTCCGGAATGACATGGAAACCCAAGAACAATGGGTTAGATGCCACCAGCATTCGCAGTTTGCAGATCAATCCCAGTGACCCCTCAGTGCTTTATGTTGGCACTAACGGAGGCGGTCTTTATCGAAGTGCTGACGCGGGTGAATCTTGGAAGCGTCTGCCCCTTACCACCACGTCCTCCTCATAAGGGATTTTCACCCGAAATGTTCTTTAGGGGTTTTGCCATGAATCAGGCAAAAAGGAATAGAGGTCCATCGTCAGGCGGGCACCATAGGTAGGCCCAAAGTCTTTGCTATTGAGTTGATCGTTCCAGGTCTCAAATGTAAATGGATACGCCCGAATAGCGGCGGTCCAAAATCGCTCTTCCAGCGAATCTCCCTGCTCCCCATTAAAAATTCCGGAATCAATCGTGGCTCCAATTTCCACTTCAAACCAGGGATGAAGAGTGTGCTCATCATACCAACCGTAACTCACGGAACCCTGTGCGGTATAAGTCGTATTCGCCAAATCATGAAAAGCCGCTCCTGTGGCGATGCGAGAGGCTCTCAACATTCCAGAAAGGCGTAAAGGGCGAAAGATGCTGGCAAACGTTCCTTCCTGTTTTCCACTCCCATATTCTATTGTTTTGACCGGGGACCAACGGCGAAACCCGGTTCTTACAAACAGTTCATGAAACAGACTACCTGACTGACCTCCTCCACTCAAATACAGGATCCGCTTCTGCCCAGCAATTTTCCACCAACGAGTCAGAGAGCCTGAAATAGAGAAATCGGTCTCTTTCCGCTTGTCTCCGACTGGTACGGGTTCAATGCCCCAGAGTCCGTCATGGATGAGATCGTTTTGTAGCCACTCTGTCGGTTGGTTGCGAGTTGGTCCGATGCCTAAAGTGAAGTTAGTGCTCCAGTTTTTAAATGAGGTGGTTAAATGTTCCGTCCAGGATAATGTGATGAAGTTTAGCCCAATGGTTTCATTAATGCCGTTGAAACGTTCCCCATCGCCGTTAAATTCAGTAAAACGAAAGAGGGAAAGACCCATGTCGAGAGAGGGTTCTTGATCGGGATAAGAGATGGCTCCCCAATGGATAAAGGGGGCCGGGGTTTCTGCAGTAATCGTGTAAGGAAGGAGCGCCCAACCACCTAATAAAAAAAAAGTCAAAACGAGGCTTCTGAGAATTTTTGAGAGGTTGGTTAGTAGGTTCATATATTATGGGTCAGGAAAACAGGCATTCTCTCGCCATCACTTTTTTTCTGAATTGATGCACGAAGTTTGATGCGGAAAAAGACTGTTCGAGATTCCTGATGTCATCGCTTACGATCATTAGGAATACTTACAAGAATTGGGTGCTATCGATACTCACCAAATTTTGTAGGAGCAAAGGGGAGAAAGTGCAAATCCTGAAGGGGGTTAGGGGATAATCGCCTCTGTGACCTTCACGACCAGTTCACGGAAATTACAGGGCTTATCAATAATAGCGTAGGCGCCAAGATCAACCGCTTTGAACTTTTCTTTTTCTTCAATAACTCCACTTAACATGATCACCCGAGGGGTATGACCATTAAAAGTGGTTTGTATTTTTTCGAGCAGATTCAGTCCATTCATAACGGGCATATGATAATCGGCGATAATGACATCGGCATGATGGTCTTTCAACCATTCCAGAGCGGAGGCTCCGTTCTCAGATTCAGTACATTCAAAGCCAGAAGATTCCAGTACACCCCGGACCGTATTGCGGACGGCTGGTTCGTCATCGACGATCAACACATGTCGTTTGTTGTGAGGGAAATGGTTGGCCATGACAAGATGAACTAAATTAACGATGCACTCACTGTGAAAAATTTTTTCGAAAATGTGTGAATCATTCTCATGGTTCTAATTGCCGATGCTTTTAAGTTCATTGTACATACGTACTAGGCCTTGGGGAATACCCTCACCATATATTTGGTGGACTAATCTATTGAATAGCACAATGCTTAAATATTGAGCAAAGTGATGATTGAGCGATGAATGAATGAAGTCAGGAAAATCGGGATGGTTTACGCACAATATTATCCACAGTTTTAGTGGATTGCCTGCATCTCATGCAAACTATTGAAAATTATGAATTATCAAATAGACCTCCTAATAGAATATCGTAATGAAAATGAGGACTCATGAACAGGTTTCTGATCTTTCCCGTTCCCCAGATACAATCTGATTAAGGGTGCTAGGAATATAAAGGAAGATAGGGTCAATGGAACAGAAGAACGAATTCTTAGGGATGAAAAGATTTTGCGACCAGGGACTCTGTGGTTTTATACAAAGGGCTTTCTGGAAGCAGTTCGACGGAGGGTAATCCGATGCGGATCGCCTCTTGGGCAACCAAGCGCGCAATTCGTATGCTTGGGAGAGTATGGGACGGAAATGTCTCCCTAAGGGCTTCAAAAGTAATGGGGGGAATTTTTACTGAAAAGGTGTCCCCTTCAGAGGAACAAAAGATAAAACATTCGACATTGGAATGCCCGACTCGATAGGACAATTTGAAAGAAAGATTGGAGGGTTGGAGAGATGGATCAGTGGAGGAAAATTGTTGAAACGTATTTTCAACTGTCTTACAGTCTAAGCCGGCAGGAAGGCCCTTCAACCATTCAGGCATTCCAGATGGATCTCTATGGAAAAACCCGTCGGGGGTTTGAGCAATCCTCCAAGTCATATTCTCATTGAAGAATGACAGTATTCTTAATGCCATACCAAGACCGTTCTAATTGAGGACGAGTTTACTAGAGAGAGAAGACCGGCAGAGGGCTAAAATCAACATAAATGGATTGAAGGCCTCTTTAAAATTGGTGTTGGATGTGCGTGTGTTTAATTACCTGAATACACCTATTTGTTTCTGATGCGGTGAACAAATGGTGCGAAAATGAGTTTGGGAAATAATCAGTCGCTACAAATTCATTGGATCTCATTCGTTTTAGGTTCAGGGTTGGGAAACTGCCTCATTCTCTCTTTTAATACTAAATATTGTATTATTTCTTCATCCTTTCTACAATATATGCGAATTGAAAGATAGGTTCAGGCTATTTTGGGGAGTCTGGGTCATCAATTTAACCAGCCAGGGTTGCTGCGAGTTATGTTCAAAGCGGGAAATGTTCTTTCATAAATTAGAGTAGTGTTTAAGGCGTCATTTGTAGAGGTATTTTAGCAGCTTTTCATGAGAAGTGGTTGATGAAATAGTTGCACAAAGAGGAGGGCTGAATATGGCATATCGATTTGTGGGTGGATCGGTACAAAGTACAGCGATCATTGGGTTATTCGGTCTTTTCTTTGGTTGTGCCAGCACCTCATCAGAGCACGATGTTCTAATGGGAGAAGGGTTTCAATCCTCTCTACCGAAAAAAGGGACCCGGGTTGTGGTTTGGGGCAATCATTCCGGAGCCGTGTCGTGCACTTTGGGATGGTTGAAGGACCACCATATTCTTGGTGGTGGTTCTGCTTGGATTGAGAAAGAGTTTGATGATCCAGGATTTTCACATCGAACTAGAGCCGAACAAAAAGCCCAAGTGTTAGCCGCTGCCCATTCGGCCGGAGTCCCGCTTGTCCTCTTTGCACAAGTGGATGACAACCAGTTGGGTCGGAAATTTGACTTCATAAATTTTAGCTACCAACCAATGAAAATTTTTGGTGTTGAAATCCGTGGGATGAACACCGAAACGGGAGATGTGGTTTTTGGGGCTAAGGCCTGGAATTCTGAGCCACTCGTTGAGTCTGAACAGATTGTGCTGGATCTCACAACCTTTGCCTTGAAAAAGGCATGGAATGAAACGGATCCCCTACTTCAAATCCCGGAGACGATTATCGACCAAAATCCTCCAGAAAAAGAAGTGACCGTAGCGATGACATATCAGGAGGAAAAAAATCTTGCGACCGAGGATCCTCAACGGGAAATTGTCGAACCGGTAAGCTCTGAAGATGAAACTTCTTTAGGCCTTCAAGTCGCGAGTGGGGCTCTGTCCTTGCTCTACACACCCCTCAAGATCGTCTATGCAGGATTGGGGGGATTGATGGGAGGCATGGCCTATTTAGTGACGGCGGGAAATGAATATACTGCCCAATCAATTTGGGATGCTAGTGTCCAGGGAACCTATTGGCTCAATGCCAATCATTTACAAGGTAAAGAAGCCATTTATTTCAAAGGAGAACCCTCGCCATATGATTCCATCCACCATGCTCGCAAGGAGTGAAAGGAAAAATTGGCTGCGTATAAGAAAAAATTGTGAGGTTCTGAAGTATGTGAATTCAGCTCAGAAGATCATCCATCCAGGTCCAGTACGAAATTTGAGGAGAGTGACAAGACAGGCACATCGCACCGACATGTTCCTCCCCTACTGCTAGTTGATACAGCGAATATTCTTCTTTTTGTTCCTTTTGACTCACAGGTGATATGTTTACCTTCGGTTGATCACGCTGGATGAAAAGTTCGCACTGCGCCAATCCTCCGGTAATCCCTTTACCTAGCATTTTGAAATAAGCTTCCTTACAGGTCCAATAGGAAAAGAATCGACGGGTGCGCTCTGCTGGTGGGAGAGAGGACAGGTATGCTGATTCACGGGAAGAAAAATATCGTTCGGCGATGTCATGGTCTTGTATTTTTCGGTCAATCCATTCTACATCAATCCCAACCATTTGTTCGATCGTCACGGCAATTAATGCCATCCCTCGGGTATGGGATACATTGAATTGAATCGGGAATAAGTGCGGAGTGACTAATATGGGTTTCCCATGAGATTGGGTCGTGAAAGTGAGGTCTGCTGGTTGAACGTCTAAGTATCGACTCAAGAGTTTCCGCAGGAGACCTCGAGTGACCACGAATTGATACTGGGGGTGAGGGGAGCGGCATCGATCAGCACGGAGTTTTTCATCCTCCGAGAGATAATTGCGAAATCGATAGGCTCTTTCAGGTGAATCATTGAGAGATATTCGCCAGATATGAACAGATCCTGGATTCAGGATTGAGGGGAGATCTGGTGGAGGAGAGGTCCAGGGTGTGATGATAGACATAGGATTTCTTAGAGATTGTAGCGGAAGGAAAGAATAGCTGAAAGGTTGGTATTCGAGAAATGCGTGACCTACTTACGACCTTTTTCCTGTGAGTGGAGAGGGGGAACAATGTGAAAAAGACCACCATACCGAGGAACAACTCTATCAGCAAAGCAGAAGGCCAGGGGCTCTGCCCGGGGGAATCTATGAGGCATCTCTGTTTTTACTCATCTTAACTTGAGGAACCTGGTTAGGTTCAACGATCCGAAATCGAACTTCGTCTGATTGGGTATAGGCGGACACGGTGTCCCCTACAAATAATCCACATCGATACAGTCCCGGTGTCCAGCCTGACTTCGGAGGGGAGAGAACAAAGTACCCTGATTGTTCGCTGGTGGACATGACGACCTTATCTTGGATGAGTGGAGGTTCGCCCCAAATTATTTTGGATGTTTCAAGGAAACATTCTGCAGTTAAAGCTATGGCATCATAGGAAGCGGTCACGAGAGCAAAGACTAAATTTATCTCTTGTTGTGTCGTAGAAAAGGTGTCGTTCGGGTTAATAGGGATAAATTCATGATTGCCCACCTCGAGATCATCCCGCATAACTTGATCGGCAGGAATCACATATCGGAACCAGCTAAAATCGGCGTCTCGTCCCATTAGGGATGCACGGGTATGAAATAGTCTGTCGGGTTTAAAATTCTTTGCAATTAGGTTCGAATAGTAATCAGGCGGGACTTCACTGGCAGGTGGCAAGGTTGCATTGGCATCTTTAACAGGTTTTTCTGGTTTGGGAATGTGTTGCCACACCTTATCAAACCAAAAACGGAGTTTTTCTGGATCGATGACCTTTCCGCTAAGTGTGGCAGGGGGGAGGTCAATGTCTTCCTCGGCTTCAGATTCGGAAAGGCTCGATTGCAGTTCTTTGTCCTCGGTTTTTGGGGGATTGAGACTTTCCGGGGGAACGGTCGCAATTTCCTCAATAATTTCAAAATGGAGGAGAGCCTCATCCCATCGTTCTAATGCCACCAAACTCTGGCCGATGCGAAAGATGGAATCCAAAAAAATTTCACTAAAGCTGCCGCTTGTTGGGCCGAGCTCAATGCCTTTTTGAAGGAGAGTGACGGCTTCCTGGTACTGCCCCAGCTCCATCATGGTCACGCCTAATTCATAGGTGACGCGATGATCGTTGGGTTTGAGTGTAAGCAGCTCGCGCAGAATCGGTTCAGCTTGCTTATAACGTCCCTTGGAAAAATGTTCCCAGGCTTCATGGCGAATTAATCCCCATCGTTTGCGGTCTTCTGCCGAACCCCCGGGACTGAAGATAGGTTGATAGCGACGACCACGTTCCTTCGTCGCACCATATGTAATCATAAGAAGGTTTCGGGCGGCCATTTCTATGGGTGAATCTGGTGGCACCTGTTGCAGGACACGTTGCACTTCTTTGCGAGCCTCGTCATAACGCAACACATCAAAGAGCGCACGAGCCAAATTCAACCGCCACCCTCGCATCTCTGGCTTGAGGGTGACGGCTTTTTGATACCACTCCACGGATTCCTCCAAGCGATCAAGCTTCCGAAGTTCTTGGGCCAATCGAAGAGGGACTAAGGGATTCGTAGGAGTTAGTTGAGCCAAGTGTTCGAATTCGCTGATAGCCAGATCCCCTTTTCCCATACGGGTTAAGAGGCTCCATTTTGCCCTGGAGACAACTTCAGCATCTGGATAGTCCTTGAGTAGGGACTCATAGCTCTCTAAGGCTTCTTGATTGCGACGAGTTGTGGCAAGAATATCTCCCCGCAATTTTCTGATTGGGAGAGATTGAGGATATTGATGAATCCCTTCTTCCAAAATGTCTAAGGCCTGAGGAGAAGATCCCTCTATCCAGGCTTCCGTAGCTTGCTCAACGACAATATTCTCTGACCCAATGGAATAATTTTGTGCGATGGCGAAAGGAACCTCAACGGCGAAAATATAAGCCATAGAACCAACTATGGTCACGAGTAAAGTGACAGAGTGCGATAAGAATAGATGCATTCGAAGAGGGAGTTGTATCATGCTGGTTGATGCATAAAAAGGGTGCTGAGGTATCTGTTAGTGAAAATATTATCCTAATTTGAGTGTAACAGAAATAAGGAAAACGGAATGTAATCTACATGGATAACAGCTTTCTCAGTATAACATATCAAAGTGAAGCGATGCTGAGTGAACGGATAAGCAGAGAGTTGAAGACAGAGCCGTATCCAATTGACCTAGAAATGAAAAATACTCTGATGTTTTAAAGAAGAGTGTTTTCCAAGGTTTGGGTTCTAATTAGGTTGAGTAGAAACCGAACACAACCAGAAGGAATTATCCATGACCTGATTATCCCTTTTGGCCTGGGTTCACCCATCCTTACCTTGCATTCAGGAATTTTTAGATTAGCCGATAGAATGAGAGGTTGGAGAATGGGATGAACAAATATTGTACATTTGGACTCATGTTTATGGTGGTATCCCTTAGTGGGTGTGCATCCTATTCACCAAGTCCGGCCGATACGGATGAGCAAATCGATTTGTATCTGAGTACCCTGGATGATAAGCATTTCGTCTGGTGCAAATTGGATCTAGATAAGTGTCGAAAAGATTTCCGAGAGTGGAAGCTTACGTCTCGAGGACAAGCCCTTATCAGAGAATTTGAAAAAGAGGGAAAAAGCCAAGCCTATAATAGGCATCAGATCCCACATGTCTTTCGTACACGATTCATTGAAAAAAGCCAATTTGAAGAAGTATTAGGCAAAAATAAGGTTACGCAAAATATCAATCAGGAAACTGAAGAATTAGAAAACATGTCCTCCCCTCTCGGTGGGGCAATTGATTCCTTAGTAGAAGAAGGGCCTGTTAGTCCAAATATCTATGGCCCGGAACGGCCAGACTAATCACATAGAAAACCTGATCTTCTCCTAGTACTTATCATCTCATTCTTGCGCTGTTTCACCCAAAATTCTAAAATCTCTCTGATCATCTCACGTAATCCTTGACCGCCTCACATTGCTAAATATCCAATGACCGGCCAAGCTTCCCGTCGAGGCGAAATCTATCTACATCGTGGAGACCTGACTCAAGCTCGAATGTGGTATGCACAGGCGGTCACGGAAGCCAGACAGGAAGGAGCACTAAAGGCATTGTCTGACGCATTGGGAAATCTAGGGAATGTCTGTGCCTTGCTTGAAGATCAGACTGTTGCGAAGGCCTGTTATCGAGAGGTCTTGGATATTCAGCGTACTTTACAAGAAGAAAATACGATAGGGGAAACACTGGTTAATCTAGGAAATCTCCATGCTGATTTGGGAAAATCAGAGATGGCCCGAGCCTATTATCTTGAAGCATTGGATTTCTTGGGGCCTCTTAAAAATGACCGTGCTTTGGGCATTCTATACAGTAATCTCGCACTCCAAGAATGGCAGTTGGATCATGGAGATGCAGCAATTGAGGCATTTCATGCCGCGTTGGAATATCATCGCAAAGTGGGCAATGAGGATGGTCTGGCAGCCACCTATGGGCAACTTGGAAAATCATTTCTCAAACTAGGGTATTTTCAAAAAGCCGAAGCCTGTCTCAATAATGCGACGGAACATTTTATCAAGTTGGGCAATGGGCCTGGCGAGGCGGGAGCTTTGCGTCTGCTGGCTGACATATACGAAGAACGACTCGATTACCAATCTGCCCTTCGGTGCCTTGAGCGCGTGGTGAAAATTGATCAGACCTATCGATTGACTCAGTATGAAGAAGATGTTCAACGATCTAACCGACTACGTCAAATGTAAATGTAATGCAAGCCTTTTGGTGACAAGAACATCCTTGGTACCTTCCGTTAGTGTGGTGTTGTTGCCCATCGCGCGCTATTCAAGTCTATATCCAACGCCTTCGATGATGGTCCGAACTTCCGGTTCTCTGACATAGTCTAGGAAGGCCTTGGCCGCTTGATTTTGTTGTCCTTTTGTCAGGAGCACGGCTTGTTGAAGAAGGGGATCATATAGATGGGGAGGCACATCCCAATGGCTGCCTGTTCCATTAAACTTGGAATCTAAAATTTGGGCGGTAGCGACAAATCCTAACTGGGCATTTTTGGAAAACACAAAGTGGAATGTTTGCCCAATGTTTTCCCCTTGCACAATCCGATTCTTCAAGTGGTCCCACAACCCTAATGCCACTAATACCTGCTTGGCGGCTGTGCCGTAGGGAGCTGTTTGAGGGTTTGCAATGGCCAGATGGTCAAAGTGGCCCTCTGACAACACGGTGGGTCCATTCTCTTTGAGCATAGCAGGGTCGGAACTCCATAGGATCAGCGTTCCGATCGCATAGGTAAATCGACTGCCCGGCACCGCAAACCCTTCTTGTTCCAATAATTGCGGCCGAGTAGCATCGGCGGAAAAAAATACATCGAATGGTGCCCCATGTAGGATTTGCGCATAGAACTTTCCACTTGACCCTGAACTGATGAGAGTGGTATGCCCGGTTGCCTGCTCAAATTGAATGGCAATTTCCTTTAATGTTGACGTGAAATTTGCGGCTACAGCTATACGAACTTCACCAGCCAACGCGGCCTTTATGTGAATTGAGAAAATAACCAACAAGGTGAGGATGCCGGATGCCCTAATTATATTTTTTCTCATGGTAAATGATTTTATATCCTGACCTTGGTAAGAATATAGAAATAATCGGTGTCGTTGCTCCCGCCAGCGGGCAATCCGGCACTCGCGGGGAGGCGATCGAAATAGCTACCCTTGAACCAATGATCGTAGCCAGCATCGAATTCTAGATTATCGTTGAGTCTCCACTGGACTCGTACTTCGACATCATGCCCCAAATAATTTCCTGATCCGCCTGTGGTATCACGGAGGCCACTACCTGCGAATGTTCCGCGGGAGGTGGCCAAATACCAGAACCTGTGTTTCAATTGGAATTTCCAACCTTTTGCGGGAGTCAGAGTCACTCGCCATCCCGGTGAACTGATATTTGTTCGAAAAAACGGTCCGAAACTACCTGTGGCTGCATACTCAAAACGCCGGGCACCAAAGAGTGGACTAAAGCCTGATGACTGACTATCGTTAGGATTCCGGTCTCCGCTCGCATAGTCATAATGGATGAAAAGTCGCGGTGACCATGGAAGGTTAAAGCTATAGCCAAGATTGATATGTTCGAAATGCGCAAAATGATGAGTAGAGCCTAGCTTTCCAGTTTGCACGGCGCTCTCAAATTCATAGTCAATGTTTCCGATTTGCGGATTATTATAAAAACGTACTCCAAATGTGGAAAACGTTCGCTGTACGTTCAAAATTTGAAACCGCTGATCATTGAGCCCAAAATAATACACATTAATTTGCAACCACGGAATCTGTTCTGTTTCAACAAAGGTTCCCCAAAAAAGAAACCGTTTTGACTGTTCGTCGAGCTGAACTTGGTCGATAATCACTGGTTCAACCAGAAACGCACGTATCCGCCACAGATGGTCTTGGGCTAGTTGCCAGTGTAGCCCATCAAAGGCATTTGTGGTGTTGCGGAAAGCGTTGCGAGCAATCAAACGGCGACCGCCAAAGTCCATCGTCAATCGTCCCATGTGAAGATCGGTGCGAAGTCCAGTTTTGAGGACATCCTTAAACGTCAGAGAAACGAAACCCTGCAAAATGTCCATTTCATTTTTGATCCCTATGTTGACAAAATCGTCGGGATCATCCAAATAAACACGAGAATCCTGCCCTTCGAAAAATAATTGGAACGGGCCTCCTTTCAGGCCCAGTCGAACACGAGAGCGCTGTTGAATTTGAAGGTCGGTTCGCCCTAAGGGTTGGCTGGCGCGCCACGGATGATCATAAACCTCGAAGCGTGTTCGGTGTTCAAATCCTAGATCAAACCAATCAGGGAGTTGTATGGCGTTTTTGAACACACGATTCCATTGCCACTCATTTTCCCGAATCAGGACCGCATCCGCAGATTCATGAAGGTCTGGAGGAGTTGAAGAAAGGCTGGCTGGCCGCGCTCCTTTATCGAGAATAGGAGTTTCACTGGTTGCCGTTGTTGTTGGGACAAAGTGAATAGTCGGGGACCCATAAGTGTCTTCCCAGGTGCCAGCCATGAGAAGAACAAAAAAACTTCCAAGATGAAGCACGGACAATTTTTTCCGTTTATGACTCATGATTCAGGCTTCTGATGCTGAAAAATTAGAAGGAAGACTCATTCGAAAGGAAAGAAATTATGATAATTTTAAAATTGCAAGATGTCAATTTAAGTTACCTCCCTGCTATCAAGGGTTTCCCTGAAATTCTTGAATAAATCGGAAGACCATACAACTCAGGATGAAGAAATCCAAATATGAAATGCAGGTGTAGAGGAAACTGGGAATGAGATAGGAGGAATGCAGAGAGCGGTTTCGTTTGTTTAAAGACGGGAACGTCGGTTGATGAGTTTTTGCCATTCTTTCTCAGTCATGAGATCCTTGGTAGATTCCACCCGATCGAGAAACACCATGCCGTCCAAATGATCAACTTCATGTTGAAAGATACGCGCAAGAAATCCTTCGTAGGCCCTTTCTGTGATTTTTCCATCTCGAGTGTAGTATCGAACCCGAATAGCTTGATGACGTGAGATAAGCCCACGAAGGCCTGGAACGGTCAGACAACCTTCCCAATCTTTTTTAATCTCTGGAGAACTCCATGTTATCTCGGGATTAATCATGGCCAGAGGTTCTATGCTTGGCGCATAGGGATAGCGGGCATTGGGCTTTGGGGAAAGAATAATGATGCGCTTGGACTCAGAGACTTGAGGGGCAGCAATCCCCATTCCATTTTCAGCGCCAACTGTAACAAACAAATCATCGATAAGCGCTTGAAGCTGAGGATTATGAAAATCCATCACTTCGACTGCCCTTTCCCGAATCACAGGATTTCCAAGTTGTGCAATTTCAAGGATACGAGACATTTCGATGGTGAACTGTAAGGAATATTAATAGTGGATGATTATCTCATTCTTACATACATGGGGAGTACTTACCATTGGGTAGGAAGGGAATCAATGCTTTGGCATCACTCCAATTTTAGCAAGAACTCCCCGTCTGGGAAGGCGTGGGTATCTTTCAGAAGGCAATGTCCATAATCGGGGTGTTCTCCCCAATGCAAAGTGATATTAAGAGTCTTGAAGAATGTAAAAGAGACAGTCACTTTGAGCAATTTCTACGTTGGTTGTGACCATCATGAGTCGGCTGGGATGGGTTAAGCGAAGTTCTCCATTGTGTATGGAGAAGTAGTTTGGGGTGAGATTTTGTCCAGTAGCATCCTTCGCACACAGTACCTCCAAGCCTCGTGCCCCAATCCATCCCAATCGTTCTTGGGGAGATAAAGTTCCAAAATTTAATCGATCCACATCCGAAAGAAGCGTGAGGTCGATCTCAGAAACCGGAGCCGAGGCATAGGCAAGGGACGCCCCCTTTTGCAATTCTACGCGAATAGGATGATGGGCCACTTTCACTAGGGACTCGAGATCGGAGAAATGCTTGGTTATGGCATAACGGGTGAAGCCCTCATAGGCCAACTCATGTGCCTGTGGATCCTGTGCCGCCCCCACTTCAATAGTCACGGTCGGCCAGGCGGTTTCGGTGGCTTCCATTAAGGTGCCCAGTCGCAAATCCGTTACCACGAGGTGGTCGCAAAAGATTCCAGTCAATGTTTCCTGGATGGTGCCATTTCGTGTTGAGACACCGTAAGCCGGACTGCGGCCCGAGGTGTTGTGAATATCGATGAGTGTTTCGGGTTGTGTGTGGTGCAATTCCGCAAGCATTGCTTGGGCGATGGCTCCTTCCAGTCCTTCAAAGGGATGGCGAAAACAGCGATTAAGATCTTTGCCATTGGGCATGACTCGATGTGAAAACAGCGGTTCGGTTAACGCTGCGTCAATGGCTCCAATAAAACACAGGAGATTGACATGTGGCTGGCAACCTTCTTGGATCCAGCGGTGAAGAGTCCGAACACCAGAAGATTCATTGCCATGCAATAAGGTGCTGACGGCTCGTGTGCGGGTGGGGTCTGTACCCGGAAGCCAGAGAAAAGTAGGACCACCTAATCGTCGTAAAAAATCCTCTACCGTTGCTCCAATCTCCTGTTTGGAGGGATTGTCCCATCGAGGTATGTGGCTTATGTGATTCATTCCGGACCCAGGTTCCATTGAGAGATGGGAGTGTCCGACTGGGAAAGTTCCAGATAGTCTTCAAGCATGTGAGTCAACGCCGTCGGTCGATCATAGCCCTGGTGCTCATATTTAGCGACACATCGGATTTGCCATCGTGCCCCATTGATTCCCCTCTCCAAGCGATCTTCGATTACTTTGAGCATGGTTTGAATTTCTTCCCCCTCCACCCCGGCTTTCTTCAATCCTTGCTCGGCCACCGGTAACAATTCCGTGGCCAAGTGCTCGGCTGAAAGCTCTTCCAGTCCGTGAGAGGATATTTGTGGCCATACGAACTTAGCTGCCAATCCACACTCAGCTGCCCGATAGAAATTTCGATGAGCATATTCAAATGGAAATTGATGAAGAAGTTGCTCGATGTTATCACGCATGCCTAAGATTAATCCGATAAAAAAGGCAGCATTTGCGGCCATATCAATAGGTGTGGGCCCGGAAGGTAAGGCTCGTAACTCTACGCGTATATGTCCATCGGCACTGGTGTCGTATATGGCACGATTCCACCTCCATACGGTGCCTTGGTGAAGGCGCAACTCCTCCAGTTGGGGTAGATGCCCCTGCCGGAGGCATTCGATCGGGTCTTCAGTACTGAGTACGGGCAAGAGCGGGGGATGTAGTGCGACGGCTTCGGCAAACAATTCATATGCACTCTGGCGAACCCATCCATGTCCAAATGACACCCTTGCCGGAGCCTGCCAGTCCCCTGCGTTTATATTCCGACTGTCGATAGCTTGTTTGAACAGAGCTACCCGTGTTTCTTCCCAGAGTTGATGTTGTAAAAAAATTGGGCTATTGGCACTCAGAGCTAGGACAATAGGCGTCACTAGTTGTGCGGAATTATAAACTCTGGCGAAATCTCGAGGGTTTACTCGTAGATGAATCTGAAAAGAAGTCGTGGCGCCTTCCAATGTAACGTCCGAACAGGTCACGGCTAATGGTTCGAGCCCGTTAATGTGTATACAAAATGGGCCATCGCGCAATCTCCGAAGTCCAGCAGAGAGGGCTCGATAGCGTGGGAGGTCCGACATGATAGGAGAGTCGAGTTCTTTGGCGCATAGGGTAGGTAAGATACCTATGGGGACAATGCGCCCGCCGTGTCCAGTCGCACATTGGGCTAAAGATTGTATGGCGTTTGTTAATTGTGTTCGAAGATGGGAAAAGGGTCGCCCTGCTAACAAAACAGGGGATAAATTATATTCGAGATTAAATCGATCCAATTCGAGTTGAAGATGCTCATCATGCGCACAATTCAGAAGGGTGCGATTGATGGGGTAGGCTTGCCCTTGGCAATTGATAATGGAAAGTTCAAGCTCTGCGCCAAGAGTCTGTGGTCCTTCCCCAAAATTCGGCCGCTCAAAGACTTGCTCAAGGGCTCGCAAGCTATGAGTTAATCGCTGGCTAAAGCGAACAAAATCCTCGTCCCCAAACTGATCGCGATCAATGTCTAATCCCATAATCGTTCTTCTTACCTGAAATTCATGGATAGGTAAATAGAGAAGACCATAGGAAATTGACGATGTCGTGGCTGACGGGCATGGCCAAAGAAAAAGGCCTCATATGGCATGCTGGATCCTAAAAAGTAACCTAGATAAATTTCTATTCCCCTTCATGATCTTACGATGTGGGAGAGGGTAACCGGAGGTGGATTGTTCCGGAATTAACATAGAAATTGGTTGCTAGGATTGAGGAATTTTAGCCGTGAGGTGACGTTTAAAGGCGCTAGGAAATTAGTGTGTGACGTGAAATGAGGCATGCATCCCTTTATCATAATGCCCAGGAATGTTACAGAGCAGAACATAAAGCCCAGGACCTAGAGCCACCGATCTTTCTCGTTTGGTACCAGGCGGAAATTCCTCAATTTCATCGATCCTTTCAATGTGAGAATCGTGTTCATCGACCTGATACTGGTTATCCATCCCTTCGTGAGTTTTTGTAGGTTTACGTGGAAGGGAAGCAGAATGCAGGTTGGTTTTTACAATAACCAATTCGTGGATACTTAGCCCCTTATTAACTGCGGAAAAGATAAGCTCCCCGGCAGTGGTTTGAGTTGCATCGAGATGGACAGAAAAGTCTTTAAGGACGACAGCAACGTGCTCCTCCTTAGTCGAGCCCTCCCCAAAGGCGAACGGGTTGAATACCAGTAAGCCAATAATGACGAGGAACCCAGACGAAAGTAGGCATGGTACTTTTGGCCCTTTTGAACTATAAGGTGTCATGTTTTTATTTCCTTGGTTATTAAATCATGCAATATTCACGAGGAGGAAGGTGATCCGGTTTTTGTAGAGGATGATGGCGCCGTCGTTTTGGTAATTCGGTCCCCTCCAATGGTAGTTTCGTAGATGCATACTGCGTTTGGCAATGTTTTTGAATTTCGATAAGGAAAGAAAAACCCGGCAGATGTAACGAATAGACCAGATGATATTGCCCCCATCCTCTTGGATTGATCGCATAACGTTGGCATCGATTGATGAATGGCTTTCCTGCCAAGCCCAAGGTTCCCCGGATCCACTGCTGCTAAGGGGCTAAAAGGGCAGGCAAGGAGTTTTTATTTTGGGGAGCTGGGCCTAGAGAAAGGAATCTTACTCCATCGAGCGGGGAGAATCCTTAGACGGGAAGAATGACTGTTTGGATGAAGGGATTGGGTGAGTGAGAAACTTTTTTCATGGTTTTTTGGGAAAAAGTTAATCGCCGCCTGTTTGAAGGTGGCAGTCTTGGTGGGCTGATAGTCATTCAGGTTTCACTTGCGCTGTAGGAGTCCTGAACAACCAGGATACCGCGCATGATGGGATGAAACGTACAATGATAGGGATAAGAACCTGGTGGAAGGTTCGTGAGGGTAAATGTACGATTCTGACCGAGTGGTCCTGAATCAAACGCACATTGAACCCCATTTTTACAGTCATCATGGGTAATGGAATGAATGGCTGCGGTGGGGTTGTCCCAGGAAATAGGAGTACCGGTGCGGATATTGACAAATGTCGGAGAATAATATGGTGCGAATGTGCCAATGATTATGCGTTGGGCCGATGGAGAAGCCATGGCCATTGAGCAGATTAGTAGTAGAAAAATCACCACCGCTCCAGGAAGGGCTTTTCCCGGGAAAGAAGATTCAAAGACTCTTTTCCCAATCTTTACAATATGAGCAATTCTATTTTTTGTCCGCAACATGCCTGCTTTCCCATCCTATTATCGTCATTCCTAACATACTCAGAATTACATGGCTTCCTTCGCTATCGAGTACTAATATTATACCAAATTTGAAGGTACCCTTGGGGGAGGAATTTTCTGTTCTAATTTATGGGAGGATCTGATGGTCCTCTAAAGTGAATCGGGGTTTCACCACGCAAATGTTCTGGCATGAGCCAATACGTTCCTCCTAAGCTGGAACTCCAAACAGTCTGGGCAACCTCTTCATTCCCCGCCGTCATGACATAAGCCAGGCCTCCAAAGAGTCCTCCCAACATGGCGTAACCTATTTTGAAAGGAGTATAGAGTATCGACAACGCTCCACTAGCAATTTGAGGGCCTAAAGAGGAATCATGAGTAGATGGTTCATCATTCGAGCTATGTGTTTGAGAAACGGTCAATTCCTCTTCCTGAATAAACTTGCCTGAGTCGGGGATAGGGGGTGGGATATTTTCTCTTGGAGCGTTTTCTCTTTCGAGGTGTTGAGATTCATTGGGAAACTTGGGTTCAAGAATAGGCCGGGTCTCGTTATGTTCAAATTTGGTGAGGGTCTCAGACGTTTTCTCTTCGGTGAGAGTAGGGTCCCTTGATATTTGTACGAATGTATTTTCATGTTGAAGCCTTTCCTGCGAAGGAGTTGCCAAGACAATTGGATTTTTTAGAGCTTCTTTCAGAGCTAAGGATGTGAGGTCCATGATTAATTGGTCAGACGTAGGATGAGATTCAATATTTGAAGCTCTTGCGCCTATCACGATATCAGTTGTTTCTGCATTCATTCCTTGAATGTCAATATGGATAATTTTGGGGCGAAAATTTTCCATCTTTAGGGAAGACGCGTCTGGCTCAAGTGGCTCTTCTCGGGTAGTGACAAAGATCACCAGAGGAGCACCAACTCTTTTGGCTGCGGCGAGGAGAGAGGGCTGCCGTTGAACGATGGTTAGTGGATCGGGAGTCACTGTTGAATGGTCATCTGCAATCCAGCGATCTACCACTAGATATTGGTGCTCATTCAACCATTGGATGGCGTGGTTAGCAGCTTCTGGATGATTGCTCCAGACTAACACTTGAGTCACGGATTCTCGGGAGAAAAACGAGGTGAGTGCACCCTGAGATCCCTCTTGTCCAATTGGCGAGGAACCACACCCCGCAAAGAGATAACCTAAACTGAAAATCAGAACGTAATTTCGTAGTTGGTCCACAAAAAACATCCTCATATAAAATAATACAACGTTTCTTTCGGCCTAACCCTTTCCTGGGCAGCTCAACATCGGGTTTCCATTCGACAATTTTATATCGTTTCCTAGGGGTTTCTCTAGGATCAATGCGTATTATACATCCACAGAGGATCTAGGTGTGAGGGGGGGGCGAAATGAAGTTTTCTTGTTGCTTCTGGTAAAACAGAAAAAAGTGGCCAGGTTCCAAAGAGCTGTCCTTAAAATGGGGGCAACCCTTATGAGCGATAGACCGAGTATTCTATCGATAAGTGGAAACTTACAGAAAACTTGACTGAAAATTTGCTATTACCGGAGCAAGCCTCTTATTAATTGTTCTTTCGGATGATAACCTCTTATCTACAAAATTGTTTGGCGTTGCTCCAGGGCTTCTTGTTCGGATTCAAAGATGGGGACAATCTCTGAAAGATGCGACCAGTCTAAATGGTTTCGAATGTAGGTTGGAGGTTTAATGATACTAATTTGCACGTGATGGGGCCTCAGATTATGGTACCAGAGAAACAGTTCGCCTAGTCCGGTCGAGTCAATCTCTGTAACACCAGAGAAATCTAAAATGATGTGCTGACAACCGGACTCTTTGGCGGCCAAAATCAGAGCTTGGATTCCTGTGGTCGTATTGCGGCGAAATTGACCAGTAAGAGCGATAACTTTCGATTGAAGATGGTGTTTTTCACGAACCTGAAGCATAAGACTGACCTCCGGGTTATGAATGGGGGTGAAATGGAATAGGGTTATGGCATAGTGAATCCCTTTTCCCAGAAAGGAACAATTCATCAATTGAAGTAGGGTAAAACAAGTAGGTAATAATGGGGTGCTTGGATAAGAGTAAGCTAGATTTGATTGATGTATGGAAAAGGAATTGGGGTCTAAAGTCCGGGGATAACTGAACGAGGGAAAAAAGGGGCAAAAAATGTGGCAAAAGTAGAAGATATTCGTGCAGTTCCAAGGCGCAGATGACTCACCGAGCCAGCCCTATTCAGGGCTGGCTCGCCGTTGTTGTGTTGTGAACGCATGATCCTAGGAAACCGCTTAACCTTCCACAAAGGCTATAGCGGAAGCATGTCCTTCCTTCGTCACCTCAGCCTTTACGTGAGCGCCAGGCTGAACGTTTCCGATGATCATGGTGCTTTTGTCGACATGAATCCTTTGTTCTATTCCAGACTGATCCATGATGACATAAAACGGACCATCGATTTCCGTGAGGGTACCTTGCACCACTGGGCTGCCTTGATCAGAAGTTGGTGCACTTTGGACGAAAGTGGCAGTAGTGAATCCAAAGACAAAGAATATGGCGAGTATGCCAAAGAATCGGTTCATGACGGACCTCCAATCTTGTTGAGAAAATGTGAGAGTGAACCAACCCCAGGGATTGCAATTGCGCGCGTCATAGAAAAGAAAAGCAAGAATGGTACCTATAAAATGGAACAAGGAAATTTGGTCAAGAAATCAATTGGGTTGCTAGAGAAGATCGGGATAAGTCTGCGACCACACCAGACAGAGGCTGTATGACGGATCCTACAAAATGCCTTGTAGTGTGCAATGCCAAGAATAATATGCGTCCAATTTCTACCTAAACTGGCAATGGTTAGTAATCTTTCTAATAGGGGATGGTCAGCTTTAAGAGTTTGGCTTTCATTCTTTCGCCATCGCAGGTATTTTCCGGTTGCTGTCTTGACATTGAACCCCGTTCCCTTACCATTGGGGGACGGGAACATCAAAGAAAGATGGCATCTCAACCCCTTGTGGAGGTGTGTTAGGGCATGATGAAAGTCTGTTCGTCTTTGTGGATCGTGAGTGTTTGAAAGAGAGTTTTAGATAAGCATGTGGGAACCTGATGCGGACCCACTCTTGACCAAGAACGTGACGATAAGGGGCGTTGCTGTATGACCGAGGAGTCACCAGAAAGCGTTTGCGCCAGTCTCGTAGAAAACATGCGAAGTTTGCACCTATCCACGGTAGGAAATGATGGTATTCCTCACTGCGGGTATACGCCCTATCTCCATCGAACCCCCTGTCGCTTTTACATCTTTGTCAGTCAATTGGCCGCCCATACCCGAAATTTGTTGGCAAACCGTACCGCCGCCATCATGATAATTGCTGATGAACAATCGACGTCACAAATTTTCGCCAGAACGAGGGTCAATTATTTGTGTGCGGCTACAAGTATCACATCCGATAACCCGGACTACGCCTTGGTGTTGGATGACTATCAGCAACGACATGGAAAAATGGTGGGAATGTTACGGCAATTGCCGGATTTTCTCTTGTTTCAACTGAAACCGATAAGCGGGCAATTTGTCATGGGGTTTGGAAAGGCCTACGCACTGAGTGGAGACGATTTATCGATATTCGAACATTCTCGTTCTGGATAAAAGATTGGCAAAATCTAAAATTTCCTTAATAGAGGCCGCCTATTAAACTTCTCGTGTAATTTTTCAGCCTTCGTAATTGTCTATCGCCCAAACTCAAATACTTTGATCAGAGGTTTTTCTTCTCCTTGCAGATAATCAAAGTTTGCGGGATTGCCGGGTTGGTATCTAGGGAAGAGCTGGACCTTCTGGCGCCGTGTGCCACTCGAATCAAGGCTTGATGGCGAACGCCAAGCGGGAAGGGGCGGCGGTGGTTTTCTCCAGTCTACTTCAGGTTCTTTGTGGCTTCGCCATTCCGAAGACTCCAGAATCATATCAGAGAGATTAGATCGGTAAGATTCTGTTTCGGGAAGAACCATACTGGTTCCGGATTTCTCCAATATCCCTGCTGCCAGCAGCATGGGCATAACGAAGGTTATGCACCAAAGCAATGTTGGAAAGACGGTCCGTGGGTGGTTGGGCAAACGGTCTGTCATTTCATGACTCCGACTTCTTTTCTCCACTCCAGTGAGTGAAACCAATATCCATGGACGGAGTCTAACCAGGTATCGGCTTGATGTGCCGTAATCCAGGCATTAAGAAAATTGATGAAATCGGGATCTCCTTTATTGATGGCGAAGCCAGCCTTTGTCGTGAGGAGCGGCTTGGAGAGCGGCTCGTCAATTTTATCTGGGTAATCAAGGGTGAGGAAGGTGGGAAGGGGGTTGTGCTCAATATAACCATGGACCTTTCCTGAGGTGATGGCATGAATGGCATCTTTGCTTTTCGCGAATGTCTTGAGAGTCGCTTTTGGAAAGATACGGCGAACGAGATCATCTGCTACCGTTCCGGCCACAGCGGTGAGGATGACATCTGGATGGTTCAAATCTTTTAAACCGGAAAAATCCTTCGTCAGTATCTTATTGGTTGCAAGACCAATTCCTGAATCGGCATAAGGTTGACTGAAACTCACTTTGAGGGCCCTTTGCGGGGTGATCACCATACCGGCCATGATAATATCGATCTTTTTGTTAAGTAACGCAGGGAGAATTTTCTCCCATTCGTAGTCGTGAATCTCTACTTGAACACCCAGATCTTTCGCTAATCGTTTGGCAACATCAACTTCGAACCCTACCAATTCATCTTGTTTGTTTTTTAACGTCCATGGCGTGAATAGAGAGACGCCGACCCGTAGAATTCCCTTTTTCAACACTTCTCCGAGGGTGCTGGTGCTTGATGTGCCAGGATCCTGAGCTTTTGCACTTTGAAGCGAAACTATGGGACTGGCTAAGAAGAGGATAAGGGAAAAAGCCAATAACCGATGCCAAGGTCGTTGAAAATACGTCATAGTGCCATCCTGATCAGGTTAGATGTATGGGAAATGTGAACTATGGAAGACGTACTATAACGGCAATTGAAATATGGGACAATGAAGGCGCTCCATTTTCTAAAGACGATAGCACGGTTTCCTTGGATCCCCTCTTGAAATTATGAATAAGAGAAACACTTGTGGACTAAGACCCAACAGGCTTCTTAAGTAGGATAGTTTACTTCCAAGCTATGAAGAAATTTTTGTTCTCATGAGTGAGTTGAAAAATGTTTGGCACAATGAATCGATGGAGTTTTTCAATCGGCAGGTGTGGTGATGGAAGATTATCAATTTTCGTCCATTCAACTTTTTTTAAGACGTCAAATGAAGAATTGAACGCCTTCTGAATGCCCTCGGGTTTTTCCAATAACGGACTATTTTGTGAAACCGTTTTTATCTGTAATTGAGTTATCTTGAGTAAAGATAGGCAGCTTACGAGGAGGGTTTAGCGCTGGAAGCTTAAGTCAAAAAGGCCCACGCCCGTTCTGACGGGCGTGGGTATCGATTCGCTACCTGGTAGACGTGATGATGCCAGTCTCATTTGACCAAGGCGATGAGCCTGCACTGTTTCTGGCTCCAACTCGATAGAGATACGTTGTATTCGTTGTTGTGGATGGAATGCCATCGAAATGGGTCGATTCTGTTGCTGGCATACTGTGCAAAACATACCAGTCGTTCTCTGACGCACACGAATAGACACGGTTCCGTTTTCGTCCACTGACTGTCACATTATCACAACGCTGCAACAGATTGATCTCGGCATTGTTGGCGTTGTTGGTCCAGGTCAGTTGCACGCCATTAAAGATTTTATTTTTTCCCCTTCCCGTATAGAAATTTGTGGCGGTCAAGCCACTCGGAGCAGCTGGTGGATTATTCAACGAACCGTCGCAAACTGCCAGATATTGTAGGGCACCTTCTAAGTTTAAACGACCATATTGGAAGTACGACACGGTGTAATCAAGGCCCTGTACGCCAATCCGGTCTGCTCCTTGTTCAATATGGCACCGGACCTGTGCATTCGTCGGGGGTTGGGATAAGCGGCCTGCTGCATACTCATCCCGCAGATAGCCTAGAACTACAGCGGCAGCGCCGGCAACATGCGGACTCGCCATCGATGTTCCGGAGTTGGGCCCCAGACAGACACTTCCCGGGTTGGCAGGATTTAACCCACACAAGGTGTTGGGCAGGGACGACCAGATGTAGTTACCCGGCGCACCTACCGATACCCAATTAGTGCCATAATTCGAGAAACTGGCCTTAAAATCATCTTCGTCAGTTGCCCCAACCGCAATCACGTTTGGGTACCCCGCCGGATAGAATTGTTGTGAAACACCATCGTTCCCTGCCGCGGCTACCAGTACCACCCCAGCATTATAGGCCATGTTAATAGCGGCCTCCTCAGTAGGACTATGGCCTAGTAGGCCTTGCCATACGCCATTTTGGACAATGTCGGTGCCAAAGCTCATGTTGACGACATCGAAGTGGTCGGTCATGTCCCCATCTCCATTCGGATCGGCTGAATGAACAATCGCGTCGGCGACGGAGGAAACCGGGCAGACACCGGCACCGTTTAACGGATCAAACGGATTATTGGGATTCTCATACTTGAAGCACACTTTTAAGGAGACAAGGGAGGCTTCACATGCGACACCTGCAATACCCTCGTTATTATTACATTCGGCTGCCGCGGTGCCCGCCACATGCGTGCCGTGTCCAGTGAGATCTTCAGAGGTATTTTCGTATGTGGCGACAAAATTTCTTTCTTCTGCCATAAGATATTTGCCGTCCAAATCAAGGGAGGTCGCATCAATGCCGGAATCCATAATAGCGATCCGTATGTCGGCATGACTCCGACCGATGTCCCAGGCCTCCGGCGCGTTAATATCAGCATTCGTTGTCCCTACGATAAAGGGGAAACACCCAAAAAACGGATCGCAAAAGGTAACGGTCTGTCCGGTATTGTGTAAGCCCCATTGTTCATCAAACATGTTGGTGGTGAATGGTTCCGCCCCTTCCTGAGGGAACCAGAAAACTCGGTAGGCATCTGGTTCTGCGTAGCGTACGTTCGGATTTTTTTCATACAGTTGGATTTTTTGAAGCACGGTTCCTGCCGGGACTTGCACGAGGTCCACGCCAAGGCTCTGAATGCTGTGCACCACTGATGCACCCAGGTTGGCATGTAAAGCTTTTTTTTCCGTGCCCAGCGTTCCTTGCTCAAAGGCTATCAGGACTCGATCAGGAGCATAGGGCGGGGGTGAAGGTTGTGCTAGTGCGGACGTACCGGTAATAAAAAGGAAGAACGATAAAAATCCACAGAGCTGAGGGAATGAATGTTGTGTTAGCATGAAATTTCTCCAAATTCAGAGTTGTTATCTGTCCTCTATGTGCTAGATGTTGTTAATCCAAACGAGGTCACCATTCCAAAAGTATTTGTCATCAATGACCAGAAATGAGAAAAATGTTGTGGTCTCATCGATCCTTGGAATCAAGAATGGTGCAAAAAGAATACAAATGGATAGAAAAGTTAGGTTTGAAATATGGACATGTATAAAGGGGCATAGTGCCTCGGGAGATTTATTTGTCGAACGACGAGGAGCCCCTACTGCCCAAAATGCATCTCCGATAATGTATCGGCCATTGGGTTATTTCCTTGATTCGCTACTCTAGAAAAACGAAATAGTCCTCGATTCAGCACAGGTGGGATAAATCGGACAAGGCCATAGGTAGAGAGGAGGGCTCCCCGTCACCTTATGTTTAGAGGAAAATCTCAGGAAGGAAATGGCAAGCAGAGAATCATGAACGCGTTCAATTTTCCTAAAACATCTTGTGAAACCAATGTGGGAATCAAAAACTTCACAAGCGTTGTGGAATTGTGAAAGAAGATCTTTGGTTTAAAATTGGACTTTGACCAGGCAATTTGCCTGAATGCAATCGACTGAAATGATGAGGAGCAGAATCGTAATTTCACACCTCCAGAAACCAAATTTAGGTTAAGTGGAACATATCCTTGTTTGGCCACATGGAAACGTAGGGATCAACAAGAAGTGTCTCCAGATTGTTTTGTATAGGCTGGCCAAAGGTGGCTGTGGATGAAAAAAAGACCATCCTCTTAATTCGGTTTTCGCCAGAGTGCGGTAAATCGCATCTCGTTATTCTGTGCATAGCCAGTCACAATCTGTGTCTGGTGTCCTTTGCCTGTCAATTCCTCCCATTTTTTCTGATATTCCTCATTGTTCATTCCGTGTTGTGCAGCAGACATCGTTGAAAATACCGAATACCATATCCCAGAGAATCGGACATCACCGTTATGGTTATAGGCTTGGACATAAGCTAATTGGCGGCCCGCCGATTTGTTCTCATCAAACGCCTGTTGGTATTCACCTGGAGTCAGGAAGGACTTTGCCTGCCAACTACCAACGTTCGACTTCTCATACAAGGCGGTATAGCGTCTATTGCCGTGGATGGAAACGACTGAAATGTTAACGGGGTGGAACCCTTTCTCGGTGAGTTGATCAAATTCAGCTTGATGCTCTACTGGTGTCTTGCCGTGGTACGCGACCCATAATGAGCCACTTTTCTTCACAAAAATAGCCGCGTATCGAATTCGATTTCCTTGACGGTAGCTCTCGACCTGGATCGGCCGATAGCCTTCTGCCTTCCATTTATCGATCTCAGTCTGATATTCACCGGACGTCAAGCCATGACGTGCCTGCCAAGGGACATTCGCGGGACGGAAAACAACGTTGAAAAAGTTTTGACCATTGACATCGTAACCATCGACCCAGAAAGGCATATAGTTGCACGCCGTGATGTTGGTAAAAATGTTCTGATAAGCACTTGCTTTGATCCCATGCCGTGCAATTTCAGCGAATCCTGCATTTGGACTCGGCCAAATCAGTGAATCTTCCCAAGGGAGCGCCTGTTCCTTCAACTCCACCCAGGGCGCAGAAGCAATGCCAGCTGGGTCGGGAATCTTTCGATCAATCACCAGGGTGCAACCAAACTGAAGGGGTCTGAGCTGATTATCTTTGCGAACATCGATGTGAAGATGAGGGTTGCTTGTCTTACCTGAATTGCCGACATTGGCAAGTTTGTCCCCTATTTGGACCACATCTCCAACTGCCACAACAGCCGTTCCTTGTTTTAGGTGTAAATAGCGAACAACTTCGTCCCCATATCGAACGTGGATGGAGTTCAATCCTTCACTCCCCGTACCCACACAAGAATCGAGGGTTGGTTGCCTATCTTGATTTCCATCGGTAACTTTCTCAACTACCCCGTGGGCTATGGCATAGATCGGCTTATCCCAAATCAGCCAATTTTCATTCTGACACTTGGTCGTCCCGGGTTTGACGCGTCTCCATGCCCCATCATTCGAATCCCACTCGCGTACTCCGATGTCGAATGCAAATCGTTCATGATTCTTATGAATCTTCTCCGTGGTCCAGTTGCTTTTTCCAGACCAAAACTGTCCCGGTGCGAGATCACTCTTCTTTCCTGGGAAGCGGTAGTCGCCAGTCGGCGTGTCAACCATATGCTTGGCAAGCTGACGAAAGACTTCCGTTGGTTGCGGGAAATTCTGAAAATGTAGGATAAAGTTTACAGCTGGCGGAGCAGGAAAGGGGAGTCTGATGGTATAGGTTTGGTACCCACCCTCGTCATTGACAAAATCAGGATGATTTTGCAAATGGATACTTTGCTTTTCCCCTGGGTTAATGTCGACATTCACATCGAAAATAATGGGTATGGCAAACGGAGGACCAAGGAATTCAACCATTGCTTTATTAAGGGTAACAACTGAACGGCTGTTGTTTCGGATACTAAGGATCGGCGACAGTTTTGTCCCATCGGGTTTCTCTTGCGAAGATGGTGCAATGTGCGCGTAGACAAGCTTTCCATTTTCCTCTGGCGCAATCTCAATGGAGACATTGGCTTGTAGGTTTATGCCAAGGGGCAGTTCAGGTGCCGTTGGTTGTGCTTGAACCTGCTGAAAGAGGGCCAACGATATTACAGATAGCGTCACAAAAAACAAAGAAAAATTTGATTTGTGGTTGAGTCGACGCAACATAGCTTTGGTCTCCTTCGGTTTTTCTGTAATTGGCCTTCTTCAAATCATAATGGTTCGAGATTCAGGATACGCGGCCAGAGAACGTATTTTGGAATTCACTACTCTTTGCAACTTTTAGGCATAGGCATAGCCTAGGGCCGTAATATCGCGCGTCGCCACCTCATTTTCTAGCCAGGGATCCATAATTGCAGCAGCTCCAACCAGATTCGGGTGCTGACCAGGATGGGAGCTTTGCCAATCAGCCCAGATCCGATCAATTTCGGCATGATGCATCCAAAAGGCAGGATCTGTTGGGGCGGTGGGAACACTCTGCATCGATCCTCCAACCCACACATGACCGGAGTTATGGATACCCTCGAGGGCCGGTGCAAACGTGTTAAAGGTGCCATTACCCATGGCGGCAGTCACCGCGGTCGAATCAGGTAACGTCGCAAAAACACCAATGTTTCTGATCACCGTATGAGGACCATTCATCAGATTCACGGTTGGAGTAAAGCCAAGAAGCCATGTAGGAAAGGCTTGCTCTTCGCTCGATTTCCAATATGGAATACACACAGTAGGATCGACCATTTGGAGCAGTTCCTCAAATCGCAAGAGATAGATGCGATGCCATGGCAGAAACCGAGGATTTCCATGCATTTGGTGGATCGCATTGCTATGAATATCCACGAGTGGCCCGAGCGCATTCATGGCATTGATTTGGTTGAAAGCGTTCAGAAACCGGTTTTGCTGATCAGTTGTTAACGTTCGATGGTCTCTCCGGACGCAAAGCTCACCATTTTCTGGTTCTCCACATGTAATAGGAGGCTTGTAGTCTTCTTCACGTGGCTTAAAGCAGGAATGGTCATAGGGGTGGGGTATATATCGCGGGGGTTTCTTGGAGGCATAACCTCCGTAGATTCGCGATTCTGGATAACGAGGGTTGTCAGGTGATTTAAGTTGTCCATGTCCGGATTTCGTGTCGTCATACACCGGTTGATAGGTAGAACGATATCTCCTTCTTTTCGATTTTGGTTTGTATGATCGTTTTGCCATTTGAAACCTCCTTACAAGTTAGAAAGACCAGCTTACCTCCTTGGAGAGAGCAGCAAATGACATACCCATAAAATAATGGCTACTCTTCACGAAAAAGTCTCATTAAGTCTCTATGATTTCTTTGAAATAAATAGAGGGGTTTTATTCGATGTGTTAATTGAGCATTCAATCGTCAAATCCTTAGACATGTATCTGATCAGATATGGTTTGTATAGAAAGGGATAATCTTTCATTTTACTTATTGTCTACGTCGATGCATGACATTCCGGCTCTTTGAAGAATAAGGCTGACTTCACTTAAATGGCGAAAAGAACGCTCGAAGAATGTGGACGATGGGTATATCTGATTAATACAGCCTTGGATATGAGGGAATGTGAGGAAGGGATCACCAATGTCAATAAAAAGTCCACCTGATTTGGCTGGCTGTCTTGGTGGCACACCCTGATTCAAATGGAGGAGGAGCTGGATCCAACTTCCAGTACCTGTGAACATTCACAATACGGAAGTCGTTGTCGAAGTAGGGGGCAACGTGGATGAAGAAAGTTTTTCCTCCATCATGTGGGTTGGGGTGCCTTCGGAGGAAACAGCCATAACTCTTCCATCGGATTTTCTCCGTCAGGGAGATGAGGTTTAATACGAAGTCTTAGCCAGACAGGTAACCGAAACCAAATGGTTGTTGAATGTTGTTTTAAAGCTGAATAGCCTTTAAAAAAGGTAAACGAAGTTTGGCCCCATTTGTTTATTTTCAATGGGGCCGAATATTTTGTGGTGGCATTCTGATGACCGAAATATCTCCTTGTCAGTGCATTTTATCGTGCATTATTGCACAAACACGTCAGAGCGAAATCGCACTAATTTTCCTTATTGCTGACAAAGACCTCCCATTCGCTTCAATAAGAAAAAATAAAATCCCTTAATTTTTAATCATTTGTATGGTGGTCAACCGAAAAGATTTGACCAAACGACCTAGGAATAGCCCTTGCAGTAATTAAAATTACATGCGAGGTAAAACATGAATCCATTATTTGATCTTATTGTTATCGGTATTATTGCCAGTCTGGTGTTGGTGAACATCTACTTTTCAAAAAGGCCCTCAGCCCCAGCCGTATCGGTGTGGTCGACAATAAGGGAGAAGTTCTCGTTTCCCAATTCAGTCGGACACAAACCCGCGTTTGCCCCCTACGCTTCCTCCCAGGACTAAACTACCGGATTTAATGTGACCTACTAGGCTTGTTTATAACTTCGAACATGGCCTGTTGAGGTTCTCTGTTTCTTTAACTTCTTAATTTAATATCCCGGCCCAACTCCTCTTTGTAGCTTGGGGTGGTACAATTCTTTCCCTGGCTTCTAGCGCCTACACTTTTGGTGTTCTCTCTGAGATCCCTGATGACAACTCCATTCATCAGGGATCTAATCGGGGATGAAGATATGCTATATCATCTATGGATTGGCAGAATTCGAGGGAAAAAGCACTTGGTCTCATGTTGTTTACCTGAAAGAAGAATGGCCATTTTAGATACTGACCTCTTTTAGAAAAAGAGTACTCTAGGCGAATGTCTTTTTAGCTGTATTTGCTGCGCGGGTAATCGCATTTTCTACTTTCCCTAAGGCTTGTCCCACTACCTTCCCAGCCTTTTTAGCCATAGTTCTCGCTTTTGATTTCGTCTTCTTGGATGTCGATTTAACGGCTGTCTTCCCTTTGCTCACGGTCTTCTTGACCGCTTTTTTTGCTTTCGTCACCTTTTTACTCGCGGTTTTTTTTGCTGCCTTTCCTGCGCGGCTCACTTTTTTGGTTGCGGATTTTTTGGCCTGAGCGGCCTTAGTAGTCAATTTCTTTTTGACCTGTTTAGCTTTTTTCGTCGCTTTCCTTGAGACAACTTTCGCCTTTTTTTTCACTGATGAAGTGGTGGGCATGCAATGCTCCTTGTCTAAATTGGTGAAATTCAAGTTCCATTTAAAGCCTTTATATCTATTCTATTCAGGCGAATGCAAGAAAAAATCAGACAAGTATTCTTACCGTCAAATGCCTTAGTTACAAGATACACACTTTTTGTGACAATTCATCAATGAGAACTTTCTGATTTTCAGAATAATCAACTGGCACTTCAATCAAGTGAACACCACCTTCACAGAACGCACTCTCAAATATTGAAACAAGATCTTTAGTAGTTTGGACCTTATGACCATGCGCACCAAAACATTCAGCATATTTCACAAAATCTGGATTGCTAAATTTCAGGCCCCAATCTGCGAAGCTGCCCGCAATTTGTTTCCAACGAATCATTCCAAATGCCCCATCAACCAACACCGTCACGACCAGGTTCAATCCCAACCTGACTGACGTTTCTAGCTCTTGGCTATTCATCATGAAGCCCCCATCACCGCAAATGGCCATCACGCGACGGTCTGGGTACAGCATGGCGGCCATCATGGCCGAAGGCAACCCTGCGCCCATCGTTGCCAGGGCATTATCCAGGAGTACGGTATTAGGCCGGTAGGCGAGATAATTGCGTGCATACCAGATTTTATAGATGCCATTATCTAGCGCAATGATATCGTGATGACCCATTACCGTCCTTGTATCGGCCACAAGACGTTGAGGAATAATAGGAAATCGCAAGTCATCGGCCCCTTGATGCAGCTGCCCTTTTACTTCGTTCCTTATTTTTGTGAAATAAGAGGTATCGAATTGTAGGCCAGCACCAAGTTTTTCCTTAAGACGCTGAACGGAACGAGCTAAGTCGCCCACCACTTCGATTTGTGGGAAATACACTTGATCAACTTGAGCGGCTTTGTAATTGACATGGATAACGTTTTTCCCATTCTGCTCCATAAAGAATGGAGGTTTTTCCACCACATCATGACCGACATTGATAATCAAATCAGCACGGTCAATCGCGCAGTGGAGGTAATCTCCTTCAGACAAGGCCGCTGTACCTAAAAAATAATCTGATCGTTCGTCTATCACCCCTTTACCCATTTGAGTCGTAAAAAATGGTATGTGAGTTGTTTCTACAAAATCGCTCAAGGCTTGGTGAGCGTCCTTTCGATTTGCTCCTGCTCCGATAAGAAGCAAAGGCCTGTGCGCTTTTTTGATCAATGTAGTGGTTTGTTCCAGGATGGATTCATCCGGGACTGCATAATAACGTCCATGGGGCTGTAAGATATGTTCATCGGTTTCTTCTGAAGCAATATCTTCAGGCAGTTCCAGTAGGACAGCGCCTGGACGCTCTTCTTCGGCTATCCGAAAGGCCTCTCTGACAAGAGAAGGGATAGTGTTGCCATGAACGATTTGCTTCGTCATTTTGCAGATTGGTGCAAATAAATTAATGACATCAATGATCTGGAATTGGCCTTGCTTCGAATTCTTGATAGGTTTTTGGCCGGTGATGATGAGCAATGGCATTCCGCCAAGTTGCGCAAACGCAGAGGGAGTCGTCAAATTCGTTGCTCCTGGCCCCAACGTGGCCAGACAGACCCCCGCCTTGCCGGTAAGACGGCCATAGGTTGCTGCCATAAAACCAGCCCCTTGCTCATGTCGAGTCAGAACAAGCTTTATTTTGGAGTGGCGAAGAGACTCCAAAACATCTAGGTTTTCTTCTCCTGGAAGCGCAAAAATATATTTAACCCCTTCTGCCTCAAGGGCTTGAACAAGTAGATCTGAGGCTTTGGTCTTTTTCTTCATTGCTTAAATGTTTCTTCCAGACCTCGATTACTGAGGAGGAAAGGTAAAGGGGAGAATTTGCGTTATCGCACTCCGCCAAAAGGAATCCCTGTCAAATCGGCCATAGGTCGTTTAAAGGTCGTGAGATCGTCGAGGCAAAATTGATTGAGATGAGTGTGCCCGCAGGCTCTTGCCAAGATCTTCATCAGTCCAACAGCCGTCTTAAAAAAACGAGCGAGTCGTTGAGCTGATTCTTCTATAACCAAGCGGGCCCGTAAGTGCTCCTTTTGTGTAGCGATGCCTACTGGACAATTATTGGTATGACAAGCTCGCATGCCCAAACACCCAATGGCCTGAATCGCCGAATTTGCCAGGGCCACCGCATCGGCTCCAAGCGCCAAAGCCTTGGCAAAATCAGCTGGTTTTCTCAACCCTCCCGTGATGATGAGGGATACATCTGATCGTCGAAGGGAATCCAAGTGTTTGCGGGCACGTGCAAGAGCTGGAATGGTCGGAATGGAAATGTTGTCCCGAAAAATGACCGGAGCGGCTCCGGTTCCCCCACCGCGACCGTCCAAAATGATGTAATCAACCCCGATTTCTAGTGCGGCATCAATATCTTTTTCGATATGCTGTGCGGATAATTTATAACCAATGGGAATGCCTCCGGTTTCTTCTCGAACCTGTGTGGCAAACTCACGGAATTGTGCGAGATCAGTCCATTCTGGAAATCGGGAGGGCGACACGGCATCTTGTCCTTTTTTGAGATTTCTAACGTGCGCGATTTTTTTTGTTACTTTTTCCCCAGGCAAATGTCCGCCCGTTCCTGTTTTTGCCGCTTGCCCTCCCTTGAAATGAAAAGCTTGGCAACGCTTTACCTTGTCCATGGAAAATCCAAATCGTCCTGAGGCCAATTCATAGAAATACCTTGAATTTTCAGCTTGTTCCTCGGGCAACATTCCTCCTTCGCCAGAACAAATGCCCGTTCCTGCTAATTCCGCTCCCCGCGCGAGAGATATTTTGGCCTCTTCGGACAATGCACCAAAGCTCATATCCGAGACCAATAACGGAAGATTGAGAGTTAATGGTTTTTTGGCATTGGGCCCAATTATCACGTGGCTATGAACTTCGGTATCATCTAATTGAGGAGGAGTAGCTAATTGCGCGGTGACAAATTGAATATCGGCCCAGGAGGGCAGCTCACTTTGAGGTACGCCCATAGCTTCCACCAAACCATGAGGCCCAATTTTGTCCAATCCATTCTTCGCATAATTTTGAATGAGTCCAACAAATGGTTCTGTATCTTCGGGATTGGTATCGGCATACACGCCGAGATAGGAATCACGCTGAAAGGGTTGCGGATTTTCGCGTTCCCAAGCTGCCACTTCTTCTTCGTCAACCCAAACTTTGTCTTTCTCTATCCATGCTTGGAATTTATGAAGTTGCTCGGAATTATTATAGGCGCTAATGCCTGTCTCGTAACGAAAATCCCACCCGTGGAGTCCACAGATAAGATCTTTTCCTTCTATAGTTCCATCAGCAAGAAGAGCCCCCCGATGAAGGCAGCGCCCATATAATACTGAAACCTGGTCGTCATAGCGCACGATGACCAAATCGACATTTGCGACGAGAGCATATGTTGGCTGTCGATCCTTGAGGTCATTCCAGTTTGCAACCGAGACTTTTTTCGTGGCTTTCTGGTGAGATATTGGCATAGAGAAGTCCTCCAGATGATGTCTTCACAATCATGAGCAACACTCCCACTAGGAATCCTGTGATGCCTTTGTGTTCTTGCAAGAATTTTTGCACAAACTTTCTTCTTGCCGCCAAAAACTCATTAGAATGAGCAGTGCCCGCTCTCTTCGAAATAAAAGCCGTTGGACAATTCAGAGACTTCTATCTCTAGTAACTCAGTTGAGAGCATTTTACCTAGGCCAAACCTCTATACCAAGAATAGAGAAAAGTGGCGTTGCCTGGATATGCCAGGTTTGCAGAAACGGAGAGAAAGGAGATACCTAGGTAAGAGCCAAAGTTTTAAGAGTACTGTATCTGCATTGCATAGAAAGGGTCTGAGCAAAACTTTTCTCATGTGCAAAACCAAAAGAAGGTTTTATCCTCATCTTCAATTGTCCGATTTAGTAATCCTAAAGTTTAGCCTTATGAAAACCAATGGTGTTTTTCTTAGAGCCCTAACCGATGCTTGATGACCTTTTCTCCAGAATAGACTAAGGTTCTTTTTTGTCGCTTTTCGAGTAATTTCTGATGTTAAGGTGGCTAATGACACTTTTGGCCCCACCTTCTCGAGCATTTTCAATGGCAATGTCTTGTTCGAAATAACTATCCACAGTTCCTGTAAGAGTAGCGGTCCCATGGTTGACAGAGACCTTAACTTCTTCGCTATCGATAAAAGGGCTCCACCAAAGTTCATTCTCAATATCATTTTTGATAATGGGGTCGGGCTTCCAAGTCCAACTTTCTACAACATGCAAATTATTGTGCACTGTTATGACTCCTTTGATAGTTGAGACAGCTTCTTCAGCCTGGTTTTTTTGAAATTTCGTATTGACTGTGCCGTGAAGAATGACCTGTCCATTAGCAACAAATACATTCACGCCGAGCTCATTGACAAATGGATCATCATGGAGTGCCAGTTTGACTTTCCGAGTGATTTCTTCATCATTCGTTTCCGTATCGGGCCTTACTTTCAATAAATTTTTTACCCAAAGGACACCACGGGTATGCTTGGCCGTCTCCTCAGCAGTTCGTTTTGCCTTAAGGTTATTCACGTGACCACTTAATGTAACAATGCCATCTTGAGCCCTAATAATTACCTTGAATACGGAAACCCGCGGATCATACAGGTAGGCCAGTTTAAGAGTTTCAATAATTTCTTCATCACTTCTGTAACGCCATTCCCTTTTTCTTCGCTCATCTCCTTGAGCCCACTTTTTAACGAATAAGAGCTGTTCATCGACATTCTTCACACCTGCTACATACGCATCACGCACCACTCGCTTTTTTTCGGCAACACTCCCCACCACTCCATTTAGAATCACCACACCATCTTTCACAGAGGTAATGACCGAATCCTCATGCACCCAGACATCGGCATCCAATCGGTTTCGAATTTCCTCAAGGATAATTTCATCCAAACGGTTCTCTTTTTGTTTGAAAGTTAAGTTATTTTCTATGGCACGGACACCTGGAACTCCAGAAGCTATCCAGCCACTCAAATCTTTAGCCGCGTAAGAGGGGATGCTTCCAGATAGAGTGACAATCCCATCTTTGACGGAAGCGTTTATCCCGTACGAATCGGTCGCAGGGTCTTCTTTTAGTGCACGGCGTACATTTTCAAGAATTTCTTTATCGGGATAGCCGGATTTGGCCACCGTTAGACCATTGATCACACTCTCTACTCCTTTGACTGTTTCGACAAGTGCTGCCGCGCGCTGCCTGGCACGAAAATGAGGGACATTGCCAATTAAAGTCACAATCCCTTGATGGGCTTCAATGTCAATGAGGTCAAAAGGTATTCCTTCGTCAATTCTTAAGGCGCTTTCTACCGCCTCCATAATTTCCTGATCTGAGTATAGTGTCTCCGTTAATGCAAATGAAACTGCGTGCCACCTAATGATAGTGGATAAGCTTGCAAAAAAAATGACTAGAAAAAATAGTCCTTTTCCCAATCTGATACATTTCATCCTATAGCCTCCCAATGCCATACCATTCCATCGTTAAACATGAAATATTCTAATTCAAAAAAATCGTGTGTCGCCAATTTGCCACACCCCTTTCCCAGCCTAGTTCGTGAAACGGTATCTTTCAATAGATAAAATCTATAGCATAGACAGAATAATATCTAATTGAAAGAATGGGTACACATTGTGTAAAACGGATCCAATTCAATGGTTTTTCGGCCCTGTATTTTCTCAAAAAATGTTAAAACGGAAAAATATTAACCGAAAATTTTTTGTCTAATTAAAGCAACAATGAAGATCGCTATTCCCTCTATTTTTTGAAATTGGAATACTAACAGATTAATGTTTGAAGGCTAAAAGGGGGATAACCATATGGAACATACATGTGCTCATGCTTCATGTTCATGCCCAGTGGAAGCAGGTGAAGAATATTGCTCTGAAGCCTGCGCCAATGTGATTACGGCTCCAGCCGGTAAATGTCGTTGTACACACGATAGATGTGCGGGGTATTTGAAAATGCAGGAAGACGCTGGTTGATAGACCATGAATTCCTCATATCCTCGCTTTTAGGATTCTATTTCTTTTTTTCTTTATCAAAAAAAGAGAAAAATCACAGAATCCAAGCGCAATTGAACCACACAGTTCTCCTCTACTTTTCCAAAATTTCAGGATCCCCCAACTACCATACCAGCGAAAAATGATACCGATAGAATTCCTGCTTTGTCGGAAGGAGCAAGATTGGTAACCTGAATGGCCAGATTGGCTAAAAGTTGGATAGAGTAGATCCTAATCCCTTAAACCTAAGGAAGGCAATCTTCCCAAATTAACCGAACCCGCAATCTTTTTGGCCACATTCTTGGCCGATGCCAGCCATCATCTTCCTGAAATTATCCCCCTAAATCGTTTGCATGAGTTTCCCAACTATTCCCTTCCCCGCATCCGAGATGCCCCTGAGAATAAGAATCAAAGATTCTGAATTCGTAGGTAGTCCGGTTTGAATACCAATACTCAATTGCCCATTGCCTTCGGAAATAAACTTTAGTTGAGGTAGCAGGCATTTTTCTCCATTTATTGCTTTGAAGGCTAATCGCATAGTCGACATATCCAGGGGGCTGAACATTGAAGGCAAGGGTTTTTATCAGTAACAAGAAAAAGCAAAAAGGTGTATAAAACAATTTAAGAAGCACATCCAATGTCTAGTGAGCATAATTGTAAATTATAGGTTTTTGAAAGATGATCTATCACGATCTTTTATGCCTTCGATTTTGAGATGCAGGGAAGGAAAGGCGGTTTAAAATTTCACCCTTTGTTTTCTAGGAGAAACGAGATGGGTTCAAGTGTGTCCTCACAAAAAACTGCATTTTCAAGCGATTCTACAACCCAAGATTTGCCCCCTCGTATTCTAGTTGTCGAAGACGACCCTATGCTTCGAGAATCTTTATGCCAAGCCTTAAAACTTGAAGGATATCGATGCTTGGAAGCTGAAGATGGTCAAGACGCTCTTAAAAGACTTGCCAGCAATTCGGTTGATGCGATTATTTCAGATAACCAAATGCCTAGGATGAGAGGATTGGAGCTCATAAAACAAGTAAGACTGCGATATCAAGAGAATTCTCCGCCCTCCATATTAATGTCCGGAGATCGCGACCCACTTCTTCCTCAGATGGCAGCAGATCTCAATTGTTCAGCATTTTTGACAAAACCGTTTTCATTTCCAAAGCTCTGCTTAACTCTTCGTTCTATATTTCAGACACAAGGTTCTTGATCCTCTCCTTTCTTAAAGTCTAACCTGCAAGCACCCTTCCCTGCGAAGTCCGGACAAGGACTTCCTTGGAAACTCATGACCAAATATTTTCCACCAAAATCATTGTAAAAGCCAACGTCCCATTCTTTTCAGGACAGGTAGATCTCTTCTGACCTCCTTTTACTGATGTAAAAGTCAAAAGGATAATAAATTTGTCTAATCACAACTTTATGTGCTGCGGCTACAATAGCTGGTCTTAAGAGTTCTAGAAATTGATGATTGGCAGATCAAGTCATTCCAGAAACTAGATCTATGACGAAGTCTCAACTCAATGCTTTGACGGCTGCATGGTGGGTTGGGGCGGCTCTTATCATACAACTCATTCTAAAAGGGATTGGAGTAAAAATAGAACCGGCCAAAGAAAGCCCAAAAATTCATGATCGATGTGATATTTCGGAAGATAATTCCATTTTTCAGACAGGGAACGCATATCCTGAAAATCGTGGACGGAATGCAATTAAGCCCTGGAACATTCCTCTAAAAGGATGGAAAGATATTGCGCTTCGCGTGAAAAATCAAATAAGTAAAGACAATGCTTCTCTTGTTTCTGCAGGAGTGGCTTTTTATATCGTCCTGGCGATGTTTCCTGCCCTGGCGGCCCTCGTGTCCTTGTATGGCCTTTTTACGGATCCTGGCCAAATTCAGGGGCATATTATGAGCATGGGCTCACTCCTTCCCGAAGAGGCTCGAAAAATTATCGATGAACAACTCCAGGCCATCGCGAGCAACTCGCGTGGGGGGTTGGGCTTGGGGGCAATCCTTGGATTGCTTTTGGCCTTTTGGAGTGCCTCTAAGGGAATGAAGGCACTAATAGAATCACTGAATATTGCCTATGACGAAGAGGAAACTCGTGGATTTCTCAAGTTAACCGGATTGGCATTGGTGTTTACAGTGGGAGCAACGTTGTTTGTCATTACGGCTTTCGGATTAATTGCCGTTCTTCCGACGATTTTGAAGATACTTGGTCTTGAAGAAATTACTCAAACCCTTCTTTCGCTTCTACGATGGCCGTTGTTGGCCGTCATGGTGACAATAGGGTTAGCGGTGCTTTACCGATATGGGCCTTGTCGAGATAAACCAGAATGGCAATGGGTGGTTTGGGGTGCAGGAGTCGCGACTTTTTTCTGGATAGCCGGTTCAATCGGCTTTTCAATATATGTAGATAATTACGGAAAATATAATGAAACCTATGGTTCACTGGGGGCTGGAATTGCTCTTTTTATGTGGTTTTTCGTCACAGCTTTTATTGTCGTCATTGGTGCAGAGATCAATGCGGAAATGGAACGGCAGACCAGAAAAGATACAACGGTAGGTAAACCAGAACCGATGGGGCAACGTGGAGCTTATGCTGCAGACAATCTTGGTAGATCGATCCGATCTGAAGGAACGTAAAGACGGGGAAAATTTCTAGTAGACTGTCCCGACATTTCCAATTTGAAATTCTTAAATAAAAAGAGATGAAGAAAATTTTGAAAAAACTTTTTTCAACTATTGTAAGCCAGTAACCTGATAAACATTAAAATTGGATACATAGAGGTTTAATGATGTTTCGTTTGGTGATTCTAGACGTTGACGGTACTCTTATGGATTCCAATTATCTCCATGTGGAAGCCTGGGCGCGAGCATTCCAGGATCATGAAATTCAGATTCCTCGATCTGTTATTCACAAACAGATTGGAAATTGTGTCGATTTGATGTTAGAGGAATTGCTCAACCGAAGCTTAACCAATTATCAGGCACTTAAAGAGAGCTATAGCCAGTATTATCAAGCCATTCAAGAATATGGGAGGCCTTTACCAGGAGCAAAGGAATTACTCTCACACCTTTCCTCTCAACCCATTGCGGTTTGGGTTGCCACAAGTGCAAAGTCTGAGGAGCTGGAATACCATCTTACACAGCTGAAAGCCCGTGACAAAATTGATGGAATAGTTTCATCGGAGGATGTTGATCGTGCCAAACCTACTCCGCATATTTTTCAACAAATTCTCGAGCGGGCATCAGCTTCGGCGGAGGAGTGCATCGTGGTGGGGGACACCATTTGGGATATTCGGGCAGCTGTAGATTGTGGAATCAAGATTTTGACCGTAATGACGGGAGGTGCGTATTCTCGTCGCGAATTAGAAGACGAAGGAGCAGAAGCTATTTTTCAGGATTGTTCAGAGCTCTTGCTGTCTCTGCCCTCCTATGATTAATCATAGAAGCGGTCCTGAAAATTTGTCCAAATCGGAGAAAGCTTCAGGGTCGTCAAAAAACCGAGTAAAAAGTCTACAAGTGATCATATCTCTTTCTCAAAAAAGCTGACCGAGGAACAAGTATGTGGATTGAAGAGGCGGGAACATCGAACGGTATTGAAATGATTCAATCACCGGCCCTATTTAATTTGAATATTATTGATGACCGATTGTACGCCAGTCACACGTTTGGCGGTCTTCACGGCTTGCTCACGTTGGAACTCGTCCTCCACAAACCCGTTCAGCGTCACTACATCTTTTTCGACTTTAACGTCTATCGGTGCAGCATCCAATCCGTGTTCTCGCACGAGTGCTAGTTTCACTCGAGCAATTATCTGTTCGTTCTTGTCTGAGATTTTATCATCTTGGCCAAGAAGGTTCCCACATCCATGTATGGTCAGGAGACAGAAAAGTAGTGTTCCCCATATAAGTTTTCTCAAAGAGAGATGAGGGTGAAACAAGGTTCTTGTCTCGTAAAAAGTAGGCATAGAAAATTCCAATTAAGGGCGTTTTTCTGCAAGGACCAAAATATTATTCCTGGCCAAAATTTTTTTTGACTCTATTGGGTTTATCTTACCAAAAGGATCTTGTGTAGCGAATAGAAAATGTGTGTTAGGCATGTCACCTGGAAAACTCAGACTCCTTCTTGTGCTTTATATGTCTAGTGTAGGTTCCACAACAGGCCAATAAGATGTCGAGTGATGTGGGAATGCGAAACTCTACACGAAAATCCTCTTCCTTTCGCCTGTTTCTTATTTTCGTCTTCATCCTGTGTGCCTTCATCATCCTGTCGCTTGTCTTAAGCGTCTGGCTGCTTAACTCTCGATGGGGTCTAAATTTGGTTGAAACACAACTGAGTGAATCCATTCAAAAAAATGTCACAATCGAATCCATGAAAGTCAGAATCGGTCAGACCATTCGCTTTCAATTGACTGAAGTGTCTATCGCCAACCCATCCTGGGTGACGACTCCGTATTTGGCCACGATAGAGTCATTAGCACTACATATCGATGCGTTTGAACTCTTAGGCGGCAATCTCGTTTTTTCGAAAATTCACGCTGCTGAACCTCTCTTCCATTTAGAACAATCAACTGACGGAAAAAAGAATTGGCAGGTGGGTACTTCTCGTCCCTCGTCCCATAATAGCCAATCCTTCAACAGCCCTTCTCGAAATGATGAAAATGAAACGATCAAACTTCCTCGTATTAAATCAGTTTTTATAGATGATGGACGCCTAACCTACGATGACCCGAACACAAGCACGTTGATTCATCTTTCCTTCGGATCCGAAAGTCATGAAGCCTTCTCTGAGAAGAGTAGCCTGCTCGCCACCGGCGGGGGTAGCGTGTTTGGACAACCTTTAAAGATTGATCTTTCCGTCGGTTCACACATGGAACGCACAGACGAACAAGTCATCGGATATCCACTGAAATTGCAAGTCGAATCCGTAGATACGCATTTGCTCGCCGAAGGCCAGATGGATGCATTGGTTTCCCCCGAAACCGCACATGTCCACATGAAATTAGAGGGTAAGGAACTCTCGCGGTGGAATGACGTATTCAAGGCGGCGCTTCCTACGATTCCATCCTATAAGATCAGCGGAGATGTCATTCTCGCGGATGGTACGTGGTCTCTCAATCCAGTGCATGTCGCGGTGGAGAAGAGCGATCTGACAGGGACCCTTGCAATCAAGCTGGATGAGCAACCACCACGTATCAACGGAGATTTCTCTTCGGAGCGACTCGATGTGTCTCAACTTCAACAGTACCTGCCGACGAATCAACAATCTGATTCTTTTGCTCAGCAAATAGCGGGATATCTACATACAATTGCGAATGTCGACGGACAAGGTGCCATTAGATACCGCGCCAATAAACTGGTGACAAAAGATTGGCCGGTGAACGATGTTGATATTTCGCTGATTCTCGATGAGTCAACCGTCACTCTCAAAAATCTTTCCAGCGAGGTCGGAGGGACTCATGTCAATGCCGAGGGGCATGTGTCCATGGAGGAAAACCAGGCGGAAGGCCATATCAAGTTTCAAATTGCTCCAGAGTCAAGCCAGGCGGCAACATCTGGGGATGTTCGCACCATTGAAACAACATCCCTTCTAGGGCTGCCAGGTCGCCTGTCCGGCGAGTTGGCGATTGGAGCCGTGCTCTACCAACCTATGAGCCAGCGACAGTCCTCGAAAACCGAAGAAAAGAATCCTGCAGATCAAGCAACATCGCTGAAATCTGTAACTATTCAGAATTTTCAACTTCGATACGCCGACCCTTCTTCACATACGGACATCGTTGCGGGCTTGATCGAAGGAGCGCCCAACCAAGCCATGAATTTTAAAGCCAACGGTGAGTACCGTGGGACTCCGATGGATTTGTCCTTAACGCTGCCAAGCCTTGAATTACTGACTGGTTCCAGCCATGACTCCGAATCGGACCAGCACATTTCTGCCGACCTTCATATGGCCCAAGCCACGGTCTCCATACGTGGAGAGTTCAAGCCCGATTTACCCCCGACACATATGAAACTTCATTTCCTCCTAAAAAGTGCTAAGTCGGCAATCACGGCAAAAGTCTTAGGTATTGATCTTCCCACGCTCGGGAATTTAGCGATTGACGGCTCTATCTCCAAACACGGGAATTTGTGGAACATTCAAAAATTAGACGCTCGACTTGGGAAGAGCCATTTACGAGGATCGGGCAAGATCAAGACGGTTCATGACATACGTTTTGCTATGCAACTTGATTCGCCCTTTCTGGATTTGACTCCGTGGGTTTCGACGCCTGGCACCAGTGTGAGAGACAGAGGGATCGGGAGAACTTCACCTCGTTCACGGACATCATCTTCGAACGCTTCTGAAAATTCTCCGACAGAAATTTCCCTTCCGACATGGCTCAAAAAACTGACTGGCGTGATGAGTCTGGATGTGAAGCAGAGTATGTTACCGGAGGCCAAGCTCAACGATATATCGATGAATATCGGAGTACATGACGGTGTGCTTCGCATCGCACCTCTGTTCCTTACGCTGGGTGGTGGTGCAATCACGCTCATGTCTCAACTTGATCTTACCGCACCAGGTCTAGCCGGGAGTTTCAAAATAAGTGCTCAGCAAGTGGCGCTTGGTGAAGCCATGCAGACTTTTGGTAGAGAGGCCGCGGACATGGGGGAAGTCAGCGGACTTGTCGCCTTACGGCTTCCTTCGCTACCTACGAAGGCTAAGAGGGTCGTGTCGGTCGACACTTTACTCGAGCGATTGCGCATTGAAGAGGTCCGCTTGCGCTATGATGATCCTGCTTTACAAGCCAAATCAGACTTACGCCTGACGGCGGAGAGTCTATCCTCAGGGGCACAGATCACCGGAACCGTCGAATACCGAGAGAGACCCGTTCAGGTGTCGATTGCTACAGGCTCCTTGCGGCAGGCCATGCGGAACTATGAGATGCTGCCATTAGATGGGACATTTCAGATTCACAAAACGACGATTGGTTTGAAAGGACGGTTTGGCGCCATATTTCCCTTGGACACATACGATGGCCAGGTACGGGTAGAAGGCCCGGATTTAGTTCGTCTCGGCGAATTCCTGGACATTCCATTGCCGAATCTCCCACCCTACCGGTTACAGGCCCACCTGCTGCGTGAACAGGGTCCCGCCCAGACCCAAACGTTTAATTTTGAGAACCTCGGCGGCACGATTGGGGATAGTGACGTAGCGGGTACCTTACGTGTGAGGACTGGCGGCGAGCGACCGGTGATATTTACACGATTACATTCACAAAACCTAGATTTCGATGATTTGGCTGGGCTGGTGGGTGGCACTCCCGATCCAAAAGAGACTGTCTCATCCGAACAAAAAGCAGAAGCAACAGTCACCGAGAAACGGCAGAAGGTGTTCCCCGACAAACCAATCAACTTTGCCCAACTCCAGCAGGTAGATGCCGACGTTGAATATAGAGCAACCGCCGTTAAAGCGCCAAACCTCCCACTCGATGACTTTCTCCTTGATTTTGTCCTTCAAAATGGGAATCTTCAGATTGACCGACTAAACTTCGGTGTGGCCGGTGGAACCATCGCCATGGAGCTTGGGGTGAATGCCCGAAAAGAATCGGTGAAGGCAAAGCTCATCACCGAATTTGATCAAGTGAATCTGAAAGAAATGCTTGCCAAATTCGAGGTAGGAGATGATTCGTTTGGAACTATTGCGGGTCGTGCCACAGTCTGGATGGAGGGTAATTCTTTGGCCAATTGGCTGGCCTCGGCAGATGGGGGTCTGTATTTAACAATGTCAGGAGGAAAAGTTGATGCGTTATTAGTCGAGTTGGCTGGATTGGATTTTCTGGAATCGGCGGCAGTGTTCCTTAATAAGGATACAGGGGTGACCATCGAATGTGCCTATACAGATCTTCAAGCACGCAGTGGACAAGTAACCATTCAACCGTTTCTCCTTGATACGGACGACACCAAATTTAAGGGGTTTGGAGAAATCGATCTTCGGCAGGAACGCATGGACCTAACAGTCCATCCCTACCCCAAGGATTTCAGCTTATTAAGCTCCCGCGGTCCCTTACATATCACCGGCATGTTAAAGAATCCTAAATTCAGTGTTGAACCCAGTTTCCCTTCACCGGAATTCGGAACTGCCGACGACAGCGAACGATGTTTAGGTATGGATAAAGCCCTTAAGGCAGCCACAAAGGCTAAAAACAAACAGAACAAGCAGAAAAAAACTATACAATCCGTTAAGTAATCCCGGCACAGACACGTTCAATGAATTATTCCGGCAGAAAAAATGCAGGGAGCAGAGATATACACTATGTTAACATTCCACTTAGCAGCCCTTCCAAACTGGAACTAACGCGTGATACCTCCGCTGCGTCCTACCAAAATAGCTAGTTAGAGATTCCATCCTGTTTCTTTCTTCCAAATGACCTAGCCCCTTGGACAGGCTGGGTAAGCTTACGACGGTCAATCATATAAGAAATAATGGAAGTCGGAGAAAGTTTGTCTAACTTCTGAAAAGTTTCCCTTTCACTAAACGTCAGACAATTAGACAAGGCTTCTGAATTTTGCCTCGTTTTGTCTTTATTTTTAGCAACCATACTTCGATACAATTCTTCAATGGCCCTCCATTCACACCTAGAAAAACCATTCGTGCGGGTCGTTTCATTGAGTCTCTTGCTTGTCTTGAATGCCGGATTTTTCGTTCAGGCGGAGGCCGTTCCGGTGTCCGAACTCCTCCCCGCACTTCTGGATAAAAACTCGAGTGCTTTTCAGAAGGACCTGGAACAGATATATCAACAACGGGAGTACGATCCGATCTGGGTGACATCACAACAACTCAATGACCCAGGCCAAACCATCTTTCAGTTGTTAAATAATGCAGCGAAGCATGGATTGAACGCTGATGACTATGACAGTTCTGAGCTCCACTGGTTGCAACGCAGTCTCGAATTATTAGCAAAAAATCGAAAGAACTTTCGCGCCAATCTTCTCGCACGATTTGAAATGGTTCTTTCCGAAAACCTCATGAAATTTCTTGATCATGCTTCTGCTGGCCGTTTGACTCCTGAGATGGTCAATGGGAAATGGTATTTGCGAGATAGACGGCGTCCTTTAATCAAAATCTTTCAAGAAGTTCTCAACGAAGGACTTCCCGTAACGCTGGAAACTCTTACGACGGGCCATGAAGGATTAGCTCCCCTGCTTGCAAAGTTAGACCAATATCGAGCCATTGAAGCCGTGGGTGGGTGGCCAATAATTCCAGATGGCCCACTTCTGGCACAAGGCCACACTCATGATCGAGTACCAACGTTACGCCTTCGTCTGGCCGCCTCCGGAGATTTATTAAATTTGGATACTCATAAACACTTCGATCATGAGGTGGCAGAAGGGGTGAGACGTTTTCAACAACGCCATGGATTGTCGGTAGACGGGATGGTGGGGCCAGAAACTTTGTCGACTCTGAACGTATCGATCGAAACGCGGATTAAGCAAATACTCCTTAATCTGGAGCGCCGTCGTTGGCTGCCTGAGAAATTGGGAAATGTCTATGTTGCCGTAAATATTCCCGCTTTCGAGTTGACCGGCTACAGAGATGGGCAGAAAGAATTAACCATGCCTGTTATCGTTGGCAAACCGATGAACCAAACACCAATTTTCAGCGATAACATTGAATACATTGTGTTTAACCCCTACTGGAATGTGCCACGGAGCATCGTGGAAGAAGAAATTTTGCCGAAAATTGAGAAAGACCAGGAGTATCTTGAAAAAAAGAATTATGAAATCGTCGATGCAGAGGATGCGCTCGTGGCTATCGACCAACTCACCATTGAAAACATCCAGAATTACACGGTTCGCATTCGACAACGACCTGGACCAACAAACGCGCTAGGGTTGGTCAAATTCATGTTTCCCAATGATCATGCCATCTACTTGCATGATACACCTGCCGATCACCTTTTCGATGCCACCCAACGGGATTTCAGCCACGGATGTATCCGAGTAAAACGTCCGTCCGATTTGGCGAATTTTCTCCTCAAAGGGACCCTATCCAGGGAGGAAATCGTTTACAGAATAGAGAGTGCAGCACGACAGGAGGAAAAGCTTCCCAAACCAATCCCCGTTTATATTCTCTATAAGACAGCTTGGGTGGCTGATGATGGAACACTCCAATTCCGAAATGACATCTATGGACACGACGAGAATTTATGGGCAGCCCTACGCCCAATCCTTTCCGACAATGTTGATACGGTTTCGCAGGCACGCCCAGTGCCTAGAACACAGGGTCAACCAGAATTGTAGATCTCTTATGATAGGGAAATCAAAGAGATCTTTTGTATGTCGCTCCTGTATTTTGGTGTGTGCGTTCATAACTCTGGCAAATCAGGTCGCTGTAGCCGGGCCGAATTCGGTTTATCAATCCGAACGTACAAATTTCAGTGTGAAATTTAAAGACGAGATCAACCCGTATCGTGTACTAAGTGTATTTGTGATGCCGCATGAACAAATTGAATTAGAATGTGTGTTCACGAATCCTCAAAGCAGGTTTCAAGCATTGGCATCAAGTGGACAACTTACACAACAATCCAAAGAACGTTGGCGATGGAAAGCTCCACCAAAGAAAGGATTGCATCCTATTAACATCACAGATATCGCCACCGAGACCACCATGATATTGAATGTTTTTGTCATGGAGCCTTTCAATCAGCAAAAAGACAAATTGAATGGCTACCGGATTGGCCGTTATGAAAAGAAGCCCTATAAAAATATTTCGGTTTATAAGCGCCCGTCTGGTTTTGTGGAAGTGACTGCAGACAACCGTTCAGTCTCCGTTTCCCCACACTTTACACTTGGGCAATTTGTAGCCAAACAAAGCAGTCGCTATCCGAAGTATTTACTTTTGCGGGAACGCTTACTCCTGAAATTGGAAATGATCTTGGAAGCGGTGAACCAGCAGGGTATTGAGGCCAACACCCTTCATATCATGAGTGGTTTCCGCACACCGTTCTATAATAAGTCTATTGGTAATCCCACCAAATATAGCCGTCATCTGTATGGAGGCGCCGCCGATATTTTTGTCGATGTAGACGGCAATGGGCGAATGGACGATCTCAATGGTGATAAAAAAGTCTCAATTGCCGATGCGTCGGTATTAGCTGATATTATAAAGGAAAAATCGAAACAAACCTGGTATCGCCCATTTGTAGGTGGGTTGGGAATCTATGGTCCCAAGCCCCACAGGGGACCTTTTGTTCATGTGGATGTCCGGGGATTTAGGGCTCGGTGGACGAATCCATAAATCAAGAAAATATGGCACGAGGGACCTGAAAAGAAAAAATTTCCATAGGAAGTAAGCAAAAGAGAGGATTCAGATGCCTTTCTTCCTGGAACCTTTTACGAATTCGACCTGGGAAGGAATACGAGGCTGGGTGACGTGACGTTACGTTACTTGGTCTCTTGGATTCGTGTACTCTAGCTCCAAGGACTGAAAGCACGAAAATATTTTAAGTCCAACATAGGTGGAGAAACCAAAGACCAAGCCCAACATAAGGCCTGCGACCAAACCCAAAACCGGTCCGGCTAATATAGCCCATGGTCCAATAATATATTGATTGTTCCATTTTAAAACCTGGAAACCCATCAGGGCAGGGATACTCATAATTCCACAGAAAAGGGTAAAACTCAATGCATTACCTATGAGAATGATCTTGAAAATGCTTGCTCCTCGAAGACGCCCTATCGTAACAGTCTGTGTCAACATGGTTTGTTTCCTATTCAAATTTTCTCATCACTGGATCAAGCTGTTACCCATTCTCCGGTTTCAGATGATCGAATCGACAGCCCGTGCACCAGGCTTTCGCTGATTTTGATGGGCAGGAAAACCTCCTGTCTGATGTAAAAGGCGAACTGTGTGCGTCAGATTCTAGCGATTAAATGTGGTGTTTTGCTAAGTGAGAGCATTACTTGGTCCACTTGAATCTCCATTCGCATGAGAAGATCCTGGCCCGGCCTCCCCAATCCACCCGGCATCGGCTTGCCGTGGTATAGCCCAGATGTTGAAGTGCATACAGCACGGTCATGCCAAAATTTTTACTCGGTCATCACCGCCGACCACGATTCCTCTCCAACCTCAGTGTGGTAAAAGTACTTTCCTGTATCATATCAATTTCCAGACGCGCCATACAGTTGTTCACTGTGGCTTTATCACATTGGATTCCAGAATCGTTACGAGACGTTCATGAGCGACTCGTGGAAGAGCATGTGCCCGTAGGTTTGAGTGTGCAATTGAGAAAAAGACAGAGTGATTTGAAAATCCAAATCCCGGTCCTTGCGAAGGCCTTTCTGTTTTTCATTGAAAGTTATAGAGGGTTTCTGACCTAAAAAACGAGTTCAGGTGATCAACGAATTTTTGAAAAAAAGGAGAGTGGAACACCTACTTGCGGCCGATGATGACTCGGTAGAGCCAGAGGAAAACAATCGCTCCTATCACGGCCATCACGAAACCCACAGGGTCATCTTGATCATAGAGGCCGATCAATCGACCCAGGAAACCGCCGATAAGAGCTCCAACAATCCCGATAGCAGTAGTGGCCAAAAATCCTCCTGGATCTTTCCCAGGCATCAGAAGCTTCCCGACAACTCCAACAACCAAACCAAAGACAATCCATCCTATGACCGACATAATGCCACCTCCAATATGCAGTTTTTCCCCTTGCGTAATCCCCGAGTCTTCCTATGGTCCTCTCCGTTTTCAAAAAAAATGACAAAGCAAAGAGAAACAAAGGCAAGGCTCTGAGAAATACTATTAATTCGATTCTAACAAATCGACCTCGGCATCTTGGCTTGCTCTTTTTTCTTTCGAAATCTGTTCCGAAAGATGATTGTCTTTTGATACGTCAGTCTCTACCCGGGATTGAGAATTGTGGTGTGTATTCAAAGATTTTTCGTGAGGCTCCGTTTCCTTAGAAAGGGTTGCATCTGTCATGTGGGAAATACCTTGGACTTTTAGACGATAGATTGGCTCGGGCATTTCATAATTGGCTAGATCAAACGCCTCCTTTACTGCCCGGATTGCCTGACTGCTGACTTTCTTGAAGTCGAACTGATCCTGCGTGGTCCACGCAAACATTTTTAGTATGACATTTGAATCTCCAAGCTTTTCAACAGTACACCGGACTGGTGGATCTGTAATCACGCCCTGGGTCTGGGTTAGAGTCGAAATGGCCAGTTGGCGTGCGGCTTCAATATCGACTGCGGTATCGATTCCAACTTCAAATGAAAACCGGCGTTTGGGATTGCGAGTATAGTTCAGCATAATGCCTTTGTAGACAATAGAGTTGGGAATCCTCACATGATTGCCATCCAATGTCATTAAAATAGTTTCTCGAGATGTCAATTTCATAACCAGGCCCTCATAACTTTCTAGCACGATATGGTCAAGGGGTCGAAACGGCTGGCGCAGACTTAAGAGAATGCTGGCTATGTAGTTTTCCACTGTGTCTCGAAGAGCAAATCCAAGCGCTAAACCCATAACCCCTGCCAGGCCGACAATTGTCCCTAACAAGGCCGTGGCATCCAAAATTTCCAGCATGACAATAAACCCGATAAAAAGTATGGCTCCACGAACGGTTTGTCTCAATAACCCCTGTAAAAACACATTGCGTGTGAAGGCTTGAAAGAGAGCTTTTCGCCTGGAGATAAATGAAGAAAAAACCCAAAAGCAGAGAAATACAGTGAGGGCGATGGTCAGAAGCGGGAGATAAGAAATAAATTCATTGAGGTGGTTTGTCAATCGTTCCTGAACAAGTGTCAGACGTTCTTGAACTTCACGTTTTTGTTTGATGTCATCCGATACACTGACAACTCCCTCAACTCGTTGAGCTAACTCCACAGCCCTTTTCTGATCTTCTTTCGTTGGTGTTTGGCCATCTAGCTGGACCACTCCGGCTTTAACGGTAATCCTGATTTGTGAAAGACTTGGAATTTGTCCATAGACATCTCGAAGGCGTTGTTCAATAAGATCATCGTCAATGGATTCGATTCCCACAGAAATGATGGGAGGTTGGGTGCGCGGAGGGGAAGAAGTGCTTTCTGAGTTAGGGGAGGGCTGGCCCAGTGAGCGTTCTACGTCCAGCCCAAGAGTGGCTAAAATAATGAAAATTACAAAGAGAATGGTTGAACGACTTTGTATGGGTAGGCTCCAGAACATCAAAGGGTCTCTTGAAGGTCGTAAAAGTTGCTTGAGCCAACGTTCAGAAAGTTTTGGCCTACTCCTAGAACCGCCCGGTTATTCCTCACCAGTTTAAGCGTTTATCAGGTTCCTGATAGAGTATCTCAGAAAGACTTCAGCCTAGAATACAGGTTCGGGAACGGCTTTCACACATGCTCTAGGCCACATGCTTAACTAATTTAAACATTTCAAGAAATTTAGACGACTTCTGGAAATGGACAAAATATGGGAAATTCAAAGAAAATTAGGCATTGAACCCCTTTATGAAAACCGCTTAAATTTTTGTGTTCCGCCAATTTTCCTGATAAATACCGTAATGGTTAACACGCAAATAATCAGAAAAAACTTGAGAAAAACAAGGCTAAGGGTGGCATCACGTCATGCTGAGAAATCGCAGAGATGCTTGCTCGTAGGTGGAGTCTCATCTGAATACCTAACAATTTCTCACCAGGGTTCTTGACAGTTGGCCATGGACATTTTGAACGGTACAGTTAGGTATTTCCTGGGGCGTCCGGATGAAATTTGGGAAGAATTGGGAAGAAATAGATAGGTATGTCTAATAAATTGATCAATCCCCATGAGGTGAGTCAAAATATTCAAAAATTATCAGAGAATATTACCTAAGCCATCCTATGCCCTCATGAATCCAGAATCCCAATTACCCCGCCTAGTTCTCGTCGATGATCATGCCATGGTTTTAGAGAGTTTACAAAAATTACTTGAACCCCATTATCCGGTTGTTGGCTCAGCCTGTGAAGCTAAGAACCTCGCTTGTTTGGTGGAAGAAGTTCACCCCGATATTGTGTTAATGGATGTGAGCATGCCAGGCAGGAACGGGTTTGACACAACTCGTGATCTTAAAGCTAATTTTCCAAAAATAAAAATTATCTTTGTTTCCATGCATACCGAGCCCATGTGGATTATGGAAGCATTTCGTGCAGGCGCTGATGGATTCGTTCCCAAACAATCCGTCAGTCAAGAACTGATTGTCGCCGTCAAAACTGTGCATGACAGAAAACGTTATTTTTCTCCCACCATTCCAGAATCCGTAGAAAATTTAGTCCTGAATCACCTTAATGGAGTTTCTGGAAACGAACTTTCCGGGAAATTGACGGCCAGACAGAAGGAAGTATTAATGTTGATCGCACAAGGATTTTCTGCGAAAGATATGGCTGATTCTTTGAAAATTTCAGAAAGTACCATTGCCTTCCATAAGGCTCAAATTATTCAGTCTCTGGGACTCAAATCTAAAGCGGAACTCACCAAATATGCGGTTCATATGGGATTATCGCCGCTGAAATAATTGTACGAACGGAATTTTCATATGAAAAACAACATCACCCAAGGAACCCCCCCCATTCTTATGACCCATTTAAACGCAAGATGGAGATGATGAAAGTACGCCAACTTTTTGCACCTCTATTTTGGGAATTGGGATACTCAAATTGACTCCAATGTGGATTGTTGGGCCATGTCAGGAATTGAATGAGGGATACCTGCCGTCTTCAATCTGGTTGGCAACACGTAAATCGCAATAGGATGGCGCAGGCTAAATCAAAATCGGATTTGAAGGTGGAACTCCTTCAAGCCCAAAGCCAGGTGCGCAAATATCGACACCAGGTAGAGGAATACGATGCGATCAAAAAACGTCTAGAGGCTACGCTAGAGAATTTACGTGTACATCAGGAGGAACTCAATGCCCAAAACGAATATCTTCGTCAAATGCAGGAAGAGCTTCGAGAATCACATCACAAATACTTTGATTTGTTTGAGAGCGCCCCTATTGGCTACTTCACGCTCAATAAAAAAGGTGTCATTCTCGAGGTCAATATAACAGGAGCAGAATTGCTCGGATTTGATCGAAAATATCTTGTCCAGACACGTATGACCAATTATGTGAAACAGCGCGATCGCAAGGCGTTGTCCACGCATCTCGAAACAATTTTTTCAGGGGCCTTAACTGATACGGTTGAACTTGAAATCAAGCAACCCGATGGGCAGCCACTGCACGTATTTTTGGAAAGTGTGCCAATGAGTGGCGAAAATGAACGGGTTGTAGAATGTCGGACAGCCATGCTCAATATTAGCGAAAGAAAAAATCTAGAAGATCAACTGCACCGCGGACAAAAACTAGAAAGTTTAGGAGTGTTGGCAGGAGGCATTGCACATGATTTCAATAATTTATTGGCTGCTATTTCCTGTCATGTTGGTCTGGTGCGTAAGGGGATTCCCTCTGATAGCGCATTGCAGACTCATCTTGAAAGGATTGAACTGGCGGCCATAAGTGGTGGTGAATTAGCGAACCAAATGCTGATCTACTCTGGACAAGAATCATCGACGAGGCAAACTCAAAATCTGAATCAATTGGTGGGAGAAATGGGCCACCTTTTGGAAGTAACACTATCAAGTGGATCAGAATTAATCTATCAATTAGATCCGACTGACGGTTGGATCCTGGCTGACCCCTCTCAAATTCGACAGGTGGTTTTAAACTTAATTACGAATGCGGCGGAGTCGTTTGCTGGAAGCACTGGGACGATAATCCTGGCAACAGGTAGAATGAACGTTGACCAGAATTATCTCTCACAATGTTGCTTCGTAAGCGACCGCCAATATGGAGAAATGGTTTATCTGGAGGTGAAGGATAATGGCTGCGGAATGGTCTCCGAAACCATTCCTAAAATATTTGACCCGTTTTTTACCACAAAATTTATGGGTCGTGGCTTAGGCTTATCGGCCCTGGTTGGAGTCGTACGAGCTCACAAGGGAGCCATTCACCTTTGGAGTGAGGTGGGGAAAGGGACTTCTTTTCGCATCCTGTTTCCAAAGCAGAATCGACCACCTTCTCTTTCTGAGGAAGGAGAAAATCTGGGCACAGATAAAGCCTGGAGAGGAAGCGGGCTCTTCCTGGTAGTTGATGATGAAGAAGGAATTCGAAAAACGACAGCGTTATTCCTTGAACAGGCTGGATTTTCGGTTCTCACGGCTCGAAATGGGCTAGAGGCCCTCAATATTTTTAGGCTGGAATCCTCAAATATACAATGCGTGCTCCTGGATATCACCATGCCTGGTCTAAGCGGAGACAAGGTCTTACAAGAGATTCGGCAATCCTTTCCTAAGCTTCCAGTCATTTTATCAAGCGGATATACCAGAGAAGAAATCTGGTCTCGATTTACAGAAAATTCGGCTGATGAATTTATTCAAAAGCCCTATTCCCTTGAAAACCTTTTAAAAAAGGTGAAAAAGATCTTTCCTTCCTAATGGCTAGAGGAATGGAGAGAGTCGATAAAAGATTGTCCCCTTCTGTTGTGTGTTCTAAGTTTTGCACTGCCCTTGAGCTGTGTTACGGCCATTTGAAGTGAAAGATAGAAGGGAAAAGGAAAATTAGATTATGAGCAAAAAGAAAAAAATGGCAAATAAGAAGAATGCGGCGATGGCCAAATCCAAACAAAAAGAAAAACAACCCATTCGGTCGAATGCAGCCACATCCAATCGTCGAAAAACCATGACCAGCCGGACGAAATCCGAGAAAAACAAGCCTAGTGAAAGTCGAGAAGACCGTAAACCAACCAGAGCTCAAAGAATTTCATCTAGCCAATTTCATGCAAAACCAAACGACCATGAAATTGCAGAGGATCATCCGGAAGATCGTAGTGAGTTGGTCGTGGTAGGAATAGGGGCTTCGGCTGGGGGTTTGGAGGCATTGCAAGTGCTTATCCCCACGCTGCCTTCTTCTCCACACATTACCTATGTGGTTGCCCAGCATCTGGATCCCAAGCATCCAAGCATGATGGTGCCACTCTTAAAACGTCATACTGATATGAACATTGAAGAATTACAACATGGAACGAAACCAAAGCCCGGCAACATCTATGTTACTCCTCCAGACCGAAATGTTGTGTTTGAGGACGGAGTCCTCAATCTAACGAAGCCAGTGGCCGGTTCATTAGGCCCAAAGCCCTCCATCGATATTTTTTTCTCCTCTCTAGGTGAGCGGTTATCTGAATCAGCGGTAGGCATCATCCTCTCCGGAACCGGATCGGATGGTTCCCATGGCGTCAAAGCCATCAAGGCAAACGGTGGGTTTATCATCGTTCAAGATCCAGATTCGGCGAAATATGATGGGATGCCAAGGTCGGCTATCGATACGGGGTGTGTAGACTTAGTTCTCCCATCTCCGGAAATCGGACGTGAACTTCCTGGGATTCTGGTCTATCCAACCCGACTTCCGCTTTTGACTCAAGAGGAAGGGGCCGTGCAAGCTTTGAAGTCCCTCTATGCGCATCTCCACAAAAGCACGGGCTGTGATTTTTCTGAGTATAAACAGAATACCATTCATCGTCGTATTGGTCGGCGAATGGCTGTCCATAAAATGACGAATTTGAGTGAATATCTTGAATTGGCCAAAGCCTCACCTGCGGAACTTGAGGCACTGTACAAAGACATCCTAATTTCCGTTACCAGTTTTTTCAGGGACGTCAATGCTTTTTGCGTGCTTCAAGAGGTGATTGGCCAAATTATCGATGAAAAACAAAACGGTGAGCCTCTAAGGATTTGGGTCGCAGGTTGCGCGAGCGGAGAGGAAGCCTATTCAATCGCCATGTTGATTTCCGAAGCTCTCAACCAGAAGAAGCGGAACATAAAAACCTATATCTTTGCAACAGACATTGATTCGGACGCTTTAGCACGAGCGAGAAAAGGGCTCTATCCTGAAGCAGCCATTCATCAGGTCGATAAAAAAATCGTTAAAAAGTATTTCAATCGCACAGAGAATTATTACCGGGTGGTTAAGTCCATACGAGAGATGGTGGTTTTTTCCCGTCAGGACCTGGTTAAGGATCCCCCCTTCTCGCATCTTGACCTGGTCAGTTGTAGGAATGTCCTGATTTATTTCTCGCCGCACCTTCAACAACGGCTGATTCCCATGTTTCATTACATCCTGAATCCCAACGGATATTTATTTCTTGGAAAATCTGAATCCACTGGACAATTTATTGATCTTTTCTCCCCGGTCGAAAAGAAGGCAAAAATATTTCAGCGTCGTGGAGGGGGCCGCCCCCGACGTGTCCAAGTGCGAACTGGCAACTTTCCACCACTGAGTATACAAACACATAACACATCAAGCGCCGATGAAGTGCCACTGGTCGATATCGTCGATCGTTTCATTGCAGACGTATACGGGCATCCATCAGTGGTCATAGACGCACATTTGGAAATTATTCATATACGCGGGGACGTCAGTCCTTATCTTAGTCTGGCGCAAGGTGAAGCGAAGCTGAATGTGCTTGCGATGATCCGGCCTGACCTTCGCACAGAATTACGCGCGAACCTTATCAAATGCGCTCGAGACCAAAGCACGGTGGTAACCAAAAAAATTTCCATTGAAATAAAAAATAAAGCGGAGTGTATCCGATTGCATATTCGTCCTTTAAAAGAATTTAAAAAGTCATCCGGTGCGATTCTGGTCATATTCGAAGCAATTGCCCGTCCCCGGCCAGAAAAAATTCCTCCATCAAGCATGAAAAATATCGTCAATGAGCGAATTAAAGAACTGGAGGGTGAATTAACTTCGACTCAGGAGCATCTCCAAACGACAGTTGAAGAGCTGGAAACGACCAATGAGGAACTCCAAGCCCTCAATGAAGAACTTCAGTCCGCCAACGAGGAATTACAATCTTCTAATGAGGAGTTGGAAACCTCGAATGAAGAACTCCAATCAACCAACGAAGAATTAACAACCTTGAACGAAGAATTGCAGGAACGTTCGGCGGAATTGGCAATCACTAATTCGGATCTAGAAAATATTCAACATGCTATTGGTACTCCGATAGTGGTGGTGGATAAACTTTGTCGGTTGACTCGTTTTACACCGACGGCCACCACAATTTTTCATGTATCGGAAGAACACTTAGGTCATGCCCTCACAACTATCCCTTCGCATTTTGAAATTCCTTCCATCAGGGAGGACGTCATGAAAGTCATTGAGAAAGAAAAAGGCATTACTCGTGAAATTTACAATGGAGAAATAGTATACCTATTTCAAATTCTTCCCTATCGCACGGCTGACCAACAAACGGTCGGCGCCCTATTAGCTTTTACGGACAAAACAGCCGACAAAGCTGCCGAAGAAAGTCTTCGTGAAAGTGAGGCACGGTTTCGGGAAATCACCGATCATATTCAAGATGTGTTCTGGGTATCCAACCCGGCCGGTGAAGTCATGTATTATGTAAGCCCGGCATATGAAAAAATCTGGGGGCGTTCATGTAAAAGTCTCTATGATCGTGCGCTTTCCTGGATAGACAGTATTCACCCCGAGGATCGTAAGGTCACAAGGGAAGCATTTTTTGAGAATGCTTCTAAAGGTGAGTTTAGTCAAGATTTTAGAATAGTTCGACCAGATGGAGAGGAACGGTGGATTTGGAATCAAGCCTTTCCGGTGCATGGGAAGGATGGCCGGATCAACAAGCTTGTCGGAATTGCGAAAGATATTACCGAACGAAAACGCGCCGAGGACGTCATTTATGAAAAAGAGCAACGTTTTCGGACGGCCTTTAATTCTGCTTTCCAGATCATGGCTCTCTTAGCATCTGATGGTACCGTCATGGAGGTCAATCAGAGAATGGCGGAATTTTTGGGAGTTTCGCAAGAAGCCATCATTGGAAAGTTTCTGTGGGAAGGGCCTATGGAAGAGAGGGATGGAAAGCCTCGACACCAATTGCAGGATGTTTTTGAAACAGTAAAAACAGGCAAGGGCTTCGCTCGATACATAGGACATTTTCGTGGAGCTGTAGAAAAACCCGTGACCCTGGAAATATCGATTAGGGCTGTGGGGGGGAGGCGAGGGCCCATAAATGCTGTAGTCCTCGAGGGTCGCCCTCTCGTCTCAATGACAAGTGAAGAAGGAGGTTCAGGTTCTACAGATGAAAAGCCTGCCTAAGGCAGGGATTCATGGAAAAAGGTAGAAACAGCATGGCTTCATTTGTCTCTGGAGAAAGGCATCTATTCCTCAAGATTCCAACGAAATTATTCCATGAATGAGGGCATATTTGGTAAGTTCAGCTGATGTGGTGCATCCCAAAGTCTGCATAATGCGTGTCTTATGAAATTCTATAGTCTTCACTGCCAGATTTAATATCAAAGCAATTTCTTTATTCGACTTACCTTCGGCCACCAGTTGCAGAATTTCCATTTGTCGCTGCGTCAAATCGGTGGGATTCGTGCCAAAATTGTCTGGCGATGGGGATAAAGTCGGATTGAGAGCCTGTGAGACCATCACTTGGGCAACGGAGGGGGAAATATAGGTTCGACCCTGATTCACCTCATGAATGGCGAATACTAATTCAGTCGTTGCCGATTGTTTTAAGATATACCCAAGACCTCCCGCCTTAAAGGCCTCCTGAACAAATTTGTCTTCTGAATGCATGGTCAGAAAAATTATTTTAGTGTGAGGTTCGTGTTTTTTGATTTGACGGGCCGCTTCCAGGCCGTTTAATAAAGGCAAAGTAATATCGATAATGGCAATATCAGGGGTATGGTCTTTAACCATTTGCACAAGAGCTCGTCCGTCGGAGGCAGTGCCGATCAAGGCAAAATCCTTTTCTAGGAGCTTAGACAAACCTTCCCCAACTAAAATATGGTCTTCAGCTAAAAGGATGCGAATCTTTTTCATTCTTGATCCAGCCGTTTTCAAGTTTGTAAAAGATCCTATTATGAATAAACTCGGATTTTTTTTCCACTATTTTCAGACCTATATTGATGGTAGGGGACAGTTTGGAAAAGGACAAACCTATGACCTCTTTAAAAGGGGGATGATCCACCAATAGAAAATTTCCCTCAACGAACAAGGTTTTTGGATGGCAGAAGCTAATAATGGGGCTAAAGGAACCCCAAAACCCTAGCGGAAGATTTGGGGTACAGGAGGACGGGTCGGAGAGGGAATAGGAGGTTTAGTTGGGGGTGATGGCGCTGGACCGGGTGGAGGGTAGGGATTTGGGCTTGGGTGAGGATTGGGGTACCAATTAACAACATTGGTGTCGAACAATGGACCGCGCTTGCAACTGTAATATATCATGACGGCTCTCTGGTATCGGTCATACGCTGAGCCACAACTTTCCAATTAACTTGGGCCAAAAACGCCTCAATATAGCTTCCTCGATCAGAAGGCTGAAAGTCGAGTAAATAGGCATGTTCCCAGACATCCATGACTAAGATAGGGCGGAAACCTGCAATATTTCCAAATTCATGGAGACTGACCCAATGATTCGAAAGCCGGCCGTTCTCCGGATTGAGGTTGCAGATAACCCAGCCGACTCCTCGCATCTGTCCAATACTGGCAAAATCCCTTTTCCAAGTCGAAAAACTTCCGAAGCTATCTTTAAAGGCTTTCTCCAAAGCCACCTGGCCGGTGGGCTGTTTCGATTTTTGTGAGGTCAAATTTCCGAAATACCATTCATGGAGGACCATACCGTTATATTCAAAGCCTAATCTTCTGGTGAGTTCAGAATAGGCAGGCATTTCTTCCTGTTCCACTTTCCCGTCTTTTAATATTTCATGTATTTGCTGGTTTAATTTATTGGTCGCTTTAACATATCCCTCATACAATCCTAAGTGCATCTCGAGGGTGGAATCTGAGATGCCCTCCAGATTGCTGAGGGCAAACTCCTTAGGGACATATGGCTTTAGCATTTTCATGCTTTCCTCACAATAAATAAGCAGGAAGCCTTGAAATATGATGATCTTAGGTTTTAACCTTATATGAAAATCGCGGCTAAATGTATGATAAAAAATCCAACAGTCTTTATATAACTGTAGAAAACCCTGGTTATTGAAAACCTTTCAGAAAGTTTAGAGAATTTCCCATCCGTAATGGAATCAAATACGAATCCTTTATATATGGTATCTATACCTTACTGCTCACCAGTGGTTGATGCTGATTGTTGTTTCCAGCCCAGACAGGAGCCATCAAAGAAAAAGGAAATCTATGGTACCCCAAGGTTTACTTAAATGTTTTTCGTCAATAATCCAGCCATCATATATTGCTTTCTTCATGCCTATGGAAGGACCGTCTTATGGAACTAAATGAACCGAAATTTCTGGTGACAGCCCGACTAAAAGAATTCTCAATACCACCTATAACTGACGGAGTTGTTATCGGAAAAGATTCGCCAATCGGAGTCAGTGCGCTCCAGAAAGCACTCAGACTTCTCATCCCCGAAGATTTCGATCTCATTGAAGTGCCTGATGAGGTAGTTGGAAGTATTCTCCTACGACGGTCCATTTCAAGAAGATTAACTCAAAAACGGATTGTGCCTTTTCTTCTTAAACAGGTAAAACCCCTGATGTTGGAGGACGACATTCTCCATGTTCAATTAGAAACGGAATTTATCATCTCTCAGGAATTATAACCATGACTTTTCCTGCCTGGACGGCTCAACGAGCTGTGAGTGCCTCCATTTTGAAGGTTTCTGCAGACATGCACCCAAAAGATTTGGAACAGCCAATGTCAAATAAATGGACAGAAGCGTATGCGGTGTTTTCCGACCATGTGGAAAAAACGCGTCAAAGCCAGTTTTTGGGTATCGTTCCGCAGTATATTGTTGGACAATTTCCCTATAGGATTTTTGCTGATCTCCTCCCTTTCTCTAAATCAATTCGGGTCAAACCTTCTACTCCGCTTGATTTCCTAAAATTCAAGTTCCAGCGCAACAAAATGGATGCGATGATAGTGATTGGATCGGACCAGCAATATCTCGGAGCCGTTACCCGACAAAGTCTATGGGAAACCCTGTTTAAGAGAGAACGCGATCTTTCGGCAAAACTGCGAAAAGAAATCGATGAAAAATTAATTGCAGAACGGAACTTACAGAACGTCTACACTTCCTTGAGCGAGAATTTAGAACGGCAAGAAGAAATACGCTTAGCACATGAACGCCAATTAAATACTCTTTCCAAAAATTTGCTGGTTGCGGAAAAGCGACAACGGAAGGAATTAGGCACTGAATTACACGATCACTTGGCCCAACTCTTAGCAGTAGGGCGTATTAGAGTCGCTCAGGCCAGTTCGTTAACCGACGATACAGAACTCAGGAAAGTTCTGCAGGGCCTTGATCACCTTTTTGATGAATCGCTGGCTTTTACACGAAATCTCATGGGTGAGCTCAATCCTTCTCAACTTCCTGAATCAGGGCTGAAAGCAAGCTTAGAAACTCTAGTACGTAAAATGAAGCAATATAACCTCATAGTAATTTTGAAGGGCAGTGAAACTGTGCCTTGTCTGGCTGAAAACCAAACCTTCAATCTTTATTGGTCAATTCGGGAAGTACTGTTCAATATAGTCAAACATGCTCAGGTTGACCGGGCGTACGTTACCATTAAAAAACTTCATGAGCGCCACCTGAAAATCACGATTTCGGATGCCGGAAAGGGATTCTCTCTAAACGAACCCGAAAGCCTCCTAAACCCGCAAGAGGATCATTTGGGACTATTCCTAATTCGTGAACGCATGACGGCCATCCAAGGGACACTGACTATTGATAGTGCTCCAGGCAAGGGGACACAAGTGAACTTAACCGTACCCCTTTTCCCCATTGACGTTTCTTCATGATCAACGAACCCCGCAACGTGCTCGGATCCCCGACAATTTTGATCGCCGGTACTTAACTCCTTCAAAACTCAATGGAAGGGATCAATTTGTTTGAATAAATATTCCAATTTTGTATCCAAGATATCCATTGATCCTAAGGTTTCCCATAATTGTATAATCTTCAATCTATATGGAATCATCAACTGTTGGTCTTGGGCACCATATCATTGTTATCGGAGGTTCAGCCGGAGGCGCACATGCTCTCCGAGAAATCATACGCGACCTTCCGAACAACTTAGCAGCATCTGTTTTTATTGTATTACATTCTCATGAGCGAGCCCCCCGTTTTTACCCACAATTTCTGGCGGATGCCAGTTCACTGGACGTAAGTTATCCGACTCATCTCCAACGATTCGAAGCCGGACGCGTCTATATCGCTCCACCCAATCAGCATCTCCTTCTGAGGCAAGGACAGATGCTCCTCTCTTCCGGGCCTTTTGAGAACCGTAGCCGTCCGGCCATTGACCCCTTATTCCGGTCAGCCGCAGTTGGGTATCACGCCCATGTTGTAGGTGTTGTCCTGACCGGGCTAAACGACGATGGGGCAGACGGCCTTGATGCAATTAAGCGGTGTGGAGGCATAACGATGATTCAGGATCCAGAACACGCAGTTTATCCAGATATGCCGCGCGCGGCCATGGAGCGAACGCAAGTTGATTTCGTCGGAACCCCTCCCCAAATAGCACAACAGATTGTCAGATGGACCAAGATACCTCCTGATGGCCTGGTAGAGATTCCAGACGACCTCTACGTAGAAGCCAGAATGACAGAACGTCTAATGTCTAATATGAATTCAATGAAGGAATTTGGAGACCCCGTTCCTATCAGTTGTCCTTCTTGTGCCGGCCCTCTGTGGGAAAAAAGAAACGCGGTTAGTGATCGGTATCGTTGCCACATGGGGCATGCATTTTCTTCTAGAACCCTATTGATGGATCAAGATGAAGCAGTTGAAAAAGCACTCTGGTCTGCGGTGCGAACCCTGGAAGAGCGAAGCCGAATGTTGCAAAACCTGGCAGATAGGGCAAAGGCAACCAAACGTCATACCACCTCCTCACTGTATAGGGGACGGGCCGAAAAGGCGAAAAAAGAAGCCCAACATATACATGCGGTTATCAGAGATGTCATTCATGGTCTTGCTCAACATGAATTGATGGATTCTGACAACAACCCACTTAGAATTTAATAGTTTTCACTACAAAAAACCGCTCCCAATCGGACTTTGCACACTTTTAATTTGCAATTCCCTGCTGTCTTGCTGCGTGGACACAATATTCTACAATTGGTGGGTAGGGAGAAGGGAACATTCAAAAAGTGGGTCACTATACCTGGCCGATTCACTACCATCTTCTTTTTCCTGAGAAATATCTAAAAGCTTTGTAGGGGGAAGATGGTGTTGGGATCATGGCGGTGGTGATGCGTGAGCATGCAACTGGGATTTTAATTTGGTCGGCTCACTCTACGCTTTGTATAACGGAGTCTCGTCTTCAATCATTGACGCTTACGCCGACAGAAATATTCTGATTGTATTTAATACACTAAAGGATCATTTTTCTCCATTTGTTTGTTCATGGATGTAGGACCCGAAAAAGAAGTTTCGGGGCCTGCAATTGCCGGCAGTCAGTTATTGCAGTATTGGTGGAGGAATACCGCCTCTCTTCTTTCCTAGGGATTGAACATAGTAATGCAGGCAATGATGTCTTTTGCCCATACATGTGTGATGGAGAGGTGGCTAAAACCTTTCCAATCTTGGCCGGAAGATTCGGTGTCCACTGCAGAAGCGAGGCGGCGGCTTTTTTCTTAAACTCTCCACAGAGCAATTGATTGGCTCGTGAATTGTTTTCCGTGACCTGAAAGGGGGATTTGTCGTCACATAGTCTAATAATTGTAAGAACTTGTCCATTTTGCCGGTTGATTGTGTATGGTGACAAGGGCAGAAGTGAGGCCCGCATTTCTGCAAGGGAAGGTTTTGCGCTCACAGATTCAAGCTTCTCTGGAGTAGTGGCCCATATCGTGCCTGCCACAGCCATGCCGCATAGAATGGCCGCAAACTGCCAGAGGTAAAATGATGTTACCTGCTCGTTGCGGTTATTGAATAATATTGAAAAAAACATTTCCGGAAGTGGGCTATCAAATTCGGCCTGTGAGGGCCAGGAGAATCACGATTATTAACACGAGTCCTAGCCCCCCACTCGGATACGCTCCCCAAGAAGAACTGTGTGGCCAGACTGGGAGAACTCCTATCAACAACAGGATGAGGATAATGATGAGAATGGTGGACATAGTTAAGACCTCATATCCTAATAGTAATGGAACCACTTTTCAGAAAACAGTGTATGTAATGTACCTATAAGGCGAGGAAAACAGACCTATTAAGAACCCTGGATCCTGGCGGCAAAATCCCTTGTAAATTTTTAGAAAATTGCCATTTGATAATTATGAAACTTTCTGGATAAGTAAGATTAAGGAATGCCACCTTCAGACCAGGGCAGAATTTACAATCAATGTTTTTAAAAAGAAAATTGTGAGGGATAGCGATAGGAGAAGAAGGACTATGCTACGAAATTCTTCTTTGTCGAGGCAGAGATATTCTTAGGGAGAACACCCAAAATCATCCGTACTTTTTTGTGTCGCCAACTTAGACAATCTTTTCACCTCAGGCTATACTTGTTTTCTCTGAAGTACCTTCAATAAAACTTGGGGTAGGGTTGAGTTAATGCGAGCATCAACTTTAGTGAACAAAACATCGAATTCACGAAAAGGTCTTAAGGCGGCGGCAAATTCTATGCGACATTAAGAAAGATCAATTTTTCAATGAAACAGGATATATATATAAAAGGCCATTCTATCGGCACCGTACCATCGACGCATGGTCTCGAATCTAAAGCTTTAGGAGATAAAGGTTCAGATCCCTTAGAATTGTTCATACCAAGTCGTCTCGATCCTAATTTCCAGCCCAAATCATTTCGCAAGATTTTCCTCGTGGGCTTGGTTGTTCTTCTAATAGCCATTTTTACGCTTGACCTCATTACCCCATCTGGAGTGGCCATTGGGATGTTGTATGTTGGGGCCGTTTTTCTATCCGGTGTTCTCCCATTTCCCCATGCTTCCTATCTGATCGCAGGTCTCAGCACTCTTTTAACAGTTATTGGAATGCTTTTTTCTCCAGGAGTTAGCGTGGTGTATTCTGGAAGCACTCTCGCTTGGACTGCCATGATTAACCGCCTATTGTCCATTTTTACCATTTGGACAACTGCCTACCTGGTCTCACAATTTCGTAAGGGTGTAATGGCAAAATTAGAAATCGGTGCCATCGTGGAATCTTCACACGACGCAATTATTGGACAAACCTTGCAAGGTGTTGTCACATCTTGGAACAAAGGGGCTAAAGAAGTGTTCGGATATACCGCTGAAGAAGCCATTGGGAAACCACTTCTCTTCCTCTTTCCTCCTGGAAGAGAAGCTGAAGAAGAGCAGATTTTGGCAAAGCTTCAAAAAGGTGAACGTATTGTCAATTTTGAAACCATCCGACGTCGAAAGGATGGTCGTCACATTCATGTTTCTCTCACGATTTCCCCTTTGATCACTCGATGGGGAAAACTAATTGGGGCTTCGAAAATTGCCCGAGATATTACTTTTAAGAAACAGATGGAAAGGGAAATGGAACGACAGCATAAAAAACTCCAGCAACATGCGACTGCTTTAAAGGAATCCAATGAAGACCTGGAACAATTTGCTTACATCGCCTCGCATGATCTTCAAGAACCTCTCCGCACTATCCATGGGTTTACCCAACTTTTGGCCGATCGCAATCAAGGCCAACTGGACGCTCAGTCAAAAGAGTTCATGGATTTCGTCACCGAAGCTGCCGAGCGCATGCAGTCACTTATACAAGACCTCTTAAAATTTTCACGAGTCCAGGCAAAAAAAATTGTGCCTATTTCTCTCAATACTGAGGAAATTCTCCAAGAATTGCTAAGCCAGCTTTCCCTTACTTTAGAGGAAACACATGCATCAATTACCCATGATCCCCTTCCCAATGTCGAGTTCGATCCCGGACATTTTCGCCATCTTCTTCAAAACCTTCTCACAAACAGTCTGAAGTACAAGAATCCAGATCCTCCGGTCATCCATATTGGTGTCCTTGAACTCTCCAAAGAATGGCAATTTTCCATTCAAGACAATGGAATTGGAATCGCTCCAGAATATTTCGAAAAAATTTTTCAGGCCTTTAAACGACTGCATACCAAGCAGGAATATCCTGGAACGGGAATCGGACTGGCATTATGCAAAAAAATTGTCGAACGTGGAGGTGGACGGATTTGGGTCGAATCGGAGGTTGGAAAAGGTTCTAAGTTTTCATTTACAATACCCAAGGTCTCGTCCATAAAAAACTTTGCAGATACGGGGGATCTTCCATGAGTACTCCAATTGAAATCTTGTTGATTGAAGATAATCCAGCTGACGTGCGGCTTACTCAAGAGGCGTTCAAAACAGCCAGAATTCAAAACAATCTTCATGTAGTGGAGGATGGGGTGGCGGCCATGGCCTTTCTACACCAGACTTCGCCGCATGAACAGGCGCCCACTCCCGACCTCATCCTTTTGGACTTAAACCTACCTAAAATGGATGGACGGGAGGTCCTTAAGGAAGTAAAAAGCAATAAAGATTTACGGAAGATCCCGATCGTCATTTTAACGACTTCCGATGATGAAGAAGATATCTGGCGCAGCTATGATCTTCATGCCAACGCCTATTTAGTCAAGCCTATCGATATCATGAAATTTGTGAAAATGATTCACTCTCTTGAAAGTTTTTGGTTGACGGTCGTAAAACTCCCTCCAAAAAATCTTAAGTGATGAGTGAGCAACCAGTCGACATGCAAACCATTCTTCTCATCGAAGATAATCCTGCTGACGCGAGTATGGTCCGTGAGCGTCTGAAAGATTCCTCTGGGCTGTCGTCCTTTAACCTTCTCCATGCCCACAATCTTGAGACTGGAATTGGATTTCTTGAAACCTCTGATATCGACATTATTCTCTTGGATTTAAATCTGCCGGAAGTCTCCGGAGTGGATACCATAAAGAAAATCCGATCGATCGATTCTAACACGCCGCTTGTTATTCTTACGGTAACTCAAGATGAGCCGTTGGCTCTAGAAGCCATTAAATTGGGGGCACAAGATTATATTCCTAAATCCCATATGAACTCAGTGTTAATGCCTCGGGTGCTTCAGTATGCTATCGAACGAGTACGAAGCGAACGAACGCGAAAAGCTAGTGAAGAAAAATACCGAATGTTTGTTGAGGGTGCAACGGGACTGGCTTTTATCATGCTGGATGTTCAAGGAAACGTGACACATTGGAATGCAGGGGCTGAACGCCTGTTTGGCTATTCGGAAAAAGATGTCCTAGGGAAATATTTTTCGTTTTTATTCACGAAATCTGATAAAAAAAATGGTCGTCCCGAGCGCGAATTGCGCGCAGCGGAAAAAAATGAAAAGGGAGACGACGATAATTGGGTCATGCGGGCCGATGGTACAAAATTCTGGGCCAGTGGGGCCGTGACAGCCGTTCGAAATGATCGTAACCAGCTCATGGGTTTTGCCAAGGTTGTTCGAGATAAAACAGCCCAAAAGGATGCCAAGGACCAGTTGGGAAAATTAAATAAGACGCTGGAAGAACGCGTGAAGCGGCGAACCAAGGAATTAATTAGGTACCAAGATCGGCTACGTGGCATGGCTGCTGAGCTCAATCTCGCCGAACAACGAGAGCGACGTCGATTGGCTTCAGACCTACACGATTACCTTGCACAACTCCTGGTTGTTTGCCGTTTAAAATTGACAGAAGGGGAATCCATTTCGAATCCGGAAGCCCTGCAAAATATCATCGTGGAAGCCGATGCCCTTCTGGATAAGGCCTTGACCTACACGAGAACCCTGGTCTCTCAATTAAGCCCAGCCTGTTTGTTCGAAATGGGTCTTCCTGCCGCCCTGGAATGGTTGGGAGGTGATATGAAAAAACAAGGGTTAACCGTTAAGACAAGCGGAACCAATCGCACCCTCCCTTTGCCTGAAGATCAATCAATTTTACTGTACCAATGTATAAGGGAATTATTATTCAATGTACTCAAGCATTCCGGTTCTCAGGAAGCCACCGTAGGTATGTCCATTCAGGGAAAGAGGCGTTTACAAATATCGGTCGAAGATAAGGGGTGTGGATTTGTCGAGAATACTAATAAAAAAGAGGAGGGCTTCTCCTCTGGGTTTGGACTATTTAGTATTCGGGAAAGGGTCGAAGCATTAGGCGGGAATCTTAATATTACATCTATCAAAGGAGAAGGTACACAGGCTCTGTTGACTGTCCCTCTTGCTACACACCATCAAGATACTCAACAACGAGATGAGCCAATTATTTCGAAAAAGGCTGTTTCTTCTCGAATGCCGAATCCTGTCTCATCAAAAATCCGCATTCTCCTGGTTGATGATAATAGAATGGTGCGCGAAGGCTTAAAACAAATTTTTTCTTCACAGCGGGACATGACGATTGTTGGGGAGGCACATGATGGGAAGGAAGCTGTACGGCTGTGCCATTCACTAATGCCTGATGTGGTGTTAATGGACTTGTATATGCCAATCATGGATGGCCTTGAAGCGACACGGAAAATCAAACAAGATTTACCTTCTACGACAGTGGTTGGCATATCGGTTCATGATTCCCCTGAAGTGGCGCGATGGTTCCAGGAAGCAGGAGCCGATGCCTTTGAAGCCAAAGGAGGCCCAACGGAATTGTTATACCTTATTCGAAAATTTTATCATTATCACCACACTTCCTAGCTTCTGCCTTCGGTTTTTGATACCTCTCGTCCTCACCCACTCTGCCGTTCATGCCTTGAGGTGAAATTACGCACCAGCTAATTGGTTGCTCGCGGTATGCCTCACGGATAGCGGTTTGACGAAGTCTATACTCGGACAGACAAAATTTTTCATTTTCAAACGATTCAGCAATATTAATGGGTCAATAGTTTCCCCGCACTGAATGCAATGCTTGACCTGAAATTGGAATTGGCCATAGTCAGAGAATAGATCCATACAGGTTTCCCTTACCATCATTCCGCCGCAACGGGAACAATTTTGTTGGGACATGTGCTTCAAGATGTCCGGGAACACTTCTGGATTTTCCGATTGAATGGATTCAAGTGATAAATTTGGCATAGTGTCTCCTCTGTCAATTGTGGTTGAAACAATTTCCGGAACCCTGCTTAAACTTTACGACCACGGTCATGAGGAAACCACTCAAGAAAACCCCTGAGTTTAACGGAAAGTTCCCTTGAACTCTCTTCGAAAGATTCTCGCCCTATTTGTGTGGCAAATTTTACGCATTGGCAAAATTTTCCCCCTTATTCTCTTGAACCATTGGGATAATTGCCATGAGATACATCTAAATGAAATTGCCATCAGGCACGACAGCCACATTCCCAACAAGCACCATAGGGTCTTTTCTGTCCCATCTCATTAAACCTAAGGGATCAGAGGTTGCCGGAGGTCTTCTCCCGAACATTCAAAAACTAGGGGGTCAAAAAAAGGATGTTGGAAGTGAAAGAAGAGTCTGGGAATGGATTTACTGGGAAACGGTCTGAGGGGTCTTTGCGAGTTTTGAAATTGGTGAAACTTTGGAAAAGAGGGTAGGAGTAGAACGAGTTCGTTCATGCATAAGGTCGTAAAATTCCTTTTCTTGTGATGTCTCTCTAGTAACTCGTTTTAACGATCTATTCCAAACGGAAAAAGCTTCCTCCGTCAAACCTGAGCGTGCTAAGGATTCGCCTAGATAAAAGGAGGCATACGCTGAAGATGGGACGCAAGACACCGCCTTCTGAAAAACCTTAATGGCTTGTGCGTATTCAAGTTTTCCAAAATGGAGGGTTCCAATTCCATTCAGTGCGTCAAGAGAGCAACCATGATGTTCCAAAGCAGTTTGATAGAGGCTCATGGCTTTTTTGTCATCACGGAAGTACATGGAGGTTTGTGCCGCTTCGGTCAATATTGAAAGATTCGAGGGAGATTGTTCAATAAGGTTTTCATAAAGTGACAGGGCTTCTTCATACCGTTGTAACGAACGATAAGCCAAGGCCAAGTTCCTGGAAATTACGAATTTGCTTGGCAATAACTCCAACGCTTTTTGATAATGATGAACGGCTAGCTCCAGAAACCCCTGGTCCCCGTTCACCGTTTCGGCAATGGTTTGGGTCAAATGTCCGGTCAGAAATAGAGACATCCCTAATTTTTGAGGATCTCCTCGAACGTCGTCTGAAGAGATGATTGCCCGGCGGGGTTCACCGGATATCTCTGATATTTTAAATGGGATCTGATGCTCTGCCAACCATTTCGTTATCCTAATCGCAGGAATAGCATAACTGATATCGGCTCTCAGGAGGACCCTCCCGATCATTGAGCCCTGCCTATCGGTAGCCTTTCCAATATAGGGTACAGAATGCACGACGACTCCCAGGACCTTCCCACTTTTTGAATCAACAAGGGGTCCCCCGCTCGTACCGGAATGAAGGACACCGGAAACTTGAAGAAACGGGACAACGTGTCGTTGGGTTCGTGTGCGTCCATAAGTCCAACCCGTCATATTGATGGGTTTCACAGTGGCATGAAGCATCAGGCCCATCTGCAAGGTATCGGTCACCCGTGGATACCCTGCTGCAAAGACTTCCGTTCCTTCTTCAGGAAAATCCCGAGAAAATGTTAATGCCCGGTCATGTGCAAACGGCAGATGGACAACGGCTAAATCGGCATCTTGGTCGATGGCAATCCTTCTTGCATCGGAAAAAACGCCATGGCCAGGAATATAGATGAGTAAAGATGAATTGTCGGTCAACACATGGGCATTGGTAAGGATATGTCCTTCGTCACTGATAAAGAACCCGGTTCCGAATGTGATGGAACTCGTGATTTTATCCCTGGATACCAGAAGGACGGCAGCGTTTCGGGATTGCCTGAAAATTTCACTTCGAGTTGAAGCTTCTGCCTGTGACTCGATCACAAAGAAAAAACAAAAAATTAGGATTCCCCAAACCACAGGTGAGCGATATCCCTGTTGTTTTAATAATGCAAACTGGGATTTTAAGATGTGAGGGGAAGGGTGAGACATATTCTTAAAACATTTCATCTCGTTGAACATACTGCAGCAATTTGAACTAATTTTGTCTATCGCCTGCCCAGTTTGGTCTTGATATGTTTTTTATTATGAATGAACTTCCGGATTATGTCTAATCGTCTCAGAAAGTCTCAACCTTTCTCAAAATTCTCTGAAGACCTACAGAAAAAACGGAATGTTCACCCCATCCAACCATTAACCGGGAGGTTTTGTTATGAAGCTTGGTAAATCCATTTTAAGTGTTGCCTGCATTAGTCTGCTTTCCACGGGGGCCATGGCGATGTCCCCAGATGAAAGGGCTCGTTCACAGGGTAGCACCCACCTAGACAACCAGCCAACTACTGAGCTTAGCTCAGAGCGTTCACAGGACCAAATGGGTTCTGGCAGTCAAAGCACTGAATCCATAACCGGTGAAATCCTACGAGTGCAAGGTGAGCTGTTCGTCGTGAAGGATGAAGCCGGAAAAGAGGTGAAATTACACGTAGACCAATCTACACAAAAGTCCGGCGATTTGAAAAAGGGCGATAAAATTGAAGCTGAAATTTCTCCCAAGGGTCATGCGGTTTCGATTAAAAAATCGACTGACGAAGGGAGTGACCAGGGTTCGAATCGACCCTAATAAGAATTTGAATTTGATACAAAAAGCCGGCGCTTTGGCGCCGGCTTTTTTTTGTCTAGAACTGATTCTTGGAAGGTTCTATCGTGTAGGCTTGGCAGAAGGAGGCTTTGTAGAAGATCCTTGTGCACGGGCAGGTGTTCCTTTTATACACCGATTGCAACCACTATCGCCCGAAACGACTAATTGATAAGGTTGCAATTCCTCATCAATGCATAGGCCAATAGTTTCATCCTCCACGCTTGCTTCTGGTTCGATTTGCCACCATTGACAATTTTTACATAATCCCCAAGAGGCCATGACGTTCTCCCAAAGTATGACACGTCAGTGAATGGCTACACCTGCTTCCACTGAAGGAATGGAGGTGTTTTGTTTGGGTAGGTGAGTGGCAGGCACTGTCGAGTCGAAATTTTCGGTCGAGCGCACGACCTTTCCCCTAGACAGAATTCCTGTCTCGACCAGCATGGGTTCAATAGAAGCTTGAATATTGCTAAAAAATACAGACTTGCCATATTCCTGGGCTCGAAACACTATCTGGAGTATTGTCCAACTGCCCCTGAAAGTCAGATTGGGTAATCTCGCAAAATCTATCAGGATGGCCATTATTGGGGAAGTAATCATTCGATTCAGTATCAGTTCTGTTTGGGACAGTGTGGGTGAATTAATGCTGAAATCCGGTTTCAGCGTTAAGAGCAGTCCTCCTGATCGAGTGCTTATTGTATATCTCATAGTACCTCCTCACTGAATGGCGCACCTTGCCAGACTTGAGTGATAATTATTTTTTATACGGATTGTATGTTATGGAATTCACATCACGATTCCTACTAGTGAAAACCCTTGACGGTTACTATTAAAGGAGAAATTGTCCTGTTGGTGATCCATGGACATTTTTTCTGACGCTGCACGTTTTCTGCGAAATCAAAAGCGTGGTCTGCATTCCCATATTGAGACAATCTATATCAAATTAAATTGAAAAGAATTTCAATCGGCATACAGCGGCTTTATTGCGGAAAAATTTATCTGAAGGATTGAGCGGAAAATAATGGTCGAGGAAGGGAACCGAAAAAATCTGGCTGCACCAAATTAACTACTGAAGAGCAGGAACTTTCCTATTGATCGGCAGGTTTTTTCTTAGTCGGTTGCTTGGAGGAGTCCTTGTAAAAATCCCAAATTTTTGAATTCCAATTTTTATCTTTCATATCGGGCCAGTCATCGGGATTGAATCCCGGTGCCCTGGCCAACTTTTCTCTAGAAATATACAAGGTCAAAAAATCTTCATGTGTGCCATGGAACAGTGAAGTCCAGGGTACGGCAAATAATTTATCCCCCATGCCTAAAAATCCCCCAAAGGAAAGAACGGCATAGGCGACTTCACCAGAAGTGGTAATCACAATTTCTTCAATCACTCCGATATCCTCGCCTCTGGCATCTTTCACAATTTTTCCTATTAGCGTGCTGGCCTTATGAACTCCTATCATGGTATCCGTGGCGAATAGGTGACGAGGCTGAGCAATATTTATGCTCAAGATGAAAAGGATGGTCATTACATAGATTGGGGACATGGAGAGCCTCCGTGCTGGTAAAAGTAATAGGCTATATTAGGTAGTTATTCTTATGACATGATGAGATTCCAATTTTCAAACCTAACCCTTATCGGCTTCATTATCAAACCTGCTCCACTAAAAAATCCTATCTTGAAGACATAAATTAAGTAACCTTCTTGGATAAACAATCTCATTCCTAAAACAGTATGAGTAAGGGCCATAGCGACAGAAGGTTTCAGTAAATGAATTCAGTTAGATAAATATTTCAACCATCATTAAAATACAGTCATTGAAAATTCATGGTTAAGTACTTCATGATAGGAATCGATAGTTTCTGTCATATGTTAACATTTGTGAAGTCTAGATTCTCTAGATACTGACGATGTCCAATCGATTGAGAAACTACTGACCAACCATGGCCACGGAGTTATCTACCGGGTCGACTCCAGACCCTCATCCATCTACCCAGCCATCCTCAAAGTCGGCAGATATCCGGCAGCTGGGGGAACTATTCCAGGGACCAATTAATATTCGATCGATTGCCCTCACTGGGTTGTTTGTCTATGGCACTTTTTTTGTTCTGTATCTTGGTAAGTCCATTTTTTTGCCAGTGAGCCTCGCCCTAATATTTAGCCTCCTTTTTGCTCCCATCGTGCGATGGTGTAAAAAATTTCATGTCCCCGAGCCGCTGTCCTCAGGGGCAATTCTCCTAATTTTTGTGACCGGTCTGACCTATGGAGTTATGCAATTAGCGTCTCCAGCTGCCTTGTGGTTGGAGCGAGGTCCTTACATGTTCAGACAGGTCGAACAAAAGTTTAAAACTGTGAAACAGTCTGTCCAGGAGATGGGGAAGGCCACTGATGCTTTGGAACAAGTAGCTGCTCTTCCGGAAAAGAAGAGGATTCCGGAAGTGGAAGTCAAAACGGAAAGCCTTGGTGGAACCTTAATTAATTGGACTTTGGAGTTTTCCATAGGACTCGTTTCAACGTTAATTCTTCTCTATTTTTTTCTCGCCTCTGGAGACCTTTTTCTAGAAAAATTAGTAAAAGTTCTTCCCCGATTTTCAGATAAGCGCCGAGCTGTCGAAATTGTTCGTGGGATCGAGGGGAATATTTCTACCTATTTAATGGCGATAACGGGAATTAATATTTGTTTAGGTACGGTAATAGGGCTAATCATGTTCTTTCTGAACATGCCGAATCCTTTTCTCTGGGGAGTCATGGCGGGGATCCTTAATTTTATTCCTTATGTCGGTAGCATGATAGGATTAGGAGCCATTACTCTTGCGGCAATCTTTACTTTTGACGAAACTTACCGCATCCTAATGGTCTCAGGGTCGTATCTTTTCCTTACGGCACTGGAGGGAAACTTTCTGACCCCGACATTGCTTGGAAATCGATTAACGCTCAACCCCGTTGTTGTTTTGGTTAGTGTGTTATTTTGGGGATGGCTATGGGGAACCCTTGGTGTTTTACTGGCTGTTCCCTTCTTGGCTTCGCTCAAAATTATGTGCGATCATATAGAACCGCTTAATCCAATAGGAGAATTTTTAGGACGGTAAAATTAGTTACAGTAATTGAGATAGCCTCCCTATCGCCCCTCTCCCGAAAATTTTTTCGCTTCTATTCGATCAAGGTCAAAAAAAATGTCAGTATGGATTTTGAATATTCTCACTAAACTCCGATCGAGTTTGTGGCTGATCCCATCCTGTATGGTTCTTTTGGCTTTTTTGCTTTCTCTGATCGTTCCCTTTCTTGACGAATGGTTTTCTCTACATGACCCGGAAGCCAATAGTGCTATTCGGTGGCTGGGCAATATAGGCCCACAAGGGGCCATGACCTTACTGTCGACGATTGCCGGTTCTATGATCACGATTGCCGGAGTGGTCTTTTCAATCACGATTGTGGTCCTCACCTTAGCTTCCAGCCAATTCGGTCCACGCCTGTTAGGAAATTTTCTGCGAGATCGGGCCAATCAAATTGTTTTAGGAACCTTCATTGCGACATTTCTGTACTGCTTATTGGTGCTTCGCACGATTCAGCTTAACCCTGAGGGCTACACACCTTATTGGGGGACCTTAATCGGTCTTCTTTTGGCCATTTGTAGCCTGGGAGTCTTAATTTACTTTATTCATCATATTGCCATTTCCATCCAAGCTCCGCATTTAATAGCGAGAGTTTCGTCGGAACTAACGAAAGACATTGAGAGACTATTTCCGGAAAAGATTGGCCAGGGAGACCAGAATAATGACAAGGACAATCTGGGGAAAAACTTAGTGGAGTGGATAGAGACAGAAGGAGTAAATTTTTTGGCTGAGGGAAACGGTTACCTTCAGGCAGTTGATGGTGAAAAATTGATGACGCTGGCTAGAAAGGAAAATTTATATATTTGTCTGTATTATCGTCCCGGCCATTTCCTCAATATAGGTCTTCCTATGGGTAAAGTGATGACAGACAAGACCCTGACCCCTTCTTTAATGGAGCAAATTCATCAACAATTTATTTTTGGAGACCAACGAACCCAAGAACAAGATGTAGAGTTTTCCGTGTTGCAACTTGTGGAGGTTGCGGTGCGTGCCCTATCGCCAGGAACTAATGATCCTTTCACCTGCAATCAATGCATCGATTTTTTGAGTGCGAATCTCTGTCTACTTTCCAAACGAGAATTTCCTGCACCTTATCGGTACGATGTGGATAAACGTCTTCGAATTATTGCTCCCGTCGTGACCTTTGAAGGGGTAGTCAATGCTGCATTCCATCAAATCAGGCAACATGCAAAGGGGAATGTGGCAGTTCTTATCCGTTTGCTGGAAGGATTGAGACGAATTGGAGCCTGCGTTGAATGGAGTGCGGACAAGATGGTGGTGAAACGTCATGTAGCCATGTTGCAACGTGAGAGCCAAGATTCCGTGTCAGAACCGAGGGATCTCGAAAAGATTGAGCGGTGCTGTCGTCAGGTTTTAGAACTCGTCAGCATCAGTGGGAAAGAGTCCCTCTAAGTTCACCTTAAACGTTAAAGTTTGTTTATCCCATTTCAGTCTCACCTTGAATTAGGGGATACCTGATGGTTAGGTCTCACGAGGGATTTATTCCCCTCAAATGCTTTTACCAGTCCGTATCAATGCTTTTTTGCCTAGGCGAATCTCTCCTCTCACGACATCGACTCACAAGTCCCCTGTTCTTTTGAATCTTTTATCCGTCTCCGATAGTAGTTCATGAATCTCACTTGGACTTCTATCTGAAAATCTGCTTCATTTTGTCCATTGCAGAAAGTCTCTTAGAAAGGGATGATTATGCTCAATGTGCTGCTAGAGTAGGTATGTATCTTCGTCCTTACCATGAACCGTCTACCTACCATTCAAGAACGTCCGGCTGAGTCATCAATGCCTATCGGCGTAGTTGTGGGGATCTGGAGGTGTCCATGTTAAGAGCTTTGTTGGAAATGCAAGGGTATCCATTGCAAGCCATCGACAAAGACCTGGGTAACGCGAAAGATTTTTATTTTGATGATCGATTATGGACCTTGCGGTATCTGGTCGCCGACACGGGAAACTGGCTCCCTGGAAGAAAGGTCCTCATCGGACCGGAAGTGCTTGGGAGTCCTAGCTGGGAAGACAAGGTTTTTCCTGTCACGTTAACCTCCGCTGAAATAGAAGATAGCCCTGGCATTGAGACTGACCTTCCTTTCTCGCTCCAAAAGGAAAAAGAATTGCGCACATTTTTTAAATGGAGAGAATACTGGACTGATGAAATCTTCATTCAGCCTGCCGGGTATATTATGGCCGGAGTGCCAGGAGGTATGAACGGAGACCCGCCCGGCATCGCTGTGGATTCGTCAATTCAACTGAGCGGCAATCCTCATCTTCGTTCTGCCATTGAAGTTAAGGGGTACTATATTCGCGCCAAAGATGGGGATATCGGGCATGTGAAAGATTTTATCGTCAACGACGAGACGTGGGTCATTCGATATCTCGTGGTCGACACAGAAAACTGGCTGCCTGGGAAAAAAGTCATCATCTCTCCCAAGTGGGTGAATGCCATTGACTGGAGCCATCATATTGTAGAGGTGGCTATGACACGGGACATGATTGAACATAGTCCAGAATTTACGCCAGGAATACCGATTAGTAAAGAATATGAAATCAGTCTTTACGACTATTATCAAAAGCCCCATGACTGGGTATAACTTGCTTCGCCTCTTAAAAACAAAAGTCCTAAATTAAAAGGGGATATTTTCCTAACAACACGTGATGCGATACCGACCGAAATTATTTACGGATTTGTAGACAAAGGAGCCCTTTAAGCCATGGATACACCAACCTTTTCAAGTCCCGCAGAACCAAAACCAACCCCAAGTCCCGCCATTTCCAGCAGCTCTGAAAGGTCGCCGAAACCACAATTGGGCATTGAGGTGACCACACAAGAGGTGAAAGAGAATAAGGTACCTAAGCACCAAACAGGGAACAAAGTAATCGATCAAACTTGGGAGAAAGGAAAAAAACACCTACTTGATAGCTTGGAAAATATCTCCGGTACCGTGCGAAAGGTTAGCGATGAATTGCGTCAATCGAAAAATGACGGCCTGGCCCAATATACGGAAACATTAGCAGAAAAGACTGATGTCCTCTACGAATATTTTCAAGATAAAGAGACTGGGGCCCTGTTGAAAGACAGTGAACGATATGCCAGAAAAAATCCTGAGATATTTTTGGCAGGAGCATTTCTCTTGGGATTTATTGGGGCTCGATTTCTCAAGAGTCAGCCCGAGTCCGAACATGAAACCATGGCTTCTGTCTGAGGATAGCGACGTGTCACATATAGCATGGATTGCGACGGACTTTTTTAACGAACGCCGATTTAAATAAGGGAACAACCGGTTTATGAAAACTTCTTACTCATATTCAAGTACGTTGGACGTGCTGAAGTTTTTGCTTGCTGACATCAAAGTCATGATGGGCGAAAGTGCATCACTTTTCAAACTTGAGATGCAGGGAAAGGTCAAAGATGCAAGACAAGCCGCTTTCCATGTCCTCATTGGTGGAATATTTGGATATTTTGGAATGTGGATTTTCATAGGTGCCGTAATTTTAGGTCTCGGGGTTTTTGTTCCTCTTTGGGTTTCGGCAAGTGTCATAGCTCTGATTTTTCTTGCCTGTGCGGGATTTTTTCTCCATCAGGGTATTAAAATTTTTAAAAATTTTGAATTCACGCCACGACAGACCGTTCAAACCTTAAAGGAAATCAATCATGTCTTCTCTGGACAGTTCTGATCCCCAACAACTTGCCATTGATGAAGTTCGGAATAAAATCATCCGAGCAGAAAAAGATGCCATGCGGGCATCCCAAGAACTTAAACACCGAATGCACCCTGAATATGTCAAACGGCAAATTCGCGTTTCCTTAAACAGAAAGGTTGAAAAGTTTAATAATGAAATTTCTCAAAACTGCGATAACTGGAGGGTGACTATGTTAAATACACTGACAAAAAATCCCTTATCTACCGCATTGGTGGGGGTAGGCTTGTATTTACTCATGAAAAATTCTTCTGAAGTCAAAGATGAATGGAAAAGACCCTATCCTGGTGACATCGAAAGTTGGAAAGAGCATAACCTGTATAATGGTCCTAGGCTTCAGGATCGAATAAAAGATAATTTTGATTCGGCCAAGGAGAAAGTTCAGGAGCAGATGTCAGAGTTTCAAAATCGTGCCACCGAACTGAAGGATCAAGCGGGGCAGAAAACTCAGGAATTGAAGGAAGAGTCCGAACAAAAATTTCAAGAATGGAAGGCTGGATCAGAAGAAAAGATGCTAGAAATGAAGGGTTATGTCAGGAAGCAGGCTAACTACGCCAAAGGTGAATTCAACCAGCTACTAGAAAATAATCCGTTAGCATTAGGAGGTATTATGCTCGCAATTGGGGCGGTTGTCGCTGCCACGCTCCCAAGTAGCCGAAAAGAAAACCAATTAATGGGGGAATCTAGACACAAAATGGTCGAGGCCGTCAAAACTAAAGTTAGAGAAACTGTTGAAGATGTCAAAGAAGAAACCAAACAAATGGCCCAGAATGTTTCAGAAAAAATTGAATCCACTGTGTCGTAATTACCTCTGAAAAAGGATGACCCATGAAGGCAAAAATCAGAACAGCTCTGCTCTTGCTAAGTTTTAGTTTTCTATTATTTGGATGCAATGAGGGCCCAGCAGAAGAGGCGGGAGAGGCAATTGACGAAGCCGTAGAAGATACGACGGACGCGGTTAAGGACGCGACGAATTAGAGGTGTGTGATTTGGAAACAGGTCGGACTGGAGACCCGTAACTATTCATCCAGTCCGATCCTTTCCAAACCTCTGGTTGAAAATCATTATTTAACCAGCTACAAGCTTTGGCTTACCTGCCCTTTGGCCGAATGACTACTTTTCCTACCTTTTCTTCCTAAATTTTTAACAGAATTCTTCGGTTCCTAATCCTTCCTTATGCCATTTTTCTCCGTCTTTCCCCAATTTTGTCTATTGTCCTGCCTCTCCAAAACACCCACAATAATTCTTAGGCTTCTATGACAACAACACCAGTTTAATCTGGCGAAGGTTGTCAGGCTAAAATTTCATGGATTTATTTTATTTTTTAAGTTTAAAGGGGGTAACTCTGATGTCGGATTCCAACAAAAAGACGTGTGCTCACCCTCCCTGTCACTGTGAAGCTGAACCCGGAAAGGAATTTTGTTCAGACAATTGTCGATCGCCTAATCCCCAAAACCAGAATCAATGCGGATGCGGCCATTCCTGTTGTGGTAATTGAGAGAAATTATCAGAAAAGTTGAGCAGAAAAAGATCTGCCTACATGAATTTTTAAATTTTTCTACTAGAAAGGAGAAAAAGTACCATGTTTAATTTTCTGAAAAATACACAAACTTTCCAAGTCTTATCTGGTGTCATGGTATTAGGAGCCCTGGTGTTCCTGCCTCATTCCCTATTGGCAAGTGATCTCAGTGAACACATGAATGCCAATTCGAAAACAAATACAACAACTTCAACAGATGAAAGTGAATTATCGCCTGGACACCGTCATATAGAAGGTGTCGTGGAGGAAGTCCAAGAGAATACTATCCGAGTTGATGCTGGAGAGGCTGGGGAGATTACTCCTCGATACCTAAATTTAGACACCAATAGCAACGAAGCAGAATTTTCGAAAGGGGATCGCCTTCAAATTGAAGTCAACGCTCAAAATAAGGTAGTCAAATTTAATAAAATTGAAGCGAAATCACAATCCAAGGAACACCATTAATATTCCTTGGAATTTCCCTAAGCCACTCATAAAAATAATGGTTCTGTCAATTTTATTTTAAACCAAGGAGAAAACTCATGTTAAGTTGGGCTATCACCTTCCTTATCATTGCACTAATTGCAGGGGTCGTGGGACTGTCCGGAGTTGCTGGAGCAGCAACGAATATTGCGTGGATTCTATTTGTTGTGTTCTTAATCATTTTTCTCATTAGTTTTGTTAGTGGGAAAAAACCCAGCATATAATCCTGAGGAGACATTTCGGATTCTCTCGGTGCGATGGACAATTCCGATGACTTTGGAATTGTGCTTCCCTAGGGAGATTGCTGTTTTCCGTTCTACTACAAAAGAGACGGAAGATTGTAATCTGCCTGAGCCAAATTTCTGTTCACCCAAATTCGCAAGGAGTTCATTATCTTGAAAAAACGTGTAACGAAAGCCAATGATAAAACTAGTTTTCAGAAAGCTGTTGAACAAGGTGCATTGACAAAAGAATACAAGGGGGATGTGTCAAAACTTATTACGGAGCTGAATGAATTACGTTCGACCGAAATAACTAGCTATTTGCAGTATAAACAACATGCCTACATGGCAGTCTCACTTTTTTCTCCTGGATTTAAAAATGAATTTACTGCTCATGCCAACCAGGAGCTAGAGCATGCAGACCTACTGGCAGAACGGATTGATGAATTGGGAGGGGTCCCTATTTTTGATCCCAAGGAAATTTCCCAAAAGGCAAAGAAAAGTGGCATTCGACCAAAGCAAGGACGAACCGTAGGAGAAATGATCAAGGAAGATTTAATCCTAGAAAGAAAACAAATTGAGCGTTATACGGTCCTGGCCAGGAAAATAAAAGATAAAGATCCGGTCACCTGGCTTTTGCTAGTGCAAATTTTAGCACAGACTGAAAAACATGCGGCCGAATTGGCTAATTTTTTGGAACGGACATCTGACACGCACTAACTTTTTTGGAATCTTTATTCTTAAATGATCTTGATCGTTACATCGAATGCTGCATTACGAAATGGACTGTCTGCCTATTTAAAAGAACGGGATTATGCAGCATGTTTCCCTGATCACCGCCAGGATACGGTAGGCCTTGTTGACCAACATCATCCCCAAGTCATGGTCTTGGATCTCTATATTTCCCAACCTAATGGCTTAGCGTTCCTGCAGACCTTACGGACACATGGGTATGCCGGGAAGGTGTTGGCCCTGAGCGGAGTTTCAAATCGGAATCTTATTTCGAATATTCAAAAGATGGGCGTAGATCAGGTTATCAACTATTCTTCGAATACTCCTTCCTCTCTGGTATATGATCAAATAGAAAGTATGATTCGAGGAATTTTTCGGATGGATATCGCCAAACGGGCTTATGAAATATATGCGAAACGAGGAGGCCAGCATGGACGAGACCTGGAGGATTGGTTCACGGCAGAACAAGAAATCATTCAAACACTCAGGGGTCTGGTATCGCCTTAACTGGGCATTCACTCATTCAGGTCGTTTAATCGTAGCTCACAAAAATTAAGCAAGTTAGTTTCTCCTTATCCCTCATGTTTTCCTTAATCTCACTCCGTTAAAATTCTCCCTGTCTTTCTCATGGCAAATTAAGAAATTCACTTGGTTGTTTGGGCGGCTATAGGTTTTTGGGGTAACCGTGTTCTTGTGACGAATCCCTCATTCTGATTGAGAGAGACGACTCTTTCTATGCGTAAGGATCACGGCGTGATCCCTCTGCTTAGGGAAATACTCCGTCGCAATTCTTTTTTGTTCGATCTTCTCTGTGCCCACCTTTTTATGAGTGATCTATTTCTACCCATAGTCTATTTTTTACTCGTTTCGCGCCAGCTTCATAGGCATTAATGACGGCATCATTTATTTCTTCTTTATTTTCAACACGACCATAGAGCGTTGCCACTCCATTTTTTACACTGACGTTGATTCGTTCTGAGTCAACAAACGGGCTCCACATCAATTCTTCTTTGATCTCCTCCCTTAACTCAACATCACTCATATTCTTCCAATTTTGTCGACTATTTTTTCGGATATTTAAACGATTCCGAACTTTCCACGCACCTGAATCAAAAGCAATCTCAATGACATCGACCATCGCGCTGCGATCGACCACTGTTCCGGCAAGGGTCACATTTCCATTTACGACATGAATGCGAATGTTTTTCCTATCCGCAAACGGATTCATGGCTAGTCTCATCCGAATTCGGTTATACAGCTCAGTATCACTAACATAATCATCATCAAAATCGTTGCCATAGGTGTTCTTCTCATAGTCGGGGGCATCAAAGAGGCCCCATCCAGGATGATGATTATCGTTTCGATACCGATGGTTATCGGGTGTGAGCTTGCGGCGATCATTGTAGGAATCAAAGGTATCATTATAATAATAGTCCAACTGAGCTGAACTCAGGCCTGGGAGACATAAAATAATCAGAGCAGAAAAAAGAATTATCATTGACGTTGGTGAATGTGGCTGTTTCATGACCACGAAACCTCCTGATGTTGGGTGAAACAACGTGTCATGCTTGAATTACGATTTATGCAAGCTGGTCTAAACATTGGTGGTCCATCCTTGATCCTCGATCCCTAGAGCATTGCAAGCATATAAATATCGAATCTTATCCGATGAAATATTGTAACCAAATTCTTCAATTGAACATAACTCCAAAAAACCCTTGCTGTGTGGGTGTAGGATAGTTAAGGAAGCCAGGTGCCTTCATTCATACAAAACAACCTGTTATCCCAGGGTTTTATATAGTGCCTAACAAGAAAAAAACAGCAAAGATAAAAAAGAGTTCTCGTGACTTCCTAGGGCAATGTGATTGAAATACCTTCCTGTGAGAGAGATCGCGCTATGCCAAAGACTTTGATTAAAGCGTTATTGATGGGAACAGTTTTATTAACAGTTTTCGCGTCGCAATCTATCGGATTGGCTTTGGAGCCCCCACTATCCGAAGCTACTGTAAATATCATCGATAAAGAACGAGAATCTATTGGATCGGCGATTCTACGAGAAACACCCAGAGGAGTTTTAATCCATCTTGTCCTCAAAAAAGGTCCAGTCGGGACTCATGCATTCCATATCCATGAAGTGGGAAAATGTGAACCCCCTGACTTTCACACAGCTGGAGGACATCTCAACCCTATGGGCCTAATCCATGGCATCATGAGTCCCAAAGGTTTTCATCTCGGCGATTTGCCAAATATCTACATAAGGAAGAACGAAGTTCTAGAAATTGAGATTCTGGTTCCAGAATCAAGCCTGGATAGTTTTAATAAAAATATGTTGGACGAAGATGGGGCAACACTCATTATTCACGAAAGAAAAGACGATTACCGAACTAATCCTTTAGGGGATGCAGGTGCACGAATTGCTTGTGGAATTATTGAAAAAGGATAAGCTTGGATACCTATTTTTATGGAACAACAGGAGATGGATAAAGGCATAGGTAGATTGAAATATCAAAGACACAGCACGACTTTCAGACCATCGTATGGTTGCTAATAATTTTGTAAAATTTTATTGCGCGTCATGGAGAGCAAGGCAATGAGAGACAATAAAAGAAGGGGATCTCTACACCTTGAATATGCTCTATTTGATTTTGTAATTCAAGAGCTATTGGACTGAACGAATTCACTTTGAATTGAACCAAGATTTTTATTTCGATGTATTATTGGTTTCTTCCATGAAGAAAGAGGTATTCGATAGGAGCTGTCTTACAGATTGTGCCAAAGGAAAAGAGTGTTTGAGACGATTATAAGGAATAACAATGTTGCCCAGAGTTCGTCTCCCTTGTTCCATTTTAGCCTGATTGCGTTTGTCGGAAGGCTAAAATATTTGTTGCATTGGTGTAGATCGAGACCTATTCTTGGAGTCATCCACTTGACCAAGGACGAATCGGTACAGTCGAAATTGCATTTTTTGGTGATCCGTCAATTACTCTATCGCTATACACCAGATAAATAACCGTCTGACGTTTTTTATCAAAAAATCTCACGACTTGTAACGTTTTAAAGATCAGGGATCGACTTTCGTTGAACACCTTCTCCCCTTCTTCAAACTCAGCGGTTATGCGAATCGGTCCGACCTGACGGCAAGCTATCGATGCGTCAGACGTTTCTTCCGCCAATCCCACCATGCCCTTGATCCCGCCCTTCTTGGAGCGACTGAGATGGCAAGTAATCCCTTCAATTTTAGGATCATCAAACGCTTCAATCACAATTTTATGATCAGGTCCTAAAAATTTGAATTCCGTATCTACACTACCGATCTCTTCCGCATATGCGGTCGTCGTTAGCAGAACGCAGTAGGCAAAAACCTTAAAAAATTTACATTGCATTGATTCGATCTCCTCTGCCTGTTGGTTGGCTAGGACTTTTAAAAAATAATAATATGCTTCACCTGATCCCTTAGATGACGGTTGACAATTCTGTAAATTATTAAAGAGAACACTTCTTTTCCGTTTTTAAAAAGAGATGGAAGGGGTAGCAGTTGATTATTCCTAATGTTTGTCAAGTAAATTCAATAAAAAATTCACCTAACATTGGTCTTAATTATCTTTATTTGGCCTGCTCGCGCGTTCCCAACAACGAAGTTGACGGCAGGCTTCGATAAAATTCTTGACTCCCTTTTTCCCATTAAGTGCAATGAAACCTCCATCTCGTTCTGCAATGCCAACTTTTTGAAAGAAAGACACGGCGGCTTCTGTATAGCCGATGAATTTCCTATGGGCAAACGCGTCAGCGATAAAGTCCCTCGCAGCCGGTTCTTTAGCCAGAATAGTGGCTCCTTTCTCAGATAGGAGCAAAGCGACGGCGTCATATAACACTGATGGTCCACCGGCAACCATTTGAGCGGCTTCAATCCAGGTGCCATCGTGTGCTTCTACCCCACCAACGCCGGGAGCAATTATCTCGATGGTCGCGCCTTCTCTTTTTACAGCAGCTTTCATCGAATTGAATATTGTACTATCTACTCCATCGGTGATGAGGATGCCGAGTTTTCGCCCTTTAAAGTTTTTGGGCCCATTGAGAAGAATGCTTAGGGACGAGGATTTTTTCAATTTATCGAGAATCGGTCTTGCTGCATCCGCTGGTTTTGGCATCTCCCTAATGTGCAAACCTGACGCGACTCGCTCTGCGAGATCCTGATGAATGTTCAACAGATGAGCCACCATCCGGATCCGAATTTCTAGCCGTTCTACTTTGCTGAGTTCAAAAATGAGGGCGTCTGCAATATGGTTCCGTTCGACCTCCGTTTGGCTAACATAAAATTGTCGTGCTTGGCTGTAATGATCGGCAAAGGTTTCTGGTCGAGTGCGAATTTTATGCTCTTCTTCTTGGGCAGGGTATGATTGAAATCCTTTTTCGGGTGATTCCCGCGGACCTCCAGTCTCTCCCCCCCAGGAGTTTGGTTCATAGTTTGCCCGTCCTTGAGGATTGTGCATGGCCATATGTCCGTCTTGCTGAAAATGGCTAAAAGGGCATTTAGGGGCATTAATCGGGATATGGGTGAAATTCGGACTGCCAAGTCTTTTGAGCTGCGTATCAAGATAAGAAAAATTACGTCCCTGTAAAAGAGGATCATTCGAGAAATCTATGCCGGGTACGATATTTTGTGTGCAGAAAGCCACCTGTTCGGTTTCGGCAAAAAAGTTGTCCACACAACGATTCAGCACAAGCCGGCCGACACGTTGAACGGGAACCAGTTCTTCCGGGATGAATTTGGTGGCGTCCAACACATCAAACTCAAATTTTTTGGAAAATTTCTCATCAAAAAGCTGTAGGCCTAATTCCCATTCGGGATAATCCCCTTGTTTGATGGCGGTCCACAGGTCACGACGGTGAAAATCAGGGTCTGCCCCGTTGATTTTCACTGCTTCGTTCCACAACACAGATTGCAGACCTTGTTTGGGTTTCCAGTGAAATTTCACAAATGTTGATTTCCCGTCCGCCGTGATAAGACGGAACGTATGAACTCCAAAGCCTTCCATGAAACGAAAAGAGCGAGGAATAGCTCGGTCCGACATAGTCCACATGATCATGTTCATGCTTTCGGGAGTCAGGGAGATAAAATCCCAGAAATTATCATGAGCTGTTTGGGCTTGTGGAAAACCACGGTCTGGTTCGGCCTTGGCTGCATGAACTAAATCTGGAAATTTCATGGCATCCTGTATGAAAAAGACGGGAATATTATTACCGACAATATCCCAATTGCCCTCTTTGGTATACAGTTTGACGGCAAAGCCCCGGACGTCACGCGCTAAATCCGCCGATCCTTTGTTCCCGGCGACAGTGGAAAAGCGCACAAACGCCGGTGTTCTCTCCTTAGCTCGTTGAAAGACAGCTGCCTTGGTAATGTGCGAGAGCGATTTGTAGTTCTCAAAGTAACCGTGTGCACCAAAGCCACGAGCATGAACCACTCTCTCGGGGATGCGTTCATGGTCAAAATGGAAAATCTTTTCACGAAAGTGAAAGTCTTCTAATGCCGTCGGTCCTCGCGAACCGATTTTGAGGGAATTTTGATCATCAGCAATAGGGGAACCCTGTTGTGTGGTTATCATAGGAATTTTTCCCCCACTGGTCTGGTGTACTTCTCCGCCAACCCCTATTTGGACGTTCTGATCTGCAACCTTGATTGATTGACGGCCCTGGGCCGTCTTTCGATGGGATACTTTTGATTGATACCTCAGATTTTTGGCCATAATATCTCCTAAATGATTTGGCACAATTATAAGATCTCTATAAATAAGACGAATTTGAATAAATGGTCTGTGCCTTCGAATTGGAATTTTTCTACTTTTGCTTTAAGGGAATCCATCATGCAGTTCCTAAAGACAAAGTTGGGTTGAAGAGGGTCTTTGTGACAACAACTTGTCCGAACCATAGGATAGATACTTTATTACTCTGTTTTGTCCATAGAGGCGAAATCTAGAATCAGTCTTTGATTCGACTACAATTTCAATGAACTAACATTGAATGCGGCAGAGTGTTGTGAGTTTGCTGAGATCTGTTTGTTCTATATGAAACTAACAACTGTTGCGATGAAAAAGAAAAGGAAAGACTTGGGGTTCATGTCTTTCCCTTTATCAATAATTACGGGATTGCTTTGCTGATTACTTAAAGCCTTTGCTTATTGCGCTGATTTCCCTCATTTGATTCCATTTTGGCGTTCCATCATGCTCCCTTAACGCCAATTCTTTTCCGTTTTTCGTGAGTATTAGCTTTGTCGCTAAAAGTAAATTTTGGCCTTTTTGAGTCATGCGGGATCCTACGACTTTGACGCTATCGCCTTCATTCATTTCAATCCCTTGTTTTTTGAGGTAGTCATCCGGAGCAATTTGTACCCGATCTCTTCCTGATTCCGATTGTACATCAAGTACAACAAGGCTTTCCGTTCTGGCAATATCTTTTTGAGAAAGTTCCGTATAGATACTCTCGATCGTTCCTTCGATCGATTCAATATTGTTGCTATCAAACACATTGCGATCTTGTTCGGCACGGGGTTGTTTTCTGACTCTTTCTCCCATCGGAGGAGTGACAACTTGTATCACCATGTCTCCGTGGGCATTGTTGATTAAATTTATGTCTTTCCAAGGGATGGAATAATTTTCCTGGTTACTACCGAGGGTTCCACCAAAAGTTCCCCCATAGCCAAGAACCATATAGGCAATTTGACCAGTGCCTTGATCGATCATTAAATCTTTAATGATGCCCATTGTCTTCCCTTTCTGGCCAATCACGGTATTCCCAATTATGGAATTGGCATTCAAAAGAATTTCTTCTTGGGTTCGGCCGTTAATGTTTTCTGCTCTTGGCTGCTGTCCAAATGCAAAAGCGAGGCTTCCTCCTGCTATGGTAAAGGCGATAATTAAACTGACCATATCACTGTTTTTAAGATGCCTGGTCATAAGGATCCCTCCATTATTGTTTAGGGCCAAAAATTTCGGTTTGGAATTTTTTGCCGATGTTAAGGGCTGAATTATAAAGAAGTGTCAATCCTTCCAGTCCTCTTTAGAACCCTTGACCAGAAAGACAAATACCCTGGAGTCATGGATACAACCAATTCCAGGGTTTTTGCCAGGTGTGTTTGACCTTTACGACGCGTTATTTTTGAAGAAGGAAATAGAAGGAGAAGATTAGAAAAAAGGAGTTCGACAATATTTCTTTTTACATTTATTACTGAAAAGGGCTGGTGACAAAAATGGTTTTTCTACAAATTTTGTTTCTCTCTATTACTCTTAACTCACTGATCTGGAATGCGAATGGTTTTTCAAGCGAACTTCCAGTAACTTCCTCAGAAATTCATCAAACATTTGATGGCCAATCATCCAATAAATATCTCGCTCTATTACCACTACAGATAGGGGATCAAAATGTTCAGTCTACGCCTAAGCTTCCGCCCGTAAAAGACTCGGAAATAGTGATTAAACCCGATCTTCCACATGACCCAGATGCGGTGGTACATCCACCAATAATTGATCAAGAAATGGTTTTGGACCCCGTCACGCGCAACCCAGTTAGCCAAGACCATCTACAAGATAAAAAGGAACCTACTCCCCAGAATCGAGATAAATCAAAAGGAACCAAGGAAGAATACAAAAACGGGAATTGAAAAATTTCGTCAAAAATGCATCTTCAAATAGAGAGAGATAGATAAAATGTATAAATGTATCAAGGAAACAAGAAAGTATGAAAAAATGTTATTTTGCTAAAAACAACTTGGAAAAGAATCAGAAAAAGGTATCTTTTCTTGTTGAAAAAAACACTTACAGATTTCCTTCGAAATGTGTGAAGAAAATAAGCCTTAGTGAGGGGTTAACGAAATTGAACGAAGAATGGAAGCGGAGCAGGTTCCAGGAGCGAATTCCACTTCTTTGGCGTCTATGGGGGTGGAAATAGATTATCCAGTGATGACAGGAAATACAAAAATGGGGGGGAGTAATGTCTTTTTCTCACAAAGTAATCCAATTTATCTTATCTAGGAATTAGCTAAACTTATAATCTAAGAACAATTTTTGGTTATGATCGAGACGCAACAGGTATAGAATTTTCCTCGGCACAAGGTTTTTCCTTATAGGATGAAGGCAGTGAGCGGGCCGGTCCTAATTCCCCCAGGAGACCAGCCCGCTGCCGCCAACCACCAGCAGGCTGTCCCCGAGCCTACAAGTGGAGTGGCCGAAATTTTTGAAGTGCCAAAATTAACTTTTAACATTTCTAGTCAAAACTTTTTCTCCTCAGGTAATAGAATTTTCCTCTCATAATCACTCTTCCATCTTCCTGTTATTCGCCCAATCAGGTTCAAATTTTAGGTAATTCTTTCATAGGAGCACGATTGGCTTTATTAAAGATTGTCAAAGCCTCAGGCATCCATTCTTGTAATTGTTCAATTCGAGTTGAATGGCTAGGATGAGTAGACATAAATTCTGGAGGAGCCCCATCACTGCCTTGCTGCATACGTTGCCATACATGAACGGCTTCTTGAGGATCATAACCAGCTGCCGCGGCTAAGAGGAGTCCAATATAGTCGGCTTCAGATTCATGAGCCCGACTAAAGGGGAGGAGGACTCCTACCTGTGTACCTAGGCCTAAAGCAGCCATAGCCGCTTGTCCGGTTAGCGGACCTGCACCGCTGGCTCCAATGCCAATCGCAGCAGCAGTGAGCCCCGCTTGTGCCAATACTTCTTGACTCATTCTTTCTGAACCATGTCGGGCTAAGGCGTGAATCACCTCATGCCCCATGATTGCTGCCAGTCCGGCTTGATTCTGGGCTACAGGAAAAATACCCGTATAGACCGCAATTTTCCCTCCGGGAAGGGCAAATGCATTCTGAGTTTGGTCGTCTTTAAACACCTGAACTTCCCAATGAAATGCCTTAGCCGATTCAGCGTATTTTGATTGTTTGGCTGCTTCAATAATTCTCTCTGCAACATGTTGAACCGCTACTTGTTCTTCGGAAGATTTTGACAACCTGGTTTTTGGATCAGAAAGGATCTGTTGGTAGGCTTGCTCGCCCATTTGAATGGCTTGTGCTTGAGGCACCACCAAAACCTGAGTGCGATTGGTATAAGGGTTGGTTTCACAGCCACCCATTATGCCCCCCAAGAAGATTGTCATTCCTAATTGGAAGCAGAATTTTATTTGAAAAAAAATATTGTACAATTTCCCCATGTTCCTTCTTCCCACCGATGTTTCAGACCTATATGTGTGATTAGATTCTCGAATAGCAAAGTGCCTACTCCTGCAGTAATACGGTACACATTAACTTTTACTAGTACCCTCGTTGCTGCATACAATTTCGGTAGGCATCCTGGTACGCTTGATCTTCCTTACGATTTTCATTGATACCATATAGTGTCCCAGCCACCGCACCAACAGCCGCTCCGACAGCCGCTCCTTTTCCTGTACTCCCGCCAATGGCTCCTCCTATCGCACCAACTCCTGCTCCTCCGGCGGCACCAATTGCCGCCTCTTTGGCCGTGTCAGTGGTAGAATCTCGTTTTGAGGTGGCCGCGGCAGCTGCAGCATTACATTCCGTAATGTCTTCTGACTTGGCATTGGGTGCTGAATAGGTCCCTGTACGAGGGGTGGTTTCGCATCCTGTCAAGAGAACACAAGCCAATAATGATCCTACCAGCAAGAACCGGAATGTGAATGGGGAATGACATTGCAAAGTTTGAACATTCATGATCCGTTATTTCCTTCCCAATAAAATAAATAGTGAAATACAGAAAAAATTTAATGCGTAATCTTGTGGGAGTTTTGTTATGAAAAGCAAAGGACAAGTATTTTATCGCAATAAAAAATTTGTCTAATCCTGTTCGATTTCTTACTATGTGAAGGGTTTGGGATGTCCGAGAAGGCAGGAGTGGACGAAAAAATTCAACTGAAAAAAATGATTGAAAGTTTTGTGAGGCTAAACGGGGGTGTCACAAAACACCATGGGGAGGAAATGATTAGGACACTAGGCAGAAAAGTGACGAATGGAAAAATCCACTCTGTCCTGAACATTCAAAAGAGTGATGGCGTTCTCTTCTATGAGGTGAAGTCTGGGAAGCAAGCCGGCCCGGTTGGCAATTTGTATGTTGAGACCCGGCCGCGCGTTGACTTCCAGTAAAAGGGGTCCGAGATCCTTGTCCAAAACAATATCCACTCCTAAATATCCCAATTTAAAAATATCGTAACATTGAGAGGCTAATTCTAGAAGAGTTCGCCATTCTGGAATTTGAATGCCGGTCACTTGGTTAGCCGTATCAGGGTGCTCCGTTACTATGTCATTGAACAGGACGGCAGTGAGGGTCGTGCCTGTTGCGAGATCAACGCCAACTCCCAATGCCCCCTGATGTAAATTGGCCTTTCCATCGGACATTCTTGTTGGCAGACGGGCCATGGCCATGACTGGAACGCCTAAGAGGACAATGATCCGAACGTCTGGGACCCCTTGATAACTAATGGATTCAAAAATCGGATCAGAATTCACGCAGTATTCGATCAGGGCCACATCAGCTCCTCCCCCAAGGCTGTACATGCCGCTTAAGACATTGGAAATGTGATGTTCGAGTTTAGGAAGAGTCATCAAAATGCCACTAGCTTTTCGGTATTTCTCTTTCACCGCTCCTTTAATAACCAGGATGCCATCGCCTCCACATCCATGAGCAGGTTTAACGACAAATTCCTTATTCTCACCCAATATTTTTGATAGGTCACGAATCTGTCTTTCAATTTCAATGGTGCCGTAGAGTGGAGGAACTGCGACGCCGGCCTTGATGCAGAGCTCTTTGGTTTGAGCCTTGTCATCCACTAGAGGGAAAAAGCCACGTTGATTGAACCCAAGGGTGTAAACGGCATTCCGTTCGTTCAACCCCAAGATCCCAAAGTTAGCCAACTCGGCGAATTCTTTGTACATGTCATCCTGATTGTAAAAGACCCTTAAAACGGCGGACTTCAAGGAGGCGATACCCAGTGTATCGCCCGAGAGCAATCGTCATGGCCAATAACACCAGGAGTAATTCGGGAAACGTAAAAAATAAATAATCCATGGATTTGAGACTCATGATAAGATACGTGAGTGAGGCGACCATTAAGCTTCCAAAGGCTTGTTGTAATGCTTCTCCTGGGCCTCGCTCATCCCAGACAATTGACATACGTTCGATGGTCATGGTGACAATCACCATGGGGAATAGTGCGATGGATAGTCCACGAACTAAACCCAAATGATGCGAAACAATACTCAAAAACCCCATGATCAACACCACCACGATTAGCACGGCAGCCAATCGCGGAACCAGGAGTAAATTAAGATTATCCAAGTAGAAACGAACTCCCAATCCCAAGGCAATTAATACGCAAAAGAGAAGCAATCCCCAGAATAATTCAGTTTCTCTGAATGCCAATCCAATTAAAATTGGCATAAAAGTTCCAAAGGTCTTGAGTCCGACAACATTGCGCAACAAAACAAGAAGAAAAGCTCCTACCGGGATAAGGATCAGAATGTGATACACCACCTGTTTTTCAATGGGAAGACTAAAAAAAGAAAACTTCAACCAGGCTGGGTTAAGCACCATTCCGCGCGCGACGGCAGCCTTAATGGCCTGCTCTTGATTAGGGCTGGCGGATAATCTGAATTCAAGTTCGGTGCCACCATCAATGTGAAAGAGCGGAACATATCCACGCCACCAGGCCAGATAATTCTCTGGAATGCCCTTCCTATTTTGTTCCAGATCGTAAGCTATCCATTCTTCTTCAATGAAAACCTCCAGCCATTCGATAACATTGACGGTCTTGGCTTCCTTACTGAGTTCAATGCCATGTACGACTCGGGCTGGTGTTCCATGGAGCGTCAAAAGTTGGGCCATGACTTGTTCGGGCGGTTGTTGAGAGAGAAGAAGCGCGGCTGGCGATTCATCAGCTGGTTTCTGAACTCGCGAAATCAGGCTTAAAATTAGAGAATCTAAATTTGCCGATTGCTCCTTAACATCCTCAAGAAATGACATTCCCGCTTGAAGAAATGCGCCTTGCAAGGGAGGCAGGTCGCCCTGTAAAACTTTTCCCGCATGAGAAGGCGCCTCTGAAAATTCGCGAAATTCTGTTTCCCATTCCTTCATCTGGCGGATGATGCTGCGATAATAAAGGATTTGAATGCCTTCTGCTTTTCGAGTGGCCCATCGGACCAGGCGGTTTGGTCCTTCGGAATGTTCGGTAATCCCATAATCTTGTCCAACGAACGCCTCTGTCGTAATGATGTAGGGGTGGATGGATTGGGGTGTAAACATAGAAATTTCTGCCGCCTCATCTCTTCCCTGAAAACTGATGCGGGCCTCTACGTTCCAGACCTCGGATGTAGTATCGGGACTCAAGGGGAAGCCCAACACTACAGCCTTATAAAGAAAAATTGCCAGGCCCAATAATGATAAGAGTAGGATGAGGGAAAGGAAATGAATACGGTTCATTCCGATTCGGTTTCACTTCGGCAGGAGGGTTCCAAAAGACGTTTTGAAGAGGCATCTACCATAAAGTGGCCTGATAAAAACATTCGTCCGATGAGAACGGGATACTTGTAATTACTTCGGTCACTGAGGTTAACCTCCGTTTCCTCAAAGTGTTCGCCAAGACATATGCCCAGTAACACCACTGGCCGTTCCGAAGACTTTTGTTTGTGACGTTTGATTTTGACCGTACGATGAACCTTTCTTTCCAAGGTGATGGGCTTTCCTTCCTCATCTTTCAGGTCAAACTGAACCCAGGTTTCGCCATCCCGGGAAAAAGACGAGACATTTTCTGCATGTATCGATGAACTATTGGCCCCTGTATCTAACTTGGCGTTCAAAAGCAGTGAGTCTGGAGCGATCATGACTTTTTCAATCCACCCAGCCCTTTTTGGCAAATCGTCGGCTAAAAGACTTTCTGGTGGAAATAGAAAAATGATCAACCAAAAACACATGATCGTAAGATAAACCATTCTCGTAGTACCGAGAAGAAGATGGCTCTTCAATCCTACTCTAGATGATTGTTTCGACGAGAGAGTTTTCATAGTAGAGGATGATTAGTCATGAGGTAAGATTTCCCGCAAGAAAATTTAACCTAATTATTTCAGGGAAATCAATTTTAAGGTCGTGTGTAATTTATCAAAGGAATAGGGTTTAAGCAGAGTGCTGGTTGCTCCAGCGGCAAGAGCATGATGCAGAATGGCTGGATCTGGATGTCCCGTCACAAAGATGATCGGAGTGGAAGAGAGCGCAGGGGTCCCTCGAACTTTTTCAATGAATTGAATGCCGTTCATTCGTGGCATTTCATAATCACAAATAACTAAATTAAACGGCCGTTGCGTCATTTGAGCAAATCCCTCCGTTCCATCGGACGCTTGATGGGTCATATAACCCATTGCACTTAATCTAGTTTTCAAAATTTCTCGATGATCGGAATCGTCATCCACGATGAGAATTCGAACATGTGATGAAACTGAGTCGGAGGAGAGTAATTGGTTTCGATATGAAAATAAACAAGAATAGGTGCTGCTCATGGTAGTCAGAAGGAGTTGGGCTTTCATGGTTATGGATTGATTCTGCAATAGGGAGCGGTCAATGGTGAAAATCTCGTTATTTCTTCGCTATGAGGAAAATCGAAAAATTGATAGGTTGCCACAAATTCTTCTTATTCTCATTCATACTCCTATCACATTCATAAACTTGGGGAACAGGAACAAATATGATCCACAAATCTAAGTTTTGTCCAAAAATAAGAGGATGAAAACACTACGTATTCTTTATTTTCTAACACCATCAAGATCTTTTTCCCTTCCAATAGATTTCTCTTAATTCTATTTAAAAAATCGGATATTTGAGCAGCGGATAAGCTTTCTCTGACTTGTAGAGAAGTTCATGACTTTTGATTTTTCAAAAGAAGAAGTCTTCCGGAGTGAGATTTGTTCATTGGCGCTGGGGAGAATCATGAATTTTCTTCGCGAAACGCATTTTCGCCCTCTTTATACTTTTGGCGCATGTGAATTCATATTTTGTCCATTGGCGACCTTTCTCAGAAATGGTAGACCATTAATGAAATCCTTCAGGGGAATCTACAGCGAACTCTGCACCGTCTTTTTGCCCATGAAGAGATCGCCATTCTCCTTTACTTTTAATTTCTTTTTTAGGAGGTGTATTATGAGCAGTATGCTTAAAGTGGTAATGGCCATGGCCTTTCTGTTCGGGACAGCAACGGCCAGCATGGCCATGGACAAAGGAGACATGAAGAATTCAGGAGAAGCCAATACTCCTGACAAAATCCAACGAAGCGCTCCTTCCGGAGAGAAACCACTTCCCGGTGGCAGCGGTCCTGGCAGTCGAACCGATGAATTGGTTGGAATGGAAGATGTGGATCCTAAAGATCCAAAGTTAGCTAACAAGAAAGGGTCTGCCGCTCAGGCTGCAAGAGATCTGCAGAAGAAGAATCAAGGAAAGGGAATTTCCAGTCAGAGCTCCACTCAACAAAAACATTGATGAGCGTTCTTACTGGGCTTGAACCCATCAGGCAGTAGTGAGAAGGGTGAAGGCCTCAACCTTAATCAAATGAGGAAAGAATTGGCTGTCAATCAGATTGTCCTTGCGACTGTCTACTGACAGCCAATTCTTTATTCTAAACATGCCCAGCAACACAGGAGGTCAATAAGTCTGCAATGCTCAGGAATTTCAATAAAATAAAAAATTGTGTCGTTCAAGGAACAGACGGCATTATTGGGACGGTTTCCGATGTGTATTTTAATGATCAAACATGGCAAATTCGTTACCTACTAGCAGATACCGCGAGTTGGTTGGATGGACGTTACGTCCTGGTTTCCAGCGAGAGTTTACTCGCTCCGAAGTGGGAGACAGGGTCATTTCCAGCCGTGGTGAGTCAGGCGCAGATTAAAGACGGGCCATCCTTTGAAATCGACCAGCCCATTGACTGGAAAAAGGAAAGGGAAATTTGCGCGTATTATCGATGGGCCACATATTATCCAATGGATGAAAAGGAATTATCGGTATTTCCGGGAATTTTAACCAGTGCCAACGGTCTTATCGATTTTTCGCTTAAAGCTACAGATGGTGAAATTGGAAAAATCATTAATTTTGTGGTGGAAGATATTTCCTGGACTGTACGGTATCTCATTGTGGATACATCTAAATGGTTAGCGGGTCGAAAGGTTTTACTCAGTCCGATATGGACCAAGTGCATTATGTGGTCCGATCACTTGGTGGAAGTAGATCTCACCAAAGAACAAATTGAGCAAGCGCCAGAGCATGATCCTTTCCAACCCATAGACCGGGTGTATGAAGAACGTCTGTATAAACATTATGGAAAGCCTCAATATTGGTAGTACAAGTGTCACCATAACGAACTGTCCTAAATGTAAGAACTGCTTAGCGGTGTGGCCTGCGTAGCTGGCATTGGGTCGCGAAAAACATTAATTGAATTTTCGTTCCACAAACTTCTCAGATCGTCCGGTATCTCTTGATTTCATGACTAAGAATGTGGCCAACCATTTTTCTTGTTCTTTAATTTCCTTTCGAAAAGGAACGAGATGCCTCAACGAATTGTGATATTTGGAGCCACCAGTAATGTCGCCAAGCGTTATGTTTTCCCTGGGTTGTCACGTTTGCTAGTGGATGAATCCAGTACTGAGGAATGCACCATAATAGGCGTGGGTAGACGAGACTGGACCACCTCGCAATTTCAAGAATATGTTTCGGAACTATTAGGGAAACACAAGCCTCCGCTTCCCAAGGGATGTCGCGAAAATTTTTTGACCAGATTGGAATATACCCAGGTAGAAGATCTTTCTGACGCGAAGAGGATTGGCGACATCTTTTCCGAAATATCAGGCGTGTGGCTACTATATCTCGGATTGCCTCCCCAGCTGTATTTCACTCTTTTGACCTCTTTGACGCAAGTAGAGATTCCGGATGAAACGCGAATTATTGTAGAAAAGCCGTTCGGGTTGGATTATGAAGAAGCCAAGGCGCTGAACCAGATCTTACATAAACAATTTCCTGAAAAACGTGTCTTTCGCATGGATCATTTTTTGGGAAAAGCTGTTGTCTCCAGTATTCTCAGGCTTCGATTTGACAGCCATGTGCTGGCACCCCTTTGGAACAACCGGCACGTCGAAAAAGTCGAGGTGATTTGGGATGAGACATTGGCCCTTGAGGGACGAGCGGAATATTATGATCGTGCCGGAGCCCTTAAGGATATGATCCAAAGCCATCTCCTTCAGATATTAGCGGTCTTAACTCTTGAACCCATGGAATCGACACGGTCTATGGAGTTCCGTGATAAAAGAGTGGACCTCTTTCGGTCGATTCGAACAACGTCAAAAGCCGAGATTCAAGCTCATACTGTCCGGGCGAGATACCAGTCAGGCAGAGTCCGTGGAAAACAAATTCCTGCCTATGGGAAAGAGCCTGGAATCAATCCGAAACGAAATACCGAAACCTTTGCTCAGGTAACATTTTGGATCGACAATGAACGTTGGGGTGGAGTGCCGTTTGTCTTGCGATCGGGAAAAGCCTTAGAGCAGGATCGAATGGAAATCGGTGTGTATTTTAAGAATGTAGACAGAACCAAGCCTTCCATCCCATCTCATGACGGCCATGACGTGTTGCGATTTGATCTGGACTCTGAAGAAGTCAACCTTAATTGTTTCACTATCAAAAAACCCAATGGCATGTTGTCAGATTCATTGGAGTTTGCCGCAAAATTACCTTATCAATCACTTCCACCTTATGGGCGAATGTTTGAAGAGGCCATGTCTGGGAATCAGAGACTTTTCATCCGAAATGATGAAATTGAAGAGATGTGGAAAATTGTGCAACCCATAGCTGATGGTTGGACGAATAATGCAGTGCCCCTGCGAACCTATCCAGCCGGATCGAAAGGTCCTACTGCTGCCCAGGACATTAAGTAACCTCTTCATTGACATGAAAGGAGCTCGCTGAATGTCTTGCGATCTTTTACCTTTTCACGTTTATTCAATCCTTGGGATTGGGAAGAGAGGGCTCTTTTGAGCCAGGTAAATTCTTTTTCTCTTTAATGATCGGCATGAACCGAAATGTCAGATAATTCATTAGACTTAAAACTAAAGCAATTTCATAACGATCCCAGGCTACAGCCATTCCGATGGCCCCTGTATTCCAAATACTGGCTGCCGTTGCCGTGCCGGCCACGCTGCTCCCTTCCTTGAGGATTGCCCCTCCCCCGATAAATCCGATGCCTGTCAAAATCCCAGCCAAAACGCGTGCTTCGGCTTCCGTTGAATCCAAAACGTAGATTCCCGTCAGCATAAAGGCGCAAGAACCGAGCGCGACGAGTGGAAAAGTTCGTAATCCAGCGCCGCTTTCGGATTCTTGTTCTCGATTCCATCCCAAAGGGAAAGCGAGGACAAACGCGATGAGTAAGTGATACAAATGCCACAAAATTTGCTGCCAATCGAGCCGAAGTAAGGTATCTTCATTCATGGCGTGCCTTCAATGTTGAAAAATTTCACTGCCCGATTCTCATTCATTTGCCGAATTAAGTGATAAAAATGACTACCTCAGGGCGACGCATTCTTGTGGATAGCGAAAGCCATACCTACGACTTCTAAAGGATTTTGAGGCTAATGCCGAGATTACCCTCATACAGAATTCTGTTTTTTAGAAGAAAAGTCTTGTCCGTCAAACTCTTCGTTTTTTTCCCCTTGCTGTGTTCCTACAGTTTGTAGCGGTTCTTTAAAGGTCAACGTGCGATAGGGGAAAGGAATCTCGATATTGGCTTCGTCTAGTGCTCGTTTTATAGCAGCTACAACCTTATCTTTAGACTTTCTTAGGTCAACGGGTCGAGAACCAGTCCACCACGTGACTTCGAAATCAATGCTACTGGAACCGAACGCTTGAGCAAAAATCTGAATGTCTTTATCGGGATGAACTGTTTCCAAACCTTGCAGAGCTTGGTGAATCACTTGTCGGGCTTTGTCCACATCTTCCCCGTAGGCCACTCCACAATTAATGGTCACACGTCTGATATCTTGATCGGTTCGTACCGTGACCGGATTTTTAAAAAGAATGCTGTTGGGAATGACAACTCGCTGGCCGTCAGTTTGCCGGATATGTGTATCTCGAATCGTGATCTCTTCGACCTTACCTTCCAATTGTTGGCATTCGATAAAATCTTCGAGTTGAAATGGTTCGCGAAAGAGTATCAAGATTCCAGCCAGAAAATTCTCAAATATATCTTTAAAAGCAAAACCAATCGCAATGGACCCCAGCCCAAGTGCAGCCAAAATTTTTGCTGGAGTTAAACTGGGGAAGAGGATGACAGAAGCCACTAATGTTCCAATAATCCAAATACCGATAAAAATAAGCTTGCGAAAGAGTTCTGAGAGTGATTTCCGAATACCTAATCTTGGTATAATCCGTTGGAGTAGGGATTCAAGGCCCTTGGTTAGGAGCCACGTCGCCAAAAGAATCAGCAGCCCGGATATCATATTGGGAACGTGAGCTAAAATCTGGTGCCCCATTTTTTGTAGGCTTTCCATAATAATATTCAAAGCTTCCATAATAAACTCGTGTTAAAAAGATGACCGGTTGATCATTATTATGACTTTTTATAGTCTCGAATGAAGAAAACTTTTCCAGCTATGAAAATGATGATTCTGAGGCATCGAAAATTTTTATGAAGACTTAAGAACATCATGGTCGGGTGAAAGCGGTGTCGGCGGCTCAATAACCGTCCGCCATTCCTGGATTCGCGGAATGATGATTTCCTTCACCACGATTTTTAGACAAGCAGTGACCGGAATAGCCAAAATCAATCCCAACATTCCTCCAACGCTACCCCCAATCAGGATGACAAGCAAAATCGTGCCGGTACTCATGTCTGTCGACTGACTTTGAATCCAGGGAGTCAGAACCCACCCTTCGACAAGTTGGACTCCTAAGTACACCACACTGGGCCATACCAGTAATTGCATCCAATAATTGTCGACGGCTACAGAACCCGAGGACATATCTAAATACTTCAGGAGTATAGCCACGGGCCAACTTAAAGTTGCCGCATAAGGAATGAGGCTGATAAGACCGGCTCCTAGCCCTAATATGATCCAGTATGGGACATCGGCCCAATACCATCCGACGCCAAACATCACGGCCATCATGAGTGCAATTAACAGACGTCCTCGAAAAAACGCTCCAATCGCTTGATCCATTTGAATTAATAGGCCCCGCCATCGCGGATTTCCCATTGCCTCGACCATTTGCCAAAGGCTCTGTTGCACCGATGGAAAATTCCAGGCAAAAAAGAAAAAGTAAATGACCACCAACATGAAAGAAAAAAGAAATCCTCCAATAGTGCCGAGGATGAGATTTGTCATGTACCAAACCTGCCCAGTTCCTGTTAGGAGAGTTTGAATGGATGAAAAGGGATTGGCCTGGATAGAAGTTGAAATTCCATCGATACTCTGGATTAACTCCCTAAGTTGAACTCCGTGACGGTCGGCTAGGAAAGACAAATACGTAGGGATTCTTTCAATCAGGAGATGAGTTTGATCTGCCAGAATGGGACCAATCCAAAATACTAATCCGATGACTAATCCACATAGGAGAAAAATCATGACGGCGATAGCCAACCATCGTGGAAATTTCCAGTTGTTCTCGACATAATCTAAGAGAGGATCTGTCAGGTAGGCTAATCCTAATCCGGCTAAAACAGGCACCACAACAGTCTGAAGTTGATATCCTAGCCATAGAATGGCGATTACTAAGACTATAATGAGCAGATCACGAAAAGCCGTGAAATCCCACAGATGTAATCTGTTCAGAGGTTTTGACGAGAAGGATGGATGGGATGAATTAGACATGCCATTGTTGTATGAGGATAAAAATCCATTTTCTCTTCTACCAGGCGGTGGGATTGTTTTTAAATGGATAAAATACTAATACCTCATAAAAACTTGTCTATTGTCAATCTTGGCTCGGGACAACAAAATGTATGATAGCAGAAGGTTCCATATGTCGTGCTGATTCCTGGACAGAAGGGCAGCGGGTATGAAGCGGTCACTTAAGATCTATACAATGGATCTCCTAGCGCACAACACTAATATATTTATATTTCTTGTGGCTTGGGTCCACAATTTGCCAACCTTCACTATCTCTAGGCAACCGCCCATTGAGCCGCCACCGGAACCTGAAAGAAAACGCCCACCGATTAAACCACCGGATCGGACTCCAAAACCCAAACCAATAAAAGATCCACCGGTGTCGCCGCCTCCGGATCATGAAGATCCTGATACACCTCCCACTCCCATCGGGGATCCTCCTGATACTTCAGATCGACCAATTCGTATGCATAATCCCTAAGGGGGTAACGTTGAGGTTGCATCACAAGGAATTAGAGTTTTCAGAATCTCTCTTTTGTATCAACATCAAAGGAAAGAGAGTTCAATAAACTGGATCGCTTTGACAGGTACTGCGAGATATCGAGTATTGAGGTTTCGAGGAAGGAAAGAAAATTCCAACTTTCTTAAGAAAGGTTGGGCAACTCAATACGGTTCATCGGGATTTCATCGGGATGAGGGAGGGTGGGACACGATGGTTTTTTTAAAATGGGCATCAATTTTTCTTGTCATTGCTCTTGTTGCTGCAGGTTTTGGATTTTCAGGAATTGCTGAAGGAGCTGCTGGGATAGCCAGCTTTTTATTCTATCTTTTCTTGGTAGTGTCTCTGATATTTCTCGTTGTTGGAATTATCTTGGTGAAGAAATTCATTTAAACAAATCAGCTAGGTAGCAGTTATGAATAAGTAAGCGCTGGAGTGAACAGCCTGATCATTGCACGTGAAAGTAAAGAAGGGAATGCGAAGGGAACACATGGATAATCAACGTAAAGTCGACGTCATTAAACCTTGGATTAAACCAGAAGAACGAGTCACTGTAGATTTTAAGGATGCACATGGATTTAATGCGCAGATTGCGGGATGCACCAGCAATGTTGTACATCTCATCTTTCAAGACGCCTTTCCTCATATGAAAGAACGTGTCACTATTCCTCTGCGAAATATTGAAGTCGATGAAGACCCTTTTCATTACAATCGTGATCCTTCTGCTCCTATTCGCAATAGATTACGGTTGCGCATCGACCAAAACCGCCCAGATAATCTCTAATACTGTGGAGTGGAAATAGAGCAGAGCTAAGGACCCGGGGTTCTATTTAAAAACTCCGGGTCCTTAGAGAATGGAAGGTTAACCTATCCGATAGGGTAAGGATATCTAATTTCTATAGGCATCCGGGCGATAATCATAATCTCCCTGTGAATCCCGGTTTTCCCGGTGATTGCGATTTCTCTCTCTCATTGATTGATTGGAAAACTCATCCTCACCCCTATGTCTATCTTGCGAGAAAATAGCTTGGCGACGGCTTGAGTTTGACCGATTCCCATTAAAACGTTTATCGGAATCCTGATCTCTCCATGAATACCGTGGCTCTCTCTGGAAACCGCCTTGGTCAAAATCCTGTTCATAGATATCTCTTTCGTATCGTTGACTGTGCCCATGATCACGGCGATTCGTCGATCCAAAGCTTGATCGCTTTCGGTCGCTGAACCTGAACCGGTCATCTTCATCATCATAATTTCTCATGCGTTCACGGCCCATGCGACTGGAAAAATGCTGATCCTGGTTTCGGGAAAATTCAGATCGGTTTCTCGAAAAACCTTGGTAGGAATTTTCATCTTGATCATATTCAAGTAAATCCCAATTTTTCTGAACGTGCTGTACCGAGGTTTCACCTTCCTCCAGAACAGGCAAGTAGGCCAGTTGATCCTTTGGGATATCCAACGTACTAGTTTTTCTCTCCGAAGAGCCTTTAATGGTAGCCCACGGCACGGAAATCATTTGCCCATCATCTCTCCTGACAATAGCATATGCCAGGTCACCGTCTTCGGTGCTCAACATTTTGATAATGTTGCCAATCTTTTCTCCTTCTTTTGTTTTCAATGTGGATCGATTTTCAACGCTTTCCATTTCCATCCCACCTATCGCACCTGCAGGCAGGACCAAATATCGTTCAGGAACGTCTTCTGATGAAGAGAAAGATCGATTGTTATCTCTCGAACTCTTGGCACGCCCGGTTAGGTAGAGAATATCCCCGGCATCATCAACCTTAGCCCGAATCCGATCGCCTTTTTCAAATTCGCAATCCCCAATACGAAATCCCTTAGATTGAGTCATCGTTCCTATCGATGAAGAAGAATTTTCTTTTGAGCTTAAAGCCTCTGAAGAAGCATTCTTCCCTGACCCTGAGCGATCTAGAGCGGTGGAATTATTTTTCTGACACTTCATATTGGTATCATCTGTTATGTTCAGGCTCACCCGATCTCCATCTGAGGTTCGTACCACATAGCGATCCTTACCAACTTTAATAATCTTTCCAGAAATAGTCTCCTCATATCCTGATGCTGACGATCCGTGACTGGGTTGGTTCGGAGAAGCTAGAACTGTAATAGGAAGAATGGAGAATGCAAAAGCTCCCCATCCTAAAAGACGCATCGTTGTTTTTGAAACAGCCATTTTAATCCTCCTGTGAAACGGTTTTGAAGTAAATTTGCACTCCATGCAGAAACCCGAAACGCCAAAACGCTCAGTGTTTTGTGCACCGTGTATTTTTGACAATTAATAGACGAAAGATGAACTGGTGAATGCGCGTACAGATTGCAGATTAAGGTTGAGAGTTTCCAGATGTTCATCTATGCCATTATTTTATTTACCCTAAAAAACTCATCCTATTTTTTCACCGTACAAAACGAAGGCCATTCCATTAGTTTTGTCAGAATTTAAAAAACTTTTAAGATACAAACCACCTTTCTTTGCCCTGGACGAAATGCGGTTAGCGTAAACATGATTTGTCTATTCACATCCTTCGTCAATGAAAGTTAACCTCGCAGAAGGTTGAGAGGATGTTGGGTGAAGCACTAGAACATGACAAATTTTTTGTTTTGAGGGCGATGAAATTGGTCTTGCGTATGATCGGCGATCTTCTGCGATATCGCTAATATCTAGTCCACATTTTTCAAAACTCAGGAAAGGAGTCAATCTAATGAAACTACACAAATACCAGAAAGTCACTCTCGGGACTTTTATTGTGATGTGTTTAGGAATGCCTTTGGTGGTACAAGCCGATTCAGGGAATAGCCTTTCTGGGAATCCGTATCGGACCTATCAAGCTAGCCCATGGTCAGATTCACAGCATCGCTATGACTCGCAGCACCGCTACGATGTTACAGGACGACGTGATAACCAGCGAGATTATTACACCAATCAATATGGAGATTTGGATACGATTGACAAAAAACACCGCTCAAGGCCGTATCGTGGCGATAGAAGTATTCGGTCTCATTCTTCATCTAGGGCGCAAGATCCTCAATTCCGGAATGACCGCCGATATCTTGATGACCAACTAAGACGCGACATTTTGGACGAACTAGGGGAAGGAACCGATCGAGTAAATGTAATAGTAAATAATGGCGTAGCCACCCTCACGGGTATGGTGCAGAATCGCGATGACATGATAGCGGCCGTTGAAAATGCTTATGATGCTGGTGCGCAAAAAGTCAGGAATCAACTGGAAGTTTTCCGCTATGAAGAACGGCCATGGGCGGATATGAGTGACAGAGAATTGGCGCGAGCCGTACGGAAGGAACTGTCATGGAGTCCCTACGTTGAAGAAGACCCCATTCGTGTGAGGGCTAGGAAAGGTGTCGTGACATTAAAGGGAACCGTAGAGGATTCTTCTGAAATGGCTGCGGCCGTCGAAAATGCCTATGAAGCAGGAGCACGAACGGTTAATAATCAACTTCGCATAGTGAACTAACACTTAATTATATGAAAAAGAGCGAAAGAATGTTGGAGCATGGAAGCTCAAGAATTTTCTCGGAATTCCTGATCAGGATAGGCCTGACATTCTTTCGCAATTTCTCGAAAAGTTCCGTTCATTGAATATGATTGTCATTTACTGAATTTTTTCGACCATCTGGAAAGAAAGGAACGATATCATGCCTAATGAAACCATTCGAAAAGTACTATCAGCAGACTCTCTCGTGGGTACCACAGTAAAAAATGTGGTCGAAGAGGATCTTGGAGAAATCAAATCGATCATGATTGATCTGACAAGTGGGAGAATTGCTTACGCCGTTCTTTCCTTTGGAGGATTTATGGGAATGGGAGACAAACTTTTTGCGATTCCCTGGGAAGCTTTTAGCGTTTCGCAACAAGAAGAAGTGTTGTATTTAAATGTCACAAAGGAAAAATTAGAACGAGCTCCAGGATTTGATAAAGATAACTGGCCAGATATGGCGGATCCCAGTTTCGGCACCCAAATTTTCTCTCATTATGGGTATCAGGTGTATTGGGAATAAGACCTCATACTTTCTCCGGTGAATCTTTTCAGAAAGGAAGACAAAATGCCGATTCTACTTTGGATTTTAGGTGTCCCTTTAAGTCTGGTACTCGTTCTGTGGCTATTCGGGATCATTGGATTTTAGCCAGATTTTCTTGAATGCTAATTCCGGAGAATTGAACTGATTTTGGCTAAGATCTTTCCAATTTGGATTTCTTGAATTCCCATCACAGGCAGCGACATCCTTATCAAGAATACAAATATGGCCAGGAAAGTAATCGGTAAAACAATCTTGGGTCAGGGGTTATTTTCCTTAAGGATCATGGCCCCTACCTCAAGCTATCTTCAATCTAGAAAAGAGGTATGGCTTCGTAAACAGTAAACGAAACTTTACTCATTTTTCATTCTCGTACCAATGTCAGATAGATGAAAACGCTCCTCATCATCGATCCGGATACACGTTATCGTCTATTTATAGAGCATTTAGCGACAAGTATGGGCATAGGAAAAGTATTGGGAGCCCAATGCCTGTATGATGGGATGGTTCTGTTACAGGAGCATCCCGTCGATCTCATTATCATGGAGGTGTTTTTACCTGAACGATGCGGTCTGGCATTTATTTCTCAAATAACATCTCAGGCCAATTCTCCCCCTATTATAGCAACTTTTTCACTAGCCAATAGTCGATATGTGAATCTAGAAAAATTGACTGAATCTCTCGGGGTTGTTTACACCTTCCAAAAACCAGTTGGACAAGAAATGCTTTTTTGCGCATTAGAGGATGTCCTTCAACTCTCGCAAAAAAATAAAAATCATTTTTTCCCCACGAGCCCAGGTCGCGCTTCATCCTTCACGGAATGAGGTATAAGGTGTACATTCAAGGTAATTTCCTCAAGTGGAAGAAATGTTTCTCGAAAATTGTTGATAATGTTCATGCAAGGAAGGCAGAGCGGCAGATGCCACATCCGATAGTCGAGGCCATAGTTTTCACGAAACATTTCATGCCATTGGGATTCTTCTAAGCAAGGGTAATAGGGGGGATCACTTTTTCTATAAAAGTTGGTTAAACTCTCTAGATGCTCACGTGCTTGGGCATTAAAAATTTCAGGATTTTGTTCATGATGCTCAACCAGGGATTTGAATTCTGATTGAGAGATCTTGGCACTGCTGATGGCTAGACGCCAACCCTTCGTCCGCCACCTTGCAAAGTTTTTATAAATTCTTTGCGTTTGTCCCTCTTCTAACCCCAGGAACATTCCAATCTCTACCGGCTTCAGACCATAGAAATGAAAAAAGAGAGAAATGAGCCCATCACGGCTCATCACTGCTCGACCGAGAAGTCCATCGAGGAATTTATAGAGAGGTACCTGGGAATCTTTCTCCAATCTCACTTCTGATTTTTTCCCAAAATAGTCAGAAATAAACCCATCTAAAATGTAAGAAGGGCGACATGGTAATTGGGACGGGCAATAGTCAAGGAACTGTTCTACGAGGTCAAACGATAAGCGCAGAAGCAATTTTTCATGAGCCGCATTGTCCGTCCATTGACCCATATCTTGTAATATTTTTCTAATCAGGCGCGAAGAACGTTCTAAAAAATAAGGAAAGTTTACTGGAATTCGTTTTTGAAAATCTTGATGGGTTTGAATGAATTCAGTAGAACCCATCACTGTGTCGGAAGCTGAAAGTCCACTCATAAATACACTCCTCAGGGGGAAATAAAAGAAGGGGATAAATTTCCAAAGGCTATTTGACAAATTATCGTCTGGTCACTCATATCTGTACTGTGAAAATCCCTTGACTCAGGAGATAAGAACCCTGGCGGTTATTATCCACACGATAGAGATCCTCCAATGAGTGGTACTACCCCTATCTTAGTGCTACTAAATCATAGATTTTCCAGAAAAAACGATGAATGGAGGCTGACAGAATTTTGGGTAGTGGAAAGGGCTAGAAAACGATTTAGCCAAGGCCGATGGGAAAACATTAATAATAATCCTCTCTCGAATACTTCCTTAATGATTTTGAATGTTTTTGTGGCAACCAACCTGGTGACGTAGGTTAGACATATCCTCTTTAGTTGTACGTTTTTTTATCTATAGCGTTGTGTGCACAATTGAAGAAGAATAAGGTTAATCAATCCAATAACTTTCTACCCAAAGCTTTTCCCCCTGATTGGAGGCAACATGAGTAAGCGATTGAATACTTTTATCGAAGTCGCCCTAGTCCTTCCCTTCATTTTTTCTGGACTGGTGGCCTGTCAGGAAGAATCCACGACGCATCAAGCGGCTCCCCCAAATTCCCCTTCAGCTAGTGCGCCCTCGGGCGATACGGACATGAATCCCACTCAAAAGTCTTCAACAATAACTACCCCGTTCAACCTTCTGGGTACAGTTGAGGCTATTGAGGGAAACTCCTATACGATCAAAAGTTCAACGGGCGAAAATCTTTCCGTCGAACCAACTGCTTCTGTTCTCGTTGATGAATCCCTGGAGGTGGGTGACCGTGTAGAGGTACAGTATTCCGAAACTGATCAGCCAATCGCTGTTCGTAAAGTTCGAGGAGAAGTCGACACTCCGAGAGTGTCGAAGTCATCAATGGAGGACGGATTGATGGTTGGCTCAATCAACCGTATCGACCAAGAGAAGGGGATTTATGCTCTCATGTCAGTCGCCGGTGAAAATATTGAATTTGAAACCGATACCAACACACTCGTCGATGAATCTATTAGAGTTGGCGATCAGGTAGAGGTCAGTCTTTCAGAGAATAAACGCCCCATCGCCATCAGAAAGGTTCGTCCACAATAGGCGGTGATCATATTGAAGGATCAATTAAATCGTAAGAAGATTTTTGATTCCTGCCCCTTTATATCTACTCACAATCGTGGATTATTCATGTTAATTTTCCCTCTCTGAGATCCAAAGAGAGAAACACGAAAAGAAATCCGGGACCTCATTTAATAAGGATTTTCATTGAAGAATGTAAATAATCCACACAAACGAGTATTTTCATTGCTTGTGATTAAGGTTTTTTCTTAATCTCCACGCTGGTAATTAATACGTATTTAAATATGGTATCCACTGAAATCGCCTGCCCATTCCTAATTTTCTGAAGAAAGGATTTTGGGGCTATAATTCCAAAATTTTTTTGGAATTATGAATCTAGGTTTTTTGTGTCTTGACTGAAAGAAACTCTTTCGCTTTGCAGCAGTAGATTGTCATGATTCAATCCATTGCATTAGGTAACAAATGTTCTTATCAGCAATTAAGTGCGTTTGAATCCCCTGAATAATTGAAATCTATATTCAAAATGGATTCCTCCCGTTTTTGGTGAGAAAAAGAGAGTGGGCTGGCAATCTACCATTCACGAAGTTTGAGGCCATCCATTGCCCCACTTGATTTCTAATAGTCCGAGAATGTCTGTGGAACCAATATCTTAATATTCAGGCTTTTGACATTCAATGAATTTACAGGTTCTCAAAAAAATTCGGCCAAGAGCATTTGCGCTTCTTGGCCGAATTTTCAAATAAATTGAGAAGAATTATTCTAACGAAGAATATTTATCGGACTTGAGAATGGTCCTCATAAGGATGTTCTTCTAGCCATTTATCTACCCACTCTCGAACTTCCTCTTTCCGTTCTCCATACCGCTCTTGAACTTTACCTTCAAATCGCTCTGCGCGTCCTTCAATGGCCAACAAGTCATCGTCAGTAAACTCTCCCCAATTTTCTTTGAGTGCACCCTTCAGCTGTTTCCAATTTCCTTTAAATTGGTCTTGATTATAAACCTGGTGGATGTAGTCTCTTTGCTCAAAATTAGATGAATAAATTGGAGCCTTAAATCCCCAAGCAGGGGCAGTCATTAACATTCCTGCCACACAGGTAAAAACCGAAAACTTTGAAAATGTAGGAAGACAAAATTTCATGTTACTTACTCCTTATTTTATGATTTTATGGAAGGGGATTCTTGTGTTCTATCAGGAATTAACAGTACCCGTATTTTTTTCTTGCCATTCTTCTGCCCACTTGTTCACTTCTTCTTTTTGATCACCATAGAGTTCTTGAGCTTTTCCTTGAAACTTATCGTAATCCCCTTCCACTTGAAGAAGTTCATCATCGGTGAATTTTCCCCATTTTTGTTTTACCGCACCTTTAAATTGGTTCCAATTACCCTTGAATTGTTCTTTGTTCATGATCTTTTCCTCCTGGGTTAATAAATCAATAAATACTGAGAAGGTTCCGAGCGACCCTTGAAAAACGCTGTCTCAAAATAACAATCTTGTGAGGAGAAAAGGCTTGCCTTTCCTTTTGTTTAAGAATGTTAAAAATGAAAATTAATGCCCATGGTTATCATATGTCCATCATCACTAAAGTTTTTCTTTCTGATATTTCGATCTCGTGATTTAATGTCTTCGGTCCACACATAACGATAAGATCCATCAATGGACCAATGCTCCGTTAACATAAACTGCAAGCCACCACCCGCATGGAGACCGAATCGATTGTCAGTGTCATCAAACCCATTTGGACCATCTATGGTGGTGTAATACCACCCGCCTCCTCCGATCAAATAAGGGCTTATTCGCTTTCCAGGAAGAAGATACGCCAAGGCTGAAACCTGTACTGGATAGGTATGCACTGTGGTATCTGCAAAATCATGCTTTCGATAATCCGCCGATCCCTCTATTGCAAAAATTTCACCCAAATACGCCCGAACTTGTGCACCTCCAAACCAATGATTTTTTCCATCATCCGCGTCGTAATACATAGCGCGACCACCAATTGATAAAATTCCCTTACTCACATCCTCCGTCAACCAATTGGTCGCCGCGCTCGCTGGTGTAAGGCCCACACCGTTTAGACCGATTAATCCTCCAAGAATAAGCATCAATCCTACCTTTTGAACACATTGGAAACCTCTAAATCCCTTCATGCTCACTTCCTTTCTAGTATATATGAGACCAGTGTCCTCTACCTCTGCTCCCAAAACCATTTTGAGAACCTGATAGAGAGGCTTTGATGTAAAAAACATAAATTACTTTTATCAAGCCTGGAGACATACCACCAAGGTATAAAACAAATACCTTTTTTTCATTTTTGTCCATATAACTTACCTTCCATCCAAGTCATGGACTAAGTCATGGACGTTTCCAAAAAAGATCTATGCAAATTAGCTGATAAATTTACAAACCTTTCGTCCAATGAATAACTAAAAAATTAAGATTTCTTTTTTCTGAACCAAGAATGAGAGATTACACCCCGTGAAGGATGTAAGTATCCAGGACGGTATTTCTCTGATGAGAATTTAAAGGAGGTGGAAAGCTTGAGCTTACACTTTGCTGAGTTCTGAATTGATTTCTGCGCCTAATAATAACACTGCACCGCTAATATATAACCAGAGCATTAGAACAATCCCTGCCGCTAGGGATCCATACGCGGCATTATAATTTTCAAAATTTTCTACGTACAATTTAAACCCTAAGGAAGTGAGTATCCAAAGGACGACTGCCACTAATGCTCCGGGAGATATCCAGGACCAGGATACTTCTCTATTGGGAGCCAGAAAATAGGTAGTATTGACCGCAAGAAGTACAAATCCGAAGATTAAAGGCCATTGAATAAGAGCCCAAGCCACAACAAATACATCTCCGTAGCCAATCCATTGGGCTATCCATTCACTTACTCTTCCTCCCAGAATAATCAAAAGAATAGAAACAGTCACAAAAAATCCGGCACCAATTGTTAAGCCTAAGGCTACTAGCCTTGCTTTAAGAAAAGACCGGGATTCCTTTACCTCATAGACGACATTAAGAGCAGACATCAGTGCTAGCATTCCTGTTGAACAGGCCCACAATGCTCCGAGCATTCCAATCGACAGCAATCCCGATCCACTGCCTTCTTCAACTTGTTGAAGGTAGTCTTGGACGAGTGTCATAGATTCCTCGGGTAGAACCGTGTGAAGATAATTCAAGAATTTGGGTAATATATTTTCCAAGGGCAGCATGCCAGCGAGAGCGGTCAAAAATACTAAGGCGGGGAAAAGAGCGAGAAGTAGATAAAATCCCAACTGGGCTGATTGCCCTAAAAGATCATCCTGTAAACTTTCATTGAAGACTTGCTTCCCAAACCGGTACCAATCACTTTTTGACCATGTGAACAGAAAATGATATTTAGGCATGACTCATATTGATCTCTCAGTGGATTCCCTCAACCATCCTTTTCAGCATTTTTCATACATCCGAATATTGAATCATAAACACAAATGGGCAGAACAAAGGCTCCTTTAGCCAAGGGAAAATACTTTCCTTTAGGGAAAGCATTCTATGAAATTTTCCCTGAGTCTTAAATAATGGAATACACTGACTAGCATCATCATTCAGAAAAAACAGAGAAAATCTGAGTTTCACCAATGAATTATGGTCTATGGTAGGAGAGAGGAAAAGAGTCGTAAGGATGGAAAACTCGGAAGGGACCTTCCCCCAAAATTTCACGGATGGAAGGTCCCTTAGAGCAATTAGTTGGTCTTTACTGGATCGTTAAATCGTTGTCAACTCGTTTAACCCCATCTACCGAACTGGCCACGCGAGCAGCCTGAGCCTTGTCTTCGCTAGACTTCACAATTCCTGTTAGATGAACAACTCCATTCACGGTCTCTACCTCCACTCGAGACAACGAAGAGACTTGATTGTTGGCAAGCTTTGCTTTGACACCTGTTGTTATAGTTGTATCATCTACATAAGCACCTGCGGTTTGGCCGGACATGGCTTGACATCCAACCGTCAGTACAACCAACAAAAAAATACCCAAAACTGTTTGAATTCCCTTCAGCATGTATCACCCCTTTTTGTAGTATTATGGATAAATTTTTAACCCCCTTCACAGGTCCGCCGAGACTTGTGAAAATTTTTAATCATCATACTCTTCCCCATTCATCATCTCTCAATAGACAAATTTTCCTCCTCCTTCTCACAATTGTCTCTAGGATTCATCAAGAAAATAGAGGAATAGCCGAACTACTCTCGACCTGTATAGTGAATAGTGGCTTGTATTCATGAACAAAGGTACTGAAAACGACCACAAAATTCAGTCAAAAAATCATTCAAGAAATGCTGAGCGTATCATCGCCTGTGAGTGTGACCTTTCCAGGAAACAGTTCATCTGATTGTGAATTGCGACTTGTCTAAACATGATCTTTTAACAACACACCTAATTCATTAAGTGCTCGTATCCAGTCGGAAATAGGCACAGTCCGATATTACTTAATCACTTTATGGGTCAAATGATACAAGAATGGTAATGGCTTAGGAGGACTTCGTGCGCGCGTTCATTTTTTCCGCAGCACCATGAAGGAATCCCAGTAGAGATGAAAAATCAGCAAAAAGAAATCTCTATTGATCAGGAGGGGGCACCATGGTGTCGGTGAAAAAATTCGAAAATGTGCGAGAGGGTCTTCAATGAGAGATTCAGCAAATGGGTTATTCATTTATTGAGGACCTTTAGACATGGTTGCGGTTTTCAGAACACCCCAACCAATGATTCCTGCGAGAAATGAAGCGAGAAGAATGCCGGCCTTTGCGGCAGCAATAAGATTGTCATCTTGAAAAGCCAGGTTCGCGATAAAAATGGACATGGTAAATCCGATCCCGCCCAACCAGCTAACTCCATAGATGTGTCTCCAAGTCACCCCTTCAGGAAGGGCGCCAAACCCAGTGCGAACTGCCAACCAAGTAAAGGCGGTAATGCCTACCTGCTTTCCAAGGAGAAGTCCTGCCATAATTCCTACAGGCACAGGGTGAGATAAGACATCAATAATATCACCTTTTATTTCAATTCCGGCGTTGGCTAAAGCAAAGAGAGGCATCACGCCAAAAGCTACCCAAGGGCTCAGTATGTTTTCCAAGCGTTGAAGGGGCGTCTGCACAAGTTCCCCGCTGATCTTAACGGCTTCTGCTGCTTCGGCTTGTTTCTCATTAGATAGTACTGAGGTGTGGGGAGAGTTTTCCTGTTTGAACACACCTAAAAACTTTTCTATTTTCTGGGTAAATTCTCGTGGTCGTATTTTTGGTTTGGCAGGAATCGTCAAAGCCACTAGAACTCCGGCAATTGTGGCGTGGATCCCTGATAATAAAAACGAGAACCACACCCCGATTATGCCGAGTAAGGCATAGACTAATGGATGACGGATGCCAAGAGCGTTTGCGCCAAAAAGACAGAGTAGCCCGACCCCAGCAACAACGAGGGGAGCAAGCGCAATTTGGTCAGAGTAAAACACTGCAATAATCACGATCGATCCCAAATCATCGACGATGGTGAATCCCACCAGAAAGACTTTCAGGCCAAGGGGGATTCGATTGCCGAGAAGAGCTAAAATCCCGAGGGCGAACGCAATATCCGTAGCCATGGGAATTCCCCAACCTGTCCCACCAGGAGACCCATAGTTCCAATACAGATATAACGCTGCAGGAAAGGCCATTCCACCAAAAGCGGCGGCTAGAGGTAAGACAATTTGACGCGGCTCGGATAGCTCCCCAACCAATATTTCGCGTTTTATTTCCAAACCGACCACAAAGAAGAAAATGGCCATGAGGCCATCGTTAATCCATTTGAGTAAAGGTTTTTCCAGAACGGCCTCACCGAACCCAACCATGAGAGGCGTCTGCCATATTGTCGCGTACGATTCAGAAAATGGAGAGTTAGCCCACCCCAGGGCAATGATGGTCACAAAACATAATAGGATTCCACTACTTGCTTCATAATGAATGAAACGTTGTAGGGGCGAAAGCACCGATTCAATCGGAGCCTTGTCTTGGGACCTTTTAGCTTTATCGATGAGACTCATTGTTCATCAATTCGGGGTGTGAAGGAAGGAGTCAAGTAGATGATATGAGCAATCACTGATCTTAGTATCACAGCAAAGAAATTATTAACGTTTTTCAAGTTTCCACCCTCTTTAGGACTAGGTGCGATTGTGCAGTATTAGAATCCTACCATCATTAATCGAATACATGCTGAGAGGGCCGTTGAGCAAAACTTACCTGTACCCAACAGCCTTTTGGTAGACCTGCATGTTTGAATCTTTCTTAAGAACCCCTTTGGTACACATCCGCATACAAACTTTTCGCTACTGATAACCACGGCCATGTTGTTTAGGATTTTTAACCGCTTGCCAAAGTTTTTTAATTGTCTATGCACTGTTCAATTTTTGTGAAGGTGACAATATGGAATGAAGAAGTGGAAGAAAGTTTAAGCAGTCCTCGCTAAGCTTCATTTCATAAGATCAAAATTTTCAGAGTGTTGACATGAGGATTTTGGGCCTGTATATTATGAAAATAAAAATGATTCTCAATTTCATTATTTAAAGAATGAAATTAGACTTGGTACGGAAAAAGGAAAACCCAAACTGAAATGTCTCAGCCCATTGAAAATCGAAATGACGATGATTGCCGGTGCCACTGTGGAAAACTTATGGCGAGGATGACTTCCCAAGGGTTCGAAGTCCAATGTCGCCGCTGTAAGCTGCTCCACATCATTCCGTTTCCTCAGATCGAAAAAAATGTTGCAGCGATCTCAAAACAAAATGGTCATGCATCGGCCGGAACATGGTGATCGAGATTGTTGGGTTTTACCAAACGGTGGTCGGTTTCTTCATGACTATTCAATCAACTTCCCGGACGAGCGTCTTCTCGTCCGAAGGGGGTGGGGCGCCTTTCTCTCCTGTGAGGGTCCCCCACCCTATTTTTCTATAACAGAAACATATATTAAGGAGGCTTCACTCATGAAAATAGGACGTTCCAAAATACTACGCATCCGGGTACCAGCTTTTATGAAAGGGAAAATGGTTTTGTTAAATTTAGGGAATTTTCAAGGCAGATGGGGCATGGTGTGCTGCCTGCCCCCCTTTGAGTTTGGCGAGGCGATCTTTCTCAATCAATATCACCGAACGGTTCAAAGCAAAGGAGCGGTGCTGTTGGGATTGCTTCCTTGTGGGTATCCCATACTGGATCCCAATTTGCCAAAGGCCAGAGTCCTGAGAATACCTTTAATCGCTGACCCTTTAGGACGATTACAGCGGGTGTTGGGGTTACAGCAGGGGCAACCTTCTTCCAACCGATGTCAGAGCTTTATTTTCGATCCACAGGGAGTCATTCGATATCACCTTGTGCATCTACTGAATTGGCGGGGGATGGCCTTCTTGTTGGATATCTTAAAGCACTGCCAAGAGCTGTACCCGCAGCACCAGACTAGTTGTGCGGGCACTAACAATGTGGTTGTTTCCCTAGAGAAGATACCAGCTACGAGAACGAGGTGTTTGTCCCACACATGACTGTTTGAGGGCAGACGCCCGTACTGAATAAAGGCCGGAGGCCATGAGTCCTGAGCCTATGAGCGATTGGAACGTTCATAGGCTTTTTTTTTTGGAAAAGGATGTCAGCGTCTATCGCGTTCATCAGGGAAGATAGATCGTTCATTAATACAAAACAATTTTATAAACCTGATGGGAGGTTTTTTATGAAACGGGTATCAAACATGAAACACATGTGTGGCCAATGGAGTCTTGTTTTTTCGATGGTTTTGGGCGTTTGGGTAGGATTGGGTGTGAGCAACGGATTGGCCTCCGGTAGGTCTCATGACAACCATGGACATTCCGGTGCCCGGGAGTACTGGATTGCTGCCGAAAAGGTTAATTGGGATTATGCGCCCTCCGGCCAAAATCTCATGAATCCCGATGCCGGACTGAGTCCCTGGGGCGATACGCGGGTATATGAAAAATATCGCTACATTGAATATACCGATGCATCGTTTTCCACACCGGTACCACAACCGGCATGGATGGGAATTCTCGGTCCTCAGCTACAGGCCATTGAGGGTGAAACGATCCTCGTCCATTTTCTGAACAAAGCGGACAAGCCGCTATCTATGCATCCACACGGGGTAAAATATGAGGAGGCTCATGATGGAGCCGATGTTCCTCTCCGAGGCGAAGGTTGCGGAGGGTGTTTTGTGAAACCAGGGGAATCGTGGACCTACCAATGGGTGGCAGATCAGGGCTCAGTCCCCGGACGATTAGGCCCCAGCTCTGCCGTATGGCTCTATCATTCCCATGTCAATTCCGTGGAAGAAATCTATGACGGCTTAATCGGAACGATTGTCGTGACCAAAAGAGGTATGGCGCGATCATGGAAAGATCCGCAACCTCGGGACGTCGACCGTGAATTTACCACCTTGTTTATGGTTTTTAATGAAGAGGAAGATGAAGAACCCGGCCTGATGCATGGGATTAACGGATATATCTTTGGTAACCTGCAGGGGTTGGATGTGCGTCGAGGAGAACGGGTGCGGTGGTATGTGGTGGGACTTGGAACTGAAGTCGACCTTCACACGGCACATTGGCATGGAGAAACGGTTATGGAAGGGGGCTGGCGCTTCGGCCGTCGCACAGATGTGATTGAGTTACTTCCAGCAAGCATGAAAACGGTGGATATGCAGGCGAATAATCCCGGCACATGGTTGTTGCACTGTCATGTGGCTGATCATATCACCGCTGGCATGAGTACACGCTGGACGGTACACTAAGGAAGGAAAAAAACGGCCGGTACGACCAGAAGATTTCAGTCGTGGAGCGGAATAATGGAAGAGGTAATTCCGGGCCACCAGGATTTCAAGATGATCCGGTTTCCTCATGCTTCCAGCATCGAATGCTGTGCGCTTTCGTTCAATCTATTGTTACTTTCGAGGAGGAAATCACCAAGGACGACGGGTTTCAAAACAACACTCTATCTTGACCAACAAACGGTGTTTCATTAGGTTAGATCTTGTCGGATGTCGTACAGCAGTTTATAGACACGGATCTCACTTTTAGGATCTCAAGTAAGGAGACTTTCCCATGGTGAACAAACTGTTTTGTGGATTCATGCTCATTTGCCTTGGCACTGTTTTAGCGAGTTGTGCAGGGATAAGTCACCATTCCGAACCCACATTTACCTATAAAGACATCCAGATTGACACGAAATCAGCGAGTACAGGCGAAGGTTCGACCATTCAATTCAAAGGCAATCCGTTGCCCCTGAGCGGGAAGTCCCTCCAGGTTGGTGATACCCTGCGATCCGTCAATTTAGCCAAAGGAGATTTATCTCTCATTGATGTCACTCACACCGAAGGTTCGGTGAGGATCATCAATATAGTGCCCTCGTTAGATACCGCGGTGTGTGAGCAACAGACGCATTATCTGAGTGAGAAAAATCAAGGGTTGGATCAACGGGTCACCCTCATCACCATCAGTGTAGATACCCCCTTTGCCCAAGGTCGTTTTGCGAAGGGAGCGGAAATCACTAACGTGCAATTTTACTCAGATTTTCGTGGCGGGGATTTTGGTCGGACCCACGGGTTGCTTCTACCAGGCCCGCATATTCTGGCCCGAGCGGTCATGGTGGTGGATGGCCAGAATGTGGTCCGACATCTTCAAGTAACTCCTGATTTAGGCCACATGCCTGATTTGGAAAAGGCCTTCCAAGTTGCGCGATCCTTAGTGAACAAAACGAGCTAAGGTAATCTCCCCTAAAAGGTAGAGCAGGGTTCTACGGTTGATGAACCTTCTTTAAAAAAGTCTTTCTTGATATCTGTCGATGGACGGAGGCGGTTCAACACTTCACAATATGGCAAACCCAATAGTAGGTATACATGTGGCACGGTATAGGTATTTCGTTTGAGTTCACGACTGATAGTCTTGGATCTTGGCCCAGGGTCATCTCTTTTGGGTTGCCTTGACGTCGGGTTTGCCAAATGTACAACCGTTTTCAGATGAAAGAAGATGTTACTGTTGCCCCCTCATACCCGATAGGGTGCCTCAAGACATTGTCTGGATTATGTGAAGCTGCGAACAATACGTTACCACGAGATCTCATTAAGAAAGCTCAGTATACGTTGGATTCATGTTGGGTATTCATGCTCCCGACAAGGTAGCTGGATGTCGCGTTCACTCAACGCTTCCTTCGTCAAGCCGCAGACATATCCCTTCTCATGATGTTCATTAAAGCGGCACGTATGGCAAGCGGCGAATGTCTTCAGGTCAGGAAGATGCTGCATCTCCCGCAATAGCGAGCGCAGAGTTTCTTCAAGGGTATTACCCTGTGCGAAATTCATCTTGGACAGTGCCGCTTCCAGGCTTTTAGCCGGAAAGGCCTGCTTAATTAGTTTTCTCCCCTTTGCCGTGGCGGCCAGATGGGTGATCCGTTTATCTTCTTTGTCCTGAATTTTCCGCAAAAACCCTTTCTGCTCGAGCACCTTCAGCGATTGCGAAACCGTCCCCTTGGTCAACCCCAGATATTCGGTCACGGCTTGGGGCGTATCTGAATAGCGGTTGCATCGTGTGAGGTAGGTAAGTGCCTCGATTTGTACGGGCAATAATCCATAACTGAGCCCAAACGCTCGCATCTCCATCCGCAAGAGGTTGTTCAGCCGCTCTAAAAGATCTTGGGCGTCGTATACATTCATGCGATTATTGTATCGCCTCGAATACTAAGCACGGCCACATTAACGCAACTTTACGGGCACTACCCATCCGCAAACTTTGCCATCCAGCGCTTTCGTCCGAATATCGTTGTCGGGTCTCCGAAAGATGCTACCGGTTTTATCGAATATTCCTGGATCGGACATACTATTCGTATGGGAGAGGAGGTTCGCCTCGCCATTACAGACTCCTGCCCCCGGTGTGTGATGATCACGCTGCCCCAAGGGCATCTCCCTAAAGATCCCGATATCTTGAAAACAGTGCTTCAATACAATGACGGAAAATTCGGCGTGTATGCCAGAGTCATTCGTGGCGGCACAATACGCCCGGGGGACAGGGTGCGGGTGGAGGGGTAATTCCTAACAAAAGCACAACGGGTAGGACTGCATTTCTGCCGTTGGCGTGTTCTCTTACAGTCATGGTGTTCAATGATGGGGCGGGAATTTTTTAAAGATGATAATGCGCCGGAATGAAAATTATGATTGAGATCACAATGATTGACTGATAAATTCCCTTTTTAGGTTTTTTTACTTTCCTTAATATAAAAGCGTGCTCGTTCAATTTTATTGACGCAATTGGGGAATTTGTCAAATTGTTGCTGGACCCTTGCAGCACTTAATAACGTCGCGGCCTTGGTCCAACTGACCGTGCCGCCAAATCCGTTGGCTTTCGCCTGATCAAGTTCATGAAAGGCGGAATCTAACCCCTGCTGACATTGTATCGCAAGTTGGGGGTTCTTTGGTGCCCCGGCACAATGCGTAAGCAGTGGGAGAAGAAGGCACGCAAGGGTGAATAGGGTATGGGTGCGTTTCATTTTTGAGCTTTTCGGTTGATTCCAAAATGACTTAAACCAGGGGGAAATACTTTTCTTATCGGAACCAATTGGAGGTCATAGACCCTAGAGGAAGCTGCCACCGGACTACCAGTTATTTCAGAGCGTCCAGCGTTGTTGATCGTACGGATGTACCGGTTGGATCATTGGTCAGGGGTAGGGTGGCCGCTTTCCCATCCCGATTGGGGATACTTATAGGGTGCTGTTATTCGATTTTTTTTCAGGAAAAAGTAGGTCAAAGGGTTGGAGCAGAAGCTTAACAATGGGCATCAAGCCCAATCCGAGCACAAAACCAACCACGGCATCTCCAAAAGCCGTGATGAGCCACACTATCGGACTTGTCCCAGTACTCCCTGAACCTTCGTCGGCAATGGCTTTAATCATGTCATAGGGCCAGGACCAACCAACTTCGTGCAGCCCGTGGATTACAATACTTCCTCCCACCCACAGCATGGCTGCTGTCCCCACAATCGAGATAACTTTCAGGACCGTTGGCATGGCAATAACGAGGCCGCGTCCAAAGGCACGCACCAGATTCGCTCCATGAGACTTGCTGAGGCGCAAACCAACATCATCAACTTTGACGAGAAGGGCAACTGCACCGTAGACCAGAACGGTCATCATGACGGCTACAACTGCAAGCACGCCTGCCATTTCCCAAAGACTGTCAGTAGTGATAGACGCCAAAGCAATGGTCATGATTTCAGAGGATAGAATAAAATCTGTCTTGATGGCGCCTTTCACGCGCTGCTCTTCGAGATGTGCCGCATCGAGGGTTGCCGCTTGTTGTGGGCCTTTATCCTGATGATGTATGAGTGCGTGCCAGATTTTTTCAGCGCCCTCAAAACAGAGGTAGGCTCCACCTACTATGAGAAGCGGAGCGATCACCCATGGTGCGAAAACATGTAACGTCAATAGCGCTGGTAGAAGAATGACCAGTTTATTGAAGAGCGAAGCCCGGGCGATCTTTGCCACGATTGGGATTTCACGGACCGCTGGAAGCCCGGTCACATATTTGGGGGTGACGGCTGCATCGTCAATCACCACACCTGCCGTCTTGCTTCCGGCCTTCGCAGCCTGTGCTGCAATGTCGTCGACCTGAGCGGCTGTCAGTTTAACAATAGCTGCAACGTCATCGAGAAGGGCCAATAAACCGCTCATACTTTTTCCCTATCCTTCTGAGCTTTGATAAATAGGTAATGTTGAACCATTGATTGATCGGGAAAATTCTTATTCAGTAGCCGCTCATGACCCAAGAAGGCGAGACAAGAACTGTAAAGGATGAGGAATTGTACGCTGCCAAAAACGCTGGACCTGAGTTCGGCATGAGGCGCCGGTCGCCACGATGGGCCGGTCGGAGTCGACCAGTTTGAGTTTCCAGGACTGCTCGTAAATGCCCTTTGATTCCTCGTAGTGCGTGGTTTCGTGCCCAAACGCACCCGCCATCCCACAACAGCCGGCTTGAATAATTTCTAACTCAAGACCAAATGCCTCAAAGACCGCTTGCCACTGCCGGCCCGATGCCGGATTCGAGGTTTTCTCGCTGCAGTGCCCCATGAACGCGACCGCCGGAGTTGTCAGCGGAGTCAGTGATGCGGCCAAGGTGGGCAGGACAGTGGCCAGCCATTCCTGCGGTAACCAGATATCGACGTCTTGTCGGTCAAGATAAGTGCGATACTCTTCCCGGTAGGTCAGGGTGATCGCCGGATCGATTCCAATAATCGGACGCCCTAACGACGCAAGCTTCTCAAGCTGCTGGGTCGCACGACGGGCGGTTTGTTGAAAGTCTTGCAAAAAGCCTTTCACGTGCTGTCCTTTGCCATTTTCAATAAACGGGGCCACGATGGGTTCGAACCCAATTTTTTTGAAAAAGGTCACGCATTCCACAAAGGTCTCGGCTGCATAAAAGGCGGTGATCGCATCCGGCAAGATAAAGATGGTGTTGGAGAGGTCGCTATGCTGGAGCGACGCTGGCTCAAATTGAGACAGCATGTGAATTCCAGCCTTCTCTAGCAAGGCCGGATACGTGGGTGAACTGAGCTGTGGCATATCCACGAGCCCGACCCAATCACGCATGAGCGGTTCAAAAAAGGGTAACTTCATGCCCGCGTTGTAGAGAACCGGGGCAGCGAGGAGCCGGTGATGGGTGCGCTCGCCAAACGCGATCAACGTATCTTTCAGCGGGCGTCGATAGCGCGAATAAAACCGATTCAAAAATTTAGCTTTGAGATCGGGAACATCCACTTTAATGGGACACATCGAGGTACAGGCTTTACAGGAAAGGCAACCGTTCATCGCTTCGTAGACTTCGAGAGAAAAATCAGCGTTCGTCGATTCAGGGATGGAAAGGCGTCCGCGCGACTCATCTTCGGCCTGGAGGTTATAGCCCGAATGCGACAGTTGCCGTAGCCACTCGCGCATCATTCCGGCCCGGCCTTTGGGAGAGTGCCGACGGTCACGGGTGAATTTGTACGACGGGCACATCACCGCATCGAGATCAACAGTAAAACAGGCACCGTTGCCATTACAGTGCATCGAGCTAGGAAACGCCTCCCGCACGGCTGCCGGGATTTGCCGATCCCGGTGTCCTCGCAGCGGCACCTCATCAAGTTTTTTCACGCGTGTGGGATGATCGATTGGCGTGACCAGTTTCCCGGGGTTCAGCTTATTCGTCGGATCGAACAGCTGTTTAATACGGCGCAGGTCGTCGTACAACTCCTGACCGAAAAACTCAGGCATATACTCTCCGCGCAGCCCTTTGCCGTGCTCGCCCCATATCACCCCGCCATATTTCAACACCAGGTCTTTCACCCGGTCGGTAATCACCCGGATGAGCGCTTCATCGGCTTCGTCTTTTAGATCGAGGGCTGGCCGTACGTGCAAACAGCCGACATCCACGTGCCCGAACATGCCGTATTCAAGGCCGTAACCATCGAGTACCTGACGAAACTCTTGAATGAACGCGGCCAGATGCTCAGGCGGCACCACGGTATCCTCCACAAAGGGAATCGGACGGCGATGGCCCTGGGCATTGCCGAGCAGCCCCACTCCTTTGGCGCGTAGCTCCCACAGCGCGGCGATGTCGGTATCAGTGGCGGCCAATTGATAGCCTACGGCTTCGTGTTCGTGTCCAAGCAACGCATCGAGCTTACCGCAAAGTGCCTGGGTCTCAGCGTTCACGACATCCGCATCAGTGCCGGTAAATTCAATGAGGTTGATCGACTTTACGCGATCATCGCCAGGCTGGGAAAAGAATTTCCCCACCCGATCCCACACCACATCCTGCCGCGCCAGCGTGATGATCGTATCATCCACTGTTTCAATCGCGGCGGGATTCGCTTGGACCAAGACATTGGCGGCTCGCAAGCTGTCATCAAAACTCACATATTTGGCCACGATCAATCGCTTAATGGTCGGCAGTGGAGTGAGTTTGACTTTGATGCCGGTGACCACCACCAGCGTGCCCTCAGAACCGGCAAGCAAGGCATTCAGATTGAATTCCCCTTTTTCGTTGTAGACATGGGCCAGATTATAGCCGGTCAAAAAGCGAGATAATTTCGGGAAGAGCTGTGCGATTAGCTCGTTTTTGCTCGTGACGATCTGGTCCACGCCCTGATAAATCTGATTGACCAGTGCGTCGCCCGACTTGAGCTCGTGTAAGGCCGCCGCGTCGAGGGGCACGCTTTGCCAGGCCGTTCCGTCTGAGAGCACCACATCCAAGGCTAGAACATGGTTGCTCGTTTTGCCATAGATGCGAGAGCCGACCCCTGACGCATCGGTACTAACCATGCCGCCAATCGTCGCCCGATTACTCGGGGCAAGCTCCGGAGCAAAAAAGGCACCATGGGGTTTCACGTGGGCATTGAGTTGATCGAGAATAACCCCAGGTTCAACCCACGCCCAGCCCTCCGCCACATTCACCTCGACTATCCGGTTCATATGCCGGGAGAGATCGACCACCACACCTTCAGTTAACGACTGGCCGTTCGTCCCGGTTCCGCCACCACGGGCGGTAAACGTCAGATTGGCAAACGCATCCTGAGTAGCAAGCTGGAAGAGGCATTGAACGTCCGCTTGCGAATGGGGAAACAACACCGCCTGAGGCGTCACTTGATAGATGGAGTTGTCGGTGGCCGCGATGAGACGACCGCCATAATGCGTCTCGACCTCACCTGTGAACCCACGGGATGTGAGAGCGTCGACAAACGCCAAGACAACCGGACTCAGCGCCTCTTTCTCAGTTAATTGGGGAAGCATGTCGTATTGTAACTTTCACATGGGGGTTTCTGAAGGGCCTTCTTCCTTTAAGGGGTTTATTCCGAAGAGGAATGAAGGGTGAGGATGAGGGTGAAATTGCCAACCAAAGATAACGCGACGATAGCCACTGGCCGCGCATGATTTCTGGGTGAAGCTATCATAGTCGGAAAGATGGGAAAATCAAGCTGGAAAAGTTGGGGTGAATGAGGACCCGCAATGCACATGCAGGCATATAGTTTATCGAATGTAGGGTCAAGTAGATGCGTGGGGACAGAGACTGGAGAGACCTATCATGAGCAGCCAACGTGTGCGAAAACTGTTCTACGTCTCAAGTCCCATAACAGGGTGCGCAACCTGGGCCATATTGTCAGCTTTACATACTGATAGATGCTAATGTATTCTAATAGTGGCATCTGAAATAAACAGAATACAAACCATTAAGAGGAAATTTTATGTCAAGAACGGTCACATTACGACTTCCCGACGACGTGCATAAAAAACTTCGAACCTTGGCTGAACGCGACCATCGCACCCTCTCAAATTTCATCGAGACAGCGACGCTGCGGTATGTTGAGCAAAGTCAATTCGTGGATGAATTTGAAATGGCGGAGTTGTCAGACAATGTCGAACTCCAGAAAAGCCTCAGACGCGGCCACCAGGACATGAAAGGTCGTAAGGGACAATTTGTTGAATAACTACCGTATTTTCGAAACCAATGAGTTCAGTCGGCAGCTTCAGAAGTTTCCCCACCCGCGTCGAACATTTCTTCAGAAAAAGCTGAAAGAATACGTGTATCCACAGTTAAGGGAAGAACCCTACTTTGGGAAAAACATTAAGAAGCTCAAAGGGTATTCTCCAGAAACGTGGCGTTACCGAATCGGGAATACACGAGTGTTCTACTCATGTCAGGAGCAAGAAAAGATCGTCTACATCCTCACCATCGACCTACGCAAGGATGCCTACCGAGAGTAGTCAGTGATTCAAAGAGTGTTACGTATACAGAACATCAGCGCATTTTCAACCTTGCTCTTGTCGGCTTCCATGTCCAGAAAATAGAAATCCAATGATTAACCGTAAAAAAGGGTCCTGACACCCATTCTGGAAGATGCACTGGACGTCCACTTGCGAGCGGGGAAACAACACGGCCTGAGGGGTCACGTGATAGATGGAGTTGTCGGTGGCCGCGATGAGACGACCGCCATAATGCGTCTCGACCTCACCTGTGAACCCACGGGATGTGAGAGCGTCGACAAACGCCAAGACAACCGGACTCAGCGCCTCTTTCTCAGTTAATTGGGGAAGCATGTCGTATTGTAACTTTCACATGGGGGTTTCTGAAGGGCCTTCTTCCTTTAAGGGGTTTATTCCGAAGAGGAATGAACGGTGAGGATGAGGGTGAAATTGCCAACCAAAGATAACGCGACGATAGCCACTGGCCGCGCATGATTTCTGGGTGAAGCTATCATAGTCGGAAAGAGAAGAAAATCAAACTCGTGCAGCGAAAATTAATTAGGGGACGTATTGCATAATTGGATCAGTAATAGGGGCAAGCCTGCTTTTTGGCTTGAGTAGAATCGAGCAATGACTCTTTGCCCGCGGCCAAAGCCAAGACTGCACGTTGCAGGTGGTGCCTAGTATTATGATGGTAGGCGGGAACAGGGAACAGGATACGTCCATCTTGCTTGGACAGATTGGGCAAATCTAGGTCGTGGTGTGGAGACTATGCCTCAGCTGAGAAAATTCATGAACACACTTACGGAGGCTCGATCCTACTACACCGATTCCAACGAAGACTCAGGTCCGAATCAGGTTTCTTGTTGTGGAAGGCTAAGAGCGAAAAAAGGAAAGTCGAACAAGAAAGAGAGGACTCGTGTGTCTACTTGACTAAGTCTGCTAATGGGTGATCCCAATTTCCAACCGTTTTGTGAAGAAGGCCCCGTCCTTGTCTTGACTAAATTGGTCAATTGTTCAAGAATTCCGTGCATCGAAGATGATATAAGGGTCATGCCCAATGGCAGGAGATGCCATAGGCCATGGGCACTCGAGCGTGGGACCTTAAGAAAATCCATAAAATCATTGTTAGATGTCATGGCCGAAGAATTTATGAATAATGCTATTTCCTTATGAATCGCTTAGCATTTTTAATGCTGACGCAAAAATAAAATTTGCCATCTGATTTTTTCGCCGGATACAGGCGTATGAATTAAGGATAAATGAAACGACTATTTTTCGCTGTATTTGGCTTTTATGGACTTGTAGTAACTTGCCTTGATGGCGTTAAGCCGTTTCTAGATTTTAGTTTGCTGGTTTCTTGGGTTGTGAAGAATTGGCTGTTATGGACTAGAGAGCTTTGGGGGGAACTCCTAATTATTATCGGGATTTCTGTCCCTGTTGGTATTGCTGATGGTTTGAGTGGATTTGTTTACTGCGTCTCGACAGTTTTAGGTCTACGCCGTATTCGCGAATTTGGGATCGATAGATATATTGACGCCATAGCTTTTTATGAAAAAATACTTGAGAGGATGAACCAATTTCCGAAGATAATTCGATGGGCACTTCGCTTTATAGCTCCCTACTTCTTATTCCTCCCCTGGATTGTAGTTGCTATTTTACTCTTTAGCTCCTCTATATACGTTGGATGGAGTTTCATGATTGTATCTATAATCTTTAACAATGTCTTTGGATGGCTGGGTATTTCGCGCCTTGAGGCAAGGTTTACCAAATGGCTGATTGGCGAAATTCCAGACGGGCTGGAGTCAAAGGATATTGTTGCATTCTCTTTTCTTTCCGTTCCTGTCTTCTTACTAGTTGTGTTATTCATTATCCTTCTGCTTAATGAAGTAGCGGTGCAAGGAGACAATATAATGAATTTCGTTGGTTGGGTGCGATGCGACGCAGGAATCGAATGTTAAAAAATAGGGGTTATTGGAAGTGGGGTTAGGTTGAAGTGGCCCGGAATTGACAGACACCTGAAAATGGGGACAAGCTCCCCCAACGAAATGTCGGATGGGCCCATGGAAAAATTTTACACCAGAGTTTAAAGGTGAAATAGTATCGGGGACAGGCCTGTGATATTGTTCTAATCTACTCGATCAATGAGTCCTGGGTCATGGCGAGAAAACCAAGTCTGCACGTCGCGGGAGGTATCTATTAAGCTCTGGGTCGTGGAAAGATTTGGGGGTCATTCCTTAATCTTTCATACATGGTTCTTTCTTGGCCTAACGAGCTTGGAGGGTCAATTGGTCGTTACGAGTGACGCAGACTCGCAGCATCAAGCGTTAGGCCACGGCGATCCTAAGTAGTTTCATTTCGAAAAGAGAGCGATGCACGAATAAGGAGAAACCAAAATCGGAAACCTGACGTATTTTCCACATTGGTAGTTTAGGCATTGAGATCCACTCTCACCCCCTGCAATTAATAATATTACCGGTTTGCATGAATGCCTATCTTGATGTTAGTCCTGTTTGGCGTTGCTATTAGGTATGATTAAGACATTTGGGGGCTAGAAAACGGAATCGATTGGGATGCGAACCTATGTAAAGAAGTATACAGAGGCCTTGCAACACAAAGCCTTCAGAAAATTGCGAATAATCGATGCGGCCAGGAATATCACGGATTTAAAGATACCGCTCAGCAACAGGCTGGAAAAAATGAAAGGCAAGTGGGGTAAATATCATTCGATCCGCGTTACCGAACAATACCGGATATGGTTTATCTGGGAGAATGGAAACGCATTGAATGTTGAATTTGGCGACTATCATGACAAGCTCTAGGAGGAGGACATGAGAAAGATACCAGTAGAACACCCCGGTATTATCCTTCAAGAGGAATTTCTTGATGAGATGGGAATTTCACAATATGCCCTTGCGAAGGCTACGGACATTCCTAAGACCCGCATCAATGCCATTGTCAGGGGGGACAGGTCTATTACCCCTGATACCGCCTTGAGGCTTTCCCTGTTCTTTGGAAACAGTGCGGAGTTTTGGTTGAACCTACAAAAGCAGTACGACCTTGCACAGGTGACAGATAGTTTTTCCCCACCCAAGAACTTCATGACGGCGAAAGAACTTTTATCAACGCGGCAATAGAAAAAGGGATGGACTTGAGGGAAAAGGGGAAGGTCCTGCAATACCATACACCTCGACGCCATTTTATTAGCCGATCCAATCCTGTTAGGAGCCCCTACAAGCGTTCTCGATGCTCCCAACGCAAACTCCATGATTTTGTCAATCACTTAAAAAGGGTGTCAGGAACCTAAAATTCATAATTTGGCCCTCCGCCAGTCAGAAGATGTTCTCTGGATCACGCTCTTTTGAGCATTTATAGACAATTCAATAGACCTGCGATATAAGGTATTACATCTAAAGGCCAAACATCGACAGCAGGCCAATGTGCATGCTTTTTCCATTTTGGCATAGCGAGGTGAACGAGCAGGTCAATTCCTCAAGTCTGCTCAGGCAAAATGAGAACGACTGGGAGATTTTTCATTCCACATAAGGTGCACGATTGAAAACCATTCATGACTGTTTGGGTCGTTCGGTGAGGCTTACAGATGAGCGTCTTGCGCATATCTTGAAGCATCAGGAGATGGCTGGTATGGACGCTGAGATTGAACGGGTCTTGCAATCTCCTGCAGAAGTTCGAGCTTCTCGTTCTGACACTTCCGTAAAATTATTTTATGAGTTCTATGCTCGAACCCTTGTTGGTTCCAAAATGGTTATGTGTCGTGGTAAAGTACTCTTCAAGATGATGCATTTGTGGTGACGGCCTATTTGACTGATCAACTAAAAGTAGGAGAAACGATTTGGCTGAAAAAGTGAAGGTGTGGTTTGATCCGGAGGGGGACTTCTTAGAAGTGCAGTTCAAGGACGCTCCAGGATTCATGCGTCCGTCAGCCCACGATGCTGTTATGGAACGTGTCGATGAGCAGGGCCACGTGCTCGGGTTTAGTATTCAAGGCGTGAGCCGATTTCGAAAAGATCATCCGTTAGAAGCTGAACTTGTCATCGGAAACTAAATTTTCCTTCCTCATCTTTTGTTTTTTCCTGAACAGAGGCAAATCTGTCGGTAACGATTCCTGCCCTCCTAGAAGGGCCGTATCTCACCGCTAGACTGCAGCAATACTACACAGGAAGCCCTACAGGCTTTCTCGATGCTCCCAAACCAACCTCATTATCTTCCCCATCACTTCAAAACGGTGTCAGGAGCCCCTAAAAAAGTTGTCTGATTTAGAAATGGGTCTTTAGGTAAGCAACCTCCTGAACTCCGCGTACTTACTAAAACCATTCCACGTCTCAGACCCCATATCTTTAAACACGCAACCTGGCCCTTTTTCTTCCAATTCGGCCCGCTGCCCCTTTTCAACTGTCAAGTCCTCCGCAATTTGACGAAACACCGGTTCGGGGGCAGGTCTTGTAATAACCCATCCCTCCACGCGTAATGAGCGGGGGTTTAACCTTCGTTTTAGTGGAGACCGAAGCCGGTATAAGATAGACTAGGTCTTAATAGCCGATGTCAATGCCCATAGGTGGAAAGGAGTGTGATGATGAGAGTGCTGCTGGCGCTGGAGCAAACCCATATTTCTAAGGGAGCCATTCAGATACTCACTAAGTTAAGACTTCCCCGAGGGGCAGATCTTTTTCTTCTCCATGTCAACCCTGTCCCCCAAAAGATTACGGGTCTGGCGAAGGAACGGATTTTAAAATTTTCTCAGCAGGTTCATGCGGTTCAAAAGGACGTGCTTGAACAGGCGCGTCAATTTCTGGGGAAAGTGGAGAAAATCCTAAGTCCAGAGGGTGTGCATGTTCATTCGATAGTGAAAAGAGGATTTCCCGGAGAGGAAATTTTGAGCACCATTCGAATGAAAGACATCGATCTGGTGGTCCTTGGCACACGGGGCTATGGAAAGGCCACCGGGATGTTGCTTGGGAGTGTGAGCCAATGGGTATTACAGGAAGCGCCATGCTCGGTATTAATCGCGCGGAATATGCCTCGCGAGAAAAAGGTTGTTCGAGGGTTGAAAGTGATTCTGGCTACCGATGGGTCCGCCGATTCGCAGGCGGCCGTCAATTTTCTTAAAGCGATGGGATTGCCGGATTCTTCGAAAATTACGATTCTCCATGTTGTCAAAAAGCATGTCTACGAAACTGAACAGGCCCTGACAGCCGACAGCAAAGACGAGGCCAAATTTGCCAAATTGGCTGAAGAATTTCTTAAGGCTCGAGGACGAGAAGGGGCGAAGCTTCTTGAATCTACGCGTAAGGCCTTTTCTTCTCAGAACATGACTGTTCAAGAACGGTTGGTGTTTGGCAACCCTGCGACCGAAATTCTTAAAACCTCGCGATATCTGCGGCCTGATCTTATTGTGATGGGCTCACGAGGCTCCACAGGGATCAAGCGAGTGTTCTTGGGCAGTGTGTCGAACAAAGTTGTCCACAGTGCCGGATGTCCGGTGGCGGTCATTCGAAAAAGGAAGAAGAGGTGATGTGCCAACACCAGCGGTAGAAAATTTTTTTGAGGTGCGGTGTTCGCAATCTCTGGCATTTTTGAATGTGGAGATGGGGGAGGCAATTTGATGGGGCATTGTCCATTTGCCTTGATGCGGTCACATTGACACAGGCTTCCTTTTTTTCACCCCTTATGTCCACACCGATTCGTTCAAGACCTGAAAGGCTTGAAATGAACTCAGAACGGGCTTTTTTGTCTTTGTGGACAAGGCCTATTCAGCAAGGGGAAAGTCTTAGGTCTTTTGCGGATTATTCCAAAAACCATGATAAGAGTAGTGAAACACATTTCAAGGTTCAATGAGTTCTTGGAATGACACAGGCGACTGTTCTGACCCCTTGTTGGTAGAGGCAATGATGATTAAAGGAATGACTTCCGTTTGAATTTGGATAGGTAGTAGATCTCGTGGAGTGTAATAGACAGCGGTGTCAAATGATGCCTTCCTCCCTGGGCTGATGGTATGAAAACCCTTGCCTCGATTGCCCGGTTCGCATCCATATGACTCCTTCAATACCTTCTGCTAATGCTCTAATAGTTGGGACCTCAAAAAACATTAAGAGTTTCAGGTCCACTCCCAATTCTTTTCTTATGCGGGAAACCACCTGTGTGGCTAACAGGGAATGTCCACCTAGTTCAAAGAAATTATCGTAGATGCCGATTTTCTGGAGGCCTAGGACCTGCTGCCAGATTGTGGCCAGGGATCTCTCGATGGGCGTTCGTGGAAGTATAGAATGTTGCCCCTGCAGACGATCGGTCTCTTTTGGTGGAGGTAGGGCTTGGCGATTGATCTTGCCATTGGGGGTGAGTGGCAACTTATCCAGCGAAACGAACGTTGCAGGCACCATGTATTCCGAGAGCCGGGCCTGCAAATAAAGACGGAGGTCACTGGCTGAGATCTGCCCTACGATATAAGCCACCAGGCGCTTCTCCCCAGGGGAATCCTCCCGGCACACCACGACGCTCTCATGCACCATGGGATGCTGGCAGAGCTTCGCTTCAATCTCTCCTAACTCAATTCGATATCCCCGAATCTTCACCTGAAAATCTTTGCGGCCTAGATGTTGGAGGCATTCGTTAGACAGAAGGCATCCCAAATCTCCTGTCCGGTAAATTTTTCGTTCTCCTTCCCCGAATTTCATGAATTTTTTGTCCGCTTCGACACGACCATTTCGCCATTGACCCTTTGTTAAAAAATCACTCTCAATGGCAATTTCCCCAATTTGCCCAGGACCTATCTCTATTCCTGCCTCATCTAGGATCAGGACCTTTTTGTTTTCTACAGGATATCCCACCGGAATGACATCAAAGTCAACGATACTGTCTTTGTCTATGAAGTGCTGGCGAATCGTGGAGGTTTCGGTCGAGCCAAAATTATTGAGGAGTATACAATGCTCAGATAAATTCTTTTGGAAGAGGTCGACTTCTCTTTTTGTGAGGGGTTCTCCCCCTACATGCACGACTCTTAGGGAAGACAGATGGTCTTTCGACGAAGGTCTTTCCGCCAACTGACGAAAAACCCGAGGGATCGAGTGAAAGATCGTGATCTTTTTTTTCTGAATCCAACTTTGTAATTGATCAATGCCTTCATCACGGATACGAAAGGCGAAAAGCGATGCACCATTCAATAAAATGCGGAAGGTATCGGTTAATCCGGCAATATGCGAGCAATTTGCCAGAAGAAGTGCGCGATCGGCGGTTGTAATGCGCAACGACTTGGTATGCCACCGCGTGTATTCAAGAAGGTTCCGGTGATCGTGAACGACACTTTTGGGGGTCCCAGTGGAGCCGGAGGTAAATAATATGACCGCAAGATCTTGTGGGGAAGAGGCCTGAGGAGGGTTTTCCATAGGAATCGTGTCGTTCACCAATGTATCGAGTGTGATGATGTGTGCCGGATCAATATCTAATTGATGTGCTTGAGCCATGCGCGAGTCTTGGGTAATGAGACAGGGAGCTTGTAATTCCCGGCATAGGGACATTAAGCGAGATGGAGGGGCTGCGATATCCAGTGGTACACAAATATTGTTTGTTTTTAACACACCAAGGATTCCGATGAGCTGAGCAATTCCTGCTTCGAGTAACAGCGGAATTGGTTGCTGGTGGATGCTATATTGAACTTTTAAAAAATGGGCGACACGATTAGCTGCATGATTCAGTTCCTGATAAGTCAACGACTTGTCCCTGGATTGAATTGCGAGCTTATCCTGATGGTGCTGGACGATGGTTTCAAACTGACTGATTAAGGAAGGGGAATGATTAGCCATGGCATTTCCGCCATGGGAAGGCAACTTTGCATTGTTTGGCAAGGTTTTCTATGGAAGAGTACAAGGCGTCATCTATGTTAATTCCCTTGCTGCATTGTTCCTGATAGTTTTTCCAACGCGTTTCTCCAGGAAGCAATATTTCTCGGATGCCTTCTTGTTTGCGACTTTTTTTTATGGCAAAGCGTAATGCCTCAAGTTTTTTACAATAGTCTTTTTGGGAAAAGAAATTTGTGAGGTCGAGGGCTAAAAAGAAATGCCCAATGTTTTGAGTCCGTGAGGCAGTTTCTTCAAATTGTGTAGGAATTTGAAAAGAAAGATCCGAACCGGTAATCACTGCGCTTAAAATTTCCACCATCAAGCCAAGTCCGAACCCTTTTGCTCCGCCAAAAGGAAGGATGGTGCCCTCTGAAGCCAATTTAGGATCCGTAATGGGTTTCCCTGAGGCATTAATGAGAATGCCTTGAGGAATTTCGATATTGTTTTCTATGGCCTTCCTAATGGTGCTGCCCGCACTACTACTTGTCGAAAAATCTATGAGGATCGACTGACCATTTTCCCCAGGAGCACCAAAGGCCAATGGATTGGTGCCCAAACAAGCCGTGGTTCCTCCAAAAGGCGCCACCTTTTTTGATGCATTAGTGCAGGCGATCCCGATGTTAAATTTTTGAGCCGCTAAATTGACGAAATAGGCGCCTGTTCCAAAATGATGACTGCGGTGGACCGCAACTATCCCGACGCCAAATTTCGCCGCAATGTGTAGCGCTTTTTCCATGGCTAAGTAACTCACGTACTGGCCAAATCCGTTGCCCCCATCTAAATGATAGATTACCTCACTCGTTTGAGAAAATTGTGCTTTGCAGGGCGATTGGATCGCTCCAATGTTCAGTCGTTCAATTAAGTTTGGTAAACGATCGATTCCATAATTTCTTCGTCCCACCAGTTCATTCCACACCACATTTTCGGCGATTATGGCAGATTCATTTGGATCAACTCCTCCTTCTTCCAAACTCTGGTTGACCCAATTTTTAAAATCTTCTTGAGGGATTCTTAATGCTTTTTTTTCAATGAGAACCGACATATAGCCTTTACACCCTCATTTCTTATCAGAACCATTCATTTGGTATTGACCATTGAGGTGATTGTGCTCGCCAAAAACCATTTGGCATTGATTCGCTTCAAGAATCTTATCAACCCAGGTATTAGAGAATTGTCCAGTCTTAACATGTTCAATATATTCACGAGATTCTCTTTCTCGTGAAATTAAGGCATCGATGATTTCCTCCAAAAAATCTTGTCTGACGACGACAACCCCATCTTCATCCGCACAGATGACATCTCCCGGGTTTACCACGATCCCGCCACAACTAATCGGGAAATTAATTTCTCCGGGACCGCGATGCAAAGGACCAATAGGTGTCGTGCCTTTGGCATAAACAGGCAGGTTGACGGATTTCAGCCCGGATAAATCCCGGACAAGTCCATCGATAACAAAACCAGTGATACCTCTATGTTTGGCTTTTGTTGCAATCAGATCACCCATCACCCCATTTCCTTCGAGGCCTCCCGCATCGACCACAATGACATCACCAGGTAAGGCAAGATCTAAGGCCTTATGAACCATGAGGTTATCGCCTGGAAAGACTTTCACGGTGCAAGCGGTTCCAATCAGTGAGGTCTTTCCAACCAGACATTTAATGTTCGGATTTAACGTGTACAGCCTGTTCAATAAATCAGAAATATCGGCAGTGGCAAATGGCTGTAACTTTTTAAGAAGGCTGGTATCTGGCCTATCGAAATAAGACCTAATACGAAATCCTGGTCCAGGACGTATTTCGCTTGATTGTGGTTTTTGCTTCATTGTCCACCCCTGCTCAAATCCGAATGGTCATTCTTCACTGACACGGTTGACGATCTGAGGAGGAGGCGAATTGAATATATATGCCGACCGGTCACTAACTCCCCAATCCTTAGACCATAAACAGCTCGAAACTTTAAAAACCTCCAAAATTAAGGGCATTATTTTAGGCCAGTTCTCACAGAAAATTGCTTTTCACAGCTTTTTCTCTTTCTTATGAAAATAGTTGATTAGGTCTTGAATAGAGTAAGTATATTTATCGGTATTGGACCCATTCCTCTTAATCAACCACACATAATGGGCAAATGGGAGATTCTTGAGACTGTAGGCACCATTACCTTCTAAGATGCGAAGAATTTATATTGTTCATTCTCCGAGAAACTGATTTTCTCGTACGATTTCTGACACCGAGTTTAGGATTATTTAATGTCCAAACGAGGTGTTAGCGGGGAAACGAACACGCAGGCATTTCAGCCCAGAATTTAAACCAGAAGAAGTCGCAGTGGAGGTATGAGGAAAGAGGGAAAGGACCAACGTTTTAAGTTGTAACGCCGTACCGCTGCTTATTCGGAGCTGTCCTTTGATGATAGTGGTGACTTGGTTGGTAGGAACACTCAGGGCTTTGGCCAAGATATTGGGGTGGAGGACTTAGGAGGTGAAGATATTGATATTAAAGAACTGTGTTTGAGTTGTTTTGTTCTCTAAACAAGAAATTTTTTGAGCATTCTACTTCCCTCATTTTTCTCTTTGAGAGAAAGTCTGTCCTTTCAAAGCAGGAGTATCTCAATCTTATTCTATTCTTAAGATGGTGGGCCGTGTAGGAGTCGAACCTACGACCTGCTGATTAAGAGTCGGATGACTGGGATTCCCCAAAAGCCTGTAAAATTGGGCAATTCCCGCCTCATTACTCCCTCTTGATCTCCTCTAGGCCAATTTGTCTCTATTTGCCGCATCTTGTCTCAAATCAGTCCTTTTAAGCTCTCTCGCTGACACCTATTTAACACTAGATTTTCGCTCCTGGATTTTCTCCTCTTATGGCCTAATTTTTTCCCTGAAGCAGTAATTGCTCAATGGGATAGGGGTGTTTCAAATATCCGACCCCACCCCCCTCAATTGAGACCTGGTGGCTTTCATAGGGAACCAAAGAATGGTGTTTACTAAGTATGTTAACAGGCCTTTTACCCAATTGAGACCTTGAACATACCCTCAAATTATCCGATTCTTCACCTCCAAAGCACATCCCCAGAATCCTTTCAAGCGATTCTCCCTCAAGTCCCCCTCAGAAAGGTATTGAAAGAGGTTATCGTTGAAGTTCAAGTGGCAGACTCCAAAAGGGCAAGCGTGCGAGCCGGAAGCGGAAACTGCCCATACGGTGTTGCCCCACGTCTTTCCCCCAAAGGTCTGTGAAGAAAATAATGTGTTTTTGGTTGAAGCTTCGCCTGAGGAACGTCAGTGGTGAGCAGCTCCAGAGGTGGTGGGCTCAAGTTTAAAGGGGCTTCACTTATAACAACCATTGTTACAGGATTGATTAGGTTGACAGAAGTCTTTTCCACCATTGCATCCATTTGGGGTAATATCAAAAGTCTCGAATCTCCGAATTACATCACCGCACACTATAGCTGATTGGCCCGGATTGGTAGTTACTAATAACTCATTACGTTTAAATGTACTGCCACCCATAGGTTTCGTTTGCTTCCAGAAACCATTTGAAAGAAATATAGTGGGAAAGGCACTCGGCCGTGGATCGGGACTACCACCAACACGAATGGCATAATGGAATGGTTTTAGTGGGGTAGGAATCCAATTAAGACCTCCCCCTTCGCCCCTCCTTCGCCACATGGTTAAGTTGTCGCCCGTACTCCCACAATTATATGCCATAAATCTATAACGATGCCCATTTTTAAGGTAATGAAAAGTAGCTCCCTGGCCTCCTGTACCACGTAATTGATGCACCCGAAGTCGTCCTTCAAATGCGGAACATGTTTGTGCGTTCGGGTTACACTCATTGAGAGGAATATCATAGTGACAATCATTGTCTGCACCTGTTTGACAATAGAATGTGCTCCAATCTCGCTCAGAAAACCCGTGAAACTCTCCACAATTTCTTTTATCTCCATATCCCTTTCCGTACTTATCGCGAGCAAAGTTAACTTGGGCTGATGTACAGCCTGGTGCGGCATGGGCGAGATTTTCAGACATTAATTTTTCAAAGAAACTTGAGATTTTCGATTGTGTTCCAAATCGGTCCTTATGCAATTGCTGATGTCGCTCATGCAGCAACTTTCTTGTATTTTTATTTCTGTAGAATTCCATGTCTTGTTTGTCTGCATATTTAATTAAGTCTTTTGGAACTTCATAATCGACCGGTGCGACAGACAAAAACACGTATAGAGGGGAATGCTCCTCCACGAAGTCTGGATCAACAATTGGAGGATTTGAGTCATGGCCAGATATAAGAATGTCTATGTCGTCACCCTCAAATTCAGATGCTTCCCATTCGATATAATTCCCCTCTTTGTCCTCTATGCGAGCAATAACGTTTCTCCTTATGCCGCGTTTTTTAGTGGCCTCAATCTCGGCCAATGAGGATTTTGAAAGGTCTTGAATTTTTTGAGAAAGAGGGTCCTGCCCTTCAGAGAAAATGGCATCAATTTCGGAATTATTTGTAAAATTGTTCTCTGCATATCCATTGCACAATAATAATAGATGTAAAGATATTATTGTTGATAATAACTTTAAGAGCATTATTACCCTCCTTCTTTAAGGTGAAATAATAATTGGCAAAGAATAAATTTAAAGAGGTAAAGAATTGTAATAGTTATCTCGGAAAATATATCTGGCTTTCGATCTATTAGTTATGGGCACTCGCTTAATACTTTTGATATGGGGAATTTTAGAATCTGGCACCCAAGACGAGGGAAAAGCTAGGTCAGACGTAAATTAGCAGGCATTCACATCGATAGAATCATCAGATCATGCCCTTAGAAAAATTCTCATAGTTTGAAGAACGGGTCCAACTTAAAGATTTCGCACTTTTCTTTAACAAGAGAAATTCTCTTTGAAGTATGGGACTTGACTGTAGCCCAATTGAAGTTTAAATGCAATTTTTAAGTCCGTCCAAAAAACCCCAGGCATTTAAGCCTGGAGGAAGATTTGGCATGCTCTGGGCATGGGCAAGTATTGAACGGGAGCTCACACCAAACACCGGTTGCAATACCATCTGGTGTGGATTCCCAAATATCGCAAGCGAGTGTTGCTCGGGAAAGTAGCGATCCGCCTGAAACAGTTGTTCTATGAAGCGGCTCGAGTGAATCGATGGCTGATTCGGGAGCTTAATATTCAGCGAGATCATGTGCATATGCTTCTGTAGATGGGTCCAAATGTGAGCCTTGCTTGGGTCGTGCAACGGGTGAAAGGCGGGACGAGCTTCATCTTGCGAAAAGAGTTTACGGAACTGGAAAAATTCTTGTGGGGGGGGGGGAGTTTCTGGGCGGATGGCTACTTTGCCGAGAGTGTGAGAACGACCCAAGAAGAGGGCATTCGAAAATATATTCGGGATCAGCAGAAGGATCAGAGCCTGCCGAAGGCCTGAAGCCCCGGGCCTTACCCCGGGTTGTAGGTTCAATGCGAACTTATTGGTTGGTCAAGCTGGAGGAACGTTGAGTTGCTCTACAAATGTAAATTGCAAGCAAACATTTTTCCAAAGGAGAGAAAGGTAGGAAGGATGGAAAATTTAAAAAAATGGGGGCCGTGTAGGGATCGAACCTACGACCCTCTGATTAAGAGTTGTAGCCGATCGACCTTACTGAGTCTTAAACTTTCGTAAATTCCTTACCCAAGCTACCTTTCTCTCCATTAAACAGCCTACTCAATCTTACCGATAAATAGAGAGAAACAGGTTTCAAAACAGGTTTTTGGTTAAGTCGAAAGAAAAGAACTCTGATGAAAGTGGAAAAACTAAAGCCCCAAGACATCTGTGTCCCTAACTGTTCATCCGAAAAGGAATTCCTCAAGAATGCCAAACAGCGTTGGAGGTCGCATCACAATGTTGTCAAGAAACGAGGTGCACCATCAATAATGAAGGAAGTATTCAAGGCATGCCGCAACGCTATCCCGGCTCTGATTGAACGATTACAAAAAGAGAGAAGGAAACGGCACAAGGCTCATATCGTTAATAATCCCTCCAATAGTATCTATGTACTATTTGGAGAATGCAAGCAGTGCGAGAAGGAAAAGCTTACAAGCGTAAAACCTGAAGAGGTTATGAACGCCATCAAAAGAGAATTGAAAAAACTTTATCCTAAATACAAAAATCCTGCGTACCCTCTCCCAGACGTCAAGACCATTGATAACCATCTTTTCCCCTGGATGATGCTACATCACCATCCCAAGTGGGTGAACGGAAAGATTCCCAAGAAATATTGTAAACGTATTTTGTCAGAACACGTGGAGATTTTTCCGCAATACCAAATGCTGCAAACGGATTTGACTGATCCTGCATTGGCCGAACGTTCTGCAAAAGAGATGGGAGGCCTCATCGATCTCCTTCGCACTTATCGGTCTAAGCGTTTTGCCCTCTAATCTTTTTTCTCTAGTCCTTTATTCTCAAGCTCTTCCGTTTTCCTCATAGACCGTTTTTATTTTTCTGAAAAAAATCGAATGGAATTTTTTCCATTGCAGACGTTTGGCTAGATATTTACTTTGTCCTGATAGTACTCCCAACAACAAGCAGTTATAGACGTAGCGTGTCGGGTAAGAAGGAAAAGCCTTTCGCAATCGACCGTTTTCCTCAGGGGCTTTCCCCTAACCCCATTGGGCCATTCGAATAGAAGGGCAACCGCAGTAATTTGTCGGTAGAAAAGTAATGGTAAAAGGTACCCGGGAAACAAGGTAAAGCATCGGTCATGAGACATAAACTCACAGAATCCTATGTGTGCTCTCTTCCGTTTGAATCACCAAGTGTTCGGGACGCCGAAGTCAAAGGTCTTATGGTTCTGTGCCACAAGCATTCGAAAAGCTATGCGATTCAGGGGGATGTTTGGCGAAACAAACGAAAGATGAAATGCGTGCGAATCACGATAGGTCGAACAGATCGGGTCTCTCTTCGACAAGCGCGGGCACAGGCTCGAGAATTAATGGCGCGTATCTCGCGCGGAGAAGATCCTTCCCTGTCCAGAGAAACTTCGGCCCTGACCCTTCGCAAGGTGTGGGTCCTTCGAGAGAAGGCAGGGGGACTTTCTCCCAAGACGGTAAGGGAATATCAGGGGCACCTACAACGATACATGAAAAAGTGGATGGATATCCCTCTTGTCGAACTGGGAACGAATCGTCGTGTGGTACGAGAACAGCATGAATGGATCACAAAGAAACATGGTAGATATGCCGCCAACCATGCTCTCCGAACTCTGCGAACGTTGTACAACTGGGCACTCCGAGAAGATCCGAGTTTGCCGACAAATCCAACAGCCGCCGTGGCCTTTCACAAAGAAGAAAAACGCAATTGGGCTATGGCAAAATGCGATTTACCTGATTGGATGGAGAAGGTCCAAAAGCTATCCCCTATCTTTCGGGATCTCCAGATTCTATTGCTGTTTACCGGACTCCGTCGTCTGGATGCGTGTTCGGCGAGCTGGAACAATTTCGATAAGGGCAAAGGGGTCTTACATATCCCAACTCCGAAAGGTGGTGCAACTCGAGCCTTTGACCTTCCCCTCAGTGATTATCTGTGCAACCTCCTCGAACGTCGTCGGGAAGAGAATGAATTGCTCTTTCCCAATAGTCCATGGATCTTCCCGGCATTCTCAAAGGCTGGTCATGTGATAGAACCCAAGAAAGCTGGTTTACCGTCGGCACATGCGTATCGCCACACATTTCGAACCTTGGCCCTAGAAGCAGGTATTCCCTATACCGAGACATGTCTCCTTCTCAACCACAAATTACAAGATGTTTCCTTTGGCTATGTCACACGCCATGCCTTGGTCGATCATCTCAAAGAACAACAAGAACGGATGACCGCCTTTCTCTTAGATGCCTGTGAGTCGATCGATGATTTATTGATGTGAAACAGGGCTGTTCAAACTCGGCACTTACACTTCTATTTAAGACCTAAGATCTTCGTAAGCTAATTTTTTCTGTTTCTTCCCTCCAAGTGGTACCTCAATAAATTTGGCCGACTCAATTCCTTCATTGGTGTAACGCATTTCTCTTTTCCCAAAGTTCTTTGATGGTAGTTACCCCATGGGTGTTGGACCTAATCATTTGCGTATACCTCCTTCAAAGGCTTTTGGAATCTCATTCTTTGTCTGATCTTAGGCGAACCTTCTGACAAGCTTAGTCTCCTCTCCAAACCTCTTTCGAATCGACAAAAAGAAAAAAATCCCACCATAATTTATTCCATTGAGATGGTGTTCAAAAAAATGGTGCATTGTGAGGGTAAGTTCATTTCACCCTTATTCACGAACCGGCTAGACAGATGAACAGCAAAACATCGCAAGGTCAAAATTCATGATAACTTGGCCGGTTCTTTTTTAAACAAGGAGATTTCAATGAAGAGTGGCTACAAAGATCTCATGGCGGAATTCGCCAACACGGTGGCCGAAAAGGCCGCCGCCAAAGCAGTCCAACAAGTGTTAGCCAAATACCCTGTACTACCTCGTTACCTCACACCGAAACAGGCAAGTGTGTATATGGGTTTTTCGGTTGATGGGCTTTATGCCTGGCGAATGCAAGGACAAGGTCCTGAATATCTCAGAATTCATCGGTCGGTGCGTTATGACACCCGCACGATAGACGCTTGGATGTCCGGTGCGGTGCCTGGCATTGATGGGAAATTTGTTGACGGCCCTTCTAGAAATAATGAATCAGATGCACAAGGAGAGACGAGATGACCACACAATCGAATATTACGCTAGAGTTTCCATTTATTGATTTTTCTATGGCGCAACAATTCTTAAATATTCTCAAAGACGAAGCTCCCATCTGTTGGCAAATTATTCCCGATCAAAAAGGGAAAGGAAGAGCGGCTATTCTTCATGGGGCGCTGGAAGACGTCAAACCGCAACTCATTAACGCACAACACAATGGGTGCGGCATTTTTATTGCCGTGAACTTGACGAATGGCATAGGTCGCACGACCCAGGATGTGCTCAAAGCCACCGCAGTGTTTTGCGATGGCGATAACATCCCACTTCCAAAAAGCTGGCCAATTGAGCCGCATATTGTTGTTCAACGGGATGGGACCCATTGGCATGCATACTGGATTATTCATCACACAGATGATTTTGCGGCGTGGACGATGACCCAAAAACGTCTGGCGCATTTCTTGGGAACGGATCCAAAAATTTCCGATCCGCCGCGCGTTTTGCGTGTGCCGGGGTTCTATCACCAAAAAGGCGAGCCTATTCTTGTGACATTAGTTCGGTGTCCTCGCATCGAAGATCTGAGGGACGGAAAGCTCACTCGCTATACCTTAGAAGAATTAGAGCAGGCCTTTCCTGGACAACTGCCGACGTCTTCTCCTCAAAGGAAAAAAAGTTCCTCTTTGCCAGTTGAACAAGTCCCCCTCGTTGAATGGGATTTGGAGATCAATATCAAGGAGGCCACTCATTATCTAGAGAACGAGGCTCCGCTCGCGACTGAACACCAACAGGGTGATGATCAGACACTGCGCGTTGCAGCGAAGCTCAAGGATTTATGTATCTCAGAAAAGAAAGCACTGGAACTGATGAACGAATATTGGAATCCGAGATGTAACCCTCCTTGGATTCATGCCGATCTCAAGAAAAAAGTCCGCAATGCGTTTAAGTATCTCAACCAAACTCAACCTGGGTCTTCGAGTCCTCTGATCGACCCAGGGGCTGCGAATGCCAGTGAATGGCGGGCTGTCCTTAAGGAGTGGATTTGGGTGGTTGAGGCGAAAGCGTTTCTTCGCCGGGCAGACTGTCAAATGTGGGATCGGGATCAATTTGAAAGCTACTATAGCCATCTTATTAAGGGAAAATTGTGGCAGACCATCATCAAACAGAAATTGGGCATCCGTCGATTTGAACGCCTCACCTATCAACCGGGTCAGCCCGAGTTGCCTGAAGATGGACGGTATAACATCTGGCGTCCATCAGCCATCGAACCAAAAGCCGGAGAAGTAGAGTGGTTCCTTCAACATATGCGGTATCTGATTCCTGATGAAAAAGAACGGCAACAGGTGTTGGATTTCCTGGCCTATCTCGTCCAACATCCGGGAATAAAAATTCATTTTGCGTTGGTCATTCAAGGATTGCCAGGGACTGGGAAGTCCTTTGTCGGGCAACTTATGGAAATAATCATCGGCTTATTGAATACCAGCCGACCGTCCAATGAAGAGCTGCATTCGCAATGGACCACCTGGCAACGGCAGGCGCAACTCGTGATCGTGGAGGAATTGATGACCATTGGACGGCAGGATTTAATCAATAAATTAAAATCAGTGATCGCGGACGCCACCATTCGCATCCAAGAGAAATATCGCAACACCTATTCCTTAGATAATTGTCTCAATTTTCTTATGTTTACGAACCATAAAGATGCATTAAAGGTTGAGCTGAACGACCGTCGATTCTTTGTCGTCTTTTCACCTGCCCTTCCGAAGGACCCATCCTATTACGCCGCCCTATTTTCTCATTTACAAAAGGATGGGGCAGCACATGTGGCGCAGTGGTTCATGGAACGAGACCTCTCGGCTTTTCGTCCGAAAGGTGTGGCGCCACACACCTGGGCCAAGCAAGAAATGCGGCAGGCCAATATGGATGAGGTGCATCAAGTCCTATGGGAACTGCATGATAACGGGGAATCGCCGTTTGACTCCGATCTCCTGAGCATGAAGAATCTAGAGCACAGGCTCCCCGAACGGTTGAAACGAGTAAAGAACCTCAACGGGAAATTAACAACTTTTCTTCGTGACCATTTGGGGGCGGTGAAGCTTGAACAGATTCCAGTTGATAAGGGTGCACATAAGAAGAACCTCTGGGTGTGGCGTCATCAAGATGAATGGAGGGCTCTGACCAGAACGGAAATTGGTCTTCGATATGATGCCAAGGAACAGCGTGAGTTAGATGAATTTTTTGGTGATGATTCGATATTTGATTAGGGGAAAAGTCAACAGGATGAGGCCCCCTTACCGGATAAACGCGAATGATTTCAAGGTTTTACGTATGCCGGATAGGGGGATAGGGGGTATTTATATAAAACTTATTAAAATAAATATAAATGGAGAGAGAGCGTAAACTTACTAAGGCAGAATGGTAAATAACATCATCGGTCCAAAAAGTTTTTATGTTCACACCCCTTATCCTTCTTCATGGATCAGCGCAAGCCCTTGTCTGATATGAGAATTTTTTGGATAGGGGGTCAGGGAAGCCCCCTACTGGAAAAAATTCATCTTCTACACCCAAGTCAGAGCTTGATCGATCTAACAACCAGCCTCGCATGGGATTTTCACTCGAGCGTATCAAGTGAACGCGTTCATTTTTTGCGCGTAACTCAGCCGTGATCGTATTTCGGGGTGTGATCTTACTCTGGGGCCATTCTTGATTTCTTGAACCCATACGAAGAGATTTGGTGATCCTGAGAATCCTGGGACAGATTTTCTCGGCGAAAAGATTGGGCTGACTAAAGCTAAAATATAGTGGGCAACTAGATGGAGGGAGTCCTACGCGCGAAAGTGTTCCAATTGGAGCCTAGTCCTGAGACCCACTGATATAGAATCAGTGGGTTATCGTCTTGGAATCCCAAAGTTTCCAAGGCCTTGCCCCCTACATGACCTACACAAAACCTGTTATGGGACCTGTTTCAGATTGATGACAGGAAGTGGTTGTCCTTAATCGTCGATATCCTATCTATCAACTCCGGTTACATCTGGCTGTGGAGTTTTCACACAGATTGGACCATAAGCAGTCATTTACATTCGTAGCATTTGCTAATTACCTGGCCAAAGATTGGATGTAGATGAGAAGATGGGCCTCTTCCCTATCTGATAGAACCCACTTCCAGCTTCCCATGGCCGAGTTGGGTACACCCTCATGCACGCTTTTCCAAAGTGCATAATCCGATTTTCCCTGGATACTTGGTACTGTCAAGTCAGCAGGGGACGGGCTAAAGGGCCAAGCCCCATTGCCTTTCCCATCTGGTCCATGACATTCAACACAATGAATAAAATACAACGCTTTTCCCTTTTTCAGATCGCCTTGAGCCGCTCTACCATCGAAAGTACAGACACTTCCTAGTGCTACACTGAGAACAATCAAGAAAAAGAGTGTTTTCATCTTGTCCTCCTTTCCCTGCTAAAAAGTGGGCCAATGATTATCGTGGGCTGTAGGAAGGGGTAGAGTTATTTCTCACAGCAACTCTCTTCACCTATCCCTTCATAATGGTCTCCGGAATTGCGCATGCCATGTCGGCCTCTCTTACCCTTCCTTTTTCCATACCCCATCGGACCCATGCCCCTATGGCGACCCATACTTGGCCCCCGATGCCCTTTAGCAAAACTGCGCTCGTATTGCATCACTGTCCAAATTTCCTCATCAGATAGCAACCCGCCGAAGGGAATCATGCCGGTTCCTGGGGACCCGTGTTTAATCACCCAAAAAATTTCGCCCTCGGTGCGATGCCGCCACATGCCATGATGGCGAAAGTTACGAGGGGCCGGATTTAAATTTACGCCACCTGGGCCATCGCCACCTCCGCTTTTTCCATGACAGTTAAAACACGTTCCCTTGCCTTCATAGATTGCCTTGCCCTGTGCCACGATCTCTGGAGTCTGTGGCAGGGGACTACGCAGGGCTTGAGCTTCTTCAATACGATCGGCCGGAACTCTTGGCATCATCATGCCTTGGTGACCTCGATGTTGAGCGGATGCTATCGACCCTTGGAGCATAAGTGCCATCATCAGTGCAATTGACCATCCATTGGCATATGTCATGATTGTTCCCTTCTCTTTCAAGCCTAGTCGAATTTGTGGTTTTGGAATTCTTGTTAAATCTTGATTATGTCCTCTGCCATTTTCACATTGGTTCAATGATTCCGCATGCATCCCGTGCTCCACCTGCACAACCCTTGTTGAGCTCACTGTCTTGATCGCAATATAAATCTTCATTGGTGTGAATAATAAAGGCACTCCCATTTTCGTCAAAGACGCTCAACCGTCCATCCGATAAACTGATGCGAGTCGTAACCGTATGCAACTTCCCCACGCCATTGACCACATTCATGTTGACGAGATCTCCCATATGGTAAGGATGATTAAAGTCCGGCGCATCAGGCGTCGACTTCCCAAACGGCCCGGGATCATGATGCCCCTTAGCGGCTCCGCAGGGTTGGCAACTGGCCACCTCATGAATGTGGACGGCATGTTTGCCATCTTTGAGGCCCGCGACTTCCATTTGTACGTAGACTTTTTTAATCCCTTCCTCAGTTTCAAATTCTTTCAGGGTTGCCGTGCCAGTAATGCCAGTATCTGTACAGCCTTGAATGGTGGCTTTCGCCGTTTTTGAAACTTTATGATGCCCGTAGTGACTACATCCTATGAGGCCAAAGGTGGCTAAGCCTACCACCAAAATCTTTGAACATTGAATAAAGAAAACCCCCTTCATAATGCCCCTCCTTGTTAAACCCATCAGTCCATGGATCATAGTGATACATTTTCATCTTTTTTCTGGCTTACATATCCCCCAAGGTCCGGATGTACGTCACAATGTGCCAAACCTGATCTTCCGTTAAATAGAACGGCAGGTAGGGAGCCATATCCGTCCCGTGATTTCCATGCTTAAGAATCCAGAAGATTTCTCCATCTGTTCTGGCAGCCTGCCAAGCTCCATCAGCAAAGTGCGTGGGTGGAGGTGTTCCAGGTATTCGAGACCCTGTAGCTCCCCCCGCCCCTTCGAAGCCGTGGCAAGCTGAACAATAGGCTTTGCCCTCATAAAGTTTTTTCCCTTTGGCCACGATGTCTTCCGAAGCTGTGAAGGGATTTTGGAAAGATTGGGCTTCTTGAAGACGTTCAGGAGGAACACGTGGCTTGAGATCGCCTGGGCTTCCTCCCAGAGCCGATGTACTGGTGAGGCCGATTAGTACGAGGCTAAGCAAGAATTCACCGAATATTTTTCTTTGACCACAGATAGGCATAGAATGTTGTTCCTTTCTTAGGGCCTTAAACTTGCTCAGGGATATCCGAAGATTCTAATAACGGCTTGGCAAGAGGCCGCGCTTGCCCACCTGTGTCATTCGGCATACGACCCACAATCACTTTCTCTTCATTTTTAAACACTGGACTGGTCGGCGACACCACCTTTGGAATCTTCAGAACCATGACGGTATCCATGGCTCACCCCTCTTTAGATTTCTCCAATGAACCCACCTTGATCTTCCCATTAGAAAACTTAATTGCTTAATCTTCTCCCCTAAACTCTCCACCTAACCCCAATCCGATCCAGGCTCGAAGTAGATCATGTCTCGTCACGGTATAGGCAACTTTACCATCCCGTTCGACTGGCAAATTGAGTAGTCGTTTTTCTTCCATAATTTTTACTGCCTCTTTAATTGACGTAAAATCGGTGATGCTGATTCGGTCTTTCACCATGATGTCCTGAGCCGTGAGTTTCGTTAAGTCTTTTCCGGCTTCGAGTGCACGCAATACATCAAACTCACTGAGAAATCCGACAAAGGAATTGTTTTCATCAACGACTGCCCCTCCAGGGACGTGGTGAGATAACAATTCCACGGCGACTTCCATCCCATTGACATTTTCACGAAAGGTCACTTCGTTGGTTGGCACGATTTGTCCTACTGTTTGTAATCCGCCCACTGGCATACCTTGAACCGTCATGACTCCCTCCTTCTCCCACTCCCCAGCAAGATGTGTGGGGTGTGTGTTAGTAATTAAAAATGACTTCACTGTTATTTGGTTCGAACACAATGTTGTCTGCTCAACAATGAACCATCGTTACTCATTCGAATTGATTACGCAAAACTAATACCCAAAAATAAGTTGCGTCCCTGGACCTCCTATGTATGAGCCGCTCGGCGGTGTATCAAGCATTTACAATAAAACGTTGGGTTGAAGTGGCGTATTGGGGCTTTCTCCGGTTGGGTCTATCAAAACCACTGTCGCAATCTTCCACAAGAGTACACTTAGTCAATCCCGCATTCCTTTTGGCGTTAATGTGTTCAGTTAATGATTAACACAATCACTTTACAATCCCGCCGACGAAACCCATCCATAAAGATTGAAAGTTTTTGATTAATAAGAACTTTCAAATTTATACATCCTTGGTACAGCTATTGCTCAATCATGAGGAGCAGTGAGGAATTTTTACGAGTTCAATCTTTTCAAAAAAGGAGAATGGTTATGGACCAAACGAATGGACGAGTGATGGTTGTAGATGATGAGGCTGATGTCCGAAGGGTCGCGAGAATGTCCTTGGAACAGGCTGGCTATCAAGTAATTGAAGCCGAAAATGGGGAACAAGCTATCCAACAGATTAAAGAAGGTGACAACCCCCTGGTTCTTGATGTGATTATCACGGATATTAATATGCCCAAAATCAATGGCCTGGAAGCCATCCAATTTTTTCAACAAGAATGGCCGCATGTGCCCCTGATGGTTATGACGGGATACCCTAACTTGGAAACGGCAAAAGAATTAATGAAACGCGGGTTAGTCGATTATTTAGTGAAACCGGTAGATAAAGAAAAGCTAGTCGCGGCGGTAGAAAAGGCCATGAGCCAACGGGAATTGAGTAGTTTTACAAATTAACCTGGAGAGTAGGCAAAAGAGTCCCTCACTTTATTTGCTTCTAATGGGTGAGGGACCGTTTGATGACCTTCTCTCAGTACCGACATCAAATGATGTTTGGAAATATAGAATTTTTTGCATCATTAATCATCAGGAGATCTGGAGTGTTCAACCAACAGGAATTAAATGACCTGATTTTGAATGCGGCAGACGAAGGAATTTTTGGGCTAGATCTTGAGGGTCGCCATACCTTTGTCAATCCCGCCGCCGCTCGGCTGTTAGGATTTGGCGTCGAGGAACTGTTGGGGAAACCAAGTCACCCACTGTGGCACCACACAAAAAATAATGGTGATCCGTATCCTGCTATAGAATGTCCTATTTACAGGGCCTACAAAGATGGAAGCGTGCACCATGGAGATGACGAGGTCTTTTGGCGAAAAGATGGGACTTCATTCCCAGCCGAATATTCCAGTACCCCTATTTTTGATGAGGCTACGAAGCTAATTGGAGCGGTGGTCACCTTCAGAGATATTTCAGCTCGCCGTGAAGCAGAACAAACCATTGCCGATCTTCGTCGGCAAAATGAATTTATTCTTCATTCTGCAGGAGAAGGAATTTTTGGGTTAGATCTCGAAGGGCGACATACCTTTGTCAACCCAGCCGCAGCAACCATGTTGGGATATGACGTCCAGGAGTTGCTAGGTCGACCCAGTCACACGCTATGGCATCATACGAAGGAAAATGGAAACCCCTATCCTCAGGAAGACTGCCCTATCTACTGCGCGTATAAAGATGGCTTAGTGCATAGGGGAGAGGATGAGTTGTTTTGGCGAAAAGACGGCACAAGCTTCTCGGCTCAATATTGCAGCACCCCCATGCGCAATGCACAAGGACAATTGATTGGCGCAGTGGTCACCTTCCAGGATATCACGGAACGGAAACGACAAGCCGCCCAACTATTAGAAGCCGCCAAAATGGCCGAAATTACCAGAGTGATGGGTAATGCCGGGCATGATATTAAAAACATGCTCATGCCGGTCTTAACAGGAGCCAATATTTTGAGGGATGAATTGAAAGAGGTATTTCCTGCACTCGCTCATGCAGCAACCAAAGATCCGCACAAGAGTGAAGCCATGTGTACAGAGGTGATCCAAATGATAGAGAGTAATGCTCGACGCATTCAAGATCGAGTCAGAGAAATCGCCGACGCCGTCAAGGGCGTCACCAGTCGTCCACATTTTGCAGCTGGCCATATCGGAAAGATTGTGGACGGAGTGTTGAAAGCACTCCAAGTGTCTGCCCAAGAAAAAGGCGTCGGGCTGCACACTAAAGGGATGAATAAGCTTCCACTTATTCCTGTAGATGAAAAACGCCTCTTTACCGCTTTGTACAACCTCATTGGTAATGCCATTCCTGAAGTGCCTCCAGGAGGAACAGTCACGATATCCGGACAAGTTATTACCACTACCGATGTTCTTGAATTGGTGGTCCGGGATACGGGCAAGGGAATGCCCCCAGAAGTTCGAGAGCGATTGTTCACAGATAATGCCATCAGTACGAAAGCTGGAGGAACAGGACTGGGAACAAAGATTATCAAAGATGCCATTGATATTCATCAAGGGAGCATAGCAGTTGAGAGCGAAGAAGGAGTGGGTACTTCGTTTCATATTACGCTACCCATGAATGGGCTCCAACCTTCCAATAATTTAAGGGATCCCCAAAAAGAAAATGTGCTTCAAGAAAGTATGAGATAGAAAAAATGTTGCAATTGTTCTTAAGAAGATTGGCGGGTTGAGTCATGAAGGGAAATTCCTCCTCGAGTGTATCTGTTAACTCCCTAGCCAATGCGAAGGGTTGTGCTAACCATCCCTCACTTGTCAATGAATAGGGAAATCAAGAAAAGGGCGGAGGAATATTTAAAACTAAGGTTTTGCTGCCCGGCTCATCATTAAATCTGCTGGAAAACAAATGCGGGATTTCAAGCTGTTGGTCTTTATGGTCGGAGTAGTTCTAGGGGTTTTGTCACTTTCCGATTTCAATGAATCGGCAAAAGCAGAAAGTCTTGGAGAACATACCGTCAAAACAGTTTGCACAACCTGTCATCGAATTGAAGGCAAACCTGCCCCTCGGCGAGATAAAGAAGCCCCAGATCTTATTTGGGCAGGGAACAAATACCAACCCCAATGGCTGGAGAATTGGTTGGAAAATCCCAAGCAGCGATTTTACCCGGTGGGGTACGATTATAATCCGAAACGAAAGCAAACCCACCTAGCGCTCCCAGCTAAGACGGCCAGAGCCGTGGTCGAATATTTAACATCGCTGCGAGATTCAAGGATACAAGAAGGCATCATGAAACCTGGCACCACTGAGCAAATTCAAAGAGGTAAAAAATTATATCGCCAGCATGCTTGCACCAATTGCCATTGGACCCCGGCGAACATCCGTCGTGGGTATACCGGAGGAAAATCCAGTACGTCGTTTTTGCAGTTGGGGACTCGCCTCAAAGCCGATTGGGTGTATCGATTCAATCAGAATCCCAATGATTTTGTCCCAGAAAGCGGGGCCTATATCCCTAAGCCACCGCTTCCGGACTCAGACATTTATGCCATTACTGCGTATATGATGACTTTTAGGAAATAGTGGCATGTGGTTGAAGTACAGAGACTTCATGAGAGGAAGAAATGACAATGATAAGTAGGTGCTTTAAGTTCAGAAGGCAATGTACATGGATCAGTGCGGTGGTTATCCTGAGTGTCTTATGGTCGGGAACAGATATGGCTTCCGCCAGTGGAGATCCTGAAAAGGGCAAAAATCTTTTTCGAGAAAGTTGCCAGCATTGTCATGGGTTTGCTGGAAAGGGAGATGGCGAAATGGCGGCCTATCTCACCCCACCCCCTTCGAACTTGTGGAGCGACGCTACTCAAGCCAAGTCTAATAAAGAATTAAAGGCGGTCATTCTTAAAGGACGGGAGGGAACGGCTATGGCCGGATTCGAAGGAGCTGTCGACGAGCGACAATTGAATGATCTTTTAGCCTACCTTCGTTCTCTCAAGTCCTAAATCAGCCATCAAGGAAAACGAATTTCTATACAAACCCTGTGCGAAGGAGTACTGGACATGAAACCCAAAACCCTTTCAACTCCTATCAAAATTGTCTTGGGCGTAGTGGTGGTAGGTGCTGCTCTAGCCGGAAGCACGGCTCAGGCTGATACCACACAAAACGAAAAGGCTGCCCTAAAAGTCACCCGAATCTTCCTGGAGGAAATGAAGGGAGCGATGACGCGGGAAATGAGGAAAGGAGGGCCGTTAGAGGCCATTAAGGTGTGTGGAGAATTGGCTCCTGAAATTGCTAACCGTTTGTCTCGTGAAAATGGATGGCGAGTCACACGTGTGGGTACCCGAGTACGGAATCCCTTACTTGGCATGCCAGATGCTTGGGAACAAAAGGTCCTCAGGGAGTTTGCCGCCCGAGCCGCAAAAGGTGAAGCTTTGGCTACAATGACGCACAGCGAAGTGGTGTCGGAGCCTGGAGGACAGTCCTTTCGGTTCATGAAACCCATTGTGGTCCAACCTCAATGTCTGCTATGTCATGGCCCGAAGAAAACCATCCCGGAGAATATCCAGAATGTCTTGACCAAACACTATCCCTTTGATAAGGCCACTGGATACAAGGCTGGAGGCCTTAGGGGAGCGGTCAGCATTAAACAGCCATTGGCCGGACAAGAGCACTGAAAAAGACCCATGGAAAAAACAAAATGGTAAATCGGTCTGGTGAAGTCCAAACCACGGGTGGTTTTTTAGGAAATTTTTCTTTCTTCTTTAAATAGGGCATTCAAGGTAATTGTCTCCAGGTCGTCCTGGAATGAGGAGAAAATTGAACATGATTAGGCCAACGCAAAATCTTAGTTTTCTCGTTATCCTTTTTGGTGGAATATTGGTGCATGGGGGAATTGGTATTGCCCATCAAGAAACAGAACCTTCCATGAATAGCCCAAGAATCATTGAAGTCGATGGAGTTCGGGTACCTGATATTGGCCCGTTGCCGACTGTGGTTCCCATTCCCGCCACCAATCTCAATTACAAGGCGAAGGTCACGTTAGGGAAGCAGTTGTACTTTGATGGACGGCTATCCCAAAACGGCGCGGTGTCCTGTGCCTTTTGTCACACGCCCGGCCTAGGGTTTGCCGACCCCAAACAGGTTTCTATTGGCGTCGGAGGCAAAAAGGGCGGACGACAGGCTCCAACGGTATACAATGCAGGGTTTAACCCCGTGCAATTTTGGGATGGTCGCGCAGGATCGCTTGAAGAGCAAGCCATCGGACCCATCATCAACCCAGTGGAAATGGCCGAAACACACGAAAACGTGGTGGACAAATTAAACAATATCAAAGGATATGTTGAACAATTTCAAGCTGCGTTTGGAACTACGGTGAATGTGCAAGGCATTGCTGAAGCCATTGCGGCCTACGAACGAACGATTATTTCCACGAACTCGCCGTTTGATCAATATGTCTTGGGTGATAAGACGGCCATGAGCGAGGAAGCCCAACAGGGGATGTCCCTGTTCAAGGGCAAAGCCCGCTGCATTCTGTGCCATAATGGTTCAAATTTTACGGATAACCAATTTCATAATCTTGGGGTCCCCCAGGTCGGACCTATGAAAGAAGACCTTGGTCGCTACTATGTCACCCGTCGACCTGAAGATACAGGCGCATTTAAGACCCCCACCCTACGAAGCATAGATGAAACCGCCCCCTACATGCATGATGGTGCATTCAAGACGTTAGAAGAAGTCGTGGACTTTCTGGATATGGGTGGAGGGAAGAATCCGTACTTGAGTTCCATGATGAAGCCTTTAGGTTTAACCAAAGAAGAAAAATCACATCTCATTGCCTTTTTATTGGCCTTGAAGGGTGAAGAAATTCCTTTTGAGTTTCCCACATTGCCCGAGTAAATACGTGATGGCAAAAATCTCCTTTCGTGGTGATGATATTGTTCGGATGGGGAAACGATGAAGATAGTTGTAATCGGTGGTGTTGCTGGAGGAGCGAGTGCGGCAGCAAAGGCGCGGCGCTCCAACGAAGAGGCAGAGATTGTCATGTTTGAGCGAGGTTCGTTTGTCTCCTTTGCCAATTGCGGTCTCCCATACTATGTGGGGGAAACCATCACGGATCGTGACGAGCTTTTACTTCAAACACCTGAAAGTTTTTGGAATCGGTTTCGCGTACACGTGAAGGTTGGTCACGAAGTGTTAAGTATTGATCGTGCCAAAAAAATTGTGAAAGTGAAAAATTTGAAAACCCATACGGTCTTCTCTGAGCCCTATCACAAACTTATCCTCGCTCCAGGCGCAGGAGCAATTGTCCCTTCACTGCCAGGAATTGAAGCCAACAATATTTTTACGGTTAAAACGGTTCCTGACTCTGACGCGATCAAATCGTTCATTTCAACGCATGCGCCCAAACATGCTTTGGTCGTGGGTGGGGGCTTTATTGGACTTGAAACTGCTGAAGCTCTTGTCAATCTCAAATTAGACGTCACGGTCGTTGAAATGGCAGACCAAATTCTCCTTCCATTCGATTCCGACATGGCAATGCTTGTCTCGGCACATCTTCGTGAAAAAGGTATCCAGCTTATTGAAGGCGATGGCATTCGAGCCTTTCACAATCGGAATGAGGTTGCGTACGAAGCTGAACTCCAAAGTGGTCAGCGGGTACCCGTCGATCTCGTCATCCTCTCCATTGGCGTACGACCGGAACTCAAGTTGGCCGGTGATGCGGGGCTGAAGATTGGGGATGCTGGAGGAATTGTCGTGAATGATCGCCAACAAACGTCGGATCCTGACATCTTCGCGGCTGGTGACGCTGTTGAAACTATTCACTTGGTCACTGGCCAACCCACACGTATCCCCCTGGCAGGACCAGCCAATAAACAGGGCCGTGTCGCTGGAGCCAATGCTGCGGGTGGCGACATGCATTTCCCAGGTGCATTAGGCACCGCCATCGTCGAGACCATGGGCATTATTGCTGCAAAAACAGGGTTATCAGAAAAGGAAGCAAAGGCTCACGGCTATGACTACTTTGTGTCGGTGACTCATCCGTTCGATCACGCTGGGTATTACCCTGGGGCGGAACAGCTTCATATCAAGCTCACCGTTGAACAGAAAACGGGAAAGCTGCTCGGTGCTCAAATAGTAGGTGAACAAGGCGTAGACAAACGAATTGATGTGCTCGCAACGGCACTTACTGCTGGATTGAGCGTCAAAGACTTAGAGCATTTGGATTTAGCCTATGCCCCACAGTTTAATTCGGCAAAAGGACCCGTCATTATGGCGGGCTTTGTCGCGGCCAATGCATTACGAGGTGAGGTGCGCACCATTACCAGTCGTGAATTACAACACAAACTCACAACCAATCCAGAACTACAGCTTCTTGATGTACGCAGTCCAAGCGAATTTGATGAACAACATCTCCCTAACGCCCGCCTCATCCCCATCGACAATCTTCGTGAGCACCTCAATGAATTAGATCCTCAGAAGGAAACGGTCGTCTATTGCCGTGTGGGATTGCGAGGGTATCTCGCTTGTAGGATTTTATTGCAACACGGGTTCCAGAACGTGTTCAATCTAACCGGCGGGATTCTCAGTTTTCCCCTTGAATGATAAGGCTTCCAGAAGAAGACAAAATGAGGGGCATAATGAACGCAGGGAACTAAAATGAATAAATTTCAACTTCTGTTAATACTTGCATGTGTTTGGTTGGCTCCAGTGGCGTATGGTCAAGAGGCACCAGAAGGGATTCGACCATTAAACTTGCTGGAAAAGCCAATTGACACGGTTATCCCAGCAGATGTGATTTTTCTCAACGAGTCAAATGCTGCAGAACAATTCCTGGCAAAGCTAGACAACCATCCCCCAGATTGGACGTATCTGTATGGCAAGAATGTGGATGAACGGTATGATCGCTTGTTTGAGGAATCGGAAAAGCGCGATGCTCTCCGTGTTGGGAATCCAAACCTGACCCAACCAATTGCGTTTCTTTGGGATGGATTTTTGACCAGGGTTCGGGATGATAACCCTGGGTTTGGCGTGTCGATTGGCCCCAGGCAGATTCAAACGTCTTGGGGGATTGTCCGTTTCAAACTCGCCAATGAGCCGATTGAAATGACCGCGATGCCTCCACCGAAGTTATTTGAAGCTTTAAAGACAAAACGAGCACGAAAAGAGGAAGTGGCGATCATAATCTTATATCGCGGCAGGCTGATTCCTGAGGAATCCCTCATGTATGATTTTTCCACTAAAAAAGAAGGGGAGGGCATGATTCTTCCCATCGTGGAACTGACTCACGTTGATTATTTTCTTCCCAAGAATGCCGTCCCCTCACCATGATGAACCGGACTTCTCAACCATTGCCAAAACGGGTAGGCAAACCATGACGAAATTAGCCGTCTCGACCCAGAACTGGATACAGCAGAACAAACACAGGGGTGGCCTCATGTACGGTAACCTTAAGTTTTTGTTGGTTGCCCTCATACTATTTTTCGTCTCATGTTCAGGAAACGGGACCCATATTCATCACATGGACGGAGGCGAGATCCAAAACGGAGATAGGGGGCAACCTTCTATAGATCAAAGGGTCTCACTGGGACTTAGCCCAGAGGAGAAACACGCCCATGCGGCTGTCATGCACGAACATTTTGAAGCCATTTATCAAATTATGGCAGCCCTCGCTCGTGAAGAGTTCGACAAGGCTCAAGAGCTTACAGAATCGCAGTTGGGATTTGCCAAACATCGCGAAGCCATGCGGCGACAGAAACCCGAGAACTTTCCTCCTGAGTATCACGACCTCGCCATGGCGCATCATCGGGCAGCCGAAGATCTCGCTCACGCGATCTCATCACACAACCTGAAACTGATTCTTCCGCACGTAGAGCAAACCTTACAGGCCTGTGTGGCTTGTCATCGTGTGTATAAAACCTGAGATAAATGCATTTTCTTTACCATACCAAATGAGTCATTTTTTTAAGGGGATTACCATGAGTGACGTGTTCTCGTCTTTTTCCCAAAAAATGTCCAAAATTATGATTGGGATCAGTTTGGCATCTCTGTTCCTTATTACATGGCCTAGCTTTAGTTGGGCAGGAGATGGAACGCAAGTCGAAGCCACTCTTAACAACAAATGCGGGTCATGCCACAAGATTACAGGGAACGCCGAAAGCCGATTCCAGTTACAAGCCCCCGATCTCATGTGGGCGGGGAGTAAATTTCAAAAAGAATGGATGGTCGGTTGGCTAACGGGAAAAGAAATTCCTATGTATGCCAAGAGTTACCGATGGGATCAAAGCCAACAACCCGTGCCCCATATGACCGTCCCCCAAAAAGAAGCAGAAGCCCTTGCCGACTATATCGAAACACATCTTCAAGACTCCCGCGTCAAAAACAATGCGATTGATATGTCGACGTTCAGTAAACAGGAGGCCAAATTTGGTGAGGAAATCTTTACCCAACATTCTTGCATTGGCTGCCATCAAATTATGGTGGATGGCAAAAAGACTGGAGGCCCACAAAGTACTTCATTTTTTGATTCAGGAAAAAGACTGAAGGCGGATTGGATTTATCGGTTTAACTCAAATCCTCCTGATTTTGTCCCCCATAGTGGGGAGTTTGTTGGTGATGTGAGTGCACTCGGACTTCGGTATGTAACTGGATTCATCGCCACCCGTGGGGCTAAAGATTTTCCGTACTATGAACCCTGGAAGAGCCCAGAGTTCGATAATCCTGATGTTGAAAACGGCGCACAAATCTATAAAGAATATTGTGCACAATGTCATGGGGCTGAGGGTAAAGGGGATGGCCCAGCCGCTTCAAGCTTAGAACCCAAGCCCGCGGTGCATGCCAATATTCCCTTTGAGAACATTCCTCTCGATTACCTCTACAACGTCATTTATTACGGGGGGAAAGGTGTGGGGAAATCGCTGTTGATGCCCTATTGGGGGCTCACGATTGGAGGGAAACAAGGTGTAGCTGATGTCATTGCCTATCTCAAAGCCACGTTTAAGGGCGGAACGCAGGTCGCCTCAGCCGCTGGAGGCTCAGGCCCGTCGGGCGTCTGCCCTCAGCCGAGAAAAACCAAACGAGCGCCCGGGAAGTTTCGAAAAATGACCAATCCTCTTCCGCAGTCCCAAAAGAATATCAAGGCTGGTGAAAAACTGTATCACGAAACGGCCCAGCCGCTCGCGTGCAAACAGTGCCATGGTGAGAGAGGTGATGGGAATGGTCCCATGGGGGCTGCGTTAAATCCTCATCCTCGGAATTTCACGTGCGGAGAGACAATGAAGGATATCACGGATGGACAAATGTATTGGATTATTAAATACGGATCTCCTGGCACGGGGATGATGGCCTTTTCCGGAATGCCGGACAATCAAATTTGGCAACTCATTCATTTCCTGCGGACTTTGGCACAATAATCAAGAAGGGATCGACAAAGGTCAGATAAAATACATCGATGAACCTGCATTCATATGGAATGGTTGAGTGATTCATGAGCAGAACCAACCAATTCTGAACGACGGGCCAAATGGAATTTTGGTGTCCCCAAATAATTAAAGCCCAGGTTTGTGTCTCCTAATCCTGCCCGCATGTTGGGCTATTAAATGAAAAAGGGTTATTTGGGAAGTCCAGCCCAAATCGTGGCGATATCACTGAGGTTTGTCTTGGGATGTTGAAGTTGGGAAACTCACCATCCCAAATGATTCATGGCAACCTGCTCCATTCCATCAAGTCCTTAATTTCCAAACGATCGGACATATAACAGTAGTTGCCAGGCCTCTTCTTCTGTCACGACTAAGGGAATAAATGAGGCCATATCCGTACCCGGACTGCCATTCTTAAGAATCCAAAATAACTCACCATCCGTCCGAGCCGCTTGCCACGCTTGATCCGTAAAGTTGCGCGGCAATTTCCCACGCAGTCCCGGAATATTGCCCATCCCCGTGCCATCCTTACCATGACAGGTCCGACAAAAGGCTTTTCCATGAAAAATCTTTTTTCCTTTTTCAATATTCTCAGGTGTAGCAGGCAATGGGTTGGTCCAAGTCCGGGCTTCTTCAATTTGGTCAGCCGGCACCCGTGGTTTCAGCACGGCCGGATCAGCGGCAAGACCCACAACTGCGCTCATAATCCAGAGCGCACTGAAACCACTCATCATTTTTCGCATACCGAGGCTCCTCTGCTCATAAAAATAAGGGGGCTCTTTTCAGAGCCCCCTTTCCTCCTGATTATGGTTGGTTCGGTTGTGGGAATTGCACTCCAATGGATTGGGGGAAGGTGACCGTTCCGTCGGGGAACTCCTGCCCTTTCTGCCAGAGGTGATAAATCACGCCATCGGTTTTTCCCGCCGCTGCGGCAATTTCTTTTTTCTTGTTCTCATCATCTACATCTAAAATATACAACCGCCCCGTCTCAATCTCCTCCTGATGGTCATGGAAATACCGGTGCCATTGAATCAATGGAAGCTTTCGCGAGGCGGTCTTCGCCACAAAATATTCTACGGCTACCAATCGAGCGTTCGGATCAGTGGTTTCAAACAACAGACATTGAAAAATCGTGTCCGAAATCCCCTTACAATAATGATGAAAGGGCCCACCAATTTCTCCATTGGCCATAAGATGAGGGGCTTGTACATGAAGATCATACCCATCGGCTGGCCCACCTCCACTTAGCGCAGGAGTCGTCATTAATCCCATACTGATAAAAACGAGCCCAATTAAAAGGACCGAACGAAATGAGCGATGCATAACACCCTCCTTTGTTAAAAAAATAAAACCACTTTCATTATTTTTTCGAGTTAGGCACTATAAGCATTTCACATAAAAAAGGGAAATACCTCAATCATTTATAGGAGCATTCTTTTGTAGCCCCCATTTTTTCATTTTTTTATAAAGCGACAAGGTGTATCCATGAACTTAGACGAGGCCGGTCGTCGCCAGGAAGCATGGAAGACAAAGCATGGCAACAAAATCTGCAAGCATGAGCGGATGGTGGATTCGCTAATCTCAAGTAAAGGGAAGAATACTGGCTATTTGGTTTGCTTGGAATGTGGCGAGGCCTTTTGGGATCCATTGAAGAAAATCGACCGTCGTCGTTTTAAAACACTTGAAGAACTGCGGGCCAAAGAAAGGTAGAATAACTTTATTTCCACAAAGACCATAATCATATCGTTTAATATTTGCTTTGAGAACAGCTAATAGGCGATCGGTGAGGCAAGGGAAGAAAAGATTTTCCCGACCAATACCCTGGGTGACAGATTCACAAGAGAAAGCCTGTTTCAGAACCTGTTCAAGTTGGGCAGGTATCCTCTGTTTGAAGGTTGCGAACTATCATGGAAGGTAGGTAGCGACACGTCATGCTATTTTCCTAATTCCTTTTCTACGTCTTTCATTACCCGACTCAGCTTCACATTCGAAGCTTCCGCAAGCCTCCACATATTAATCAGACTGACGTTCCGCTCACCTCGTTCGATATCGCCGACATAGGTCCGGTGCAAGTCGGCTAACTCCGCCAGTCCTTCCTGTGACAGTCCAGCTGCCAGCCGATGTTTTCTCACTGCCTTCCCGAATGCTGTTTGCAGTTTTCCGGTGCGTTTCACCCTGCCTAGGGTATTGACAAGAAGACTATAGGTCTACAGACTATAAGTGGCGTTCTGTTCATCCCGATTCAGTCAATAGCCTTCTTCTGCTTCGTTTTCATTCCTCTGTAATCCATACCAGTGCTCTCTGTTCTTGGAGAAGCGCCTTGCCGGCGTCAGCTTTTTTCAGCGAATCGCCGATAAGAATGAATATACGTAAAATTAAGTACGTGATCTCGAATGGCTGATCCACCCCTGGAAAAGCCAAACCGAACAAGGAGGGCGGTATGAAGAAGCGCACACTATTGTGGATTCTGGTAGGGATAGGAGGACCTCTCGCGGTGGTCTTCATTCTTCCGATGCTTACGACGACTGTTCCAAGGACCACCTTCCAGACATTTACAGTGGACGATCTGGTCTGGGATCAATCGACGCGTCCCTATCAACACCTGGTCGTGAAGGGCGTGAACAAGTTACATCGGGAGAATAGGAGATGCCGGGCTATAGATTTGGCAACGGTGACGCTTTCAAGCAAAAAAGGCACGAACACCAATCCGGTGTTCTCCGTGGTATGTGGAAAGAGGGCCAAAGCCTTCCCGGCTTTCTTTTCCAAGGCCGATGTCGAAGCCAATAAGACCCTCGCGGCCATTCCTCACCTCGACAAACGACAAGCCATGGCCATGTGCGAACGCTATGCGAAGTCGCAAGCGACGCATCCCAGCACGGTCCACTTCTCCAAGATGATGTCCCTGACAGTCCGGCAACTGGGGGATGGGCAGACGCAGATCTTCTCCACATTTACAGCGAAGAATAGTTTCAATATGGAACTGACCTACAACATTGTTTGTCTGGTCAATACGAAGGGCATGATATCGGGTCGTATTACCGAAGCGCGGTGACGGCTGTCGGAGAGTGAGACTAAGGAAGACCATGACCACCGACTCCAGCCCAGTTTCAGATAAAGGGCCCCTGATGTTTCAGGAGGCTGAATCGGGGATGGAGAGTTCGTTGAGGAAGTTGAGAATACAAATTGAGGGACTGGATCGGCGAATCGAACGGCTATGGGCGTTAGGTCATGAACAACCGGGAACGTGTCATAGGTCACTCGATGGAGAAGAGGTCCCTTTGGATGTCAGCTTTCACCGTATATATAGGTTGAAAGCTGACATCTAAGATGATGAGGCTGTCCAATTCGTTAAATGCATCCTATTTTTGTCCACCTCTCAGGCGTATCGCGTTCGGTGGGCAAAACCCTGACGAAGGCTAAATAACGAGGGATGAGACAAACATCCCTCGTTATCTAAATTGGCTTATGGTGATGTAGGGAAGAGTTCTGCCGCACGACGTGGTGAATCTGCTTGATGTTCAAAGGTGAAATCGTACCACTTAATTAAATCTTCAATTAATTTTTTTCTTTCAGGTGATATCCCATTCAATTTAAACACCTGCCCCCCACAATAATCTGAACGGCCTTGACCATTTTCAGCAATATTGTAAAAACCCATGTAAACTACATACTGAGGCTCAACATCTGCGCCGGTTTCCGCAATTAATGCTCTAAAAGTTGGCTTTTCCTGATAGCATTTGGGAATAATTCTTATATGTTTCAAATCTTTGCATGTCATTAACCGGTCAAAAACGCCAATTAACTGGTTAACTCGGGATGCGCTAACGAGCGAATCAGGAAAATGCCACGTTACCCAGGGGTTCCGAAGAAGGACTTTGACCAAAGTGGGTTTATCTGCTTTTGGGATTTTATTCAGTTTAGAGCAAGTGTGATGACCGACGTATCCCAGAATGCGGATTGTTCCTAATTGCGTGTTTCCATGCTTTTCAAAAAGATCTTCAAACGCCTCCTCCATGTCATTAAATGTAAGACCTTCTGGAAACCACCAATTCCACAGAGCTAAAGAAGTATTCGCTGACTCTTTTGGTGTTTCTCGAGATAATAGTCTCCCAACCATCCTATCAAACGACAAGAAGGTTATAAGGAATCCCCCAAAAGCACCTGTAATTTTCCATTGCCCCTCCCATTCAAATACACTCTCAAAGGCCCAAAAACAGAAACCTGCGACCAAAAGTGACGATAGGACATTAGTAACCACAATTCCTGTAGCTGTCCAAGGGTTCATTTTTTCTGTTTGTACCATCATGGTGCACCTCCATTCTTTGGATACCTGGTTGGCCTCCATGAGAAAAACACTATTTCTGTAAAGTTTCAGGAAGCCTAGAAAAAAATGGGTCAGAAAATTAGGCGATAAATGCCCAAAGAAATGGAAACATGGTTACGAGGTGGAGGAAAACAGAAGCTGTAACTACTAGATTTTGATAAACCCAGCATTTATTCTTCACCCTTAAATGAAATCAGAGGAAATGCATTGTAAAGGGGACAACAATTAGATCATATAGATAAGAAGACCTATATTTTTTATAGGTCTTTGGTTATCTTGATTAGCAAGTATTTAACCTCATTATGGAAAATAAACATTTCTGATCTATTAGCATTTCACCCATACCCGTCCGAACAAATTCCCTAAACATAACGTCTCAGAATTGCCGTTTCCTCAACTTCTGAAACAAAACATCTTTCTTCAGGTCGATAAATTAAGAATCATTAGGTCACGGCAAAGAACAGAATCCAGTTGTACAAATGGTCCCTTTTGCACCCATTTTCTAACATCAATTTAATGGATCACTTGCATGTTGGAAGATTTTGCTAATCGGAGTCATTGATCGGCAAGGAGCAGTGCATCACTCTGAACTAGGTAAAGGGCACTAAGAAGCAGAGCAGCTGATTGACGGTCAGTGGGCTTGGGAGAGAAAAGTCCTTCCCTATTAAGGCTTTGTGTCGATGCTAGGTTGAGTAAAACCTGTTGTGGGACCTGTTTGGGATGTGTGGCTGGAAGAGTTTAGCCCAAGTAGTCGTCATTCGATCTTCCAGACCGCGTATCCCGGGTCGCGCTTTGATTTTCCGCTCTCGGCCACAAGCGGACCTGACACTAACTCCTGCGTTCAGATGCGCTGCGAGGCAAGCGAAGCGTCACCAGCAAGGTGTTGTTAGCACGTACTACTTCCGCCAATACTGGGGCTGGGAGAAAACCTCTGAGCACTGAACTCTTCCTTCGACACTTCCGATTATACCAGACTTCAACTCCTGCACCATCCAGGCATCTGTGTCCTCCGAAGGAGTTGAATAAGGAGCTTGAAACCCAAGTCCCCCTGCGGGTTTAAATCCAAACTTCGGATAGTAATCAGGGTAACCAAGCACAAAAACCAAGTCCACGCCTGATTCTGCCAGCTGTTTTAAACCTTGTGTAATTAATATACCTCCGAGGCCTTGGCCTTGAAAGTCACTTGAAACTGCTACTGGGGCGAGAATCCGAACTGAGACTTCTTGTCCCTTAGACTGAAGTCTTGCCATGGTGAAAAGGACATGGCCTACCACACTACCCTTTGTTTCGGCCACCAGTGATAGCAGAGGCTTTGCCGTCTCATCGTCCAGCAGAGCGTTGGCGAGTTCAGCAATTTCATGGCCTTGCTCTGGACCAAAAGCATTCGTATGGATACCGTGAATTGCCATGCGGTCAGATTCTGTAGAACCTCTTATCTTCAAAATGGCCTCCTCTCTGGCCCTGCTAACGGCTTTATTGAATAGACAAAGGCTATATACCACCGAGAACAATTGCCGGTCCAATGTCCGCTTTGGGTCGGGAGTCGCCATTTTAGCGTTTAGACATAAAAAGCCTACTAGGATTCAGAGCAGCTGATTCATAGTCAGTGGGTCTGGGGGAGAAAAGGTCTTACCGGAGAAGGCTTTGGGTGGATGCTAGGATAAGAAAAGCCTGTTTGGAACCTGTTTCCTGAGTACGGATTAGTTTGAGTGGGTTTTAAATTACCTTCATTAATTAAGAAATATTTCAATAGGAATGAGTATTGTATGAGAATGGCGTTTTATTTAATAGTTAAGTTGAGCGTAATTGAAGAATAAGGGGAAAATTCCGGCAAATGACTGACAATTTGTCCTTCTCGTAGAAAATGATGTTGGATAGTTGGAAAAAGTTCTTCAGGAACTGGATGTATTGCATTCGGGTTATGGAACATCGACAAGCCCTCAGCCCATGTTTCATTAGAAGTTTCGTCAACCTTATACCTAAAGATTCGCGGAACAGAAGCATTGGGATTATGATCATGGCAGGTTCCAATTCGATACATTTGAATATTAGGATCATGGAATCCAGCTTGTCTTCCAATGCGATTAAACTTTGAAAGAGTCCCACTAGCAGAAAATAAAACTGCACTAACATTCTCAGCTTCCGGTTGGAAAAAATAACCTGAAGGCACTTCTTTATTTCCCTCTGTGTGTGAGTCTATTTGAAAAGGTGTGATAACTAATTGATGCGAATCATCATAATGAAATTTATGGTCAACCCCATACAAATAATTAATTAATGCAGTTGAACTCCACAACATTGATTGATCATCATGGAAGTCGGCTATAGCAAAAACAAGTGGGTGGCCGCTAACGTGGGGAAGTCTCCAGTATTTCTTTTGAAGTTTTGAATAGAGAGGACTCCCGAATTTTATAGGCATTGAATTCTTGTGGGCAGTAAGGATCTTTTCTGGAGTTGGGAAATCCCGATGAGGTTTGAAATACTTAGGGGGATTATTTTCTTTACGCCCTACAATGACTGCCTCAATTGCAATCGTCTGCCCATATTTCATTACTATGAAATCAGGGGATTGATAGTCCCTTTGGATAAAGAGTTCTTCTTCAGAAAGATAGGCATTGAGGTATAGCTCCCATAACCGGGAATCGAAACCAGTTGATTGAAATTGCTCAACAAAATTTCCATCGATATCTACAAAGTGGGGCATCATTTCTCTGATTATGGAACGTGCCGGTAGGAAAATCTTATCGTTGATAAGGTGGCAAAAAAATGGGTTTAATTTTTCCGGAGGCAATACAGGGGTAAGAAGGTCAATTGTCTTTAATTCATCATCTTCTGGCGCAACCTGAATGCCCTGACCTGTATGCCATTTTATGGCACCTACAATCCAAATTTTAGCTGACTCCACATTCTCCATTGAAGACTCCACATCGAATGCGCGAAATTTCCCGCTCTCATCTCGCGCAAGAACTACCGCTGCATAGTCTTCGTCCACCGTGTCGAGCAATACGGTTCCTATTACACTCTCCTCTTCATTTGAATACCATTCTAATTCCTGGGAGAAATAGGCTGCTGCTGGACTTCTAGAATATCCGGCTAATGCATCAAATCGTTTTTTGTCGAGCTCTTTAACAATAATTTTTTTCATGGAAAAAGGGATGAATCTGTTTTTATTTCCCTATTTTCGAATCCGTTTTCTGGCACCTGTCATATTTACTCGAAACTGAATCATATCTTTTGTTACATGATAAGCGGTTGCTGCATCTGTCAAAGACAAGCCCTCTCGAACAATTTGAAGAGTTGCTTGTTCTGAAACTAATAAGACTCCACCCAACCAATCAGCTTCATCCTCTAGGTCTTTATCCCAATCTCGACAACCTAAATGATTTAGTTGAGGCACTGCGGGGTGCATTAGTATGGCATGTGCCAACTCGTGAGCAAGATCACTCGCCTGCCTACCTTTTGAGTGAGCATCATTATGAACAATCATTCTTTCGGTTCCATTAAAGACGGTAACTGCTGAGAAAGCTCTCTTTTCTTTGAAAAAAAAGTGATGATAGGAAAATGGAGCATCAGATTTCAGAGAACTTAATTTTAATACTGGAATACAAAGGTGATCGGCTAAATTCCAGGGGCATAATGGAGATAGGGCATCGATTCCTAACTCCTCTCGAATCTCCATACCAATCAGATTGGCTTCTTTTTTAAACCCCCTGCGCAACTAAGTTATCTCTTCTTTTTCTTTAGGCGTTCGTAGGTTGCTTTTACCAGTTGATCAAGAGCAGTCGCACTGTCATTTGTTAGATTAGGATCACTCCGGAGATATGTGGAAATCATGGCCAAGGCCTCAGGTTGAGGGCGTTTCGACTTGGGTCTAACAAATTCATCCACATTAAGACCTGACCATGAAACAAGGGAAGCTAGGCTGTCGACATCGGGGCGTTTCCCTTGTGCCATTCTCGTTAATGTAGAGGCAGGGATCCCGGATTCTTGAGCAACTTGCCTCCAGTTCATGCCTCGAGCGATCCTTGTGGAATCGAGAGCTTCATAGAAACCACCAGCATCAAATTCACCAGCTTTTGTCGTCATAAATAGTCCTCCTTCTATATTTTTAAAATTCGACTCTTGCAATTTTATTTTAATTATGCAATCATGATATTCGATTCTAGCAATAGATGTTCACTATAGCAATTAACCTTAAGGAAAAATGGAGAGATTAAAATGGCAAACACACAATGTTCAGTTCACGTTCTTACCATATCTGTCAACGAGCAACCTGTAGAAATTTCAGGACCGAAAGTCACAGGTTTAGAAATCAAGAGAGAGGCCGTTGCGCAAGGATTAGAAATTCAATTGGATTTTGTTCTTTCGGAAGAACTCCCTAATGGTCGTACTCAAATTATTGGGGATTGTGACGAAGTCACGATCAACAAAAACTCCAGGTTCATTGCAATTCCAAACGATGATAATTCTTAGGTGATGAAAGTGAACTTAAATGTAAGAAAGGCAGTCTCAGAAATAGAAGCTTCTTTCACAGAATCAGAAGTTTATTATCGGGAAGATGGGGAAGGTGGGGTGTACGTCCATATTGATCCAGTTGATCCAGGGAGCCTTTATCAACAAAGCGCCACCTGGATTGGGTTCCATGTCACTTTTCAGTATCCCCATGCAGATGTATATCCGCATTTCGTCCGTAGTGACCTTACACGGAAAGATGGGAGGCCCCTTGGAGAAGGATTTTCATTGTCCAACTTTGAGGGGCAACCTTCCATTCAAATCTCTAGGCGTTCAAATCATCTCAACCCTCAGTTCGATACAGCAGCTATTAAGGTTCAAAAGGTATTGATGTGGCTTCGAAAACAGACATAACCCGTAATTGCTCCTTAGTGGTGCCACAGGAACTATGGAAGGTCTTATATTCTCATCATTTTCCAGGTGATGGAGATGAACATGGATCCGTATTGGCTGCGGGATTGGTAAAGACAAGAAGGGGATGGCGATTTCTTGTTCGCAATGTATTTCTTGCCTGTGATGGTATTGATTATGTACCTGGATTACGTGGATATCGAATGCTTAGAGCGGAATTTATAACAGAAAAAATTTTGTATTGCCGTGATCAGAATCTATGTTATCTCGCCGTTCATAATCATCAAGGGGTAGACCAAGTAACTTTCAGTCCTCAAGATCTCGCATCCCATGAACGTGGGTATCCTGCCTTACTGCAGGTAGCAAGAGGATTACCCATTGGCGCAGTTGTAATATCTCAAAGCGCCGTTGCTGGCGATATTTGGTTTGAAAAAAATATTCGATTTCCTTTAAAGGAAACTCGAATCATTGGGACATCTATTCAACGTCTTAATCCGAAACCACCTCAGAGGCCTGCGGATTGTGATCTCACGTATGATCGTCAAGCTCGGATTTTTGGTGACCGAGGGCAAGACCTTCTCTCTTCACTAAAGGTAGGCATCATTGGAGTAGGTGGTATTGGATCTCTTTTAGTTGAGTATTTGGCTCGATTGGGAGTTGGGCACCTGGTAGTTACTGACCCAAAGCGCATTGATATCACCAATTTATCCCGAATACCTGGATCTACAGGGTGGGATGCAAAGAAATGGCTTACGAATAGAAAGAGACCAACATGGGTGAAAAAGATTGGTGAAAGGCTAGCCAAACCAAAGGTTTGCATCATGCGACGAATAGCGAAACGAGCCAATCCTAAAGTTCAATTAACAACCCTTTTCGGAAATTTTGTTAATCAGCCTACTGCCAAACATTTCCTTGATTGCGACTTCTTGTTTCTGGCCGCTGATTCTATGCAGGCGCGATTAGTGTTTAATGCAATGGTTCACCAATATCTCATTCCTGGGATTCAGCTTGGAGCTAAGGTGCTGGTAAATCCTAAAAATGGAGATATTCAAAATGCCTACAGCGTGAGCCGTTTGGTCACACCTGGAAGTGGTTGTCTTTGGTGTAATGGTCTAATTCCTCCGTCCAAACTGCAAAAAGAAGCGTTAACGGTTGGCGAAAATGAAGCACAAAATTACGTCAATGAAAGCGCAATAAAATCCCCAAGTGTAATTACTCTTAATGTGACCGCAGCTGGAATAGCAACTAATGATTTTCTTTTTATTATGACAGGCTTAAGAAGGCATGGAGCTTCTTTAGAATACATTCGGTTTCTTCCTTTGGTCGGTGACATCAATTTTGATCACCCGCGAAAAGATTTCAACTGTTTACATTGCGGGAATCTGTCAGAAAGTCTTTTGGCTAAGGGAGACAGCATTCAATTACCAACACGCCAATGATTTAGACGGCTTTTCTTACTAAGAAGAGGACAGAACCATAAAATCCTTTATAAACAACCTAATCTGAGAAGGAGAACGCTATGTCAAGGAAGAAAGATATTCATGTGGTTCCACACAAAGACCTTGGGTGGGCAACAAGACGGGAAGGTGCAGACCGAGTCAGTTCACGGCATAAAACCCAAGGGGAAGCCATAAATTATGCTCGTCCCAATGCAATTAAAGATAAAGTAGAAGTGGTGATTCATCGACCTGACGGTAGAATTCGTGATAGTGATTCCTATGGTAACGACCCAAATCCACCAAAAGACCGTAAAAATCTATACCAGACGGACTAAATTGATGAAACCTTTGCTGCCCGATTTCCAGAAACAGGTTTAAAACAGACTTTATGGGAATTGGGGTCTTGGCGTGAACGACCTAAGTCGTTGATTTAATTGGTGGGTCGTACAGGGGTCGAACCTGTGGCCCGCTGATTAAGAGTTAGCTGCTCTTTCTTCCATAGAATTACAAAGCGCTATTCACGGGCTTATTCGATTTGATTTCAAGGACTTACCAAATGACTAATTTTCATGCACCTCGTGATGAAAACAGGAAAGACTTTCGGATTTCCTTTCCATTTATAATAATTTATTATTAATTTTGTGTATAAATAGGTATAAATTGCTATAATTAGGTCATGGATCCTATTAAAAACCCATTTTCTCCCGGTGCGGGCTCTCCACCTCCAGAACTTGTGGGGCGTGACCCAGTTTTAGAGCAAGCCAGGATTCTGCTTGGAAGAGTGCGAGAACGTCGTCCAGAAAAGAGTATGTTGCTTACGGGGCTACGTGGCGTGGGCAAAACAGTTCTACTTAACGAGATCAAACGAATGGCAGATGATGATGGATACCGAACCATCTTTATCGAGGCGCACGAAGGGAAAGCTCTCGGTCCCTTAATTGCCCCGTACCTGCGGAGTCTACTCTATGACTTGGATCGAATGGCGGGAACCGGAGACAAAGTCAGGCGTGGGTTAGCTGTACTTCGGAGTTTTATCGGGGCACTCAAACTCACGATGGGCGATATCAGCATCGGATTGGATATCGAGCCAGAAAAGGGTGCCGCAGATAGTGGCGATCTGGAGGTGGATTTGCCTAATCTTTTCATCGCCATAGGTGAGGTTGCCGATGATCGGAAAATCCCCGTTGCTATTTTTATAGATGAAATTCAATATTTCAACAAGAAGGAGTTGGGTGCTTTGATTATGGGGATGCACAAGATTCAACAGCATCAACTTCCCTTAGTGTTGTTGGGTGCGGGTTTGCCTATTCTTCCTGGTTTAGCAGGTCAGTCAAAATCCTATGCCGAGAGACTTTTTAGCTTTCCCAATATTGGCGCATTGTCAAAAGAAGATACAGCCAAGGCCTTGCAAGATCCTGCGCAAGAAGCTGGAATCGCCTTCGAATCCACAGCATTAACGGAGGTATACAATCTGACCAAAGGGTATCCGTATTTTTTACAGGAATGGGGTTATGTGGCCTGGAATGTGGCGACGTCTAGCCCCATTTCATTGCAAGTGATCCAGGATGCCACGTTAACGGTCATTCCCCGGCTTGACGAAAATTTTTTCCGGGTTCGTTATGAGCGGCTCACGCCAAGTGAAAAAAACTTTTTAAGGGCCATGGCCGAACTCGGACAGGACGCTCATCGTACTGGCGATATTGCCGAAATTTTGGGAGTTAAAGTGACAAGTCTCGGTCCAGTTCGAGCAAAATTGATCAACAAAGGAATGATCTATAGCCCTGCACATGGTGATTTAGCCTTTACCGTCCCGTTGTTTCGTGACTTTATGATTCGAGCGATCCCTACATTTCAACGGTCGTAAGTTTACCGAACGAACTTCTTGGAATTAGGGCAGGGAAGATTTGAGTATTTGAACAATGGTGGGCCGTGTAGGAGTCGAACCTACGACCCGCTGAAGATATAGAGTTAGCTGAGGTTAGTTATTTACTAGCAGTCTAGTACCGTGACCTTCCCGTTCCGAATAATCTTCGCAATGAACGGTCTTTGATATTTTTTGGGGCTGGCGTAGGAAATTTGAATTTTCTATGCTCAGTCTGTGCGATTAAAGTTCTCCAAACTCAGTCATTATCAGTCGAATCGGCTCCTTGAACACTTTGTCGCAGGGGTGCCTGCCCGGATGGCTGCAGAGTTGGTTGGGATTAATCGTCGATCAGGCATTCACTTTTACCATCGTTTACGCACCATCATTGCCCAGCAGATCGAAGAGGAATGGGCCTTTACTGGTGCCATTGAAGTGGATGAATCGTATTTTGGCGGCAGACGCAAAGGCAAACGAGGGCGTGGAGCCGCCGGCAAGGTGCCGGTCTTTGGTATCTTGCAACGAGGTGGTAAGGTGTATACTCAGGTAATTCCAGATGCGAAATCGCACACGCTTCTGCCCATCATCCGTGAGAAGGTTGTGCCTGACAGTATTGTCTATACGGACTATTATCGTTCGTACAATGCCTTGGATGTGTCGGAGTTTAAGCACTATCGTATTAACCATAGTCAGCGCTTTGCAGACAACCATACTCACATCAATGGTATTGAAAACTTTTGGAATCAAGCTAAGCGTCATTTGCGAAAATACAACGGAATTCCCAAACACCATTTTCCATTGTTCTTAAAAGAATGCGAGTGGCGCTTTAACTACGGATCGCCCAAGCACTTAAAAGCAACGCTACGTCATTGGGTAAAACTAGCGAATCAACTATAATTTCCTACGCCAGCCCCTATTTTTTTATTGTTCTGGAAATGGCTGGGAGAGCCTGGACGAAAATTTCTGCCATTTCTTTTCCATTCAGATCGGCCGATGCCAAAATGAAAGCCGCAACCCCCGCGCTCATCAATGCGGTTTTTTCTAGCACACGATATCTGATTTTTCTGTCTTTCGTTAAAACTATCCAACCTTTGGCTCCTGCAACTTTTAGCCAATTGACATCCTGTTCATCAGGGGCGAAATGATCGTCATGGATTAGAACGGTGGATCCGGCTATACGAAGAGCCTCAGCAATTTGTTTCTTTCCGAGTGATCGGTCAAGAAAAAAGGTGAGATCGTTAGGCCGCTTCGATCGTAAGGACGGATCGGATCGCTTCCTGGATTTGGAGGGGTTGGAGGGCATAGTCGTCGGCGAGTTCTTCGACAGACTCACCAGCCTTATATCGTTCGGCAATAATTGAAATTGGGATACCTGTGCCAATGAGACTCGGACGTCCGAATGATACACGTGGATCAATCACCACGGTGGTGGGTTCGACTTCCCCGGGACGAAATGCTCGTTTATGGGTAAAGGGATACAGTTTCTGAGGAATACCCTGGGCATCCCTTTCAATCCTTTGTAGGTGGGCCTTCATCATATCTTTAATTGCCAATTGTCCTTCCTGTGTGATGTTGATCAGTTGACCATACTTCTCAATGAAAAGATTAATACCATTGGTTTCAAAATCATGGTCGACCAACGGATGTTTGGATGGGAACTGTCTCTGAAGGAACTGAATAGCTTTTCGGACTTTTTCAAGAGAGATATTGTGCTGTCGCCGAATGGCATCAAGAACATGCACTTCTACAAGATTGATGAATGACAATAAGCGCGGTGTCGACTTTTGGACCGGAATGATAGGTTGAGAACGTCGAGGAACTCCTTTGTCCTGGAGGGATCGGCCAGAGACCCAATCCCGAATGGTTGTTCGGGGTATGCGAAGATATTGAGCCGCTTCACTAAGCGTATAGGTAGGAATTTCTCTTGGGTCAGGGCATTTATTGAAGGTACCCTCTTTTCTCTTTGTCATGTATGAAACTTTATAGCGAACTTATTGGTTGGTCAAGCTGGAGGAACGTTGAGTTGCTCTACAAATGTAAATTGCAAGCAAACATTTTTCCAAAGGAGAGAAAGGTAGGAAGGATGGAAAATTTAAAAAAATGGTGGGCCGTGTAGGAGTCGAACCTACGACCCGCTGATTAAGAGTCAGCTGCTCTGCCAGCTGAGCTAACGGCCCACCGAGTTTTTTGATTCGTTAGGAGTGAGGCGTAAGGCGTAAAAAGTAGTAAGAAGAATCTTCTACTTGGACACTTTTTGAACATCTTCCCAAGATACTATTCCAACTCCTTACGTTTTACTTTTCACTTGCATTTTTGGTGCGCCTGACAGGATTTGAACCTGTGGCCCCTGGCTCCGGAGGCCAGTGCTCTATCCACTGAGCTACAGGCGCTCGTGATACTGGTTTCCAATTATAAAATTCCTCACCCTCATCCTGGTTTTCTCCGACCAGAGAGAGGAGAAGAATTTGAAGCTAGCATGGTTGTTTGCGTGAAGTCTACCCGATTCCAGTGACGGCATTATTCGCAAGATGGGGGTGGTTCCTGTCGGCTTTGATAGGCTTCTAATACTCGTTTTGAGACGTCAACGATTTCGGTGGTTTCATGCAATACCTTCGTAAGCAAGATCTCCACATCTTTGGGAGTCAGACCGTTCGAAGGGGCGATGAAACGTTTGCGGGCCACCCGTCGCTCTTCCGGGTCGTCCGGTTCGTAATAGCCTAATAGTTCACCGGATTCTACGGCTTTCTCCAATCGATCGGTCCATTGGGCGACAAGGTCTGGTGTCCAGGTACTGTCCGCCAGTTTCCCATGAAACAATTCCAGCTTGGTCCATTGCACCCAGCCGACAAAGACAGCCCAAGTTTCGTTCATCACTTCCCAAGAGTCTTGATCTGACAGAAAGCGTAATTCTGTGGCGCCTTTTAGCTGTCGGATGGGATTGATCCTGACAAAGCGATAATGGCAGGCCATCTGGCTGTTGGCGATGTCCAAGACCAGTTGGTCCTCTGGGGTGAGCGGTGCGGGATGGTTGTCGGCGTAGAGGTAATCTAAGTAAGCATGCAGTAATTCATGATACAGCAGAGCAAGATCATGGTGAGTCATACGGGCCAGATCAGCCAAGGCACCCCCCGCTTCATTAAAGGAGAGCCGCATATTGAGAATCATGCGATGGTCTTCTGGATGATATTCAGCCGCATAAGTTCGAAGATCTTCAAACGTAATATTGACGAATGTCGGATCGATATGCGTGAGAAACTCCGTGGGGAGCCCTAAGGTTTCGGCTTGTTGCAGCAAGGCCGGCCAGGGATTTCTCGGATCGGGCTGATTGGTTGATGTTGCGTCCTCGGCCCGCGTTAATCCAACCAGAGACAACTGTAGGACAATGGTCACGAGGATTCCTTGTAGAATTGGCATTATTGTGGGCACGAGACTATCTCCAGGAATATGTTTGATCTTCTTCCACTAAATTCCACGTTTCAAAATGTGATGGGGGAATATGGTCCAAGTATCGTGATGGCTTGGAGAGCACAGCCCCTGTCATTTTATCGTACACATTTATCGGGTAGGTGAGGAAGAGGTGTTGTTTCGCCCGTGTGATGGCGACATATAGGAGCCGCCGTTCTTCTTCAAGCTCTTCCGGGGTGGAAAAAGAATAGGCAGAGGGGAAGCGGCCATCGACCAGCCAGATGACAAAGACACAGCGCCACTCCAGCCCCTTGGCGGAGTGAATCGTGGAGAGAATGAGCCGCTCATCGTCATGATCCGGGGCCTCGACATCGGATACGCTTTCATTGGGTGGCTCGAGTGTCAGGTCGGCCAGAAATTGATTGAGATCCGGATAACGCTCGGCCATGACCGAGAGATGTTCGAGATCCCGGATGCGTTTTGGATAATCATCATATTGATCTTTGAGCAGCGGGAGATAGTATTCCAGCATTTCACCCAATAAAACGGCCGGGCTGAGCGGTTCTTCGGTGAGTTCGTCCAATGTGGAGGCTAAATGACGCAAGCCTACGGCTGATCGGCCGGTACTGTGTTTCAGTCCCTCATAGCTGCCATGAGCTTGTAGGATCTGGGCGATCAGATCTTTGGCTTTTTTGGGTCCGACGCCTTCGAGTAAGAGCAACAGACGATTCCAGCTCACGGTGTCTAATGGGTTATGAATTACTCGCAAATGTGCCAGAAGGTCTTTCACGTGGGCTGTTTCGATAAATTTGAATCCGCCTCGTTTAATGAAGGGCAAATTCCGACGGGTCAGTTCCAGTTCCAGATCGAACGCATGAAAACTCGAGCGGAACAAGACCGCGATTTCATCTAAGGCGATCCCTTCTTCGCGAAGTTCCAAGATTTTCTGCCCGATGAATCGTGATTGGGCGTTTTCTCCCATGGCCTGAACGAGAGTAGGCAGGGGCCCTTCCTCTTGTCGGGTAAACAAGGTTTTGCTGTACCGTTCCGGGGCGGCGGCAATGAGTTTGTTGGCCAGTTGGAGAATCGGCTGGGTGCTGCGGTAGTTTTCTTCTAACTTATATATGGTGGTGCCTGGAAATAAATCCGGGAATTCCATGATGTTGCGAAAGGTCGCCCCCCTGAAGGCATAAATGGATTGCGAGTCATCGCCAACCACCATGACATTCTGATGCGTGGCTGCCAGGTTGCGGACGAGGGAGGCTTGCAAGCGGTTCGTGTCTTGATATTCATCTACCAAAATGTACCGAAAAGCTTGGCTAATGGTTTCTCGGGAGTATTCATCGACGACCAGGAGTTCTAACAACTTGACGAGCAAATCATCATAATCCACCAGTTGTCGTTGCCGTTTGGCTGATTCATACGCCGTTTGTAATTTGGTGAGTTCGCCTAAAAAATTTCCGAAATGACTGTATTCATCGAGCACAATGTCTTCCAGGCTTTCCAACGTATTCGCCGTTTTCCCGAACATTTCGGCGATGGTATGTTTTCGGGGGAAGCGTTTGCCCATATCGTTCAGCCCTAGTTGGCCACGTAGGAGGCTAATCAAATCTTCAGAATCGCCTCGATCTAAAATCGTAAACCCCGACTCCAAGCCCACAGGTTGGCCATATCGGCGCAAGAGGAGATTGGCCACGGAGTGGAAGGTTCCTCCACTGACTTGTTGACTCCGTAAACCGATGAGCAGGCCTACGCGTTCCAACATTTCCTGGGCGGCTTTGCGTGTAAAGGTCAGTAAGAGAATGGAACTCGGGGGAATGCCGAGGTCAATGAGTCGAGCGACTCGGTAGACCAACGTGCGTGTTTTTCCACTTCCCGCCCCGGCAATTACGAGAGCTGGACCGTCTACGGCTTCAACGGCCGCTAGTTGTTGGGCATTGAGTTCTTCTGCATAATTGCGGGACAGCGATGGAGGCGCGGATCCTTCAAGCGGGCGCTTCAGGACATAGGTTTTGTGGGTGGCAGATGTCGAATCCATGAATATCTAAGGATTTTATCGTAAGCAGTCGGTGATTCTGTTCTTCTGGAACGAGGATTAGCCGTGTATAGCATAGGTGATAGAGGGTTGCAACGCGAGTCGATTATGACTTGGACAGGCTTCTTAACCCTCAGTTATACTTTCCCCTCATTCACCAGAGGGATCTCGAACATGGCAAACAGCTCTCAAGAAAATTATTCCGGTATTTTAAAAGATTTGGCGCATACTATGATGAGTGTGTCGCGTGAATCGGTCAATCTCATCAAACGTTCCGATCAGAAGCAATCTTTAAAGCTGCAGCGGAAACAGGAATGGGATATCTATTTAGAATTTCTACGTATGTTGTTTAATTTGGTGGATCGGCTGTCGGCTTTTTATATTCCCATTCAGGCCCAGCGGGATTTTATGAATAGCTTGGAAGATTCGGTCTCTCATGAATTGAAAACCGTGTTGGCCCCTTCCTTGAGTTCGACTGAAATCGATGAAATGGAAGTCATGCTGTCGGTCGGCCAAACGGTTGCTGAGAGTCGTGAAGTGTATGAACGATTTAAATTTGTCGTAACCGATCAAACGAAGGAACGCGATCAGTATTTCAAATTTTTCTCCGAACGCGTGGCTTCAAAAGCGGGGGCCTCCGGCAAGACGGAAATCACCTCTGCGGCGTTTTTGTGTGGGGCCGCCGTTGTGCCGGCTCTGAAAAGTCTCTTTGATGATGCGATGAAATCAAAAGGTGAATCGGCTCAGCCGACAGAAGACGCACCCTCCAAAACTCAGCGTGATTCATCCGGCGATCAAGCAGGTTCGGCCACACCGCTTTCAGGTCCAGAAGGGACCGGTCGTGAAGCGTTGATCAAGCTCATCAGTGTGGTGTCCCGAGTTCAGGGTGCGGAAGAAATTGAAACCTGGTGGGGGCTACACCCGAAATTTCGCAGTGATCTTCCTCCCGAGGAAGCCAAGGAATTGGCAAAGCACATGAACCGCGTCACGCGGATTGTGGGAGAGCGATACGCGGTGGTAGTGTCCCTCGCTCAGGCCGGAGCCAGTCGACCTGTCGGTAATGCTTGAGTCCTATTGTTGCCCATCCCTCTATCTTGACATTTCTCTACATTCACCTAAGCTCAATGGTATGCGATGTTTTTTCGTAATGCCGCCTTCTTCGTATTCTATAGCCATCCTTGTGAGGTGTGTTGATGGATAGCCGGTCGAGAACCTTACCTGATGAATTTAAAAATCTATCTGAATTAGCTCATAACTTATGGTGGAGTTGGTCGCCTGAAGGGCGTGCCGTGTTTTCCTCCTTCGATCAGACGCTGTGGCGGTTGACCCATCATGATCCCATGAAACAATTGCAGGACATTGATCCCAGCCGGTTGGAAAGTCTTCGGCAGGATATGATGTTTATTCGTCAATATCATGCAGCGATGAATTCCTTTCATGCTTATATGGGAGCCAAAGACCACTGGTTTAACATGACCCATCCTCATTTAAGTGAAGGCCAAGTGGCATATTTTTCAGCAGAATTCGGACTCCATCGTTCGGTACCCTTGTATAGCGGAGGCTTAGGGATTCTGGCCGGGGATCATCTCAAAGAAGCCAGCGACCTTGGAATTCCCTTGGTGGCAGTGGGCTTTATGTATAACCAAGCCTATTTCCGTCAGGTCATCGATGCCGATGGGTGGCAGGAGGCGGTCTATGATTCGGTGGATCAAATGGCGATGCCGATGGATTGGGCCCGTACCCCTTCCGGTGAGGTCGTGAAGGTTCAAGTCCCTATCGGGAATCGTTTGGTGACTTGTGTCGTGTGGGTAGTGAAAGTCGGTCGTGTTTTGCTGTATTTGTTGGATACGGAGTCTCCAGAAAATTCTCCGGAAGATCGTCATTTGACGGCCCGACTCTATGGGGGAGACCATCGTACCCGATTATGTCAGGAACTCTTGTTGGGTATTGGCGGGGTTCGTGCGCTTCGTGCCGTCGGTTATGAACCGCAGGTGTGGCATGCAAATGAAGGCCACCCCGCATTTTTATTGGTGGAACGCATCAGGGAAGGCGTCCAGCAGGGTTTGTCCTTGGAGGAGGCCGTTACGCAGGTGCGGGAAAGTACCATTTTTACTACCCATACTCCGGTTCCTGCCGGCCATGATGTTTTTTCTAGTGATCTCATTCGTGAGCATTGCCACTGGTGGTGGGACGAGTTGGGATTGACCCAGGATGATTTTATGGCCTTGGGGCGTCATCCAGAGTTGGGGGCTGATCACTTTCACATGACGGCCTTGGCTCTTCGTCATGCGGGGTTTATTAATGGAGTGAGCGTAGAACATGCGCAGGTCTCTCGGAACATGTTCCAGGTGTTATGGCCGGAACATCCGGTCCAGGAAGTGCCTATTCACAGTGTCACGAATGGGGTACACGTGCCTACGTGGATTGCCAAGGAAATGGATGTGTTATTTGGAAAATATGTGAGTCCTGACTGGCGGGAACGTTGTGATGATCCAGAACTGTGGAAGCGTATTGAGGATGTTCCTGATGAAGAATTGTGGGAAACCAGACAGTTTCTCAAACGAAAAATGCTCATTTTTGTGCGCCAGCGTGCCCGGATGGCCTGGATGGATGGGACGATGGAACCGACACAAGTGTTGGCGAGTGGGGCCTTGTTGGAGCCACATTCCTTGACTTTGGGCTTTGCCAGGCGGTTTGCCACATATAAACGAGCCATGTTGTTATTTTCTGATTTGGCCCGCTTGAAGAAGATTCTGCTGAATCCTTGGAAACCAGTTCAGATTATTTTCGCCGGGAAGGCGCACCCGGCTGATCAGTATGGGCGTGATTTAATTCACCACATTTATCAATTTGCCAAAGCGCATGATTTAGGAGGGCATATTGCCTTTGTTGAGGATTACGACATGCATGTCGCCAAATTTTTGGTTCAGGGTGTGGATGTCTGGCTGAATAATCCCCGTCCGCCATTGGAGGCTAGTGGCACTAGTGGACAAAAGGCTGCTTTAAATGGCGTACCCAATCTGAGTGTGTTAGACGGATGGTGGAAAGAAGGGTATGATGGATCAAATGGTTGGGCGGTTCCCCTGCCTGATGAAACCTTAGACGATAATAAGCAGGATGTTTGGGATTCAGAAAACCTCTACAGTCTTTTAGAGCAATCAGTTATCCCGTTATATTATGATCGCGGGATTGATGGAATTCCTCATGGGTGGTGTGCCATCGTCAAAAATGCGATTCGGACCGGCGCCCCCAGATTTAGTGCCCGCCGCATGTTAAAAGAATATGCGGGACGAGCCTATGCGCCCTTGCTCTCCAATGTCCGGTCTTCAGTGAAAGCCAAGCTTGCCTAAAAATTGGGTGAGGACCATCATTTACTCAACGGTGACATCCAGATCAGGCTTCTTATACTCAAAAGGAGTATGGGCTTTTTCATGAGGTATCAGGCTGCAAGAATACTCTTATTTGGCACGAGGGTATTCACGGCATCGTTGGTCTAGCGGACAACTGCCTTCTTGCCTGAATTCCTAGCCTTTCACTCTCAATCGTTGGGGGCGTCTATGGTAAAAATAATTCGGTGGTGTCTTATTTTCGGCGTGGTGTTTGGAGCCGGTTATTACACCGGACAACAGCCACATGTGGTTAAGCAAAAATTGAGGGATTTATCTGGAGAAGTGCTGGAGAATACGATTGGTTTTGACCAAACAGTCAAATTGCAGCGACAAATGTTAGAGGCCAAGGAAGGATTGGTTGAGGGGCGGGCTTTTCTACTCAATCATGATTACGAAGGGGCTTCCGGAGAATTTGAGCGGGCTCTACGCCATTTAGATGAAGCGGTCGCCCTTGATCCTCACGGCCCTATGGCCCAGAAGATTGAACGGGTGAAAGGAAAGTTTCGCGAAGCTCAAAAGAGCTTAGCCCAGGGCCGAAGCCTCCCGCCGCATCTCTTAGAGGATCTTCGACAAGAATTACAGGATGTCCTGCCCTGAAGGTGTGGACTCTTAGGCGCTCACTGCCTCTTTTTTCCATGCAGCCAGCATTCGTTCAATTCGTAATCTGACGACGATATCTGGATCTTTCATCAAAGGTTTGATAGCTTCCCGCCCTCTGGCGCTTTTCATTTTTTCCAATGCCGAGGCTGCCGTCAGACGTGTAAACCAATCAGGATCTTTTAAACTTTCGATTAACGCATCGACGCAGCTTTCATCCTTGATTTCTCCCAATGCCAGTATTGCCTGTTTTCTGGTGACTTCTTCCGGGTCTTTCATTAACTCCATTAATCGACCTACGGCAGGCTTACCCAGTTCCGCCAACGCCCAAGTGGCGTCATCTTTGAATTCATCACTGCGCATGAACGAAATTAAGGGATCTAGCACCCGTTCGTCATTGATTTTCCCCAGGGTTTTAATGACGGATTTTCTTGCATCATAGTCGCGCACATAACGAAGAAGGAGTTCAACGGCTGGAGAGCCAATCATGGCGATGGCTTCAACGGCAGCTTCCCGCACTTGCCAATCCCCGTCTCGCAAACATCGAACGATAGGTTCAATGCAGCGTTCATCACCCATTTCCCCCAGGGTAATAATGGCCTCGCGGCGGACAACCCAATCCGTGTCGTTTAACAAGTCAATTTGTATGTCAATCTCATCCTTGACTTGCTCTTCGACAAGTTCTTCTTCCTCTTCAGGGGTTTCTTCGTTTTCAGCTGAGGCGACGATTTCCGTCGATTCTTCTTCCTCTTCGGCGGTAATAGCTTCGGCGACTTCATCCACGAATTCGTCTTTGACTGAATTCTTATTGTCGTCTAAGGACACGAATTCTGTTTGATCCGAAAATTCATCATCGATATTTTTTTGGTCATCACGCATGCGAAAATCCTCCAAATGGCTGCATGGCCATGGGTTCTTAGTTTATGTTGCGGTAGGCTTTATTTTTGCGGCCCGGTCGGTTTCCCGTTTTTTATTGCTCCGAACTTTTCGTTGCGCTCGCTTTAATCGTTTTCGCAGTGACCGGATGGCTGGGTTCCCTTCAGGATTGTCACTCTTTGTTAAGGATTCCCTGACTTTTTTTTTGAGGGCAACCGTGTCTTCCTGAACGGAGCGTCGTTTAGCCATGAGACATGTATTCTCCTAATTCTGAGATGACTTAATTCCCTATATAACTAGGGGTATTGACCTGAAAGAGTCTAGTCAAGGGCCTTGAAGGGTGTCAATGCAGTTAAGGGGATGTGGAAGGGAGAATCAGAGGTTTTAAATGAAAAAAACCCCTGCTGAGCTTTGCCCAGCAGGGGTTGAAACAAAAAATACTCAGATTAATCTTTGCAGAAACTTCGTTCGTAGGCAATTACTTTCCAGCCTTCTTCTTCACTAATAGTGGCTGGAATCAAGGGTACCATTCCTGTGCCTGGGCTGCCGTTTTTAATGATCCACATCAACTCACCGTCTTTCCGTTTTTTGTGGAATTTACAATTGGTGAAGTCTCGTGGTCCAGGGTTCAGAACCTTTCCGGCAGGACCTTGACCATTACCTTCTTTTCCATGACAGTTTACACAGGTTCCTTTTCCTTCAAAGATCGCCTTTCCTTCCGCAACAATTTCCGCAGAAGCATCTTTAGCCTTTTTGTATAAGGGAGATTTGTCTTTTTTCGCTGCAGCACGTTTGTCAGCTGGAACGCGGGCTTTTAAAGGGTCTTTTTCGGGGCCGGCAATAGCCAAGCCTGTCGTCAGGAACATGGCTGTGGTCGCCATCACAAGCACTTTCATCGAAAACTTCATGTAAGCCTCCTGGGTTAAACAGAATTGATGAGAGCAAAAAATCCATTCGAGGTGTCTGGATAACACCCCATGTCGCCATTCTTTGTTTTTCTTGGTTTGGGACATTTGAGAGGGAAGGGATGATCAGCATCCCTCAGCCACCCAAACCTTTCTAATATATCAACCAATTTTTTGACCTGTCAAGAAACAAAAACAGCCCATCATCCGATTCAGATTCGCTTTTTTTGCGAAGGTTAGTTTGATGAAAACAAGAATAATGACAAGAAGTGGGTCTACGTAATGACCCTATTTGGGACTATTTCAAGGACGTAATCGGATGTCCCGAACCACCTGCCCCGGTTTCCCAAATGGACCCTGGAGTTGCCCGTTAAGTCGTATGACGACTCCTGCGGCGTTCCCTAAAGTGAGAAGAAATTGCCTGTCGGCTTTCCACGTAATTCGTTGTCCAGGCTGTAACAGGGCTTCGTTGGGATCTTGCTCGTCGGACTTGACTACCACCCAGGTTAACTGGGTGGCTTCAATCTCAAGAATTTGCGATTCTGCAGGGGTTGAAATTGTATCTGTCATCCTGGTGGGGGGCTGTGGAGGCGGATCAGCTGTAGGCGTTTCAATTGGTTTGGGTTGAGGTGGTGCCGAGTCTATTTCCAGTACTGGCGTTGAATCTGGGGGAATAAGGTTGGGCGCAGATTCTTCAAGTTGCGAGGGCTCGATGGTTTCGGGGGAAACGGCCTCTTGGAGAGGTGGTTCAACTAGCGGTTCAGTTGGAAGGGAGGTTTCCTGTTCTGACTTGAGGTCAGGGATGTTTTCTTTTTGAGGAAGTGCATACCAAATGGCAATGATGCCAAGGATAGCAATGGCTCCCAACATCCATGTCCAATTGATGCCCTGTCTCGGAGGGGCCTCTAGGACGACCTGCGCATGAGGTTGGGGATGTTCTGATTGGTATTGATCGTAAAATGTCCCCGAGCTTTGGAGAAAACATTGAATAGCTTCCTCTTCATTTAGACCGAGAATTTTGGCATAGGACCGGACGAAACCTTTCGCAAAGACTTTGGCAGGTAGATTGGCAAAATCTTCTGTTTCCAAGGCTTGGAGGTGGTGTTCCTGAATTCGGGTCTGTGACGCCACGTGTTTTAAGGAGAAGCCTTTTTCCTCCCGGGCTTGTTTGAGGTAATCTCCTATGGAATCCATGGCATACGGCGAAAGAGGGTGAGTCAGAGATAGTTACGACAATGATTCAAAATGCGTCAGTTGTTTAAATGAGTGGAACCGGGAATCGATTTCTTCTCTGGTCAACCGTTTTAAGCGATCAAGACTAAATTCTTCCACATTGAATGAAGCCATGACACTTCCAAAAATAATCGCTTGACGAAGACCAGCCTCTGAATAATTTCCTGATGCCGAAAGATATCCCATCAATCCTCCTGCAAAAGTATCTCCGGCTCCGGTCGGATCTTTAACGGTTTCTAGTGGGTAGGCGGGAGCTCCAAAGATACCCTTTTGATGAAACATGAGAACCCCATATTCCCCTCGTTTGATAATCAAGGTTTTTGGCCCTCGCGATAAAATCCGTTTGGCGACCTGGACTAAATTAGCATCTTCACCCAATGCCCGAGCTTCCCCGTCGTTAATGACGAGCACATCGATTAATTCAAGCACTTTCCATAGGGCATCCCGCTTGCCATCGATCCAAAAGTTCATGGTGTCGCATGCCACAATAGATGGTCGGGTGACTTTATTAAGGACGTCCAGTTGGAGTTCCGGGTCGATGTTTCCGAGGAATAAGGCGGAAGGCTTGGTGTAGCGATTCGGTATTTTGGGACGAAAGGTCTCGAGCACGTTCAGGTGTGTTTCTAGGGTTTGAGCTTCATTCAGCTGGTAAGAATATTCTCCCCGCCACCGAAAGGTTTTTCCTGGTCGGCGCTCTAAACCTTCTAAATCAATCCCGCGACTTTTCAAAAATTCGAGATGTTCTTCAGGAAAGTCTTCTCCAACGACGGCAATTAAGTTGACGTCTGTGAAAAAACTCGCAGAAGTTGAAAAATAGGTGGCTGAGCCTCCTAGGACGTTAGATGCTTCGCCAAACGGCGTACGAACTGAATCAAAGGCGACGGACCCTACTACTAACAAATTTCCCATAATGATTACCTTTTCTTGGCTTGACGAATGATTGATAATTTACGCTGAAGGAGAATGTGATACCGTTTTTTAAGAGTTGGACTCAATCGGGTTAATGGAGTAATGACCGCATGTTCGAGCGCGGAATGACAGCCACAGGGTCCGAGCTCTTTCACCCTCTTTACGGCCTGACGCAAGACCAGTTTGGCTGTTTCCACATTTTTGTGCATGATCTCCAAAATGGCACCGACGGACACGGCCTCTTCAGTTTCGTGCCAACAGTCATAGTCCGTCACTAATGCCAACGTGGCATAACACATTTCTGCCTCACGAGCCAGTTTGGCTTCTGTGAGATTGGTCATTCCAATCACATCAACTCCCCATGTTCGGTAGAGTAGGGACTCAGCTCTGGTAGAAAATTGGGGGCCTTCCATGCACAGGTAAGTGCCGGGTCGGTGAACGTTCACGGAAACCTGTTGACTGGATTTCCAAAAAATAGAAGACAATGAGGAGCACAAGGGATTGGCAAAGGCCACATGAGCCACGATGCCTTGGTCAAAAAAAGTGGAGAGGCGCTTCGTGGTTCGGTCAATGAATTGATCGGGCACGACAAAATCACCGGGTCGAATATTCTCCTTCATGCTCCCCACCGCACTGACCGAAAACACACGGGATACACCGAGAGATTTTAGTGCATGAATATTGGCGCGGTAATTAATCTCTGAGGGAGAGATACCATGACCGCGGCCATGTCGAGCCAAAAATGCAACGTTGAACCCTTCCAGGGATCCTAGCAGAATGGTATCTGAGGGCTTTCCAAATGGCGTCGTGACCGAAATTTTTTTGAGCTTGGTGAGACCCTCCATATGGTAGAGTCCACTTCCCCCAATGATGGCTATATCGGCTTTGGGTTTTCGGGCTTTGGTTGTACCTATGGGCACTGCGGCAACTCCTTTGACAGAGACGTGAGAAGGTAAAAAATCGTAAGTAAACGGGATTCAAGCCATTCCCTAAGGGGCCTCGAGAGGTAGAGTCTTCGTCTTGTTTGTAATTCTTTGGTTAGAGGTGAAGGACAAAAGAAAAGCATCAATTTTGTTCAAAATCCGCTCTGCCGCCTGCATGGGGACCTCCGACTCATTCACGGTTATCCAGTGAATGCCCGGCTCTTTTCGAAACCATGTCATCTGTCGCTTAGCAAAATGTCGCGTGTCTCGTTTTAAGAGACGCACGGTTTCCTCATATGAGGAATCTCCTGCGAGAAATCCAGCAAATTGTCTATATCCTAATCCCTTCATGGATCCTAATTGACGTGAATAGCCTCGCTTCAGGAGATTTTGCGTTTCCTGTACGAGGCCTTTTTCGATTTCCCATTCCACACGCGCGTCAATCCGACGATAGAGATGTTGGCGTTCCATGGTGAGGCCAATGAGCAGGAAGGGGTATCGGGTTTCTTGAAATCGATGTTCTTGCTGGAACTTGGATAATGGAATGCCCAGGGTGTGATAAACTTCAAGCCCTCGCAACACTTTGGGTTGGTCGTTGGGGTGCAGGCGGCGCGCCAGATCGGGATCCACTTTTTGTAGTTTTTCATGTAAAAAAGGCCATCCCTGTTCAGTTGCCTCTTGCCTTAAGGCCTGGCGAATTGACCAATTGGCCGGAGGCCCGGGGCACAGTCCTCTTAAAAGGCCACGAATATAAAGTCCGGTTCCTCCAACGATTAAGGGGAGAAGTCCTTGGCGATGCAATCGAGAAATTTCTTGAAGTGCATGGCGGCGAAAGTCGCCGACATTAAACGATTCATCAGGTTCTACCAGATCAATTAACCGATGGGGAATCCCTTGCCGTTCCGCAATCGTTGGTTTGTCGGTTCCGATATCCATCCCCCGATACACTTGGCATGAATCGGCCGTCAAAATTTCGGTCTGGAGGGCTTTGGCAATTTCAATTCCAATACGGCTTTTCCCAATGGCAGTTGGTCCTACGATGGCCACCAGAGGTTGGTGTGTGCGTATCAGTTCGGTAGAAATCATTTAATATTCAGTTTGCCGATTGTTTTTCCGAAGCCCGAGCAAATAGAGTATTCAATTCGTCTCTCGAATGTCGAATCGCGACACGTCTTCCATGTGGACAGGTCATGGGAAAATTTTCCTGAGCCCAATCCTTTAGCAAAATAGAAATTTCAGGCAGTGTCATGGTTCGCCCGGCTTGAACGGCACTTTGGCAGGCCATTGTTGCTAGAACAGGCCTGATTAAAGCTTCAAGAGAATCGGTGGATTTCCATTCTGATAGTTCTTCCAGGAGTTCAAGGATCAAGGGTCCAACCGTGACAGTTCCCAAGATTGCTGGAACGGAGCGAACCACATACGAAGTTGTCCCAAATGGTTCAATCTCAAGGCCGACTTGCAAGAAAACTGGAAGCCATTCATCAATTAAGGCTCTCTGGTGAGGAAGAAGCTCAATCGGCTCAGGAATGAGAAGGCCTTGTTGTACGATATTTTTTTTCTTCCATCCCTGAATGAGGCGTTCAAACAACACCCGCTCATGAGCGGTGTGTTGATCGATAATATATAGATCCTGATTGATGTGGCCTAACAGGTAGGTGTGATGAATTTGGCCAAGAGCTTCCACGTGAAATTCTTGTTTCGGCGTCAGGTACGTGGTTGGAGGTTCCTGAGCAAAAAGAGATAAATGTGGCGCCTTGGCTTTTCCTGGTTCAGAAGAGAAGGTAACGTTAGAAAGGCGCGCAACTGCTAAGGATTCTGTGGTGGGTTGGGTTGTGGGTAAAATCGGTATAGAGGGAACGTCTTGGTGTGATGGGGTTGGAATGTCCAGATCAATGGATGTTTTTGTCACAAAGATGTGCTTGAAAGCTCGGAGGATCCCTGAATGTACAACTTCGGCATGAGAAAAACGCACTTCCCGTTTTGTGGGATGAACATTGATATCCAGTGTTTGGGGGTCCAGTCTTAGACAGACAATATATTGAGGATGCTTCCCTTTGGGAAGAAATGACTTATACCCTTCATAGATGGCATGGTTGATAGTGTTATTTTTAATCGGTCGACCGTTGACGAAAATTTCCTGAGGTGTCCGAGAGGTTTTCGCATAGAGTGGATTGACGGTAAATCCTGTGAGCTGAAAAGGCCCGGCCGTGACCGGTAACGGGAGGTATCGATCAAGAAACGTCAGACCGTACATTTGGACTAAACGATCTTGAAGGGTGGAGACCGCGGGATAGTCGATTATTTTTTGGGCATGATGGAATAGGCGGAAGTGAATGTGGGGATTAATAGTGGCCGCTTGCTGCACCGTGTAGGAAATTTTGGAGAATTCAGTTGAAGCGGATTTTAAGAACTTTTGACGTCCTGGGGTGTTAAAAAACAAGTCTCGAATTTCCACTTGGGTACCTGGGGGGCCCGTAAAGTCTTGTAGGTCCCAACCGGTTCCACCTTCCGAATGTGTTTCGCTTCCGATAGATGAACCAGGTGGGATCGTTTTGAGGCGAAATCGAGAAACCGAGGCAATACTGGGTAGTGCTTCCCCGCGAAATCCTAGCGTGGTTAATTGAAAGAGATCTTCTTCCGCGTGGAGCTTGCTTGTGGCAAATCGTTGGCACGCTAGCTGGGCATCTGCTCGATTCATTCCTGACCCATTATCCGTGACTCGGATAAGGCGACGGCCACCATCTTCTACTTCGATCGTGATAAGTGAGCTGTCTGCATCTAAGCTATTATCGATGAGTTCTTTCACAACAGACGCAGGACGTTCAACGACCTCACCAGCTGCTATGCGACAGGACACATCCTCTGGAAGAACTTGAATTTTTCCAGTCACGAAGGGAGACATGTGATGAGGTTAAAACAAAATGGCGGGTTGGGGAAAGCCACTGCAAGAAACCGTGAAAGGTCTCAAGACAGCCCGGCTTTTTTTAATTGCTCTTTAGCGGTATTGGCTTCAGGGGAATCTGGATGGTCCTGAATAACTTGGTTCCACAATTCCTGAGCTTTGGATCGTTGGTCGGTTTCGATCATGATTTGTCCGAGCTTGTATAAAGCCTGGCTACGATATTTGGTATTCGGGTAGTTGGTGACCAGAGTTTGAAGAGCCTCCTGTGCCGGATCATACTGTTTTTGGACGTATAGTGATTGGCCAAGATAATAAAAAGCCTGCGGGGTTAAAGTTGTCGAGGGATAATGTTTCACGAAGCGTTGGAACTCGCTAGAGGCTCGATCATAGTGACCGTTAAGATAAACTTTATAGGCTGATCGAAAGGCGGAGGCTTCATTTTCTACCGACGTTTCTCGAGTACCTTGCTGAATAGATTCATGCTGCACGGGTGGCGAAGAACCTTTGTCCTGTTGATCAGGAAGAGGACTTGGAGGTAAAGGTGTTTTTATTTGCGAAGATCCTGGTGATGAACGATGGACCATATTGTCAATACGAGCCTCTATGGCTTTGACTCGGATCGATAAGTCCTGATCGCGGCGTTGTGTAGACATGCGGGTTTGCTCAATTTGCTCTCTGAGCATGCTACCCGTCCGTTCGAGCTTTTCCAAAAGGTGTCGGGTGTCTAAATTGGCTTCTTCTTCAGTCTTGATTAATTCGCCTACCAAAAAGTCGTGTTCGTCAAGTTGGGATTCAATGGTTGAAAGGCGATCTCGAACTTGGATTTCTTGCTGTTGAGCGGATTCTTGTTGGCGTTCGAGAGCCTGAACCTGCTTCCTCAGGTCCGTTAAATCAGGTTCAGTCGCACAACCGCCTGTTGCGATAAGACTGAACAACGATACCCAAAAATAAGTGTTCCGAGTCATGGTCAACCTGAATGTTTGAAGGGGATATTTGTTTATTTTACCAAGTGATGCCCGGTTAGAAAAGGGCTTCCCTGCTTTTAAGAATTTTCTTTCAGGAATTATGCTTTACATAGGGGGTCATTTTTTAGATTTTGAGCTTTGTAATTGATTCACTCGTTGAGCGAGCTGGCTCAGGCGACTCTCATGTGCATCTACCCTTTCTCCCAACTTCGTCCCAATGGTGGTAATGACATCCTGCAATTGGTTCATGGTGCCGGTTAAGTCATTCAGATGTTGAATATTCGCTTGTGAGACTTCGGCAGAATTCTCGACGCTTTGGAATTTAGTGATAGCACGATTTAATTGTTCTTCCTGATTGGTAATACGGGTATTGAGCTTACTGGTGGCATTTTCCAAAGCTTGTGCGACGGATTTAATCCCTTGATTGACTTCTTGGAGGTGAGTAGTTGTGATTTGGGCATCAGAATCCAGCTTTCCGACGAGTTCGGATTGGTGGATTTCCAAATCACGCATGCGTTTAGCCATCTGTTCGATATTCTGACGAAGGTGCTCTGAAACCTGTGTGGCATTCTTCATTTGTTGAATCTGCCCCTCTGTTTCTCGTTTCAGTTGCTGAAATTTTTGCATGGTCTGATTAAGAGTTGCCACGGTTTGCTCTTGTTGGGTCAGGCGTTCGGACATTGATTGTGTTGTTTGTTCCAGACTTTGAGATATGGAAGTCAGGCTTGCATTTACTTCTTTCAAATGCACCGAAGTTTGATTCGTGTTTGTCTGCAGTTGCTCCGTTAAGGTGCTTTGGTGAGATTCCACAGTCGCCATTCGTTCCGACAAACGTCCCGCCTGTTGGAGGATTTCATCCCCACGTTTTCCAAGAAGACTGCCCATGACATCTTGGGCTTCACGAAGTTTCACAACTGTTTGGGTAAGTTCCTGGACTTGCGTGGCGTCGGCTTGGACATGGATGCCTAACGCTTCTACGTCGGATTGGAGGGCAGCAATTTTCTGATCTATCGGGAGCTGCCTCGCTTCCATGTCACCCACGGCTTGGTCCATGGCGGTTTTGACATCTTGCTCTAAAAAAGTTCGTAATGCTTGGGTGTCGGTGGTCAGTTTTTCCTGAAGGGCGTTCACTTGTTGTTGTAGGGCCGTGAGCTGCCCGGCTTGTTCTTCGATGTTCGTGCCTAATGCGGTGCCAGATTGGTCCAAAGTCTGCTTGACTTGAGTGATGGATTGCTCGAGATTGGCCGTTTGGTTTTTCACTGTCGTCAAGGATTGGCCTTGGGTGGCGGTATCCGTTTGAAGGGTTTCAATATTCGTTTGAACCTGACTAATGTCGGTACTCAGAGTCCCAAGGGTCTCTTTGAATTGACCAAAGGCTACCTGAAATTCTCCCATTTTATCCGTTAACGATTGATTCTTTTCATCAATTTGTTGGGCTAAGGCGTCCGCTTGTGTTTGGGTGAGTTGTTGCTGTTCCCCTTGGGTAGCAGTGGTCGCCTGAAGTGCCTGAATATCTCGGCCAAGTTTTTCAGTCTGACTGGTGAGGTCTTGGCGAAGATCAGAGATCTTTTTTTCCGCTTGCTCATAGTTGCCATATAAGCTGGTTAAATCTTGTTCCCGCAAAAGTTTAATTTGTTGATTTAACGGAGCCAAGTCGCTGCGCATTTTGGTCATATCGGCCTTTTGCGCTGCAATCAGGTTTTGAGATTCCGAAATAGCGGAACGGGCCTCATCGACCTGTTGCTCAAGTGCGAGCTTTTCCGATTTCAGTTGACCAATCTGTTGTTCTAAGTCTTTTTGAATTCTCGCCACATCGGCCTGCTGTGCCACACAGCCAACATGCAGACCACTGAACAACCCGATTAGCAACATGCCTTTAGAAACAGACTGAGCAAACCCTCCGAGTTTCACTGTGTCTTCGATCCTCCATGAATGAAAGGGTTACATCTGGGTTAATTAGTTTGAACGAGAAGATGCCCGCGACGGTTGAGTTGATGACAGGCTTCCGTAACGTCTTGGCAAAATGGTTTGTCTTTCCCGTAAGAAATGATCGACAACCGTGATGTTTCCACACCGAGTTGTACGAGATAATCTTGTACGGCCACAGCCCGCTTTTTTCCCAGAATCAAATTATAGGCCTGTGTACCTCGTTGGTCGGCATGCCCTTCAATAATCAGATTCGATGAGGGCTTCTGTTCGAACCACTTGTGGGCGCGTTCCAGGGCTTGTTTGCCTTCCTGTGAAAGGGACCAACTGTCGAATTGAAAGAATACATCTTGGAGCTCGGCTTTGCGTGCTAATTCTTCTTCTTGCAGCCGATTCATTTGATTTTGTCGACTCTCGGAAGGTTCCACCTTGGCAATTTGAAGGGTGTCGGGAATGGGTTCGAGGCCTTCTCCGGCAAGTGTATCCTGGAGCCCAACCGAAGAATCTTCAGAAGATGGCGTACCCAAAGAATCGGAGAAATGGTCGGGAGATGACTCCTGAAAGTTCTCCATGGGGGTGGAGGCTGGGCTCAAATGATTTTCCGTGGTTGAACTGGATTGGGCTGAAAAATCTTGGCCCTTGTCCAATGAAGGAGTTGGACTACTATGGTCAGAGAAAGCAGGGGTGGGTTGAGTTTCTTCAGGTTCGGTTCCTCCGGAGAGAAATGATGGATCAGAGTTGACTGGGTCTATCGGTTCATGAGCCAAATTAATGGGTTCATTGTCAAAGCTCGTAGATAGCGGTTCAGAGGCGGAGCCCTTCTCTTCATTCGTCTCCGATAGGAGGGCGGATTCATCAAGAGAAGCGTTGTTTAATCCACTGGGTATTTGGGAATCTGCATTGGCCTCAGTTGCTTCTAAGGCTAATTCTTCGCCGGGAGCGCCAGAAACCGTGGCGACATGCACACGCTTTTCTCCGCATCCGGTAAGGCTGACGAGAACCAGCAGCAAAATGCTTACTTGTGGAACTTGACTAAAGTTCGGATACATACGGTAACTCCTTTCCTGAAATATCATAGGTATTTCCATGCATTAGGGTTGAAACGGCGACCAGGCTGGTGAACTCAGATGAGCGCCGACTGAAGAAATTTTTTCGAATCCGGCTCCTTCACTTGTAATGATATAAATCTGACTTTCACCTCCTCGAATAGAGCTGAATACAATGTGACGGCCATTGGGGGCCCATGATGGTGAATCATCGATGCTGTTACCTTTTGTGATTTGGTTTCGTCGTTTCCCATCCGGGCTAATTCGACAGAGTTTAAAGCCTTCGCCTGGGATACGACACACATAGACAATCCAATCCCCTTTTGGTGACCATGCAGGTGCGGCATTGTAGTCACCGTCGTATGTCAGACGACTCACATTCGAGCCATCAGCATCCATGAGGTAAATTTGGGGACGGCCTCCCCGATCTGATGTGAAGGCCAAATGCCGCCCGTCTGGGGACCAGGTCGGTGAAAGATCAGCACTATGATGTGAGGTTAACTGCTTGGATCTCCGACTGTCCAATGCGATCTGATAAATATCTGAATTCCCTTCTTGTGCGGCGGCATAAGTGATTGACTGACCGTTGGGCGCAAACGTCGCAGTAATGTTCAAACTGGCTGGAGAAACGAGCACATCTTCACGTCCTGTGGCTAGCTCACGCAACATGATTTGTTGTTTGCGATCGCGATAGGCCGTATAAATGAGAGATTTTCGATCTGGCGACCAGGTTGGCATAAGGTTCAGATAGCCATCTGCTGTCACTTGTTGAGGATCATATCCATCATAATCCATAACGAATAACTCTCGCCCATTCTCTTTTTCACCGACAAAGGCGATCTTGGTTCGGGCAATGCCTTGCTCTCCTGTATAACGATAGACGAGTTCGTCTGCCCAACGATGGGCCATTAAGCGGACCAGGGGTTCCTTTGTTTTAAGGGAAAAATACCGCTTGCCAGTGAGTACGTCTTGGTGCCCTGGGTCGAAAGCACAGGCATCAAAAATTAATCCTTCCACCCCGCTGGCCGTTCCGCCTTTTCCCAACCGCCCCCAGGTAGAAACCGTGACCTTTTGGAAATGATTGGCGAGTGCGGGGGATGGGGTGACGCATTTATTTTCTGAAAATTCCCCTTTCGTGGGGGGCAAATCCGCGACAGAAAAGACCTGGGAGCGGGTGAGATCTTCTTTTAAGATGGATTGAACTTGGGTATGAATCTTTTCTGACGCGTTGTTGTTTTGTTGAACAGGAGAAAATCCCATGACCCAGATGGGAATCTTTTGAAATTCCGAACGAGTGGCTTCCAGTAACGCGTCTTCCGCGAGAATCAAAGATGGAAATCCGATGTTGAGAAGACACACCGTACAGAAAATCACGTGAGTAATGCGTTTAAATCGAATCTTCATACAGGCCAAGTCCTTTTAATCTTTAATAAATCGATATGTGACGTCAAAGAAGGAATCTGAAATATCGGCTGGAAACGAGGGAAGGGGATTGACCGCTTGCACGGCGCGTCGAGCCGCGGAATCGTAATGCCCATTCCCGGAACTTTCAGCTATTTGAATACGGGAAATTTCGCCAGATCGAGAAATATGAAAATTAAGTACGACCACGGGATTACTCGTCAACAATGGAGGTGCAACCCATTGACGGTCAATTCTTTCTTCTACCATCGCCAAATACCGGTTTTTCCCAGGAGAGGAGGGGGCGGTTGCTCCCGGATCCCCTGATGATTGTACTGCTAATAATTGTAGCCGTTGTTTGATTGATTCAACAGGGGTCACTTCGGGTATCGCGAGTTTGGCAATCTGTTGGTCGAGTGCTGTGGGAGACGGTGGTGAAGGGTTGGTTTTCAATGCAGAAGGCGGGGATGATTCTTGGGAAACCCGTGGTGTCTCAGGTTGGCGGGTCTTTGATTTTAACCCCTCCATTAATTTCTTGACCGTGTCGGACATTTTGGGTTGCGTTGAGACCGGTTCGTCAAGCTTGGGAGTTTGAGGGATATTGGCTAGACTAGGTGCCGAAATTTTAGGAGCGGAAGTCTGTGGCTTAGATTCTGTCCTTGGTTTCCTCCGAGATACTACTGGGGCTGAGGGTTTTGGAGGAATAGGTTGAATGTTCGGGAGGTGGCTCTTTAAGGTTTTTTCTATACTGGGTGTTTCTTTCGTTTTCGGTGGCTGTGTCTCCGTTTTGGGTCTGGCAAAGGGAGTGACTTCGCGTAATGACGGAGGAGCCGGAACGGGTTTGATCTCAGGTGGAATACGTTTTATTTGAGCCGGAGCCGGGGTCGGAGCCGGAGGTTCTATGGGTGTTGGTGAGGGTTGGGGAGTTTGAGTAGGAAGGGGTGCTGAAGGAGTGTTCAGGAGTTCTGTTGGTTCTAATTTCTTAGGACGGGCTATGGTGGGGGGCGCAGAGGGTAATTGAAGATTACCAAATAATGGAGATTGGTCTTTAGAAGGACGTGTTTGAGGTTCTTGTGTCGGGATGGGGGACACCATTTCTCGTTTTTGAGGGACCAGAATTGAATTTATCGCTCCACCTAAGGCTTCAGATAATCGCTCTGAAGCTGTTTCGGTTGGTAGCGGAGGAAGCAGCTCTTCTGCTGGCTCTGCGGGTGGAGCCGGAGGTGGAGTTGTGACTTTTTTAGGTGCTGGTGGGGCCGCCGTTTTCGTTGTGGGAGAAGGAGGTGAACTGGGTGGCGTGGGAGCCGTTGTCGGCAATGATATCAGTGCCACTTCAATCGCACGTAACGGTTGTTCGTTTTCCGATTGAAACCTTATAAGCATGGCTGTCGTGATAATGAGGATGTGAAGTAGGCACGACGAAACAAGACCCCAACGGAATGATGATCCTTCTGAAGAAGTGTCAGCCGTGAGCCCAAGAGAAATGAGGCTTGGGGATGCAGCATGTTCCATGAAACGGAATATTTAGGGAAGCGCTCCGATTTTGTCTGCTTCGATCGTTTCCATTTTAGGACCGGTCACCATGCCCAGTCGTTCAATTTTTGCGCCCTTTACTTCATCCATGACCTGTACAACTGTTCCATAGGGAACGGTTTGGTCGGCACGTAAATAGACTGAAATGAGGGGATTGGAGTTTTTGGCATCCTGTAACTTTGAACGTAGGTCAATTAAACTTATGGGATCATTTCCCAAGGATAAGCTTTGGTCTTTTTGGATGGTGACAACCAATCGCTCTTCAGCCTTGATATTATTAGCGGCCGATGTGGGCAAATTGATATCGAGTCCCCTGTGCAACATGGGGGCCGTAACCATGAAGATGACGAGCAATACCAACACCACATCCACCAGGGGGATCACATTTATTTCTGCAAGAAATTGTCGGGGTCGGGAACCGGTTGTCATCTGGCTACTTCCACTTCCAAAGTTTTTTCAGATTCTTCTAATGAATTAAGAAATTCAATGGTAAAGGCTTCAACTCGAAAGGACATTTTCCGTATTTTTGACAGAAAGAAGTTATAGGCCATTACCGCAGGAATGGCGGCAAAAAGTCCTGCTGCTGTTGCCACTAAGGCTTCAGATACGCCTGGAGCTACGGCGGCAATACTTGCCGACCCCTGTACCCCGATTTCTCCAAACGCATTTATTATTCCCAGCACTGTTCCTAGTAGACCGATAAACGGGGTGAGGTTCCCAGTGGTCGCCAAAAATGGCAAATAAGCTTCTTGATTATTTATTTGGTTTTGGATGATGTATTGAGAGACTTTTTCTAAGTATGAGCGGTTCAGGGCTTGGTCGGGATTTTGATTTTCGATTTCCTCTTCGGAATTAAACAAATAGGAGCATGATGGTAATCGGTCTGTGACGCCAAGGTAGACCGCTGCACTGGGGCTAAGTGGTAATGTTTGAGCGTGGGTCCTCAAGGCGAGTTGGTCTTCAGGATTTTTTTCATATAGCTGAAGAAATTGGGCGTCTTCCTGGTTTATTTGCCTAAATTGCCGAAATTTATTCACAATGATTCCCCAAGATATTATTGAAAAAATTGAGAGAATCATCAGAATAACAATGGACAATAATCCGAGTGATCCTATGAGCTCAGAAGGGTTAGCGAAGGGCATAGTGTGTTTTTAGACCTCCATTAGGCTAATCGGAGAAACCCGGGGGATGGAAAATACGGACGAACAAATCACCGAGAGATGAAGTGGCGGGGCCGACGGGATTTGAACCCGCGACTTCCAGATTGACAATCTGGCGTCCTAACCTGGCTGAACGACGGCCCCGTATAAATCTGATTCTGGGCACACAGCCCACAGAGTTTTTCCGCAAGGGAAATGATTTTTGATGTGGGCTGGTCAATATATCAGATTGAGCCGACCTTTTGCCAAATAAAATATTGGTAGGCGGAACAGGGATCGAACCTGTGACCTCTGCCGTGTAAAGGCAGCGCTCTGCCAATTGAGCTATCCGCCTAAAATCACAATAAATCGGCAATTTCCTCATTATAACAGGGAGTTAGGGCTTGTCAACTTCGAGTAAATAGTGTGCAATACCGTTTGACATGTTCCTGAGACGTGGGTATAAGGCTGACCATCTTATGGCCTGGAATTTCAGATTAGACAATGAACGATTAGAGTAAGCTTTTTTCATCTTAGGGAGAGGAAGTACAGGAAATGTATAAAATTAAAGAGCACTCAGACAAATCGGCTTCTGAGCCAATAGTGGATTTGTCCAGCAAAGAACAATTTTTGTTTTTTGTGGAAGAGCATCGGGGATTAGTCTGGGGCGGCATTCTTTTACTTGTGGTGTTAGTTGGGGGTCTGGTGACGGTCAAATGGGTCTCTACTCAGAAGTTGGAAGAAGCATGGGCCTTACAGGGAAAAGCGCAAATGGTCTATCTGGACCGGCCCCTGGACAATGTTGATAAAGGGAAAAATAATATTCAACAAGCAACGGGACTGTTTCAAGATATTATCAAGGAATATCCAGCCACGCCCAGCGCAAAAGTTTCTTCGTTCTTGTTAGGTAATAGTTTGATGGAAGCAGAAAATCACAAGGGGGCGATAGACGTGTATACCAACCTTATCCAAAATTATTCGGGAGACCCTATTTTGGTGGGATTGGTGCAACAACGATTGGGGCTTGCTCAATTACTGACAGGAGATCGTGCGGCAGCAGTGCAGGCATTCAATGCGGTGCTCAAAAATCCTCAGGCACTTAATAAGGACCAAGTAATGTTTGAATTGGCAAAATTGGCGGAGTCTGAGGAGAAAATTAATGACGCGGTTACACACTATAAGCAACTTATCCAGGAATTTCCCCTTTCTCCTCTTTCAACGGAGGCTAATCTTCGCGTAAAAGTTTTAGCTCCAGAGGATACATCCCAAACGACGAACTCAGAAAATAGTGCTGGGAGTGAGACTGGTCAGGAGACCTTAAATAGCCAGAACGAAGATGGCGATCATTTAACGGAGGAAGGATCCAAGGAGTGACAAATGGTCCTAAGAAAATTATTGACTGACCAACAACATATGCCCAGCGCGAATAATACTGGACGACAAATTATTCAATGACCGTAGGTCTCGCACGCTGACACTAAACTGCTGGGCAATGCTCCACAAACTATCTCCACGTTGCACACGATACCATTTCGTATCACCTGTCTGAGTCTGTGTAGGGGTGGCTTTGGCCCTAACTCGTAAGCGATCGCCAGGAAAAATCAAATGAGTTGAGAGATTATTGAGCCGTTTTATCTTGCTGACAGATGTTCCGAATCGGTCTGCAATCTTGCCTAAGGAGTCTCCGTAGCGAACCCGGTACCAAACGACTTGATCGTCGGCATAATCTTCATCCCCCCCGCGTACACGCAATCGTTTTCCTACTCGAATGAGATTGCTCGATAAATTATTCATATCTTTGAGTTGGCGGACTTTCATTCCAAAACGACGAGCCACAACGGATAAGCTGTCCCCACGGCGTACTCGATACCACTGGGTAGGAGGTGGAGGTGGTTGTGTCCAGACTGGAAATTTCTCATGGTGTTCGGTGACTAACGAAGACATTCCGACTGGCACTTTAAGATGGTAGCCGGGGCCCTGAGATTTGGGAACAATATTCCGCCGAAGTTCTGGATTGAGACGTTTAAGTTCTTCAAGGGAAATCCCTGTTTTCTCGGTTATCGCAGCGAGTTGAACGGGTTTAGAGATCAAGACCTCTTCGAATTCATGCCGATCGCCTTCAGGGGCGAGAAACCCATAAGCCGTAGGATTTGTGGCAATAAGCGTGGCAGCGATGAAACGGGGGACGTATTCTTTGGTTTCGCGACGAAGATACCAAGTTCGCCGAATTTTCCAAAAATCTCGCGTTCTGGTCTTGCGAATAGCGCGGGAGACTTTTCCACTGCCTGCATTATAAGCTGCCAGAGCCAGCGGCCACGAACCAAAGCGATCATACAGGTCACGAAGATGATGGGCTGCAGCCACAGTGGATTTTATGGGATCTCTTCGTTCATCCACATACCAGCTAACATTGAGTTTATACATGCGGCCTGTGGCTTTCATGAATTGCCAGGGTCCCGAGGCCCGTGCGCGAGAGAAGGCTCGGGGATTAAAGCCAGATTCCACAAGGGACAAATACATGAGTTCGATGGGCAAGCCAAATTCCCGAAAAATTGGTTCGACTACCTCTTTGTAATGGTGAAACCGATCTAAATAGGATTGGAATCTGTCAGGGATACCTTCCTGAAAATAGCGAAGATTCTTGGCGACAGCGTCGTTGATGACGAGGGGAATAGTTCCATATTTCAATGACCCTTCTTCTTGAATGGGTTCCCAATCTTGGCTGAACACATCAACGAATCGGGCTAAGGAGGTATCGGGGGTAGATAATCCAGAAAATGTTGCGAGGCTGTACAGTTCAGAATTCATTTCCTCTATTTGTGCGAGGAAATCAGGTTTATGCTCCTGCTCCACGATTGGCCAAGCAAATCGAGAATAATTGGGTATATGGTCAATTGCTGAAAAACTTGATTCGGGCTTACTTAGTGTTGAGCCATCGACATTAACTAGGTAATCAGAAGATTCTGATTCATTGAGGTCTTCATCTTCATGAGAGGGAGAAGCATTCTCTCTTGAGATCCTCTCATCTTGGAGGAGGTTTTCATTATCGTTTGAGGCTGGCACATGAATGATATATGAGGGAACAGCTTCATCAATGGTTACGATTGAAGAGCTTGGTTGATTTTCGTTTGTGGGTGGTAATGGCGCCGTGCTGGATGATTGAGCATTGAGTATTGCCGGGGTTGATTGCTTAGAGATCGCATGAAAGCCTTGATGGCGAAAGGACAGATTCTCGTGATCGGCACGAGTAGCCATGGAATAATTAAATGTCAGAGATTCGGAGAAATCTTTAGAAAAAGATGCCGTTTCAGCACAGACGTTTATTGAAGTAATTGTGCTTAACGCAACAAGAACACTACCGCCTACAAAGGAAAGAAAATGAGGCATGTGTAGAATAATCGCTGATGATGAAGGATTATTAGAAGTTTATACCTAGTAAAGCATATTTTATGACTTTTCGGTAGATCTTTGAGTTTCTTGATAGGCTACCCTTGCACCGGAAGGATGTCAATTGTTGGTCCAAAAAATTCTGAAAACCGAAGAGGAAAAATTTGCTTTAAAAACAGCTTATTTTTCTGTGAGGGAAAATTATAGGAGGAAAACCAGCAAATGCTGATGCGGCAAGTATTGACCTCATTTGTTTACCGATGAGGATTAATAGGAAGAGCCAGGGTAAAATATCGCCCCCCTTCCTCATACAGGAGGCGTTTGTTTTGAAGAGTGGCAATGAGTTCTGCCAGGGGCTGAATCTCTTGGTTTGATTGGGCAAGAAATGGTTGACCGTGAAGGCCTTTTCGGATTTGTTCGAAAGACTTTGGTTGGTCATTACAATATTCCAGAATAAAGGCATGGGGTTGGTCAAATCGTTCACTGGTTGGATGGGCTCCTCGGCCATCATACACGGTGAGATAGCTGAGGGCTTTTGAAAAAAAGAGAAAAGGCTGGTTTGGGGAGTGATATCGTTCTTTCCATTCCTGCACGAGACGGACAAAGGCACCATAGAGTTGAGTGTCGACCTTCCAGTCAATGTCATACTCAAAATCGTAGGCGATCTTATTCAGATCAACTTTGCGCGCATCGTATACATACTCATACGCCAACCCAGGCCCGGTTAAGCGAATACCATATCGCTCCGGCCATTTAAAATACGGACTGAATCGTTCAAGCCATAATTTGGAAGTGGATTCGGGAGGTTGAAGATGAAACAACCATGGAACGATTTCCATTTGTCGCTGGTAATCTTCATTGGTTTCCCCAGGAAAACCCAACAAAATATTCCAGGACACATCGATATGATAATAACGGCTCCATTTCAAGCATTGAATGTTCTGTAAGGGACTGACGCCCTTATCCATTTCCTTCAGTTGGGATTGGCTAAGGCTTTCAATGCCAGGCTGCATGCATTTGACCCCCCCATGGGCCAATGTTTGAATTTGTCGCTTGTTGAGATTGCTCTTGGTTTCTAAAAAGACATCCAAATCCACATGTCGTTGAGCGAGTTGGCCAAATAACCCATCAACATATTTCATGTCGATAATATTATCGACCAATCGGAATCGGCTCGTGTCATAACGACTTGAAAGATATTCCAATTCAGTGGCTACTTGATCTGGTGATTTTGCCCGAAAGTTCATTGCCTGAGCATTAAGGCCGCAAAAGGTGCAATGGTGCTTCTCTCCCCACCAGCAACCTCGAGACCCTTCATACAGCAAAATGCGGTTAAGCCCGGTTGATCCTTGTTTGTCTAACTCGTCTAATTCTGCGAAATAATCGTCGTAATCGGGTGGAGGAGCCTGATCAAATTTTGTCATCAATTGTTCATGAGGAGTGAAATGAACTTCGCCGTTGTGTCGATGAGCGATCCCGGGAGGAATTTCCTTCTCCAGCTTGAGCAGAATTCGTTTTACTAAGGTGGGAAAGGAATGTTCCCCTTCTCCACTCACCACATAATCTATCCAGGGAAACGCTCTGAACTGTTCCAGGCCCATCTCCCCGTCAAAATTGGCTCCCCCAAAGACAATCCGAACGTCTGGATACACATCCTTGATTAATTTGGCCAAAGAGAGGCTAGCGACGTTTTGGTCAAAGGTTGAGGTAAAGCCGACCACATCGTATTGATCCCATTCAACGGAAGTTAGGGCCCAGGTGAGAAATTGAGGGGCGATGGTTTGACCGATTTCCTCCAAATACCCAATCGTACAGCCAGCTTCTCGGGCGGTCTCCTCAAAAATAGGCTTAAAGATGTGAGGGTATTGAGCGTGTTTTGGGTTGTCCCGAAAGAGAAGGGTGGAAAACAACCATTCGCCAAAAAGGCCGCGCTTTTCACACAATATTTCATAGAGAGATACCCCGATCTTATGGGCGAACTGTAAATTGAAATGATAGGTTTTAGTGCTGATATTTTGAGATTTCAAAAGAGCAGAGAGAGTGCCCAATTGGATGGATGGGAACTTCGAATAGGAAAACGGCATGGTGACTAGCGCGACCCGGGTTCCGAGCATACCGAAATCTGTGGAGATTTCCGGGTCGGCTGGGTCCGCCTGTTTCGCTCCAGAAGAGCCTGGGTGAATGAGGGTGGGGCTTGTCGCCATGAGAGTTTAAGGGTTTAAAGGAGGAAGAGCATACGCTCGGTCGGCTTTTGCAGCCAGAAAAAAATCGCTCTCGGTGAGTCCTTGGATTTTATGGGTCCAAATTTCTACTTTGCATTTTCCCCATGCTAAATACAGGTCAGGGTGATGGCCTTCGATTTCCGCTACATTGCCGACCCGATTGGTAAAAGCTAAGGCATCGGCAAAATTGGGAAATTCATACATCCTTTCGATATGACCTTGGTCATTCAGTTCCCATCCCGATTCCAATTGGCCCAACAATTCACGAATTTTTTGGGGTTCTAAAGGAGGTACTCCTCCTCGACAAGGCACGCAAGAATTATCAGCCAAACTCATTACCAATCCTCCTCTTGATCTATGCAACACTCAATCATTTAAGCCCACCGTTTAAAGGGACTAATATCTTCCCAATTATAGACAGCCTGCTATTCACTACACAATTTCCGTACGCATTTAAGCGAGACAAAGGTGCAATCAACGTGATCGATCTCTTTGTTCTCTTGGAAATTGCAGCTATTTTAGGATTGTAGACAGGGAAGGGATGGAATTGCCGAGGAACGGTGGACCAGCCAAACGACAGTTACTCTTTCATAGTTCGTAGCAGTCAGGGGTTGGCCCGTGATCTAACCAGACAGGTTGATTGGGCTTAGGGTTTAGCGAAATAGGCTTAGAATACAAAGCCCTATATGGCGTGATTCTTCGCCATATGGTCGACCCCCCTATTCCAAGTTTCGTGATTTGGGGGGGGATCTTCCAAGACTAAAATCACAAAATCATTTTCTTTAACTATGAGGATTTGGTCCGTAAGGGATGAGGAAAAAAGGGAGGATTAATGAAGCGCTGACGGTAATTACTCTATTTTGGCTATCTTCATTCCTGGATCTGGTATCCTATTTTGAGAAGAAACTATAGGATTTCACGGATTTTTTGACCCTGATAACCGCTTTCAAGGACGCGCTTAAAAAATCGTAAGACGTCGGCCAAGTCAAACCAAAAGCCACAGTTGATACATTTCGCATTAAACCGACGGGAAACTTTGGTGTATTGCCGTTCCACGAGCATGGCTCCTTGGCATCGCAAACATTTCATAGATGGACCTTACTCAATCTTTTTTACGTGTTCGCCCTTAAATTAACGGCAGAAAAGAAATAAGAACTGTTTCCTTCTCACTTTTCTTAACCTTAGTTTCAAAACGTAGTGTGTCTATCCTAAGGCAAAAGGTCAATCATGACGGCTATCGCAGTCGGTTGAGAATCACAGCCACACAACCGGCTAACACTCCGCCTCCTATAATAGTGAGTCCCATTGAAAGGACCCCTTCCCACGTTCCTGAGGCGGACGATCCATACAGCAAGTCTCGCACACCTCCTTGCACCATTAAGATGCCCAAGGTGAGCAATGCCCCCATCCCAAACCACCAGGCAAACGTTCGCACAGGTTCCTCAACAGGGCTTCGACAGCTATACGCAACAGCAGGACTGCTTGGTGTACTAGGGAAAGGGACTGTACTCAGGGTGGAAATGGGGTGTCAAGAAGTACGTTGGCGCACCACCTTCTTAGGATGGTGAACTTGGGCTGTCCTCTATTCGCGCCTTGAGTCCATGATGAAGAAAGATTGACACATTGCTAGAAGCATTGTTCACCACTGCCAATCCTGGCTGCTCCCCTCTTCCCGTCGCAATCGATAATGAGGTTAAGGCAAATGGAGCATGAGGGGTTGGGTAATGGCGTGGAGGATACTGAAAAGTGCCATCACCTTTTCCGTATAAAAGTGAAATGCTTGCCGACTGAATGTTCACCACGGCTACATCGGGAATCTTGTCTCCATCAAAATCCTGGGCCAGGCCATGGTTTGGCCCCGCATCCCCTCCGGAGTCCTTCCCTTCTTGAAATGTGCCGTCACCATTTCCTAAAAACACTGTAATAGTATTCATTTCTCCATTAATGACCAGTAGATCCAAGGACTGGTCGGAATTAAAATCGGCAAAGGACACGCTGAGTGGGCGCTTCCCGGTTCGGTAATCTTTTGGAGCCAAGAATGTTCCGTCCCCTATACCGAGCCAAATGGATACCGCATGACTCATGGGTCCGCCATTTGTGACGGCAAGATCCAAATGATTGTCTTGGTTGAAATCTGCCGAGGCCACGGAAGTCGGTGTATCTCCATACTCATAAAGTGGTCCTATTCGAAACTTCCCGTTACCCATGCCGAGGAACACCTGAATCTTGTCATTTCGAAGGGCCACCACCATGTCTGGCAAGAAATCTTCATTGAAATCTCCTGTCGTAATACTTACGGGCGTACGACGCACCATATATTGCGTCCCACGCAAAAACGTGCCGTTCCCTTGGCCCAGAAAGACCAAGGCATGATTATCACCTGAACATGCCACTACCAAATCCGAAAAATGATCTAAATTAAAATCGTCGATCGCGACATTTCTCGGCTCCTGGCAGGCCGTGATCACCTTCTGATCTTGAAAACCCCCATCACCAGTTCCCAAAAGGAGAGACAGGGAATTGCCTTGGATGTTGGTTGTAATTAAGTCGGTAAATCCATCTCCATTAAAATCACTGGCTTGGATGGATGTTGGGTTTTTGCCTACATGAAAATCTTTATAGTGATAAATGAGGTCAGGAGGTGTGTAATCGTCCTTAGAAGGGCATCCTGCCAATCCTAGGAGAAGCAGGCTGGCGATGAGGTAGGGATGATTGAGTAGCCAAGTGGATGACGGCTCCCACAACCGAGCGCTTGTCCTGCCTGAGACGGGAATCATAGCCATACCTAACTGACCGACTTGAAAGCGGCCCGAGTATACGGGTTTCCTTGGATCTTGTAAAACTATCTATAAATACGTAATAAAGGGCTCCAAGATGAATTTCCTTTTGTTCCAAGCTACTTGCCTACCTGGAGTATTTCACGAGAGTAGGGAGGCAGAATTAGCCTGGGCTACTAGCAGAGGCCGACGGCTTTATGGTATAGAAATTTTTCGGTCTTTTTTGTTGTGTTTCTGAGGAAGGAGAATATGGCTGTGGCAAAGGAAAAAATTGAATTGAGTATGTATGGCGTGGCTGAGATCCTCAAATGGTGTGTCGACCGTAATAATGGAAGAATACCTGGAGTCGATGCTCCGATCTTTCGACAACTACAAGCTGCCTTACAGGAAAAACCAGCTACCAATGATTATTATACGTTGGATCAATTTTGGAAATCACGGAAAGTCTTTGAATTTTCGCCTGAAGAAATTATCACCGTTGATCGCTGTCTTTATGACATTCCAAATTTTGACGGAGCGCAACTCCCCCAAATTCGCTATAAGTTTTGGCCGAAGGTTGTTGTCCAACAATAGCCAGTAAGGGACCCCGCCTTTCCAGGGGCATTCAAATCCAGGCTTTCGTAAAATAGGGGCCAACATCTGGCTATTCCCTTGCCCAAGTCATGGGAGGGGATAAGTTTGTTGAGAGAAGGTCAGCAAGTCTCCACCCATTTCTTTTAATCAAACCTCTTCCACCCCTGCCTCGTATAGTGGTTATAAGAAAAACCGGTGCTTCGAATCCCTAATGGCCCTGATCCATAATTTCTGAAAGGTTTCCTGGGAATCTCAGGATTATCGAGAAGGATCAGGAATATCCAAAAACCGGTCTCACCGGGACCTTCATTCTCTGACATGCATTAGGGGGTGACTTTATGAAAAGGAAGTTTTTCACCAATGACTGCCTATTGGGATATGCATGTCGTGTAAAGGCCTTTAATCTCAATGTGCAGAGGGGCGGGGCTAACAAGAGGTTTATAATTGATGGGCGAATACGGTTTTCTTTATTTTGAAAAGCGGCTAATTTTATCGTCACTGCAGTGAAATCCCTACGATGACCTGAATGGGTTTTCATACATAGAAAGATGAAGGCAGGACATTTTTGATAGTCGTTAAGTAGGAGAACATGATGGAAATCACTATAAATTCAATGAGATAAAATTTCAGCTAGAATGTGAAGTAGTTTGGAATAGGTTTTGCTCAATTTCCTTGCTCACCTTCTTGGAACTTTCTCCACAGGAGGGGGTATTAACATTTACAATATCTTTTTTTAGGAGGGTTGAATCATGGTTAAAGCTTTTACACTTCTCTTGGCCTTATTAATTGGTTTGAGCTTCTCTGGAATGACTTTTGCTAAGTCCTTAGGTACTTCCAGCGATCAATTCTCGATCCAAGGCACCCTTCCACAAGGTGATGATTCAAAGGGTGATGATCAAGAAAAAGCCGGCGACGAGCCAAAAGCTGATGATGACAAGGGCGAAGAAAAAGGCGGCGATAAAGAGTAAGGCTTACCCGGTCTTACCTTTGCCTTCCTAACGGAAAGCAGCCCTTGGGAACATTCAAGGATTGAACGTTCCTAAGGGCTGTGTTCTTTTCTCCAGTTTTTTTCCTGCTAAAATTTTCCTTACCAATCCGCCCCCAAACGATCCACAATGATCTGATGTACTACGGCATAAGGCCCTAGTCCGGCCAAATAGAGAGCGGTTTCCGCAATATCAAAAGGATCGATTTTTTTGGACTGAAGAATGGCTTTAGGTGTTGCATCCACGAGTTCATCAGCCACTCCAGCCGGGCAGATCGCACTGACTTTAATATTATACCCTCGCCCTTCGTCGGCCAGTGATTTGGTCAAAGCCATCACGCCGTGCTTTGACGCACTATAGGTTCCTGTTCCTGCCCACGCTTGGACTCCCGCTACGCTGGATATATTGATGATGAGTCCGCCAGTTTCCTGTCGTTTCATCTGTTGGAATCCGGCCCGACAACATAAAAATGTTCCTCGCAAATTAGTTGCCATGACTTCGTCAAAAGTTTGGATGTCCGTATCACCTATATGTCCTCCCCCAATTATTCCGGCATTATTCACGAGAATATCCAACCGTCCAAACTGGCTAACGGTTTCTTGAATCAACGCGGCTACTTGCTGTTCGTTCGAAATATCCGTTTGAATCGCAGAGGCTTCTCCCCCCTGCTTCTGAATGTGAGCCACCGTAGTTTCGCACATATGAAGACGTCTCGCCGCCAACATGACCTTTGCCCCCTCTTCTCCGAAACGCAAAGCTATGGCCTTCCCAATGCCGCTACTACTTCCTGTCACGATCACCACTTTTCCATCTAATCGTTTCATATTCTTAACGTGATTCTCTCTTCAGGGTTAGGGATGAATTCATTCTGCCAAACAAGTTGGCGCTGAGCCGAATTACGATTCTTGTAAATTGACTATAAGATCGCGGAGTGAGACCAATCCAACGACGACCTTATTTTGTGTCACAAGCAGATGACGCACCCCACTATCCTTCATCATGTGATAGGCGTCCTCCAAGGGCCACGAGGCTTCTACTGTAACCATTGGATTGGTCATGATGGTATCCACAGTTGTGACCTTCAGATCCTTGTCTTCCGCAATGGCTTTCCGAATGATGTCAGTTTCAGAAACGACTCCGATAATTTCCTCTTCTTGATCTCGCATGAGCTCCCCATGACGGATTACGACGAGAGATCCTACCTGTCCATCCCGCAATTTCCGTGAGGCCATCAGGATATTAGCCTTGGCCTCAATCTTTTGTAATGTGGTGGTCATCACATTGCCTAGGGTTTTCATGGATATTCTCCTTATCTAATTCTTGATACTAAACGAGGGGCTTCCCTTTACGGATGTCACATTCATGTAGTCGTAGTGTTTCTGCCGGAATCTCTTCTTTTTATTTTCAGAGAATAGAAGTGGAGTCATGACCCCTCATCATTCCAACAGGGGCCTTCTTGAACCTTACTCTACCAAGGATTTGGGTTAACAACAGATCCGGGCCTGGTGTCTCTTTTGATCAAACGTCGTCTTTCAAGAGCCAGCTTTCTTTTAACGAAAAAAGGATTTCTAAAGGGGAATCTTAAAAAAACCGACAAGAAACACCATGACTTCCACCTCGACAGTCCCAACGGAAAAAGACCGGACTGGAGAGCTCCGTTCGCAGATCACTGCTCAATTGGAGCAAGGGATTCTAGATCTTCCTTTGCTCCCGGTCGTGGCTAATCAAGTACTTCAACTTTCTGGAGACCCTAATGCTGAGGTGAAACAACTTTCATCTCTCATTCAGCAGGATCAGGCTTTAGCAGGACAAATCCTTCGCATAGCCAATTCACCTGCCTATCTCCCGCGATCTCCCATTGTTTCTTTGCAGCAGGCCATTGCCTGGTTGGGAATGAATATGCTGGCGGGCTTGGCTTTTTCGGTCTCCGTTCAAAACGGGGTGTTTCTGATCAAAGGTTACGAAAAGGAAGTCCGAGCCTTATGGAGTCATGCCTTGGCGACAGGCCTCTATGGAAAAGAGATTGCCCGCCGGATACGTCATAATGTAGAGAATGCGTTTCTTTGTGGCCTCCTACATACTATTGGCAAACCGGTTATCCTCCATCTAATCCTCTCCACGTTGTCAAACCAGGAAGATTCCCCTTCCTGGGTCTCCCTTGAACCGATCATTCAGGAATATCATATTGCCGCCGGCATCAAACTTGGGGAAGTCTGGCAATTACCCGACCCCGTTCGGGAAGCGATTCGTCTGTATCCCGATCACTCCTACTCTTTGTCGACGTCTCCGACGAAAGGCACCATCATCACCTGTCTGTCTGATCATTTAGCCTCCTATAGTTTGGGAATTTCTTCACTTGATGAAACGGCCCTTAGGGCTTTGCCAGTGATTCAAGATTTGAATTTATATCCAGATGATGTGGATGGTCTCTTAGGTTTACAGGGTAACATTCAAGAAAGCGTCGAAACCTTCCTGGTATGACCATCTCATCTTCCTATGATCTTATTGTGATCGGCAGCGGTCCTGCGGGACAGAAAGCAGCCATTCAGGGTTCAAAGTCTGGCAAACGTGTGGCCCTCGTCGAGCAAAACCGTGAAATCGGTGGGGCCTGTGTGTACCAAGGCACGATACCCAGCAAAACTCTGCGTGAAAGTGCCTTGCAAATGGTCCAATTTCTTCAAGCCACTGATGTGTTTGAATTTCGTATACGAGACGATGTCAAGATTGCGACTCTTATGACCCGACTGGATAAGGTTATTCGTGCCCATGGAGCATTCATGACGGAGCAAGTCTCACGCAATGGCATTGAGCGATACCATGGACGAGCGCAATTTCTTTCCGATCGGAAGATAGGGATACAAGGACTTGATGGAAACACCATGGTCATTCAAGGCGACCATATCGTACTTGCGACGGGATCCCGACCACGGATTCCCGACCATATCCCAATCGATCATGAGCACATCTTCGATAGTGATTCTATTCTCTCACTGGTCTATTTACCTAAGTCGCTCACCGTTCTGGGTGGAGGTGTGATTGCGAGTGAATATGCGTCCATATTTTCTCTCCTTGGAGTCCAGGTCACCATGATCGATACGGCTGATCGACCTTTGAAATTTTTAGATCCCGAATTGACCAGTGAATTTTGTCAGGCCTTTGAACACAGCGGTGGTCATTATCGCGGACAACTTAAGATCCAATCCGTCGAATGGGATGGTTTTTCCAAAGTGATCACACGATTAGAAGATGGACAAATTATAGAAAGCGAAAAAATGTTGGTCGCCCTAGGGCGTGTCGCCAATCTGGAACATCTGCATATTCACGCCGTCGGGCTGGAACCAACTCCTCGCGGACTCATTGCGGTCAATGACCATTGCCAAACAGCGGTGTCACACATTTATGCAGTGGGTGATGTGATTGGCCCACCATCTTTGGCTTCCTGTTCTATGGAGCAAGGGCGTCGAGCCGTCTGTCACGCGTTTGGATTGGATCCCGGACATGCCCCTGAGCATATTCCGATGGGGATTTACACTATTCCAGAAATGTCGAGCGTAGGGCTTAATGAACAGGAGGCGGTTGATCGATTTGGTGGAGCCTTGGTCGGCCGTGCCCATTTTCAGGAAATTGCCCGAGGACAAATATCAGGCATGACGAACGGCATGTTAAAAATGGTGGCTGACAGCAAAGGTGAGAAATTGCTTGGTGTGCATATTGTTGGTGAAGGTGCGACGGAATTGATTCATCTTGGACAAATGGGCTTGCTCCATCACATTGAGATCGATCACTTTGTCGAAAATATTTTTAACTTTCCTACCCTGGCCGAAGCCTATCGCGTTGCCGCCCTCGATATCGCCAAACAACGGAAGAAGCCAACACCTCTTGCTGAGTTTGGGCAACTTCCCCATGCAGGATAGCCACGAGGGTTTGAAAGCCATCCCACCCCCCACAAAAATTCAGTCCTCGCCCCAGGGAAATGCGCAGATCTTAATGTGAGAGGCAACTGGGGAAAAGAATCATCTCTGGTGGAAATGCAGAAAGGAAAGAAAAAGGTTCAGAAACGGTAGTTGAGTTCAAGGAAGTGGAAATCCACCCCTCGGTTATTGTTGCCGTAAATCGTTGCATCGGAAAAGTGCTGAAATCGCCAACCTAAATTAATGTGTGCGGGGAATTGATAAGTGATTCCCCCATGCCCAAGAATTTGCACCGGACCTCCAAAATCTTGCCGGCCGAATGTTTCATCACTGACAAATACGGCGCCGGTTCCAAATTCAAGAACGATGTTCCAATCCCAATTGGTAAAGGCTAAACCGGGCCCAAACGTGCCGATGAACCCTTTGTCCCCTGCAGCTTTAATGACACCAGATGATGCATACCAACGATACCGGGCCTCCCATCCCCTTGGCCATTCCCAGCTTCCTGGGAATCCGAGAACGGCCATCACATCGAATTGTTGAAAATCTTCTTTTTCACCTGGAGGAATCCCCCCAGGATCGAGATTAATTCCTCCGCGAATCCCCACGGAAATGATCTCAAATTTTTTTGGTTCTTGGGCGGCATTCACCTGTGGTAGAAACAACACCACTACTAATAAAATAAAGCCTGCTAACGTTTTTATGTTAAACATGTAAATTTCTGTAAAAAAGACTCTTGTGCCTTGAAAATTAGGCAGCTCCTTTTCCTTCCTCCTCACACTTGCGCGGAAATCGCCCCTCACATTGGAAACGAACAATTTCGAGAATCATGGAAGGAGGAAAGTCAAGAGTGCAACAAACACGAGAGGGGATAATTCTAAAATTGCAACCGCCTGTTAGACACCATTAAACACCATAATTAGAGAAAACCTCTCAATGGCTCGTAAATGCTTTCAGCTACCGTACCACATATTTCACTTCCGGCAAGATAACAGGTGAATTCTTTAAGCAACAAATCTTCCGAAAAGAACCATTCAGGGCGTTGCTGCTTTCGTTAATTTTCACCTATTAGCCAATTCCGGGTGCGGTGTCTTGATCGCGTCGTTCTTTCAGTGATTCCTGATAAGCTTTTTCGTCCTTATCCAATGCCTGGCTTTTTTCAATTTCTATAATTTCCATGGGTGTCAGATACTTTAATGCTGTTGCCCCTAAGATTTTCTGGCTGGCTGTCCCTTTCATTTGAATGTTCAATAAGGCATCTGCACCCATCATTTGAGCCTTTTTAATCAATTCAAAATGGAGTTCATCCCAATTCACTTTGGATTTCTCAGCAGTTTGCTCTACGAAGATTTCATCCATCGTTTCAAAGGGAATAACAGGTTTGTCCTCAAGAATCTCTATATGTTTATCGGCTTGAGGGTTGTCACCACGGATCGTGGTATCGTCCGTGGGTTCCACTCTTGGAGCACGAGCAGCTTCTATATCAAAGCTTTTCAGCCTCATCGCGGCAAGGGCGGCTTCGTGCTGATTGCTACTATGGGACAATCGCTCGAGTTTATCCACACGATCAAGCGCTTCTTGTAGACTCATTCTGGCACCTTTTTTCCGAAGCGAATTCACTGGCATAAAACTACTCCTTAAAAAACACGATGATTGGCGCTCACTTTGACTCCTGGGTTCGCTCAATCGGTGCGCATGATTTGGCCAAAGGGCGAAAAAATATCTACCTGCTAACGAATCATCTTGTCAATTGATGATTTGGTAATGTTCAAAATTGTGGTTTAGGGCATTCCGTCCGAACAGAGGTCTCACCGGTGGTTTATTTTTGTCTGGAAAATTTACCGACGACCTGTGGTACCCAATAATCAGAAAAAAATGAAAGGTTGCCAAGAAACGAAAAGAACTAAGTTCCTTGCAGACTTCACGAATCGCCTATTTTTACACAATAAGGGTGCAAAGTGTGTGATGACTAGCGGATGGAGATAGACCAAACAGAGAAAACCCATCAGAATTTTGGCCCATGTAGAGGTAAATTTCCGGTCGGATCGAAGAATAAATACTTCCCAGGGGGTGGAGTTAGGCAACAATTTTGAAGGTTTGCAGGAGGCCAAACAGATCAGGGGTATGCTGGTTTTTGAAGGTCGCTATTATCGTAAGATTCCTCGTTTCCTGTGACGCCATCTTCATAAGAGTCCTTAAACATTTCACCAAGGTTTTGTTCAAAGATTCCATTTCCATTAAGATCAATCCAATAGAATAAAGGGTCCCCCATGGTGAGGACGACGGGAGTCCCAAAATCGTCTAGCCAGACTTTGTAGGTTCGTCGGGCGGTCATGAAGTTGACGGAGCCCGAACCGGTCATATCAAATTCTCTAAAAAACATATCGTTTCGCCAATCGTAGTAGGCCTTGATTTCCCTTGGATCAAATTCGTCAGGTTCGATGGGAAGTTTCGGGCGTTGTTGCAGGGAAGAAAAGGGAGTAGCTTGCAAGGCAACTTTGTAGGTCCAAGGGTGCGCCTTCTGGTTTAACCCTGTCGCGCCCCAGATAGTTCCCGCACCTATCAGGCTGACAATGGCTATCGTGAATGAGAGAATGCGTATCGGCCGGAGACAGAAAAGAATAAAAGAAAGAACTGACATATCACATATCATAGAGGATTCAGGACAGCAGAGGGAAGATCGTTTTGCTATTATGGTTTGAAATTCCCATTTCCCTTTTTTCTTATTTATTCGAACAAGAACTAACAATGAGGACCTTTTCTCATACGTGTATTGGGTGGTTGAGTTGTATTGGGGTTGTTCTAGTGCTTGGAGGATGTGTGACTGATCAGGAGATAGGTGTGGTGCCATCCCACGGGGTGGACTTAGGCTGTGCTGTTGGAGAAGTAACTTCTCATGAGGCTTTGGTTTGGGTGAAAACTGATGGTTCTCAGAAAGGAAAAATTCTCTATACAACCGATTCGCGTTGGACAGCTCCACAAGAAACGTTCTTTACGTCAACCACTGCCGAAAGAGATTTTACCGCTCATGTCTCCCTCAGAAATCTCATGCCACAGACTCGGTATCAGTACCGTACATTCATTTCAGGGAACCCCCATGGCCCGATTTGCGAATTTTCCACGGCCCCGCCATCCACTGATCTCGTTCCGGTGACATTTGTGATTGGTGGTGATACTCGTCAGAGTTTCCAGCCATTCTCTATCATGGATCCCATGCGTTCCGCTCACCCGGATTTTTTTATCTACCTGGGCGATACGATTTATTCTGACAAAGGCCATCCAGCAACGACGTTGGCAGAATATTGGGGAAAGTATGCGGAAAATCGAGATAGTTATTTGCAAGGATTGTTGGCGTCCACAGGGGTGTTCGTCATGTGGGATGACCATGAGGTCGAGAATGATTTCACTAAATTTCATCCTCGCATGCCCGTAGGTCGTCAGGCTTTTTTCGATTATTGGCCGATTCGTAAATTCTCCCAAGAGCCCAACCGATTGTACCGATCTTTCATATGGGGCAAAGGTGTGGAGGTATTTCTATTGGATAATCGACAGTATCGGGATCCCAAGGGCGGAACGATGCTCGGCCACCAGCAAAAGCAATGGCTTCTTCAGAAGTTGGTGACTTCTACTGCCACGTTTAAATTTATCGTATCTTCTGTGCCGTTCTCCGATCCACGGGATGATAAATGGGGAGAATATCCTGAAGAGCGTGACGAGATTTTGAACACGATTCAGGAGAATAAAATTCCTGGTGTGATATTCCTTGCAGGTGATGTGCATCATGCCGCCGTCAGTCGAATGCCACATGATCCGTCGATTCGCGAGTTTATTTTCGGTCCCTTGGCGGCACCCATGAATTTTACGATATCCAGTAGCGAACCGCGGTTCGAATTTTTTAATGCCGAATCCCCGAATTATGGTAAAGTCACTGTCAATCTGGAAGGTCCTTCACCCTCCGTTCGAGTGGAATGGTTTGACATCTCTAATACGTTGCTTCACCAGGTGGACTTTGGAGATGGTCAGAATTTCTCCTCTCGGCAGCAATAATCCCATGGTATTATGAAAGCGATTGGTTGTACCCGCGCACTTCCCATCTCCGATCCTGATTCATTACAAGATTTCGAGCTTCCCAATCCCAAGCCTCAGAAACGAGATCTCTTGGTGCGTGTTGAGGGGGTCTCTGTCAATCCGGTGGATACGAAGATTCGACGTTCTCCAATTGCCGAGTCTGAAGGAGCCGATGTGCGGGTGCTAGGCTGGGATGTCGCCGGAGTCGTTGAGTCGGTGGGGTCGGACGTGAGTCTCTTTCAGTCAGGAGATGAGGTCTATTATGCAGGGAGTCTGATTCGTCCTGGAGGCAATAGTGAACATCATATAGTAGACGAACGGATTGTCTCCAAGAAGCCAGCCTCGTTGACTATGTCTCAGGCAGCAGCACTACCCCTCACCGCTATCACCGCGTATGAAGCCTTATTTGACCGATTAGGAATCTCTCAAAAAGGCGATTCAGAGGGAAAAACCCTTCTCATGATTGGCGGGGCCGGTGGAGTCGGGTCACTTGCCATTCAACTTGCCAAAATTGCCAAGCTTCACGTGATTGCCACAGCTTCTCGTCCGGAGTCCCAGGATTGGTGCAGGAAACTGGGGGCAGATGCCGTCATCGATCATGGCCAATCCATGCTCGATCAACTCCAGAATTTGGGTTTGCCCAAGGTCGATTATATTGTGAATGCCTCGTCGATGGATCAACATTGGCAGGCTATATGCGAAATTATTCGACCACAGGGACGCATTTGCGGGATTGTGGATTCGGCACAACCGATAGATCTAAATGCCCTGAAGCCTAAGAGTGTGACCTTTGCGTGGGAATTTATGTTCACGCGTTCCATATTTCAGACGGAAGACATGATCGAACAACATCATCTCTTGACGAAGATTGCGAGATGGGTTGATGAACAAAAGATCCAATCCACATTGACGGAAACCCTCTCACCGATCAATGCGGCCAATCTGAGGATAGCTCATGCCAAAGTAGAATCAGGGCGTATGATCGGAAAACTCGGACTTGCCGGCTGGGCCTCATGAACAATTGGTGTTCCTCATTCGGGGTCCAACCGTTCCTCACGAGTTGTTCTCCTTACCTGTAGGAATAGATTGAGTCGTCTGTCGGGGCAAGTATGGATTATGATGATGCCAACCCCTCCACCATCGCCGTATTCGAACACGCCACCCTTGTGGCTCTGCGAATTGCCGAAAAAAGACCCCTGGTCCAGGCCGTTTGCAGAAAGCCTCCTTTTACATCTTGATCTTCGGCCAGGACTTGTCGTCTTAGATGTGAACTGCGGGGACGGCATTCCTGCTTTTTACCTGGCGCATTGTATCGGTTCCACAGGCCACGTGCTGGCCATCGACATCAATGAGTCCCAACTGATGAGAGCCCGTGGGGTGCAAGGTCCCTACTTTCCATGGTTGGAGTTTCGACGGGGAGATGTCAAAGCCCTACCGGAAAATTTGGGGCGATTCGATCGCATTACGGGCAATCTCTCGTTCATGTTTTTCCGACCTGATCGCGAGACGGCCTTGCATCACTTGTTACGATTTCTTAAACCGGGGGGGCAACTCGTTCTCACTTTCCCTTCTCTTGGAACATTCGATTCTTTGTGGCGTCAGATCTATCAGGAAATGCTGAAAAGAGGGCTAACTAAAGAGCGTGAAAGGTTCAATGAATATCTCACAGAAAGACCTTCGGCAGAGGATGCGCGAAGGTGGATGAAGTCTGGTGGATTGGAACGTATCGAAGTGACGGAATATCCCTTGGAAGTTGAGACCGGTGCCGGAAATGAGTTTCTCTATCACCCGTTACTCCGAGGCGGGTTTTTGGATGATGTGTATGAATGTTTCACCGATCACAATCTAGCAGAGTCGTTCATGCAATTGATCGCGAAAGAGACTTCCCATTTTGTGCCACTGATTGCGCAACGGTGTGTGATGTCCGGTTGGGCCCCAAACAATTGAGGATGGTTGAAAAAGAAAACAGAGGATTATGAAACGGAGCTATTTCATGTTTGTTCTGATGAAGAAACATCGAGGTATCAAGGAGTACGTTCCCTCTCCATTTGGTATGTCTCGTGGGAGGAGTGGTTGAAGCATTCGGCTGGTGGATGCGAATGGTTGTCTAGACAACGTTGAATTTGGGATTCTTTGAGGGTGTTATATCCTCCTTCTTGTACTCTTTCCCAGGTGCATCCTAGAAGCATTGCCAGAAAGGTCGTCAAGAACAACCCATGTTGAAAAAGCGAAATCATGAATGAGTTTGGTTTCTTATAGAACATTTGCGTGAGAGGACTTACCTCCCCATCATAATGCATAAGCAAAAAAATCGACAAGAATTTGGAAGGTAGAGGCCCTCCCCTGGAAAAAGGAACCAAGACCATTCTCCCCAGGTGCTGTCGTCGGCTTTGTCCCAACCGAAAGCCACAATTGCGATATAGACGTCAAAATAATTTTCACAATTTTGAGGTAAAACGATGAATGATCGATTTCAATCGGTAGAACCATTATTCAATCCGTCAAAGTTTCTTTTCGCTTTATGCTTCGTCTTGGTTGGAATGATGGCAACGGGGTGTGCTCATCAGCCATGGAATATAGATACCTATATACAAAACCTAGAGCGGCCCGCCCGTGACGAGTATCAACAGCCAGAAAAGGTGATTGAGGTCTTGAACCTCAAGCCCGGGATAGTCGTGGCGGACATTGGCGCGGGGTCGGGGTATTTTACCCGCCGATTCGCCCAGGCCGTCGGAGAAACGGGGAAAGTCTTAGCCATCGATGTCGAGCAGAAAATGTTGGGCTACAACAAACAGCAGCTTGAAAAACTTGGATTAGTCAACAGGTCACAATTCATTCTGGTGAAACCGGAAGACTCACCACTTTTCCCAAACAGTGTCGATTTGGTGTTTCTTTGCAACGCGTATCATCACGTCGAACACGGTGCCGAGTATTGGGAAAAAATAAGGGCAGCGCTCAAACCCAACGGCAGAGTGGTGATCGTGGACTACTATCACGATGAACGGTCGGGACATCTCAGCTTTTCCAAACATCATTTGGTTCCCAAAGAACAGGTCATCGAGAACATGGAGAAGGCTGGACTCGTTTTATCCAAAGAACACACCTTCCTCCCCCGCCAATATTTTTTGGAATTTGTGTTTAGGGGGAAATAGCGAGTAAAAGTTAAACGGCAAGGTGTTTGAAATTTTCTTTGATGAAAATTTTCATTAGATTTTTCTTGAGAGCTTTATAAATAAATGGATTCATTGGATTTAAAATTTCAGGAAAAATTAGTGGAGCAATTGCGACGGAGAAATGATTTAATGCTGGCTGAAATAATTGAAAGGAAATTAAAAGAAGAAGGTATTGTTTTATCAAAGATGCAATTTTTTCGATTGCACAAAATGGTGAAGAAAGGGGATTTATCCGAAATTAAATTTCGCAAAATTAATTTTCCTAAAAACAAAAATGTCGAAATAAAGATTGCTAATGATGAACTTCGATTGCTTGAGGCAAACAATAAATCAGTTTTAAAAATGGTCCCTAAAATAATTGAAGAAGTATCTGATTTAAGCGCAAAGAAATTTTCTTCGACCTTCAGGAACGCTTGGAAGAAATCAAGGGACTTATAACGGGAGGACCAAGAAAAAATAGCGTCAGAAATTATGAAAGTTTGGGGGAAACCTTTGGATTACCTGGAGTTTCTTGTTTCGCTCGCAAAAGAATTTGGTGATTTAATTAATGAGAAATGCAGGGAGGAAGGTAAGGCGGAAAGCTCAAATTTGATTGAGGCATTAACACGCCTTTTTGCAAGAATCTGTCAGGTTTCTTCTGAAGTTTTGACTCTTTTGAAAAACGGTTTTGCCGATGGAGCGATGGCCCGGTGGAGGACCGTTCATGAGTTATTCGTTGTGTCATCCTTTATTAGAGACAACGGGGAGGAGATTGCTGAAAGATATTTTTTCCATAATGATGTTGAGTCTTTTAAGGCAGCCATTCAATACCAAAAATATTGCAAAGCACTTGGGTATAAACGGTTATCAAAAAAAGAGCTAAAGAATTTGACCGATTCGTATGAATCCGCAATCGCAAGATATGGTTCTGGCTTTAAGGTAAGTTATGGGTGGGCTGTTCCTGCCCTGAAAAATCCTAGGCCGACTTTTGCCACCATAGAAGAAAGTGTAGAGTTAGATCACTTTCGCCCGCTATTCAAGTTGGCTAGCCAAAATGTTCATGGAGGGCCCAAAGGCATTTTGAATAGGCTTGGGATGTTTGAAGGAAGATTTTTATTAACTGGTCCGAGTGATATTGGATTGGGAGATCCTGGAATAAATACCGCAATTTCTTTGTCTCAGGCAGCTTCAAATCTTTTTGATCTAGTATCCACCCTCGACTGTCTCATATGGATGAAATCTTTAAGAATTATTAGCTTAGATACCCAAAAAGCTTTTTTGAAGGTCGAAGAAAAGCAAAATCATAGACTAGTGAAAAATATTGAATGATAATGGAAAATTTAAAAAAATTAATTTGCGATTAATTGCATTACGTGTTTCCCCGGAACCCTTCATAGGCCAGTCAAAACTGATTTGATTGACTATGTGTCCAAGCTGCGGCTCAATTAGGTCGATTAAAAATGGGATAAGTATCTCATCCCTCATCTCACTTTTAGTTGGAAATTTCTATGGGCATGCCTCCCTCTTTCCATCTGACATGTGCTTATCTAGCTAATCCACGTTTGTATATCCTAATAGCCTGAGCGCCGGCTTTCCGATTCAGGCCCGCGGCCATTGGTCGCAGTGCAAGACGATCGGGTCATCCGATTCGGGCCGGATTGCCTGCTCCAGCCTTTTATTAGAGCGTTATCCCCTTCATATGTGTATTAATGGTCTTCTCGATGTCAGATGGCAGCGCATAATGACTTTTGTTTTTTCTCCAGGCTTCCCTAGTTGTTTCAGCTGTTTCCCGTGCCGTATCTACAACTAATTTCTTCGGCAACCCCGCCTTGTCGGCTAGCTTTTCAAAGAGGCGTACATCGCATCGCTTCATGTCCTTTGTGTTGACAAATTTCAGAGCCATCTTATCGCTTGGAATATAGGGAACGGTCGATACCAGATCGTAAGCGGGAGATAAAATAGGGGTCTGTCCGTCTGGATACATGAACGACCAGTTCTTGAGATGCATATCGCCATTTCCGGTCAGGATGGTGTAGGTTAGGCGCCGAATGAAATCTCGCAACCCGTTTTCGCCGGTTAACGTCCAGATCATGCCGGCGATATTGGTATAACTGACCCCCTCATATTTTTTCTCCGGGAAAATGCTGTAGACTTGGGCAAAGTCCTCGATATGTATGCGTGTGCCATCCTGCGTTCGATCGAAACGTTTGACTGCCAGCGCATGTGTGCCGCGCAACTTCCCGAAATCGGGCAATCCGGCAATGCCGGACAACGGAACCAACCGTGTTTCCGGCACTGGAATCCCAATCTCTGACGCCATATGCATCATGGCGTATTCATTTTCCGGGATGTTGTCATAGGCCAGGGAGGGGAGTTTGACGATCCAGTTCCCGCCCATGCCGGTAGCCGGGATGGTCAGGCCGCCGTTACGCGCCACCAGTGCGGAGAATTTCAACTGCACTCCGGCCAGGGAAAATCGCAACGGCTGTTCCTCACTCTGAATTTCCAGTGGCTCTTCTTCCTCTTTTTTCCGGGGGAAAGAAAACCCTTCACTCGGTTTGGCGATGACCGCGCCCGGCAAATCTTCTCCTAAAAGTGAGAGCAGATGAAATTCATGGGTGGGCTTTATGTCGCCGCGTGCTGCCAGATATTCACGTAGTTGTCCTTCGGGCAAGAGATTGGAAAAAAATGGCGGTGCTTTTCCGCTATACGTTTTAGAAGCGGGAAGTAAGTCTCCTTCTGCGGAAAAATACGACTGACTTAATACAGGCCGTTGGGGATCTTCGGTATACGATTCATCGAAGGAAAATATAATCCTGCCGTCCGGAAGCAGGGTTAATACCCCGACGCGCCGCTCATTCAAGAAAATTTCCAGCACACTCGTCATGCCAATTCCTCTTCATCATTTTCGGATGTGGTATCCGGCTGCCAGGCCGGTTTCTTTAAGTCTTCCCGTCCAGATATCAATGACTGTACAGCCGGTGTGAGTGCACGGGGGACCAGCATCGGCTCCAGATCTAGTAGCCTCGCCATTTGCAGTAGGCTGGAGGCCCGCACATCCACTTCACCTGCTTCAATTTTCGAAATATGGCTTTGGGGTACTCCCAATTTTTTGCCCAATTCCGCCTGAGTCAGCCCTTTGGACAGGCGTGCCTTTTTCAATTTTTCAGCGATTTCTTTCATCTTTTTTTTATTCTGCAACAATAAATTATATGTTATCATAGATAATTTAATAATAAAATATGTTTTTGCATATATAAAGGCAGGTATCTGTCTTTTTAGGCCAACCTGAATACCGAGTCAGGATTTCGGGCCTGAACAATGACCGGGTTCTATCTTATGGGGATGTCTTGGCGGAGGAGGCCTCTACAGGTAAGCCTTGTTGTTTCCAGCCGGACATGTGGCCGTCCAGGTACGCCACGTTCGAATAGCCTAACGTCCAGAGTGCAAACTTTCCGATCCAGGCACGTGGGCCGTGCTCGCAATAGAGAATAATCGGATCATCCGGTCTTACCTGAATCTCTTCATGTCGGGACCACATGGCATAAAAAGGGAGGTGTTGGGCGTCCGGTACATGGCCTGACTCATATTCGCTTTGTGAGCGAACATCCACAATCACCGGGGTGGTATGATTCTCAACCGATCGAAGAAGCTGATCTGGAGTCATGTTAGGCGGTCCCTTCCCCCCGCATGCTGTGATCATGGCTGCACCAATCACCAAGATAAGGAAGCGTTGACTTGGATTAGAAAAGAGGAATTTCCACCGTGGCGGATTCATAACATAGAATCGGCAGTCGAATGTCTCGCCATCTTTTTCATTTGCGTTTGTTTGCAAGTCCTCAGCATACCGGTTTTTCCGTCTGGTTTCTACGAAACCGATAGTCAAGCTTCTTAGTAAGAAGCCTTGTTTTGAAGATCACCCTTAATAATCCTGAGCTTTAAAGGGTATTCGATTTTCTAGCCGAGCCTTTTCAGGCGATGATAAAATGAGCGACTATTTTTTTATTTTTGTAGGAGGCCGGTTGGCAATGGATATTGAAGCGTTTCGTCAGATGGTGGCAAAAAAACCTGATGGATTTTTAGGTCGGTATGGGTTGGGCGATAAAATTCTTCAGAGTGGAGAGAATTTAGAGGAGGCTGTCGAACATTTGCAGGTAGCGGTGGAACTGGATCCGGTCCATGTTGCTTCGCACTTTTCGTTGGGTCGTGCGTTGGCGAAGCTCAATCGGAATACCGAAGCTATAAAGATTTTGAATGCGGGTATTGATGCAGCCATTTCTGGCCGGTCTAACGGAGGCGGAGACCTGGTTCCCGAGATGCGGGCATTGATTCAACGGTTACAGTAATTGGCTTATGTTTTGATGCGCAGCAGGATCTTCTTCAAAACCGAACTCCCATTGTTCTACTTCCACTTAATCGGAGAATAGCTACTCTCTTTTCCCTTTTTGGGCCGGAGGGAGTAGAAGACTTTTAATTTAGGAGTGATGCCAGAGCGTAAGCACAGCTGGTTGCGCACGAGGGCGAAGGGGTGTTTCGTGGATAAATTGGCCTCGACAAACCAATCCGATTGATTCGGCAATCCTGCGTGCGACGTTGGCTTCAGTGGGACTATGATTGATCATGATAAAGGTGCCACCGATTATCAGATTGTTGGCGATGGCGGTAAACAGAGCCAAAGGATTGAATAAGCATAATGGCAGCCGCCAGGCCAAGAGAGGTTTCGGTGTGACAAAGGGAAACCAGGCTGTCACGATGCCCGCGGGATGCTTAAAGGTACGATAGTCTGTCACCACATATTTGGTGTTAGGCAGATCTTGAATATGGCCGTGGGCATAATCAATACGGCTTCGGCCGTTACAATATAATCGGTGACCGTCTACCTCTGTTCCGACAAGTTGCGAAGGGTGGAAAAAGGTTTGCAGAGCAGCCGCATAGGCAAAATTGGCGCTGCCCACATCGCAAACTTTTTGGTCTTGGGGAATCGCCCAGTTTAATGCCTTGCGTGCACGATCAAGTAAATCCAAATAACCATAGTTGAGGAGAGTGGTTTCAGGAGAGTAGCGTAATTCATACCGCACGTCATAGATTGTGGAAAGTTGGCTAATGCGGGTGTGTTGTGCGGATGTCAGATTGGATTGTGTTCCGATAGGTGTTTCCCGATAGGTGCCTCGTGACCATCGTAACGTCTGTGAGGCTTCGTACCAAAACCGATGATATCCTGATCGCAACCGATCAGTAAGTGTAATGGGTTGCGTAGTGCTTTCTTGAACAACAGGTGAATGTGTTTTTCTTCGGTTTCCCCTGTCTCGCCTGGTTTGTTTGGATTGGAAGTTGAACTTCGGTTGCATGCTCTTTTTGTCGGTTTCTTGAGTTCTCTCCTTAACCATATTTTCTGACGGTATAGGATTGGTGCTCCAACGGAAAAGTTGGCCATCGTGTTTTTTAATGGCGGCTCACTCTACATGCGACAGTTTGCGAAAAAAATATGAGTGAGGACTGTTGGCGACTTAAGAGTTATCACGCAAGTAGAAAGGGAACTGGAGCCCCAACAAAATTTTCTGAAGAAAAAATCTTATGAGGTCAGAACAGGCGATTATGAGTCCAAGGGGATCAATATTTCCAACCCTCCCATGACGTCATTCATTTTAAAGTCGTGTTTAGGACTTTGTTTGTGCGCGTTATGACAATTAACGCAGGCTCGGCTTACGGCGCGGTCGGGGAAAATGGCTTGATAATATTTCCGCTTTTCCAACTCAATTTCCTGTTCCACGACCTCACCGAAGTTTATAACCCGTTCTAAGGCCTGTCGATCTTTTTCCGAAACGGGAGCATTTTCTTGATTGATCGGCCATAGACTGATTAAGCGATATCGAAATGGTTTGCCCCGTACCTGCAGCCCGCGTGAGGATTCTTTAAAGAACTGCGCCGGGAGTGGGAGGGTGCGGTCCTCTCTCCAATTTTCCGTTGCGTTTACAATAAGCATGGCCTCCATGCGCTCGACGACATGCTGGGCGTAAAAGGTACGGTCAGCTTGGAGAACCGCATGGAGATAATCCGCCACCACTCGAATGGGGAGGCCTTCCCCAGGGGACAGTTTCATGCCGATGGTGATCCCCAAAATAAGAGCAATGACAACCGAAAAAATAAGGATGAGAAGATTCTGACGAGTCATTAACGGATTTTCCTCCCGGCCGACCAATCAGTCTACACGTGAAGCCTTTGTCTGGAAAAACCAGTAGGGGCAATATAACAAGAGAACCTCACGCGGTCCTACACTTTTTAACTGTATGGAGTAATAAATTCTGATCAGCGCCATTCAAAGAAAAGACTTTATCTGGCGCCTACGTGACCGTTAAGGAAGGTGATAGTTTGAATGAAGGATTTTGTTCTTCGGTTCAATTAACAAGGTCTGGAGATAGTTGAAACCGCGCAGAGTCGGATTGTGTAATTAAAACCTCGAAAGAACTGCCCACGTCACGAGTAAAATAAGGGTAAATGCTTCCATGTTTAATTCCTCCTGATTCAATGATTGGAAGGCCTTATTAAAAGTAAAGTTTTGCAATGGTAGTGCCAGGATGTTGGATAATTGAAAAATGAAAATATGCCATTTTTTCAAATATTTATGTGTCAGACATGGATTTTATCAGGATTCGATGTGCGGGAAATGAAAGAACGTTGAGTGCGGATTCGCTCATAAGGGGTTGTCGCTAAAACTTAGAATATTTGAAAAAAGAGAACAACTGAAACGCACGCCTGAGCAATGTCGGAAGCTGAAAAGAAAATCAGATTTTTTTAAAAAATTCTACAGGAGAGGTTTTCGTTCACCATCAATGACGACATAAGAGGACTCTACCCAGATCCAATCTTTGTGGTCTGGCCCATGAATTTGGATTCCGGTATAGACGGCATAATTGGTGGTTTGAGGATCCACGGTTAATTGGATCATCCGTTCGAGGTCTTCTTTGATGATTTGTTGGGTAATTTTAGTTAGTGTGACCAAATCGGGGATGTTTCTAAGTCCAAATTTTCCAAATAGCCGTTGCTTAAGCAGGCTTTGCTCTAAATCATCTTGATCGAGATCTACACTGATTTCCCCCCGAGAGCACTCGTCAAGAATCTTTAGAAGGGCACCACAGGCCTTGGATAAGGCTTGACGTCCTGAGCGATGACAATTTCCAGGTGTCCCTTGAGCATCAATGGCGATGTGGGGAAAGGCAAAATACACATATCGTTCCTTGCCATCAGTATTCGGTGCGTGATGATGGGCGGCCTGAAATCCTGTGACTCCTAGATACAGCATTCCTGCTAGGCTGGAAAAGTCAAATGCCCCATTCCAAACATTATGAAGTCTGTTCAGAAATGGGGTGGCTATCTCGTCTCGACACACGCTTACGCAGGCGATTGAGTTTTTCTTCTCCATACCGAATGGATGTAAACGGAATTGGGAATAATCCACGAAAGCATCACAGGGATAGGCACCTGGGAAACTCTGATCCAAGGCTTCCTTAAAGTTAGTTGATCCTAAGGAAGCAGTGACTGGTGCAGAAATCTCGGATAGCAGAGTTTGCATGACGGGCATGTCCTTCGTCTAAAGTTTTCAAAACATCGCTCAGTTTCATTGTTATCTAGCAAAGGATATACCAACTCTGAACTAGGAGGTTCTGGAATTCAATGCTGGTTTCCTTGGTTTTTTTGCTATTTTGCTTCACGCTGGAAAGCAAGAGGTGCGGGTTCGCACCACGGTAACCTGTGCGAAACATTTTCATAAGGTAAGAGAATGATCTTTCGGAGTTGTCGAAAGCGATGGGAAAAAAGATGAAATTTCGAAGGGTTTAATTGTACATGGAACGAATGGCTTCTACCCTACGACCATTCGTTAGTTGATTCCATTGGGCGGTAATGTCGACCATCAAAACGTAATATAGGCGAAGGAAGGTCTTGGGCGAATTCAAGTCTTTTCATCGAGGGAATCAGGTAAAACGTGGAGATGTTTGGCTGCCAAATCTTTGTCGTGGTTGGATAATCGCAAGACTTCTTGAATCACCATTCTCTGAATCTCAGATAAGGAATGACGTCCGAGTTCAAATTCAATGCGTACCATATTACTGGGGACTAATTCCGCGCCACTTTCCGCGGAGGGTTGAGTGAAGAAATCATGTGAAGTAAGAACGGGCTTTTGGGAACAGAGCACTGCTCTCTTAATAAGCGCTTCTAGTTCTCGAATATTTCCTGGAAATTGGAAATTCATTAAGAGGGGAGGAACGGAAGCATCAATTTTCAATTTCCCTCTCCCGATTTCCTCTCCATAGGCCTGAAGTACCTTAAGGGTTAAAGGAATAATGTCTTCTTGTCGTTGCCGAAGCGGAGGAATAGTAATTTGATTTGCACGAAGATGTGACAACATTTTAGTGGGAAAAACTTGGCTAGCATCGGGCTCGGCCACTGATTTAGTGCTCGCGAGTACTATGCGAGCATTGAGGGATTGAGAATCATGTCCTCCCAGTCGACAATAGGACTTGGAATCCACGGCTTCTGCGAGGGATTCTTGAACCGATAGGGGAAGGTGGTTCAAGCCATCAATAAACACGGTGCCATCATTCGCATGTTCCAAGGCCCCAGCTCTGGCCTCATTGGCTCCACTAAACGCCCCCCGGTCATACCCAAAAATTTGAGCTTCAAGCAGGAGGGTGTTCTGTTCCGTGCAATTGACGAAAAGAAACGGGCCGATATGTTTAGGACTATTATAATGAAGTACTCGGGCCAAAAATTCTTTCCCGGTACCCACTTCCCCTTGCAGGAAGACGAGTGGTGAGTTTTCCGTTGCGCATTTCTTCAGTTGTTCCACCACATTGATCATGGCCTTACTGGTTGCAATCACATGGTCCCAGGAGTAGTGCCGTTGGTTTTCTAATGCGATGTATTCAACCTGCCGTCGTAGTTCCAGGAAATTCAGGGCTCGGTCTAACGCAGGAATCACCGTCGAAAAATCCACAGATTTGATCACAAAATCATACGCACCCAAACGCATGGCTTCGACGGCATCTTCGACACCTCCATATGCAGTCAACATTACGACCAATATTTTTGAGTAGGATTGGCGTACCTTTTCCAATGTTTCCAAACCATCCATTTCTGGCATCTTGAGATCGAGGAACAGCAGTTCCGGGGTTTCATACGCCAAAGCCTCTAGGAGAGCTTCTCCCGAGTTGAAGCTTCGGACAAGGTGGCCTTTTCTCGCGAGGCGGCGACTTAACGCAGAACACACGTTCTGATCGTCATCGGTCACATAAATAGTGGCGCGCATAGGAGTCCCTTTGGTGCATGATAAATATATTGCAGAAAGTCCAATGGTTTTTCATTTTTTATTGAAATACCGAATATCACCTTGGAACATAGGAGGGATGCTAAATGCATCCAACAATGAAAAATCTAGATGATGCAATGTCTATACTCAAAAAGCTTCCTTGATACGGTAGTTAGGCTGTAAGCAGGTCTGTAGCATTTTCATAATGCTTTTGTCATGGTCTTTGTATCACCCCGTCCTATGTAGCGGCTTTCGACCACCAAAAGTGTGCGATGATGCACGGGAGAATCTGTGTGAATTGGCACCTTTTGTAGCATACTCATAAAGAGTCGCTATCCCCGCCGTTATCCTCATTTTCATTTTACATCAGAGATGATGGTTCCAGAAATTGCTGGGAATAAAAAAGTCAACGGTATTCTTTGACTCTGTTGTTGAATCCTTGAAACCTGATTTGTGACAGGCCTCATCTTTTTAGGAATCATTCTTGCGTTGCCTGTGCGAATGGTTTTTGAAGGGAGTGAAGTATGCACCGTTCATGCTTAATATCTTGGGGATGTTCTACTAGATGATTTGCTTTCGAAATTTGTGCGTAATCCTGTTGTGTATCATTTTGCAACCTGATTTCCTTCAGGCTGCTATGCCTGATTGGGTTGAGTTCAATGTAGAACACCGAACCCGTTACGAAACTTTTGATCATAGCTTTACCCAAGGGACGGCTGGCAGTAATCAGCAAATTCATCAGCGTACGAGGGTCCTGTTTGGGATCAAAGATATTTGGGACCCTGTGCGATTCACACTTGAAGTCGCCGATTTTCGCACTCCCGTAGCTGATCGAGGACAAGACCATAATCCCATTTTTGTTAATCATCTTGATATTTTTCAGTTGCATGTTGATTTGGTATCGGCTGATTTTTTGGGATCAGGAACTTCGGGAAAATTGGAAGTCGGGCGGTTGGTTATGGACTTTGGGAAGGGGCGACTTGTCGCGGGGCACAGATTTGGAAGTTTCACACCGACATTCGATGGAGTTCAATGGATCCTTGGAGGGCATAAAACCGATGCATGGGGTCTGCGAGTATTTGTCACGCGGCCTGTTCAACGACATTCCGTTAGCCCTGATTGGTCTTCGCCAGTATCATATTTCTCTGGTATGGCGATGAACAGCAACCATATTTTTTGGGCCAATGGAGAAGCGTATTTTTTTCAATTGAATGAAGGCACCAATCTCCAGCAGCGCAGGCTGTCCACCCCGGGGTTTCGGGTTTTTGCCCCACCCGTTCAAGAACACTGGGATTACGAGATAGAATCCATGTATCAAGTCGGAGAGGTCGCGCATACGGATCATTTTGCTCATCGTCATCACGGTGAGGTGGGCTATAGCTTTGGGACAGCATGGCCATTTCGGTTTGTCTACCTTTTTGATTATGCTTCAGGAGATCAAAATCCCAGGAAAAACTTTGACTTTTTGTTCGCTAAACGACGTGCAGAATATGGGCCAACTGGTATTTTTGGCATTATCTTTCCATCGAATATTTTTTCCCCTGTCGGATTTCGTTCGACACTGCAACCCCATCCGACCGTACGAGTTATGCTGTCTCACCGTACTTTTTGGCTGGCAGATGGCAGAGGACCTTTTGTAGGAAGTGGGTTGCAGGACCCTACGGGTCGAGCAGGCACCTTCCTTGGAAATTTGTTTGATACATCGATTCATTGGGCAACACAAGCCGGTGTGATCCGCCATGTATCATTCGAAGTAGGGTATTCCAGGTTTTTTAAAGGTTCATATTTTGATCGAGTCCCCCAAAGCCCGGGTTCGGCGGATGTCAACTATGTCTATACCATGGCCACTCTTTCCTTCTAGATCCGCTCACAGACCTTTCGTTGTACCACCGTGTTCTGCGGTCCTTGGATAAAGGCTCCTAAATCTTGTTGAATTTCTCCTAACCTCACTCATGTATTTTCGCACAGCCTATACCGTACGATTTCGCACAGCATGTCATGGCGTTGAAGGGGAATAAGTGCCTGATTTGAAAACCCAATAGGATTTTTAGGTAGTTTATTGAGAAATTTGGAGAATGAACGGTATCGTTGAGGGCTGTTTTTCGCCTATTTCATGGCATGTGATTTGCGGATATTTGGGAAGGGTAGATGCGCTTAGGGGTTATTTGTCCTAGATAGCGTGATGCAAAACTGCACATGGGATTGAATACAGATGGATCAAGTAATCAAAAATTTTCGTGGGTATCTCAAAACCTTCAACTTTAAAGAAAACTTCGAAGGCTTGACCAGCCATGTTCGGGGAGATGTGTTGGCAGGGATCACAGTGGCAATGGTCGTCCTTCCTATGGCGTTGGCCTTTGGTGTGGCTTCTGGTCTTGGTGCAATTGCGGGTATGTGGTCAGCTGTGGCCGCCGGTCTCGTTGCCGGACCCTTAAGTGGCTCGGCCTGGTCGGTGGGAGGCCCAACAGGGCCGATGACCATTCAAATCCTCACTATTGCCCAAACTCATCAAATGCCGGATGGTTCTCCCAATCTGGTGTTTATCGCGACAACCATTGCTTTGGCCGGTTTGATATTGATTCTATTAGGTTTGTTCAAGCTGGGACAATTTATTAAATTTACCCCCTATTCAGTCATAAGTGGATTTATGACCGGGTTAGGGTTTTTATACATGTTACTCCAACTCAATCCCTTTATTGGGTTGCCCGGCGCAAAGAGCATTACCGCTGCGATTACCGAATTGCCGTCAACGATCACTCAGGCCTCTTTACCTGCTGTGGGAATCGGGGTGTTAACGTTGGTCATTGTCGTCTTGTGGCCAAAAATTTCCCCTGTGACCTGGCTCCCGGGTCCCTTGATTGGCTTGTTTGTCGGAACGGCAACGGCCACAGCTTTGGGATTAGACATTCCGACAATTGGAGAGGTCCCAACGGGGTTCCCAGAGTTATATTTACCGAATCTCAGTATACTTCAAGAGGCTTTTGTCCCGGCTGCTGCCCTTGCTGGGCTCTGTATATTTGACAGTCTTCTTACTTGTCTCATCGTCGATAATATGACGGGCACGCATCACAATAGTGACCGAGAGTTAGTGGCACAAGGATCAGCGAATCTTTTTTCAGGGATGGTAGGTGGTTTAGGTGGGGCCACTAATACCATGCCTTGTGTCGTGGGTATTCAAAGTGGGGCCCGAACTAGATTGTGTTCGATTACGATGGGGCTGGTCCTTCTTTCATTTATTCTTGGTTTGGGTTCCTTGGCAGCTTCCATTCCCCTTTCCGCTTTGGCAGGAATTCTTCTCAAGGCTGGCTATGACATTTTGGACATGCGAGTGCTTCCGGTCGTCCGTCGTTTGCCAACTTCTGATCTCATGGTGTTTGCTCTTGTCGTACTGATGACCGTGTTTTGGAACCTGTTGTCAGCGATGGCTATGGGGCTGGCGGTTGCCTTTTTCCGGTTTGTGAAAGATCAGTCTGATCGTTATAAGGCGGACTTGAATCAACGAGATGAAGATGTAAAACAAGAAGAAGAAGATCTAATTTTCGCCTTTGCCAGAGATTATGCTCGAAAGATAAATACCAATGGGGCCAATATGGGTGAACTGAGCGGTCGGTTTGAACATATTGTTCGTGATCGAATTATTATTGTTCGTCCACATGGCCCTTTATTTTTCGGAGCGATTGATTGGTTGAATGAAACCGTTGAGCATCTTGCAAGTAAAGATGTCCTCATCATTCGGTGCAAATGGCTGGATGAGTTGGATTTGTCCGGTGCGTACGCGTTGGGTGATCTCATTGAGGCGGCTAATCAACGTAAGGTGGCGGTATTGACGGCCGGCATGTCCCCCAGGACCCGACAAGTTCTTGCGGATTTGAATGAATTGGGTAGATTAGATTCAGATAATATTTGTACGCATTTTAATGAAGCTTTAGATAAAGCGATGCAGATTGTGGAAAAGAAAGCCTTGAAGGCCAACCCCCAATCCCAGGAAGTCCCGATCTCGTCTGTCGGGTAACAACCTACCCATTCCTTTGTTGTTTGTTTCCCTAAAGACACCCGCAGACGTGGAAAGGGTTGATATGGCAAAGCCCCGTAATATTGCACAGGAACTCGTCCAGAATTTTCTCAATCATACTCCTTCTTGGTACAAACTGACCATTTTAGGCTTTTTGTTCATCAATCCCGTGCTCACAGTGACGGCGGGACCTTTTATCACCGGATGGGTCCTCATCTTGGAATTCATTTTTACTCTGGCTATGGCGCTAAAAAGTTATCCCTTGCAACCCGGAGGTTTGTTGGCCATCGAAGCTGTCGTGTTGGGGTTGACCACGCCTGGCATGGTTTACCACGAAACCCTGAATAATTTCCCGGTGATCTTGCTCCTCATGTTCATGGTGGCCGGCATCTATTTCATGAAAGATCTGCTACTGTTTCTCTTTACCAAGATCCTGTTAGGAGTCCAATCGAAAGCATGGTTGGCGCTGGTGTTTTCCCTGATGGGTGCGTTTTTGTCCGCATTTTTAGATGCGCTGACCGTCACGGCTGTTATTATTGCCGTGGCCACCGGGTTTTATAGCATCTATCACCGTGTGGCCTCCGGCAAATCGCCTCAGGCCTTGCACGACCATACCAGCGATCAGGAGGTGCATGATCTCAACCGAGAGGATTTGGAGCAGTTTCGGGGGTTTCTCCGAAACCTAATGATGCACGGGGCGGTGGGCACCGCCTTAGGGGGTGTCTGTACTTTAGTCGGGGAACCCCAAAATCTCTTGATTGCCGATAAGGCCGGCTGGGAATTTATGGAATTCATTTTTAGGATGGCTCCGGTGACCTTCCCTGTCTTACTGATGGGATTAGGCACCTGTTTGCTGGTCGAACGAATGCGGTGGTTTGATTATGGCTATCAGCTACCGGCCCCAGTCCGGCAGATCCTGGTGGACTTTGAGACCCAACAAACGGCCCGCCGGGATAACGATGATAAGGCTAAGCTCATAGTCCAGGCAGCTGCCGGGGTGTGGCTTATTCTAGGGTTGGCCTTTCATTTGGCTGAGGTAGGCATCATTGGACTTACCGTTATCGTCTTGATCACGGCGTTTAATGGCATTATTGAGGAGCATCAAATCGGGGAGGCCTTTAAAGAAGCTCTTCCCTTTACGGCCCTCTTGGTGGTTTTTTTTGCCATCGTGGCCGTGATTCAGGACCAGAATCTCTTTTCCGGGATTATCGGGTATGGATTGAGCTTGGAGGGTACTCATCAGATTGGGATGTTCTATTTGGCCAATGGGATTTTGTCCTCTATTAGTGACAATGTCTTTGTGGCCACAGTGTATATTAACGAGGTGCTTCGCGCTTGGCAGGCGGGGACGATTACCCGGGATCAGTTTGATCTCCTGGCGGTGGCCATCAACACGGGCACAAACATTCCTAGTGTGGCGACTCCCAATGGGCAGGCCGCCTTTTTGTTTTTATTGACGTCCTCCTTGGCACCGCTCATTCGTCTCTCCTACGGGCGCATGGTGTGGATGGCGCTGCCTTATACGATCACAATGACACTGGTCGGTTTGTTAGCAGCGTATGTGTTGCTGGAACCAACCACGAATGCGCTGTATGACCACCATGTTATTCAGCATCATGTGCCTAATGTAGAAAAACCCCTTTCAAGGCACTAAAATTGGGATGTCGGGCTCTGAGCATACCCGTTGAATTGAAAAGTTCAACAATCGACGGATCAAGAAATTTCGTTCTCTAACTGTTTGAAGCGGGTGGGGATTTTGAATGAGAGTATGGAAAATATTCCCAAAAGGGTACAGGACGCGTGTTGATTATGATGGAATTCTTTCACAATAAGCAGGAAGAATATTTTTGAGCTGTCCACCAGTTTTACCCACTTTTTAAGCTATAGTATTATCCTCGAAGTCGGGCTGAACATTTTTGAAAGAAAAAAATAATAGGGTTATGGCCTTTGTAAAGACTGGATCTCCTATTTTTGATAGAAACTCTCATGATCCACTCAGTGGTTATGGGCAGCTCGAAGACATTGTTCTGCGGTTGTATCTCACCAAAACTTGAAGGGGATGCTTTGGCGAACGTGATAACCAAGGCAAAGGATAAAAGTTATTAAATAGTATAAAACGTATGGCTGTTAAAACACTCTTTCTGAATCTCCCTATCGCCAAAAAATTGCTTTTTGTTTCCGGAGTCCCGGTTCTGGCGGTGTTAATCTTGAGCGCGGTGACGTATAGAAGCGTAGAGACGTTTTCTCTTGACGAAGATCATCTGAATAATGTCTACCATATTCAAAGTGCTTCTTCTGAATTTATGCGATTGGTCGTTGATCTTGAGACTGGGTTCCGAGGATATGTGTTGACTCAGCAAGCACAATTTTTACAACCCTATCAAGCTGCAAAGCAACGAGTATTTTCGTTGGGAGCTTCCCTCCGACAAATGGTCAAAAATGATGAATCGCAACGGCAATTGATCGAATCCGTTCAGGCTAATGTTGAGCATCTCATGTTGGATAAAGATGAGTTGATCGAACGGGTAAAGGTTGGTGATCCTGAAGCCGCATTGAAATATATTGAAACCGAGCAAGGGCGGTTACTTATGCTTGCCATTCGTGAGGAAATGGCGAGATTTGATAAACAAGAAATTGATCAGTTGCAGCAGGCCTTAGAAAGTAGTTCTCAGGATCGTTCGGTGCTTATGGGCGTGGTGGTGGGCGGGGGGAGTTTGGCACTGATTTTAATGGTTCTTCCCATTCAACTTATTGCCCGGTCTATCACCGGGCCGTTAACGGCCCTGGTCAAAACTGTAGAAAAATTCTCGGGTGGTCACATGCCGCATATCCAAGTTCTAGAACGAAATGACGAAATTGGTGAGTTAACCCGTGTGATGGATGCCATGGGGACGCAAATAGACCAGCATATACAGCAGATCAAACAGTCGGAAAAAGAGCTTCGGGTGTTGAATCAGGACCTCACCTCATCCGAGGCAAAGTACCGGGGCATCGTCGATCATGCTCCAATCGGAATTTTTACGGTTGAACAGAACAAAGTTATTTTTAGCAATCGGCAAAATTGGATATTGGCCGGACGCGATCCAGAAGAGGGATTAGATCCAGGAGAAATGTGGGAAGCGTTGCATCCCGAGGACCAAGAGAATGTGCAACTGGCGTTGCATGAAGCAAAGACTCAGGGTGAGCCCTTTGAGAGAGTGTTCAGATTTTTACATCCAGATGGAGCCGTTCGAAGGGTTTTGAGTCGTGCGGTTCCCATCAAGGACGAGTCAGGACAAACTATTGTATATCAAGGATTCAACGTCGATATTACGGCATTAGAACAAATGAGAGTTCAATTAAGTCGATCGGAGCGGTTGGCGACACTCGGACAAGTTGCGGCAGGTATTGCGCATGAAATTCGAAATCCACTGGTAGGGATTGGCTCTACGGCATCTTTATTATTAGAAGATTTCGTGGAAGGAGAATCTCAATGGAACGACTTGACTATTATTCTTAAGGAAACGCGACGATTGGATCGAATTGTGAATCAGATTGTGGACTATGCTCGTCCGAGAGAACTGCTCCCAGTCAGTTTTCAACTGGAAGATTTGTTAAAGGAGTCTCTTCAGGTGTTAATGAATCCTCTGCAACAAAAAAGCATTCAGGTGGTTCATTATTATCCAGAACATTTGAAAGCCCTTCATGCTGATAGGGATCAGCTGAAGCAGGTTTTGTTGAATATTTTACAAAATGCCATTGAAGCTATGCCGAGTTCAGGAACTCTTCGTGTTTCTATTGTTGAGGAAGCATACGAGAAACAGGAAGGCTTTCGATTGAAAGTCGAGGATTCTGGTAAGGGTATTGATCCCAATGTGTTATCTCGAATTTTCGAGCCGTTTTTTACGACGGGAAAGCATCGTGGAACTGGATTGGGATTAGCCATCTGTCGAAACATCGTGGAATCACATGGTGGAGAAATTCATGCTGAGAGTCAATTGCACCTCGGGACGACTATTTCCATGTGGCTTCCCGGTATTTGTCAATCACAATTATCAGCGGTGTAATGATGCGTGCGACCATTTTTGTGACGGATGATGATGAGGTTGTGCGTCAGGCTATCAGCCGACGTTTAGCCAGACGTCACCATGACATACGAAGTTTTGAATCGGGAGAGGCTTTATTGACCGCGCTTGATCATGATGTGCCAGACATCATATTCCTGGACTTGAAAATGACCGGTCTGAGTGGATTGGAAACACTGAAACAGATTCGGTCAAAAACCCATCAAGCTTTGGTGATATTGCTCACGGCTTATGGCACGGTCGAAAATGCGGTCGAGGCCATGCGTCTCGGGGCCTATGACTTTCTGATTAAAAGCGTTGATCTTTCCGGCGTGGAGCCCGTGATCGAGCGAGCTTTAGAGTATTTAACGTTACGGCGTCGAGTTGACTTTGAGGCACAGGACCGACCTGGTCGTTATGCTTTACAGAATGTTGTTTCCAACAGCCCGAGTATGAAGCAATTGGTCGGGCAAATTCAGGAAATGGCCCAAAATTTAAAAACCACTGTATTGTTATTCGGAGAAACAGGAACGGGTAAAGAATTTGTTGCCCGGGTCTTACATCATAATGGTCCTCGAGCTCAGGGACCGTTTGTTGGGGTTAACTGCACGGCCATCCCTCAGGAATTATTCGAGAGTGAGTTATTCGGATATGAACGAGGGGCGTTTACCGGAGCCCATCAACGAAAACCTGGACTCTGTGAACAGGCTGAGGGCGGGACTCTCTTTTTGGATGAGATTGGTGACTTGAATCAGTCTATGCAGGCGAAGCTCCTCCGGGTTTTACAGGAGCGATCCTTTAAACGTTTGGGAGGGCGACAGGATATTGATGTCGATTTCCGGCTCATCGCTGCTACAAATCGAGATCTTCGAAAAGAAGTTTCATTGGGGAATTTCCGCGAGGATCTTTTTTTTCGATTGAATGTCGTCTCTCTGGATCTTCCGCCTTTGCGTCAGCGTGTGGAGGATATTATTCCCTTGGCCTCACAGACCTTGATCCGACATAGCCAGGATCTAGGAAAAGAGGTTTCAACGATTGACCCCGAAGCTCAGAAGTTTTTAGAACGCTATCCCTATCCAGGTAATATTCGTGAATTGCAGAATATTATGGAACGGGCTGTCATTTTCTGTCGTGGGAAGAGTTTAACGAGTGGGGATTTGCCTCGTGAAGTTCAGGAAATTGGGCATTCTGCGGTTAGTGTCGTTACACAGGGAGATTCCCCTACCGTTCATGTTGAAATGAGGTTAGGAGAAGATACCCTCGGGGATATCGAAACCGCTCTAATCGAAGAAGTTATGCGTGTTTCCGATTTCAATAAAAGTTTAGCTGCGAAACATCTAGGAATTACCAGATTTTCTCTGGATCGACGTCTGAAAAAACATTCTGATTCCTAATTGCCAATGGGATGAGCCACCCCAGTCTTACTGGTCGGATTTCTTGCGACTTTTTACTAACACGATAAGTCCAATAATGCCGATGGCAATGGCGAGAAATCCTAGAAATGCCAAGCCTCCCATGGTTTCAGCCTCCTTTTTGTGAACCATCCCCCAGGGTGAAGCCCTCAAAAGTACAAAGAGTCTCATGAGGCAAACGAAATCTTCCAAGGAGATATTGCCTAAGCTTGGAATTGAAGAAGAAGAAATTGAAAACGTTTGCTGGAGTCTTGTTTGACAAGAAAGCGACCCCTCTCATATGCCATCCACGCACATCATCAAAAAACATGAGCCTGGGTTTTGAGGGGTTAGTCCAATGTAATACTGGGGCATATGCTGTTTTCTCTGATTTCTTGTCCAAGTAATCAAGCTTGGCACTTCCTTAGATCATCTGTCTAGTGGGAATCTCAATCCCGAAAATGCAAAAATATTGTGAGGCCATTGGTCGATTGTTACAATAACTTCCTTTATGAGAATGTCCATCTCCTATGGTTGCTGATGTCGTACTGCCGAGTCGGCGATTTCATATTTTCACCTACCATATTCCTGATGCTCTTCTCTCTGGTGTTTTTGTCGGTAGTCCAGTCCGTGTTCCTCTTGGTTCGTCCATCGTTTCCGGAGTGATTGTTCGGATTTTAGACCCTACCTCTCTTCCTTTAAATCGTTTATCGAAATCTTCCCCAGCATTGCGAGATATCAGCTCGCTAGATGCCACGCCTGAACAATCATCGTTAGACCAAAAGTTACTTACCTTAGTCGAACATATTGCGGAGTATTATCTAGCGCCGCTGGCCGTCTGTTTGCGACTTATTGTTCCGCCTCGTTTATATGTAGCGACCAAGCGCCTTGTCCTTACCGAAGTGGGCCGCCAAGCTTTGTCTGATTCTTCTGTGTCGGTAGAACGTCGGGAGGTGTTGCAAAAAATATCGCGTTGGCCCAATGGCGTGCTCCGGTCAACGCTACTGCGAGGTAATCCTCAAAAAACCAAACATCTTTCAAAGCTTAAAAATCTGGGATGGATTGAAGAACGGGCAACGCTCCCAGCTAAATTGAAGGCTAAGGCCCCACCCGAACCCGTTACTTTTCTTGAACCAGGGCGTCCGGTCTCTAGTCGGGTGATAGGAGATCTATTTGAACAGAATAGTCCTAACAATCCAGGAGATTTATCGAAAAAGGCCGTACCTTCAGAATATGTAAAAGGGCAAGTCGATGTATTAGTGCAGAAAAGTGTGACTGGAAAATTTCAGAAAGATCTAGTCGTCGGGATCGATCAGGACCGCTACTTGATTTTTCAGCATCTTGCCTCAACCATCTTCCGACAAGGCAAACGGGTGTTGCTCTTGGTTCCTGAGGTCCATCAGGCAGAAGCGTTTGCCAAAGATATACGAAAATTCCTCACTCATTCGGTGGAGGTCTATCATGGGCACTTATCAACTCCAGTTCGGGCCATTTCTTGGGAACGCATTCGGCTAGGTCAGGTACAGATTGTTGTGGGAACTCGGTCGGCTTTGTTTGTACCGATTCCAGACCTTGGTTTGATTTGGGTGGATCAAGAAGAGGATTCCTCTTATAAGGAAGAACATTTTCCTTATTACCACGCACGTGAAGTAGCTAGGATGCGAGGGCAAATCGAACAGGCCATGGTGGTATACGGTTCTTCATACCCATCGTTGGAAACCTATAGCGCGTTTCGAGATGCAATTCCGCCAAACGTGAAAATGGTAAGTGCCAACCCACCTGTGATGCGTCTTATTGATATGCGAGATCATAGCTATGGAACGGTGTTCGCAGCGCCTTTCGTTGAACGATTAACTCAGGCTCTGAATGATGGAGAACAAGCCATTATTCTCCTAAATCGAAAAGGATTTTCTTCTTCACTCATCTGTCGAGATTGTGGTCAAACACCTGTCTGTGAAGCTTGCGGTGTATCTCTGCGACTGTTTCATCGCCCTTCGCAATTGAGGTGTTCATATTGCGGAAATACCCGTCCAACACCTGAAACCTGCTTTGCTTGTCAGGGGACGGTATTCCGGTTTTCCGGTGTAGGAACCCAACGGTTGGAAGAAGAACTCATCAAGGTATTTCCCACAAAGGTCTTGTTCCGATTTGATCGGGATCAAGTAAAAACAACAGAAGAAGCCCGTCGTATATTGCAGGCATTTCGGCAGAAAGACATTCAGATTCTTATTGGTACAGAATACTTGTTGCACCAACCTAACCCGCCATGGGCCAGGTTGATAGCCTTTCCTCAAGCAGACCTGGGTTTACATCTTCCCGATTTTCGGTCAGCCGAACGCACTTTTCTTTTCTTGTCAAAAGCTCTGCAATTAGTTCAGATGCCTGGTCTAACGAATGGACCGCTTGGTGAAATATGGCTGCAAACACACATGCCCGATCATCATGTGTTTCAAGCCATCCGGAATCAGGATCCCCATATGTTCTTCCAGCAGGAGTTAGCCTTACGTGATGCCTTGGCCTATCCGCCCTCGGTTCATCTGATCTTGTTTGTAGTGACAGGGGTACAGGTTTCTCGCGTTCAGCGTGCTGTCCTTTTTCTCGAGGAGCAGTTGAAGGAAGAGAGAATGCAGAGTTCTTTGTCTCATGAGTTTAAGGGAAAGCTGGAGTGGCCCATGGTTCTCGGACCCTTGAGTTCAAAGAAACCCGGGCGACTTCAAAAGAACCGAACGATTTTTCTTCTTAAAACCTATCAATTGGAAAAGACGCAGCAATTCCTAAGAACGATTCAGCAAGTTTATGATCAGCAGTTCGGCAAAGAACCTGTGGTCTTTGAAGTTCATGTCGACCCTTTAGAAATACAGTAGATGTCAGTTCCCGCTACCGAGACTTCTTTTTAGATTTTTTCTTTGGTGGTGAGGATGATGAAGGTTCCGGAAAAGGATAGTGGCTGATAGAGCCTCGAGTGCGTTTGTAAATTCCATAGGCAAAGGTCATCCAGAAGACTCCAGAAAAGAGTCCAAATAGGACAGCAGTAAAAATTCTTTCCAGCTCTTCCATTGGCGGTTCCGGGCCTAATTTTTGAATGTCGGCCATTTGCATCAAAGGCCAAGCCACGCTTTCTACTCCTAATAATAAGGTGCAAATAGCCCAAATATATCCGATCGATGGGCATTTCCAGGACAGCAAAATGGCAAGCCCAATGGTCAAGGTAATCCCAAGTGGAATAGGTAATGCGCCGAGCAAAAGCCAGAGCCCCACTATGACCATCAGGCTGCCTAACACCGCATTCACTTGGGGCCATACGTTATCAGGCATGTTTAAAAACCATTTTCTCAATTTCTAAGGTCGCACAACATATCATGGCGTTTTTCAAGGGAACCGCATTCCTCAAAAAATAAGGAGTATGACCCTTCATCGACCAATATCCGCGAGAGGTTCAGCCGTGATGGTGTAGTTCCCACGAGGATTGCCTATGAAGGTATTGGATTCGGATAGTTCCTCTGGATGGGGTGAGGATTCGCAATCGGGAGTCAGCACCGCGCCCCAATGAGCATTCTTCTCAAACGTATTATCAAGAATAAGTGCGTGGGTTTGTGAAAAGAGCAAAAGCCCACTCAGCATATTGTCCCGGCAGACATTATGAATGATATCGGGTCGTGTTCCTTGGTCCCGTGCAGCAATGCCAAAATGATGGTTGCCAAAGCAGTGATTCCCTCGCAAATAGGGCTGAGCTCCAGCGAATGCGAATAGCCCAGACTCTCGGTTGTGACAAATTTCATTGCCTTGTAAGGTAGGGCGACAATCAGGTCCGTAGATGACAACACCAGATAAGAGACCTTCTGTCGCTCGACACTGCGAGACCGTGCAAGTCGAATCAAGAATGTTCAGCGCTGAATGTTGGTCACTTCCGACATACCGAAATGTAATGCCCGTTATCTGTCCGCCCGAAACTTTTTGTAAATAACAGGGGCCACTTCGACGGGAAAAAATCGTGACCTGATCGCGACCCGCTCCAATAAGGTAAATCGGGCGTTCGGTAATTACTAGGCGGTCTTCGTAAATGCCAGGACGAATAAAAATTTGATCAGTTGCTTCGGCTTGAATGACCGCTTCACTAGGTAGAGAAAAACAATCGGGTTGGTCGGGATCAACAATTAACGTTTTTCCCCCTGAGGGATTGGGAGGGGGGTCCCTTAAAAATGTGGCAAGAGAGTTCAGGATGTATCACCTTTTGACGGTGAGAGTATTTTCCGTAAAAGACAAAAAGAATTTTTTTGGTATTTCAGAAGGTTACAGGAGCTTATGATCGCTGCTTTCCCTTACTCGTCATCATAATAAATGAAGGTGTAGTCCTACGGCAATGTGAAGTAGATGACATTCAGTTGCATTGTTGGTGATTAAAAAGATAACCATTCTTGATTACGAACGCTATTGTTTTATTTGAGAAAATTAATATTCACTCCAGAGGTATTATCTTTGCAGTATTCTTTATGCGGCGGATTGCCGACTTGTTCTCTGTTTTTTAGCAATTCACGACGTCTGTCGTCGAAAGAGGTTTACGTTTTGACCTATTCTGCCTAAACCTAATCATTCACTCCCCCAGGAGAGGAAGACTGTCATGGTGTTTGAGCAAGCTATTCGTCAGCCTCCTTTAGTCGTGTTTCTTGTTTTTAGTGCTGTCTGGTTTTTTTCAGGAAATTTCATAGCGCAGGCACAGGAAACAGATATTTTTCAACATCCTAATGCCGAACAAGCAGGAATTAAAAAATCTTTAGCGCAGCAAATAGGGACTGGACGAGGAGATATCCAAACGCCTGGTTCATCGCTCTACATCATTGGGCGTGATCCGTTTCGATCTATCCGTCGAGGACGCAATCTCTTTCAACGAAAATTTACCATAGCCCAAGGGATGGGCCCACGCAATGGTGACGGGCTAGGGGATATTAGTGCGGATGCGTCATTGGGTGCTGGGTTAGCAGATAGTTGTGCGGCGTGTCATGGACGCCCTCGTGGATCCGCTGGATTCGGTGGAGATGTATTTACCCGGCCCGATAGCCGGGACGCCCCGCATTTATTCGGCTTAGGTATTATCGAGATGCTGGCCGATGAAATTACACAAGAGCTACGTCAATTTCGTGACGTGGCTACCTCCCAAGCGCAGACGAACCAACGACCAGTGGTGGTGTCCTTAAAGAGCAAAGGCATTTCTTATGGAGAAATTCGAGTGAATCCTGATGGATCGGTGGATCCATCTCACTTGGAAGGGGTGGATAAGGATCTTCGAGTCCGGCCATTTTTCCATCATGGAGGCACGATTTCAATCAGAGAGTTTGTCGTTGGTGCCTTGAATGGCGAAATGGGTTTGGAGGCGTTTGACCCGGACCTGGCTCAGGCTGTGGCGGGGAATCGTGTCGTCACTCCTGCTGGAATGGTGTTGGATGGGACAACCGACAACATCGAAGCTCCACCGGCTTCGAGTGAAAATGATGACCCTGATTTAGATGGTGTAGCCAATGAAATTCCGGTCAGTCTCGTTGACCATTTAGAGTTTTACCTTCTAAATTATTTTAAACCTGCCATAGGACGACAAACACAGGATTCTAAAAAAGGGCAGAAGATTTTTCAGGACATTCGATGTACCGGGTGCCATGTTCAAGATTTGATAATTGAACATGACAGGCGAGTAGCTGACGTGGAAACCACCTATGATCCTCGTCGGGGTGTTTTTAATGATCTGTTTGCCGTGGCAACCCCTTTGTTGAGCGAGGTTCCCGGATCAGGTTCGCCTCCTATAAAACAAGCGAATGGACAGCGGGTCGTCGTGAAAAATATTTATGCAGACTTTAAGCGACATAACTTAGGCCCCAATTTCTGGGAACGTAATTACGATGGGACACTCACAAAGGAATTTATGACTGAACCCTTATGGGGAGTGGGAACAACTGCTCCGTATGGGCATGACGGTCGAAGCATTTCTTTACGTGCGGTAATTCTTCGGCATGGAGGTGAAGCACAGGCGGCCCGAGATCGTTTTGTTCGCTTACCAGAGGTAAAACAAGGGCAAGTCATCGAATTTCTGCAAACCCTGGTCTTGTTTCCGCCAGACGATACCGCTTCCAATTTGAATCCTGGGAACCCACAAGCCCAGGATTTCCCGCAGTATGGTCATGGCAATATAGCCTTGCCAGTCTTATTTAACGACCCCAGCGACTTAGAGTAGGACATGTTGCAGGTCCAATCTGGATGGATTTTACATTCAGATTGGGCCTCGCAATCCTCAACATTTGCAAGAGAAGGCTTTCTAAAGTCAAGGAGAGCTTAGGCGAAATTCGTCAAATTTAGGGTTAGGCTGGAACGTCGCTGGTAGGATGCTTGAGGGAGTTTGTTAATTATTTTCGAACGCTTGGCGGGTGGCAAAGACTTCACCCGGATGAATTAACAGCATACAGTCTCCATCAACGGGATCTTTGTGGAATAAGGCGAAGGTAAGACACAGTTGCGGCGTAGGTTCCGGAGCGAATTCTAGTAATACTGGGACATCAACTAAAGGTGTGGCTTCTTTTAAATTTGCGAGGCGCAGCCGGACGGCAACGAGGGTATCGCGTAGCCGTGCATGTAATTGTTCTTCGGTGAAATCGGGTGAGGGGGTAATGTATTGTTCCCAGAGTGGATTTGTCATGCCCACGCAAAAATCCAAACCAATGCGTTGGGCTAGAGGCGTCACATCCTTCAGTATGCCCGATTCTACGGCCTCTCGCCGGGAACGGATGGTGAGCTGTTGTAATTCCGCCGAGATTTCTTGCGAAGGATCTAAACCCGAAGTTGAAATGTCTTTTGACTCTTTTAGGGAAGCACGCTCGGTTTCCTCTGTGAATTCCGGTGTAGAGGTCTCCTGTAGTCCATCCGGTGCAGACAGGGAATGGCCAAGCGCTTGAATAATGCCCTCATACACTGATTTGGCCGAATCGGTCCACTTGTCATCTCGAGGCAACCCTTGGAAGGCTGCTTCAGAAGCTTTCTTTTCGTCATGAGTTAAGGGGCGTGGTGACATCATGCTTATTAAGGTAAGTCAATTCACTGAAAAGTCAAGTATTGATAGGAAATCTCGCGAATTTGAATGATCCTCTCCATTTAATCGTTCCCAATTACCCGTAGCTTGCTACGGGGTTACCTAAGAGGAACTATAAACTATTGATCCATTGAATACCCCGTCCACTTGCGGCGGGGATCTTTTATTGAGCGTATTTGCACATTTGCTGAAGAGCGAAATCGCGCAATTAGCTAAAAATAAGGTCAATTCGTTTCGCAAACCTGAGAGGTAAAATTGTATTTTTGCCATATTTTTCAATTAGTTATTGGAAAAAGTAGAAATGGAAGATTTTGAGGAATGTGGTTTGCAACATATTCCAAGCGTACAACAAATAAATTTCCTAAGGAGGACGTTATGGATCCAATTTTTGACCTTGCAATGATAGTAGTCGTGGGCATCATGGTTGCTTTTAATATTTACGGATAACCGTATCCTCCCTAGTTGCTTCAAATTTCAGAGAAGTGCTGACCTTCCGGCATTATGCTTTGATTCCCTCCTGTATCATCTTCAAAAAATCTAGTAAAAAAGTAGTTCTCCGTAATTAAAATTTCATAAGTTCTGGTTTTTTAGGTAGTTTTTGTCATTTTTTCTTGAGGTCTTCCCTCCTATCCTGGTATATCTCCTCCACAATTTCTGAGAGTTGCAGAAAGGCAACCGCTCTTTCGGCTGAGGGTATTCACGAACTTCTCTGTTCTTTACATTCAATATTGTGGCGATTTGTAGGGTAGCTGACTCGGAAAAAATGATGGGTCAGTTTCAGTACAAGCCGGTCCTTGGTTTGGGATGTATTAATCTGAAACCTTGGCCGGCTTTTTTGTTTCAACGGATTCAGGAATAAATAATCTGCTACCTGATTCACAGGTCTATATCCACATGTTTTGTTTCCTCATTCCTGTATGATGTGGTTTGCCTCTCCAAAAAATTTCTCTGAAGGAATGATTCCCACATGACTGAAATTCCGAGAGGGCAGGTTTCCGAATTCCCAAAAAACTGGCAAGCAGACATCCTGTCTGGATTTTTAGTCTTTTTAATTGCCCTCCCACTCTGCTTAGGGATTTCATTGGCCTGCGGCTATCCGGCAATTTCCGGCATTTTTACGGCCATCATTGGTGGATTGCTTGCAACATTTTTTAGTAACTCCGAACTGACCATCAAGGGGCCTGCGGCTGGGCTCATCGTGATAGCCATCGGGTGTGTGACGGATTTTGGGTTTACCGGTGGGAAGGATCCAGCCTTGGATCTTCAGGCGTATCGCTTGGCGCTGGGGGTTGGGGTTGTCGCAGGGGTTATCCAAATTTTATTGGGATTGTTTCGAGCTGGAATTCTCGGGGAGTTTTTCCCCAGGTCGGCTGTTCATGGCTTACTTGCGGCAATTGGGATCATCATTATGGCCAAACAGTTTCCCATTGCCTTAGGCGTTAGTTCCGAAGGGAAGCCCTTAGAGTTGATTGCCAAGATTCCGCAGTTTGTGATGGAGATGAATCCCCTGGTAGGTCTCATTGGGATTATGAGTCTCCTGATCATGTTTGGCTACTTGTTTATCCAGAATCCCAGGTTAAAAGTGATTCCTGCTCCCATGGTGGTGTTACTCGTGACTGTCCCGTTAGCGATGTATCTGAACTTTGGGCAGGAACAGACGTATACTTTTAATGGTCAGGACTATTCGTTGGGAAAACGGTTTCTTGTGGCCGTACCTGAGAATATGTTCCATGCGATCACGTTTCCAAATTTTTCTGGACTGCTTACGACGACGGGCTGGAAATATGTGGTGATGTTTTCTTTGATTGGAAGCATTGAATCCTTATTGAGTGCTAAGGCGATTGATGGTATCGATCCTTGGAAGCGTAAGACCGACCATGATCGGGATATGTTGGCGGTTGGAGTCGGGAATACGCTCGCCGCCAGTATTGGTGGTCTACCTATGATTTCTGAAATTGTTCGCAGTAAAGCCAATATTGATAATGGGGCGCGAACACGATTTGCCAACATGTTTCATGGTCTGTTCCTGTTGCTCTTTGTCGCCTTCCTTCCGGGATTGATCAATCAAATTCCATTGGCAGCCTTGGGCGCCATGTTAGTTTTCACAGGGTATCGGCTAGCCGCACCTCATGAGTTTATCCATATGTATCATGTGGGGAAAGAACAGTTTATTATTTTCGTGTCTACGGTTATTGGCGTGTTGGCCACCGATTTATTAATGGGCATCGCTATCGGAATTTGTGTCAATTTGGTGCTACATCTCAAGAATGGGGCGCCACCCCGATCCTTAATCAAGCCTCAGATAATAGTGGAACAGGAGAACGGGCCTGTGGTCACGGTGAAGGTCAAAGATTCTGCGATTTTTAGTACATGGATTGCGTTGAAAAAAACATTAGAAGGTTTTGCGAGTAAGCCACATGTGGTGTTAGATCTCTCAGACACCTTTTTAGTGGATCACACGACCATGGCCAAGCTGAATGAAATGGAAAAAGAATTTCAAGAACGGCAGTCTCGTCTGGAGATTATTGGATTGGATAATCATCAACCCTTGTCGCACCATCCAGAAGCCGGAAGAAAGAAGTCCAGAATATGATAAAGGAGGATTCAAGATCCTGGTCTAATGAGAAAACTATGACCTGCTCACCCATGTTTGCATCGATATTGGTAACCAAACCGGAAACCGTCGTATCCGTGATTTCACTTCCTTGGTCGCACAGTTTTTGTCGAACCTGCAAAAGAAGTATTGACTTATGGCCCTGACCGTTTCCCTGACTTCCCCACTATTGGCTAACTATCGTTCAGCTTGAGACAAAATGCTGAGTCCAATAAATATCAAATCGCGAATGATGAAGGCTCTAAGGATCCTCTGACTGCGCCCCTTAAATTCCTGGTCTAATTTTATTTCAGCATTGTAGTGAGACAAATCCCTAAGAATTCAGGTCAACATGACTGCTGAATCAATTACAAGGCGATCGAAGAGGCTCACATTGGAGGAGCGAGCACAATTGCAGGATATCATTCAAGTCGCCAGCGAACCCATTGCCCCCTTTTGGCCTATGAGAACGATGGTTGCTCAAAATCCTATCCATGGAATGGAATATCTTCCATTTGATCAAGCTGTGCGTAAAGGAAAACACTTGCTCGGTGGAAATGGGTATTTGCCCAATGAAGAGTATCGACAATTTTATCGAGACGGGCGTATTACCCAGGAATGCCTGAAGCGGGCTTTTCAACGGGTCGGACCCCGTCCAGACCCACAAAAAAATATTCAAATTGGGAACCGACAAATAACGGCTCGGGACGTCTGGTTCCTACACATCATGGCTGGCTTTGAAACGTTGGAACTGGCATTGGTTGAGTGGGAGTTGAGTGACAACGGATCGACGAAGCGGTTTCACGTCCATCTTCCTGAAGAATCCCGTCAACGAATCATTGAACAAACGATTCAAGAATGCGAACAATGTCGTGAATATCCCGAAAAGGCCTATCTCGCCAACCTATGGAAGGGTATTTTGGCTGCTTTACAGTTGTCGGAGTCTGATTCTCAACCTCATCTGTCCGGCCTGCCCGCTTCCCAAACTTCAAAGACTATTTCCTTGCCTTCGCAACGGACCATCAGTGATTGGGTGGATAGTTTGGTTGGAGCTGGGCTAGTAGATAGGATCAATGACCAGCTCATTAAATGGGTGGCCGCCTTTCTCGATGAGGGCCTAGCCGGCTGGGAAATGCCTCAAAGGGAAAAAGGGTTGTATCAAGCCTGGCGGCAGTTGGCTCAGAAAGATCTTTCAGGAACCCTTCTCGGCATTAAAGACTTTTCACAAAAAATCAACGATCTTCCTGAGGACCCTGAGAGCGCAATTTCTTCAAGTTTACGGTATCTGGGTATTCCACAAGAACAATGGAGTGATTATCTCTCACGGCAACTGTCATTATTACCAGGATGGACGCGATACATTCGGTGGCTTGGAGAGCACCCTGACTATCATGCACAACGCAGGCATCCGATTGACACCACTCAGTATTTAGCGGTTCGTTTATTTTATGAAGTAGAGTTAACTCATATCGCGTGCCAGCAAGAATGGGGAATTGATGGAACGGTTTCTGCCCTGACTGGCTATTGGCATAATCGACCCGAAGAGTATAACGCAAGAGTGGGATTAGGATGGCATTCTGTTGATCAGATGAAGCATCGAATGTGCCAGGATGCCTGGCAATTATTCCATTTGGCACAGTTTCTTGAATTGTCCCCAATAGACGTTCACGACCTCTCACTGACTGATGCCCAAACGTTGTTGAAGTGGCTCAATGACTTTCCTTCGGATCGGCATAGTCCGGTCTGGCTTGAAGCCTATGAAGAGTCTTTTCGTTCGGACATCCTGAGAAAGATCTCAGCGCATCGCGGAACAATCCCAGCATTGGATACCCGTCCTCATGCACAATTTGTATTGTGTATCGACGTCCGCTCGGAATCTTTTCGACGTCATATTGAAGCTCAGGGTCCTTATGAAACGTTCGGATTCGCCGGATTTTTTGGCATACCTCTGAGCCATCAAGCTTTTGATAGTGATCACCGCGCATTCTTGTGTCCCGTACTCCTTACTCCGAATCATGCTGTAACGGAAACGCCTCGATTTGGAGAGAAACCAGCGTTAGAAAAATATGCGTCCGGCATTCGCTGGCACGAACTAGGGCATCATGTCTTTCACAATCTGAAACATCATCCTATTGGGTCGATGATGGTTATTGATGTGCTCGGTTTCTTTTTTAGTCTAGGATTAGTAGGAAAAACCTTACTCCAGAAAATATTCAGTGCTATGACTTCCACGATAGAACAATGGTTCATGCATCGAGTTCCGACAGAGATCTCAGTCTCCACACCTGACGATCCTTACAATCCTAAAGTCGGAGAGGTGAATGCAGATGGGATTCCCGAAGGGCTTTCGCAGGGATTCTCTCTACAAGAACGAGCGACGTATATCGAGAACGGATTGCGTGCCATGGGACTGACTCAGAATTATGCACGATTGGTTTGTTTGTGTGGCCATGGCAGCGAGACAGACAACAATCCCTATTATGGTGCGCTGGATTGTGGAGCGTGTGGTGGAGCACCGGGTGACGCCAATGCGCGGGTCTTTGCCGCGATGGCAAATGATTCTCAAGTCCGGCGTATTTTAAAGGACAAAGGATTGTCCATTCCAGACGATACGTGGTTTCTTCCAGGAAAACATAATACGACAACGGATCGGGTCGAGTTTTATGATCTTGAAGAATTGCCTGATACGCATAAAGAAGATTTGCGGTTGTTGAACAAGGACCTCAAATTAGCAGGAGCGCATCAAGCTCTTGAACGTTGTCACCGTATTCCTCGAGCGCCGACCGAAATTTCTCCAGCACAGGCGTATGCTCATGTGGTCGGTCGCAGTTGCGATTGGGCGAATGCTCGACCGGAATGGGGACTTGCTGGCAATGGCGCGTTTCTCATCGGAAGACGAAAGCTGACCAAAGGGTTGGATTTAGGTGGGCGGGTGTTTTTGCATTCGTATGATCCTCTGGCAGATCCTCAAGGAGATATCCTAGAAAAAATCATGACTGCACCGTTAATTGTCGGAGAATGGATTAATACGGGGTATTATTTCTCCGCGGTTGATCCGTGGAGGTATGGTAGCGGGAGTAAGGTTCTCCACAATGTAGTTGGCGGGGTAGGGATGATGCTAGGAAGCCAAAGTGATTTGCAAATGGGCTTTCCCCTGCAAACCGTGAACAACGGGGACATTCACTATCACGAACCTATGAGGTTACTGGCGATCATCGAACATGAGCCAACGGTACTTTCGTCCATCATTCATAAGTATGTGATCCTTCAACAATTATTGCATAATCAATGGCTCAATCTTGTTTCGCTTGATCCCGAAACCGGTGAGATTCATCGGTATAATCCTGATGCGACATGGGAAGCGGTCTCCGTTGGATAATGCTAATGTGACCTGACAGCCAACCTGAATTTTGAATAACTGCTTGGAAACCTCGGGTTGCCTTTTTTAGGAGAAGAGAGTCAAAGTTTAAACACCCTGCAGGCAAAAACGTAGTAACGTATGGCTACGACAACGAGACCCATATCATCACAATTTTTAGCGCTGAAAGCGATAGCTTTATTTGTGCTGTGGGTGTTGTTGTCTGCCAGCTTTGATTGGATTCACCTTGGGTTGGGATTGCTCCTCTCCTTTACGGTAGCCTGGATAAATTCCGGCCATTCCCCCTTTGTTCCCAAATTTCGATTGTGGGGGAACATTCTGCTCTACCTCCCTTGGCTGTTTGTCAAAATTATTCAAAGCAGCCTCCACGTCTCCAAGCTGATTCTTCACCCCGCTCTTCCTATTGAACCCAGGTTGATAAACGTTGAGGCAAATCTGGGGCATCATGCTGCGGTCGTGCTTCTTGGGAATTCCATTACCTTAACACCGGGAACGATTACCGCAGAGGTTGATCGGAATAAACTCATCGTTCATGCCTTAGATGAGGTGTCGGGGGAAGATATCACCAAAAAGAGCATCGAATTAAAAATTGCCAGAATTTTTAAGGACGAAGAACCGGACCTATGAAAATTTTTCTTCTTTGGGTGTTGGTTCTCCTGGCGGTTCTCATCGGGGCGTATCTCTATCGTGTGCTCCAAGGGCCTACGATTTTTGATCGCGTATTGGGCCTTAATGGGATCTCCACCAAGGCCATTATTTTACTCATTCTGATAGGTGTTTACTTCGAGCGAGTCGACATGTTTGTTGATATCTCGACGGGCTATGCTCTCCTGAATCTGGTTGGAGCGCTGGCAGTGGCAAAGTATCTTGAACAAAAAGGGCTGCCCTAGAAATGGACATTGTTTCCATCGTCTTTATTGTGGCTGGATTGTTTTTTCTGATTGTTGCCGCCATTGGGGTGATTCGCCTGCCGGATGTCTTCAGTCGGTCACATGCGATTTCCTTGACGGACTCGTTGGGTGCGTTTTTGATGTTAGTGGGGATCGCGTTTCAAGTGGAAATCAGCAAAAATATGCTGAAAATCCTCGCGGTATTGGCATTGCTCTATATTCAAAATCCGGTTATTGCGCATGCCACTATTCGCGCGGCGCTTCGGGCTGGTCTCAAACCATGGAAAAGGGAATTAACATGACTTTCTCATATGAAATTCCCCTTTTGATTCTACTTTTGGTTACGGCAGCCGGTGCGATTTTAGTCAAAGATCTCATGAGTGCAGTCCTGCTGTTGGGATCGTATAGTTTTTTCCTGGCCTTGGTGTGGGCCTGGCTAGGTGCCGTGGATGTGGCCTTCGTAGAAGCGGTGGTTGGAGCAGGTTTGGCTACGGTTCTTTTTCTCCTCACATTGTTTGGAACCGCTCCCAAGGACAATCGGCTTCGACGCCCCCCGCCTCCCTTGGCGGCATGGGTTACCCTTCCGATCTTGGGAATCCTCTTGCTCTATGCCGCAAAGGATCTGCCTCAATTCGGAGATCCGAACTCTCCGGCGAGCATGCACATTTCGCCGACGTACCTTGAACAGAGTTACCAGGATACTCATACCCCTAATGTGGTGACCTCAGTCCTTATGGATTATCGCTCGCTCGATACCATGGTAGAAACCGTCGTGATTTTTACGGCGGGAATAGCCTGCGCGCTCTTGTTGCGGAGGCAAATCTCATGATTCGACAACATGACAGCATTATCGTACAAACCTTAGGCCGGTTTTTGATTCCCGTCATCCAAATTTTTGGTCTGTATGTGTTGTTTTTTGGACAATATGGGCCTGGTGGTGGATTTGTCGGCGGTGTGATCTTGGGAACGGGCATGATTTTGTCCGTGCTGATTTTTGGTCATGATGCCTCCCGAAGTCAGGTGGCGAAACATGTGCTGCATGGAGACGGAGTCGGCATGTTGATTTATGCGGGTGTGGGAGGTTTGTGTATGATCGGAGGCGGAGAATTTCTCAACTATTCGAATTTGGAAATTCCCGGACTCGAGATAGCATCACGCCGATCATTAGGAATCGTACTCACGCAAATCGGTGTGGCCGTAGACGTTGCCGTCACGGCTGTGTCCATTGTGTTCAGTCTTTCCGCAGAAGAGATTATTGAGGATTCCACAAATGGCTGATGCGATATTCGCGCTTTTCAGTCGTCCGAATTTTCTGACGTTTGTCATCATATTTTTGTGGGGTTTCTACATCATGGTGACACGGTACAACCTCGTCAAGAAACTCGTCGGCCTGTATCTGGTGCAAACCAGCGTGATTTTTTTCCTCGTGTCCATTAGTGCGAAGAAGAAGGCGACGGTTCCCATTCTCTTGTCAACAACAGATCCTGTGCAGGTCTCCAATTATGCCAATCCCTTACCTCATGTCTTGACGCTTACGGCTATTGTGGTGGGTGTGGCGACACTCGGTGTGGGCTTAGCCTTGTGTGCCGCGATTTATCGTCGTTATGGCAGTCTTGATGAAGAAGAGATTTTGAAGAAATTGGAATGAGTCAGCACTACCCTGTGATTCTCTTTCTTCTCCCCTTGTTCGCAGCCATATCTATGCCCGTGGTGTGCCTGAAACAGCGTGCGCGGAGTCGGACCATATCTCTTGTCGTGAGCGGGGTTATGGTTTCAGTTTCGATTCTGAATGTCATCAGTATCATCAAGCAAGGAGAAGTGCGCTATGCCTTTAGTGGATGGGCGGCACCCTTAGGCATTGAGTGGGTTGCTGATGCCTTGGCCAGTGTGATCATGGTGGCCTTGAGCATCTTGGGTTTGTTGGCCTTGGTGTTTGCCGGGCCGACGTCACCCAAAGATCTTGGAGGACGAATTGTTCATTATTATATCCTGCTCCTGCTCCTGATTTCGGCGCTTACAGGAATCGTGTTTGCGGGTGACTTGTTTAATCTGTTTGTGTTTTTAGAAGTCGGTGCCATCTGCAGTTATGCCCTGATCGGGGTGGCTGGGGGCCGAGCCTTGTTTGCAGCGTTTCGCTATTTGGTGTTGGGAACGCTCGGGGCATCGCTCTATTTACTCGGCGTCAGCTATTTCTATGCCGCTAGCGGCACGTTGAATATGGCGGATATGGCTGAAAAGCTTCCTCAATTGTTGACATCCAAAGCTGTTGTCGGTGGACTCCTCTTCATGTTTATGGGGTTAGGCATCAAGATGGCCATGGTGCCGTTTCATGCCTGGTTGCCTGATGCTTACACGTATGCCCCTGAATCGGTTTCGCCTATTTTGGCGGCATTAGTGACCAAGGTCGCGCTCCTAGGCTGGGTTCGAATTATCTTCTGGGTTCTTGGTGCCAAAGTCATTGTGTATGACATTCCCGTGCTCTTGCTGGTGGGTGTCCTGGGTACGCTGGCCGCGGTTATTGGCGCAGTGTTAGCTCTAGCTCAACGGGATATCAAGATGATGTTTGCCTACGGAGGGATTTCCCACATTGGCATCATTCTCATCGGTGTGAGTCAGGGCAATCAGACGGGCTTTGTGGGGGGTGTCTTTTATCTGTTGAACGATGCTGTGATGCAAGCGGCCCTGTTTTTTCTGGCAGGTGTGGCGATTTGCCAATATGGTGTTCAAACCATTGATAACCTTGGACGAATAGGCAAACAGGTCCCATGGTTCACCGGAGCCTTAATCATCGTGGCGATGGGCATGATAGGCCTTCCTCCCACCGGTGGGTTTTTTGGCAAATGGTACATCATTCTTGGAGCGCTTGAAGCCAACAATTATGTCGCCGTGGCGGCGGTCTTGCTGTCGACCCTTCTGACCCTGGGGTATTTTGTCAAAATATTCGAAAACATCTTTCGCCAAACGACGACAACCTGGGACAAGCTTCCAAGCGAAATTCCTCTCTCATGTAAACTGAGTGTAGGGGTGACCTCTGCAGTCGTGGTGCTTCTTGGCTTATTAAGCGATCCTATCGTCCAGCTATTGCTCAATCAGGCGCTTCCTCCAGGTTTGTAAGATAAATCATGGTCATCTTTGTTCTGATTCCTCTCCTGCCCCTTTTGGCTTCTCTCATTCTTGCCCTCGGAGGACGCCAATGGGGTGAACAGAGTCATCGGATTAGTATTCCTGCCATAGGCGTATCATTCGGGTTATCGGTCTTTGCCTTCATTGAGGTGTTGCAGAATGGTCCCTTTACGATTTCTCTCTATCGTCTCTTTCAGTCCGGATCTCTATCAATCGACCTCAATCTCTTTGTCAATCAATTGACGGTTCTGCTTTTGCTTTTGGTCACCGGAGTGAGCGGCATCGTGCATGTGTATTCCTCTCGCTACATGATCGGTGACGCACGCTACAACCGCTTCTTTGCGGTGATCGCGTTGTTCACGTTTTCCATGATCTTGTTGGTGATGAGTGGAAATCTCTTGATGCTGCTCGTGAGTTGGGAAGTCATGGGCCTGTGTTCGTATCTCTTGATTTCTCACGCAGCACAAAGACCTTCGGCTTGCCGGGCCGCGACCAAAGCCTTTCTCGTCAATGCGGTGGCGGATGTAGGTTTCAGTTTCGGGATCATCTTAACCTTTTCGACGTTTGGTACGCTGGACATCCAGACCATTTTGGCTCAGGCCGACAGTAGGCAAGATCAGACAATGAACATCTTAGGCTGGATAGGATTAGATTTTCACATTTATCCAGTGGCGCTCATTCCGTTCCTTTTTTTTATGGGGGCCATGGGAAAATCCGCCCAAATACCCTTCCATGTGTGGTTGCCCTTTGCCATGGAAGCACCGACTCCGGTATCGGCCTTAATTCATGCCGCGACCATGGTGAATGCGGGTCCCTTCTTGTTAGTACGATTGAGTCCGCTGATCATCCTTTCACCATTTGCCATGACCTTTATTGCTATTATCGGTGCTACGACAGCGGTGTTTGCGGGCATTGTATCTTTGACGCAATCCGACATTAAAAAGATTTTGGCATATTCCACGATTAGTCAGATCGGTTTCATGATTATGTCCTGCGGTTTGGGTGCGTTTGTTTTGGCAATTTTTCACCTTTTAGCCCATGGGTGTTATAAGGCCTTCTTTTTTCTGTCCACTGGCAATGCTCTTCGATCTGTGGATCCCAGTCATGGACATAGTTCACATGCACCCCATACTCCACAAGGAATGGGGGTCCTACAGGGTGGAGCGCTCTTGCTAGCCTTGATCCCCCCGCTTGTGTTGTTTTCCGGGTCGTATGAGTCTTTGTGGGGAGTCACGGGATTTGCCTCGGCCACAATCGGGTTCAAAATTATTGGCTTAATCACGGTGTTTGTAGCTGCCATGTACATTTTCCGAGGTGTCACCTCAATATTCGCACATGGCCCAAAAACTTACTGGCCTGTTTCAGGCCAACATAGAGTGGAAACCCAGACTATCCAACCAAAGTTTTTTAATGTTTCCATCTTGACGGGTTTGCTGGTGATCTCACTGATCCTGGGAATCATCTTGTCGCTGTTTTGGAGTTGGTTCGCAAACTTTCTCACACCGGCATTGAGCCTTCCTGGAATTTCTCGAATCGAAGTAACGGCCGAGAGTGGAGTTTCAGTTTGGCTTCTGGTAGCTCTTGGCGTGGCTGTTGCGGGCTGGGTTTTTGCCTATGCAACGCAAACTCGACCTCGACAGGACGTGGCAGATTCTGCACAAACCAAGGCAGGGCTGTATGTACTATTCTGGAATAAATTCTATTTTGACGAAATATACGACACGTACCTGGTTAATCCCACCATTCGTTTTGCACATTGGCTCTGGCGTATTATTGATATGAGTGTGGTTGATGGATTCATCCATTCCATTGCTTCTTATTCTGTCCTACTTGCTCAATGGTTGTGGCGAGTCGTTGATATTAAGGGTATTGATCGAGTCGTGATGGGTATTGGACAGCATAGTGTGGGGATGGGACGTTGGCTCTGGCAAGTGGTGGATATTCGCTGGTTAGAGCAAAAAGTCGGTCAAGTGGGAAAACACGCGGATACTGCAGGACACCTGTTACAGGAAGCAGAACCACGTACCCTTCAACATCAATTGCTCGTGATGATCCTTTGGCTGGTCCTGGCTACGGGATTATTATATATCTTGGTCTAAATTAACCGTTCCTTCTATTTCGGGTATTTAACGAATGAGTACGCATGAGATGAATCGACTTCAAAAGAGAGAAGACTATCCATGGTCATTCTGATGGACCATATAATTAGCTGGATGATTGCCATTCCGTTCGTGGGAATAATTCTCATGGCGCTTGTTCGCGATGACGAATGGATTCGCCGAGTGGCGTTGGGCTCGACCATGGTAGAGTTTTTTCTCTCGCTGATTCTGTGGAGAAATTTCGACTTCATGAAACAGGGTATGCAGTTTGTAGAACGTGTGGAATGGATGCCGACGTTCAATATTCAATATGCAGTGGGTGTGGATGGGATCAGCATTTTGTTGGTGCTACTTACGGGCCTGCTTTGTCCTCTCTGCGTACTGTGTTCTTGGACGAGCATTACTACACGGGTGCGAGCATATTTATCGCTGATCTTGTTGGTGCAAGGCGCGATGATCGTCGTGTTTACGGCCCTGGATCTGTTCCTGTTCTTTATGCTGTGGGAAGTCACGATGATTCCCATGTATTTCATGATTATCCTGTGGGGTGGTCCCAATCGCATCACGGCAGGGATCAAATTTGTTCTGTACAGTCTGACGGGTAGCTTACTGTTGTTAGTAGGAATCTTGGGGCTCTATTTAAATGGTGGCCATACCTACGACATGCTCGTATTGAGCGAACAAACCTATCCTGTTTCAACTCAATTTTGGCTCTTCTTGGCACTCTTCTTGGCATTTGCCATTAAAATGCCGATGGTTCCCTTCCACACGTGGTTGCCGGACGCGCATTCCGAGGCCCCCACGGCGGGGAGTGTGATATTAGCTGGGGTGTTGCTGAAAATGGGAGGGTATGGGTTTTTGCGATTTTGTCTTCCTATGTTTCCAGAAGCCTCCATGCAATTCGCCCCATATATTCTTTGGTTGTCTGTGATTGCCATTGTCTACGGCGGATATATGGCTTTGGCGCAATCCGATCTTAAAAAACTCGTAGCCTACTCCTCGGTTTCACATATGGGCTTCGTCACGCTCGGAATTTTTGTCTTCAACAGCCAAGGCATACAAGGGGCTATACTACAAATGTTTAATCACGGCCTTACGACCGCCGCTTTATTCATTTCAGTCGGACAATTGTATGACCGCACTCATAGTCGCGCTATTTCTGACTATGGTGGTTTGCACAAGCCCATGCCAAAATTTGTTGCGTTCTTCTTTTTATTTTCCGTTGCAGCTTTTGGGCTTCCAGGAACGTGCAATTTTATTGGAGAGTTTTTGGTTTTGGTCGGCACCTCTTATATCAATTTCGCGATGGTATTGATTTCTATGGGCGGAATTGTCTTGGCCGCCGCTTATATGCTTTGGATGTTACAGAGGGTGGCTTTGGGAGAACCGGCGAATAAAGCGGCGGCCATTCTTCCCGATTTGTCGACTCGTGAATTGGCAACGGTGATACCATTGGCCATCATGGTCCTGTGGATCGGTCTATATCCGAGTCCCCTAATGGAAATGATGGATACCAGTGTAAACCATTTGGTTCAACAGATGACGGTGGTCCCACCGAATATGCCTCCAGTTGCTACCATTCCCTAATATCAGTCGATCATCATTCATTTTCCGAATCAGGCCTGTACGCAAGGCTTGTATCGATGATGTCCAGATTAAACCAATCGAAGCCCTCTTCGAACGTAACGGCTGACAGCTATAATTCCATATATGAGATGTTGGAAAAAGATAAAGATCAATCATCTTTATAACTGAATACTTCCCTTTATGATCCAATAATGGTTTTTCATCCCGGTTAACTCAAGAAATGACTGACAGGAACCGATAAGAAACCTCGGAATTGACGAGAAGAGCTCATCCCTTCTTTCTAGGAGTAAACCCCGGTGTATTGAATTGGAAGAGGGAGGCCAAGGCATGATGGTTCGAGTTTGGAAAATGGTTCTCGCGGTCGTAATGGTCATGGGCCTTACTTTTGGGTGCAACAAGGTCGTGACGGTCTATTGGGAGAAGCCAGGAGCGGGAAATGAAGAACTGCAAAGAGATAAAGCAGAATGTGAGGCGCTTCAACGAGCCGTTGGCCTAAATGAAGAACGGATTGAGAAATGTTTAGAAGCCCAAGGATGGTCATTTGTGAAACAGGAAGTAGGAACCAAATCTATCGATTCTGGGCTACCTAAAGAAGGCTCGTGAATTTTTGAAATTCAGATGAAGGAGTTAGTCTTATGAAGATGATTAAGATTATATCCATTATGGCTATGAGTACGATGGTGGTCGGTTGTCTCAGTCAACAGGCTCATGAGCGTGCGATGGAAGAGCTGGAAATGACCAGCCAACAAACGGCACAAGAAGTGGAGCGATTGCAACAAGCGGTTCAAGAAAAAGAAGCATCAGTCGTACAACTGCAAGAAGCCAACAAAGAACTTCAAGCGGCGGTCGAGGTTCAAGAGCAAATAAAGGAACAAAACTTAGAGGCCTTAAAACGCGAACTTCAAGCACTGTATTCGGAAGTATCGGGGCTTGGGAAAGAGCCAGAGGCGACTCCCGCCAGTTACGCTCTTGAGATAAATCAAGACGATGTGGATTTTGATGATCTCGCGAAAGCCTTTCAAAATGTTCGTTCGGCGCTGGCTTCCCAACTGGGGACATATTCGGAATTACGACAACAAAATGATTCTTTAGAAGAGGAATTGCAAAAGCTTGAATCCCGACTGCGTCATGTGGAAGCCCTCAAAAAAGAACTGGAGGAAGTACGCGCAGCACGCGAAATTCAAGAGGCGCAACTCGCCAAAGTAAGAGGTGAGGTGCAAACAGTTGGAAGGGAAATTGATCGAATTACCAAGGCCCTGGAAGAAAAATTTGGAAAAAGTTTAATGGTCACCCAACATCAAGATCGGCTGGTGTTAACGATGCTCGGCCAGGTGTTGTTTGAATCTGGGGAAGCGAATCTGACTCCACTAGGGTTAGATATCATGAAACAAGTCGGTGAGGTCTTGGCCACCTTACCCAACAAAAATATTCAAGTTGAAGGCCATACGGACAACAATCCGATTTATGGTCGGTTACAACAACGATTTCCTACAAATTGGGAACTATCCACAGCTCGTGCGACGACCGTTCTTCGATTTTTAATTGAACAGACTGGAATGGCGCCTCAGGAATTTGCCGCAACCGGATATGCCGATACTCGACCGGCATTTCCCAACGATACAGAAGAGGGACAAGCGCAAAACCGTCGTGTTGAAATTGTGCTCTACCCTGAGCGAGTCGTCCAGGCCAACGAAACCATCGCCACGCTTACCCAATAAATTAAATGGGCGGTTCCGCCCTTCTGCTCTCGGTTTCTGAGGCTCATCCTGAACTAATGATGAACCGACTCCCCCAATTCATTGTTTGGGATAACATGATGCTGAATCAGGTGAATGTCATAAAGAAATTGGGTCGCTGGTTCGAGCAAAACATAAGCTGCCAGAAGCCCCACCAATGTCATCGAGATCGTGTAGGGGAGGGCCATCCACACCATACGCCCATACGACAGGCGGATAAGGGGAGCCAATGAGGAGGTGAGCAAAAATAAGAAGGCGGCCTGTCCATTCGGTGTCGCCACACTGGGAATATTGGTGCCAGTATTAATTGCCACTGCCAGGAGGTCAAACTGATCACGGTTAATGGTTCCTGCTTGAAGCGCTCGTAGTACCTCATTGATATAGACCGTTGCCACAAAGACATTGTCGCTAATTGACGAGAGGATGCCATTGGCCAAATAAAACATGCCAATTTGATGCGTACCATCCAGACTCAAGCCATACCCGATAATCCCTGCAAACAAATTCTGCTCTTGGATGACGGCCACGATCGCAAAAAAGACGACCAACAGGGCCGTAAAGGGTAAGGCTTCTTTAAACGCCTCCCCAATTTGATGCTCCTCAATAATGCCATTAAACGCCGTGATCAATACGATAACGGTGAGTCCAATGATGCCTACCTCAGCCAAATGAAAGGCCAACGCTACAATGAGCCAAAGACCGGCTATGCCCTGAATAATTAATTTTGCCTTATCGTCGTTATCACGTCGTTTCTGTTGTTCGGTTTCAAAGTCCACCAGGATCTGCCGGACTGGGGCCGGTAGCTGATAGCCATAATCGAACCACCGCATTTGTTCGACCAGAAGACAAGTGCCTAAGCCAATGGCAAAAACTGGAAGAGTAATAGGAGACATTCGAAACACAAATTCCATAAATTCCCAACTGGCTTTGTCCGCTATCAGGAGATTTTGCGGTTCGCCTACCAAAGTACAGACACCGCCCAAGGCTGTTCCAACGGCCCCATGCATCATGAGATTTCGCAAAAATCCTCTAAAATTTTCTAGGTCTTCCCGGTTCAGCTCGTGGACTTCACCATCACTGGTATGGTCATGCGAAACATGTGTAGACTTACCAGAGGCCACGCGATGATAAATACTATAGAAACCTGTGGCCACCGCAATAATAACAGCCGTGACAGTCAGCGCGTCTAAAAATGCAGAAAGAAACGCTCCCATGATAGAAAATAGCAATGCCAACCAATGTTTCGATTGGACACCCAACAGGATTTTTGTGAATAAAAATAGCAGGAGATCTTTCATGAAATAGATCCCGGCGACCATGAACATCAACAGCAGGATTACCTGGAAATTATTCACGGTTTCATGATAGACCATCGCCGGCGTGGTCAACCCTAACACAACAGATTCAATGGCAAGTAATCCACCTGGTTGCAGAGGATAACTTTTCAGTGCCATAGCCAGGGTAAAAATGAATTCTAAGATGAAGATCCAGCCTGTGATGAAAGGTCCAACGGTGAGCAGCAAGAAGGGATTCACAAACAAGAAGCCCAAAATCGTCAGTTTGTACCAGGTAGGTGTATGGTTGAGAAAGTTCTCTGCAAGTTCATGTGGGATGCTTCGGCTCATTGGCATGTTGGCCCTTTTCGTGAAAACGGGTGATAAACGTGAATCATCATGATATGGCAATAGGGAGGATCGACCAAAGAGAAAAAGAAAGGGTATTATAAGAACCCGTTCCCCAGTAATGAAAGCATAAAAATGAAAAAAAGCAAGTCACATTTACAGGACGGATAAAATTCCCATGGACTCAGTTCTTCCAAAGACTAATGTCTATCATATTGCCGGCATTGATAACCGGGAACGGGGTTTTAATCGACAAGCGCAGGTGACCATCCAGCGGTCTGCTTGCCAGGCACGGTTACGGTATGAAGCTTTGCAGATTGAAGTTGAATCTATGGATACCGAAAAAGGGGCACTGGAGCGGCTGATCGCCGTCTTACAGGAACGAGGCTATACCCAATTACGCACACAGCGAATTTTCGAGGGTGAACAGTATTTAGGGAATCAAGAATTATGGGTTGACTATCCAGATCCCGAATTGCCTCAGGCATCGTCACAAACCTGGTTTATGCGAATATGGCAAAGATTGCGAAAGAAAAAGTAAAACGTGAAGTATGAAAAGTGAGAAAGGAAAGCCATCTCTTTCTGAAAAGGTTGATTTTTCCTGTCCTCAGGTAATTCTGCTTCTTTGGATGATTTCTTCTTAGCCTGTCACATGGGATTCCACGGGTGTTTGGGAGGGGAAGTAACTGATAATGCGTCTGGGATTCAGACATTCTCGGATGTGCGGTGCCAGATCAGTCGGTCGGATGGCATCGACGATCATTAACGACTCCTCTTCTTCTGCCAGATTTAACACAATGGGTTCTTGTTTGGAGATATGTTCATCATATACCAAAATGATAGGTCGAAGGCGATTATTCAAATTGACACTCGTCACGATCCCGGTTTTGTGATTGGTCAATTGCACCAAAGATCCAGGAGGATAGACGCCAAGCTGTTTAATGAGCGAGACGACTGCATCTTGCCAAAGGGTCTGGCGACACTTCACATATAAATAAGAAAGAGCTTCAGAAGGTATGAGCGCCCGTGCAGGGTCCGGATGATGACAGAGTTCGTCATAAAGATCCACCACCATCACAATTTTTGCAAATGTGCTGAGTTGCACTTCCTTTTTCCCGGCTGGGAGTCCCGTTCCATTCAATCGTTCATGGTGTTGCTGAATCACTTCGATAGCTTCGTAAGGGAAATTAGGAATTTTTTCGGCGATCTCCATGCCATATTTTGGATGCATTTTAAGAAAAGTGTTTAACTCCCCTTGAGCCATGGTCCCCTTGCGCAAAAGGGTTTCCACAGGGAATTTGAGTTCCCCGACATCATGGAAAAAAGCGCCTAAGGCCAAAATTTCGTTATCGTCACGATTAAACCCCATATCCATTCCCACCATCATGGATAATGACGAGACATTGGTCGCGTGGAAAAAAAATTCTTCACTTGTTTCGTTAGACCCAATAAGATTGAGCAGCGCTCGGGATTTGTCCGATCCGTCCAAAAGGTCGAGTAGATTTCCGATAACTTTTTGAGCTGTGCGAAGTCCACGCGGTCGACCAGCGACTACGTCTTGAACCATCTGTTTGGATTCTTGCAATACTTCTTGAAATTGGTTCTCTACTTCTTGCAAATGAGCTTGGTAAACCTGAAAGGCTTCATGTTGTGCAATTTTTCGTTGCATGGGATCTTGAGGTATTTCTTCTCCTGTAATTGCAGGTGGAGAGATTGTATTGTCATCTTTCTCAGCTTCCGATGCGTCAATCACATAGGGTTCTGGGTTGGCATGCATGAATGATTCTGGAGTATCTTGTATGGTGCAAGCTTCAGGATCAGACCGTTCAAAGTCCACGAACAATTGGACTTTCTTTAAACCCTTGAGGGTTGCAAGATCCTTTGTTGACAAAATTTTAAAGGAATTGGTCGGAAAAGGATGGCTGAACCAGGAACCTTCAATTTTGATAAAAAGGCCCAATCGAAGGGCGCTGGCTTCTAACGGGACAAAGGCCATAATGATTGTCAATCAATAATAGGTCACAATATTTGGATAGACTTCTCGTTGTCTTTTCGGATAGCCACTTATGAAAATTAAGAAACAGACGCAGGAAATTCCTTCAATATCAGCCTAATTCTCAAAGCCATATTAGTGAGTTGTCTCAAGAAAGGAAATGGTTAACGTGGAAAGGGTATCGTTTTCGATTGTGGTATAAGCACCAGCCACGGAATCAAAGATCAAGAACTTCTTATCCATATGCGCTAAAAGTAGAATATCTCGCACGTTTGGTTAGCATTAGCAAAACCATCCTGGTATCCAATAGTAGAGTATTGCCGATGATAAAAAGAGGAACACTCCAAGCTCAGCGCTTTCGATAGAGGAAGATTGATGCAGTCATGAATAATCAGACGAGGGGAGGAATGTTTAATCTGTGTTATCGAGGTCTGAAAAGCGAGGGGTGATTGAAACAACATGAGTTTTCCCGATAACGTGAGAAACCGGGTGTACTGGTCGGATTGGATAATAGTGGTATTCAATTACACGACTCCTTTTTACGATCACGCTCCTAGAGAATAAGGGGGAATGGGATCAATCCATTGTCCCACCTTCTGCTAGGTGAATGGTGATGGCCTCAACTTGTCGTGCGTGAAAAGAGATGGACCCGTTAGGCGTGCAAAGGGGAAAAATCTTCCCATGGTTTGAGCATAGTGTTGTGAGGGATCCCCCTGCGGAATATTTTTATGTTTTAGAGGGAGTATCGGCTGAAGAACCTGAATTCTTAAAAGTTTCTGTCGTGTTCTGTAACACAGCTTCCAAGTATTTTCGTAGGCCAGCCAAGTCTTTGGATCGAAATGCACTTTTGGTTTTCTGTAGCACCTGAATTGTATGAAATAAGGACTCACGGAGACGAAAATAGTCGTTCATCGACGGTGGCGAGGATGTGTCAGATTCGGAATTTACCTGTGAGGGATTGTCTGAGGATTGGGGGAATGTGGCGAGTGTAGCCCAATATTTCTCCTTTTCCATAGCAAGGGGAAATGTGCTAAAGGAGTCTTCTAAAGAAGAGAGGGTTCGGGTGTGCTTTTCAGCCTCCTGGCGTGCGTGTGCTAGGTTCCCGAGAGTTCGTTTATGCTGAACCCCCCGTTTCACAGCATCCAGTAGTTTGGAGAAATTTACGGGTTTGATCATATAGTCCAACACGTTGAGTCGAACTGATTCAACAGCGGTAGGGACGGAAGGATAACCCGTAACCACGATAACAGGTATGACTTTCGATTGTTCCCGCAACTCACTCACTTTCTCCATTATTCGGTTGCCGGGCATATTCAGATCGGTAATTAGGAGGTCAAATTCGGAAGAAGCCAAGGCTTCTGAAAGTTCTGAGGCATCACGGACACCACGACACGTATAACCTTCCTCTTCCAGGAGATCTTTTGTCGCCTCAAGAAAGGTGGTTTCATCATCAGCAAGAAGAACGGTGCCTTGGGGCTTCATCAGAATCTCCTTCTTATGAGTTAAGAGTTAGGCAAGGTGATACAAAAAGTAGTTCCATGCCCGATTTCTGTAGAAAAGTCAAGAGTTCCTCCCATCGATTCAATTAAACTACGGCTTATGGAAAGCCCTAGTCCCATGCCGCCGTCTTCTTGGCCCTGTTTCGTCGTAAAAAAGGGCTCGAATATGTGAGGAACTGATTCCGAAGGAATGCCCATTCCGTAGTCGGTTACCCTAATTGAAAGAGCTTCAGGTCCGGGCTGGACGGCGACTTCAATCGTGTTATCTATGGGGGAAACATCAATGGCATTGTGAATCACGTTGCAGAGCACCTGAATGAGTTCTCCTTGAGGGGCTTTGACTAGTAGAGGGCTGGGCAGGTTGGGAATCTCCAGTCGAACGCCACATTTTATTGCACGTTCCGACATAATGTCTGCTGCGCTCTGAAGAGGAATTCTTAGATCGATTCTTGTGAGAGTAGGGCTACTTGGTCGATACAATTGATACAAATGTTTTGTAATCTGAGCAATCCGATCGATGCAATCTTCCACTTTGGACATATAACTAAAGTGAGGGTGTTCAGGGGAAATGGCCCGTTTGAGCAGCACGAGGGATTGGGAAATACTGGCTAAGGGATTATTAATTTCATGTGCGACTCCTGCCGCAATCTGCGCCAGCGCGGCGAGTTTTTCCACTTGCATCCGCCGTTGTTCGAGCTCTTGTATACGGTCTGTGCGTCGTTCAATTTCCTTTTCTAACTCCTCCGCGTGCCTCCGCACTTGATTTTCCATTATTTTACGCTCGGTAATATCTTGGGCAATATAGGCACATCGTGTGAGTGAGCTGTCTTTAAGAAGAATCGGCGTCACTGTCGCTGCCACCCATCTTGGTCCTTGAGGAAAGGGGTGGGCGTACTCAAAGGAAATGGGGAGATTTTTATTGAGGCTTAAGTGGTAATGGTTGATCCAAATGTCCATCACATCTTTTGGTATTCCTAAATGGCTGCACCATTTTCCCGTTATTCCACCATTCGGTTGTCCAAAAAATTTGGCGGTGGCTTGATTGTCAGAAAGATGATAAATATCATCAGGAGCGACCTCCACGACTCCCATCATCATTGGAGCACTATCAAAAAAACTTTTCAGGGTGGATTCACTCGCCTTTAAAGCCTCTTCAGCCTGTTTACGATCGGAAATATCGATGACATTGGCGATTCGATACAAAGGCGTACCCATCAAATCTCTGATGACGTTTACGCTGACAAGCGCTGGAAAGGTGCTCCCGTCCTTACGGATTTGAAGGGACTCAAAAGACAGGTGCCCCCTATCATGAATCTTTTTGAAAATATCCGGCAGGTTTGGGTGAAATTCTGGTGCAAAAACTCTAAAAATTGACATCCCCTCTAGTTCTCGAATCGAATAACCATGCATGCGAGCATAGGCTTCGTTTGCCATTTCGAAGATGGTTGTGTCCTCTGGGCTGACAGACACCCCCCAATGCGTATGCTGAAATATTGTCGCCCATTTCTTCAGTTGGCTTTGAGCCTTTTCCCATTCTGTAATATCGCGGCCTATGCAAATAACTCCATAAGCCTCTTGAGTATCATTAAGCAGACGATCCACGTTCCATAAGATTTGTCGCTCCTCTCCATCTCGTCCAATGACAGTATTTTGAAGATCTCGAGTTGGTGCCCCTGCGAGAACTTTCTTGATGTCAGCCATGATGAACAGTTGATCCTTTGGAAGGAGAAAGGACTCAAAATAATTCTTATCGAGGACTTCTTTCCGTGTTAGGCCATAGAGGTGTTCGGCCTCTCGATTCCATTCATTAATCCATCCGTCTGGGGTCAGGCCGATGATGATGCTTCCAGCCGTTTCAATCAGCGAGCGATAGCGGTATTCACTGGTTCGGAGTTCGTTTTCGATAAATTTGCGGGCAGAAATGTCCTGCACCATTCCTCTGCGCTCCATAATCTTCCCCGATTCGTCATAAATTAGACGAACTGTGAGGCTAACCCATAACACCGTTCCGTTTTTTCTGATCATTTGTAATTCTTCGTCTTGAATAGGATAGCCGCTCTGAGCCTGCTTTTGTAGGCGAACAGCTTTTTCATATCCCTCAGCCGTGTGGGGATACAGAGTCAACACGTGAGTTCCAATGATTTCTCGGTGAGAATATCCCAGTAGTTCACATGCTCTCCCATTGACTCTGGTGATTGTTCCATCATAAGTAGCGGAGAAGTAGGCGAGGGGGGCTGATTCATAGAGGTCACGGAATTGCTCTTCGCTTTGCATAAGGGCATGTTCTGCCTCTCGTCGTGCGGTCACATCTACACCGGAATGAACAATTTGCACGACCTGCCCATTGGCATCTAGTACCGGAACATAACAAGCGTCGACTGTAATAAAGTGATTCTCACCCATGCGGGCTTGTATGTCTTCACGAACAATTTCACCTTGGCGGACGCGAAAGATGATTTGGCGAACATGTTCCTGAACAATAGGAGAGTAATTTAACCAATAGGTCTCCACGAAAGGTTTCCCTATCACGTCATCGCGCGAGAGGCCGGCAAGAGTCAGGGGTGTTTGATTGCAATCAAGCACAATGCCCTCGCTCGAGCCGATGCCAACAAAATTTGTCATGGCATCTAAGATGGTGCGTAATTGAGATTCACTCATCTGAAGGGCGTCTTCAGCACATTTCCGTTCTGTTAAATCTCGACCAATCGCGACAATTTCCTGAATTTCTTTTTTCTCGTCTGAGGTTAATGGAAAATAGGAGACAGACATAAATCGGCGGTTTGTATTGGTGAAGGTGAACCACTCTTCGTAGTGAACTTCCTCTCCTTGGAAACATCGATCCAATTTCGCTTTGATTGTGTGTTGAAATATCTCGGGCCCCAGAATGTCCGAGACGGTTTTTCCGATGATTTCGTCACAAGAAAGACTGTGAGTTTTTTCGTAGGTCTTATTGACTTGACGATACCGATAATCCTTCCCAACAATCGAGATGTGATCGGGAGAGGCCATGAAGACACGGTCGACGAGTAGAAGTTCCTTTTGAATGAGTGTCTGTTCGGAAATGTCTCGTGAAATTCCTACAAGCCCGAAAACCTTTCCGTCCATATCTTTGAGCGGGGATTTAATGGTTGAAAAGATCCTTGGGCCTCCTTGAACAGGAATCGTTTCTTCAAAACAAATGGACTGTTTCGCCTTATAGACCTTGTGGTCCAATTGCTGAAGAGCGTGACCAGCTTCTGGTCCAAAGACCTGAACATCATTCAAACCAATTATGGTTTTAGGAGATTGGCCGACTAATTTGGCTGCAGCCCTATTGAACAACAGATACCTCCCTTCCCGGTCTTTGGCAAAAATCGGATCTGTTGCAGAATCAAGGATGGCTTCTAATAAGATATTCTTGTGCCGTAATTCTTTTTCTATAGATTTTAAGAGGGAAATGTCGGCATTCATGTTGATGCCATATTCCACATGGCCCTTTCCATCGACAACGGGGAAAAGACTGCCTTTTCTCCACCCTAGGATTCCCTCTTTATTTCGATCGTGCCACGTCAGGTCAGCAAAGGTTTTTCCTTCAAAGACCGCGGAGATGACCCTCGTCGTCTCATCGTGGGTCTCAGGTGTGACGATAAGATCATAACTCGAGGCCCCAATGGCCTCTTGTTTGGTATAGCCATAAATTCGTTCCGCGGAATCGTTCCAAGATAGTATGGTTCCCTTCGAATTAAATGAAAAACATGCTAGAGGTATTGTGTCCATGAAATCCAGAATAGTGTTTTCTCTGTCTTGAATCGTTTCGGCTTGGAACAATTGCTGCCGACCCATCATGGTGGTCGTCCAGATCACAACCAAGGCCAATGTTCGATTGAACAACACTTTCCAGAGTTCCCCGCCGACCGGAGAAAGGAAGAAGGCTACAATCGTAAATGTTGAACAGGCCATGGCCGTCCATAGCGGAATTTGCTTATTTTTGTACCCTAGGCTCATCAGTATCACTATGAGATATAACACGCCCATAGACACACCAAGTGGGGTGAGAAGGTCAATGATAAAAATGGCACCGGCAACAGCTCCAAGTGGACTCCATTGACGAGGGGATGGAAAAGGTTCCGAAGTTGCGGATGAGGAATTCATCTGTCCACCTACCGGGTTGAGATAGAAAGATGGGGAAAGACGGAATGGGGTACAGTATAGCCTAGTTGGCGAGGTTTGGGGAAGATAACACGTTGAAGAGAAAGGGAAGAGTCGAAATAGGAGAGAGGGGCTGGGCTATGCTAAATAACTGGCTTCGGCTAGGTTGAACTGTGGTGTGGGTACGTCTGCATGTGTTCGTTGAATTTCCATAATAATGGGGAGAAGTTCGTCAAATATTTCAATTAAGCGTGGATCAAACTGAACTCCCGACAATGAACGGAGTTCTTGAAGAATCTTTTCGAGGGGCCAAGGATCCTTATAGCAGCGTTTTGATGAAAGGGCATCAAACACATCGGCGATGGCACAAATTCGTCCTACCAGGGGAATGTCTTCACCCGATAATCGATTGGGATATCCTGAGCCGTCCCATCTTTCATGATGGGTGAGAGCAATGGTTTCTCCCATTTGCAGAACAGGAGACTGGCTATTGGATAGCAATTGAGCACCGATGATCGTATGTTGTTTCATGATTTCCCATTCTTCCGCATCTAGCTTTCCAGGTTTGAGGAGGATTTTATCGGGAATGCCCAGTTTGCCTACGTCATGCATGGGTGTGGCATGAAATAAGATGTCGCAGTCTTCTTCGTCCATGCCGCATGCTCGTCCGAGCACCAAAGAGTAATGGCTCATGCGAACGATGTGACTGCCCGTCTCGTTATCTCGATGTTCAGCCGCTTGGGCAAGGCGATGAACAATTTCTAATTGAGTCTCCTTCAGCTGTTGTGTTCGGATAAAGACGGTTTCTTCCAGCGTGGCCTTTTGTAATAAGATAGTTCGATTCAAGAGACTGGCTTCCAGAAGGTTGCGAATGCGCATAAGCACTTCAATCTTGTCGAAGGGCTTATGTAAAAAATCCTTTGCTCCAGATTCGAGAGCTCGCAATCGGGTTTCTCGATCTTCTTCAGAAGTCAAGACGAGTATAGGGAGATAGGAATCTTTCTGAGTGATTTTTAATTGTCCCATGATTTGAAATCCATTGATCTGTGGCATTCGGATGTCCAAACAAATAAGGTCCGGGTTCAATTCTTTGACAAGCGAAACAACTTGAGTGGGATCTTGGGTCGAATGGACCTTGGTGTAGCCAGCATTTTGTAGAATGTTTTCCAACAATAAAATGTTGGTCATTTGATCATCTACGATGAGGATTGTCGCGTTTTGACATTGTTGTTGGGAAATCATGGGAATTTCTGCCTGTAAGAAATAATTTTGGGGTTTTTTGTTATTGGTGGTAAATTTTACAATTCAATTTTAGTAGGTGTCCGCTGACTGTTGGGAGACATGAATTTTCATATATTCTCCTTCATTTTCGGATGAGCTGGAGGAAACTTGACGACAGATATTGAATCTTGTTCTCGTCCAATGCTGGCCGTAGTTTGTTGTGGGAAAACAGGGATGGTTAAGGCCAGTTCCTGATTTGAAAAAATGAATAAGTAATGGTCTGGGAGTGTGTAGAGAACACGTGAATCGTTAGGTATGAGGAGAGGGAGCGGTTGCTAGATAAGTGGTAATATTAGTCATTGCTGCTTCTAACAAATCTATTGTCTTTGAACTATTCAGTGGGGTTCCTTTTCGGTTAGTCTGTTCGATGTTAATAGCGATGTGATGAAGTTCGGTAGCGCCAACATTCGCGCAGATCCCCTTCAGGCCATGAGCGGCTTCGCATAAGGTATCGTGGTCATGCCGATCGAGGGCTTCTTCGATAGCGCGCACGCATGTGGTAGCATCCGTGATAAATTGTTCAGCCATTTTGGTGACAAATTCCGCACCTCCCATTTCGTGCCATTGTTGAAAGATGGTTGGGTCAACTGGTAGGAGAATTGGGCTTTCCGAATCTTGGAATTCCATGTCGAACATCGAAGTATCTTCATGTTTCTTGACCTGAGGATTGTCGTGGGCCGTTGGAGGTTCGTAAGCTTGAGCATCGTCAGAATGGTGAGGAAGTAACCGCTCTAGCACGATGGCCAATGCTTCTGGGCGAATCGGTTTAGAGAGATATTCGTCCATCCCTGCTTCCAGACATTTTTCCCGATCCCCCGGCATGGCGTTGGCCGTCAAGGCCACAATGGGCAGGCGTTTCACGTCGTAAGGAGTAAGGGGTGAAGCGTCAGGTGAGGGGTCCACTAATAGATCATCTTTTTCCCCTAACGCCTTACGCTTTTCGGTTTCGGCTTCACGAATCTTTTTTGTGGCTTCAAATCCGTCCATTTCTGGCATTTGGCAATCCATGAGAACCAAGGCGTAGGATCCCTTGGTGACAGCCATGACGGCTTCCCGCCCGGTTTCTACCACATCCGCCCCATATCCCAAAGATTCCAGAAGTAGGACGATTAATTGCTGGTTAATGGCATGGTCGTCCGCTACCAGAATTTTTTCTCGAGAGAGGCGTTGAGCTTCTTTTAAGGTATGGCGGGTGACCAACGGACGGAGCTGGTTTGGTCTCTCAATAACACAATATCCCATAACCGTGGCCAGTCCATCATGTAACTGAATTTTCCTGAGGGGTTTGGTGAGATAACCGGCACACCCAGCCCGATGAGCTTCCGCCCCTTCTCCCCGTTGTGCGAGGGAGGTAAGGAGGAGGAGTTTGGTATGGGCCAAGTCGGGTTCAGCTCGGATGGACTGTGCGAGTTGAATCCCGTCCAAATCAGACATGCTGCGGTCGAGAATCGCGAGATCGAACGGATGCCCGGCCGCCGCGGCATCACGAAGAATGGAAAGACAGCGATGGGGATCAGATGTGGTCGTGACCTCCATACCCCATGACTTGGTTGTAGATTCCAGGAGAAATAAATTAGTGGGGTTGTCATCGACGCAGAGAACATGGAGTCCTTGTAGATCTGGTCGTGGAAGCCATTCGGCTTGAGTCGTGGGTGAGGCGATCCCCAGCCTGATCGAGAACCAAAAGAGACTCCACTCTCCTTCCTGGCTCTCTACGCCGATGGTGCCATGCATCTGTTCCACCAGTTGTTTGCAAATCGCCAATCCCAAGCCGGTACCACCATATTTTCTCGTTGTCGAACTGTCAGCTTGAGAAAAAGATTGAAAGAGTTTGCTTTTCGCGTCCGGAGCAATGCCAATTCCGGTATCCCACACGTGAATCTGGAGTTCCACTTCCGATTCGGTAGACTCCTTCAACAAGATCTGCACACTGACCTCGCCCTGGTTTGTGAATTTTATGGCATTTCCGACCAAATTTAAGAGGATCTGACGAATTCTTCCCGGATCCCCTTTAAGCCTAGTTGGGACATCAGGAAAAATGTAGCCAGTCAACTCTATGTGCTTTTCCGAGGCTCGTTCGGCGAGGAGATCCAAGGTGTCCTCCACCGTACTATTCACATCGAAATCTATAGATTCCAACTCTAATTTGCCTGCCTCCATCTTCGAGAAATCCAAGATATCGTTCAGAAGGTTCAAGAGGGCTTCGGCCGACGTGCGCACGGTATTCGCCAAATATTGTTGATTGGGTGTCAGAGGTGTGTCCAATAATAACCCAGTCATGCCAATCACTCCGTTCATGGGTGTACGAATTTCATGACTCATGGTCGCCAAAAAATCCGTTTTGGCTTGAGCCGCTCGCACAGCCACGTCACGGGAAATTTCGAGCTCTTCATTTTTAGCTTTCAAATCGTCAGCCAAATCCGACACGCGTTGGGTAACGCGATTGCGTTCAAGCATCTCATTCTGTAAACGGGCATTGGCTTCCGAGAGTGCCGTCGTTCGTTCTTTTACCATATCGGAAAGGTGTTCGCGGTGCTCGGTCAACTCTTGGTCTCGATCCTGAATTTCTTGAAGCATGCTATTGAATCCGTCAATCAAGGTCCCAATTTCATCCGGGGCGGCGGCAGGTGCGCGTAAAGAATAATCCTGATTTTGAGATATGCTTGTCGCCACCTGTGTGAGTCGAACCAACGGCCGCAACATCGTTTTTTGAAGTTGCGACGCAATGAGGAGTGCGAAGAAGGTAGAGAGAATCATCGCCACCCCGGCGATGATGAGTAAATCATGGAAACGTTGATACACGGGTTGCAAATTTGATAGGAGATAAATCGTGCCCACATGTTCATGATTAAGGTAGATTTTTCGATAGATTTCTATCGATTGCCAGGATAATCGGTACACAGACTGTTCAAAAGTCGGTTTGAGATCAGGCGGGACTCCGGGACGATACTGAGAAAGTAAGATCCCATCTGCAGTATACAAGATGGCTTGCTGGATATGGGATTGATGTTCAAAGACAGAGAGGATTTCTTCCGCGGCTTTTTTGTCCTGAAACATCAGGGCCGCAGAACTGTTTTCACCAACTAACCCAGCTTGGTTGGAAAGTTCTTGAACCAGAGATTGTCGAATATGCCATAAATCGTTGAATACCAGGACTGAGCAAGCGAAGAGAAGGCTGATGGCGGAAGTGAAGATCAAGAGTAAGAGGAATTTGCTCCTCAAAGAAATACTTGAAATTACACGATGGAAGTTCAGTTTAGGCATAGGGTTTATCGGGAATAAATTTGGGCTAAACGCAATAATTTTGAACTGACTTGTAAATCAGTTCGTCCCACCGCATCGAGATTTATGGAGAACCGAACCTTTTGGTCCTCCATAAAGAACTGAACCATGCCCCCCTGCTCCATGAAATCAAGAGTTTCTCCTACGATGAGGACGTCAGTCTTGGCTACCTGAGACCGAAGTGTGCGGATCTTGTCGGAGGCTGAAGCAGGGAAAAACAAGACATGACAATGCTGCAGTTGAGAGATAGGCGGTTGACGAAGAATTTCAAATGCATGTTCCTGTACGGTTTTTGAAGAGAGAGTCTCTTCCAAGGTGCGACCGAAAGGGTCCTCTCCCATAACACAAATGCGAAGACGGCCATTCGTCGCGTTGAATGTGGATGCCGGCCATTGGACAAAATTAGCAAAATGATAAAAGAAAGCGGCTTTGACTTGGTATTCTCCAGCCATTTCGGCTCCACAGAGGCTTGGAATCCACGAAAGACCAATCACGAACAGAAAATAGAAGAGGGGGCAACGGCGAAGTATTCTCGTCAAAAGTGGTCTAGTCATGGGCAATTGTGTGGTCCCAACAGGGAATGGCCTGGTTGAATGTCAATGCCTGTGGCCCATCAATAACTCCAGGTTATTTTTACATGGGCACTACGTTGAACTTCTGTGGGTTGTGTGGCTAAGAATAAAGAGGGTGCGGCTTCTGGATGATGGTTATCCAAAAGATTTTGACCGACCACCGAAAGGTCAAGACTGGGGATGGGTTTCCATCCTAATCGAAGGTCGAGCTCAACATAACCGGCAATATTGCTGGCAGAAAGATTATCAGCCACTCGCACCCATGAATCGAACTCCACTTGATAGGGAAGGGTCATGAGCGAGCGAAGCGATCCCTGGTGATGTGGAGTATTTCTTCCCGTCGTATTCAGTGCTGCATTGATCGGTCCATCCACGTCCATATTAATGTAGGAATAGGCTCCTCGAATCCGCCACCAATCTTGTAATTGTAGGTCGCTCGCAATCTCCAGTCCGATGGTATCCACCGTTAAATTATTCTCTAGTGTGCCCGTCGGGGGTGTCAGGCTGATTACCCGTGTACCCCGAATATTGTCATATTGGTTATAAAACCCGGTGATATCCAAGGTGAACCGCTCGAAGGTATGCAAGCGATAACCGATTTCATATGCCAATAGCTCCTCCGACTTAAATTCCTGATTGCCCAAAAAGCGAGTGGGAACTGGGGTGTTGGGGTTCGGGGCAAAGGTTAATTGGCTGTTATCTTCTAGTCGAGATGGGACTCGGACGGCACGAGACACGGCGCCCCATAAGCTATGTCCATCGATTGGTTCCCAGAGAAAACGTCCGCTGGGTTGATATTCAAAACCTGTAAAATCGTTATGTGAGAGTTTCGTCCCCAGAGTGATGATGAGGGAATCCGGAAGAAGGGTAATTTCATCCTGAAGGAATCCGCTTACTAGGTTAAATGAACGGGAATCGGGGAATACGGACGTTCCGACAGTATTTTGGAGGTTATCGATCCAATATCGGTATTCCAAACCCCAAAGCAGTTCCTGGTTTGAGAAGACGTCAAATCCATGCTGGAAATCGACATCGAACGTATCAATCGTGGCTTTGATGGTGTTTTCAAAACGCTCATAGCGATCGTAATAAAATTGGAGAGCCATGTCCGACCCATTATCCCGGGTATGTTCCCACCGGGTCAGCACATGACCACCTGCCAACTGAATATCTTCGTTCCCTGTTGTGAACCCAAACGGAAAGGTCGAGGTTGTCGCCACTGTGCTTTGTTGTCCGCCGTCTCCTGAATAGAATTCACCTTGAATCATCAAGGTATCTTGTGTCGCTGGTTGCCAATCGGTTCGAAAACCACCACGAAATAGACGGGTATCATCATGAGCGCCCATGGTATTAAAGCTGGCGTCCCGGTTGAGGTATTTGGTGAACAGACGATAGTGCAAGTCCGAACCATGACTTCCTCCTTGTCGGATGGAAACAATGCCTTCCTCTTTCCCTCCCACTCCGCTCACCAAGAAACCCTGTGTCTCCTGAGACTGTTTGGTGATGATATTGATGACCCCATTAACAGCATTGACTCCCCATAGCGAGCCGCCGGGTCCGCGGATGACTTCAATGCGGTCAATATCTTCCAGGATTGTGTCTTGTGTCTCCCACGTCACTCCGGCGAACAATGGATTGTAGACCGTTCGACCATCGATGAGGACCAAGAGTTTATTCGTGAATCGTTCATTGAATCCTCGCGCACTAATGTTCCATTGGTTTTTACTATTCCGCGCAACTTGAAGGCCCGGAACCATGCGCAGCACTTCAGGGATACTCGTGACACCTGAACGCCGAATGTCTTCCTGTGTGATGACAAAGATCGCAGCGGCTGATTGCAACAATTTTTGTTTCTTCTTTGAAACCGAGGTTACCTCTACCGACATCAGTTCTTCCAGGCTGAGTTCAGTTAAATCGTGGTGTAACACCGGATTTCCGCTCTCTCCCCATACCGGTGCTGCCATGATCATGACGAGGAGGCCGCTTATTCCTAACTTTACAAAGGCCTCCCCTAATTGATGAGGGGAAATCTGAGTTCTAAACAAGCCCGTCATGAAGCCCTCCAAAAGAGAACTGACCGAAGTACTGTGGGTAAAGTAGGCCTATTCCTTTTGCCTCCTCGGACAAGCGAAGGCGAGAGGCCTTCATAAGGGAAATGGCCGTAATTTTCCTTATGTTCTTGTCGGTTTTCGCAAATTGAGACTTAATGTGAAGTGGGATAACCCATTCTTTATAGGTTGAGGATGAGTTGTACATCAAGAATAGTCAGAAAGAGTGAACATGGGAAAGGAAGGGCAATGAGGCAGCGTAGGGAAGAAATTCCAGAGACTCTCTTTGAGAATCCTCTAAGTGTAAATCCAAATTTAGTTGAGGAGAATGTGTCTCTCCTTCTTTTCAAATTAGGAGTTTTTGGCTGTGGCTTCGAGTGCCTGGCGAGTTTGTTGGAAACGCTCCTGGAGGGATTGACAAGACGAGGAAAATGAATTTTCGTTTCCTGTTTTACAAGCATTCTCCAATTCAAAAGCTAATTCTGCCAGAGAATCTGCTCCCATATTTCTTGAAATGCCTTTGAGTCCATAGGCGGTTTCTTGAACTTTGCCGAGGTCTTGAGAATTCGAGGCCTCCTCGATGAAGGTCACACATTCTAAGGCATCATCCACAAATTTCTGAATCATGGTCTGAAGAAATTCGTGTCCGCCCAATTCTTCGAGTTCTTTTAATGTTTGTACATTGATGGCAGGAGGCATTTTGAGGTTGGAGAGTGATGGTTCAATATCCATCGGCTCGGTAGAGTCCGATTCATTTGGGGTCTGTGGAGGTAACCATTGAGCAAAGATGCGAGCTAATTCCTCCGGCCGGATGGGTTTGCTGAGATAGTGGTCCATGCCGGCTTTGCCGCATTTGTCCCGGTCACCCTGCATGGCATTAGCAGTCATCGCCCACTCCCTTTTTATGCGGATGATTTTTTTCGGTTGTTTCGAGGAGAATCTGAAGCGAGATGTTGTGAATGGTGCGGGTGCAAACGGAGAGTTCTTGAATTGAGGCCTATACTAATAAGGAACTACTTCAGGTTAAAGTTTTTAGGGAGGTGAGTGTGAAGGGTTCTCGGATTGAATCTGTTGTGTGAGGCGTGCGAACAGTTTCTTTCGTGTGGAAAAGAAATCCGGTTGGCCTTCTGAGAGTTTCAAAAAATTCGCATAGTACTGGTTGGCTAATTGATCATTGCCTAACCGTTCATAGGCATAGCCTAAATTGAGGTGGATATGAGGTAGTTCAGCATCTAGAGATTCAGCCTGCCGGAGTTCATGGATGGCCAATTGAAAATCACCTCGCTGTTGAGCCACGAGAGCTCGCTGGATCCACAATTGTGGAACCCTGTCATTTCTGGCTAATCCACTGAGTAAAAATTGATCGGCCTGTTCCATGTCTCCTTTTCCGAGAAGTGCTGTGCCCATCCAAAACCAAGGTTGCCACTTTACGGGGGGGTCATGAAACAGAGGAGAAAGTAAAGCGACTGCCCCCTCATACTCACCCGAGCGAATTAATTGTTGAGCTTGACGCAATCGATTGGCAGAGGAGGCTTGAGAGACAACCGGACTTCGAGCACCTTGATCTATTGGTATAGGGGGGATGGTCTGCCGTGAAAATGCGCTGGTTTTTTCGGGAGAGTTCCTTGCAGAATGGCTGATACCGGCGAACTCCTCTGACTCAAGAATTTCTTCTTGCAAGGTTTTTGCTGCCTTTTGAGGAAAATCCGTGTTGTCGTTCCCGAAAAAAATTGAGTCTTCGGTTGATGAATGTTCTTTCATGTCCTGTGAAGGCTGCATGGACTCTCCTTCCATCTCGTTTGGTTGATTGCCAGAAGGAGAAGAGTTGCCTTGGTCGGGAGCCATCGCGGAGAGAGTATCTCCAATTGTTGGTGGAACGTTCGATTCTTTTGCGGAAATTTCTGATTCTGAGGGCTCGTCAGAAGGTGATGGTGAAGTATGAGCAGAATCGGAGCTCAAACTTCTGGAAGTCTGCGGCTTTTCACCATTAGACGGATTCAAATCAATTTTGAGTAATGGTATTTTGGAGTTGGCGGCGACATCGTTCCTGGATGAATGATCGACGGAAACGGAATTTCCTATGGGGTTGTGTGTACGAGGAATCACCTCATTGTCCGGGATGTGAGCCAGCGTGTGGCTTGCCAATCCAAAGTTTAGATGTCCACCAATCCAAAAGGCTCCAAGGGCGAGACTGCCTAGGATAATGGTCATCCCGACCATGACCATCAAAAAGCCGTATGGAGAATCCTTGCGGTGTCGACCTGACCCTTCTCCTTTATTAAAAATAGGCCGTGAAGTCTGGTTCTCAACCGGTTTTTTCGGGGCCTCCTCAGCTTGAGTCTGGAGACGTGTTAATGCGTCGGCAATAATGCTCATCGTTTGAATCGTGAATAGCAAGAAGTGAAAAGTGGATAGTAGTGAACCATAAGTAAACCTGTATTTTTCCTCTACTTCTCCCTTCCTACTTGAGAAATTCTTTGGCGGCTTTCCAGACCAAGAAGTGGCCGATTGCGGGGTTCTTGTTTGCAAAGGCGCCCAGCATGGCACGATCGCATAGTTGATTGATGCGTCGCGGGACTCCTCCCGATAACAGGTAAATAAGCCACGGAACACCTGTTCGGAATCGAAGATATTCAGACTTTTGGACTTTCATGACTCGGTGCTCAATATAGTCACGGGTTTCTCGATATCCAAAGGGTTGTAACCGATAGCGCACACTAATGCGTTGTCGCAGGGGACGAAAAGCTCGGGCGGAGAGCTTTTGCTCAAGTTCAGGTTGCCCTACCAGTAAAAGACACATGAGCTTGTCTTTTTCGGTGTCCAAATTGGAGAGAAGGCGAAGCCCCTCTAAGACCTTTCCGCTTAAACGATGCGCTTCATCGACCAGCACGACCACTCGTTCTCCTCTTTCGGCCAGGCGGAGAAGGAGTTTCGGTAATTCCCGTTGCAAGGCACCTAATGAGGAATCTTCTGGAGTGGTCCCGGTTAAGTCTTCGTAAATGGATGTGAGTAGGTCGCCATACGATTGATCAGGATTAATGAGATAGGCGAAACGCACGCCATCCGGTGGATGTCGAAGGAGGTGCCGGCACAGCAGTGTTTTCCCCAAGCCTACTTCTCCGGTTAACATTGTAAAACCGCCACTGGCAATCCCAAACCGAAGGTGGTTCAGGGCTTCCATATGATGGCTGCCCGGGAAAAAGAAATCTGTATCCGGTGTCAGTCGAAACGGCGGTTCTGCGAATCCTAATTCTTCGTAACAGAGACTCAGATCAAGTGTGGTCATAAGGAAGCTTTCACAATCTTGGGTGAAATGAAAATGACTAATTCACTTTTGGTTTTCACCGTATAGGTTCCGGTGAATAATCTCCCGAGAAGGGGAATGTCGCCGAGAATAGGAACTTTCCGCTGGGTGTCTGAGGATTCTTCTTGGATCAGCCCGCCGATAATGATCATCTCTCCATCTTTGAGACGGACCAATCCTGAAGATTGTTTAATATCCAGAATGGGGGCGTTCGCAGTCCCGCCAGGTGAATCGGCGATATCGCGTAAGCGAGAAATGATGGGAGTCACATCCATCATGATCCATCCGTCTTCGGATATTTGCGGGGTGACGGAGAGTACTAATCCCACTGTCACTGAACGTGCTTGCTCCGTGACAATGTTGGGGCTTCCGGCTGTGCCTTGTGAAATGGTTGAAGTAAAGAAGGGTTGATCGGTTGCGACTTTAATGAGTGCTGGTTGATTATTCATCGTCACCACGCGAGGTTGTGAAACCACGCGGAGCTCGCCCTGTTCTTGGAGTGCTTCTAAGACTCCGTCGAAACTCCCATCGGCAAAAGAAATCGTTGTGGTCGCGGCTTTTGCAATAAATCCCCCAAACGGTGCCGTAATGATATTGGCCAACCCAATGTTTCCCGACGTGCCATAGAAATTGATTTTGCTCCAGTCGATCCCTAGGCTGTAATTGTCATTTAAATTCACCTCATAAATTCGGGCTTCAATTTGAACTTGTCGGTGTAATGCTCGATGGACAGATTGCATGAACTCTTCAATTTCATCGACTCGTTTATACCAATCGGTTACTTGAATGGTCCCGGATAGACGATTGATGACTAGGCGGCCATCCTTCGACATGAGGGTTTCGATTTGTTTTTCTAATTCTTCCCAAAATTTGATTTCGTCTTGTTGATTGACCGTGATTTGTCCGGTTTCCTGTGCTCCGCTGCCCCCCGTGGAACCGGAATTCATCTGTGCCCGGTTTTGCCCGGTGCCTCCACGAATGAGGCGAATGTAATCGACATTCAGCCTCTTTGTTTTGAATTTTCTGACTTGAATAAGGTTGTCTTGCAGTTCCCAGTAATAACCATGGGCCTCCAGCAACGCTGACATGGCGCGTTCTAATGGCAAATCGTGAAAGTCGGCGGTGGTGGTTCCGGTAATGTCAGGTCCGGAGACGATGTTAAGTTGGTTGCTCCGTGCAAACAATGCTAAGGCATCAACCAGAGGGAGTTCATGAGCTCGAAACGAATATAAGGGGCCTAGAGCTAGAGTAGGGGGAAGAACGGTGTCTTCGATTTCGCTGCTGAGTAACATCCGATCTTCTAGGGAGAATAAGCCTTCAGGATGTTTAAGCGCTGTCGGTAGGGCTTGCGGTCCTGATGGCAATTCGGCAATCCGGCTTGTCGAATGGGAGTCAGAGGATATGTCTGTGTTTGGCGTTGTGATCGAACAACTGAGGAGTGTCAGAAGGCCGAAAAGCAGGATAGTCATTGTCAGCGATTGTGAGCGGGTATCGGCCGTACACGAAGAACGAATGGCCTCACATGGCTCTAACTGTAAAAATTGTGGATGTTGGATCCGATTCATCGTTGATATCTATGTCAGGAGGATGTGGTGTCGGGGGCAAAGGTTAACCATTCTTTTTTCCCTTGGCGTTGAACCCACACCCCTTTGAGTTGAATTGAGACCACTTGATAGTCTTCAATCATTTCTCCTTCGTATACCACTTGGCGATTGATGACAGCACTTCGCTGTTGGGCCTCGATCGCCACCGCTTTGAGTTCCAATTTTATTGGGGAACGTGGAGCAGACATTTGGATCATGGGTAGAGAGGGTGTTGATGCTTCCTCTGTTTGATTCGACCTTTGAGGCAGGGCCTGAGGAGCAAAAGGATCCCGTTTGGGATGCTCAATCCATAGGGCTATCGGGTCATCATGCTCTTGAGAGATAGAGGGTTTGGAATAAGCCACGGCCGATTCGGTTTGAAGAGAGACTGGGTCTAAGAAATCGGGCCGAGCGGTATCTGGCGGCGATTGAATGATATTCTGATACACTGAGATTCCGGCAACGAGACACAATCCCACCGTGACCAGAGGGTTTTTTAGAGCTCGACGGAATCGTGAGTTTTCATCCATAACGATAATCCAATGGTTAATTGCGTGGCTTTTTGTCCATCACCCAGGACTGTGACTTCGTGAATGTCAGCGCGCGGACCTGCCTGTTCGAAAGTGCGTAGGAATTGTAGGTAGGATCTGTACCCGCTCTTTGTTCCGCGTGGGGATACTTGAATTTCCACCGGGATCACGGTAAGGCCTTCCACCGGACTGGGAGTTTGTTTGGTTTTCAGAATGCGGTAGTGCATCTGAAGATTCCACTGTTGCCCCCGGTATTGAAGCTCTTGGGCCCATTGTGCGAGATGTGTATAGTTTTGAATCAATAATTGATCTGCTTGTTGGATGTCGATTTCGAGTGTTTCCGGTCTTCCTTCCAGGTATTGTCCCCGCAATTGTGCAACATGTCGGCTTAAACTTTTTGTGTCGTGTATTTGATCCTGGCTGTCTTGAACGGTCAGTAATTTGTTTCCGCTGGCCCACCCGATAAATGTAATGCTGGCCATTAAGACAAGGGCTATGCCGATCGCTTTCACCTGTTGGCGATTAGGTTTGGTGATCCACGGAAGGCCTCTCATGACATATGACCTTTCAATGTAAATCGGTACTGTGTGTTAGTTGTTTTTTTGGTTGGAGAGGTTGAAGTGACGGTTTGCGTCAACAGTTGATCACGCCAATCTTCCTGAACGGTTACAAAGTATGGACTACCTGCTAACTGTTTGATGAAGGTTTCTAATACGGAAAGGCTCTCCGACAAATTAGCCCTGATGCTCCCAATGAGTTCCACATCCCAGGAAGTATTTCTGCGAATGATGGAGGCTTTCTGGATTATGGTCTGTTGAGGAAGAATCGATCCCAAATAGCTAAGAAAAGGCCCTTGCAAGAAAGGCGGACGAGTCGCTGTCACCGTTTGTATCCATTTCCGTTTGTTCTGTAGGGTCACCAATTGTCCTTGCAACTGTTGTTGTTCATCTCGAAGGGCGTTAACCCTTTGGGCAAGGGTGTGGAGGCCCTCCCTATTTTTCGCCAGATACCCTTCAAGTATTCCTGTCGTGCCCACCCCTAAAATCAGTAGCCCGGCAAGGCCCGCAGCCACTGCATGGGTGGTCAACTTTTTCCTTGAGGCTCGAAGGACATGAGGCGGGGTAAAATTTGTATCGTGCTTGATAGGAAGAGTGGCACCCACCCATAACCAATATTTCCAATCTGGACTGATGGGACACGGCAAAATTGGGGTTGAGATGTACGGTTGAACCTCCTCTATGGTCAACCGAGTGTCTTCACCCAAGAACCAAACTTGGGGAATATTGAGGTTGGTTTGTTGGTTGATAAACATAATAGTCCGATTGATTTCGGTTCCGACGCGTTCTCCAAGGGGAACCCAATCTTGGGCTGGGGCAAGGTGTCGAATAATGAGTGGACTTCCATCGTCCTTCCCGGCGACGAACATGACCTTTCCCTCCAAGACGGTAATCAGGAGGGTCGCTTCACCAGGCCCAACCGGTAAAATGCCTAGTTGACTTTCTGACAGTGCGGAGAGGGGAGCGAGTTGTTGAAGCTGGAGGCCTAACTCTTCACAGATGAGAATAATTTCATTGATGAAGTCTTGAGGCCAAATTTCAAGATGTACGGTTTGTTTCCCTTTTGCTTGGATTCCCAAGTGGTATCGCCAGCCTGCGGGCCCGTCCCATTTTTTGATTGCCTGGGCTTTACGCTCAAGAATGGGAAGCAAATCCGTGTATGGCATCGGTGGAAGCTGAAGTGTCTGGGTGATAAATCGTTTGCTATCACACAATATGGAAATTTGTGTCCCGGTAAATTGCGTATGGTGGATGGCATCCAAAAGTGCTTGTCGAAGAGCTTCCGGTTGGATAATGACTCCGGAGTGTTCCCAGGTTCGATGAATGGAATCGTTGATCATGGACATGGCTTTGAAGTGACCATTTAAAAGGCTCACGCTTAAAACCGTGAGTCGTGGTCGTAGGATTTTGGCTCGAACGTGATTGATATACTTCACTATTGGAAGGCCCATAGTTTGATTCAATTTTTTGATAGGGAACGTTAATGCCATTGTGCAGTCATTTCGTCTATGGGGCGTAGCACCCGCTACTGATGACACGCCATTGCGATCCAAGCGAGCAATCGGGATCAAATTGATATCCTGCATCCGTCGTTAACGTGAATTGTGTTTCTGCGGTTCCAAAGGTACTGGCTTCATCAAGGGCGATGGTTGTTCCGGTCAGGTGGTAACGAATCTGTGTGGCCAGAGTGCTGCCTCCCGAATTGGTCGGAAGCCCATCTATGGCGTAACTTCCTCCTACTCCGTCAGCCGAAAGACTAAGCAGATGAAATAGGTGTGCCACCTTTCCACGATGGATTTTCAAATCTGGTGTCCCAGTTTCATCAGTATTCCACCAAGTTTCGAATTCGGCATCGGTGGTGATCATGGGATTGACATTTTGTGTTAAATTCGTAATGAGCAAAAATCGGGTATCGGACAGTGTCCCAGGAGCTAATCCTGCCGTATTGGTATAGCTGCTAACGTTCGGTTGGACAAAGAAATATCGGAGAAACCCGTTGGAGTTATTCATAAGCTGGTTGGAGGAAACACCCACGTAGTCGGGACTGAGAGCAGCCAAATTGGTCGGAAAAGAGCGATTTTGCCGGATAAATAATTCAATGCCCTGCGCAATGTTGGCCAATTGCTGATCCTCGGCATCTCGTCTTGAGCTTCGTAGTTGATTGATGATATTGGGGGCCATGAAGCTGGCCAAAATTGCTATGATGGCTAAGACACCAATGAGTTCCACGAGCGTGAAGCCAGATGGGGACGCCAGGCGTATGGTATATGGGTTCAGCAGAACAGTTCCTTGCTGTGCTAGCAACGTTGTCCTTAGCTTTCTAGCTTTTATTCCTCTGAGTGTAGATCTTCCTAACATTTCCTTAGGATTCCTCTGGTGCTCTGACACAACTTGCACACGTTTCTTGGCCTGGCAAATATTGCCGGGTATACCTCTCTTTCATTTGTCGGAAATTGAAGAGGCATTCTTAATTGGGAGAAGTAAGGAATTAGGGGGTAAAGAGATCACTGCACAGAAGAAATTTCTGTCTCTGCCTCCTTACTATTCAATCCTCACACCTTTCAGTTCCAGGCAATTTCGATATTGTCTGCAAGTAAGAAGCGGTTCACGTTCCCTGAACGGACAAATTGTATTTGAGTGTTCACCGCTATGAAGGTGGAAATGTCAAACGTTTGTGGTATTTGACTCGTGTCACTCGCGTTCATGGTATAGGTCTGAAGGTTGGTCCATGATGCCCCACCATCTCCAGAAACTTGAACTTTAATGTTGCCTCCGTTGCCTCCGGCCGTTCGACGATAACTAAAGGTGAGGGTTGCTGTGGTGGCTCCCGATAAATCGACCTCCCGACTGACTGAAGTTGAAGCTCCGCCTCCACCTCCTCCAAATTGGAAGCAGTTACCTGCCGAACATTGGGCATCAGTTACCACTTGCATTTTTCCGCTTGTGGGCCCGTCGGCTTCTCCCGTTTCCTGCCAATCGCTCACCCAGTTTTGTGTTCCGTCATTGCCGTTGAAGGCAATGGCCAAAAATTCGTCTCTTACCGTGCCTGTGGCACCGCCACAAATGGGGTCAAAAGGGTTCCATTGTTTGGTGGCGGTACAGAGTGGGTCGAACCAATAGGCCGTGTTGGTGGTGAGGGCAAATTGGATTTCAGGAATAGCAAAGGTGGCGCCCTCATCAAGTCCAATCGTCGTTCCCACCAAGTGAAACGCGTTGTGAGCGGGAAGGAGACCCCCGCCGGAATCGGTCGATGGTGAGGCACTGATGAAATAACTGGCACCATTGCCTTCCGGAGTAATCGAGAGAGAAAAGAACATATGTCCGACATTACTTCGATGAATATGGAGATTAGGGACTGTGCTTTCGTCCATGGCCCACCAAGTTTCGAACTCTGCTGACGTGGTGATGATTGGTGCGGCATCTTGGACCAAGTTCGTAATGAGGAGGAATCGGGTGTCTGGCAATTCAGCTGTTGTCAGTCCGGTACGGTTATTAAACCCCATCATGGTTGGATGGATGGAGAAATACCGGGGAAACCCTCGAGCATTGATAGACAATTGAGCTATAGAAAACAGGACATAATCCGGAGCCAGACTGGCTAAGGATGGTGGGAATGCTTTGTTCTGTTCCAGAAAGGTTTGTATCCCCCCCGCGATTCGGTGAAGATGTTGGTCTTCTTGATCATGATGCCGTTGGTTCCAAATTTGAATGAAGGCGGGGGCTATAAGAGACAAACTAAGGGTAATAACCGCTAGAATTCCGATAACGACGATGAGAGAAAATCCGTTGTGCCTTAATTGATTAAAGATGAGGGGTGAAGAACTGACACGAGAGTGAAGGGAGGGCCTCATGGAGGCGTCACTAGAAGTTGCCCATCAAGCTCATCATTGGCATAAAGAGGGCTAAGGCTATGATACCGACAATGCCAATGAGGCCCAAGGTGATGACGGGTTCTAAAATGGCGAATATTTTTTTGATTCGGCGGGGAATCTCCCGGTTGTAGTAATTAGCTACGTTCGTCAGTGTTTTCGGCAAATTTCCAGTTGCTTCACCGACGGAAATCATCTGGATCATCATTGATGGGAAGATGGGATGGCGGCGGAGAGAATCATGAATCGTGGAACCTTCCGCGATGGCACGTTGCATGTCTTGAAGGGCATTCGCGACAACGTGATTTCCCACAATGCCCCGGCAGAGTTGTAAGCAATGGAGTACGGGAATGCCGGCTTGATAAAGGACGGCAAAATTTTGCACAAATTTCGATAAGGTTAACATTAAGAGGAGTTCCCCAAGAATCGGCAATTCAAAAATTATTCGATCCCGCCATGCAGAAAATCCGATGATGAATTTTCCACTCATCCACCATCCGAGCGGAAGAGCCAATAGCATGGACATCCAGATATACCAGTTGTTCACCATCAATTCGCTGATGCCAATCACAAAAAGTGTGATAAATGGCAACGGGACATTCAGGCCCTGTAAGACGGGAATAAATTGGGGAATGACAAATGTAAATAATAAGATCAACAATCCAGTTACCGCGATCATGACAATGCTCGGGTAAATCGTAGCTTGCCGAATATCTCCTCGGATTTGATCGGCCCAGTCCAAATATCGTTCGAGTTCTTTGAAGGTATCAGCTAAAGTATCGCTTTCTTCTCCGGCTTGGATAAGATTTGTGACTTGTGGAGGGAATATAGAGGGATGTTGACTCATGGCGACATGGAGGGGACTTCCGGCTTCTACTTGTTGGAATATCGTGTGTAACGTGGTGCGTAGTTGAAGATTGGGCGACTCTTGGGACAAGTTCTTGACGGCCTGGGAAAGTGAAATCCCTGCATCCAATAACGTGAACATATGAGTGGAAAATTCCAAAAGATCACGGGGTTTCACCTTGCCTCGTTTGCCAATAGGCGAGCAACCCTTGGGTTTGGTTTCAAGCGCTCGAACAAGCCAGAGCCCCATTTCTTGAAGGCGTTGTTCTAATTGCAGGAGGTCGAGTGCGGTCATCTCGCCCTCTGCAGGTTTGCCTTGGGCATTGATCGCTCGATAATAAAAGTTAGCCACCGGTGACCCTCAAGATTTCTTCTACTGTCGTTACCCCATTCAAGGCTTTTTGCAACCCATCCTGAAACATTGTAGGCATGCCCTGTTTTTGGATGATCGCCCGGATCCCAGCAATGTCCGGTCCGTGAACGATAGGTGCATGGAGTTGGTCGCTGACTTGAATGATTTCATAAATGCCTGCTCGTCCCTTATAGCCGGTGTTGTTGCAGGCGCGGCACCCGGTTCCCATCCATAATTGTGGTGAGCAGTTTTCAGGCAGTTCGATCTGGAGTTCAGTTAAGACTTCTTGAGAATCTTTACGGGCAGATTTGCATCCTGCACAAATACAGCGAACAAGTCGTTGACCAATTACCGCGGTTAAGGCCGAGGCTAAAAGAAAGGGTTCGATGCCCATATCGATGAGTCGAGGAATAGCGCCCAATGCATCGTTTGTATGAAGCGTAGAAAAGACCAAATGGCCGGTTAAGGCAGCACGCATAGCCAGATCTGCCGTTTCCTGATCGCGGATCTCACCGACCAAGATGACGTCGGGATCTTGTCGAAGGAGTGCTCGCAGTCCTGCCGCGAAGTTCATGCCGATATCGGGATTGACTTGTGTCTGGCGAATCATGGGCATTTGATATTCGATAGGATCTTCAAGGGTAAACACGCTTTTTTCTTTGGCATTCACGTGACGAAGGGCAGTGTACAATGTAGTGGTTTTGCCGCTTCCAGTAGGACCCGTCACGAGGATGAGGCCATGGGGTCGTTGGATGAGCGATTCAATACGCGATTGATCGGGTTTGGTAAATCCTAGGGACTTAAATTCCAGCTTGAGAGCCCCCTTATCCAAGACCCGTAGGACGAGACTTTCTCCAAAGTTGGTGGGAAGAGTTGAGACACGGAGATCAATGCGACGATTACCAAGCGTAAACGTAATACGCCCATCCTGGGGGGTGCGTTTTTCTGTTAGGTTTAAATTGGCCATGAGTTTCAATCGAGCGGTAAGAGGAGCTTGAAGAGGCTTCGGTATTAGCAGTTCTTGAGCCAACACTCCATCAATACGCATCCGAATGCGCAGGTAGAGTTCATCCGGTTCGACGTGTATATCCGTGACTCTGGCTTGGATCCCGGCCGTGATTAATTGATTGCATAAACGAATCATTGGGGCTTCCTGACTCGCATCTTCCCCAAGATCCGCAAACCCCTTGGCCGCAAGTTCATCGAGCAATTGTTTGATGGATTCGCTATGAGCGTAATGACGTTCTATGGCTTCCGAGAGTTCCTGTGCTGGTGCGGTTTGTGTGTTGATGTTGAGGCTGGTCCGACTTTCCAGAGTGTCAACGGCCACAATGTTCAATGGATCAGCCATAGCCAGGTTTAATACAGGTCCTCGTTTACTCAGGGGTAGGACTTGAAAGTGTGCGGCAATTTCATAGGGGACCAAATTTAGGATTTCCGGGGGGATAAATATGGTCGACAGATCGACCATTCCTGTTTGTGTACCTTCCGCTAGATAGTGGGCGAGGAGATTTTCAGTAATAAAGCCTAGGTTAATTAATGTTTGCCCCAGCATGGCATCATTTCTCTTGGCTTCTCGTAGGGCAAGATCCAATTGTTCTGCGGAAATCCATCCGTCTTGAAGCAGCTGATTCCCAAGTTGGGGGCGAGTGAATGTGGCCGGAGTGGGCATATTCAACCTTTAGGCGTACGGAAAGGGGTTTCCTGATAATGATGAGGTATTGAGGTGATGAGCAGGGGAATGGCGGTGATTCATATTAGAAGGGACCATCACCCCAAGGCTGATTAGGTGATCTCTGCCTTATCGGTGTGCGAGATAAATGAAGAGCTGACTTGTTGCGGTATCGTATTTCACTCTCCCACGCAAAAATCTTTCTGTAGCTGTAGTTCCGATTCCGGGGTCAATAATTCCATCTAATTCTTCAGCATCGCCTTGCGCCACACCGGTGATTTGCAAATACGCGACCTGTGCTCCTGTTGCCAGATCGCTGTTTCCGTCGTCTCCTTTGAGGTCCCATCCAATGTTCGTACCGGTGGTGGCCGTGGCCAGGGCCACCGCCGGACCGGTTGGCATTAAGATGGTCGCTCCGAAGCCAGGAGAATTGGTGGAATTAAACTTTTCAACATAAGGGCCTCGAAAACGTATCCATTGATTAGCTCCTGTGTTTAATGGGTCACTGATATCTAGAGTTAATCGGGAAGGAAGAGAAGCGGCTGTGGTGCTATTCCCCGTGGCTTCAGCAGTGGGAACCCCAGTAACGTTTAAAGGATACAGGGAACCAATATCTGCAAAATAACTTGTGACCGCTGTTTCGTAGGTTCGGATGGCAGCTGCCAATGATCGAGCGTTAGATGAGGCAATGAGCTGAAACACTTTTGGAAGCAACAAAGCAATCAGAATAGCAATAATGGCAAGGACTCCAATCATTTCCACTAAAGTAAACCCTTGCATTTTGCCATTAGCTTGAAAGATTCTTTTCAACATATGTCTTCACTCCTCTTGAAAGATGCTGTTCCCCCTTTTTCCTTATGACAATTTTTCGTGTTCACAAAGATGTGGCTATTACTGCTTTCGGAGAGGGGGGCGGGATTCTTAAGAGCCCAGATGCGAAATGTTTCCCAGGCCTACCGGCCTGGAGGAGACTTCAGTTCGGCAAGAGCAATGGTGGCAAACGGATCCCCCAATTGAGAGGCTTCTTGAAAGAGGCGATGAGCAGTTGAAAGTTCTGATTGGCCAAAATGTCCATCTGCATAAAGATAGCCCAAGTGCACGAGGGCGGAGGGTAAGCGGGGGTTCAAATTTACAGACTTGAGTAAGGCTTTTTTGGCGAGCTCGATTTCCCCTAAACTTTTTAGAGAAATGCCCAAGCCTAAATAGGCTTGTGCCGATTTCGGATTTTTTCTAAGCGCCTGGCGGTAGGCAGCCAAGGCCGCCTGGGTTTGTCCATTCAATAAAAACCGCCATCCAAGCTTGGAATGAGGTTTGAAATCTATATCTTCCTGTCTGTTTTCCATGAAAGTTGTTTGTGGGCCAGTGACAGGTGGAACGTTATTTACGGATAGTGACACTGGAGTTTTTTGTATGGGGATGACCAGGTTTTTATCCTGCTGCGGTTGAGGGAGTTGTGGTGGACCGGGAGAGCTACCATTTGAATCGATGTGACTTCCAAACGCTAATGGGCAGGCCACAATTCCTGAAAAGACTATTAGGGCTACTATTCTAAGAAACCATTTTCCTTCCATTCCCTAAAGTATCGGAAGGTTTACCTAGGGCTTGATATGTTTGAGACGGAGAGATCCAACAAGGAGAAAGAATGAAAAAATAGAAGAAAGGAGGATTAGGATGCGGCAGTCGAAATGGATCGTGAGGCGTAAGGGGAAAAAGTAGAAGAAAGGATATTTCTTTACTCCTTACTATTCACTCCTTACGCCTTACGGGTTTTTAAGCTTGATCGGGGAAGGCGGCTTTTAGTAGGGTTTGCAGCTCCCCTTTTTCTTCCATAGGCCCCAACACATCTGTATCGCCATAAAACTGGCCGTTAATAAAAACCTTGGGCAAGGTAGGCCAGTTCGTCATCTTGGAGAGGGCTTCTCGTTTTTCTGGGTGCGGCAGTACATTGATCAGTTCATAAGGATGTCCAAATTTATTGAAGAATTCCATGGTTTCGACGGTAAACCCACATTGGGGAGCCGTCTTTGTGCCTTTGCCGTAAATAAGAATTTTGTGAGCGGCAATCTCCTTGTTGATTTCATCTTCAATGGGTGTACTCATCAGAATTATCCTCCTTGGGATTCATTGCGGGTTTGTGCCTGAATTTCTAACGCATGAATGCGTCCATCTTTCATAGGTCCATCGAGAGCTTGGTAAATCATTCGGTGCCGATCCAACAGATTTTTCCCTTCGAAAGCATCAGAAATGACTTTGACCGTAAAATGATCCATGGTGCCGGTCCGATCAACAACAGAAACTTCGGCATCTCCGAGAGCCTGCTGAAGGTGAGAGCTGAGATCTTCAAATGTCATCATAGCAATGAATGAATCCTCGTAAAAAGAAATTAAGATAGACAAATGTCACTATACCGGAGGAGGAATTTTCTTCGCAATAATGTGAAAAAATAAGAAGTGAGGGGTTAGGAGGTCTGGAGCATGAGGAACAATTTCCCAGATCTTAGATACCGTCCTTTTTACTCCTTGCCCCTTACGGATTGATAAAGAACCTCATGGAGAAATGTGCTGAGACCGGTTAACACAGGGAGAGGAATTTCATGCCCCCCTTGGAATTCGACCCAACTTACGGGCAATCCGGCGGTTTGGATGTGATCCCGGAGTCGTTTTGCCATTGAAAAGGCTAAAATGGGATCGTCGATGCCATGGCTTTGGAACACCGGAAGGCCCTGGCGGGTAGGAAGACGAGTAAGCCATGTTTGTTTGGCGATTAGGGTCCCGGAGAGCAGCGCTAATCCTGCAAGGGGAATCTCGGAATGAAGGATCAAATCCGTAGAGAGCATGGCACCTTGAGAAAATCCGCCTAAAACGAGCGATTGGGTGGGTACCGATAATTGTTCAACGGCTAGAGCAATGAGATCCTGGACTTGGGTCCGAGCCGATGGGAGCCCACGAGGGGTTTCATGTGACAGTTCCTCCCATTGTCCTTGAGCTCTGGCTCGCATGATACGTTCCATGTCCAACATCCACCAGGCTCTAGCCTCTCCAAAACCCATATTCAAGGTTAAGGGTGCAGCAGGAAAGAGAAAGCGGACTTCATTGGGAACCTTGAGATATCGCCATAAAGCAACTAAATCATCACCCGGTGCCCCGAATCCGTGCAATAGGACCACAAGAGGACCTTGGCCGCTCCCTTGGCCATCCAGTCCACCAGTAATGCACACATCCAACCCGGCCCACTGTTCGTGTCTCATAGATTCAGGAGATTATGAGGGAATTGACAGCGTTTGATCGATTAAATGGAACATGCAGGAAAGATAAAGCGGTTTTGGATTGTGGGTAAAACTACTGGAAAGCCTAATGTCCCATTTTGGGAGCGCCGGCATTAGCCCCTTGCGTAATAAGCGGAATACGTAAAACCTGATGACAATGATTGCAGATAACCTTCAACGTATTTTCATCGGCGTATTCGACGTCCTTTTCTTTTTTCCAAAACAACTTGCCACATTTCGGACATTTTCGAACCAGCATCGACATTGCAGCCACCTCGTGTAAGGCATATGTGATTTATAGTGGACTTAGTGTAATATATCTTGTCACAATCTGCCAACGCATGATCAGCTATTCTGATTCTCCCAATTTTGATCCGCAGTACCTTCTGGCCTTATTTGAACAAGTCGATTGGGCACGAGACCGCAGTTTGGATGATACCCAGAGAATGTTGGCCTCAACCGATGTGATGATCACGGCCTGGGATGGAGACAAATTAGTAGGATTTGGAAGGGTTTTGACTGATTATGTCTATCGGGCCTCGATTTGGGATGTGATTGTTGATTTGAAGTATCACAACCAAGATATCGGGAAAGGTCTGATTCAGCGCATCCTCACCCACGCCTCTTTAGCCCATGTGGAACTTTTTTGGCTTTGCACCAGGCGATATCAAGGTTTTTATGCCTCTCTAGGGTTTTCGGATAAGGAACAGACTGGTATGGTATGGGATCGCCGCAAACAACCTCCAATTCCGTGCTTGTAGCGAAGCCGCCCATTATTTCCATCCTTTGAGTGTATCCCCCATGTTCATGCTGACAGGTTGTTATCAATGATTGTGATCGGGCTAATGTCAGGAACCTCGGCTGATGCTGTGGATGCAGCTATTGTGGATATTCGTGGAACTGATCAAAGTCTGACCATGAAGCTGTTGGGACATTTTAGTCATCCGTATCCTTCAAAATTGCGACAATATATTTTGCGTGTGTCTGAACGTGGAACTGTCGCGGAGGTTTGCCATCTCAATGCCTTGCTGGGAGAGGTCTTCGCCAAGACAGTAATTGGGGCGATGTCGCATTGTGGAATACGACCAAAGCAAGTGAAGTTAATTGGCTCACATGGGCAAACACTTCATCATCTTCCTGAGCCTACTGTGGAGCGGGGACTCGGCACTATTCGCTCCACACTTCAAATTGGGGATCCTGCTGTCATTGCGGAACGAACGGGTATTCCCACCGTTTCGGATTTTCGTTCACGTGATATGGCTGCAGGTGGTCAGGGGGCGCCCCTTGTTCCCTATACTCATTATTTGGTTTTTCGAAAGAAAAAAGTCGATCGTTGGGTCGTCAACCTGGGGGGAATCGCAAATGTCACGGTGATTCCCCCAGGGGAACATTTAGACTTGGTGCAAGCGTTTGATACAGGGCCCTGCAATATGCTGTTAGATGCCTTAGTGATGTTCGGGACGAACGGGCAACGGTCGATAGATCGTGGAGGACGGCTGGCCTTGGGTGGTCAGGTCCATGAAGGACTCTTGCGATGGCTTTTAACTCATCCATATTTGCGCCGACAGCCTCCAAAATCGACCGGACGAGAACTTTTCGGAGAATCGTATGTGAAAAAAGTTCTGGTTCAGTCTCGAAAACGGAATCTTTCTTTGAAGGATCTCTTAGCTACTGCCTGTGCGTTTATTGCGCAAACGGTTCGTGATACCCAGAAATGGATACCTAATGTTCCAAACGATGTGGTGTGTGGGGGTGGTGGTGTTCGAAATTTCCGCCTCTGGTCCGAGCTTCAGAAGACTTTTGATCCTATTCCGGTTCGAAGCATGGATGAGTGCGGGTCATCGAGCCAAGCATTCGAAGCGCAAGCCTTTGCCGTATTGGCTTATCAAACCATACGGGGAACTTGTACGAATGTCCCAGGAGTAACGGGAGCAAAGCATCCGGTGATTCTAGGGTCCGTGACTCCAGGTATTCCCGGGTCAGCCTATCCAAGGGCAATCTAACTGCGTCCTCTTATACTTCGGTCAATCGATGAATGGCCTCATGTTCAACAATGGATTATCTGTTTTTCTCCTTGCCGTATTAGTGCTTGGGGTCGTATTTTTGTTGCAATGGGTTTGGCGGCGACCGTTGTCGAGAGACCCTCTCCCGGATATGACCTCTGACTCAACCGAAAGCGAGGTGACCGCTAAACCCTTAATGACTACAGAGGAAGCCACCCTGTTTAACCTCATTCGGTTAGCTGCTCAAGATTATTTCCTAGTTCTAGTCAAGTTGCCGATTTTGCAAGTGGTGTCGATTGTAGATACCGATGAAGAGGCTCGAAAAGCACTCATGCGAACCATTCAGGCGGTTCGACTGGATGTCGTGTTAGCTCATCCGGGAACTCTGCTGACGGTGACGGTGGTGAATTTTCAGTCAAACGAACGTGAGCGCGCACGCGTTCAGAGGCGAGATCAGATCGTTGCTACCGTGTTGAAAGCCGCGGGGATCAAAGTCGTCGAACTTCAGGTTTATCAGAGCTATTCGGTTGAACAGGTCATGGGCTTGCTGGGCTTAGCTGAAGAAGAGTAACGCGATGGTGTCTCCAGAAGTAATCATTTACTAATAATGGGGAGAATAGATTGGAAGGTTTCCATTCCTGATTGGATGATTTGGTCTGCATCCGCGAAACAGTTTTGAAGAGGAATAAAACGCGCAATTTTAAAAAATGTTCGTCGCTCCAAAGCCGCAGCGACTTCTGAACGATGGTTCTGCGTAATATCTAAGGTGAACCCGGGTCCTGTTTTCCATTCCCAAAGGGATGAACTGAGGCTCACGCTGAGTTGCCGATCCGCCAATTCCGAGAATCGATTAAATAGATTAGTACGATATTGTTTGACAAGGCGTCCTTCTACGATGAGCGCGAATACAAAATGATGACCCCACCAACAGAGGGAACGAAACGCCAGCTTGTCCTGCCGCGTGTAAAATCGAGGAAAGTCCAAATATTGGTAAGGACAATTTTCTAGGTGTTCGCCTTTGACGAACTGAACACTTCCGGGGTCATATCCTTCCGGAGCGAGAATGGATTGTCTGGCTAACTCCGGTTGTAACCTTTCGTGAAGTTGTACCAACATTCGCTTTAACTTGACCGAAATTTCGGCCTTTTTGATAAAAAAATCATGATCGGCAAACACCTGCCATTCCTGTTCAGTCAATGAAAGATTCATGGGCTTTGGGTTGTAAAGAAGATTATCGTTGGAAAAACAAGTTTGTGCATCATACCAGGACAATAAACCGTTTGCTGACCTTTGAGCGATCAAGAACCTCATGAAAATTGCCACGTATAACGTGAATTCACTTCGCAAACGCCTCGATATTCTTTTGCCATGGCTTCTTCGTCATAAACCAGACGTGATGTGTCTACAAGAAACCAAAGTACAGGATCAGGACTTTCCTCTTGAGGCCTTTTCCGATTTACCGTATGTCCTTCATTATTGCGGACAGAAATCCTACAATGGTGTGGCTATTTTAAGCCGTACTGAGCCGGAAGAGGTGGCGTTTGGATTTCAGGACGGAGAGGCTCAGGAAGATTCAACTCGCCTGGCGCGCGTGGTGATTCAAGGGATCCCAATAATCAATACGTACATTCCGCAAGGCTATGCTCTTGATTCCCAGAAATATGCGTACAAGTTGGAATGGTTCCGGCGCTTGAAACGGTATTTTTCTCGAAATCTTTCAGTAAAAAACCCAGCTATTTGGTGTGGAGATATGAACGTGGCCCCGGAACCCATTGATGTGCATCACCCTGAAAAGCATTTAAAACATGTATGTTTTCATGAAGATGCCAGAAAGGCTTATCAGGAGACAGTGTCTTGGGGATTTGTGGATGTGTTTCGCCATCATTACCCCCGGCGGCAGCAGTTTACCTTTTGGGATTACCGCCGACCGGATGCGGTGGAGGCAAATCGGGGATGGCGGATTGATCACATGATGGCCACCCCACCGCTTTTGGCCTATTCTCATACGATCAAAGTTGATGTGAATGTCCGCAAGGCTGAACAACCGTCCGATCATACGATTCTTTGGGCAGATTTTTCTCTGTAATCAGCCCTACAGAATGCTGTGCGGTTTGAGGTGCTTCAAAGAGAACATCGCGGTGAAGGTAGGAGGTGCGCAGGGTCTATGCACCCCTCAGGAAGTTCTAAGTGGTCACATTTTTTTGGGAATATTTTCCAAAGGAATGAAGACGGCACAAGCGACGACGGTTGTCCATAAATTAGGTTTGCCAATAGCTGATTGAGTGATATTTTGAGTTCGAACGATATCGCCTCCCATTTTGAAGACTTGCTTTCGTTCATTCCACGCCACATTTGGGTCGAATTTGATGCCTAGGGTGGTCGCTAGCATTTGTGCCGCTAAATCTTCCGTATATTCGCCCGCTTCTTCATCTGTTTCCCCGTACGCATGATGTTCTGACAAATACCCATAATTATATTTTCGGCCTGAAGGTACGGCGACTCCAACGGAGGAGGAAATCAGCCGGTTGCGTTCATTCGTGTCCGTTCGGGCCATGACGCAATAGGTGATCTCCCCTGGGTTAAGGAGTTTTTCACCTCGTTTCCGTGGAATGATTTTGCAGTCCGGCGGTAGGATGGACGACACACTAACTAAATTACAAAAAGCAATCCCCGCACTCCTTAAAGCTTCCTCAAAAGAAGTGAGTTTTTCTTTATGAATTCCCACACCTTTCGTGAGAAACATATGTGTTGGGACCATCGTGACTCCTTTGTTGCGGGGTTAGTGGTTCTGGGAGGGCCCCCGGCGATTATCTCGCGTGATTCAACCGTGGGCGTTCCATATTCGAAGGCCAATTTTTAACAAGAGTGGGAGGAAAGGTGCAAGATAAATATCATGAGGTCAGAGGGGAGAATTCCTCAAGACGGAGATTTGACAATCAGGAGCTTGGGTTCGGTTAATTCTTGGATCGTATAGCGTACCCCTTCCCGTCCCAGGCCGGAATGTTTGATACCTCCGTAGGGCATGTGGTCTGCGCGAAAAGTGGGAATTTCATTGACCAGGACGGCCCCTACTTCCAGAGTGGCGTAAGCTTGGTACATGGCATCGATATTCTTGGTAAAGATGCCGGCTTGCAAACCAAAGGGGGAATCATTCATGAGCGTCAGGGCTTCCTTGAGCCTGGTATAGGGGCTAATCGTGACGACTGGCCCAAAGATTTCCTCACAACACACTTTCATGTCTGGATTGACATCGGTCAGAACTGTGGCCTCCATCACTGAACCATGCCGATATCCTCCGGCTTGAATTTTTGCGCCTTGCGCCACAGCCTCCTGAATCCAGGTTTCAACTCGAATGGCCGCTTGTTCGTTGATTAAGGGGCCTACCACAGTGGTTTCTAAAGCAGGATCCCCTGTTGGCAATGTTCCTACTTTTTCAGTAAACGATTGGAGGAACCGGTCGTACTGCGTGTGGTGAACAAAAATTCTTTGCACGGAAATACACGTTTGTCCGGCATAGCCGTATCCTCCGTTTACACAGCGGGTCACGGCCGTTTCAAGATTCGCGTCGGGTTCAATAATAACGCCCGCATTTCCCCCTAATTCCAATAACACTCGCTTCGTCCCTGCCTTTTGCTTTAACATCCAGCCGACATTCACGGATCCCGTAAAACTTAAGGCCTGGAAAACAGGGTGTTCGACCATGCGTTCAGCCAATGTGTTGGAGCAAGGTAAAATCGTGAGGGCCGTTGGCGGTAAGTCGGTGGTTAAGAAGATTTCGCCTAGGAGCAAAGCCGTTAATGGAGTTTGAGGGGCAGGCTTCAACACCAGGGGGTTCCCAGCCGCTAAGCAGGGAGCCATTTTATGGGCCACTAAGTTTAGAGGAAAGTTGAATGGAGTGATGCCCAATACAGGTCCAATAGGAAAACGTTTTACGCTAGCGGTGTACGCTTCCCCCCCAGGTGTGAGATCCATGGGAATGGTTTCACCAGGTATGCGTGTGCTTTCTTCAGCAGCTAGGCGGAAAGTTTGAATGCCACGGTCCACCTCACGACGCGCGTCGGTCAGAGGTTTTCCGGCTTCTTGGCTCAGGGTTTTGGAAAATTCTTCATGCCGATCTGTGATACCCTGGGCGATGTGTAAAAGGGCTTTTGCTCGGATGTGTGCAGGGATGGCCGCGAAATCAATTGCGGCTTGCATCATGGATTCGAGGGCTTGATCGATATGCTGAGAGTCAGCTTGGCAGACGGAGGCCAGAAAATCGCCCGAATATGGGCAATGTATCGATTGAAAGGTTGGTGTCTGAACCCATTGCCCGTTGACGAGAATCGGCTTGGCCGGTTGGGCGGTCATGTGCAACAAGATTTTGTCAATGAAATAGGCTATTTATCCGACTGGTTGGTCGGAACTGGTGTTTGGGACAGCATTGGTCGCTGCAGGTTCTTGTTCGGCCTTTCGGATGAGTGTTTCTGTGCCCCAATCTTTGATCGCTGCCAAATTGAAAGGCTCAAACGTCCCTATCGCACCACATCCGGGACAGCCTTCAACAGGAACTTTCGCTCGAAAGACTTCATCGAGGCACGTTAAGCAGACAAATAAATCTGGTTCACCCTCCGAACATTCTACTGGCCAAAATGACAATGATTGATTCATGTGGAGCCCCTACGCGTTGAGTGAGAAGTTAGCACAGTCGATATGCCATAAGAGCAATGTACCCTGATTTACGCGATAAGATCAATTAGGATAGATCGAATGTCGTACAAGGTTTTCTATGAAAGCTGTGGAGGATTTAGGAGGAAGCGGGATTTGGGGATTCAGACCTGGACTGAATATTCAAAAGTTTGTCGATTTCTTCCTTGAATGTTTCATAAGGGAACGCACCAGGGATCAAAATAAGATTGGGATCATCTGGGACCTTCGTGGGGAAGAGGACGAAGGCAGGTGTCCCGCGAATGCCTAATTTCCCGGCATCTTTCAAGTCTTTTTCGATGTCGGTCAAATACTTATGATCCTCAAGACATTGCGCGAATTGCTCCGGTTTCAACTTTAACTCTGTAGCATATTGCTTTAGATTTTCCTGGCTGAACTGACCGTCACTGTTAAACAACCGGTCATGCATAGGCCAATACGCATTCTGCTCGCCTGCGCATCGAGCCGCATCAGCCGCTCGCAACGGATTGCCAAGGCCGCGTGGGAAGTCTCGATACACAAAACGAACTTTTCCGGTTTCAATATATTCGGATAATAATTTCGGGAAGGTTTCATGAAAAAACTTTTTGCAAAAATGGCAGGTAAAATCTGAATATTCCAACATAGTGATTGGTGCCTTGGGGTCGCCCCGTACGACATCGTCAGTCTGAATCAAGAAATCGGGTACTTCAGCCTGGGCGGAAATGCTGCTCCAGGGCAAAAGCAGGCTTAAACTAAACAGTAAGGTAAAAGTGAAAATATGGTAATGTGTGGCCATGTGTACTCCGTTTGGTCTTAAATTGTCGCATGTGGGTTAGGACTTGTCGAGGGAATAGTGATGATGGTCATCGAAAAGAGAGATGGATTATTGGGCATTCTTCTTGATTTTCTCCAAGAGTCCCATCATCAATAAAGGCCACACGACGGTGGCATCGCTCAGGACTTCTGCGAATTGTCCCCCATCTTTTTTGGGTACAAACTTCCCCCAGGAAACGCCCTCTTCATAGGTGCAGCCACTCAAGCCTCCCCAATAATCCGGCTCAGGACAAATTCTTACACCATATTGAAATCGAGGTGGGTCAAAGGTTTCTCCTAATCGAAGATTGAGAATTTCAATATAGGGGGGAACTTGCTGAGCCCAATTTCTTGGGACACCACCACCGATGGTGAAAATGCCCAATCGTTTGGCCTTCAGAAGCTTTTCAGTATAACTGTTCAGGTCTAAAAATGGGTTGAAAGTAGGCCGATGTTTTCGGAGTTCGCTCCAGCGCTCGAAATCATTGTGTTCGTCAGGATTTTTGGGAGGATTGGTTTTTCGTCCCTGGGTCATCGCCCAAATTGATACATCCAGCCCCATTTCAGAGTCGGTAAAGGCTGGGATATAGACTGGAACCTCCTGTTCATAGGCACTTTTTAAAATTCCAGGTCCAGGATGGCCTTCGTGGAGCGTTTTCCCAATTTCACGTGTCAGGATTTCTGAAGAAATAATTTGTCCTGGTTCAATATGCTTCAGAGTCTCGCCAACGACCCGCTCGACATGATTGAGATTCAGCTCCATCTCCAACGTGTCATACACCCGGTTATAGCCTTTTTCATATAGTTCGACATCGGTCATGGAAGGACGGTATTTGTAATGTGTTTTGCCGACGGCTTCACTTAAGCCATGCGCAATGAGCGCTCCGGTAGAGACTATGGCCTGAACCATTCCATGATCTATCATGCTGCAAATAATTTTCCCCATTTTGGCAATTGTCATGGCACCGGAGAGAGTCATAATGACTGCACAGTCAGGGTCCTGAATCATTTTCGAAAGAATTTCAAATGCTTCGCCTAGCCGGCGCCCTCCAAAGGCCGTCTTTTTCATGGCGTCTAGCAGATCAGTAAAAGAGTGAATAGTTTCAGGGTCCAGAGCTTCTAATGCCTCGAGGCCGTCTTTTTCACCATCATGAAATGTTCGTTCGGTCATAAGCCTGTTTCCAATTTACTGAAATGCGTGATAAATATTCGGCTAGCTGTTAAACCAGAGAATGGTTAAGGGGAGGGATGCTTGGTAATCAATGGCAGAAATGGTGATCCCAACGGGATTTGAACCCGTGTCTGCACCTTGAGAGGGTGCCGTCCTAGACCAGCCTAGACGATGGGACCAGGCATCTGTCTATTCGCAATGAGTTAAACCTATACGATACTTTCAAAAAACTGAGGTCAGAATGTACCATCCGACGGATATATGGTGCAATGCGAAAACATTTTTCCTCTTCGAGGAGAATGAGGTTGTGGGTGCAGGCTATCGAATATCCACTAAATATTTGAAAAGGTATGGGATTGGGTCCGGTGAATGGTGAGAAGGCCACGCATGAATGGGTGGATACCGCAGTGATAGGGGTAGGTACCCGACTGAAGAGGGGGAAGCGTAAAAAAGGCGTTGGGTCTTAGAAAGCCTGAATCAAAGGAACATTGCTGACCGAAACGACAATCATCCGACACGATGGTGTGGGGTTCTTGTGTCCGGTTTTGCCAGGTAAGCGACGTACCTAACTTTATGGTGAGTTGGTTGGGAGAAAAAAATGGAGGCTGTGGGTAGATGAGAATGTTCCGAGAGGATGAGGCCCCCAGTAGGAGCATACTTCCTAAAGAAAAATAAACACATATGCCAAATATCACTACGGAGATAAATCTCAATGAAATCCATAACGATGAATTGTCACGACGTCTTCTGATCATGTTCAGAGCACCTTAGACACTTTGATGGATTCCCAGAACATACAAAAGACTTCATGGTTTGATGGTAAGGAAGATCGTTCCTTGTCCTCGTTGGATAAGGGCCAGCACAGGAAGTTTGGCATCCAGATCTCCAGCTAAATTTTCAAAATCTTTCACTGAGCGAATTGTTTGGCGATTGACCTCCAGGAGAATGTCTCCTGGGCGAATGCCAGCCCGATCAGCGGCAGAATTAGACTCAACCTGAGTGACAATGACTCCCTGGTCCTCAGATGTTTGTCCGGGTTTCACCTGTTCTACGGAGAGCCCCGCTAGTGCATGATTGCCTTGAATAGAACCTGGTTTGGTCTTGGACAACGAGGCCACATCTTTGGGCATCTCGCCGATGGACACTGAAAGGCTCATCTTTTTCCCATTGCGGAAGACAGTGAGTGGGACAGAGGTGTCGGGGGCGGTATCTGCGACCAAAGTCCGCAGATGAGTGGGATTTTTAACCTGGACTTCATTGTAAGTTCGGATGATATCTCCCCGTTGAAGTCCGGCAACCCCCGCAGGGCTAGTGCTGAACACATCGCCTACCAAAGCTCCCTGTGTGTCTGGGGCATCAAATTGTTTAGCCAGGTCTTCCGATAACTCTTGGATTGACACACCCAACCATCCTCGAATCACTTTGCCATGGCCGATGAGGCTTTGCATGACATGTTTGACCATCTGGCTGGGAATGGCAAAGCCAATTCCCATATATCCACCCGTTCGGGAAAAGATCGCTGTGTTGATACCGATGAGTTGCCCTTGCAAATTGACAAGTGCCCCCCCTGAGTTTCCGGGGTTAATGGCCGCATCGGTTTGAATGAAGTTTTCGTAATCGACAATCCCCACATTGGCCCGGCCGACGGCGCTGATGATTCCCATCGTAACGGTTTGGTTCAATCCAAAGGGATTGCCCACGGCCAAAACCAGCTCGCCTACCTCCAAGGTCGTGGAATTACCCCAAGGAAGGACGGGTAAGCCGGAGGCTTCGATTTTAATCACGGCCAAATCTGTTTTGGGATCGGTGCCGATAAGTTTGGCCGGGAGTTTTCGTTTATCCCCTAATAACACCATGAGGTCATCAGCTTGTTCCACCACATGGTTGTTGGTCACGATATAACCGTCCTCCGACACAATAACTCCTGAGCCCAGACCTTGTTCTGGCTGTTGCCGTGGCTGTTTAAACCGGCGCTCAAATTCTTCTCCAAAAAAGCGGCGAAAAAAGGGATCCTCTGTTAATGGATTCTCTTGAACGACCCGCCTCGTGGCGGAAATGTTAACTACCGAGGCCATCGCTTCTTTGGACACTTTTATAAACGTTTCGTTCGAAGCCAGAAGTGGAGCGGAGACTTTGATAGCGGGGGGAGTATCAGAGGCGAGAGCCAAGGCGGGCTGAAGTCCGGATTTGGACAGCCCTGGTGGCGATGTAGTGGTAGATGGCGATTGCGAGGGAGATTCGGAACAGTGAATTTGTGTCAGTCCCAGTAAAGCCATAAGGATGAGGCTACTGATTCGCTGCATGGGGAAATTTATTCTTGGATGCGTTGATATGACAAACTCTCTCATGAACGACTCCTTATGCTGTCAGCCTCCGTGGTAACATAATGAATCCCAAGCCATTCGTGTTGGGATGGATTTGCAAAAAACAATATCTTCATATCTTATCACCCCATGGCTGTGCACGGAATATGTGGGCCATGAATACGAACACCGACATGAAGTTCATTAAAAAATTGGCTTATTTTGAGTTTGCTTGAGATGCACACCTTGATCTGTTCCGGTAATCACGAGAGAGGCCATCTGAACAAAGAGGCCGCATTCGATCACGCCGGGAAGCTGGAGAAGCAAGGTTTCGAGAGAAGCTGGGTCCTCAATGATCGGGATTTGTACATCAAGGATGTAATGTCCGTTGTCTGTGACAAAGGGTTGTCCTCCTTGTTCCCGTCGAGGTGCTGGCCAGCCCATCTTCTCAAGATGCCATTGCGTAGTACGCCAGCCGAAGGCAAGAATCTCGACAGGTAAGGGAAACGGCAAACCAAGGTGTGGCCGCTGTTTCGCCTCATCAACAATCACAATAAATTGTCGGGCCGCTCGGGCTACGATCTTTTCTCGAAGCAATGCCCCGCCACCTCCCTTAATGAGATTTAATTGTGGATCAACCTGGTCTGCCCCATCGATGGCGACATCAATCTTCCAGAGGTCATTGTTGCCGAGCATTGGAATTTTCAGCTGACTGGCGTAGGAAGCGGTGGCCTGCGATGTTGGCACGCCTCGAATGTGGAGGCCGTCTTGGACACGAGTCCCCAACGCTGTGAGGAAATGATGAACGGTCGAGCCTGTACCTAATCCAAGAATCTGCCCATCCTGAACATATTCCAGGGCTTTGAGAGCGGCCTGAGATTTTTGTTGATCCGGAGTAAGAGAAATGGGTGGTGATGACACAGCGGGATCTCGTCAGGCCTTCATACCAGCGGCAACTGAAGCGGCGCCCAGGAGCGCTGTGCGAGGGTTTAAAATAACACGAACTGGGATTTTGCCCAGCAATCGTTTATAGCGACCTTTAGCCAAAAACGATTTCATGAACGTTCCATCTTGGAGTGCCGGTAGAATTTTTGGCGCGATGCCTCCACCGATATACACGCCGCCCATGGCCAGGGTCTTGAGCGCCATATTGCCGGCTTCGGCTCCATAGATGGATACAAAGAGTTGGAGAGCGTTTTTGCAAATGTCGGGTTTGCCTTCCAGCCCAGCCTCTGCAATGAGTGAGGCGGGATCACCTGTGGGAAGTTTCTCGGAAAACCATGTAGGTTCATTCTTCTGTGTATCGCGAAGAAATTGATAAATCAGATGCAATCCTGGCCCCGACAGCACCCGTTCATAACTGACATGTAAATAACTCGTACGTAAATAACGGAGCAATTCAATTTCTAAATCGTTGTTCGGGGCAAAATCGGTATGACCACCCTCAGATGGACAAATTTGATACTCCTTGCCTGTCCACACAATGAGAGATTCGCCTAAACCTGTTCCAGCGGCGAGAAGGCATCGGGTGCCATCACGTGGGGGTGAGGGGGCGCTGGGATTGAGGTCTTCAATTTCGTCCGGTTCGAGAAGGGGGAGGCCATATGCGGTTGCTTCTAAATCGTTTAACAATCGAACTTGTGCAACCTTTAAAAATGTGGCCAGTTTGTTCCCTTCAATGGTCCAAGGAATATTCGTGGTTCGACAAGCATTGTTCAGAACTGGGCCAGGTACCCCAAAACACACAGCAGTGATGGATCGTTCGGAAGATGAGGGTGTTGGGGATGTGTTGCTTTCATCCACGTTTGACACATCACTCCCATCCGAGTCGGTGTCGACCGGTTCTTCCAGGAATTCTGTCAAAACTTCTTCAAAAGACTCGTAATCGGCCGTCCATACGGTGTCTTCGCGGATAGGCTCGACCCGTTCTTTTTCCCATTCGTAAAGGGCTAAATGGATTTTCGTCCCACCAATATCGCCAGCCAGAATCATAAATTTCTCAAGTGAATTATGGAAATGAAGAAGCCATTGCGAGTCTGAAGGCACCATAGCTCAGATAAAATCGCCGAGGCAAGAGAGAGTTCAAAGTCCTAGTAAAGAGGCTGGGTTTGGATAAAGATTTGACAAAAAAAGATAAGATGATGCGGTGGGGCAGAGTAAAATGAGATAAAGAATAGCCCTTACAAAAATGTCCAATGGGAAAAGGTAGCGGCCTGTCCTACCGGCGTCCCATCGGGTTGGTGAAGATTCCAGACCGTCGCTTGGTTCACCAAAAAGCGTTTGCCGCTCTTAGAAATTCTGATGCCTCGGTAGTTCCTGATATATCCATCCGTTTTGGCTTGCTCTAGCATACGCGCGCGCTCAGCACGGTTTACTGGTTCAGCAGTCAATCGGGAGGGGGTTTGGGTGAATTCTTCCCAATCCGTTTCCCATAAATCCAGTGCGGCTTGATTGCCATAATTCAGGATAGGGTCGTCTTGCAGACCATGTGAGGCGATAACAAATGGACTCATGAACAGTCGTTCTGCCTGTGCTTGCGCAGTGCCTTCTCTATGTATGAGTTCCTGTTTGATCCAGCGGACATAGCTATCGAGTAAATACTGTGTCCATTCAATCACCCAGGGTCTTCGCCAAGTTTCTTCTGATGAGTTCATTATATTTCTCGTTGAGAGATCGAGTAGGTGGATGCTGTAGGGGTTGGAATCAAAAGCAGTTTACTGCTCTTTTAGATAGGTTGAAAAGAATCAATCATTCTTGAGTATTGATGTTGCCGGATCTCGTCCCGGCAGACGAGGTATTTTCCTTTCGGGGAAAGTACCCAAAGGCATTTAGGCCGTGGCATGACCCTTCGGGTGACCTTTACGGTTCGCTGACTCCGGTGGTGCGCAAACTTGCTGTTCTCAAACAGTGCGCTCCTTTTTCTCCGGAGTCAGCTGCACTGATTGGCCATGCCACCATGCCAGTCTCAAGCCCTGGTTACTTAGAGATTCAGTCCGACGGTTTATGTTGGAATGAGGGCGAGTATTGAGTCGGCGATTTGAATCGGGGATTTTTGATCCGTGGTGATGACATGATCGCTGGCGGCTTGATATTTAGGGGTGCGTTCTTTAAGGATGTCTTCGATTTCTTCCACGAAGGATTTGGTGCCGGAAAGAGACGGACGTTGTGTGTCAGTGGAGATGCGTTTCACGATCGTTGATACCTCGGCTGTTAGCCAGAAGAAGGTACCGTTAGCTTTTAGGATCTTTACGTTTTCTTCTTTCAAAATGAGCCCACCACCGGTATCGATGATCAAATTCGATTGATCTTGGATTTTCCTACACAACTGGGTTTCTAACTCACGAAAATAATCCCACCCGAATTGTTCGACAATCTGAGGAATAGATTGCTTGGCCTCCTTGATGATTTCCTCATCGGTGGACAAAACTTTCCGTTCTAGCCGTTGGCCCAAAATTTTAGCCACCGTGCTTTTCCCGGTGCCTCGATATCCAATCAAAACAAGGTTCATGAGAAATGAGAAATGAGGATTTTGCGCATGGTGTCGACAGGGGCAGGTTGTCCAGTCCAAAGTTCGAATTGTCCGACGGCTTGGTGAAGAAACATTTCAATTCCTTGAATGGTGCGACATCCGGCAATTTGAGCATCTTGGAGCAGTTGAGTGTTCAGGGGGTTGTAGACAATATCCATAACGGTTAATCCAGGATGGAGCAATTCCCTGGGGACGCAACTGGCTTCGATGTTTGGATGCATGCCCATGGGGGTACAGTGAATCACTAACTGAGCATTGGCTAAAGCCGGTTTGAGTGTTGAAACGTTTAACGAAAAATCGGTAATCGCGGTTTTTGTTTTGGTGCGGAGATCTGAAGCTAGTGCTATTCGCTCGTTATCGTCGATTCCCAGCAGAGTGAGGTGATCAATGTTTCCTTCAACACAGAGCCCGAAGGCAACGGCTCGAGCGGCTCCTCCCGAACCCAGAATGACAACCTTTTGACCGGCCAGGTTCACTCCGCCTTGTCGTAACGCTTGAAGTGCACCCGATGCATCGGTATTTGAGCCAACTAATAGGCCACGGTCTTTGATGATGGTATTGACAGAGCCAATATGTTTCGCAGTCGTTTCAACGGAATCTAACAGTCGTATGATGGATACTTTGTGAGGAATAGTGACGCTGAATCCTCGAATATGTCCCAAGGCACGAATACCACGGATGGCGTTCTCCAAGTCTTCGACGGGGAAGGCGAGATAGGCAAAATCTAACCCCAATTTTTCAAAGGCTGCATTGTGTATGGCCGGAGAGAGAGAATGTTCGACTGGATTTCCCAGAAGCCCGCATAGTTGGGTGTGTGCAGTAATTGGCATGTTGTTCTTACCCGCGCTTAAAGAGTCATAGCGGTCAGCCAAGTTTATTACATAACCGACGCGAGAAACTCAACTGTTTAAGATGTGAACGTGAGGCGTGACAGGGCAAAACTCTAAAAATTGAGTCGGTTCTCGTCTTGGGCTTTACCGATATCCAGGAATTGTCAGGAAAAAGTGAGGAAGGAATGGTTTGACAATGGTGTATTCCGGAGAGCAGTGAACTACTCCCCGGATTTACACATGGTGACGTCCGGGGAAGCTATCGTGAAGATTTCTTCTTCGGCGAAGCTTTCTTCATACGAACGGCTGCTTTTTTTGCTGGTTTCTTTTTGGCAACTTTAGCCATGAAATCACCTCCTTAAAAAAAATGAGTAAGCAATTCTATCCACGTTTATCGGCACACATGAAAAAATCATGAGTTTTTTGGGGTTTTTTTTGCCGAGTCGGTCAAAATAGCCAGGCAAGAATGTTTGGTAGGCGAAAAAATTCCTAGCTCCTGAGCCTGTCAACATGTAGTGGGAAAGAAAGTCTCCACTTAGAGTAATGTGGAGGCGGTTGTCGATGCAGATTTAGGAAATCGAATACAGAATGTTGTCCCTGTCCCAATCTCGCTTTCGACGTTGATAGTGGCCCCATGAAGTTCCACTAATTGCTTCACAATCGAAAGGCCCAGTCCCAATCCTTGGGTTCCAATTTCTGGGGTTCGATGGGCTTGATAGAAAGCCTGGAAAAGGTGCGCTTGTGCCTCCAGGGGAATGCCGGGACCACTGTCTGCGATCGTTAAGAGGATGTGGTCTGATGTATCGGGGCAGGCCGTCACGACAATGCGGCCCTGTTCGGGAGTAAATTTATGAGCATTGTGGATGAGGTTGGTCGCAATTTGGTGGAGACGATCTGGATCTCCCCAAATGGTTAAATCTTCTCCCTTGGTTTCCACCACCAGCTCCTGGTTTTTCGTTTGTGTCAAAGGGATGAATTCTTGAGAGATGTCGTTCAGCATAGCGGGAAGAGAGACGGATTGAAGGGCAAGCCTGACCGTACCGGCTTCAATACGAGAGAGATCTAAGAGATCGCCAATCATTCGGGTCAACCGATTGGCATTAGCGCTAATGCGTGTGAGGTAGAGATGTTGGCGTTCGGCCAAAGGCCCCACCATACCGTGCAGCATATTTTCCGTGAAGCCTTTAATTGAGGTCAGTGGTGTCCGGAGTTCATGGGAGCAATGCGAAAGAAATTGGGATTTCATCCGGTCAAGTTCCTTGAGGCGGGTATTGGCCGTTTCAAGGTCTTGATTTGCCTGTTGCAATTCTTTCGTGCGTGCTTGGACTTTTGCCTCCAGCCCAATACTCAAGGCTTCTATTTCGTTATAAGCCAGGGCCATATCCAACGCAATGGCTAATTGCTGTGCGACGGTGGATAGTAAATTTTGATCTTCTACGGATAACGTCTTCACGTGAGGGTTTCCGGCAACCAGCACACCCAATCGCTGACTTTGGCTAGCTAAAGGCAATGCGATCCCGGTTTTGATTCGGCTTTCGGTCAGCAGTCGGCAGGTGGAGGGATGCGCTTCCGCGATTATTCCTTGCAGATGTTCAATAATGATGGGTTGAGGGCTGGTGAGCGACCGAAAGATGAGATCATTGGGTTTCGCAGGGATCGTGAGGTCTTGAAGGCTAGTGCCCCAATCCGGTGGCCCACCGAGCGCACAAACAGAATGGAACTGTTGATGTTGTTCATTCCATAGAACCACACATGCCAGGTCATAAGTCAGTGAATGCACAATGGCTTCGAGGCTAGCCTGGATAATATGTTGTTGGTCCAGTGTCGAGCTAATTTGAAGGGTGAGTTCATGGAGCATGGTTAACTCGCCCACCCGTCTTCGAACTTCGATCAGATGTTGTTCTTGTTGGAGGTACGCACTTCTGAGTTCTTCGTGCTGTTGTTCGGCAGAGGCTAATTGTTCCTGAATAATGGCGCCCCTTTCCTGCAGCTCTTTTCGATCGGTCACAATTCGTCCGATGGAAGGCAGGATGACCAGGGGGAGGAGTACTAGGCCTGTCTGGCCCCACCAGGGATACTGGGGTGCGAGAAAATTCGTCAGTCCAAGTGTAAGAAGGCTAAGGACAAATCCGGCAAGCATCCAGATCCGGAGAGACGAGGATTGAGGAGCCCAAGTAAAAGTCCATTCACAATGGGGAGCTCCCTCTGCGATACAACAGGTATCTTGGATGACTGCAGGGCGTTGGCCAAACATGCTAGCGGGAACTTGTGCGATGGTAGCCTTCGTCGTATGGCAGACTCGTTCGGCACATCCCCGAAGGTAAGGGCCAAATTGAGAGGCTGCAGAGTCGGAAAATTTCATGCGCATGACGGCATGCCCATTGGTCACCGAGACGACTTCAGGTTTGAGTGAACCCTTGGTAAATTTTTCAACGAAGTACGGGAAGAGGCGATAAATTTGGACAATCGAAAAAGGACGTCCGAGAATCTTTACAATGGGGGACAAGAATTTTTCTCGTCCCATATTAAAATGGTAGTGAGGCTCTTCAGAGAGTTGTATTGAAAATTCCGCCAGGAACATTACAAATTCATAGGAATAGCTATTCCAGGGATTCTTCAAAAAATCGACCGTCACATGATAGGTCGGATCAGGAATGCGTTCATTTAGGAGTGTGACGAGGGTTTCGAGCGCCTCCTGACCAGCTTCGGCTCCGCGTTTGCGAGTGACAAGAGTTTCCAAATATTCTAGGTTCGCGCGGACGGTTATGCCGCTCACGTCCTGGATGGTTTCACCCTGGTGGTTCCGACCAAATGGACGAAATTCCATCACCTGGCGTTCCAAAATCCGATGGGTTTTGGGAAACAAGTTCATGAAACTCCTCGTCTGAGACGAATGAGATAGGAGACTGTAATGGAAAACGAGAAAAGGGTGAAGAGGGTAGGGAGAAAAAAATAGGGTCGGAATTAGAACATCAGGCGTAAGGATACGGCTCCTACATGGATAGTAGAGTCCCACGTGCCGTTTAAGAGAGGTTGTTGATTATTGCTAATATCACGAGCGTTATACAGTAATACTTGATAGGCCAAATCAAGGCCGATGGCCTTTCCTCCAAGACCCTCACAAGGAAGAATGCCAAGAAATCGTCCTCCGTTATGACAGAGAAAGCCCGTACCAACGGAAATGGCATGAAAGACTGAATCTGGATTTGAAGGATCGAATGTGCGTTCCCGAACAGGTGTCTCAGATCGAACGTATCCCCCTCTGAAGGACACATCCCAATGCGGGAGAAAATTTGGTTTTAAAAGTGTATATTCCGTGCCAATCATGACCACCCAGGCATCTCCATAATTTCGTCGATTAGGAATAGTGGCCCCATTGGACAAATTCAAGTTGAGATCCTCAAAGTCGGTCCAATCGGCGTAATCCACATCGACTTCAATTTTCCATTCCCGTTGAGTGTTTCTAATTGGCCATCCCGCGATCGCCCATGTGTAGGTGTCGGGGAGTTCAATAGTTGTCTGGGCGCCAGCTAAGCGGGTACCGCCTGCGAGAAATTCCCCATCCAGATTCAAATCCGGGCCATGTCGAAAGACAAATCCCACGTTGAGGCGTGGCTGGTCTTGGGCATTCCGCCAAGGGGTCCACAGAAGGCTAATATTAAAACCCAACGCGGAGTCGCTCCCATTTCCTTCAAGAGCGGTTCCCGCCGGAATCCCAAACGGGTTTCCTGGTGCAGCATTCTGTTGAATTTCAGCATGTCCCTCTCCAAGGAAATCCGCAAATGTGTAGATATCCAGTCCTCCACCCAGGGCAATATACTCATTGAGTCTGTAGCCGACGGTTGGTTTAATATCGATGAGCGGCAGGGCTGCCATCGTGCTGATAGGTGCAATTAGGCTATTATCGGGATATTCCACCTGAAGGGCGAACGGGGAGGTAAGGCCGATGCCCACAGTCCAATCGGGTAAATTCGTGAGGCCCAGGGCTGGTAAATGCGCAGTAAGAAAGAAGGTGCTGGGAGGAGGGGTCGCTATCGTGCCTCCCAAGTCTCCCTTGACCGTCGGCCCGAGGTCACTGTTAAACCGCGTGGATCCACTGAGAAGTAATGTCCCGGTTGAAAATTGGATGCCCTTTAATTGAGTTATCCCGGCTGGGTTATAATGAACGGCAGAGGGATTATCTGCCTGAGCTGAAAAGGCTGCACCCTGGCCAGTAGCGGCGGCTCCATGATCGAGGACCCGAAATCCTTCTGCGAAAACAGAGAGATTGCTGAAGGGATTGATCAAAAATGAAAGCAGAATGATAGAGAACAATAGACGGGTTGTGGTGCTCGTCACATCTCCTCCATGAGATGGGGGAAGGGTTGAACTGGGTAAAACGGGCGAAGTGTACGGAATGTAGAGGGATTTGGCAATGGTTTATGGCCAGACCCAACAGAAAAAGTACAGAGGAAAAGGAACGGATGGCCACCTAATAGTTGGGTGGCCGTTCTCTATGTTGGGGAAGCAGTAAGGAATCGAGGAGAAAATCCAATGAAGGTCAAAAAATTGTTACATACTCGAATGCGTGTGAGTGATATGGAGCGCACGCTCCATTTTTATCGAGAGATTCTGGGCTTGGAAGTGGTGGAGCAAAAGGTCTCACCCAGGGGTTCCCACTTGGCTTTTTTGGCAGTCCCCAATAGTGATGAACTGATTGAATTATGCAGTTTCCCCGCTAGTGGTGCGGTAACCGTTCAAGAGGATCTCGTGCATTTGGCCTTCGAAGTCGAGGATTTGGATAAGACGATCAAGGAATTACAATCCAAGAATGTTCCGATTACGGATGGCCCGACGCAGTCCTCGTCCGGCAGTCGATTTATATTTATCGATGCGCCCGATGGGTATGAAATCGAATTAATTCAACGTCCTCCAGGGGTGGCTATCGTCTGACTTTCTAGGCGGTTCTCCATATGCACCAAATACCCGACATAGCATCAAGTCGTGAGGCAGCCGTTCGCGAACCCGGGATCAATGGCTTGAAAGAAAAGCTTAATCATTTACCCAAACAGCCTGGTGTGTACCTTTTTAAAGATCGTTCGGATGACATTATGTACATTGGCAAGGCGGCCGTGTTGGCGGAACGCATTCGCTCGTATTTTCAAAAAGGTGCCGATTTAAGTCCTAAAATTCGGGCCCTCGTAGCACATGTCGTTGATGTGGAAACCATCATTGCCCAATCCGAACTTGAAGCCTTAATTCTTGAAAGTAATCTTATCAAGCGACATCGCCCTCGGTTTAATGTAGTCCTGCGAGATGACAAGCAATACCCGTATCTTCGTCTACCGATTCAAGACGATTTCCCTCGGCTCTCGATTGTAAGGCGGGTGAAACAGGACAACGCTCTCTACTTTGGACCGTACGTACCGACAGGGGCCATGCGTGAAACCTTGAAGGTCATACGTAAGGTGTTTCCCTTGGCCACCTGCAAAATTGAGATTGATGGTACTTCCGATCGGGCCTGCTTGGAATTTGAGATACAACGTTGCATGGCCCCTTGCACCGGCAATCAAACGAAAGAGGATTACCATCGAATTGTCCGTCAAGTACGGTGGTTCTTAGAAGGTCGTGATCAAGAGTTGTTGTCGTCTCTTCGACAGGACATGCACGAGATGGCCGAGCGGGAAGCTTTTGAAGATGCTGCTCGCTTACGGGATCGCATCGTGAAAATAGAACGGACCTTGGAAAAACAGCGTGTCGCACAAATAGGTCCCGTTGATCAGGACGTGTTGGGGCTCGCGCGGGCCGGGGCTGCGGTAGATGTACAATTATTGTTTGTCAGAGGCGGGTTGCTCATTGGTCGTCGGGATTTTTTCTGGAATGATGTCGGAGGTGATTCGGAAGAAGAACTGCTCCGGGCGACATTGGAGCAGTTTTACAATAAAGCTGTTTTGCCGCCGAAAGAGCTGCTGTTGCCTCTGACCATCGAGGATCAACCATTGATGCAACAGTGGTTGTCGGAGAAAAAAGGGGAAGCGGTGCGCATCGTCGTGCCCGAGCGTGGAGTGAAACATCAATTACGGCAACTCGCGCAGGAAAATGCCATTGCTGCATTGAAGGAACATCTTCGAGTGCAAACCGAATCACAAGAGGCGGTCCAGGAATTACAACGGTTGTTGGGATTATCATCTTTACCGCATCGGATTGAATGCTTCGATATTTCCAATACCATGGGGGCGCAATCGGTAGCATCCATGGTTGTCTGGGAAAACGGAAGGATGAAAAAGTCCGATTACCGGCGTTTTCGAATTAAAACAGTGGAAGGGGCCAATGATTTTGCGAGCATGTACGAAGTGGTGAAGCGACGATATGGAGGCACATTGGCAACGAAATCTGGCAAGGTCTTGCCCACTCCGGACTTAATGGTCATTGACGGAGGAATTGGACAACTCGGCGCAGCCATGGAAGCTATCACGGGATTAGGATTTTCTCAGGTGGTGGTTTGTGGACTAGCCAAAGCTAAAGGAGAAAAAGACGAAAGAATTTTTCTCCCAGGGCATCAATCCCCGCTTGTCTTACCTTTGAAATCTCCCGCCAGCCGCCTTATACAATCCATCCGAGACGAAGCCCATCGTTTTGCCATTACCTATCATCGCAAGCTGCGCAGTCAAGCCCTTATCCCTCTTGCCCGAAAAAAACTTTGATGGATACCAATGATTGACGTTGTTTTTAGTAGACGATGATTCCGATGAGTCTGTGGGGTTTTTTCATCGAATCTTATCCTGACGACGGAATTTCCCTTAAGCCTTTCCGGGGCGGCTCCGAAGGAATGTGTAGCAATTCTTAACAGAAATAGGAGTAGGGAATGGAGTGTCCGCGCTGTCAGGGAACGATGATTGTCGACCACTTTGTGGATATGGCGACAAGTGGTGAAATTTGGATGCCGGGTTGGCGGTGTTTGATGTGCGGTGAAATTATTGATCCCATTATTGAGAACCATCGTCAGCAGCAGCAGAAACATGTAGAAATTGAAGAGGCAATATCTGGCTCGTCGGCTCGTCCTCCTGACCCAGTTGCTGTTAATCCACGAAAAGTCCTAGCACGCATATCCTCCTAAGCATCCTTTCCTTCCCTTTGTGTTTCCGCGCCCGCAACATTTTGAATGGTATTGTTCCAGATGTTTGCTTGTCGGGTCGTCCCCTCTATGCTAGATTCTTTCTCGTATATTAAGAGGAAGAAATCGGCTGAACAAGCGTAAGGTCTTCTCTCCCCCTTAAATGGGAAAATCAGCAGCGTGTTCCTCCCCTAACAATTCCATAAGGCAGGGTATGTCGCAGACCTATGATCATCAGACTGTAGAAACAAAATGGCAAGCCCATTGGGAAAAGACTGGCCTTTTCCGGATCAAGGAAGATGGGACGACCCCTAAATATTATTGTTTGGAAATGTTTCCGTATCCCTCCGGGCGCATTCATATGGGCCATGTGCGGGTCTATGCCATTGGGGATGTGGTAGCCCGATATAAAACCATGCGTGGGTTTCATGTGTTGCACCCCATGGGTTGGGATGCTTTCGGCTTACCAGCAGAAAATGCGGCTATTGAAAAGGGTGTGCATCCCAATGCCTGGACCCAAGAAAATGTCGCCTATATGAAAAAGCAATTGCAGCGAATGGGCTTGTCTTACGATTGGGATCGTGAGGTCAACACTTCCCAGGCTGACTATTACCGCTGGAACCAGTGGATTTTCCTGAAAATGGTGGAACGGGGATTGGCCTATCGTAAACATTCCGCGGTGAATTGGTGCCCGTCCTGTGAAACCGTTTTGGCTAATGAGCAAGTGCTGACTCAAGAGGGAAAAGATGGTGGTGTCTGCTGGCGATGCGAGTCAGTGGTCATTCAAAAAGAGTTGGAGCAGTGGTTTTTTCGAATTACGCACTATGCTCAAGAACTGTTAGACGGCTGTGATCAACTAACCAGTTGGCCGGCCAGGGTGCTGGCGATGCAACGTCATTGGATAGGTCGGAGTGAGGGCGTGGAAATTGATTTTCCAGTTGTGGAGCCCCAGCTCGACTTGAAAGCTATTCGGATTTTTACGACTCGACCCGACACCATTTATGGCGCAACCTTCATGAGTCTGGCGCCAGAATCCCCGCTGGTCGAGCAACTGATTGCAGGACGGCCTGAAGCCCATTCCGTGCGAACATTTGTCGACCGGGTTTCGCGTTTAGATAAAGCAACCCGCACGGCAGTTGATCGAGAGAAAGAAGGAGTCTTTACCGGAGTCTATGCCATTAATCCCTTTACTCAGGAACGGATTCCCATTTGGGTCGCAAATTTTGTGTTGTATGAATATGGTACTGGGGCCATTATGGCTGTTCCGGCTCATGATCAGCGAGATTTTGAATTTGCCAAGCAATATGACATTCCCATTCGGCTGGTGATTCAAAACGCCCCTGGCACGTTAGTACCGGATGCCTTAGAGTCAGCCTATGAGGAACAGGTTCAAGCCGGATCCTTAGTTCAGTCGGGAACCTTTACCGGGCTTTCCGTTTCAGAGGCCAAAAAGGCCATTGGGGAATATGTCGAAACACAAGGTTGGGGAACGCGCACGATCAATTTTCGATTGCGCGATTGGGGTATTTCTCGACAACGCTATTGGGGAACCCCCATTCCGATGTTGTATTGCGCGCATTGCGGCCTGGTTCCGGTTCCTGTCAATCAATTGCCGGTGCTGTTGCCTGAAGATGTGCCGTTTACCGGCAAAGGCGGTTCGCCGCTCAAGGAATCGCCTACGTTTTCCAAGGCCACTTGTCCGACCTGTGGAGGAGCGGCTCGTCGGGAATCCGATACGATGGACACCTTCGTGGATTCTTCTTGGTATTTTCTCCGCTATTGCTCTCCACAGGACAGTCAGCAACCCGTGAATCCGGAGGCGGCCGAACATTGGATGGCCGTGGATCAATATGTCGGTGGGATTGAACATGCCGTCTTACATTTGTTGTATGCCAGGTTTTTTACCAAGGTCTTGCGTGATCTGGGATTGACGACGGTTGATGAGCCTTTTGTGCATTTGCTTACACAAGGGATGGTGACCAAGGAAACCTATTGGTGCGAGGAACATCGATGGGTGCTGCCGTCAGATACCAAAAAAGAGGCGGGTCAACGTCTTTGTCGGCAATGCGGAAAACCTATTGTCACCGGGCGTACGGAAAAAATGTCGAAGTCCAAAAAGAATATTGCCTCTCCTGAAGATTTATGCGAGCGATATGGGGCCGATACGGCACGCCTGTTTTCCTTATTCGCCGCGCCGCCAGAAAAAGATTTGGAATGGAGCGATACGGGCGTGGAAGGGTGTTATCGGTTCCTTAATCGGGTTTGGCGATTAGTGTACGAGCAACTTCCCGTGATACAGGAGGGAAAAGATTACGCTTGCGCTGATCCGTCCCATCTTCTGAAAGAGTTACAGCGGGCAACACACCAGACGATTCAAAAAGTCACGGAAGATCTGGAGCGAGACTTTCAATTTAATACCGCGGTGGCCGCGTTAATGGAGTATGTGAATCAATTGTATAAATTGATGAAAGATTATCCCGCCAAAACCTTGACAGCACATGAACAAACCGGATGGCGAGAGGCATTGGAAACACTTCTTCTCCTTTTGGGGCCTTTCGCGCCACATTTGGCTGAAGAACTATGGCAAACCATCGGGTATTCCACGAGTATTGCCCGACAACCCTGGCCGGTCTTCCGCCCCGAATTCGTGGTTAGCGATGAATGGACGATTCCGATTCAGGTGAATGGCAAACTTCGAAGCAAAATTTCCGTGCCGGCTGGCTCGACCAAAGATCAGATTATCGTCTCTGCTCAGAATGATGCCAAACTTGTAGAATGGTTGGGAGACAAAACCCCGCACAAAGTGATCTACGTTGAACAAAAGTTGGTGAATTTTGTTATCTAAAAGTGGGCCGGAGGGGCAGATTCTCTTGCATTGTCCAAGAAGGGTACTCTTGTTTCCCGCGGTCATTATCATGCTTCTGGCTGGAATAGGGTGTGGGTATCAATTCACGGTGGAAGGACCAGGACCGGTCATTGGTGGAGGCCGTTCAGCCGAAGGACCACCCGTTCGTTTAGCCCTACGGACACTCAAGAATAATTCCTTTGAACCAAACTTGGAGTTCAAGTATACGCGCTATCTTCGGCAAGCCTTGCAATCGGCCGGTAGTGCGACCATTGTTAAAGATGATCTTTCGGCAGATTTTATTTTAGAGGGGGCCATTGTCTCTGTGGCGCTTCCATCCGTCGCATTTTCTCAAACACAAACTCAGGAAAGTCGAGTGACTGTGAATGTGGCAGTGAATGTCCGACATCGGAAGACAGGGGCAGTTCGATGGTCGCAATCCAATACGCGATCGGCCGAATTTTTTGTGGGAGCCTCTTCCAGTACAGATACCGCAGCCAGTGGATTACAATTTAATCGAGTTCTGCAAGATCGGGCGTTAGAGCAGGCGGGGCAGGAAGTTGCAGAAGATCTGGCCGATCAGTTCCGGTCGGCCAGGGATCAAGGTAAATTTATGATGGAATCAGCCACACATTTACCCACGTTGGAGTCTGGCGAAATCATTGATACCTCTCATTCCACGCATGATCCTATGAGAACTCCACAGCCCATTCCACGCGAACCGGTGCCAAGCCAATAGTGGTTGTTCCTGCCACGACCGTCAATTGCCATCCATCGATCCATGAATATTCAGGATCTACAGCGTCACGTTACACAAGTAGAGCTTGCACCTCTTTATGTCATACTTGGGGACGAAGCCTATTTTCGTGATCAAGCCCTAAAAATACTACAACGGGTAAACGAGGAGGGAAATGGCCGCAAGGAAAGCGCCAGGGAGAACTCTTCTAGAGAATCCCCCAGTCTGTTTGAATCAGATGTGGTATATGGAGATGAAACGAATGCTTCTGAGATTCTGGAGTTGGCCGAAGAGGTGTCATTTTTTTCTTCCCGGCGACGTGTGTTTGTGAAATGGGCCGATAAACTTTCAGCACGAGACGGGGAAGCACTCATACCCTATATTCAACAACCGAACAAGGCCACAACCTTGGTCTTTGCTGCAGCCAAATTAGATGGGCGAACCAAATGGGTGCAGACATTAAAGAAACATGCTTTGGTAGTGGACTGTGGTCCGATGCCAGAGAGTCAACGGGCAGGATGGATTATGCATCAAGTACGCGCGTTGGGCTTGCAAATCGAACCGCAAGCCTTGGAAATGTTGAAGGAGCAAGCGAGTGAGGGGTTATATGTCGTCCTTCGTGAATTGGAAAAATTGGCGGATTATGTGTCTAGTGGGCAACGTGTGAAGATGTCGGATGTGGAATGTGTTCGAGGAAGGCCTCCAGGCATTTCGGTCTTTGACTGGGCGGAAGCCGTCTCCTACGGAGATCATGGGCGCGCCTTAGATATCGTCGCTAAAAATTTAGAGACTGGAGAAGCCCCATTACGGATGTTGGGTGCGTTTTTGTGGCAAGTGCGCCGCATGTGGAAAGTGAGTGGATTGTTACGGGAAGGCAAGGATCAGGCACAGGCCGTTCGACAAGCTGGAATTCCCCCATTTCGAGCACGCCAGTTTCTACAGCTCGTACAACAATGGCAGGAGTGGCATTTTCGAAAAGCTTGGGAAGTGTTTGCTCAAGCAGATTCAGCGCTAAAGGGCGGGAGAGCGATGCAACCACAGATAATTTTAGACGAAGTGGTCATTCAATTGTGCCAAGGAAGGAAAGGTGCCGCTGCCTAGTACCAACTTGGTAATAGGATAGGGATTCCGAGGCAGGGTTAAGAATCTGAAAATTTCGGAAATTGGAAGTTTATGCCGCGTTCACACGTGAGGCGAGGCGGGAAATCCATCTGGAAGCGGTATTTCGATGAAGCGTGCCTTTCGTCACAGCCTTATGCAACTCGGATGTTGCTTCTCGCAACGAACTCTTGGCGGCATCCCCATTCTTGTCTTGAATGGCTCCATCCACCTTTTTCATAAACGTTTTGACTCTTCGCAAGATGGCACGATTTCGTTCTTGCCGAACTAATGTTTGCCGAGCCGCTTTTATTGCTGATTGATGTCGATTGGCCATGAATCCCTCCAAAAAGAATAAGCCTTCTTCTTACCACAGGTTTTCAAATTCGGTCAACTAACTTTCCTGATATAGACAGACCACCGGTACTCCATTGGATTGTAGATGGTTATTCCTTTTAAGAAAATCTATGAAGAAAAATATTTGGAATTTCCAGAAACATGCCTTTCTCTCATGCTTGCAGGGTTTTTAGCCCTCTGATAAGATTTGATCCCTCTCTCCATCGGATTTCGACGTGTTTGTGGTGGGTGTAGCTCAGCTGGTTAGAGCGCCGGATTGTGGTTCCGGAGGTCGCGGGTTCGAAACCCGTCACTCACCCCACTCCTTCTTTTCTAAACACTCAATATCATTCACTCATCATCTTGTCTCAAATTTAAAAAGTCTGAGTCGTTATGCGCCTCAAGTTGAACCTCCAGGAGTATGAAGTCGAACAATGTTCTAGACAAATCAAGGCAGCCATCTAATCTGTGCCAAGGTCATAAACGCTTACATTCTTAATGTCGAAGAATGGTTCCCTTATATCCTTTTGGATTTAACTGTATCTCTGCATCGGTGACCACAAGATAGTCTACCCAATCAAAGCCTGTGGTCAGAGTGCCCAATTGAGCCCGAAGGGGTGGTTGGTCGGCAAAGTTGACGGTCATAGCATACTGACATTCCCCGTCCACATAAAAAAAGGAATGTTGACTGTCTCTCGGCTTTATGCCTTCAAACTGAAGTGTGTTGTCGCAGACGTTGACTTCAGCCCGCACAATGAGGCTTGAAGAGTTGTTGACCAACAATATACTTCCGGTACTTGGCTCGGAACATCCAGCAGCCATCAAGATCCACACAAAACCAATGAGTACACAAAGAAGCATGGTTTATTCACTATTCTTTTGATTGGGGGCGATCCTAGTTTAAACTCTTGGTCAGATTAATTTCGGCGGAATTTAAACCCAAAAACCTAGTTAAGAAGGCGCACAGCGAAGGAGATCTTCCAACGCGCTCTCCACGTAAAGCAGCAGTTCTGGTGAGGAGAATTCTGGACCGGTGTCTATTGCGCTCCAGCAGGTCTTGAAGTATGGCGATGAAAATCTGATTGCCGCTTATATCATACAACAAGGGGTTATCTGTGAGAGATTATACGAAGATTGGCAACTGGTTCTCTTCCGAAATACCCCTTTGCTTGCTGCAGAAATCTTTATTCGACAATGCCGTAACTGCTCCTCTCACACGTTTTTTGCAATTCGCTACATTACGATTCAGAATTCCCTTGTGTTTCTGCCATTTTTTCTGAGACACCCAACTTTGTAGATGTGTCACAAGATGTTGGAAGAGAGGAATTGATGTCTCGAGAAGAAAACCTGGGTCCTGTTTGATCATCCCAGAGCAGTTGATCGCTCAACGATCCTAACTGGCGTGCACGAGTGATGAGTTGATCCAGTTGTTTTACCGCTAAGGACAGACGTTGGAAGGGATCTTTTTTGAGGGTTGGGGGAGAGGTTGGGGTTGGAGTCGTAAGAGTTGGCTTCATGGGTCACCAGTACAAGGTACTTTATTGTATACAATCTTGGGGAAAAGATCATTGAATTGTTCTTGCCAATTATGCGACATTTCTGCTTGTTATTACAGAAAAAACCGAAAAGAGCCATTAATGTTGTTTGGAGAATAACCCTTTAAGATTACGTGAGACATCTCTTTCCGTAAAGACATCATGAGTAGTAGACGCATAGTCGCTTTGACAGCATTATTAAAGAAACGCTATATGGCAGGGTTGTTGGGTGTGTGTCTGTCCTGCCTGTTGGCTGGATTGTCTTGGGGAGAAGATCAAAGTGCTCGCACGCGAGTGACTAAAGGGACCCTTGAATATGGATTGTTAGGAGGTTTTTGGAAAGGGAATAATATTTTTGACAATGCCCCATCATCCAATCGCCGAGCCATTTATTTTTTGCCTCAATTAGGGCAGGTGTTGACTGATGAAATTGGCAGTGGGGTAGTTGCGGGCAACGTGGAACTTCTGCTTGAACCCATGGCCGCGCATTATTATGAACCCTTTAGTGCATCCGCCTTTGGCGGATCGTTGGTGCTCAAATACAATTTTCTGTCCTTTGGCCGCTGGATGCCATTTTGGGATGGAGGTGCGGGGATGTTGTGGACCGATTTGGCCCCGCGAATACCCGAACAGAGCACTCAGTTTAATTTCATTTTGCAAACGGGACCGGGGTTGTCATATTTTGTCTCGAACAATTGGGCCATTACCGCAGGCTTTCGGTTTCACCACATTTCCAACGCGGGGATTGGGGATCGTAATATTGGGCTAAATGCCTGGTTGTTTAATCTTGGAGTGTCTTTCTTCTCCCCCTAACTTTTTTAAATCATGATGCATCGTTTGAGTGAAAATATGAGGCAATGGGCGCCGGTGTTCACAGGATATCGTTATTGGTGGGGCCTGATCGCCCTGTTGTGGCTCATGAGCTTGGTAGTCTGCACTGGAGTTCTTGCGGATACGGGTGATCATTCTCACCAGGGAAAGCATAGCCATATAAAAGCGTTGGGACAGTGGGAAGGGTCGCCAGAGGGAATCGCATATTCTGAGTTTAACCATGCCCTGGCTGGCTTGGGCGTCATTTTAGTCGGGCTGACCGAACTACGAGTGGCTGTGGGATGGGCGTCCATGGCATGGGTAAGGTGGTTGTTGCCGGTGGCGTTGATCGGCTCGGGAATCTTTCTTTTGATTTGGAGCGATCATGAAGCGTGGCCTATCGGGTCTTGGACGCTGGCTGAAACTTTTTCGGGAAAAGATCCTGAAATGTTGCAACACAAAATCTTCGGTGTCTTAGCGCTTGGGGTCGGCGGGGTCGAATGGTTGAGGCGAATGGGAAAATTGGCGCCGTGGTTTTGGGGAGCGTTGCTGCCGGGTTTTGCTCTGGTAGGGGGAGGAATGTTGTTTCTCCATATGCATGGGCCGCATCCTGCGGGGCACCAAATACAAATCCATCATAATATTATGGGGACATTGGCATTAGCTGGTGGGTTGGCCTGGTTTGCGGGGGAATGGGGTCAAGTGTCTCGAAATGGTTCAGCTCAAGATTTCTCTTCAAAATCTACTTCGAAAATTATCTGGGCAGTATTGGTGATCCTGATAGGTGTTCAGCTTATTTTTTATTCTGAGTCTTAGGTATACCTAAGAATTTCCTACCCTTAGTTATTCCAGGTTTCGGCTAAACAACCGTGCAACTTTTGGTCGGGCAAGAGTAGCCAACACAAAAGTTTTTCCTTTCATGATCAATCGAACCATTTGTGATCTTCGAGACGTACTATAAGGAACGGGAGGTTGAGCTTTCGCGTGGTTTGCACGAGAAACCGGAGGTGGCCGAAAGAATACCCTAGGCTTAGTTATTTCAAATAACTCAATGTAAGGTAGAGCGATTTCAGCCGGGAAATTGGCGGAATGATCTAGACGGAGATATTGCGGTCATGCCAAGGCGCGGCTACATGGAAACGAATGCCATGTAGTCACACATAAGGATTTATCTGAAAGCAAGCCAGAGAATTTTAGGCCAGAGGAGCTTTTTGTTTTGAGGCGGCTGCTTGGGCTTCCAAGGAAATCGATACGGTATCTTTCAGGTTTTGCACCGCATTGATGGATGGTTCTTGAGTTTTACGCTGTACCGAGGGGGTGGCGGAATCGATAAGGGGAAGTGAGAGTTGAGCTAGAGCATTTGCTGCATTGAGGACACCAATTTGTGACATAAGGGGTGATTCCTTTGGTGTAAGAGTTTTTGTGAATTGCCCGCTTCACTGTTAAGAAGTATGTCGGTCAGCAACGATGCATCTTGATCCACACTTTTTTCATGTAAGCCCATTATTCCTTTGAAAGATCATGTAAGGTGGACGAACTGACACCAACAACCTGAAAAAAACATGCTTTTGACAGCACGCTGAATTAAAGAAGCCCTATGGCGTTAAGGAGCACAATAAATACGGCGACGGGAGCGATGTAACGGACGAGAGCCTGCCAGATAGTATAGATAGTAGGATTGGCGATTTGAAGCTCGGCTTTGGAGCTTTCAGCGGTCATGAGCCAGCCCGCAAAGAGGGCGATGAGAATGCCACCTAGGGGAAGCATTAAGTTGGACGTGATGAAATCCAACAGGTCGAAAAACGTTAATCCAAAAAATTTTAAATCGGCCCACAGATTAAACGACCACACAGTGCCTAAGCCAATCACCCAGGTTGTGACCCCGGAGTAGAACGAAGCTTTGAGGCGTGACAGGTTAAAGATTTCTATGAGCCAGGTGACTAAGGGTTCAATGAGGGAAATTGAGGACGTCCAGGCGGCAATGAGTAACAGAATGAAAAAGAGTGAGCCGAAAATCGTTCCGCCTGCCATATTTCCAAAGGCCACCGGCAAAGTTTGAAAGATCAGGCCTGGTCCCGAACCTGGCTCAAGATTATTCGCAAAGACAATCGGAAAAATGGCCATGCCCGCCAAGAGTGCGACGCCCGTATCGGCGATCGCAATCATAATTGAGGTGCTGGCGATGGAAGTGTTTCTGGGGACATAAGACCCGTAGATCATGATCGTACCCATGCCAAGGCTCAAACTAAAAAAGGCCTGGCCCATGGCCGCGAGCATACTAGCTCCGCTGAGTTTGCTAAAATCCGGTGTAAAGAGAAAGGCAAGCCCTTTGCCAAAATAGCCTGTGGTCAGGCTATAACCTACCATCAGTAATAACAACACGAACAACATGGGCATGAGAAATTGCACGGCTTTTTCCAGTCCGCCTTGGACTCCGCCCGCGACGATGCCCATCGTGATGAGCATGAACACCGTGTGCCAGAAAAAAAGACTCGTCCCATTCCCCACAAAGAGGTTAAACGTCTTAGCAGCGAAATCGCCTGTGGCTCCACTGAACGTTCCGATGATGGACTTGAAAATGTAGGCCAGAGTCCATCCGCCAATGACGCTGTAATAGGAGAGAATCAGCATGCCTGCCAAGGTGCCTGACCAACCGATGATCTGCCACCATTGTGAGGCGTTAGTTTCTTCCGCCAGGACTTTCATGGATTGAATAGGGGTGGAACGGCCACGTCGACCTAAGAGAATCTCGGCCATCATGAGTGGAATACCCAGAGCGGCCACACAGATGATGTAAATTAATACAAAGGCACTACCTCCGTTTTGCCCGGTGAGATACGGAAATTTCCAAATATTTCCCAGGCCCACGGCTGCACCGGTGGCGGCAAGGATAAAGGTCCAACGAGAGGACCATTGGCCATGCATGGATTGACGGTCAGGAATGTTCATGTGTGTAGGGATGTTTCCGTAGAGGTCGGGTGAGTGTAGTCAAGCCTTCATCTAGTTTCAAGGGCTTTTGATCATGTCATCGGTTCCCGAAAAATCCAACTTGAGAAGAATGCCTTCCACTGACTATAGTGGAGACTCATTTTTTTCATTACCTTAGAACATGAGGAGTGTGATGTTGTTATGAGTGATGAGCGACGGGATCGAAAGGTGATTGCCCTGGCCCCTATGCCGCCGGAGAAGTCCGCTTATGCCTTGGCTCGGTATAGCCGGTCACCTGATTCCATCGAAGAAAGTTTGAAATGGGTCCATGCCCATTCGTCTGAAAAATTTTGGGAGCAATTTTATTTCGCCTATGGGCATGGCTCGATTGCAGATCTGGGGCATGTGACCATTTGCTTTGAAAATATTTCTGAATTAGCGGCTATTCGTCTTGAAGATGAACCCCTATGGGACGGACAAGCCAAGTCCAGTCGCTATCAAAATTTTGCGGCAGCCGGCTGTTATGTGCCCAGTGAAATCATGAATAGCGAAACCGAAGGCGAATACCGAGGTATTTTGGGAAGTCTTTATAATATCTATCGCCTTTTGAAGGGTCCGGTTCACCAACATTTGACGGAACGGTATCCTCGTCCGGAGACGATGAAACCGACGGATTATGACCGAACGATAGGCGCACGTGCCTATGATGTCATCCGGTATTTGTTGCCATTAGCGGCCAAAACGAACGTGGGACAGGTGGTGAGTATTCGTACGTTGGAAAAGCAAATGACCCGCTTGCTCTCCGCACAGCTTCCGGAGCTTCTGGGTATTGGAGAAGATCTGAAGGAGGCGTGTGCGCTCAAACCATCGAGCGTGTGGGCGGATTTGCAAGAAGAGTCCTCGTCGAAACTCGAAGCCATGGCTCCAACCTTGGCTCGGTATGCCGCTTCGAATGAGTATCAGAGTTCTGTCTATCGCGATGTCCTTCGCCACGTTAAAGATCGCCTGAATCAATCAGGGCTCGAGGACCCCCAGTCGTGGAAACATCATACCCGATTGGTCGACTTACTCGAGCCCCATGATCCCTTAGATGAACTCGTCACCACGTTGGTGTATCGGGTCAGCCATGCCCCATATCGGTTATTGTTGGAATGGGTGAAGAATTGGTCCGAGATGGACAAGCAGACACTGGTCGATGAAGCCATCAGGAGCCGAGGGGCCTACGATGAGTTGGCCAAGGAGTTTCGTTCTGGTTATGCTTTTATCTTTGATGTGTTGATGGATATTGGTGGCTGGCGGGATATGCATCGACACCGGCGGTGTCAGCAGGTCCAACAAAATTTTACCACTCTCCATGGCTATGATGTGCCCCCTCTCCTGGCGGAGGCGGGGGTAGAGAAAGAATATCGCCAAGCTATGGAGGCCGTGCGCCAAGATATCGAACGGTTACGAAAGAGCAATCAAGAGGCGGCCTTGTATGCGATTCCCTTTGGGTTCCGCGTGCGGTGTCTGTTTAAAATGGATTTTGCCGAGGTGGAATATATTTCGAAATTACGTTCGGGGGTTAAAGGTCATTGGTCTTACCGTACAGTGGCCTGGGAGATGAAAGCGCAAATGATTCAACGTTATCCCTATTTAGGGAGTTTAATTCATGCCACCTCCCCCGATATTGAAGATTCATTGACGCGATAATGTTTTTAATTTTATAGAAAATGGGAATTCCATGATGTCTCCTGATCAATCTGTTATTGAATCGGCTATTGCCGGGGGAGAATGGGACGTGGTGTATGAGGGGGCGTCCCGTTGGTCCAAACGCGGTGATAGCGGCCCCTTACCATTCTTTGCTTTGAATGTTGTGTGTCTCTTACGGGGAGATTTCGCACAAGCGTGGCGTGTTTACCATCAGGCTTTTGGTGAGGAAACTCACGTTCGACTCGTTCGAGAATGGGTTGAAGTGCTTCGAGAACGGTATGCCGATTCATCCCATACGGTTTTATTTGAAGGAATTTTTCATACTCAAGCGGGTTTGCTGGAGGATGCCATTACATGTTTCGGACGCTTGGTGGAATTAACTCCGGAGTCTGCCTACCCGCATTTTTTCTTGGCGCAAATCCATCAACGTCAGGGCCGTATGGATCAGAGCGTGAAAGCCTTTCGGGAAGCTATTAAACGAGATCCCTCCTATGTGGCTGCTCGACTTAAGCTTGGTGTGGCCTATCAGGAACAGGGGCAGTTGGAGATGGCAATTCCTCAGTACCGTGAAGTCCTGAAACTTCGCCCAGACGAAGCGGTTGGACATACCAATTTGGCATGCGCCCTTGCTGAACAAGGAAAATTGGACCCGGCTATTGAAGAATATAAGAAGGCGTTGGTTCTTAACCGGGATGATGCGGAAGTCCATTTCGCACTAGGGGGCCTCTATGAACAGAAGGGCAGGGTGGATTTAGCAAGACGTCAATATGAAGAATCTCTTCGAATAGACCCGAATTTCAGTCCGGCTGCAACGGCCATTGGCTGGTTCTTGTATGACAAAGGGCAAAATGATTCTGCGATGGATTATTTTAGTAAAGCGTTAACCGCCAATCCTGAGGATGCCCAGGCGACGTTTGGCGTTGGACGAATCTATGAAGAGAAACGGAAGCCGGAGTTAGCCGTGGAGCATTACCAAAAGGCATTGGCTTTGGAAAAGGACCCGGATCGCAAGATGCGGATCATCAATTTTATGGACAAGCTATTTGGCTGAGGAGAATGTTTATGCTGTTCGTAAAATTTGTTGGATAGCAGACATTTGTGAGGTAAGGTCCCCCACGTTTTTGACCTCTTGGTGTATTTGTTCTTGTAAGTAGGAAGAGTAGCCCACTTTTTCTACAAGGAGCCGGAAAAATCCCTCAGACGAAAGGGCCGTTTTGGTGCGAAGTTCCTCAAGAATCTCGTCGCTAATCGGGATGAGCGTGCTACCAATATGAAGAATGCCCTTGTAGTAACTTCCCTCTCCTCGGATTTCGAGCCGAAGGCCCATTTTGGGTTTGACGGTCTTGTCCACCGGAGTGGCAGTGATTTCAGAATCGGTTGAATTTTCAGGTAAGTTTTCCATGAGCGAGGGCAATTGTAGGTTATCGGGAAATGGTCTGACAAGGACCTTCTGATTTCTTGACTGGTTGGGGACCCTATGCTAGCGTAACGACCTTTTCGGCGCGGTTGTCGCGTGTTTTTCCCACCTTCCTGCGCCATAATTTTAGACTTTAGGGAGACAATCATCGATTATGTCACGTGTGTATAACTTTAGTGCCGGGCCAGCCATGCTGCCGGAGGCCGTATTAAAGCAGGCTCAAGAAGAATTCTTAGACTGGAAGGGGGCTGGGGCCTCCATTATGGAAATGAGCCACAGGGGGAAAGAGTTTGTTTCGGTTGCGGCGGAAGCCGAAACGGATGTTCGTGAGCTCTTGGAGGTTCCTAAGAATTATAAGGTGTTGTTTCTTCAGGGAGGAGCTTCGGCTCAATTTGCAACCATTCCCATGAATCTTTTACGTGGGAAAACCACGGCCGATTACATTCTGACGGGGGCCTGGGGGAAAAAAGCTATTAGTGACGCCAAAAAGTATTGTTCCGTAAATCTGGCCGCCTCTTCTGAAGGTGATAAATTTACGACCATTCCTGCCTTTGATACATGGGAGTTAAATAAAGACGCTGCCTATGTGCATTACACCCCCAATGAAACCATTGGTGGCGTAGAGTTTCACTGGGTTCCTGACACGGGTGCTGTGCCCCTTGTGGGGGATTTTTCCTCGACAATTTTATCTCGTCCGATTGATGTTAGTCGATTTGGACTGATCTATGCCGGTGCGCAAAAGAATATTGGTCCAGCCGGGGTGACATTAGTCATTGTCCGGGATGATCTTATTGGCCAGGTTTTACCCACAACGCCCAGTGTGTTTGATTACGCGCAACAGGCCGAAGCCGATTCCATGTTAAATACTCCTCCCACCTTTGGGATTTATTTGGCTGGCTTAGTGTTCAAATGGGTGAAAGCCCAGGGTGGTCTGAAAGCTATGGCGACCATTAATGAGCGTAAAGCCAATAAGCTCTATGATGCGATCGATAAGTCAAACTTCTATCGTAATCCGGTAGAGAAAACATCGCGCTCTTGGATGAATGTCCCATTTATTCTTGCCAAACCAGAGTTGGATAAGGAATTTCTTTCTGGTGCTTCGGCTATAGGATTGACGACGTTGGAGGGCCACCGTTCGGTAGGGGGCATGCGAGCGAGCATTTATAATGCGATGCCTGAAGCCGGTGTGGATGCCTTAATTGCCTATATGGCCGATTTCGAATCGCGCAAAGCCTAATTCACGAATACGACTTTAAGCCTCTGGATTCTTTCGTAACGGAGTGACCTATGAATATTTTAGTGAGTGACAGCCTTTCTCCTAAAGGAGTGGAAGTGTTAGAGCGGGCAGGTTTTTCCGTCACGGTAAAGACCAAACTGTCCAAAGAAGAATTGTTACAGGAAATCGCGAGCTATGAAGCTTTAATCGTCCGCTCGGCGACCAAAGTGACGAAAGAAGTCATTGAAGCGGGAGGTCGACTCCGTATTGTCGGGCGTGCAGGGACAGGATTGGATAATGTGGATACTGAAGCTGCAACTCGTCGTGGCATCGTAGTCATGAATACTCCTGGAGGGAATACCATCACGACGGCTGAACATACCATGTCGATGATTGCTGCCATGAGTCGAAAGATTCCTCAAGCGACTCAATCGATGAAGGCGGGCAAGTGGGAGAAAAGCAAGTTTATGGGGAGTGAGCTGTATAACAAGACCCTGGGTTTAGTCGGGTTAGGGCAAATTGGGTCTTATGTTACGAAGTTAGCTCAGGGCTGGTCGATGAACGTCATCGGATACGACCCCTATCTAGCCGTGGATCGCGCCAAGCAAATGGGTATTGAGGTTGTTGATTTGGAAGAATTGTTCCATCGGGCGGATGTCATATCCGTGCATACTCCTCTTACGAATGAGACCAGAGGGATCATCAATAAAGATACGATGGCCAAGATGAAAGATGGTGTGATGATCGTGAATTGTGCCAGAGGCGGCATAATCAACGAGCAGGATTTATGTGAAGGACTGCAATCCGGAAAAGTCGCTGCGGCTGCCTTTGATGTGTTTGAAAATGAGCCCATTGATCCTCAGCACCCTCTATTGAGTTTGGAGAATTTTACCTGCACCCCTCATATTGGCGCTTCTACGGAGGAAGCTCAAGAAAATGTGGCGATTGGTATCGCGGAACAATTCGTGGATTATTTCAAGCGAGGGATAGCTCGTGGAGCGGTGAATGTTCCTTCCGTATCTCCGGAGGTTTTGCCACAGTTACAACCTTATTTAACGTTAGCCGAACGGATGGGGCGTTTCCAGGCGCAATTGTTAGATGGCGGGCTAAAATCTGTCACTGTTGAATATGTCGGTGAAGTCTCACATCTGTCGGTCGCTCCAATTACTGTCGCGGTTTTGAAGGGATTGCTGTCTCCCATCTTGGAAGATGTCATTAATTTTGTGAATGCTCCGATTGTGGCGAAAGAACGTGGTATCGAGGTGAAGGAAGTGAAAAGTAGCGATGCCGGTGACTTCACCAGTTTGATTCGACTAAAAGTTGATGCAGGATCAAAGACCTACCTTTTGGCGGGTACGCTCTTTCATCGCCAAGAACCCCGTATTGTGGAAATTAATCAATTCCAAGTTGAGGTAGTATCGGAAGGGCAAATGATTCTCATTGATAATGTGGACCGTCCTGGTGTGATTGGCATGGTGGGGCAAATCTTAGGGAAGCATGATGCCAATATCGCTCGAATGCAATGCTCACGCCTTGAGCGGGGAGAATCGGCCCTTCTCATCATTGGACTCGATAGCCCTCTTTCTCCGACCGTGTTAGATCTTCTCAAGCGAGAGAAAGATATTCTCTCAGTTCGCATGGTCGATCTGGGTTAGTAAAACGTCTCTTTCCCATTCATTGCCTCTGGTTCGACCGCTCCATTGGTGGGGCCTCTGACGCTGTCCTATGAAATCTCCCCGTTCCCTTATTCCCATCGGTACTGCAACCTTATTACCCCATACAGCTCAACGGGTCCGAACGCTCGAAGACCAATTATTGGCTTATGTGGCTCGATGGGGTTACCAAGAGATTATTTTGCCCACCTTTGAATACTTTGACGTTCTTTCTGTTGGGCTTGCCCAAGAGGTTTTAGATAAGTGTTATAAATTTGCGGATCGAACTTCAGGGCGAATGCTTGTTCTCCGGCCAGATGCGACTGCGCAGATTGCCAGAATGGTGGCCATGGGGTTGGGGGGCGAGGCACTTCCCTTGCGCTTTTCCTATCGCACTACAGTTTTTCGTTATGAGTTAGAACATCGAGGACGTGACCGTGAAGTGTTTCAGGTTGGTATTGAGCTGCTTGGCAACGATACCTCACATGGAGATGCTGAAATGGTCATGATGCTGGCAGGATTATTGGATCGGGTAGGGTTGCCTGAATGGAAGATTTCCTTGGGACATGTAGGGTTTTTTAAGGCCTTGTTAGCGCGCTCCGGGTTGTCCCTTGTAGGGAGAAAGCAAGCTGAATTGGCGGCGTCCAATAAAGACTTACCTCGGTTGGAACAAATTTTACATGGGGAACGCGTTCCACGCCGAATGGTTCGAGATATGCTTCAAGTCCCCGAGCGGTGTGGGCAACAAGAAGTGCTGGATTGGGGAAAACGTATTGCGGGGAATCACGCCCAATTATTGAAACCCTTAAATCGGTTGGAGCAAGTTTATCAACAATTAGCCCATACAGGCATTCAAGAACATATATTGTTGGATTTGGGAGAATTTCGGGGATTTGACTATTATGATGGTGTGGTTTTTGATGTGTTTACTTCGGCTGTCGGTAGTGAAATTGGAGGAGGGGGGCGGTACAATCATTTAGTCGGTCGATTCGGCCGGGAATTACCTGCCATTGGGTTCGGGTTGGATTTGGATCGCCTTTTTTCAGCTTTAGAGCGAAGTGGCCATTTGGGAAATAACGGTTTCTCGCCTGTGTTATTGGCGGCCTCAGATAGGCGGGGTAAAGAGGCGTTTGCGTTAGCTCAATATTTGCGAAAAGCAGGAGTCAGTGTGATTGAAGAAACAGTGAGAAGCAGCCAGAAAGCCATCATTGCCTGGGCAACCCGTGAAGCTCAGCGCCGGGAAATTCCACGAATTATTCTGTTGGACAGTCACAAGCAATCGCCAGAAACCGCACTATTACTGGAACCTTCGGAATCTTCATCGAAACTTCGGAAATCACGGGTGACTATTCAAGAACTGCCACAACGATTGCGAGTGGAGACTCATGGCAATTTCTGATATGACGGGCACTCGCGTCCCTCCACAGAATTTAGAGGCTGAACAATCAGTTCTCGGAGCCATTTTATTGGACAACGCTGCCCTAAACCGCTCCATGGAAATTGTGTCGGATGAGGATTTTTACCGGACGGCCAATCAGCTGGTTTATCGCAGCATGGTCGCCCTATCGGAACGCAATCAGGCTGTTGACCAAATTACCCTGACGGATTATTTGCGGGGGAGTGGTGAATTAGATCTTGTTGGCGGAGCCTCTTACATTGCCGAGTTGGTTCAAACGGTGCCGAGCGCCGCCAATATTCGTTATCACTGCCAAATCGTTCGGGATAAATCATTACTTCGGGGTTTGGTACGGACTGCCACGGATGTTGTGATGAAAGGATATGAAGGGACGACCCAAACGGATGAGCTGTTGGAGTTTGCCGAGCGTGAGATTTTTCGTCTGGCTCAAGGGCATTTAGGTGGAACCTTCGCTCCGGTGAGCCATATCATTCATGACAGTATTGAAATTGTAGATAAACTCTACAGTCGAAAGGAAAAAATCACCGGGGTGCCGACCGGTTATTCTGATTTAGATAACTTGCTTGCCGGCCTTCAGGCTTCGGATTTAATTATTGTGGCAGGCAGGCCGAGTATGGGAAAGACGAGTCTAGCGTTGGGTATGGCTGAGCAGGCTGCACTTCAAAGTCAGGCTGTGGTGGGTATTTTTAGCTTGGAAATGTCGCGTGCGCAATTAGTCCTTCGCATGCTCAGCTCCCAAGCCCATTTGGATTCTCATGCCGTCAGGACTGGGCAATTAAAACAGACTGATTGGGTGGCCTTGACTGCGGCTGCAGGTAAGTTAGAACAGGCAAAAATTTTTATCGATGATTCCGGAAATTTGAGTGTTCAGCAAATGCGGGGGAAAGCCCGCCGTCTTAAATCAGAGCATGGTTTGGATCTGCTTATCATTGATTATTTACAGCTGATGGATGGCAAGGGTTCGTCTGAGTCCCGGCAACAGGAAATTTCAGATATTTCACGAGCGTTAAAAGCTTTGGCCAAAGAGTTAAATATTCCAGTGGTTGCGCTCTCCCAATTAAGTCGTGCCGTAGAAAACCGGACCGATAAACGTCCCATGCTCGCCGATTTGCGAGAATCTGGAGCCATTGAACAGGATGCGGATGTGGTGATGTTTATTTATCGTGATGAAGTGTACAACCCTGATACTGATGAAAAAGGCATAGCTAATATTTTGGTCCGTAAACACAGAAATGGGCCCATTGGAGAAGTCGATCTGCAATTTCATGATCGGTATGCCAAATTTCATGATTTAGATAAAAGACATTCTGGTATAGTATAAAGAATGTTGTTCACCGGGCTGAGACTGAATTTGAGGAATTCTTCGATGCGACAAAGTGATTTGATTTGTTCTCGAAAGGCCCTACCCCTTTGGTTGGGTCGTATTCGAACCTGTATCTTGAGTGTTCCTCTTCTTATCGTTTCCTGCGGGACGGCTCCTCAACCGGCTCTCCATGAGCAGGTGAATTCTTCCTCTAGCCAGGGCATTGTTCACCCTCAGGCGTACTACCATTTTCTTCGAGGGTCCTTGGCTGAACTGAATAATGAGGGACTTGAGGCCTTAGAAGCCTATAAGGCGGGGTTAACATTTGATCCTGATTCAATTTTCTTAAAATTCAAAATAGCCAAACTCCATTATGTCCTCGCTCATATGACTGATGCCGTAGAGATGGCCAGCCAAATTTCGCTCGATCGGATTTCAAGTATTGGGATTTTTGTCGATTTAGCCAAAATATATACCGGTTCTGGTCATAATGATCAGGCAATTCGGGTTTTTACCGAAGGTGAAAAAAAATTCCCTTCTGAACAGAGGCTCTATATTTCCCATGGGAAAGTCTTGCTAGCCGAAAAGGAATATCAACAAGCCGAGGAGGTATTTCGGGAACTCTTGCAACATGTTCCGGAATCGGCAGAGGCTTATTATTACTTGGGTTTGATTGCTATTGAAAAGGATGCCAAGCGAGAAGCCCGCGAACTTTTTGCAAAGGCAATTTCTCTGAATAAGTCCTTTGAACGAGCATATATCAAATTAGTGGAAATACTGGACGAGTCAGATGAATCCCAACAAGCTACTGATTTACTGGAAACATTTTTAAAGGAGGTGAATCCTCACCATCGTGAGTTTCGCTTGCGTCTGGTTCGATTGTATGTTGCTCAAAAGGCCTCAGAGCAAGCGCTTGGCCATCTGGATTACTTGTTGGAGCAAAATCCTGGCGATCTTCACGCCCAGGTGCGGAAAGCACAGATTTATGGAGAGCAGGGGAATTTCCCGGCTGCTATTAAGGAATTGCATGCCGTATTACGTGATCGCCCGAATGAATTGCGCGTTCGAGACTTTCTAGGTTTGCTGTATGAAGAAATGAAGGACTATGAACAAGCTATTGAAACTTATAAAACCAATGTGAAGATCGATCCCACATTCTTCGAGAGCATTTTACATCTTGGATTTGTCTCCTATCGTTTGAAAAGGAATGATGAAGCCATTTCGTATTTGGATCAGGCCGTTACACTGAACCCAAAACGTCCTGAGCCATATTTGTTGTTGGGATTGACGTATTTTCAGATGAAGGACTATCAGCAAGCAAGGGAAAGATTAGAAGAAGGTATTCACCATGATCCTTCTAATGCTGAGTTGCATTTTAATTTAGGCACGGCCTATGACAAGTTGAACCGTTTTGACGAAGTAGTAAATGAGATGGAACAGGCCTTAGAATTGAATCCTGAACATGCCGATGCTCTGAATTACTTAGGTTATAGTTATGCCGATCGCGGGATCAAAATTGAGGAAGCGGTGTCGTTAACTCAACGAGCTGTCGCCATTAAGCCACATAACGGCTATTACGTTGATAGCTTGGCCTGGGCGTTGTTTAAAGTTGGTCGGACTGATGAAGCCTTGGAAATGATGCAACGTGCCCTGGCATTAGTGTCGGACGATCCGGTGATCTACGAACATCTTGGAGAAATCTATCTACTTCGCCAGGAACATGAAAAAGCTCGAGAAGCTTGGATGCATTCCTTGCAGTTGGATTCTACCAATGAGGAACTTAAACAACGGTTCCGGGAAACCGGTTTTGGCGAACCCGTCCCCACGCTTTCTCAGCAATCTACGTTCTCCCCTTAACCCAACGTTTTTAGCCTTTCCCCCTAGAGCCTGCCCACATTCTCAAATGGTGTTGCCTTTTCTATTTCAGGAAAGGGAGTCCAAAAAAAATTGATAAATTGTTTCTTAAGATTTGCCTATTTTAGGGCGATCAAGAAGAAACGGATTTGAGGTTTGGGTGGGCTTTTAAATATTTTTATTCTTGGTAAGATCATTATTTGAGATTGATGAAGCTTTCAGGACATTAGTAGTCATTGCTGGAACATGAGAAAAACCTGTTGGGGATTATTCTCTGGTCACTGGTAAAAACCAGGTGTATGATGGCTGAGGAATGGACTCACAACAACAATGTAATAGGAAGGAGTGCCTTCCTCGGAGGTCAGCGTATGAACTGTCGATGCAAACGATACAATCAAAAGGGATTTAGCTTAACAGAACTCATGATTGTGGTGGCCATTATTGGTATTTTGGCCACGATTGCCATACCAAATTTTTTGCGTTATCAGGCTCGAGCGAAACAGACTGAAGCGAAAAGCAATTTAGTGGCCTTGCACACATCAGAGATTGCATATTTTGCTGAAAACAACGGATTTATTGATGATTTTAACGCCATAGGATTTGGGGTGAGCGGAACCTCGCAACGATACTACTATGAATTAGGAAATGCTAGCTTAGGCATCTTACCTCCGGGCTGTACGGCTTCATCCTTGGATGTAGTGAGCGCCACTGGTTTCACCGCTGTGGCCATCGGAAATATCGATGGGGATGCCACGTGTGATGTTTGGACCATTGACGAAAAAAAAGTATTAACCAATGTTACGAATGATGTGTCGTCATAAGGGATAAAGTCATGATTAAATTTTCTCAAAGTCAAATTAAGAAGATGTTGAGGGGCACCTAGGTGCGAAATTCATTATGATTTCTTAGACCTCAAGAGGGGGAGTTGCGTGGATATACGAGAAAAAATCCAAAGTCGGTCAGCGAAGATTGGCGTAGTAGGCCTAGGTTATGTGGGCCTTCCGTTAGCGGTTCTTCAAGCCAAAACAGGGTTTCATGTCTTTGGGGTCGATGAGGTGGTCGGCAAAGTGGATATGGTGAACCAAGCTAAAAATTATATTTTAGATGTTGATGATGGTGAATTACGTCAAGTCGTGGATCAAAAAAGGTTAGTGGCCACAACTGATTTTTCGGTCTTACAACAGTGCGATATTATTTTAATTTGTGTGCCTACTCCCTTGACTCGGAATAAAGAACCAGATATTTCAGCTATCGTGAAAGTCCTTGGGCATCTTGCCAAGTACGCTCATCCAAATATGTTGGTCGTGTTGGAAAGTACGACCTATCCTGGAACAACCGAAGAGGTCATCTTGCCGGCATTGACTGCAAAAGGTCTCACAGCTGGGAAAGACCTGTTTGTGGCATTTTCGCCTGAGCGCGTTGATCCAGGAAATCCAAATTTTAAGACTCACAACACCTTTAAGCTAGTTGGGGGCGTAACGGAGGGCTGCCAGGAAGTCTCTCAATTATTTTATGAACAATCTATTGTCAAAGTCTTTCCCCTCAGTTCCCCGCGAGTGGCCGAAATGGCCAAGGTGTTCGAGAATGTTTTTCGGTCTGTCAACATTGCATTAGTCAATGAACTGACCATGTTATGTGAGCGGATGGATATTAATGTATATGAAGTGATTGATGCCGCCGCCACTAAGAATTTCGGTTTTATGCCATTCTACCCTGGCCCAGGGGTAGGTGGACATTGTATTCCATTGGACCCCTATTATTTGGCCTGGAAATCAAAGGAATATGATGTACACACGCGATTTATTGAGTTGGCGGGTGAGATAAATGAAAACATGCCATATTTTGTGGTGAACAAGTTACAACGGGTCTTAAATAAAATGGGAAAATGCTTGCAAGGGGCCAAAGTTGTCGTACTTGGTGTCACCTATAAAGCAGATATTGAAGACCCTCGAGAGTCACCGGCCACAAAAGTCATGGAACTCTTACAGAAACAAGGGGCGACATTACAATATGTGGATCCCTATACACCATCGTTGATGATTGAAGATCAACAGTACAAAACACATGCTGTGACCAAGGAACTTTTGGAAGAAAGTGCTTGTGCCTTAATTTTGACTGCGCATTCGGTATTTGATTACCAAATGATTGTTGACCACGCGCCGGTGGTATTTGATACTAGAAACGGAACTCGCCAAGTACAACGACATCGTGAGAAAATTGTTTTACTTTCCACTTGAGTCTCCACTTGTGTTACAATACCCCGGGCTGACAAGAAACATTCCTTGACAGCTTTTCTCTCATTAGGTATAAGACACTAGCTTAGTGTAGGCTTCCTTACTTTTGAGAGTAAATGCTGTTTGCTTTTGATCCCCCAACATTTCTGTCATTTGGTTAGTTAAGAAGGGTTAATGATACGTTAACATGAGATTGCTGAAGCAGTTTTTCGTCCGGGTCACAGAGAATTTTTTTGAAACGGTGCTTCCCAAATTGCGGAAGCCATCCGTGAAAAAACTACAACCTTCCTTAAAGTTGGTTTCCCATAATCCTTATCCGGTTGTAGCTCCGGATTCTTCCTCACAACGCCATGTCCACTTGGGCCATATGGAGGCCTTGGATTCAGCCTTGCATAGAGGAGAACAATGGTTGCTAGGCAGGCAAGATCATGAAAATGGATTTTGGGTAGAAGAATTAGAAGCTGATACCACTCTGACATCAGAGTATGTCATGCTTCGTCGGTTTTTGGGTTTGGTGGATGTGGATCGGGAACGAAAAGCAGCCAGTTATCTCCTTCATACACAACTTGATGATGGTGGCTGGCCAATTTTTTCTGGTGGTTCTGCAGATATCAGTGCCACCGTCAAAGCATATTTTGCCTTGAAATTGGCTGGGGTGGCGGCAGATGAGCCTGTGATGATTCGAGCCAAGAATCTTATTCTTCAAAAGGGGGGGGTAGTTCAGGCCAATGTCTTCACGAAAATCACATTGGCGTTATTTGGTCAATATGATTGGCGTGGCATTCCCTGTATGCCTCCGGAGATTTTTCTTGCGCCCCGATGGTTTTATTTTAATTTGTATGCTGTTTCGTATTGGTCTCGCGCGGTCATCATCCCATTGTTCATTATTTTCGCCCACCGCCCTGTTTGTCCTGTTTCTCGGGAACAAGGCATCGAAGAACTTTTTGTGAAACCTTTAGATTTTGTTGATTTTTCGCAAGTTCCACCTTTGCATCGAGATACCACATTATTAAGTTGGCGAAATTTCTTTGTATGGGTTGATAGCCTTCTGCGACTGTATGAGTCTTATCCAATTAAATCACTGAGGAAAAAAGCCTTGAAAGAGGCAGAACGTTGGATGATTGAGCATATGGATGGAGAGGGAGGGCTTGGGGCCATTTACCCGGCAATGGCAAATTCTATATTTGCCCTCCGGGCACTAGGGTATGCGACTGATCACCCGCTTATCCAAAAAGCCTTCAGTGAAATTGAGGAATTGGAAATTTATTCCAATTCGGACAATGCCACCGTCCCCAGCATGTTGCATTTGCAGCCGTGCCATTCTCCTGTTTGGGATACGGCCTTAACGATGAATGCCCTTATTGAAAAGGGGGTTCCGCTCGATCATCTGGCTTTTCGTAAGGCCGATGTTTGGTTGCGGTCTCGACAATCTCATAAGGTTGGAGATTGGGTGGTGTCTTCCCCTGACGCAAAACCGGGTGGTTGGGCGTTTCAGTATGAAAATGATTGGTATCCAGATGTGGATGATACTGCAGCTGTGATTACGGCCATGGCAAAAATTCATCAAGCCGAAACCCCAGATTTTGACGGAGTGCTTCAGCGGGGATTTCAGTGGGTGTTGGCTATGCAAGGGTCGGATGGAGGTTGGGGAGCGTACGATAAGGATAACAATAAACTCATTTTTAATAAAATTCCCTTTGCCGACCACCAGGCCTTGTTAGATCCAAGCACGGTGGATTTAACCGGCCGGTGCCTGGAAATGTTGGGAACACTGGGGTATGACCTATCGCATCAAGCTGCCGGTCCAGCCATTGATTTTATTCGCATGGAACAAGAAGCCAATGGGAGTTGGTATGGACGATGGGGCGTCAATTATATTTATGGGACGTGGTGTGTTCTTTCGGGCTTACGTGCTATCGGGGTGGATATGACTGCCCCGTGGATTCAAAAATCCGTTATTTGGCTGGAGTCCGTCCAGAACTCTGATGGGGGTTGGGGGGAGTCATGCAATTCGTATGCTGATGCCGGGACGGCCGGTCAAGGAGAAAGCGCGGCATCACAAACGGCCTGGGCTCTTATGGCTTTGCTTCAAGCCGGTGAATCAGATTCTTTAAGTGTTGTTCGTGGAGTGAATTGGTTGATTCGTCACCAGCGTGAAGATGGAGTGTGGGATGAGCCGTTTCATACTGGAACCGGTTTTCCACGCGTTTTTTATTTGAGATATCATGGCTATTTCAAGTATTTTCCTTTATGGGCTTTGGGTATGTACCGGAATGTCAAAATGACCGGAGAAGCTAAAGCCGATCAATTACGAAAAAAGGCTCAGGCATCCCGTCGGCAACGAAGATCGGGCTAATTCTTGCCACAGCATTCTGCTGCTTTTCCCCGTCATATTACGTCAGGAGCCGATTCTGACCAGAATCGCGATAGTGACTGCCACCTGGATTGAGTTTCAGGCAGTTGCACGTTCGCTACATTTCACTCACGCAGTCCGTCAGTATGGTTATCGAAGCCTAACCGGCCAAATTCATGGGTTGACTGTTCTCCTCATTCAAGTAGGAATTGGTGCTGAGAAGGCCCGAAAAAATACAAAACAATTTCTTGTTGATTCGTCATGGGACCTCATCATCTCGACAGGCTTTGCGGGAGATCTTGAAACGAGTCATATTGGGTCCATAATAATTGGCAAAGAAATCATTTCGATCCCTGACAGTCCACTTCCATCATCTCTCTCCTCATTCCCATCAATCATATGTCATCCCGATTGGGTCAAAGTAGCTTTGGATGTTCAATGGACTGGAGGAGAGCCTCTGCGAACTGGAAAACTTGTGAGTGTGGATTGGGTGTTAACAAAATCAGATGATAAACATCGTATGGGTTTTAAATCAGGGGCGGTTGGGGTTGACATGGAAAGTGCCGCTATTGGGAAAGTGGCCAAAGAGCACGGAATAGCCTTCCTAATAATTCGCGCTGTATCAGATGGGGTCAATGAGGACTTGCCTGTAGATTTTAATCTTTTTCTTACTCCATCCGGATGGGTCCGTGGAATCATGGATATAATAACTACACCAAAATCTTGGCGAGGCTTTTTCACGTTGTATCGCCATTCGAATCGTGCGTCTCACCAACTGACACAATTCTTTGAAGAATTTTTTCTCCGGGTATCAAAGCTGCCGCCAATGGGCAATGTGGTTGCCGGGCAGGCCTGATTTATGAAACTGATCCAAGCCATTGGAGTTCACGTTCTTGTACAGATTGAGGAGATGGGGGCGATGCTTCTGTTTCTGTTGCGGTCCTTTGGCTGGCTGTTCCGGCCTCCATTTCGATTGTTTCAAATCACCAAACAGATGCATTTTGTCGGGTTTAAATCAACCTTTGTGGTTATTTTGACCGCGCTTTTTACAGGTATGGTGTTGGCGCTCCAAGGCTATTATTCATTGCGGAAATTTGGATCGGAGGGTCTACTGGGTTCGGCAGTGGCCCTAAGTATGATTCGAGAATTGGGTCCGGTGCTGGCTTCCTTAATGGTAACCGCTCGTGCAGGTTCGGCGATGACTGCGGAAATCGGCATTATGCGAATTACGGAACAAATCGATGCCTTAGAAACCATGGCCATTAATGCACTGCAATATTTAATCACGCCCAAGATGGTGGCGTCTCTTATTTCTGTTCCTATCTTAGTGGCTTTATTTGATGTGGTTGGTATCGGAGGAGGCTATTTGGTGGGAGTGAAATTATTGGGAGTCAGTGGTGGGTCATACTGGAGTTCCATTGAATCCGCTGTGGAATGGAGGGATGTTTATGGCGGAATCTTAAAGTCTATAAGTTTTGGTCTCATCATTAGTTGGGTATGTTGTTATAAAGGATTCTATACAAAAATGAGTGCTGAAGGATTGGGAAAAGCCACAACAGAATCGGTGGTATTGGCTTCGGTGCTCATCTTAGTATGGGATTATTTTCTCACGTCGGTTCTTCTTTAAGGAATTCCATATTCCCTATGCCATCATCGATCATTATTCAATTAAAAGGTGTTGAAAAAACGCTTGGAGGGCAACCGGTACTTAAAGGCGTCGATTTAGGGATTCCTAAGGGTGAAATTACCACTATTATTGGACCCAGTGGCGAAGGGAAAAGTGTGTTGCTCAAGCATATCATCGGATTGATCAGACCCGACCGTGGGCAGGTAATAGTGGATGGAATCAATCTTGCTAAAATTCGTGATCGAGAATTGAACGAGGTTCGAAAAAAATTTGCCATGTTGTTTCAGTCCGCCGCGCTATTTGATTCCATGAATGTTTTTGACAATGTTGCGTTTCCTTTGAGGGAAAAGCGGTTGGCTTCCGAATCCGATATTCAACGAAATGTTCCAGAAATGCTAGAGCGTGTTGGATTAAATAAAATGGGGCATAAATTCCCAGCCGAACTGAGTGGTGGGATGAAAAAGCGTGCCGGATTGGCACGAGCCTTAGTGATGGGCCCGGAAATCATTTTGTTTGATGAACCGACCACAGGCTTAGATCCGTTAATGGCCCATGCTATTCATGATCTGATTTTGGCCATGCATAAAACATTTGGATTCACCGGGATTATGGTCAGCCATGAAATTCCCAAAATATTTCCCATTTCGGATTGGGTCGCCATGCTCAAGGATGGTAAAATCCTGGCAATGGAGCGTTCCGGTGAATTTCAGCGCCTATCGAATCCGTTGATTCAAGAGTTTATTACGGTTCCGGGGGCCATGGTTCCCTCTTAATGACGATACTTTAGAGGGATTATCACAGGGCTATCTGGTTGCCTTTTCTCTGAGGAGGAACGCCAAAATACAACCTTTTTGTCAGGTGAATAAGATGATGGAACGTGGAAAATTAGAGTTGGTTGTGGGAGTGTTTGTGCTTGTGGGAATTATTTGTCTAGGATATCTCGCGATTAAGTTAGGAAAATTAGAGTTGGTTGGGGGGGATTACTATGAGTTGACTGCTGATTTTACCTCCAGCTCTGGTTTGAAAAAAGGCGCTTCTGTTGAAATTGCGGGAGTGGAAGTGGGCCGAGTGAAGTCTATCGTGTTAAAGCAGGATCAAGCACAGGTGGTGTTAGCGATAGACGATGGGGTGACGGTGTACACCGACGCGATTGCATCGATTAAAACTCGGGGGATCATAGGGGAGAAATTTTTGGGTCTTTCCCCGGGTGGGGCCGGGGAACCCTTAAAGAAGGGAGGAATGATCATTGATACCGAGTCCGGTATAGACTTAGAACAAGTGATTAGCCAATTTATCCATGGTAATGTGGAGTAACATTTCGTGAAATGGCGGCATGTGGAGGCATTATGCAAGTGAGCAAAATATGGGTATCTCTAAAGAGCAAAGAAGACTATTGTAATGTTGGCACATTAGTTCGAGGAGCTGGTTCCGCCCGATTTCTGATGGTTCTCTGCTGTGTGATCCTCTCATTTGTTTGGTTGCCGATGGCCTGGGGAGTCGAGGCGCCAACCCAGGCAGTGAAAGAGACGATTGACCAGGTGTTGGAGGTTCTTGGTGATAAAAGCTTGAAAGATCCCGCTCGTGAAGGGGAACGACGAGAAAAATTGGAAGCCATCATTGGGCAACGATTTGACTATGAAGAGATGGCTAAGCGAACTCTCGCGGCGGAGTGGAAGAAAATTAGTGCGGAGCAACAGGAAGAGTTTGTGACTCTTTTTCAACAGTTTTTATCTCGGTCCTATGCGGGGAATATTGATGGATATGCGGGAGAACAGGTGGAATACCTTATGGAGCGGTTGAAAGGTGACTTCGCCGAAGTCCAGACAAAAGTAGTATCTCCGAAAGTCCAAATTCCCTTGGATTATCGCCTGCTCAAAAAAAATGGAAAGTGGGGCGTATATGATGTTGTTATTGACGGGGTCAGTTTGACAAAAAATTATCGAGGACAATTCGCCCGAATAATCAAGTCATCTTCCTTTACCGGGTTGCTCGAGAAGCTTCGCTCCAAGACAGACCTGGCCACTTCATCGTAGAGAACGAGTTTGATGGTGCCTTTCCGTGCGTTGAGCTTGGCGGCCATGGTCTGCCTGGCTTGGTCGGGAGGTCTCATTCCTTCCTCAGTATGGGCGGAAAAATCATTCTTTGTCGTTCCTGCAATTTCGACTTCAAAAAACGACGGTCGAGATTTTGGACTCATTGTTCCCGTGTTGGATTCAGATAAAGAGGGAAACCTACGCTCTGTTTTTGCCCCCATGCTTATTCATAATTCCTTTTTGGGGCTCCGTGGGACTCTCAACTATTTTCAATATTGGTCAGGTGGAAAGCAAATGGAAGCCATGGGTTCCTATACGGAAGAAATTGAGCGAAAGCTGAAGCTTCGATATCAAGACCCAGGTTTTATTGAAGGATTATTTTTCGTCGATATTGGGGCTCAATTTTTTAAGAACGCGACAAAGCGGTTTTTTGGGATTGGTCAAGTGACTCCCGAATCTAATGAAAGTAATTATACCGGGAGGGAAATTCAGGTTCATTGGAATTTTGGTGTTCATCTCAATGATGTCACTCGATTATCGGTCAATCAGCGATTTCGTGATGTTGCCATCCAACCCGGAGGAGTAGACGATGAACCATTTGCCCAGGACCAGTTCCCCAATGTTGCTGGGATGGATGGCGCGACTGTTTTGGCACACCGATTGGTGTTTCAGTACGATTCCCGGGATAACCTTACCACGCCCACAGCCGGTACTCGTGTTGAGGGGTTCGGGGAACTCGCTCAGAATTTTGATCGGCGGCGGATTGATGACCAACTCTATTTTATCTATGGGTTCGACGTTCGGCGATTTTTCCCCAGTCCGTCGAAGCGGTATATTTTTCTCGTTCGAGGACGACTGCAATTTAGCTTTGGGGATGGGATTCCATTTTTTGAACAAAGTTCGTTAGGTGGTGAAGAGACTCTGCGAGGTTATGGACGGGATCGATTTATTGATAAGCATATGGTGGTTGTCAATTTTGAGGAACGCATTCATCTCTTTCAACTCAAGATGTTTAACGTGAATGTTGAATTTGAGGCAGCACCCTTTGTGGATATGGGACGGACTTATCATGACTTTTCTTATCGCCAATTCAATGATTGGGAAGTGACGCCGGGAATAGGGTTTCGTGGCATGGTAAGGCCAAACGTCATTAGCCGAGTTGATTGGGGGTATAGTCGTGAAGGAGGAGCGGTTTTTGCTGGTCTAGAATACCCTTTTTAATCTAGAGGGGTGAGAAGAATGAAATTCATGTTGACCGACCAGAAAAAAAGATTTCTAATTTTTGAATATGCTCTCCTTGGGTTTTTGGTATTATGTTGGTCTACCTGGGGTTCACAGGAAACTTTCAGTGAACCAGAAACTCCCGACAATCTGGAAAAAGAGCTCCAGCGACTTTTGTCGGCTGGTAGTGCACAATCCAATAATCCTGTCGAATTGCGGCATTTGGCGAGCTTATATTTAGATTTAGGATATGGGCTGTATGTTCGCCAGGAGGATAAAATGCGTGCGTTTGAAGAAGGAGCTCGATTGGCCAAAAAAGCGTTATTCTATGATGAGTCTTCGGCTCGTTCGCATTTTCTCTATGCAGCGAATTTAGGGAGTGCTACCGAGTTGCAAGGTCTCATGCAGGGAGCGCTGGCCATACAAGAGTTGCAAGAGCATGTTCATCGAACATTAGAACTTGACGCCAATTATGCCCCAGCCCATCATATGTTGGGTAGAATGTATGAGGAATTACCTTGGTTTTTAGGGGGAGATCAGGACGCAGCAGGGGATCATCTGAAAATAGCCGTTTCGCTGGATGATCACTACGCCCCAGGGCATTTAGATTTGGGGCGATGGTATCTTAAGCATGGCTACCATGAAGAAGCCGAGAAGGAATTTACCTGGGTGGTGGAAACCCCGCCGCGAGAAAAGGTCTGGATCTGGGAGCGAATGTATCGACCGCAGGCGCGAAACCTCTTACACCAAATGCAGGTGATGAAAGAGGGTCAAAGGGCTCCCTGAAGGGAGAGATGGTTGTGGCAACTCTCCAAGCTGCTTGACAGCGTATAGTGGCTATGGGAAGATTTTTATTAATTTAGATAGGCATACGTGTTCTTCCCAATTTTTCCTTGTCAAAGTTTTAAAGAATTTTTAGAAAGGATTGCCCATGTCCTTGTTAAAAAGGATTGAAAGTCCTGCCGATTTAAAAAAGCTTTCCCAAGCCCAATTCCCCGAACTTTGTCAAGAAATTCGCGAATTGATCATTGATGTCATTTCGGGAGTGGGTGGTCATTTAGCATCCAATCTTGGTGTAGTAGAACTCACCGTCGCGTTACATTATTTACTCAATACTCCTCAGGATAAAATTGTATGGGATACGAGCAATCAAGCCTATACGCATAAATTATTAACGGGACGCCGCGAAAAATTTCATACCATCAGACAATTTGGGGGGATGAGTGGATTTTGCAAACGAGAAGAAAGTGTTTATGACACGTTTAACGCTGGGCATGCCGGGACCGGAGTCTCAGCTGCGGTGGGATTTGTTGAGGCTCGAGAACAACGGAAAGAAACTCAAAAGGTCGTCTGTGTTTTAGGGGATGGAGCCTTGACCTCTGGGATGACCTTAGAAGGATTACAGCATGCTGGGGACATGGGTCGAGATCTTGTTGTGATCCTCAATGATAATCAGATGTCCATTTCTCGAAATGTCGGAGCGATCTCAGCATATTTGAATCGCACGTTTACAGGAGAATTTTATACAAGGCTTCGCGAGGAAACTTCTCAATTGTTAGGGACAATTCCGCAAATTGGTGGAAATGTGAAACGCATGGCGATGCGAGCAGAAGAACTGGCCAAAGGCTTTCTTCTCCCAGGTTTGTTGTTTGAAGAACTGGGGTTTCGGTATGTTGGCCCGATTGACGGGCATAACTTTGAACATTTGTTGCCGACATTAGATAATGTGTTAAAGCTCAAAGGTCCAACCCTATTGCATGTCATCACCAAGAAAGGTCTGGGTTTCGAGCCTGCCATGACCAATCCGGTATGGTTTCATGCTTGTTCCCCGTTTGATGGAAAAACGGGAAAACCCCTTAAAAAGGCCGGACCGCCCTCCTACAGTTCCATTGCCGCGAATACGTTGAGTCGTCAAGCGCGAAAGGACATGCGGGTAGTCGCCATTACCGCTGCGATGTGTGAAGGGACAGGATTATCGAACTTCCAAAAAGAATTTCCCACCCGATTAATTGATGTGGGCATTGCTGAACAGCATGCTGTGACCTATGCTGCTGGGCTCGCGTCGGAGAATATGCGACCTGTTATCTGTATGTATTCGACCTTTCTTCAAAGGGCGTATGATCAAGTTGTTCATGATGTGGCCACACAAAATTTGCCCGTGATGTTCTGTATTGACCGGGGCGGATTGGTGGCCGAGGATGGCACGACCCATCATGGAGCCTTTGATTTTGCCTACCTTCGTCATATTCCGAATATGGTGATCATGGCGCCAAAAGATGAAAATGAATTGCAACATATGGTGCAGACGGGGTTAGTTCATGATGGGCCCACAGCCGTTCGCTATCCTCGAGGTAGTAGCTTAGGAGTGCCGTTAGATCCTGAGCCGATTCCCCTAGAAGTTGGGCAGGGTGAGTTATTGTTGGAAGGAACGGATATAGCCATACTCGCCATTGGCGTGACAGTATCAGAAGCGATGAAAGCCGCCGAACAGTTGCAAGAAGAAGGAATTTCTGTGACGGTGATTAATGCGCGATTTGTTAAACCGCTCGACAAAGAACTTATTCGCCGGGTTGCCAAAACGGTAAAATGTTTAATGACGGTGGAAGAAGGATGCCGAATGGGTGGATTTGGTTCAGCCGTGTTGGAACTTCTTTCCGATGAGGGAAGTTGGCATATTCCCACGAAAGTTTTAGGATTGCCTGATTGGTATATTGAGCAAGGTCCACAAGATTTACTCCGCGAAAAATACGGGCTGACGGCCGATGGAATTTATGATCAAGCCAAAGCCCTCTATGATCGGGTTTCTATTCAAACCCTTCTGCGTTAGTCTTATCGATGCATATCACTCGTAGAAAAACTCGCCAAATTCAGGTGGGGAAGGTCAAAATTGGCGGCGATGCTCCAATTTCCGTTCAATCCATGACGATCCCGCATCCCCGAGATGTTGCGGGGACTCTTGAGCAGGTTCATCGATTGGAAGCCGCCGGGTGTGAACTCATTCGAGTGGCGGTTCCAGATATGGAGGCGGCGGATGCCCTTCCAAAAATTAAAGCCGAAATGACGGTTCCCCTCATCGCAGATATTCATTTTGATCATCGATTAGCACTGAAAGCGGCCGCGGTGGTGGATTGTATCCGCATTAATCCGGGGAATATCGGGCCATGGTGGAAAACGGAAGAAGTGATTAAAGCCGTCAATGATCATGGCATACCTCTTAGAGTGGGTGTCAATGGTGGCTCCCTTGAAAAGCCGTTGTTAGATAAATATGGATATCCCACTGCAGAAGCTCTTGCCGAGTCGGCGCTGAACGCGGTACATGCCTTAGAGGACATAGGCTTTACGAACATGAAAGTGTCGTTGAAAGCATCCGATGTTCATATGGCTATTGATGCGTATTGGCTCTTTGCCCAACAATCAAATTGTCCCCTTCATATTGGGATTACAGAAGCAGGTACGGCGATGACTGGTGCGGTAAAGTCTGCCTTAGGATTAGGGTGGTTGTTGTCTCAAGGAATCGGAGATACATTGAGAGTCTCCTTGGCGGCTGATCCCGTAGAAGAGGTCAAGGTTGGATTTGAGATTTTAAAATCGCTGGAGCTTCGGCACCGAGGCGTGAATGTGATTGCCTGTCCAACTTGTGGACGAGTGGAAATTGATGTGGTGAAGATGGCAAATGAATTGGAGCATCGTTTGGGACATATTAAAAATCCGATCACCGTGTCGGTATTAGGATGTGTTGTCAATGGTATCGGGGAAGGCAAGGAAGCCGATATCGGAATTGCAGGTGGCCAAGGGGTTGGCATTGTCTTCAAAAAAGGCAAACTGTATAAACGGGTCCCCTCAGAGGAATTAATGGACACGTTAATAGAAGAAGTGGAAGCTATGGCCAAAGAACAAGATGCCGAGCATCTAGAAAAGTCTGCTTCTTTGCCCTCACCCTCAACACTCCCCTTAACAGAATGGTCGTTAGCCTCCAACGGGCACTCCTCACGGGAACTTCCCGTGTTTCCCAGTAAATAGGTTTGGCCGCATTTCTTAGAAATTTAGATGAAAGCATTCCGTGGTTGTGTAGAAGAAAAACAACTCCGTATAATGCATGATGAAGGCGCCGTACCCAAGTGGCTAAGGGAGCAGTCTGCAAAACTGCGATTCAGCGGTTCGAACCCGCTCGGCGCCTCCAAAGCGAATGGTTGAAAGATCCTGAAAAACAGTCCTGAAAATAGAACGTAAGCCCCCTGAATAATGAAACAGGTGATTGCTCTTCGTAAAAGAAGAAAGAGAAACATTGAGTTGATCGGGATGATTGAATAATGCCGGTACCTATTTCACAAATGTTTACCGTGTCGCAATATGCTCTGTCGAAGCATCTTCGAGGGGTTAAGCGATATCCCTTAGTTCTCATGTTGGAACCTCTTTTTCGATGCAATTTGGAATGTGCAGGCTGTGGGAAAATTCAATATCCTGATCATATTCTGAACAGACGCCTGACTCCGGAGCAATGCTGGGCGGCAGCCGATGAATGTGGGGCTCCCATTGTCAGCATTCCAGGTGGAGAACCACTTATTCATCCTGAAATGCCGGAAATTGTGAAAGGTTTAGTAAAGCGAAAAAAATATGTGTATTTGTGCACGAATGCGATTCTCCTTGAACGGAAAATTCAGGATTATACTCCATCAAAATACCTGACATTCAGTATTCATATGGATGGACTTAAGGAAGAACATGATCATGCGGTTTGTCGTGAAGGGGTCTATGAGGTAGCGGTCAAAGCCATTCGGACGGCACTGGCTAAGGGATTTCGCGTGACGACCAATACCACGTTGTTTGATGATGCGGAACCCTCACGTGTTCGACGATTCTTTGATGAAATGATGGAGTTGGGTGTTGAAGGGATGATGATCTCACCGGGCTATAGTTATGATAAAGCCCCCGATCAGCAAAGTTTCCTCAAACGAGATCGAACGCGAATGTTATTCTCTCAGCTCCTGGGACAACGCAAACGAAATTGGCAGTTTAATCAGTCGCCCTTGTTTCTGGAATTTCTCATGGGCAAGCGAGATTATGAATGTACCCCATGGGGAAATCCCACCTACAATATTTTTGGTTGGCAACGCCCCTGTTATTTATTGCAGGAAGGGTATGTCCCCACTTTTCAAGAATTAATGGAAAAAACAGAGTGGGATCGTTATGGAACGGGAAGGCATGAGCAATGTCGGGATTGCATGGTGCATTGTGGATATGAAGCCTCGGCGGTCAAAGATACCTTCGGGTCCTGGGGAGGGTTTTTGGGAACGGTGAGGGCAACCCTCTTTCCAAACGCGGTGTAAAGAATTCGTCCCTTCTGGCATAGTCTCTTCTTCAATTACCCCATCATCCGAGATCATCGTTGGGTTATGAGTAATCAGCAGCCTTCAGACGCTCATCCGCCTTCCTGGGAGGGGCATCGCTTGCAGACCGGCACCGAGTCTTCATTGCAAGAGGCCATAAAGCATGCTTGTGATTATCGTGGTGACGTCACGATTTATCTTAAAACAGGAGAGCAAATTTGTGGCTATGTGTTTGACCGACAAATAGGAGTTCCCAATTCTTATATCAAACTGTTTCTTGCGAACCAATCAGAGCCATCCATTGTGAATTGCCAGGACATAATCGAAATCGAATTTAGTGGAGAAGATACGGCATTTGGTCGTTCGTGGGAAGATTGGGCCCAAAAGTGGCAAAAGCCACAATCACATTAGTTCCCCCCATTTAGTGCATGGTGTTTTTCCCGCCTTTGTATTTACATCATAAGAAAAATCCGTCAAACGGAAATGCTTGAAAAAATATATCTACATATATTAAGGAAAGCCGGATCATTCTCAGGCAAGATTTGATTGACGCTTGCTGTTGGTCTGTGATAGAAATCCAGGTCTTTTTTCAGGGTCCAGAAGGCCTAGGGGTGCGCAATTGGTTTTGGGGCTAGTTTGTCCTTATTGTCAGAGTTACCTCTGCCCAGCAACAGGTGAAAAGAAGTCCTGGTGAACCTGACGGAAATGGCAGGTTATTTCTATATTAAAAATTAAACTAGTTTAGTTGAAAATTTAGAGGCTGCATTACGATTAAATAGGTTGGATTTACGAATCACGTACGCGAGGGGGAACAATGAACGAATACCGAACTCTAAAGAATGTTTTAGTCCTGGGAGTGACTGTCACGAGTCTGTCGTTATCAGCCTGCGGTGGTGGGGATGAAGGGCCACCAAAGCCGCCACCTCCTGCTCCCCCGGAATATGCTGACAAACATATGCCTGATGGGTATTGGAATAACCCTGACATTATTGCTCAAGGCGAAAAAATCTATACTGGCCAACAAAATATCGATGTGAATTGTGCCAGCTGTCACGGAAAAAATGGGAAACCAGTCAAGGCTGGCGCTCGAGATTTTAGACGAACAGAGCAAATGGAGCTCTATTCTGACGCCGTGTGGTTTTGGCGTGTGAACGAAGGAGTCAAAGGCACAAAAATGAAAGCCTGGAAGAGCAAGCTTTCAGAAGACGAAATTTGGAAAGTTATTGCGTATGAATCAACCTTTGGGCTCAAGGGCAAAGAATATGATGTGGCGGCCAAAAAATGGGTGGCAGCTGGAACCGCAGGGTCTGCTCCGGCAGCGGCTGATGCGCCTGCGGCAGAAGAACCTGCCGAGGCGGAAGAGCCTGCGGGGGATGCAGCCCATTAAGAACGCCGAAAAGTTATCCTAGAAATTGGGAAGAAAGATAATAAAGGAGGGGGCGACCCTTGAAAACCTTACAATGTAGTATATGGATGGTCTTTGGCTTGCTCATTGGAGGGGCAGCTCTGGCGTATGGACAGGAGGTGCCTGCCCCTCAAGTCAATTTCCCATATTCAGGGAATCGGACGGCGGTCTGGGTCGTCGCCAATCTACATATATTATTTGCAGCGTTTATTTTGGGAGCCCCCATTTTCGCCGTTGTTGCGGAATGGTTAGGGTATAAAAACAACGATCCAAAGTATGATCGTCTTGCCAAAGAAGTCATCAAGGTGACGGTTATTCTTTATAGTATGACCGCTTTGACCGGTGGATTGTTTATCTTTGTGCTTCTGGGCACTTACCCTGATTTCTCAACCTGGTTGATTCAGCATTTTTTCATGGTCTTTGCCGTTTTCTACCCACTCTTATTTATCTTGGAGACTATTATTCTCTATACCTACTTTTATTCGTGGGATTCCATGAAGGGTTCCTTAAAGGGGCGCCATATTGCCTTAGGAATTCTGTTGAATATTGTAGGAACAGTGACCCTCTTTGTCATCGATGGCCCCACAGCTTTCATGAATACTCCAGCTAAAGCGGCCGAAGGGGTATCGCTTGTTGAGTTTGTGTCGAATGCTGGGCTTTGGGATAAAATGGCCAATTATAGTTGGATGCCTCTCAATCTCCATAGGTTAGTTGGAAATGTGACATTCGGAGGTTTTATCGCCGGCCTGATTGCGGCCTATATGTATATGCGTTCCAAGTCGGATGAAGAGCGGTCCTATTATGATTGGATGGGTTTTGTGGGCAATATGATTGGAGTGGGCGCTTTGTTGCTTCTTCCTTTCATGGGCTACCTTTTGGCCTATGAATTGTGTGATTACGATGCATCGATTTGCCCGTATATGATGGCTGATCAACTATCAATGTTCTTTGAGATGCAGGGGGCGATGATTGGGCTCATCTTTTTAGCGAGTAATTATTATATTTGGTTGAGTCTCAAGCGCATTGAGGGCGTTGAGCAAATACGAATATCCGGGTTTGTGGCTCTTGCCGTGCTTGTCATGCCAGCTGTTATGGGTCTTGCCTGGAAGATGTTTCCCCCTCCAGAGTGGCAATCACTCATTTTTTTGGCTGGGATCGTCCTTGTTCCTATGATTTTAGGTCGAGTGCCAGGGTTGAAGAATTTTACCGTTTCGGCTTTTACTATGATCAAAATTGGGTTTCTTATGATCGTAGTGGCTGATGCCATTTGGATGACGCCTCATGGGTTTGTGGCCACTCAAGGATTGGCGACCCATGAACTCGAATTGCCTGAATGGGCTCAGGAATTAGCACTAATGCCGGCCAAAAATGCTGCGGCCTTCACCTTGGTGTTCCTCACCGTTGTGAACTACATCATGTATAACAGGGCCATTAAACGAGGGACTATCATATGGGGAAAAATTGATTTTGCTTCACAGTTCGTCTTAATTTTCTTAGCCTTTAGTGCAATTTGGACGATGGGATTGATGGGAACAGTTCGCTCCCTAACTCGAAAATATTTTCATGTCTATAATTTGGTCCCTGATTTTACTCAGGAAGCCTTTACCCCGACTTTGGCCTATTCTGCTTGGTGGATCACAGGCGTGACGATTGTTTTCTATGTGGTGGTGAGTTTTGCCATTCTGGTCACCCTGAAACCAGCAAGCTCGAAGGCGGAAGTCCACTAGAACGCATTTGGGAAGATAAAGGAAATCGTATGGCTAACCAAAGCTTCACGAAAAATGTGCTGAAAAAAACAACTATTGGAATTATCGTTGGGGTGATTTTAGTAGTTATCGCACAACAAACGCATTTCCCTCCGATCTTTCAAGGTATGTTTTTTATTTATGCCATGTTAGGGGCCTTAGTGTTTATTCTGTTGGATGCACCCACGATGAAGCGTCTGGAGGGATTTAAGGCCCTGGGAGCCCTCATCGTTTTCTACTTGCTTCTTTCAGGACTCTATATCGCAGGGGCATCCATTCTTCCTCAATTCGATCCTGCAGACGAGGCAGGCAAAATTGAGAAACTTCTCAAAAGGCGAAGGGCAGCAACGGAGCAGGGTAAAGCTGACGAGCTTATTGCAAGGGCAAAAGCGCTGGACGAACGTGCCAAAGCCATCACGGCACAACTGAGTTCTCTTGGAGCTGGGGCTCAAGTAGAGGTGGCCTCTACTACCAGTGGAGGAGGAGGAGCTGTATCTGGGGATATTGTTGCGAAAGGCAAAGAGCAATGGGAGCTTCAGGAATGTTATAACTGCCATAAATTATTCGGGTCTGGTGGGAAAAAACGAGGTCCTGTACTCGATAATATTGGGAGCCTCATGACTCCCGAGGCCCTCAGGGAAAAAATATTGGACCCAAAAAGTTGGATGGCCGAAGGATTTGAAAAGCAATATAAGAAGGGGAAAATGCCCGATAAATATCGGGATCTCATGTTCCCCGAAGAAATAGATGCACTCGTGGCTTTCCTGGCCACTCTGAAAGATGCCTCGGTGAATACTCCAAAGCCCATTAAGATGAACTAGTTACTTCCAAGGAAACTCTCCCGGCATGCAACCAAAACTTACGGCCAAGGCCCTCTGCGGCGATCAGGAAATTGGCAAAATTTCAAAAGTGATTGTCGATCCCTTGTCGCATGAAATAAGCCATGTGGTGGTGAGGGAGGCCAGAGCCAATGGAGTCGATCGGCAAATTCCGATCGGACAAGTCCACCAGGTGGTTAGTGAAGAAGAAGTTATTCTCAGATGTAATCCGGAGGAATTCTCTCAATTTCCGGTTCTGGATCGTGATAGCTATGTCACCATCCATGATGTCGAGATTGCCCATCTGGAGGACCATCTTCATGTCGAACCCGGTGAAGTGTTGGTCCCTCTTCCGACCCTAGAGCAGAGAGTTCCGAGAAGAACGTTTTTCAATAATATGACTCATGCGATTGGGACGCTTATCGCCCTGCCTTTGGCCTATCCCGTAATAAAGTATCTCATGAAACCCATGTTTAAGCCATTTGATAATTCATGGTTTTCTGTTGGGAATGTTAAAAAGGTGACCAAAGAAAATATTGGTTTCCAGTTTAAATTTACACGCGGATTTAAAGAAGCTTTTATGCCCGAGCAGCAAATCGAAAAAAATATTTGGGTGGTTAAAGCCTCTCCTGAAGTCCAAAAGGCCGTGTATGGTGGGAGTGATGCAAGGTTTTTCGATAATAAAGGTGGGATTTTGCATGTCAATAAGAAGAATTCTCCGTATATCGGGTTTTCTGGGAAGTGTCCGCATTTAGGATGTGGGTATAAATGGAGAAGAACGAAAAGTAACCCAGATGGAGTGTTCCTCTGTCCTTGCCATCTCAGTCTATACGATGAAGCCGGTAAGGTAATCGATGGTCCAGCCCCTCGTGGTTTGGATGTCCTGCCTATGAAAGTCGATGCTGCCGGAGAAATAAAGATAATTGATATTGAGTACAAGGCCGGCGTGAAAAATCAGATTCGTCTTCTTTAATACGCCTTCTTTTGAACGAGGAATATTCCTTCATGCAGCAGGATTCCCAATCTGCCAATCAACCCAATCCGTTCGAAAAGATCGTTGAATTTGTCGATGAGCGGGTCGGTCTGAAGACCATTCAGGCCAAAATGCTGAATGAGCCGATCCCGGGCGGGTCCCGATGGGCCTATGCCTTTGGGTCTGTCCTCCTTTTTATTTTTATTTTGCAAGTGGTCACGGGGATATTGTTGATGTTTTATTATGTCCCCAGTACCGATCATGCATACGATAGTACTCAATACATTATTCATGAAGTGGACTATGGCTGGTTTCTCCTCAGTTACCATTTTTGGGGTTCCTCGGCTATGGTTGTCATGGTGTTTGCCCATATGTCGCAAGTGTTTTTGTGGGGGGCTTATAAAAAGCCGAGGGAGTTGATCTGGCTTGTTGGGCTGGCCCTCTTCGGTATTGTGATGGGTTTTGGATTTACTGGCTATTTATTGCCATGGGATCAGCGTGCCTATTGGGCAACCGTTGTGGGTGTGGAAATCATGGATAAGACTCCCATCGTCGGGGATTTTATGGCTAGATTTCTTAAGGGTGGGCCGACTCCTGGACAGATGACGCTCAGTCGGTTTTTTGTGATTCATGTGATGGTGTTGCCGGCAGCTTTGGCAGGATTAGCTGGACTCCATATTTTTCTTTTTAGGAAGGCCGGGCCTGCTGGACCTTTTAGGGGAACACCCGAAGAGCTTAAGGCTAAAACCGATTACTTTTTCCCGCGACAAATTTGGAAAGACATTGTGGCTATGGCCACCGTGTTTCTGATTATCTGTTCATTGGCGTTCATTGAGCCGGTGGTCTTGCTCCAACAAGCAACTCCGGATCCTGGAGACTACCATCCAGAGCCGGAATGGTACTTTCTCTTTCTTTTTCAATTGCTTCGATTGAAGATTTTCGGTGGAGAGTTTGGACAGTTTCTTGGGGCAATTGCCATTCCGGGGGCTTTCATGGCTTTTTTAGCCGCCCTGCCTTTTATAGACACCAGCAAAGAGCGGGATATATTTAAAAGACCCATAGCTCTTGTTGGCTGGATTGTGATTATGGTGGTTATATTAGTATTTACCGTTTCGGCCATTATCAACCGGGAATTTTTACATTAGTCTCTGATGCCCATGTCGAATATCAAATTGGGACTCCTGGTTTTTTGGCCAACGTTTTGGACGGGGTTTCCACTCAAACTGGCATTTGCCCTGTTGATGTTGGCTGGGCACATGCACCCTTGGGCTGGTGGGGGCTTGTTCCTTTTATTGTTGGTTTCCATTCCCATTGATATTTGGGCGTTGGGTCTCTGCGCCAGAACCGTGTTTATTGATCGCTTGAAGGTCGATCCGCAGCCAGGGTTTGCGCCAAATCTTTGGATTCGTTGGGCCATTTTTTCAGCCATCGCCTTGCCCTTGATAAAAATCATTGTTTCTGGAGTGACTGGGGTTGCGAAATCGGTGACATCGGACATTGTTCATGCCATCAAAGACAGTGTATACCCTACTCTTCCCGTAGCAGAGCAAATTACCCTCGAGCTTGTCATGTGGGGCAGTGTGGCATCTGTAGTGCTCATTGCCTGTATCATGGGATGGCTGTTTGGTCTTGGATGGCTCACGCAAGCCTTTGTGAAGAATGCAAAGCCTCTAGATGGCACGGAAGCGGAACGGGCTAATTTCTGGGATAGTCTTCGAATTCCTAAAGATCAGCCGTTGCTTTTAACAGCTTTTACTGGAGCGGGTGTGGTATTGGTTTTCGTTTTCTGGGCTCTGTTGCCGGCTTCAACTCCCCATCCTCACGAAGAGTATGAATTTATCTCAAAAGGGCCAAAAGAGGTAAAAGTCGAACCCAAAAAGGTGTTGAGTGAAGCAGAAAAAGTGTTGGCGAAAGCCGAATTAGTCGTGAAGAAATTGGAAGAAGAAAAAGGGGAAGGCTCAGAGGGCTCCAAAGATCAAAAAACAAAGGACTCTTCCGCAAAAGAGCCTAAGGTGGACCAAAAAAAGTAATAAAAATAGCCCTGAAAATTATTTGATCTAGTAACAGGAATGCTGCATGCGTTATAAGTATGCGTCATACGATTCAGTATTTAATATGAACGAGTGAAGGGGGCCTAGAGATGAAATCGGCCAACTACATACGACGATCCAATATGCAGAAATATTTGGGAACAATGCCACGCATCTTTCAATGGGTATGTTTCCTTTCCATTCTCCTTTTGCCCGTTATTGCCATGGCGGCCGGGGCAGAAACCAAAGCCATGGCCGTAGAATATCGGGATGTCCCGGGGGTCGGCAGTCGAAATTTGGTGTGGGTTGTCGCTCAGCAACATCTGTTATTAGCGGGATTCGTTTTGGGAGTGCCTATTTTTGCATGGGTCTGTGAGCTTGTGGGTTGGAAGACCAAAGAGGCTCGATATGACAAATTGGCTAAAGAGTTCACCAAGCTTTTAACTTCAGCCTATGCGACGACAGCCCTTTTCGGAGGGATTCTCCTATTCTTGTTGATTGGGTTATATCCGAAACTGATGGCCTATTTGACGGATATGTTTTTCCCGTCTTTTCTGGTCTATTGTCTTTTATTTTTGGCAGAAACGGCCACCCTGTATATGTATTGGTATGGGTGGGATTATATGCAGGGGAATAAAAAAGCCTTTCATTTATTCTTAGGATTTCTTCTCAACCTGTTTGCCATAGGCATTATGATCGTTCCTAATTCCTGGGCAACCTTTCAAGCAAGTCCGGTCGTGGTGGCGGATGGAGACGCGTGGGCCAGAGCGTGGGCCGCTATGCAAAACCCAACCTGGTGGCCTGTAAACATTCATCGCTTGATCGCTAATGTTGTTTTGGGTGGTTTTATCGTTGGCGCCTATGCAGGGATAAGGTACCTGTTGGCCGTGTCACGCGAAGAACGAGAACATTACGATTGGATGGGATATGTTGGAAATTTTATAGGTGTGTTCGGCATGCTACCTCTCCCGTTTGCCGGCTATTGGCTCATGCGGGAAGTGTACCAGTACAACCAGCAAATGGGCATTACGCTCATGGGGGGATTTTTAGCCTGGTTGTTTATTCTGCAAGCCATGCTCATTGGTGTGCTCTTTCTTGGGGCAAATTATTATTTTTGGATGGGTATTACTTATCGAATCCCAGGGTCGGAAAATTCCTATAAAAAGCCCATCATGGCCATGCTGATAGTCTTATTGCTATGCCTTGGCGTGTGGATGACCCCCCATTCCTTAGTGGCGAGTTTGGCGGAGGCTCAAAAAATGGGCGGAACCCACCATCCGTTGCTTGGTGTTTTCGGGGTCATGTCAGCCAAAATGACAGTTTCTAACCTGATGATCCTCGTAACATTTATGAGCTTTATTATGTATTGGCGGGCAGGGAAACAGGAAACGGCTGGATGGGCTAAGGTGGCGAAAGCCGTTATGGGGGCCTTGCTGGTTATCGGTGGTATTGCGGTGATTGTTCTGGGTGTGTGGGGCTATTTTGTGCCCGCCATTATTCGAATCAATTATTTTTCTGTGGCTCAGGTGCTTATTGTCTTGTTTATTATGGTGACATTCACCCCTTTAACGGCATTGTTAATGAAGAGTGCCAAAACCACAACAGAGATGGTCTGGGGCCAAATGCCCATTCGAGCGGGGTATAGTTTAGTCCTGAACGCCGTAATGGTAATTCTCTTGATGTCTCTGATGGGCTATGCGCGCTCTTCTTCACGGGTCCATTGGCATATTTATGGTGTGATGCGGGACACTTCAGAATATGCGTATTCGCCTGCTCTTGGATATGCGGCGGCATTTATGTCTTTAAATACCTTTGTATTTTGCTTGTTGGTCGCGTTTATCTTTTGGGTCGCGACTTTGGGTGATAAAGCCAAAGCGCAACAAGCCAAGGCGGCGCTATCGGATGTGCCAGGAGGCACTCCTGCAATGGCCGGTGGGTCTCCAAGTTCTGCTGAAAAGGGTCGGTCGTGAGCCCTCGAAAACCAAAAGTGAGGCATCATGAGTGAAGTTGCGTTATTACAAATAATTGGTCTCTGTGTTGTTGGAACTGGAATCCTCATTCTTTTGTTTATCAAAGGAATGTTCACCCGGGTCGTCGGATTTGTGGCCATGGTCTTAGGACTGTTTAGTTTGATCGCTCTGGGTGTACCGCAAATGGCCTCTTTACCACCGGCCATAGAAACCTTTGATTTAGCAGAAGTGAAAAGTCCTGAAGATTTGGCGGCAATAGGGCAAAAGATTTTTTTCAGTAAAGGACAATGTGCTCTCTGTCATTCCATCGGTCCGAGTGAGTCTGCCCGATGTCCAGATTTAAATGGCATAGGGGCCAAGTTAGCACCAGAATTTATTTATGAAAGTCTCACTCAGCCCCAAGCCTACATTTATTTGGATTTCCGACATGCCACCAAACCTGAAGAATATCCGGCCCGCATGCCTCATATCGATAAAGATCCCATTGGACTTACCAAGCCTGAGATTTATTCTGTGATTGCGTTTCTCCAAAAAATGAGTGGAGAGCCAATCAGTGTAAAAGTTGAAGATATTATGGAATCTGAGGACGAAAAAACTGAAGGGGTAGAGGTTGCGTCAATCGCGGCTTTTGCTCCTAAGGATTCCGTATCAGCAGAAAGTGCCGTGGCTCCGTAAGATGGGGAATCGGAACACAGGAGGAACGAGATGAAAGGTCCAATTGCAAGCGGGGCAATTCTAATGGTTGGGATGTTTATCTTCCTGAAATTTATTCTTCCGTTAGTGACGGCTCCCTTGCCTGCGAGTTTGATCTATCTGTATTTAGCTCTCACGTTAAGCGGTATCATGATTTTTGGTACCATGAGTGCCTCGTCTCTAGAATCCCTTATGGGCCCTATTTTCCGATTCTTATCTGGTGAGGGGCAGTCGGGAGTCGGAAAAATGGCCAGGTTGGCCGTGTTGGTGTTATTCCCGTTATTAGTCGGATGGCAAACCTATACCCGTTTAGCTCCTAGCGATCTTCCTCCGGCTGAAAATCGGACGATTCATCCAGCTCCGCCTGGAGAATTTGTCGGATTGGCTAATCCCTACCAAAATAATGAAGCCAATATTAATATGGGAAAAGGGTTGTATGCGGCATATTGTTCCCCTTGCCATGGAGCGAATTATGACGGCAAGGGTCCAGCAGCCCCAGGTTTTAACCCACCCCCTGCAAACTTCAGCGATCCCGGAACGATCGCACAACTTCAGGAATCGTATTTGTTCTGGCGAATAAAGAAGGGCGGAGTTGGGCTACCAGTAGAAGGCATGCCATGGAAATCAGCCATGCCTCGTTGGGAAGAGGAATTGCCGGATGAGTTTATTTGGAAAATCATTATGGGTGAGTACGATGGAGCCCATCAATCTCCCCGGACTTGGGAAGAAGAAGAGTAACGGAGCCACATTCATAACTTGAGAAGAATGTCTTTGTGGAGAATATGACATGCTGAACAGACTGAGATTCCTTTCAATAGCCATCTTTGTAGGAATGTTTGGGATACTCGGTTTTACGCTTGGGTTTGCCAGTGAGCCGCCTCCAGCAGATGAGGCGGGTGGAAGTGTGTCGGTTCGATTGTATCAGGTTGAGGGTAGCCTTCCTGCCGATGATCCGAATTCTGCACAGTGGGCATCGGTTCCCGAGTCAGAATTTAAATTGGCTCCCCAGGTACACTGGAAGGACCGTATTCAGGAAGTGACAGTTAAATCCGTCAAAGTCAAAGGTTTGCATGATGGGCAGAACCTCGCAATTTTGGTGGAATATGAAGATCCGACCGAGGACCCTAAAGATGCAGCAGCAGTGGAATTTATGGTGGGGGACAAAAAGGCTCACTTTGCTCATGGGCAACCCATGCTTCAGGTAGAAGGTGGTCCGGTCAATATTTGGTTTTGGAAAAAAGAAAACGGCAAAGCTTTGGATATGAGTGCTAAGGGATTTAAAACATTGAAGGCTCAAGAAAAGCAAGATGTCAAAGCCACGGGTGCATGGGAAGGTGGTTCTTGGAAAGTAGTATTTTCCCGGGCGCTCAAAACAGAAGATGAGCAAGATGTTCAAATAGAACCCGGAGAATGGCGGAGTGTGGCGTTTGCCTTCTGGGATGGAGTCGTGGTGGATGGCCTCGTCAAAGAAAAGGGCAGCCAAAAAGCCGTGTCATCCTGGTGGTCGATTCGGGCCGAGCCGAGCGCGGATAACTCCATCTACGGATGGGTAATTTTTGGCCTGGCTTTGGCTGCCGCTTTTGAATTCGTGGTGGTACGGAAACTGAGAAAGGGCCAATCAGCATGAAACGAGTGGCCACGGAAAATAGGACAAGGGTGTTATTGAAGTGTGTGGTCATTGGTTTGGCTGCCAGCCTATTCTTGTATGGATGTGCAGGTGATGAACGGTCAGCCAAGGGTAAAAAACTTTATCATCATTATTGCAGTCATTGTCATGGAGATTCAGGACAGCAGGGCGAGGGATTTAATTGGGACCGGATGCCTGACCCACGACCAAAAAACCTGGCCTCCAATGCGGAAATGTCTACTTTTAGTGATAAGGAAATATTCGATACGGTATATCGTGATATGCGGGATTGGGAAGATCCAGCCGTGTTGAATGACGAAAATTACTTTGCCGTGCCAACTATGCCAACGTTCAAATATACCCTCTCTGAAGAAGAAATTTGGGGAATCGTTGCTCATGTTCGTACTCTCCATGGTATGTCGTTGACCTTCGATCTGGCTGGCCGCAAAAAAGAATTAGAAGATGCCTTAGCAGTTGCGCAACAAGAAATGGAAGCTGCAAAAGCAGCGTATGAGGCAGCCACAGAAAAGGCCGAAGCCGAACAAGCGGCGTATGAAGATACTTTAACGGACGAACAACTTGAAGATTACGAGCCTGAAGATGTTACGCTACCGGAAGAGGAAGTATTCCTTGAAGTGAATGCCAAATATGAAAAGGCAAAAGCAGCTGTTGACAATTTTTCCAAGCGACCGAAAAAAACGCGGATTGAACGCCCTGATCTTACCATTTCTGAAGCTGATCGGGCTCAACAGGTTGAACGAGGCAAGAAACTTTATACCAATACCTATGGGTGCAATGGGTGTCATAGTATAAATGATAACGGTGGTTTAGTTGGACCTGAATTGGATCGGGCAGGGTTTCGCCTGAATCCAACATGGGTTTATCGGTGGATCAGAAATCCGCAGGCCATGAAAAAGCATACGCGAATGCCTAACCTGGGTGCTTCTGATGCAGATGCTAAAGCATTAACCTATTATTTGGAGACCTTGAGGGCGCCCATTCCTGAAAATCCCATCCCTGAAGCAGAATAGCTTTTAGCTTCCTTTCTGTGTTCAGTCTTTCCAACCACATCCTCTTCGTTCCCTGATCTTACGTTGTAAGACGGCTAGAAAATTCTAATAGGTTCCCAGGTATATTCCAACGAGGACAATCATTCCTGTCCAGGAATGTTGCTTAAACAGCTTGAAAGCTATCTGGGGTGTAATCGCGGAGCGAAGGAGAATCACTTGATACCCCATGAGAATGGCGATCAACAATAATCCTACAAAGTATCCTGCTCCCAAATCACCGACTTTGCCGGCTATTGATAGAAAGAACAGCATACAACAGGCAGACAATCCCACACCCAACCAGGTATACGAGCCAAACCAGATAGCTGAAGATTTGACGCCGATTTTTTGATCATCTTCCCTATCTTGGATGGCGTATATCGTATCATAGACGATGGCCCAGCAGATCGTTGCGGCAAAAAGGAGCCAAGTTCCGAGTTCTAATTCATTACGAACGGCGGCCCATGCCATGACTCCTCCCCAGCCAAACGCCACTCCAAGGATAAATTGAGGGATGTGAAGAATGCGTTTGCAAAAAGGATATATTCCCGCAAGGCCCAAGGCGATGGGGCTCAGCATCCAGGTGAGGGGATTGAGAAACCATAAAAGAGCCAGGGCGATCAACAGGAAGAGAATTAACAATCCCAGGGCATGCTTTGGTTGTAACTGTCCAGACACGAGAGGCCGATGACGGGTTCGTTCCACCCGGCCGTCAAAGGAGCGATCGGCCAGATCATTCATAATGACCCCGGCACTGCGCATGATAAAAGAGCCAGAGATAAATATGAGCAACAATGTCGTAGTAGGCCATCCGCGTGAAGCAAGGAAGAGGGACCATAAAGTTGGAAAAAGTAAAAGAAGGGTACCCGTTTGGTTAAATAGCCGAATGAGATTAGCACAAGCCTGAAGGCGAGGTCTGTCGAGATGTGCAGGAGAATCGGAATTCGGTGAAGTGAACATTCCTTTTTCTTAAAAAGATGGTTTGTAGAGACTCGATGAAAGTGAGTGTCAGGACTTCATACAGACGCAATAAGTAGCGAAAGGGAATGGCCGTTAGTGGGGGTTATTGTACGGTGAATCGAGAAATACAGAGAATCTCTTCGGGTACGTTGGATGGCGCCACGACAATCATCCATTCACCCCGATGAATATCGGGTTTTAAAGATTTCAGACTCCACATTCGATATCCTGGCGAAGGGCGGATGGAAAGATTGACCTCCGAGACTTTTGTCCAGGTTCCCTCAATTTGGTGATGCCAGCTATGGCGCAACGTTCCTTCTGTACTGGCTACAACTTTTGTCCAAAAAACAACTTTTGACGTTTGAGAAGTTTTCACAAGAGGGATCGCAGCCTGCCCGTTTTTGTCTTTCTCGCAATAGGCTGGAGGAGAAAAAAGACCTTCCGGGTTCCGATTGGCCACATTTTTAGCGATGGCCACCTTTTCAACTTGAAAGGGGGATTCAGCATAAACTGGGGTGAGAAGAACCAGAGATCCTAGCCCAGCCAAAGTCCAAATACACATGAAATTAAGTACAGCTTTCACAAGTTTTCCCAAAGACAAAATGAAAATATTTACTAAGAAATTAGGCGATCTTGCCTGCCATGTCAATGGAAGGGGGAAGTCGTAAGGAAGCAACAAATAACTCCATTCCCAGAATTTCCAATTGTGCCTTGAGTTGACGATACCAAGTGACGAAAGGTATAAACGACCCCATCATTCGATAATTCTTTGGGCTTTCAGCCGGCGTAGCTCAGTGGTAGAGCAACGGTTTCGTAAACCGTAGGTCGGTGGTTCAATCCCACTCGCCGGCTCCATAATTTCCCCAATCCATACCAAAAATCCGTGTCTTTTGTGGTCATCCCCTACCGGGTGAATTTGGGGATCCTTTAGCCAAAACTAAATCCCAAAATATTGGAGAATGCCCTATTGGTGGAAGGAATATAATTTGATTGGAAAATAACTTGGTGAATGGAAATCAGAAGATGTGGAGAGAGTTGAGGCTCGAGAAAATATGGCGGGTATTATTGTGAAAGCGGGCTCATGAAAATAGGTAGCTTTTCAAGAAATGTGGTCGGGAACATGAATTTTTCTGTTAACATTTGCGTGTGCTATGCATGGTACCGTTATGTGCGCCCAGGAATCTCCATTGGCATACTATTCCCTCTGAATTGAGAAAGTAAGTCAAGCTATCTCCGGGGAAGGTTCCTTCCAAAGGCCCTTCAAGGAATGGAGGCCCTCCTATCTGACTCCACTGACAGGCCTCTCCAAATTGGACAGGAGTACAGTCCCTTGTTGGGAGCCCCAGCTCCGTAATTAATCGGTCTTTATTTTGCCCGATTCTGGCATCGAATTGTTTCATGAGTGAGTTCTTATTGAGGCCCACACATCCATGTAATCCAATGGCGAGGGCTACTCCCAGGCCGATGATCGAAAAACGAGGTAGTCGTAACATGGGGTTGTTCTGGAACCTTCCTGATCGTATGTCAAAAAACAAGCCTGTGGCGTTTTTTCTCTGTACGGGTTTTTTCAACATTGCTTATTTCATGATGAATGATCCAGAGATCCACGATGATAAAGGTATTGGGCGGAAAATCTCAAGAGTCTGAGGTTGGAATCCCATTTTATCAACCCATTGTAAAGGACCGTAGCGATTTTTCGAACCTTATTGCGAAGCCAAAACAGAGGAGTATAATAACAACATACATTGATTGCCTAGATAAGGAGGGGAGTCATGTTGAATTTTCCCAAATTTTTCTCAATATTTTTCATCTTGCCTCATCAAGCCCTCGCCTTAATAGGAGTTTTTATGTTAACCATGGTTCTCGCCGAGAGTTGCGTAAAGAGACCAAACTGGGAACCTTCTCCAGGAGTCTCCCCAAAGGGGACTGGGCTTCGAAACACTTCCCATTTAACAGAGACTACCACTTCCCCCTTTCCTAGCCGATTAAGCATCTTTTCGGCAACAAGATAGATTTCTCAGGCCACAGGTAATTGATCAGACGTCCCCTATTTCGGTGACGCATATAGGACAGTGAGCTGCCTCCTCCTTCACACAGTTGCTTTAGGCAAAAAATCAGGTAAGCTACCACGAGTCAATGGTGACATAGTTTTATCAGAAAATTCTAGGCATCAACGTAAGAGGAGGGACCCTCTATGGCTTTGACAAGTGAACTTGAAGAACTCGCTTCGCCAAAAGATTTTTCGACTTTGGGATCACAAAAATCCTTTCAAGTTCCAATCCCGGTCATGCAAGCAAAGAAAGAAGTGGTCGCTTTTTTTGGGCATGGGGTCGAATGCATTGGGGAAATCTGGTACGAGGGAAATGTGCAAATTGATGGGAAATTAGAAGGAGTCGTGCATACCAAAGGAACCCTTGTCGTTGGAGATCGGGCTGTGGTCAAGGCGAAGATTGAGGCCGGAAACGTGATTTGCAAAGGAAATATTCAAGGGGAAGTTATGGCCAAAGAATCAATCAAACTGCTGTCACCGGGATTAATCTCTGGGACCATGAAAACCCCGCGACTTTCCGTGGAAACGGGCGGGGTATTTAATGGACGAGTGAATATGGGCACATCTTCTTAGGAAAAAATTCTTGGGACAAAAGTAGCCCAGCCTTTCCGATCATTTTCCCACTGTCTCAGCCATAGCAAGCCCATCACTCGGCTTCATATTAGTTCTACTCACTCTCACTTCACTCCCCCTGTTATCAAGGTTTTTAAGAGCCCTTCCATCCCGAGTTCTATGGACGGGCATTTCTACGGTCTTTTTAAAGATATCTCGGTTACGAGAATAGTCGGTAATTTTTACGACTTTTCTTGATCTAACCCCGACATACCTTCCAAGAAAGATCATCATCTTTCACTGATGGCTATGGACAAGAGTTTTGGTCTGTCGGTGTCCTTAACCCTCTATTCGAATATTCACTCGCATATTTGAATTTTCGAAGAATTTTTCGGATGGAATTCTGTTTGTTGAGTGTAATTCGTCATCAATAATGTTGATTGCTTATCCACCTTGAATTAGGCACACCGTTTGCTCAAACCATTGGACGAATCACACTTTCAGAGAAGAGGCACTATGAAAATTTGTGAAAAATGTCAGGGTTCAATGGTTACGGAGCGGGCCGTGGACTTAGAGGTCGGTTTAAGTATATTGTACTTTGCCTGTTTGAACTGTGGAAAGCGTATTCAAGCCGAGAAAGAGCCCAAACCCCTCGTCCACTAATATTATTGTATTCATTATAGAGTAAATGGAGGAGAGTGATGCCGCAACACAATCGATCTTTAACGCATGATGAAAGAAAGGCCGCAGAAGCAGCTTTTAGAGGAGCGCCTTTTGACCCAAAGTGGTCTGATGCGGCGCGTAAAGTGTATTTGGGACTGTCCACGGCTATTGCCAATAAACGAAATGAAGCATTTGAGGAAATTCGCCCTTCTCAACCCACCATTCTCACAAGACGTGCGATCAAAGAATCAAAGGACCGATCCAGAGTCAAATCCACCCTGTGGTAAGTCCTGCGTAACCCTCCTTGTGGGGACATAACCTAGTCGGGCTGTCCCCACACCCTGTTTTTTCCTTGTCTCGACAGCCAGCTATTCCTTCATTACAATCTGTTCGGATTGAAACTAATGGGTGTTTGTTCTGTCTTATAATTCCATGCCACAAGAGACGGTATTTATTGGATTTGGATCAAATAAGGGAGATCGACAGGACTTCTGTGACCGAGCCATAGCACTCCTGAATTTACTCCCTCTCTCACAAGTTACCGGCGTGTCGTCGTACTATGAAACCGAGCCAGTAGACCCGGAAGGAAGATTAGGGGAAACCTGGTTTTATAACGGGGTGGTTCGGGTGGAAACCTCCTTATCTCCCCCGCGCCTGTTAGGTATTTTGCAAGAAACTGAACGAGGGCTAGGCCGAGATGAAAGCTATCGTCATGGACCACGAACCATGGATTTTGATCTTCTCTTATTTGGACAGAAACATCTTGAACAGCCAGGGCTTACCATCCCTCACCCTAGATTGCATCAACGTCGGTTTGTGTTAGAGCCATTAGTGGAATTAGATCCAACCCTCATGCATCCGACTTTGCACTGCTCAATGATTGATTTATTACAAGCACTAGAAGACCCAAGTTGTGTGAAGAAACTGGACCTGAAGCCCGGGTCAAAATATCCTTCTCCTCCTGCCTGCTCAATTCCGCCCTCCATGTAACCATCCATGCGCATTATTCGGTCGATAGCCACTTTTCAAACCTGGAGGCGCAAACACGAAAATCAAAGTATCGGATTTGTCCCCACGATGGGTGCGTTGCATGGGGGACACCTAGCCCTAATCCAGCAAGCCCGCAAACAGTGCTCTACGGTGGTCGTGAGCATCTTTGTGAATCCCCTGCAATTTGGCCCCACCGAAGATTTTCAGAGATATCCTCGATCAGTCCAAAGCGATCACCAGTTGTGCCGAGAAGCCGGCGTCGATCTCGTATTTTCTCCATCCAATCAAGGTTTTTATCCTAAGGATTTTCAGACGACTGTTAAGGTGGGTCGTTTGAGTCGGCGTTGGGAGAGTGAAGCCCGCCCTACCCATTTTGAAGGGGTGACGACGGTGGTGAGCAAATTATTGGGAATTGTCCGTCCCAGCCATACCTATTTCGGCCAAAAAGATTACCAACAATTATTGGTCGTGAAGCAAATGGTTCAGGACCTCAATATACATACGAAAATAGTTCGGTGTTCGACGATACGAGAACCGGATGGCCTCGCCCTTAGCTCCCGGAATCGTTATTTATCGGAGAGAGAGCGATTGAAAGCTGTTTGTCTTTCAAAAGCCTTACGGTTAGGTGTCCAGTTAATCAGGGAAGGGAAACGGCCTATATCAGTAGTACAGACCGAAATGAGAAAAGTGATTCAAATTCATAATGGTATCGTCATTGACTATCTTACGGTCTGTGATGCTCAAACCTTGGAGCCATTGGCGTTGGCAAGAGGCCATATGGTTCTTTTAGGAGCCATTCGTATCGGTCGCATTCGACTCATTGATAATATGCTGGTTCGGCGTATTCGCTAACCTGGGTTTACATTTCCTCGCTATCGGGTCTTTCGAGCCCACATTCTTCCTATATTCCCAAAAATTCCATTTATGAATTAATTTTGGTTGGATGGGATTGGGCTTTTATGATTGGCAGAATGTCAGCCGGGGAATAGGTTGGGGGTTTGACCCATTTGCCGTCTTCCCGTTTGTAGCCGCCGACCTTACTCATATTTGACCGATGCACTTCTTGAAAAACCGGTTCCATATCGATTCCCAGTGAAACGGCGGTGCCGTACACCACATACAAGAGATCGGCCAATTCCTTGCCGATGGCTGGCAAGTCTTTTCCCTGCATGGCTTCCTGGAGTTCGTCGAATTCTTCCTGTATGAGGCGGAATCGAAGCATTCGAGTGGGTTCATCGGGAATTGCCGGCGTTGGAGAAACATGAATATCGAACTGTTCATGGAATTCTTGGACCATTTTTTGTGCATTGTTCAATGAGCACCTCTTTTTGTGTATGGATTGATGAAAGGATAGGTTCCTGCCAAAAAATTACAGGGAAAACGAATGGAATTTCATAGCAAACTATAGGGCGAGGATCAAATAGAGATCACTGACATTGGTACGGGTAGGGCCGGTGATGATATGGCCTCCGATGGTGTTGAAGAATGTATAGCTGTCGTGTTTCTCCAATGAACGGGCAATCGAAAGTCCTTTTTTCTTGCCCCGGTGAACGGTTTCACCATCTACGACCGCGCCGGCTGCATTTGTGGGGCCATCTGTGCCGTCGGTGCCAAAACCCGCCACAAGGACGTTTTTGAGTCCAGATATTTCTTGTGCCGCAGCCAATACACATTCTTGGGCTCTGCCACCCTTTCCCTTTCCTTTGACCGTCACGGTAGGTTCTCCTCCGGCAATGAAGCATGCTGGGGGACCGATAGGATTGCCGAATTCACGAAGATCTTTGGCCATAACACCAAGAATGGCTCCCAAATCTTTGGCTTCGCCCTGCAAGAAGGTATCGAGGATAAAAGGTCGAAGTCCTAATCGCTTGGCTTCTTTGGCCATTCCGTCCATAGCGGTTCGAATATTTGCCAGGATAAATGACCGACAGCGTGATGAGGGTGTACTTCTTCGTTTCCAGGTTTCAGGACGATGGCCATTGATACCTTGTTCTAGATGTTGGCGAATGCGTTCGGGAACGTTATGCCAGAGTTGATACCGTTCCAGGATCGATTTGGCTTCTTGAAAGGTGGTGGGATCGGGTACGGTAGGGCCTGAACCAATGGTAGACAAGTCATCACCCATGACATCAGACATGATCAGGGTCAAGAGAGTTGCAGAGGTGGCTTTGGCTAATTGGCCACCTTTGATGTTCGAGAGATGTTTGCGTACGGTGTTGAGTTCATGAATACTGGCTCCGCATCGTAATAGCATGTTTATCGTCCGCCTTTTATCAACAAGGGTTAGGCCTTGAGCTGGAGCGCAAAGCAAGCTGGAAGCTCCGCCTGAAAGAAGGACAATGAGTATGTCATTTATGTTCAGACTGTTCACAATGTTGAGAATTTTTTGAGTGGCTCGAATTCCACGACCATCGGGAAGGGGATGGTTAGCGTTCGCGATCTGAATCTTTTTGGTGGTGGATTTGGTCCCATCTTTGATTATGATCATTCCACTTTCGAGATATGTTCCAAGAATTCGTTCGAGTGATTCAGCCATGTGTCCTGAAGCTTTGCCTGCTCCGACACAAGCAATCCGTTCGTATTGAGAAAGATCATATTCAACCTTGTCAACAAAAAGTCGATGATGTTTCCTGATGATGGATTGTTTCAGCACTTTCTCGGGGTCTACAGCTTCCAAGCTTCTTTGCAAAAGTGACTTTAAGAGTCCCTTGATTCGTGGACTGGATGCTTGGATGATCATTGGGCGGGTAGATTGCGAATCGGACTCGAGGAGTCCTTGGTCCGAATTTGGTGAAATTAATGGGTGTGGGAATCAGAAATTTCTTGGGGGTTCCAATTAAGAAGAGAGTTTTCGTGTGTCGGGGAAGGTCTGATACTCAATCGTTGGTGTAAGATGGTACTGAGCCCGATCAGAGAATAAGGTTTGGTAATCACTCCTTGAAAACCATAGGTATGGTAATTGGCCATAATGGGATCATTAGAATAGCCGCTCGAAACAAACGCAATGACAGAAGGATCAATTTCGCGTAGTCGAAGGATCGTGTCTTTTCCGCCTAAACTACCTGGAACAGTTAAATCCAATATAACGGCGGAAAAGGGGGTGCCATTTTTGAGCGCCTGTTGAAAGAGTTCAAGGGCTTCTACCCCATTTTTGGCCAATACACATTGATAGCCACAATGAGCCAACATTTCCTGAGCTAAGAGCCGAATCGGTTCTTCGTCATCCATGACCAAAATAGTCCCTCGTCCGTGTTGAAGAGGAACCGTTTCGAGCTTGATCGGTTTGGCTCCACTGGCACAGGCCGGAAAATATAAAGATATTTTCGTGCCCATATTAATTTTTGAGTCGACAGAAATATGTCCTCCATGCTTTTGCACAATGGCATAGGTTGAAGCCAGCCCTAATCCTTGTCCCTCCGGTTTGGTCGAAAAATATGGGTCAAAAATTTTGTTCAGTTGGTCTTGGGCGATTCCAATGCCTTCGTCGGTCATCGTCAAGTGGACGTAAGGTCCGTGAGGCAGTGGGATTGGAGCGGGGTCCGGTGAAGAGTTAATCCATACGTTATCGCCTTGAATGTGCAACCTCCCTCCGTTGGGCATGGCCTGCACCGCGTTGAGGATGATGTTGTGAATGACTTGGCTGATTTGCCCTGGATCGGCTTCGATTGGCCATAAATCTGCAGAAAGATCTCGCTGGCACAATACGGGAGATCCCGAAAGCGCAAAGCCAGATGATTCGATAATAAGGTCTTTTAAAGAAATAAGATGTTTAATGGGATCGCCCCCTTTGGCAAAGGCCAGCAGTTGTTGAGTGAGATCTTTGGCCCGCCAAGTGGCTTGTTCCGCCCGCGTCAGATAGGTCTCTCCATGGGGCGGCAATTTCATGATATGTTGTGTCAGTGTAATGTTGCCTAAAATAGTGGTAAGGAGATTATTAAAGTCATGAGCAATCCCGCCGGCTAGTGTGCCAATTGCGTCCATTTTTTGGGATCGCAATAGTTGTGTTTCGAGATGTTGTTTTTCCCGGTCAATCTTTCTGCGCTCTGTGACGTCCCGTGTTACTCCAGCAAATCCTACGGGCTGCCCATTTTCGTCCAATAACAGGCTGGCTCGAACCTCAGCCCAGACAGTACTCCCATCCCTACAGCGATGTTCGAGTTCCAATAAAATAGATGAACCCCGTTGGTTCGGCTCTAGGGAGAGGCGGTCTAACTCCTGTTGCATGACCTTCTTTGCTTTTGCTAAGGATGAGGGAGTTAAACATTCCTCCAATGACATTGCCATGACTTCTTCGGCGGAATATCCCCGAAATTCTTGGATTGAAGGGCTGACATAAGAAAAACGGCTGCCATCCAGTTCCATCATCCAAATCACGTCTGAAATATGTTCTGTGACAAAACGATACCGGGACTCAGATGTTTTGAGTGCTGCTGTCCGTGCTTCCACTACGGCTTCGAGGGCGTCTTGGTGTTCGCGTAACTTTTCTTCTACTTTGGCGCGATGTGTGACTTCCTGAGTGAGAGAAACATTGAGGGCCTCTGCACGATCACGGGCGTCAGTGGCCTGTTGTATCAAAGCTGAGTTTTCCTGATGCAGGGCGAGAGATTCCAATATCATGGTTTGATTTCGCTTGGCTGTCATCGTCATGATGATGACAAAGAGAAGCCCCATCGTTCCCATGCTGATGTGCAGTGAGTCACCTCTGGAAAAAAATAAAAAAGTTAATGGTGTGGCGGCGGGAAAGGAGAAGGCCAGAAAGGCTGGAAAGTGTGAGGCATAAAGTGCTGTGGCACCGGCAATCATTCCCCCAAAAACAAAGGTCAGGAAGACTTCATGCCCAATGGATGTTGAAGGATACAGTAAAATTCCGCCCAGTCCCCAAATAGAGCCGGATGCTACGTTTCCGGCCATGAACCAATGTACCCATCGGTCCCACCTTCCTTCGTGCTGGGTTTCTTGGCGATAGCTATAAAGTAAAAGAGCCCAGAGGCCATTAATGGCGAGAAGCCCAAGACTCCAAGAAAGTATGGACCACAGAGGGGCAATGGACCATAGAAGCCCAACCAGAATACCGCCATTGATCAGAGAGCCTATTATGCCGTAATGTGCAAGTGAAAAAAGCTGGTGAACCTGCTGATTATAAAGAAGTTTTGATGAAGAAACGGCAGACGCACCTAACGGGGACGATAAGGGCGATGCCTTAGGGACTGTGGGTTTGACAGCGAAAGTATCTGACATTAGGGCCGTGACGGTTTATAAAAGGACTAAGGTACTATGCAAAATCCAAATATCATGAAAACGTTATCGTCCCCATGCCCCGATGTCATTGTGTAGCGTGCCGATTTTGAAAAAAAATGTCAAATATTGCAGGGCAGTTGTGAAGAAAGAGGGTCGAGGAAACCCCCCTCGTGAGTTACACGGGGTGCCAATGGAAGTTTATAAAAAATTTTGGGGCTGGCGTAGGAAATTTGAATTTTCTATGCTCAGTCTGTGCGATTAAAGTTCTCCAAACTCAGTCATTATCAGTCGAATCGGCTCCTTGAACACTTTGTCGCAGGGGTGCCTGCCCGGATGGCTGCAGAGTTGGTTGGGATTAATCGTCGATCAGGCATTCACTTTTACCATCGTTTACGCACCATCATTGCCCAGCAGATCGAAGAGGAATGGGCCTTTACTGGTGCCATTGAAGTGGATGAATCGTATTTTGGCGGCAGACGCAAAGGCAAACGAGGGCGTGGAGCCGCCGGCAAGGTGCCGGTCTTTGGTATCTTGCAACGAGGTGGTAAGGTGTATACTCAGGTAATTCCAGATGCGAAATCGCACACGCTTCTGCCCATCATCCGTGAGAAGGTTGTGCCTGACAGTATTGTCTATACGGACTATTATCGTTCGTACAATGCCTTGGATGTGTCGGAGTTTAAGCACTATCGTATTAACCATAGTCAGCGCTTTGCAGACAACCATACTCACATCAATGGTATTGAAAACTTTTGGAATCAAGCTAAGCGTCATTTGCGAAAATACAACGGAATTCCCAAACACCATTTTCCATTGTTCTTAAAAGAATGCGAGTGGTGCTTTAACTACGGATCGCCCAAGCACTTAAAAGCAACGCTACGTCATTGGGTAAAACTAGCGAATCAACTATAATTTCCTACGCCAGCCCCAAAATTTTTTTAAGTGCTGCATATGAAAGCTTTGAAATTACTACAGTTGAGGATTTCAAACTGCACGCGTTGTTCTCGGTTAACACGGTACCGACAAGAAGTAGCGAAGGAGAAGGTAAAACGCTTCAAGGATTGGGTCTATTGGGGGAGGCCAATCTCGGGATTTGGCGATCCGAATGCCCAGTTATATGTCTTAGGGCTAGCGCCTGCTGCCCATGGGGGCAATCGCACCGGGCGGGTGTTTACAGGAGATCGCAGCGGGGATTGGTTGTATGAAGCTCTGCATAGCTTTGGTTTTGCCAACCAGCCTGAATCCCAGCATCGTGCAGATGGTCTACGGCTTCAGGGCTGCTATGTCGCAGCTGCCGTCCGGTGTGCTCCTCCAGCCAATAAACCGACGAAAGAAGAATTTGAGTCCTGTCGTTCCTTTTTGGTGGAAGAGCTTCAGTTGTTACGTAAGGTGCAGGTCGTGGTGGCTCTTGGTAAGATTGCGTTTGATGAATATCTTCGAACGTGTCAATCAATGGGACTCATCATACCTTCACCTCGCCCAAAATTTTCGCATGGAGCTAAATTTGTGTTGCCCTGGAACGTCACGTTGTTAGGATCGTATCACCCGAGTCAGCAAAATACCTTCACGGGAAAGCTAACGCGTCCCATGTTCCATGCCGTCTTTCGCTGTGCTAAGAAAACGATTGAAAACAGATAATTAGGCATATCAGAAAATAATAGTTATTTCCTGGAAGCCTTCCGGGTCTCCCAATCAGCTAAAAACTTTTTGAGACCGATATCCGTCAATGGGTGTTTCACCAGTTGTTGAAATACGCTATACGGCATGGTGCAAATATGGCCGCCCAAGAGAGAGGCCTCGACCACATGTTGTGGGTGGCGGACGCTGGCCACAAGCACTTGGGTGGAAAAATTATAATTTTCATAAATGGTTAGAATTTGGTCGATGAGTTCCATACCGTCTGAGCTAATATCATCCAAGCGACCAATAAAGGGCGAGACACACCAAGCACCAGCTTTAGCCGCCAAGAGGGCTTGTGTTGGAGAAAAGCAGAGGGTCACATTGACGCGGATACCTTCGCTCGTCATCTGTTTGGTGGCTTTAAGGCCTTCCGGGATGAGTGGAACTTTCACGACAATATTTTTATGAATCTTGGCTAGTTCACGCCCCTCCTTGACCATGGCCTCCGCTTCCACGCTGACCACCTCAGCACTGATGGGCCCATCCACGAGGCCGCAAATTTCTATCAGCAGGTCCCTGAAATCTCGGCCCTCTTTTGACACCAGCGAAGGATTGGTTGTGATACCATCAATGAGCCCGTAGCTGGCGGCTTCACGAATTTCATTCACATTTCCGGTATCCAGAAACAGTTTCATATGCGTCTCCTTTGGTAATGAAATATTCAGATTGGCAGAAATCTCTATGTATTGTAATCAACCAATACCCGATGGACAAATGGTGATGAGATCGTCGAGTGTCGATATTCTCGTTTGACTGATCGAGGAACGAGGGCTAGTATTTTTAGACGACATCTCAAGCATTTTTGACAAGATTCCAGCAGAGGGAGGTGGCTGTGTTTAGAACATATGTGTTCGTGATGCTGATAGCGTTATTGTGGGCCGGGTGTGGAGGCAATCCCTATTTAGACGCTTCGCTGGACCCGGCAAAATTTGAGGGAAAAGATCAAGCCTGGTTTGAAGAAAATTGGGGAAAGCCAAATGGAAAATCTTCTCGATTCTTTGGGGGGGAAAGTTGGGTGTATTCACGAATTGCCGGTGGCGAAAGCCATTTTCCCTTCTTTAATTTCGACCCCAATCAATGCCAAATTACGTTAGATTTTGATAAAGAGGGCAAACTTGATGATTATAAATATACCGATTGTTAGATGGCTGACAATCGGTTTTATTAATCGGGATGGCAGTTGTCACAAGGCTTTAGGTCAAAAGAGATGGTGTCCTTCGATCTTGCCTCACTTTGATGAGAGTCAGTCCTGATGCCACGTCAAATAGTCGTGTGTCGGACACAGGAAGATCTATTTGACGCTGGAGCGCAAAGTATTGTTCGATCAATTTCTTCAAGGCCTGATCCTGTTGCATACCATTCTATGGCGCTTTCTGGAGGCTCAACTCCTCGTGGCCTGTTTGCCCGACTCACCCAGGAACCCTATCGGTCGCAAATCGATTGGAAATCAATTCGAGTGTTCTGGGGAGATGAACGACATGTTCCGCCTGATCATCCCGAGAGTAATTTTCGCATGGCCAAGGAGTATTTGCTCGAGCATCTTCCAATTTCATCGCAGCAGGTCTTTCGCATTGAGGGAGAACGAAAAGCGGAGGAAGCCGCCCATCGGTATCAGGAAGTATTGAAGCAAGCCTTTTCCTTGGAGACGGGTGGCGTTCCACGTTTTGACTTGGTATTGCTTGGCATGGGGTCTGATGCACACACGGCATCCTTATTCCCGGAGACAACTGTTCTGGATGAGAAAGATCAGTGGGTGGCCGCGCCGTGGATTGAAAAGTTTCAGACTCACCGCATTACCTTGACCGTGCCAGTATTCAATGCGGCAAAATGCATTGTCTTTTTAGTGAGTGGATTCGATAAAGCCCCAGCGGCGAAAGCCGTCTTTGAAGGCCCAATTCGACCACGGGCGTATCCGGCACAACTGATCAATCCGGGGCAAGGAGATGTGATCTGGTTGCTGGATCAGGCCGCCGCGAGCCAATTGACCAACACACCAGTTCTGGAATGGGATCGAGACAAGGGGATAATCTTAGAATGAATACTACAAAAGCCTCCCGAGCTTTTATTCAAGCCCTTCATAAGCACCCTGTGACCTGCGGTAGAGAAAACTGTTCCGGCTCAGTGGAGGTTGTCGATATTTCACAAGCTGGAGATCGAGTTAAAACATTTCAATTGCAATGCAGCACTTGCCAATGGGGAGATACCATTTCCGGTTCCTTCCAGGATGGCCCGCCATGGGATGAGGGCTCACTTATGGAAATAACCGAAGAGCATTTGTTGCACCTTGAACCCGTTTGTCCGTATGACCAGGCCCCCGTACAATTTTTTTCCTTGCCCAATCCGAGGCGTCGAGCTCGATATCGAATCGTCTGTTGGTTTTGTGGGCGGCAAGAAGAATTGGATTGGCCCCCAGAAGAGGCGAAACGCTAGGATAGGATTGAGGAAAGGCTGTGGCAATACAAGTTATGCGTTCTCAGATTTTCAACTATCAAGCATCAACCCTTGTCATGTTGATTCTACATTTTCCTAAATGAAAAAAATAAAAAAAAAGAAATCAACCACTCAGGCTTTGCCGGCCTTCCTCATCGGCTGGACATATGGGGATCCTCCGGCTCCGGGTTATCTTGCCGCGTGGTTTGACCAACATTACGGCGGACCTTTGGCTATTCGGTTTCTCACGACAAAGGGCTACCATCATTTTGAAGCGATGCATACGAATTGGAAGGCTCAGGTGCAGTTGGCGCCTTCACCACAAACGGTGGAGCGGGGGCAGGCACATCTGGAGTGGGACCATCGGTATCTTGCGCAGGTGATGACTTCATCAACGCAAGCTGATCGACAAGACGAAGTGCTTCACCTGGCTCGAATCGCTCGAGGTCTCACATTGCTCATGGAAGGAACCTCCTATGATATGGCCACAGGAGGATATCGCAATCCTTCGGATTGGAAGAATCAGGATTTAACCGTATTTGCCATTGATGATCATGTGCAAGTAGAGCAATATGAACAGATACAGCAAAATCGGATATGGCTACATACCAGGGGTCTCGCAAAATTTGGACTAGATGAAATTGAAACCTTTCAGCCTATTGGGCTTTCGGTGAAAAAAAGAGAATCGATGCTTTATGACGTGGCTGGGCAATTGATTGCTGATGGGAAAAATCCCAAAGTTGGAAAACCTCTATCTTACGGTGAGGAAGAACAACAGGTTGAAGTGGTTCGTCACCGGACAGATCCCCTGTATGGAATCCCGTTAGCTTTCCGTGAAGTCCGAATAATCTAAGAATTGAATTAATTGCGAAGGCCGGAGCCGTTATCGAGGAGCTGCCACGACGGTAATACGGGTTGTCGCGCCTGGAACCAAAAGTTGGTCGCAGGGCTTCAGATTCGTATCAATAGCCACATGGGGTGTGTATCCTGGCCGGCTCATCAAATGTCGGGTGAGCGCTTCACCTGAGTCGATGGGACGGGGCATACGATAGATATAGACCAGTCCATGGTCTTCAATTTGGTACCATCCTCGCCCTAACCTGTTTTTGTAAAAGGCGATAATCGTTTCAGGTGCGTCCGGGCTTAATAATATTGCTGATGGAAATGTTTGATAGTTTTTCCCTTTGATATTTGCCGTGCCGCTAGGAATGGCACTGGCCAAATTTGCGTGAGGATAAGCGGGGACTCCAAAATAATGGGCAGGAGGTGTCCAATTTTTGAGAAACGATTCGTGCAGTGTGGTTAATTGGCACCGGGGATTCTGGCGTACGGCTGAAAAATCTGCGAGGGGAGCGTAGGAGCTGGCCTGGACTAGGTTTGGTATTAGTAACAGAAGGAAGCCTGCCAGATGAAAATACAACAATTTTTTCATGATCCGGCTCCTTACCCTTTATGAAAAAACATGGTCAATTTCAGAGCGTATCATCTCGAAAGATGGCCAAACAGTCAACAGGGTCTAATTGTGTGTGGGTCAGGTGGTGAGGGGCGGTTTTCCAGGATTTTTATTGATCACATTCATTGCTAAAGCAATCATAGAGCCCACATCAGAAACAGATGCGGGGAGCACTAACGTATTGCTGGATTTGGCTAATTCTCCAAACTCCCCGATATATTGTTCCGCGACTCGAAGTTGTACCGCCTCGTAGCCCCCAGGATTTTGAATGGCTTCAGCCACTTTTCGAATCCCTTCAGACGTGGCTGTCGCAATTGCCAGAATGGCCTGAGCCTCACCCTCGGCTTCGTTGATTTGTTGTTGCCGTTTGGCTTCTGATGCCTTAATGACCTGCTGTTTTTCTCCTTCCGCTTCATTAATGGCCGCGTCCCGTTGCCCTTCGGAGTGCAGGATGACCGCGCGTTTTTCTCGCTCCGCCCGCATTTGCTTTTCCATGGCATTCACCACGTCTTGGGGTGGATTGATATTGCGAATTTCATAACGCATGACCTTAACACCCCACGGGGCGGAAGCTTTGTCCAATTCGTTCACCACCGAGATGTTGATGGTTGATCGTTCTTCGAAGGTTTTGTCTAAATCGATCTTGCCAATCTCGCTTCGTAAGGTGGTTTGGGCGAGTTGGGAAATGGCGAAACGAAAATCGGTAATGCCATACGAGGCACGTTCCGCATCTAACACTTTAATGTAGAGCACCCCATCCACACCGACTTGCACATTGTCTTTCGTAATACAAATTTGTTCAGGGACATCAAGGGCAATTTCCTTTAAGGAATGTTTATACCGAATGACATCGATGAATGGGACCAAGATATGAAGCCCTGCACTGAGGGTGGAAGAGTATTTCCCCAAGCGTTCGACCACATACGCACTTTGCTGTGGGACAACCACGGCAGTCTTTTTCAAAATGAGTAAAGCCAACCCAGCGAAAACAAGAGTCACTAATAATTCACCCGACATATGTATCCTCCTGTGTAGGGGATTCAGCTTGGATCCATAGGGTTAGACCATCCACTCGGACAATTTTGGCGATGGAATCTTTTTCGAGCAGATGGTTTCCGGCATTATGTGCTGTCCAAGTAGATCCACGAAGTTCCACCTTTCCCGTACGCATTGGTTGAATGGGCTCTAACGTTTTGGCCATTTCTCCTAGCATCGAATCTACGAGAGTTTCGTCGTTTCCTCCAAGATTCCCTTTGTTTTGCAAAGGTTTTTTCATCACGAGGAGGGATAAGAAGCCGAGGATGGCAAAAAGAAACCATTGGAGCCAAGCGGCTTCGACAATTCCAGCCCAGGTTAACCCGCTCACCATGAGAGCCGCAGTTCCAAAGAAAAGAAAATAAAAATTTCCTAGCCCACCCAAGGTCAGTATTTCAATGCCAACGAGACTAAACCCTAAAATGGACCAGTGCCACCAGAGCATGGCTATTGCTCTCCTTTGCTCATAAAAAATGTCGATTGTCCGGGCCAGGTTTCTTATTGTCTATCGGAGATAACTCAACGGAAATTAAAACAAAATCAATTGCCAGGCTGTGTTGTCTCCTAACCAGGACCGTTTATGGAAATGCTAGCACATTTTTGGGAAAAGGTCTTGGATGGGGGGCTAAAAGCAATGGAACGGACAAGTGTAAGAATACTAAATGGCTTCACCAAATGGTCTTGAGGTGGGGATAGCGAGAGATTTTTTCATCTTTGGTGATAAGGGGCATGCCTAAGATCATTGCTGTTGCCATAATGATGCGATCCGCTGGATCTTGGTGCAAGGGATGGGGAAGTTGCACGGATCTAAGGGCAATGCGATTATCAATTGGCACAAAATTGATAAAGGAAAGAGATTCGGTCTGAGCAATCCAGTCTCCAGGATCCATCGTCAATTTTAATCGGCCACGTGAAGCCAATTGGGCCACTTCCCAGACACTTATGGATGAAATGAAAATGGCCTGCTTCGCTTGGGCTTCTGTGAGGAGTTTTTGAACCTTGGGAGACAGAGCCTGACTTTCGCTTAACCACCAAACCCACACATGCGTATCGAGAACAATCATGACAGGGCATTCCAAGAAGACTCGAGCGGTTCCGTTGGGTCGGTAAATTCCACTACGCTTCCACGAAGAGTTTTCAGAGTTTCCGTGGGTTTTGGCGAATAGGGCAGAATTTTTAATACCGGTTTCCCATGATCTGTTATGACCAGTTCTTTTCGGGACCGTTCGACTTCCCGTAATATCTCTAATAGCCGCGGTTTTAACTTGGATTTAGAAATGGTTATCTGATTCATGGATCGCTCCTGTTAATTTCTCTATAAATAGACTAGGGTCATATTACCAGGGTCAAAATTTAATTTCCATGTCCTAACTGGAAATATCTTCATTCAGGAAAGATGCTGGGTTTCGGCCCGGCACCCGAAGATTTGCCTGGCTCATCCCGAAGGGTGACCCCTTTGTTGTGGAGGCAAAATGACCCAAAACCATTCCTGCCCGCCTGGCTTTAACGGAACAGACGGACGCAAAAAAGGCGAGAGCGGACCAATTCGCTATGCTCAGACAAGGTCCGTAGGGAGGAGCGTTCGGCCAGGAGGCGTCAGGGTGAAAATTTTTTGCGACAGGAAATCCATTTTGGTGCGGCAAAAACAGAAATTCTGAACTCCGAGTTATAGGTAGATTGGTCCAAGTTAGGACTAAGGGAGAGAATCATGGATCCTGAACGAGATAAGGTGGTTATTGACTGGCTTAAAGGAAACAAACTGGAAGATTCGGTGGGCGATTTCGTATTAATAGGGATTGGGCTACTTTCCGTCATCACAGGCTGGTCATTTGAAAACGAAGAATATTCATGGTTTTCGCGTTCAGGTTCTATCATGGTTTTAATAGGCGCGATCCTTGAGTATCGCTATAGCCTAGTTTCACTTGGCGCAAACCTAGAATCGATCCGTTGGGCCCAAACGGCAAGAATATTACGATGAGAAGCTTGCCGAGCGGCATGGAAACCTTCATTAAGTATCACGGCGCACGGCTTTGTAATCGGTGGTCGTCCGCAATTTGGGGTTTTGGTGACTAATGAGACGGCCTCGAAGCCGCGATCTTTGGTTTATTACGATTTCCGCCAATGTCGCGCTTGAAAAATTACGCGTGGCAGCAGCGATCCTTGAGTATCTGGGTGGATAGCCTAGTTTCACTCGTGGCGCAAACCTAGAATCCACCCAGAGCTGGCGCGAAGTCTTGGTTGGTCTCAAGGCTCAAGGCTCACCGCCCCGCACCTTGCGGTGGGCATGGTGCGATCTTCTGGGCCGCCCTTGAGGAACTATTCCCCACGACCCGGAGCAACGATGTGGTGGCAAAACGCAGAACATTCTGAATGCCCTCCCTAAGAGCGTCCAGCCGAAAGCGAAGCAAGCCTATACAGACCATCTGGCGCGCGGAGAGCAAAGCGATGGCAGAGCTTTGACGTCTTTCTGACAACCTTGAACCGAAGTTGAAGGCGACGGCGTGTTTGCAGAAGGACCAAGAGGAATTTGGGCTTTTCCTGCTCACCACTGGCAGAGTCTGCGAACGACGAATCCGATTGAATCGACGTTTGGCCGATTCGGCATCGGACAGTGCGAACCAAAGGGTTTGATTACATGATGTTCAAGCTGGGCCAGTGTGCCGAGAAGACCTGGCGACGACTCCATCCTATGAAGCTTGTCTGTTTTTGATGTGTAGGGACTGGTGAGGTTAGCTTGCTAATCACAGGCATTGTTCAATCAGGGATTGCAGGTGTTCGTTCTGGCCAAAGGAGATATCTTGGACGCGGCCTTTCTGGTTGAAGAGGATGGAGGAGGGGGTGCCTTGCAGTGAGAAGTGCTCAAAGGTTTCGGCTTTCATAGTTTTCTGTTTCAAATAATTGTTGACTTGTTGAAGGATGGCTTGTTGTCTGTCTTTTCCCAATTTGTCAAAATCGGGCAGAGCGCAACGGGAATAACGCAGGATTCTCTCCGGGGTGACGGGTTCTTGGTCCGGCATTACGCGATCCATGCCAATTACAAATGGCAGTTGCCACTCAAGTTTCCCATCAACCAACATCCCTTGCTGTGTGAGGGTGTGCAGCGTTTCGCCAATCACTTCGCCTTTTTGGACCAATCGCTCCAAATTCTCCAAGGTATTTTTGTCATAATCTTCAAACGCAGTGGCCAAGCCAATGACGGCCAATCCTTTCGCTTGATACATTTCGTGTAATTGAATCGCTGTTGGTAAGGCATACAAAAAGCACCCTGGGCAATTGACTTGAAAGACTTCGACCAACACTACGGAGCCGATTAGGTCGGTCAGGTTGATGGGGCCACCTTGCACCCAAGTGTCGACTGTAATGTCAGATAAGTTATAGGTTTCCAGCATGTTCAAAGAAAAGGCCGTTAGTACAATTGCACTAACGGCCTTCGGGTAATCATAGAAAAGGAGTTGTTAGGCTTTTTTGACGTAGGCTTTATAAATGGTTTTGTCTCCACCAGGTTCTTCTTCTAATCCAACCCATTCGTGACCGGTAGTCTCACACCAGGCGGGCATATCCTTTTTGATGCCTTCATCATCCGAAGCGACCTCTAATACTTGGCCTGAAGTCAGCTCCTTTATTTTTTTGGAGGTCAAGATAATGGGCATGGGACAAAAATATCCGAGGGTATCGAGTTTCACGTCTGCTGGTATCATGTTCTTTTGACCTTTTTAATTTGAGACTTCTATTAAATAAATAAGTTGACCGAGCCGCGCCGGGCTTCGGCCAGATAAGTGCTGACGCCAGCTAACTGATCCACACCATCAATCAAGGTCTCTTTGGAAATACCCATCATGCCTAAGGTGGTGGTACAGGCAATCATTTTCACACCCAAGTCTTGAGCTGTTTCCAACAATTCTGCAATGCCAGGCATCCGATTGTTTTGCATGACCTTTTTCATCATGTTGGTCCCAAGTCCCGCCAAAGTGAAACCGCGAAAGAGGTAGGTTATCGGTTCCGCCTTTGTTGATCCATCCGAAAGCCCGGCGCATCCAGTCTTTAGCCGAGCTAGTGGACCCGGGTTTGCGGATAATATTGAGTCCCCAAAATGTAAAAAACATGGTGACTTTCATGCCCATGGCAGCGGCCCCGGTCGCAATAATAAAGGCCGCCATAGCTTTATCCATGTCCCCACTCAGGACGACAAGGGTCACACTGTCAGGTTTGGTTTCTTTTAATTCGGCAAGTGCAGAGGCTGGTTCGATTTTTGTAGCATTCATGAGCGTCACCTTTATGCTGAAAAACGTGAGAAACTAGAAGGGACCATTGTATAGAGTCTCTACTCCTCAAGAATTGTGACATGATTATATCAGGTTCGATAGTCTGTTTTTGGGAGATCTTTTTTCTGAGGTGATCGAAAACCCTTGGAAATCAGCACGTTCGACTATAATATGGGATTTTTTAGCATGTCAAGAAAATGTGGATGATCGGTCGGACTGAGAAAAAGCACATGATGGCAAAGACATTAGTGGAAAGCGTCCCTAATATCAGTGAAGGCCGTGATTCGGCGGTGATCGACAAGTTGGCTACAGGCCTTGAAGCCGTTTCCCACGTGGCGTTGTTAGATGTTCATGTCGATCCCGACCACCATCGTTCGGTATTCACTGTGATTGGGGAACCTGAGGCCATGGAAATAGCCCTCTATGGACTGGTGCGTGATGCTCAGCGCCTTATTGATATACGCAAACATCATGGGGAGCATCCTCGTGTGGGAGTGGTTGATGTGGTGCCTTGGATTCCGATGCGAGAGGTGACGATAGAGGATTGTATTATTCGTGCCAATGCACTTGGAGTTCGAATTGGAAAAGAGCTTGGAATTCCCGTTTTTTTGTATGGAGAAGCTGGAGTTACTCCCTCGCGAAGGAAGCTGGCGGTCATTAGGCGGGGAGGCTTGACGGCTTTAGAAAGGCGCATGTCGACGGATCTGCAATGGCAACCGGATTACGGTCCGTCAACGATACATCCCACAGCCGGGGCTATTGCAGTGGGAGCTAGATTTTTTCTGATTGCCTTTAACGTCGTGCTCAAGAGTTCGGATCTTGATGCGGCAAGACAGATTGCAACAATCATTCGAACTTCAAGTGGCGGATTGCCTTCACTCCAAGCAATAGGTGTGCCGCTAAGCTCTAGAAAATTAGTGCAGGTGTCCATGAACCTCACGGATTTTCGAGAAACATCCTTGCGGAGAGCATTTGAAGCCGTGGAAGGTGAAGCGCGGCGTCATGCTATCGAGATACTCGAAAGTGAAATTGTGGGATTACTGCCTCAAGCGGCTTGGGATGAAAATTTGACACGCGATCTCAAGTTGCTGCCGAGGCCATCCGATCCCATTATTGAATATCGTCTTGAGCAATCTACTTTTTTTCGGTCATACTAATATGAGACAATCGGATTTACAAAGGAACTCATCTTCGAGTCAGGAGGTCTTGTGATGAATCCAACAGCTGAAAGACGTGCGGCGTTGAGAGAGAGTAAGTTTGGGCATTTAACGGTTGGAAGTATTATGGAAACTCAGGTGCAAAGCGCCACCAAGGACACGAAAGCAGAAATCTTAGCTTCCTTCATGATGGAAGGTTTTGGATCGGTGCCTATCGTCAATGAGGCTAACAAACTTGTTGGGATTGTGTCAGAATTTGATTTGCTTGCAGCCCTTCGCAAAGGGGAAAAATTAGAGAATGTGACGGCGGGCGATATTCTGACAAGTAATCCGATATCGGTTACCAAAGATACCGATGTCATGACCTTAGTTGATGTTCTGCAAAATAACCATCTCATTCGTGTTCCCGTTTTGGACAATGCCGGCCATCTAATTGGTATTGTGGCTCGGCGGGATTTGTTGCGAGGTTATCTTCAAACTTCGGGGAGTTGAAGCTCCCCGAGGAGTTGTGTTACTCCTTCCCTCCACCTAATTATTACCCTTCGTTTTCTCACAATGAAGAATCGTGCCTGTTTTCATTCTAAATCGAGGAAATGTGTGCGCACTAAAGCTGTAAGTTGGTAACGATGAGGGATCGAGTCAAGCAAATAGTCAGTGCTTCATGGTTCGAACGCTTCATCATTACTTTTATTGTCATTAACGGCGTCATTTTAGGCATGGAAACGTCCCCAAGCTTAGTAAGACACTATGGCGACCTGATGCATTGGGGCAATCATGTCATTCTTGGCATTTTTATCCTGGAAGCCTTGCTTAAAATGATTGCAGTGGCCCCCCATGTGGATCGGTATTTCCGTGACGGATGGAATGTTTTTGATTTTTCGGTCATTATCTTTTCGTTGATTCCAGCCACCGGGGATTTTGCCATGATCGCCCGTTTAGCGCGGTTACTGCGGGTGGTTCGTCTGATCTCGACAATTCCTGAACTTCGATTAATTGTCTCTACCTTGGTGCGATCTATTCCCAGCATGATCCATGTTATGACCCTTATGGGGGTAATTTTCTATATCTACGGGATCACGGGGTATCAGTTGTTTCATGACCATGATCCAACTCATTGGCGATCACTGGGGATTTCGTTGTTGACTCTCTTTCGGGTCGTGACCTTGGAAGACTGGACGGATGTCATGTATACAGCCATGGAGTTTCATCCATTGTCCTGGATTTACTTTGTGAGTTTTGTCGTGTTGGGAACGTTTGTCGTCATCAACTTATTTATAGCCGTTGTGATTAACAATCTTGATGAAGCCAAAGCCGAACGACTCCAAGAGTTGCAAGGTCCGGTCACACAAAAAGAAATTCTCGAGGATTTAAGGGCAACCAAAAAAGCGATCAATCGCTTGGAAGAGCGATTGGGAAAAATGTCTTAACGCTCTCAAAGGAATGGAAGCGTTGATTTGGTTGGTTGAGGTTTGAGAAATAAAAAAAGAGCGGCTCGTCTTACGGCGAGCCGCTCTTTGCATTTAACCTCTGATAACCTCTGATTTGAGGCTAACTGTTAACTACCTTCAATTCGAACTCCAATGGTTCCAGCATAGTTATCGAACTGGCTATGGCCAACCAAGGCTTTGAAGTTTACGAAAGGTTGAATCCCATTAGGCAGGACCAATACCGTTCCAATGCCTAAATTGAAAAAATTTCTATCCGGCTTATCATTGTTAAAGCTAAACTTGGTGGGGTTTGCTCTGTTGTCTTCCACAAATTGGATGTCTATAGAACGTCGATCATTTTCAAACTCATGAATATAGTCTGCCGTAGCTTGTGGGACCCAGACACCATAGGACGTATTGATGGCCATGGTTCCCTGAATGCCAACTGTGGTTTGAAGGGATTTCACATTCTGATCGTCATATTCAAGGGCTAATCCACCGCCACCGCTTTCCTTGTAATCATCGATGGAATTGTGGGAATAGTTCACTCCAACTCTTGGTCCAACAGTAAAATTCCCAATAGTATGGTCGTAGCCGGTGAGAGCTTGGATTTGAAATTCATTTCCATCTGAATCGCTTCGGGCATTACCCCCAAATGGAGTTCCGCCAAGAGTAATATATTGCACTTGCCTTTTCACATCATAATTATGCCTGGTATAGCCGATACTGATATCAACGAACATGGCCGAGATAGGCATGACAGACCCATAAGCCAGAAAGCCATATGAATCGGTGTCAAAATTTCCGCCGCCGTCAAAATCGCCGTCGCGATTGGTATAATTAAATGCGCCGCCGGCTAGAAACATATTATTAAACCGATAGTCGGCGCCGAGGGTGGCTCCCAACACCGTCGAATCAAACCCGTCTCCAAAGGTGGTCCTGTCTCTATTCAACGCTTCGAAATTCCCGGAAACGAAAAGACCCAAGCCGCTCGGTAAATTTATGGCAGCTTGATTGCCCGTAGACTTCCCTTCCAGTCGATCGTTTCGCCGATTTTCCACCGTAGCACCTAAAGATTGAGCCGAACCGGTTCCTCCGCCAGAAGGGCTCCCAGGACCTGATGGAATATCGTTGCAGAGGGCTGTCAGATTAGGGCCTAAACCAGGAACGGCACCCCCACCGGTTAAATTCTGACATTGAAGATCAAGTTGATTGGCAATGGCTTGGTCTAAGGTAGTCGCCGCAAGAACCTGAGTAGGGGAACAAAGGGCGGCCACCAACAGGGCCGTCCCTAGGAAGCGACGCCCTCCTGAATTTCTGAGCAATTGCCAAAGAGGGGCGCTAGATCGAGCGGTCCCCTCCCTTGAAGAAAAGTCTTGAGACTGGTTGTGACAAATGATATCCATGACCCACCTCCCCAAAATACGGATCTGATAAAAATAGTAATATTGCTTTCAATCCAAAAAACCACCGATTATAAGCCCTGAAAGGGCAGTTTTCAATATGAAATGAGGGTCGTCGGTGTTGATCCGTTTAGGCCAGACTCAGTACACTCTCTGTGTAAGTGCTTCTGAGAATTGTCGCAATGCCTATGTCTGCCACATTTTCCAGAAAGATGATCGTCGTTTCTCTATGCCTACTTGGGTTGAGCGTTACGTTGTTGTCTTCATGTAGAACGAATTCTGGACATGATGCTCGCTCTGGGGGAAAATCTGATCGAAACTCTTCGGGCGCCATTGAAGGAGGCGATGATTTTGTGGCCGTAGATTGTCTGTTGCCGGGCCAAATGCGGCGTCTCGGGACGCGTTTGACGTTTGTCACCGCCCGTCGTCCTACACGAACTACGGCAGAAGACTGTGCGATTCGAGGCGGGGAATATACTGTCCACGATCGGGCCGACTACCAGACTTCACTGAAGTTATGGCTAGATGCTGCTCAAGAGGGCGATGCCAAGGCCCAATATTATGTTGGCACCATTTATGAAAAAGGCCCTAAGGGATTACCGGATTATTCTTTGGCCGCCGTCTGGTATCAGAAAGCCGCTGAACAAGGACATCGACAAGCGGCCATGAATCTTGGACGATTATATGAACAAGGTTTGGGTGTTCCCAAAAATCCCCAAACCGCCTTTAAGTTGTACAGCCAGGCGTCCGGCTTAGGGGCGTCTGGATTATCGATGCTGATGAATGTGGAAGCAAGTAGTCGCATTCAACATCTCGAAAAGGCCATGGGAGAGAAAGAAAAAGAAATTCATCGATTGCGAACGCATATTAATGAGATTACGCATGAGCTTTCTCAATTGCGAAGTCGGCTGGGTCAACAAACATCAGAGGCAGAAACCGAACATCAGAAATTACATGAGCTTGAAACAAACTATGATGAAATTCAAGCACAAGTTCAGGCCGAACATGCGCAACATGAACGAGATCAAGTCGAACTTAAAAAACTTAAAAGCCTTCTCTCGCAAAAATCCGGGCTGGCTGAAAGTATGCAATCACGAATCCAAGAATTGGAAACCTCCTTGAGGCAATTCAAGGAAAATCCTCGGCATGAACAACTTGAAAGAAATATGCATGCTATCCAGGTCAAGCTCGACCACCAGAAAGCTGTCGTCCAAGAGCGAAATCAAGAAGTTGAACGACTGCATCAACATATTGCCTCATTGGAGAAGGAAGCGGCTGAACGAAACCGGGAATTGGAACAAACGCCTGCTGTGGATTTAGGGTTTGAGGGGCCAACCATCGAAATTGTCGATCCGCCGATGGCCCCGACTCGAGGCATTAACGTTGTGGGTGATGCTCCAACCATTTCTGCCGTCGTTGGCGTTCCCCGTCATCTGGCGGGACGAGTCATTGCCCCTGCCGGATTGCGCACATTCACCATTAACGGTCATGGGGTACAAGTAGATGATAAGGGCATGTTCGCGATGGATTTCCCGCCGATACAGGAAGCTCATGGAACGCTTCCTGTGCAAATAATGGCGGTTGATATTCAAAATAAACATGCGGCCAAGAAAATAACGCTGGTAGCCGGAAAGACAGAGGTTGTCGCCCCGCAAATTTCCGATGAAGATATGGAAGTATTTGGAAACTACTATGCGTTGGTTATCGGCAACGATAAATATGAGCATTGGAACCCCCTCAGGAATGCGATATCCGATGCTCAGGCAGTGGCTGAAATACTTGAAGCCCGGTATGGATTCAAAGTGACCTTCCTGAAAAATGCCACCCGGTTAGATATTTTAAAGGGGCTCAACAACTTTAGGAAAACGCTCAAAGAAAATGACAACCTGCTGGTCTACTATGCTGGACATGGGCATTTGGAAAAAGATATCGACCGAGGGTATTGGATTCCTGTCGATGCGGAAATCGACGATAACTCTCAATGGATTGTCACTCCAAGTATTACCGATCTTTTGGAGTTAATGTCTGCCAAACACATTCTGGTTGTGGCGGATTCCTGCTTTGCGGGGAAAATGACCCGGTCGAGTTTGGCGCAATTACGTCCGGGACTCTCTGACGAAACACGAATGAAAATGTTAAAAACCGTCGCGAAAAAACGAGTGCGAACGGCGCTGACGTCTGGAGGTGAACATCCGGTTTTAGATGTGGGAGAAGGAGGTCACTCGGTATTTACCGGAGCCTTCCTCACAGTCCTCAGTGAAAATCAAACCATCCTGGAGACCGAACGACTGTTCTTGGCCATTCGCACCAGAGTGGTGAGTGCGGCGGGAGAATATAAAATGGAACAAATTCCCACCTATTGGCCGATCCAATTTGCCGGCCATGAGAGCCTCGGAGATTTCATCTTCATTCCAAAGCAGAGTTAAATCTACACCAGAATTTTCCTGTTCGAAAAACCCTCAATAGTGTATTCTGGTTGACGGGTCTTTTTGCCAAAAGTACCTCTGACCTTTTTTTCGATTTCCCACTTATCGATTTTCCTGACCTCCTGATTTTTCAAATCGCAGTACGGATTTTCTTTTGAATTATACGTATATTACATTAAGGTACAATGGAAAAATTTGTGATGTGGATTACTTTTAAAAATTTTTATAGGATTTGATCGTTCTGAGTTGAACCGTTTGAAAACCCTCAACGACAAACCGTTAGTCTAAGGAGGAGAAGAAATATGAAAAAACTTTCCGTTTTTTTTACGTTGAGTGGTGCCTTGGTTTTATTGACCATCACGGTGCCAGTACAGGCATCATTGGTTGACTCTCTCACCTCTATAGAACTTGAAAAATCCGTCTATTTTCAGGCACCCGATGGGAGTAGCCTGCTTGTCGAGGCTGGAACCTATTCTGTGGAACCGGCTGAGGAATGGATTCGTGTCATGTCCGGCGACCGGCGTGACGCTGTGCTGATTGAAGCGAGAAAAGGTGTCCATGAATTAGAGTTGGAGCAGCATATGGCTATGTCACTGCCGGGGCAATCAGAGGAGGAAAAAGACCATCATTATCTAATGCTGTTGCAGCCGGGCGGACAAAGTCTAGAAGCTACTGGGACATACAGTGGGATTAGGGCCAGAGGGTTTTTCAAAAATACCTTTAATCAAGTGAAGAAAGCAGCCAACAATACTTATAAGACGGCCAGATCCACGGTGGGTAAAGCCACAAAGCAGGTACAAAAAACGACCAGGAAGGCAGCGCTACACACAAAGCGAGAAATAGAAAAAGGAGCCAGAAACGTTGCCTCAACAATAAAAAAAATAACTCCGAAAATTCGATCTCTTTCTACTGCTGAGAAGAACTTGGCTAAGTCGGTATTCCAGAACACCATTAATTATGACATGGTGAGAATCACAAATACACTTGGTGCGGGAGGGCGGCCCTGGACCACCAACACTCCACCGCTCTATATGATTAATGTTGGGAGCGATTATTCGAGCCTGACTGCCAACAACGAACGAAAACTTCTGTTGATTCACGAACTGGCCCATGTCTGGCAGGGGCAGCACCTGGTCCCCTTTATGCACAATTCGGCTGCTCACCAGACGCTTAGTGCCATCAATAATGGCGGGGATGTAAGCTCGGCCTACTCGTATAGGGTAGGGAAACCCTGGAGACAATACAACGTCGAGCAGCAAGCGAGTATCGTGGAGCATTGGTACATGCCGGCAAACCTCTGTTTTGAAAATGGTGTATGTGGAGGTGGAATGAAAACAACCGACGGACGATATCGATATATTCGAGACCATATTCGGAAAAACAAAGCGAACTAGGTCAGAGTCCAAAGTACATTCCGAATCGGCATTTACGAAGGGGGAGACTCAAATGGTCAAAAGGGCATGACCCTTTTTCACTCAGGAGTTTCCTACAATGGATAATTGAGGAAGATTCGGCGAGAAGGAGTTTTCCATTTTTGCAGAAAGTCGAGGAGTTCTAAAAGGCGAGCTGAGCCCTGGGCTGCACAATCAATTTTCCCGTTCTCTTTCACTCTCCAAATATAATCGTCTTCTCGAAGAAGATACCACCCTTCTTCACATGATCGACTAATGGCCATGACTCGGTTCATTTTGTATCCCTCTCTCAAGAAATTTGTGTTGAACCATCGCTAAAACCTTTGTGCATTCTGAACAACAGACTTTTTGGTTTGATACGGAAACCAATCGAATATAATGCTCACATTGGACGCAATACAAAAATCCCTGTCCGTAAAAGCGATAAGGATAGGTGGGCCATAAACCCTCCCAATTCACCGTTTCGATTGGGATCATGGAAGGTGTCAGAGAAGTCATGGTAGAGATCCTTCTGCTTATAGGGTCTTCAATTAACTACCGCCATAACCAAAACATCGAACACAACCCCAAAAGACTTAATCCACCGATGCTAATGATTAAAATGATGTCCATGGTGTTGCCTTTCCATCCAGTCAGTCGTTGATAATTTCCTCCTGGTTCAAAATAGAGCAACCTTGATGCCAAAATTTTCGACTATGCACTATTCTAAAAACATTTACGGGATTGATATCAAAAGAAAAAACAAAAGGTGGAATAGCAGCGCCAGGGCTTTGAAATGGAATGGATTTATAGGTGTATACGATTAGATAAAAAATGTATCTAAATAGACCAATATTAAAAATGACCTCCCACGCAATAACGCTTGAGAGTGCTCGGAATCTCCCGGAAATTTCGAAATTGGGGATAAACGTGTTTTGGTTGGAATCTAGTTGAATCCATCCGACCGCGACGCTGCAGATGTTCTAGCGATCATAGGCTGTGGCTTCCTTCTTTAGAATGGTTCATTTACCCTTCATTATTAGGCCCATTAACGTTTCGGAACCAGGCGACGCGTGGGCGATTTCAGTCCAGAAGGAGGTTGAAGCTTTTGTCTTGTGGTATTTGAGGTGGAAATCGCGGAGGAAGTCGTAATGCCGTTCGGGCTCAATTGAATAAACTGATTGCCGGAACGCAGAAGGAGGCGTTCCTGCCCGCTGGTGTCGTCAAAGACAATTTCATTAATTCCTCCAGATGTGGAACGGCCCTTAAAAATAGAACGGAACTTGTTGGCAGGCAGGGAGGATGGCGGCAGATCCTGTCCGTTCCACAAGTTGCCGATGATGACGGGACGGTTTAAGTCGCCATGTTCGAATGCCACGAGGACTTCGTCACCGATCTCCGGGATCCACATGGCACTGGTGCCTTTCCCCGTCGCCAATTGAGCGACTCGGACCCAACCTGCGTCCCCTATGGTCTTATTTGTGAAGGCAGGATTTCGCCAGGGAAAACGAACGCGCACACGTCCAAATTCATCAACATGTTTGGTTTCTCCTTGTGGGCCGGCTATGATTCCAGGTAGCACTCCGGCAATCTTTGGCCGTGGAGTTATAGGGGAAGGTCGATACTGAATGTTGGCAGGAAGGCAAGTAAACGTATTGCGGTATCCTTTAGGCGTGGCCTGATGTTCCACACTGGTAATAACATATTGTTGATTGAAATCCTTGCGAGGGTGTTCGGTCAGTGCGAATTGGTAGCCAGCTTGCATATGCACATAGGTTGACGTTCCTTCACAAGATTGTCCTTCAGAGACTCGTGCGGCGAGTCGTGTGGCGGCAAACTGTTGTGACTCTTGGAGCGTGTTCACAAGTGCTGGAAACACGCCTTCCACCAAATCTGGAAATAATGGCGATTGCGCGGTAGACGTCAAATTGACGTTCGGGATTTTCCAATTAACATCCCCAGCTTGAATCCGGCCGGAATGGAGTGAGAGCCCTCGAGAAAAGGAAGTAATGGATGACCCTTTTGGAGATCCAAACACAAGTTGACCTGGAGATAAGACCGGAAATGCCGAGTTGGAATCTCCCAAGACTGTCTTGACACCTGAACCGGAAGGCTCAAAATGGTAGTGGATGCCTTCATTCTCTAAGAGCCGGGAAATGTACGCGAATTCACTTTCCTGATATTGCAGAGAGATTTCTTGCGACGTCATAGGGTGACTGAGACGAGTGTCAAGATCAGTTATGCCCGCTTCATTCAACACGGCGTTGACGATTTGAACGGCATTCATGTCTGCGAATGTTCGACTGGTCATGCGATAGGCAAGACGATTTATAGGTGGCACAACGCGCACACGATACTGCCCCTGTCGACCAATGGCCCCAGACTGTTCAATATCCTCGACGATACCCTCCACCGTTCGACCTTTGGTCACTGTGAGCTTCAAGACTTGGCCGACAATATTGGCAAAGTTTATGGACGGGTGTGGCACAGATACTTCAAGATCAAACCTAAACGGCTGTGAAATGTTCTCTGTGCCGGAAAATTGCACTACGCGAGCACGAGATAGAGCTAGCAAATCTGCGTTTTTGGCAGCGAAAACATTCCCGATGAAGCCATGAATGAGAATGAGCAATCCAACCACAACGCACAGGACCTTTGACATCACAAACCTCCTTCTCTCAACGAAGAAGCCATTCATTTAAATTGAGTGTTTTGGAGTGGTAGAGTAGTGACCGTCCGGACATAAAATATGTCCGGCCGTCCCTAAACGATACGCAAAGTACTTCTCTAGCTTTTTTATTTATTTATTCCAAACATCACAGACGAAGCGAGCACTGTCGATATAAATCCCACGTTTTCCTCTAAGAGCCTTCCCCACTTTCCCGGAAGGGCAGAAAAAGATGTCGGATTGGCTGCCACTTGTAACTCCCATCCCTTTGAATCTTCCCTGTGGGCAACTGGCGATACACTCCGAGAATACTGGTGTTTTTGTGGCTTGGTTCCATGGTGTGCATAAAAGATGAAACCCATGAACGAATTGACCTGAATAGGCCTTGATTCCTTGAACAACTTGACCGCTTTTGCATTTGCTGAATTTTGCAATACCTCCACTCCCGCCGACCGGTCCTTTGGTAAATTCATTTCCCAATTCTCCCGTTTGGGGATTCACCTGTTGGCAAATAATGCCTAGCGCATCCAACCACATACCGCTCTTATAGATTCCGCCCACCATGACTGATCCGTTCCCACAGTCCAAATTATACGAACGATTTCCTCCACTGCCTCCGAATAAAGGTGTTTTAAACTCTGTAGGAGGAGTACTCTGAGTTCGGCTAGAAAGCGCTCTTAACCGTTGAATCGTCAACAAAGAAATTCTGGCCCGTGATCGCACACCGCTGTAACTCCCAATCGCTTCTAGCCGCTTGCCTTCAGGCAGGAGCAGAGCCAGGTGATGCACATCGGGAGATTCTCCCGGGGCCGAAACGGCCAGTGGTTCCGTGAGAGATTCCTCATGGTTTGCTGATTGGGCTTCTAAGAGCAGCGCATCGACGGCTTGGCCTTGGCTTGGGGTTACGCGCAGCCATGTGTCGGCTGAGGCCAGTTCATACTGCCCGGCTTCGAGGATGATGTCGCTACCTTCCGCATTGAGAAAGTGAACCGGTTGATCCAAGGTGACAGTGATGTCGGCTAGGGCTGTGGAAATGCCAACCAGAAACCAACCCAGTAACGTGGTGGCTAGAGGTAAGTAGAAAGTGAATGTTTTTCGCATGCTATCTCCTTTGTAAAAAGAATGGGTGAGATTTTCTTAGTTGGTTATTTCATGTTTTCAATAATTGCTTTCTGCGCATCGGAATTTTTCTTCATGACCTGGGACAGGGTTTGCTGCGCTTGAGAAAATTTGGACATAGTCGTTTGAAGTTGGAAATTCAAGTCCTTCGATGTATTTTCTAAGGTCTGTAATTCCTGTTTCAAACGCTGTGTCATTTGTTGCCATTGAGTTTTTCGTTGTTGATTACGTTCCTGTGCCAACTTTTTTTGTGTGTCCTGTATTTTTTGACGAATTTGTTGTTTTTTAGTGTTTCCCTTTCGGATCTTTTCTCGATAGAACTGCAAATCTTTTTGGTTGGCTAAATAGGATTGCCGTAAAACTTCGACCATGAGCGCATTGGCATTGACTGATGAAGGAAGTTGACTTTTCGATCGCGCTGTCTGCTTACCTTTTTCCACCAATTGATTCCATTCCTTTTGTAAGGAGGACCTCGGTACCTTCTTCGTCAATGTTTTCGCGAATGATTTTACCTGTTTTCTAAAGGGCGGCTTGAAGGTTTTTCGGAAAGTATTGAGGTTTAATCCTCGTGTATGAATTCCACTGTACGAACCCATGGCCTCAAGACCTGGATGGCCTGGGATAACCAGAGCTAAATAGATTCCCTCGTCCGGAATCGGGATGGCCATTCCTATGGGCGCATCGGCTTCGTCAGGAAACGGGGTAGGTTGAGCTTGTATAGGAATAGATGCGTGGCCATCTTGAGGCCTGAGCAGTAACTCTTCTCTCTGTCCTTCTAGTTCGTACGCTCCTGGTTGAACTACGACATCATTGCCTTCTGGAGTCAGGAAGTGAACCGCCTGGTCCACCATGATCCCAGTCGAAGAATCTGATGCGAGCGCTGGTAATGTTCCCAGAAGAAACGTTGCGAATAAGAGTCCAAGTAATTTGATCGAGTATTTCTTCGTCATGTTCTTGCCTCGCGATTTGCTGGTTAATATCCTATGGGGGTTGGTATTTGTCCGCCTGCGCAGGATCCGCCTATGACAGGACCTACCGGAACGAACGGGGGTGCAAAGGAGGGTACGGGCCCGGAACCCATGACGTTCATCAACTGGCATCCACCGAGACAGGTTGCATGTCGTCCTCCGATATCCGTGGCGAACCCCTGAACGGCAATCTTGGCTTCTTTGTCGCTCGATGGGACGCCTAATCGAGATAAAACCTTTTTAGCTAAAAGGGGTGGCGTCATCGCTTTCGTTCCAGCGGAGGGCATTGACGAAAGGGGAAATGGAACGTTTGGCATGGGAGGAGCCTGTGCACCAGGAAAGGCTGTGAATGCCGGATACATGGGAAGGCCGGGGATGATGACGTTCTTCGCCCATAGGTCCCAGGTTTCCTTGAAAGCCTGGTCCCAGCCTTCAGCAACGGTTTGAGACGCACCTGCGGCTTTTAACGCCTTTGCTATTTTTCCCTGAAACGAGTATCGACTTTTCAGGACACCGGGTGTTCCGATGGCAGAAACCGCCATGACCTTACAAAAGTTTCTATCGATATAGGCTTGAATGAGCCAGCTTGTTGCCTCGGTCCGGGCTGCAGCAATGGCTGTTTGACTCCACAGAGTCCATTTCCCGGATCCGCCTGTCACGGTTTGTCTGGCTTTCTGAATTCCACTTTTGACGTTTGACACGACTTGGCGGGTTTTTTTCTCAACGGCTTTCTTGACTTCAAGCGCGGCTTTTCTGGAATTCTGAAGACCTTGTTTCGCGGATGATGCCGCCCTTTGGGTATGTTGTTGTGCTTGTTTTGTCGCTTTTTGTGCGGAACTTTTGGCTTGTGAAGCGGCCTTCTTTGCCGTGGACTTGGCTTTCTTATGGGCTTGTTTGGCCTTTTTCTTCACGTTGTTCACGGCATTCTTAAAAAACCCCCTCTGTCTAATGCCACTAAAGGTTCCTGTTGATTCCAAACTTTCACCGTTTGGTAGTAACAAAATGATGTGGTGAAGATCCTGACTGTCGTCATCGGTACCTGAGACTGACAAGGCCAACGGCTCTGGTAGTTCTAGCTCATGTGTGCCTTTGTTGGCCTCAATGAGGATGGCGTCATGACGTTCACCGGACATCAGGCGAATCCATTCTTCAGCCGGCTCAATGCCATACGTGCCGGCTTTGACTACTAGATCACTCCCATCGGGTGCCAGAAAATGTACAGGGGTGTCCAGTTTAATCGTGGTAAGAGGATCCCGTAATGAGGCTGCTGAATTTCCCGTGGTGCTGAACAAAGCGAACGTTACCAAAATAGTAGAAAAAAATTTGAATTTTTTCATGGTTGTGACCTCTTGGCTCATAAGGACATAAGGATAAGGTGTGTTTCAGCGCACCGCCGCTTCTGCGAGCTGCACGACACTCTGGTTGTATCGTTCTAGGGCCTTTCTGGTATCTTCTGTATGGGTGCTGGCTAATATGACGATTTGTTGCTTAGAGGGTAAATACCGCAAAAGAGCCGACAATGGTCCCGCATGCCGTTGAATGGCCGTATACGTTCGATTGTTTTTCAAGGCATCTTTGGCCTCATCGATGACCTTGCCGTACGCATAATGGGCTCCGGCTTTCACGCTTCCGACGATAATGTTGTTGATGGTCAATTTCCAAATGACGTCCGGGGTGACTTTAGCTAGGCCCGACACAATCCCCCCGGCCTCCGGAACCAGACCGGCCACACTTTGTACAACGGTTCCCACGGTCTGTTCCCCAAAATCCAACACTTCGACCGCAGAGCGGATGAGGAAACTCCCACCACCTGGTAGTTCGCTATCCAAATACTTTTTCCCCACGACACGGAGGATCTCCATACCGATATCGATATAGAGGGACTCGGTCCAAGGAGCGTTAGGGTCCAAAGCCGTTCTGACCCCATTCAGCGCCTGTCCGCGTTGCGCTTGATTGTTAAGAGACTTGGTTAACATTTCGATCTTGGCCGCTGCGGCAAAGAGCTCGCGCGGATTTAGCAGTTGGTCGGCCAAGACAGCATTTTTAATGTCGATAATATCTCCAAGGCCTGGGACCACATCACCAAGCAACGCTTTTGCATCGTCTGTACCGAAGCCTCGACTGACGATTTGACTGTCGGAAATCCAGAAATCATCTTGCAGATACTTGGGTTGGTCGATGCCTCTAGATTGCACTTTGGCTTGGGCAATTTCTTGAGGCGTTAGGGAAAGGACCGCTGTCATGAGATCTCCAATCTGCTTACTGAGACTACCAAACAAAATGGGGGCCACTTGATTATCAAAGATGCGTTTTCCTTGGGTGATGGTTGTCTGCTGAATCTGAGCAGAATTTTTCTGGAACGTCTGGAGATGTGGACGCACAAACTGCATCAAACACCGCCCACCAGGACCTTTTTGCGCAATTTTTTCCAGAGATCGAAAGGCCATGGCGATGACTTGTGGACCTTGTGGCGCAGAGCGAGAGGGGTTTCGGATGAACTGAAGTTGTTCGGACATGATGTCGGCAAAACTCTGCTCCCATTGTTGCATGATGTCTTGGAAAAGTTGGTTGGCAAATTGTGGAGGATTGCTCGTGAATTGTTGGATCATCTGTGGGAAATTCGGGGAGGGTGTTCCCGATGACCGGGCCAGGCAGGCAAATAAGGGTTCCAGACGAAGTTTTCTGACAGCTTCAAGAGTTTGAATTTCACTTTGTAGGGTAGCGACCATGGGATTATTTTGGATTTGATTCATTCCTGCCTGGACACCGCCTTGAACTTTTCCAGCCACCTGTTTGGCCGTTTTTTCTACTTGACGCTTGGCCTGAAGCGCCGCATTTCTGGCTGTTTGAATGCCTGCCTTTGCGGTTGAGACAGCTTGCTGCGTTCCTTTTTGCACGTGTTTCTGAGCGTTCTGAGCAGCCTTTTGTGCTTGAGATGCCGCTTTCTGTGTTTGTTGCTGGGCTTGTTTCGTCGCCTTTTTTGCAGTGTTTTTGGCTTGTGAAACGGCTTTCTTGGCTGTAGATCGGGCTTTCTTATAGGCTTGATTCGTCTTTCTTTTAACGTTATTGACGGCCTGGTCAAAGAACCCTCGAGGTCGAATCCCACTGTAGGTCCCTGTTGATTCTCGGCTCTCACCGTTTGGGAGTAAGAGGATGAGGTGATGACGGTCTTGGCTGTCATCTTCGGTATCTGTCACTGACAAAGCCAGGGTATCTGGGAGTTCTAACTCATGTGTGCCGGCCTTGGTTTCAATGAGGAAGGATTCATGACGTACCTCAGGGACCAATCGAAGCCATTCTTCTGCAGCTTCAACCGTATAGGTCCCTGGTGGGATGACCTGAGAACTGCCATCCGGCCCCATAAAATAAATCGATGTGTCAGTATTGATCGTCGTCAGTGGATCGGTGCTTGTGGCCAATCCTGCGCCTGATAAAGTAACAAGGCAGAAGAGAAGGCAAAAGTAAGATGCCGAGATACGAGAAATGATAGTCATGAGAATCCCAATCCCTTCCTGAGAAGTCTAAATAAAAGTTTTATGGCACAAAGACGCTATTGCTCCCAGAGATCACTTTTCCTCCCGACACCGCGCTCGTCACATGCCCAACAGATTTGGTTCCATCATTGGGTTTAATTTGTGGAGTTTTCAGGTCCACGTGCTACTGCTTTCGAGAGTTGTCGCACTGTCCCCTTAAGCTAGACATTTTTCTTGTTGGTCAGGGTAAGATGGTTGTCCGCAGTGAGACTAGTTCCTTTCCCAGATGAAATTGTCAATGTCATGCCGGCATTCAAAGGCAGTTGTTCGGCTTGAATGATTGCCCCATAGGGCGAAAGCTGAACTATGGATTTAAGGCCATTGATTTGATTTTGGAGAAATTGGATCGGTTGTGTCAGTGTCTGAATTTTTTGATTCAAATCGGCCGGAGTGATTTTTATTGGATGAAAGTTTTCCCGTTGTTGATGTTGGAGAAAACCTTGGATTTCCCGTATTTTCTTGTCAGCCGCGATGGGGAATGAAAATGGTGAGAGGACGATCACTAGCGCAAGTGGATGTATGATTTTTTTCATAAGAGAACTCCAGGAGTTTTTGCCTGCTGTTTTAATGGTTACGAGGAATGACCTTGTTTCTCCTATGCAGAATTCTGAAATTTAAATTTGGTGGTGTATTCTTTTGCGTCCTAGAGACTGGTTGGGAAGTGTTCCTGGATGGTCCGCCTTCCGGAAATTGGGGCAATTGAATAGTTTCGCAGAACATTTCAATTTAGACCTGCGAAGTGCCATCGATGGTCGTCGGTGCCATTTGGAATATTCCTAAATTGCGCAATGCGATTGAGGGCCAGGGCGAATCTGGAGTTGGAAGCCTCTACAGTTAGTTCGTCGTGACTTTTGAGCCTTTAAGGATCACGGGTCCTGACCCTTTGATGACAATCTTTTTCCCCTTGATATCGATATCGCCGTTCTTGTTAAGGACAATAGAGGATTTCCCTGATTTCAAGGTCAATCGGTCTCCTGCTGCCACGATCATCTGCTTTCCAGTAGTCATTGTTCGATTATTCGCTACGGTTTCTGTCAAATTCTGTCCAACCGTGAGAGTCATGTCCTTACCAACCCGTGTGCTTTGATTTTTTCCGACGGAAACAGATTGATTGATGCCAATGGTTTCAGTCTGAGATTTCCCCACCTCGATGAGTTGGTCGGCACTCACTCTGCTCACCTCATTGCCCCCTGTCACTTCTTGTTTATGCTGTTTAGCGCGAAAAAATAAGGTCCCGTCTTTGGCAACATTGATAAGGCCGCGGACCATTCGCAGCTCTTGTTGGAGAGCCGTTACTTGCCGTTGTAATTGTTGAATCTGTTTGGTGGTATTGGGGTCAGCGGCTTGGGTAAGGGAAGTGTGGAACAACAAACTCATGGTGAGTAAGAAAAAGAAAATTCGCATCGATCTCTTCCTTTCCATAATTTGGAAATAAGAATTGGCCTTATTGATATTCGGTTGTATTCAGATTTGTCGCATGTGAGTCCAAAAGGGTTCAATCCATAATTGAATCAATAGAAAATAGGAAATGTAGGCTAGAGTAGGTAGTGTACTGAGGCAGTACGGTAATGTGAAGTAAATCACACTTTTATGCCCAAATTGTTGCTAGAATTCACAAAAAAAGGAAAGGCTCCCAGCGGGAGCCTTTCCTCATCTCATTCACGATTTTGAAAAGATCGTGGAGATTATAAGGTTACCTTGGCTAAAGCTTTGGTGACAGCTGATTTGCAGGCTCCTCGCACTTCTGAAGGAGCTTTTTTGCAGATTCGATCTGCATGGCTACCAATGTCCGACACAAAGTTGTAAACCGTCAAAGCCTTTCCAGCGACCTTTTTTGCACCAGAGTACACCTTTTTCCCAGTTGAACGGGCTTTCTTATAGGCACCTTTCCCGACACGATAGCTCTTTTGGGCAGCGCCTTTTACTTTTCCTCCCCATTTCTTTGCCCAGCTTCCAATACCACGGGTAAAGATGCCGGTTTTGGAACCCATGGCTTCATAAGCCCGACCATCCGGGGTCCAAAGCATCATCGATTGCATCCCTTGGCTGTTATCTGGTGTGGGAAGGAGATAGGCCTCGGATTGCAGCACATAATCATCATGACTCGCTACTTTGGCTTGAATCAAGATGGTATCCACGTTGGTTCCTCCATCTGGAGTTAATCGAAGCCAGGCTTCCGTGGTTTGTTGATCGGGGTTGCCTGGATGTTCAAAGACAGCGGTTTGCACATCGTAGCTTCCAGGTTGAACCAAGGTAGGTTCGCCGTTGGGAGATTGAAAATACAATTGCTCATCCAACTTTAACGTTGGGGTGTTGGGATTGATTCCTGCGGAAACCGTGCTAGCTAACATGAGGCTAGCAACAAACGAGGCGAACATTGAAACTTTGGATGTGTGTTGATTAATCATGAGAAACCTCCTTGTGTAAAAAACAGTGATTGAATTGTATGTGACATGAGCGTTGTATCTTTTTGTGTGATGTGCTCGTGTCGTTTCATGATTGAGCTATTGAGCAATGTGGATGCCACTTTTTCCAACTGACAAGAATTTCCTTTAACACCTTGTTTTTAGGGAAGAAAATTTTTCTTCATTTCGCCAAAAGTTTGATTTATTCAATATACAAGCAAATTGGCAAAATTCGTTTTTTAGCAAAATGCCAATATTTGGGCATAAATTAGCTGAAACTATTCTGATGATTTCGAATCTAGCGGCGGGTGGCTAAGGACAGGACTATTCCCGCAACTCTGGTATCAAAAACCGGATGCAGGAAATGTTTAATCAGGGCAAAGATAAAATAACGTATTGACAGAATCCTTGTGATTAACCAAAATCAGCGGCGATATTCATGGATCTAAATACAGAGGTTCAATACTTTTTTGGCGAGAAAGCGACTGAGGCTTGTGGATTAAAAGAGGAAAGGACGCATGAAACAATACATTATCGAACGTTTTTTCCCTGGTGCTGGAAAATTAACGGATCAGGATTTACAAGATATTGCAGATAACTCTTGTGAAATTTTGCGTGACATGGGTCCGGGAATTGAGTGGGTGAATACCTTTATTATGGAGAATCGGATGTATTGTGTGTATAACGCTGAACATGAAGATCTACTTCGTGAGCATGCGAGACGAGGGGGCTTTCCCTTCAATTGTGTGGGGGAAGTAGTAACGACGCTAGACCCTTCTAAAGCTCAGCAGCCTCCGAATTCTTCCAAGAAAGGATAGAGATTGTCTTAATCGTTGGGAGGTTGGGAGGTGGGGTATCACTTAGAAGGGTCTATACTGGAAGTGTGTGATTGTCAGGTGCTCTGTCCCTGTTGGGTAGGAGAAGATCCTGATGGCGGCATCTGCAATACGGCCATGGCTTGGCATTTTGATCGTGGCGTTATTAACAATATTGAGGTGACTGGATTAACGCTAGGGTTGGTCGGGCACATACCGGGGAATATTTTGAAAGGAAGCATTCGAGCGATATTTTTTGTGGATGATCGGGCTACCACCGAACAACAAACGGCACTAATAGATGTATATACTGGAGTCTTTGGAGGACCGATTTCAGACTTCGCTCAGCTCATTGGAGAAGTCGTCAAGGTCGAGCGGGCTCCAATTCTGTTTCAAGTCGAAAAAAGCAAAGGTCTGTTGAAAATCGGCACGACTGCCGAAGCCTCTATCGAACCGTTTTTGGGGCCGTCAGGAACACCCACTACTCTACACGATACGGTGTTTTCTACCATTCCTGGTTCTCCGGCATATGTTGGAAAATCGAAGCATTTTTGTTTACAAAGTCCGTCCTTAGGAATTCAACTTGACCTGGAAGGGCATAACGCGATTCAAGGAACGTTTTGCTTTGAGCATTCGTAATTTCTAACGGTCATTCAAGGGAGTATTACTTCCTCTACAGTTTTCCTCTGGGTTTTGTGCCAGGCGGGATCCCACAATTCCTAGCCACTTGCACCTGATCTGAAAAATTATTCAGTCCAATGAGCAATGCTTGGAAACCTCTTTCTTTCCTTTCTATCGATGAAATTCCCAAGGTTGCCATTATTCTTTTTATCATCGGATGTTCATGGATAGCACTGACCTTCTGGAGTCATCCCCAAGCAGCATGGGATTTCAATGGCCTTCAGGGTGTAAGTCTAGGAAATTCTGCTCCCTCTTTCCTGCGTTTCGAAATAAGCTGGGTTTTGATGACGATGGGAATGATGTTGCCCACTAGTCTCCCGCTTGTGGCTATGTTCGCTCGTATGACAACCCATCATCCTGAATATCACTATGGGGTTGTGGCCCTTCTTGCAGGCTATGTTGGAATATGGAGCTTATGGGGATTGATCGTCTTTTGGATAGTAGGCCGTATTCCTCTTTTCGTTCAGGCGCTAGGTGTGGAAAAGATGCCAGTTTGGCTATGGGCAGCATGCACCTGTCTCATAGCAGGAGGATATCAGTTATCATCTTGGAAATTTATATGTTTAGATCAGTGCCGATCGCCCCTCATGTTTCTCATGCAGCATTGGAGAGGGAGGGAGCCAATGCTTGAAGCGACCAGTTTAGGAATAAGACATGGGCTCTGGTGCATCGGCTGTTGCTGGTTGCTCATGATCGTCCTTGTAGTTATCGGAACCGGCCAGCTTTGGTGGATGCTGATTTTTGGCTTCATTATGGGGCTCGAAAAAAATGCCTCATGGGGACGCAAATTGGCCCGGCCTATCGGGATGTGTTTGCTTTTGGGGGGAATTGGAATTGGAGTGAACGGCCTTTGTGCCGCCATGTGATAAATTCAGAGTTCGAATGAAAGTAACTGACCGGGAATAGGCGGGTAAGAGCTTAGAAGGGAGGGACAAGGAGAGTGAACAGAAACCGTATGATTATCAATAATATTAAGAATGGGGAGATGATTGTTTGGGATTTGAGGTAGAAGCTGATCTCCAGCGATCTTGGCGACGCCTTATTTCTTCCTCTGAAACACGAGTTTCCCATTCTTCCACTGGCTCGGAAGGTCTACGATGCCACCAGGTTGGAAGGTTAGTTGGTTTAGGTTTAGCTGATTGTTCTACCATTGTTCTTTTGGCCTTTTTTAAGAAAGTGATTCATTCCCACATCAGGCTGTGGGAGATTGTCCTCAAAATACGCATTTTCTAACGAAAATCCAACTGTTTTGTATTGACAAGCAAATATTGAGCCAAAAAATTGTCGCTAGGACGTTTGCACCCATTTCATTGCTTGACAGTTGTGAAAAGCAAGGAATTAAGGGGTGTTTCACTGCTGTAATTCTCTTTCACATATAGTGGAGCCAAGCGAGACTCGGGAGGTCCTACCATTGTTAGACACCGGAATTTGTATCATTTTCGATAAAGTCTGAATCATCTTGGTCCTTTCCTGTCGAGACATCCATCGTTAATTTTCCTTTGGAAAGGGTAAAATCGTATTCAAGGTTTTCCTGAGAAAACTAGGGCAAATGGGTTTTTCCCAAAAATCCATACTTCCGGCATCCAAAACGTCTTTTCGTAAGGTCCCGCCTTGTTGAGAACTCATCAGAATTATTGGAACGTCTAGAAAATCAACCTGCTCCTTCAGGATACGGCAAGCGGTAAGTCCGTCCATCCTCGGCATTCGAACATCCATGATGATCAAATTGGGTTTCACAAAGTTGGCCCGCTCCAATCCGCTTACGCCATCCTCGGCATAAACCACCTCATAACCAGCGTCCACCAAAATATCGCCTAAAATAAGTAGATTGTCTGGTGAGTCATCGACGAGCAAAATCGTCGGACGTCTGGATGGCATAGGCGTGTGTTCAGATGGAGACGAAGTAGAAAGCGAGAACATGATATGGCTCCTCAATAGGTTTTAGAGTGCGGTGTGCTGTTTCACCCAGAAGATGATTGCCACGAGAATCAGTCCGTTCAAAATACCAATAGTATTCAGCAGACCTGAAAAAATTATATCGATATATTCCGTAGATGCTGGTTGTTGGTTCATAGCATCCTCCTTGTATTTTGTTGATGATTGTTTCATTTCGGTTTTTCTCTTCGCTCCTGTGGTTGAGCAAGGGTAGTGCCATCCTGGGCTTGGCATGGCGAGTGGCCACTAACACCTTGATTGAATGATGTTTCTAGATGGAGGATATGGAAAATTGAAATGACAATGGTTTGGAAACAAGACAACTGAGACCTATGACTATTGGCAATTTGCCAAAATGTTAGGACTGCTTGAATAGGAAAAGAGAGCCTGGCCCACGTGTGTCATGAAAGAAGAATCAGAAATAGGCCTGGTTATACAAGAGATTTCCTTCAGAAGGAACCAGGAATCGTTTGCTGGCATTGTAGTTGCTAGGTGTACGGAGTGAGGGATGTAAAAAAAAATAGAAAAAGGAATGGAGAACAATTCTTGAACAAAGAACTATTCTAATCTCGCCAGAACCCTACCATCCGATCCTCCCACCACAACCCATCACCCTCACCCCATCTGTTATCGCAGGTGGGGTGACCGCCATTTTTTACTAACGCGTGGCCGGCTCCCTGATCGTTATGTCCGAAGATCCTATCTTAGTCGTTTTGGTGCTTAAGACTCGTTTGATCTGCACGAGATTCATTCGTCTGTTGAGGATGTGTAGATGGGGTATTTGGGCGATCTGTCAAGGAACCGAACAACGAGGCTCGCACATCTCTTGGCATCTATTGCCAAAATGCCAATGTTTGGGCATGGAACAATGCCTTACGCTGAAGGATGACTGAAAATGCGTGAAGTTTCCTGATGATTGATGTGGCACGTGGGTTGCTTTTCCCTACCAAGCAAGTAAATCCAGATGATTCATTTTTTTCTACGAGGAGGAACACATCATGAGTCACACCATTCATCTCAACCAATTGCCGGTGATGCTTGCCGAACAGAATGACGACGAGGGCCAAAATGAAGCCCGAGGCCTCAGTCACGCGTTACGATTTCTCGAAGGGATCGATTACGAGGATGATGCGTTGCGGGAGCGACGACGCCGGCGTGCGCAACGGGCTGCTGGAGGTATTGCGGGGTTCACTGCCGCCCGTGCAGCGACGATGCGGTAGTTCGTGCTAATGATGTGTAAGGAACGAAGATGTCTGACTCGTCGATTCAATGGCTGAATTCAGAAGTCTTACGGAAACCACTGCTGGGTTAAAGGGCGAATGCTGGCAATTGTCTGATAATTTTTGTCTTGGTGAATCAAGAGCACGTCATAATCCAAAGCGATTTGGGCGATGCAGCAATCAATGAAACTTCGAATCGTCAATCCCTTTCGACGAAGTTCGAAATAGATCCGTGCGGCGCGGAACTAGGAGGGTGGCATCAATTTTTAATATTCTTGTGTTTTTAAGTAGGATTGGAGATCGGCCCATTCTTAGTCGTCTTTGGTGCCTTGCAGTGACTCCAGGGCATGGAATCGAATTAAGGCCACATCCTCTTCTCCAAGAATCTGCTGAAGAGCCTTCCCTGTTTTCCCAGAAATGTCTCGAAAAACCTTGATCTATACAGATGTGTCAACCAGAACCACGAACTAGTTCCCGTAAGGCTTTGTGATTGTATCCTCGCCTAAATTGTATTTTTCCGGATAAATCTAAAAGAGATTTTTTCTTGCGAACTCGAATTAATTCGTTGAGTGCAAGGTGAACGAGTTCCTTTTTTGAGTGAAGACCAGTTAAAGCAAAGGCTTCTTGAACTAATTGGTCATCAAGATCAATGTTTGTTCGCATAGGCTCTCCTGAAATAGGTTAATGTTAATGTGTACATATACACTTAAAAAAAGAAAAGCCAACCTTCTTCGGTTGGCTATTTCTTGCGGGAGATGCCTAGTTTTTTCATGCGGGCTTCGAGCGTTGTACGGTTGAGGCCTAAGCGTTGCGCGGCCCCGCCTTCTCCACTGACCCGCCAATTGACAGAATCCAACACTTCTAAAATATGGGCTCGTTCCCTTTCTTCTAGGGTTTGTGATGTTGCTGAGGGAGGGAAATGATCTGATGTTGAATTTTGTTTTTTAGGGGATGGGGATGATTGCCGGGATTGTGTAGGTGAGGCATATGGGATTACCGAAAACCAGTCACCTAATTCCAGCCAACGACCTTTGGAAACAATCACACCTCGCTCAATAACATTTTCCAATTCCCGAATATTGCCTGGCCAGCCGTGGGCCTGCAATTGTTGTAGAGTTGTTTCTTGTGCCCCTTCTATGGCTTTTCCATACTTGGTTGTGTATTTTTTGATGAAATGTTGGACAAGCAAGGGAATATCTTCTTGGCGTTCTCGTAGAGGGGGAATTTGAATGGGGAACACATTTAATCGATAGAACAGATCCTCTCGAAATCGTTGTTGAGCGACTTCCTCTTCTAATGCGCGGTTAGTCGCAGCGATTATTCGAACATCGACTTTTTGTGTTGTGTGACCACCTACGCGCTCAAATTCTTGCTCTTGGAGGACACGTAAGAGCTTGGCCTGAATGTCGAAGGGGAGTTCTCCCATCTCATCTAAAAAGAGGGTGCCACCATTAGCCAATTCGAAACGCCCTAACCGGCGAGCCGTAGCGCCAGTGAAGGCACCTTTTTCATGGCCGAAAAACTCACTTTCAAAAAGATCTTTCGGAATGGCGGCACAATTCACTTTGATCAATGGTTTTTCCCCTCGAGGGCTTTGCTGATGTATGGCTCGGGCGATGAGTTCTTTGCCCGTCCCGGTTTCACCGATAATGAGAGCAGTGCAGTCGGTCCCCGCCATTTGTGTAATTTGTTCTAAAATGGAAGACAGTGAAGGGCTCTTTCCGATGACTTGACCAAATGCATGGGCGGTTTTTAATTCAGCATCCAAATACTGAACGGTGGCTTGAGTCCGCATATGGGCTTCAATTTCTTCTTGTAGTTTTCTGTTTTGTTCCTCCAATTGCCGTTGAGCGAACAAAAGATTGAGCTGGAGTTGCACTCTTGCCCGCACTTCTTCTTGTTGAAAAGGCTTAGTGATGTAGTCCACCGCCCCTAATTCAAACCCTTTCACCTTATTTTCCGTATCTGTCAGTGCGGTCATGAAAATAATGGGAATATTGAGGGTGTTGGGGTTTTCTTTGAGTTGTTGACAGGTGACAAACCCGTCTTGATTAGGCATGAGGACATCCAGAAGAATCAAATCGGGTTGGGCAAAGGCTGCCCGCTCGATTCCGCTGGCCCCGTCTTCCGCAACTAAAATGTCGTATCCATCTTGTTCAAACAGTTCGGAGAGGATGCCTAAATTGGCTGGGGTATCATCCACCATGAGAATAACCGGTTTCCCCAATTCTTTTTGATTCATGGCGTGTTTCCAGTTTTCTCCAGAAATTGACAGAGTTTGGAAACTTGAAAATTTTTAGCCAACGTTTCCACTTTATCGATAAAGGCCTGATAGTCAGACGTGGAGGCGAGTTTCTCAATTTGAATCAGGATGTTTTTCACATCACCGCGTTTTGCCAAATTAAGCAGCGTTTCAACTATGTTCGAAGGCGGGAATAGAATTTCTGGCTGTTGTGTGGTCGTTGAGGGAAGAGCCGAATCTATGTAGGTCGTGTCGTAGACTAATTCGATGGGCAAATATTGATGAAGCAGTTCCAAGAGCTTATTGATACGGAAAGGTTTGGATAAAAAATTATTCGTTCCAGCTTTGAGACATTCTTGTCGGTTATGTTCAAAAGAGCTCGCTGAGATGGCGATGATCACCAGATCCTTTAACTCCGGGGTTTCCCTAATCCGTCGTGTGGCTTCCAACCCATTCATCGTAGGCATGCGCAGATCCATGAGAATAGCATCGGGACGAAGAATCATGGCTTGCACCAAACATTCTTGACCATCTTGTGCTTCAGCGACATCAAATCCCAAAGGGGTCAGGAGGTCGTTTAAGAACATTCGGTTGTCGACTTTATCATCCACAATGAGAATTTTTGGTTTTTTACCTTTGATCCCAACGACTTTCGGTTCAGGAACGACAGCAGCTTCCCGTGATTTCTCAACCTCAGGCAGGTCCAAATCAAACCAGAATTGACTCCCTTCACCAGGAGAGCTTTTGACTTGCAAGCGGCCTCCCATGAGGGTCACCAGCTTTTCACTAATCGTCAAACCAAGCCCTGTTCCTTCCACGTGCATTTTTGGATCATGCACCCGCTGAAAGCTGATAAAGATGGCTTCGAGATGTTCGGATTTTATGCCCATGCCAGTGTCTTCTACGAGGAAACGAATCCGATTTTCGTGATAGCCGACCTTAAGGGCGATGCCTCCTTCTCTGGTGTATTTAATCGCGTTGTCCAATAAATTAATCAGGACCTGTCGGAGTCGGCGTTCATCGCCAATGACTAAGGGAGGTAAATCCGACAAACATTCGTAGGTAAAGGATAATTTTTTATCTTCTGATCTTGCACGCATGATATTGCTTAAATTAAGCAATAATTTGGAAAGATTCAGATGATCAAGTTGTATTTCTAGGCTCCCGGCTTCAATGCGAGAGAGGTCGAGAATTTCATTAATGAGACTGAGAAGATGTTCTGCGGAATGTTCAATCACATGGACCGCATTGCGTTGTTTTTGTGGAATGTCGGTTTCCTTTTTCAGGATCTGTGCATAACCCAAAATCCCAGTGAGCGGGGTTCGGAGCTCGTGGCTCATGGTGGCCAAAAATTCACTCTTGGTACGATTGGCCAATTCTGCGGATTCTTTGGCTTCGTAGAGAGCCCGTTCGGCTTTTTTCCGTTCCGTCACATCTCGGCCATACATGTTCACATAGCCTTCCTCCACGATTGGAGAAACGACGAGAGAACAAATTTGCTGATGACACTCTACTTCCAATTCTCGAATGCTATCGGAGATTAAGGCGGCTCGAATCACCTGAAGAACGAGTTCGGGGACAGGGTGGTGGAGTTGAGTCCGCCAAGTTTCTAGAAGAGGAATACTTGCAGAATTGGCATATAACAACTGGCCTTCCTTCGATACCCGGAGAACAGGGTTGGGATTTTCATCTGGGAATTTAGCCACACTTTTGACCAAGGCTTCATCGCGTTTTCTGTCCGTGATATCGCGAATAAACGCTCTAAAAACCGGTGCTCCCTTGGAGACAATCGGGCACACAGTGAGTTCGACGGGAATTTCATGTCCCTGTTGATGAACAGCGGTAATTTCGATTCGCTTATTCATATAAGGGCCCTCACCAGTTTTGAGGTAGTGCGTTAGGCCCTTTCGATGAAGATCTTGGTATTGCGGGGGTACGAGTGTATCTGCCAACTCTCGACCTAGAACTTCCTGGCGATTCCACCCAAAAATCACTTCAGCTTGACGTGTCCAACCAACAATCAAACCATTGGCATCCATCGTGACGACTGCGTCAAGCGCGTTATCAATGGTCAGCCGATAGCTTTCTTCACTGTCCCGCAACGCTTCTTCGGCGTTTACCCGTTCTTTTGCCTCAAGGGCGAGCGACACAAAATTGGCGATAGATTGGGCAAAGCGAATTTCTTCGCCGGTCCAGGCTCGCATGGGACCAAGATGCTCATGACACACGACTCCAATTACTTGTCCTCTCATGCGAATAGGAACGTCGAGCATCGATGAGATCCCATGAGGTTGGCAGTAACTCTCCCAAAATTCTTTGGTTCGTATATCCGTCTGGACATTTTTTGCATCAATGGCTAAGCCTTTTTCCAGTGCCGAAAAATATTTGGGAAAAGCCGCCGCGGTGATTTCTATCCCTGCAGAATGGGATTGCTTGCTCCACTCAAATAGGTCATCGCAGCGGAGAATGGTGTGGTTGTCGTTAAAACACCAGATGCTGACCCTTTCGATCATACAGGTTTTGGCAGATATTTCTGTAAGGGTGGAAAAAGCGTGTTCTTGGTTGCCGCTTTGAATACTTTGTGAGTTGGCTAATTCTAGTAATGCCAATTGATGGCGACGAATCGTTTCTTCATTATGCTTAAGATTATCTTCGTAATGTTTTTGTCCCGTAATGTCCTGCATGATGCCAATGAGATGACGGGGTTCCCCATTGGCCGAGTGGAAGAGAAACACGGAATCTCGAATGTAGGCAAAATCACCATGAGCTTTTCGCAAGCGATATTCCATCGTCCATTGTGGGCTCCCTTGGCTGAGATGCTGACGATAATCGGTGTTCACTTGATCTCGGTCGTCTGGATGAACTTCATTTATCCAATCCGTTTCGGATGTACTACATTCCGTTGTGGAATAGCCTAACACTGTATTCAGCGTTTCACTCCACCACATAGTGTTGTATTGAAAATCAAATTCCCGTACCACGGTTTGTGTGACGCGGCTGAGGCAATGCAACCGATCTTGGTAGAGTCCAAAGGCTGCCTGATAGGGGTGAGGCTTAGGGTCGTTCATTAGGAAAAGATGATAGGAGTCACAAAGATCGTAATTGTCCGCGAGCCGGAAATGTGTGGCCCTCGAAATGGCTCGACTCTTGAGTCGTAGAATGTACCGATCCGGTTCAAAAGGTCAAGACACTTTTCAAAAAAGGGGATTGGCTTTTAACTGGAAGGGTTGCTGAGCGTTTATCATTGCAAAGGGGCTTGGCAAGGGATCGTGAATCGTGAGCGCTTTGTTTTTGGTACGTTGAGAGGAGTATGGCGAATTAAATAGTCGAATGAAAATCCTAAGCTATCTGGGGTTAACGCCCTTCGCGCATCGAAAACCAATAGTGGATCGGACTTGGGATGGGCCAAGTTTTTCTCGGGTATCAAGGCGTACATCCTCAGGGGCACTCATCCAAGACCCTCCACGAACGACATAATCAAGGTTTTTAGTGAGATTGGCAGGAATCTGAACAGATCCTTGAGAACCCTTATTAGCAAGAGAGAGATCAGACGCCCATTCAGCGACGTTTCCAATCATGTCATGTAATCCCCAAGGATTAGGGGAAAACCTGCCTATGGGTGCCGTATGTGGGAAACCGTCATAATAGTTCTCGACAATGGGCATCGTCCGCCGCAGAAAAACCTTTTGATGGCTGTTATCAGCGAAGTTACCCATGTTTTTGAATTCAGTGAGCTCATCGCCCCACCAATACTTGGTTCGAGTTCCGGCACGAGCCGCGTATTCCCATTCCGCTTCTGTCGGCAGGCGTTTCCCGGCCCATTCACAATACGCTTGTGCGTCGCTTGCCGAAACGAGGACGGCTGGATGACTCCCTCGATCCGTGTCGAAGACCGAAGTTTTCTTGTCCGGTGTGAATAGCCAGAGGCCTTCGGGTTCACGCCAAAACACTCCTAATAAATCCTCGAATCTGTCTCCAATAAATACTTCACCACCAAGCACTTTTTCAGCCGTTGTTTGATAGTGTGTCGCATCGACGAATTCTTGGAAATCCCTATTGCTCACTTCGTAGATATCTATAAGAAACGCACTGAGTTCGATGGAATGCTTTGGATGGTCATCTGATACACTGCCAGGGTCCCGAGATCCCATGGTCAACGTTCCTGCTGGGATTAAACTCATCTGCTCTGTAGGTATGATTTGCAAAGGTAACGAGTTTTCTGTGGTCTCGTTCTCATGCTCTGCTAGAGGGGTGGGATCTTGTAATGTGTTGATTTGTGGTTTGACCACAGAGTCTTGCTCCAATGGAGGTGAAGCAATCGATTCCGAAACGAAGGGATTAAGGGGATCTTCGACGGAGATTGCCGTTCCATTCTTGGCACATCGGAACCCTATGTCGTCATAGGAGTCGGCTGGGTCCCCAGGCCATCGAAATGAGACGTGGAGGGTATCAGGCCAACTGTGAAACGAGCTTCCTCTTACCATTTTTCTCGTTCCCGACTCTGGTCCATGCGGATTCTGTATGGGACTCTTGGCGTAATAGTCCTCGGCATACCAGTCGGCGACCCATTCACGAACATTGCCATCCATGTCATGTATTCCCCAAGGATTGGGCTCGAACGTTTTGACAGGGGCAGTTTGAGGAAATCCATCGGTGTACCCTTCGAGAATAATAGGGCTTTGGTCAGCAGACTCGGGGAAACTCAAATCCTGAAAATACTCTTCATTGGGCAGTGGTATTTCATCTTCTTGAATGGAGTCAGGAAAATTTTCTACATCTTGTAGGAATGGCGGATCTTCAGGGAGATCTTGCTCGGGAGGAAAGGTTTCGGTTTCTAGATTTGCGAAATCTTTGGAGTCGTCACTTTCTTTTGGACGAGTTTTTTCAAATTCTTTTTTTAACGATTCATCGGCTAGATTGGCTTTGGGAGGGGAAATGGAAAACTCATCACCCCACCAAACTTTTGTGGTCGTTCCGGCACGAGCCGCATATTCCCATTCCGCTTCGGTGGGCAAGCGTTTCCCGGCCCATTGGCAATAAGCATTCGCATCGTTCCAAGACATCATCCTGACGGGGTGATCGGCTCTGTCAGGTGAAAAGATGGAAGTCTTGCCATCCGGTTTTCGCCAGGATGCACGCCAGACCTCTTGCAGTCCGCCGATATCTTTAAACACCAAACCCATCCGTTTCTTTTCAGCCGACGTGACGTAATGAGTTTCTTCGATGAACTTGAAAAACTGCGCATTGGTGACTTCATGTTGATCTAACTGAAATGCATCGATGGATACGGGATGTATGGGGCTCTCGTTTTCATGCCTTTCCATTTCCAATGGGTCAGAATCTTCCATTTCGGCATATTGCTCTTCTGGCAACTCCTGCTCGCTATTCGATGGAGATAATTGCTCGGTGGGTTCTGCTTGAAAACCCATGTGAAATTTTCCAGCAGGGATGGAAACCATGGGAGTCACATCGGATTCTGGGAAGGTTTTTGGGGCTTCCTCTACGGAAGGAACTTTAACGTTGACGGAAATCCCAGAGCCTTCAGAAATGTCCTCTGCACATCTGAACCCTATCGAGTTAATCCGATACCGTGGTACGTAGCTCTCACGATGGTCCCAGAGATTCTGGTAATCATTGGTTACCCATGCGCCACCTCGGACAACTTTTCTTTTTCCAGTATCGGGCCCCTGAGGATTAATGCTTGGACCTTCCAAGCGATACATTCGATCGTGCCAATCCTGCACCCATTCCCAGACATTTCCTGCCATATCGTAAAGTCCCCAGGGATTTGCAGGAAAGGATCCCACGGGAGCGGTGCGGGTATACCCATCGACATAATAAAATGGCTCAGGAAAATCCATATCAAAGTCATCCTCGAATGTTTCCTCTTCAGGCTCTTCATCTAGGAAATTTCCAGGTTTGTTCTGCGCCTTTTCAACCTCTTCTATAGTCAGTCGTTTTTTCCTCTGTCCGGCATGAGCGGCGTATACCCATTCGGCTTCCGTCGGCAGTCGTTTCCCTTCCCATTTGCAGTAGGCTTGGGCGTCATCCCAACTCACGGAAACGACTGGATGGTCTTTCATCCCTTGATCAAACACTGAGTCAATCCCATTTGGTCGTAACCAGTAGGCACCTTTCTGCTTATGCCAGAGGTCCCGTGTGTTGACGATCGCATAGGTAGCTCGTTCCGCTTTAGTTTGATAGCCTGTTTCCTTGACGAATCGTGCAAATTGTTCGTTGGTGACTTCATGTTGATCAAGGCGGAAGGCGTTGAGATAAACCGCACGCTCGAAAAATTCGTGGGTAGGAGTGTACATTTCTCGAGAAAAACTCCCTGCAGGAATAAGTACAGTTGGGGCTTCTTGAACGGCAGAGCTGTCCTTTTTTGATTCGACTTGCGATGAAGAGGGTCTATCTGGAGTTTGTTGTGTAGGATACGTTGGTGTTTGGGTCGGTTCTTGAATCGATTCGGGAGGTGCAGGCGCCGTCGCATCTCGTGCACATCTGAACCCAGTAGTGGGGCCTGAATTTAGGGGATCATTTTCCGATCTTTGAAAAGTGAGAAGAGACTCGGGCACTCCTTCCCAATTATCCCCCCGGATAATTTTTTGAAATCCAGTCTCTGGACCTTTTGGATTTTCAAGTAAAACATTTTCATCAATATCTTCCTGAGTCTCCCAATTGGCGACCCATTCGGAAACGTTGCCGTTCATGTCGTAAAATCCCCAGGAATTTGGATTGAATGACCCGATGGGGGCGGTTCGCGGAAACCCATCGTTATATCCCTCCATGTGATAGATGGGTTCATAGGGTTCGGGTTTGCTCTTGGGGTTACGAAATGTTTGATGGTGGGACTCATCTGCAAAATTTCCAAGATTGGAATGATCGAGTCGGTTCCACCAGCCAAAATCCTCTGGGTCGACGGAGGTTCCCCCTGCCTTCGCGGCAAATTCCCATTCGGCTTCTGTGGGCAGGCGTTTTCCCGTCCATTGACAATAAGCGTGAGCTCCTTCCCACGATACGGTCACGACCGGATGATCGGCGCGACCCGCTTTAAAGACAGAATCCTGACCTTCAGGGAATTCCCAATTCGCACCGGCCATTTCTTCATCGTTATCGGTAGAAAGAAAATCCAAATTCTCAAGTTCAAACTCTAAAACGTCTCCTTGTGTCTTTTCGGAAGGTGGTAAAATAACAGGCGCGTATCCCTCTCGCTGTGGGTACGTTTCATAGCCTGTGGCCTCGACAAATTTTTGAAACTGTGCGTTCGTCACTTCGAATTGATCGAGATAATATTCGTCAAGTTTAACGTTATGAAGGGGTAGTCGAAACGAGTGATCTTCCCAACGCTGGAATCCCATCACGAATTCCCCTCCCGGAACCAAAATCATTGGGCCTAATACATCCTCTACCACTGAGGACAAACTCGTCTCTGTTATGTCTGACTCTTGAGATTGCATGGGAGGTTTGGCTGGCTTAGCGGGTTCTGGAGCGTCATCAGAAACAATGTCTGTTGTTACGCTTTTAGCACAACGGATTCCCGTCCATGGCGTTTCGTTTGGGACGGACGCTTCCCGTGCGGTTGTTCGGAGGAAAGCGTCTCTATGAATACTGGCTCCTCCTCTCATCACCTTTCTCGTCCCTCGTTCGGGTCCTTGAGGGTTCTTAAGAGGTGATGAACGGTAATAATCGGTATCGTACCAGTCCGCAACCCATTCGAAGGCATTCCCAGCCAGGTCGTAAACTCCATAAGGACTTTTCCCATCTTCGTACGTTCCTACTCCGTCGAATTGGGCATACGAGTCTTTGGAAAGTTTCATCACATTGGCATGGCGATTGGCATGTTGAGCCGTGGGTTCTTGATTACCCCAGGGATACATACGGCCATCGGTTCCGCGTGCGGCCTTTTCCCATTCCGCTTCAGTCGGGAGACGCTTGCCAGCCCAATGGCAATAGGCGTTCGCATCATCCCACGTCACGTAAAGCACGGGATGACTGCCGTGTACGGAAAGATCGACCTGATCCCAGCGCTTGGGAGCCGAGCGCTGAGTCGACTCCATGAAATTGGCGTATTGAGAGGTGGTCACTTCGAATAAATCGATGGAATAGGAATCCAGGTAGACCTCATGACGGGGTTGACTATTGGGACTGCCAATATCCTCGGCTTCCCCCATCAAAAATTTTCCGGCTGGGATAAGGGCCATAGGAGAGGCAGGGGTTTCCCTGTCCTCAGTCGGATGAGTTCCCTGAGCATTTACAGAGTAGGCGATCCAGGATAGACACAGACAAGAAACCAGACTGAAAATCCGTAGACGCAGGGATAGGTGTGTCCCTGGGAAGAACCAACCAATAAATGAGCCTTTCTGCATGATCAAGCCTCCTCCTCGCTATTTCCAGTGCAATCTCTGTATCCGTAACAAAGCAATGAGAGTGCCAGATTCTTGATTTTAAAAAAAGTCTATATTTCTTATTTTTTTTGTTAGAGGGCTTCTACGAGCAACGCTGTAATCAGGAGAGGAGATGTACTCAATAGGGTTGGTGAATGACATTTTGCCAATATTTGGGCATGTTAATTCTTGCAGGAATTGTTGTTTGATATGCCACTCACCCATCTTCGGCTTCTCTGAGTAAGTGGAAATTTTAGTTTTTCTTATCTAACCTCCTTAAATATTTACATATTTATCTTAATAGCAATTCCTGTGATGAAGGAAAGAAGTAGGAATTGTTTTGTGGCATACGATTTGGAATAAGAGAACTGCTAGGAAATTTGAACAGATGTCCAAAGCAATTCGTACTGACACCAAATTAAAGGGAGATTTCATCATGAAAATGACAATGATTGTTTCAGGAGCTGTTTTCTTCATTATGGAGATGACTTGCTTCTCTGGCGCACAAGTATGGAAATCACCCGAAGACACAACATCTTTGCAAAAAATTCAAGTCGTCTCCTTTCCCGTCGATGAGGGGAAAGGTACGCCGAATTCATCTTTGCTGAATAAGAATGATACAAATGTGGCTTGTACCTCTGGAGCGGGAAAGCAAACACTGAAGGATGCGGTGAAAGAGGTGTTGAAAAATCATCCTGAAATTCTCTTGAGCCTGATTGACGAACATGCCATGACCCTTGCGGAGGCTGTTGAGCGTGGCACCGCCCTAAAAGTTGCGCAAGAGGAAGAGAGGCGCTTGATGGACGAATTAGCCAATCCAAAAAATCCAGACATTGATTCCTCTCGCCCTATTAGAGGAAATCGAGAAGGGACTATTACCATTGTTGAATATAGTGATTTTCAATGTCCGTACTGTGCGGCAGCCCATACGACGATAAAAAATCTTTTAGAACATTACGGACCATCCGTTCGATTTGTCTACAAGCACAACCCTTTGTCCTTTCATGACCTAGCGGAGCCAGCAGCGAGATATTTTGAAGCCATTGCCATGCAAAACCCTGAACTTGCCTGGGAGTTTCATGATCGAGTGTTTGAGCAACAGTCAGAGTTAGGAACTGAAGGAGAGGCAGGATTGTGGCGAATCGCGTCGACCTTCTCTCTAGATCTTTCCCAACTGACACAAGATATGGAAAGTGATCGAGTGACCGAACGTTTGGCACGTGATCTCGAGGAAACGCAACGTTTTGGTTTCGATGGAACCCCGGCTTTCCTCGTGAATGGAGTGTCGGTGATGGGCAATCGACCGCAAGAAGAATTTGTGGAATTGATTCGCATGTTCCATCCGTTGCAAGAGTCGCCGGATCCTGGTATTGCCCGTTCCGAGAAATAATGGATTATCAGACCCCAAGAGAACGAAAAAATTCATTGCCAAGAAAGGAGATTTACCATGATGCAGATAATCTACAATGTGCAAAATCAAAGGTGGCGGTTTGTCCTCATTTTGTTGGTGTTAGGTATGTTCATGCTTTCAACTCTGGCCTGGGGAGGAGTTGATGAAGCGTTTACGGAAAAGACCGCGAAAGCCTACTGCCAGGAATCAAAAAACCGTCGGGAGGTTGACGCTAAAAGCCAGAATCAATGCTGTGCGGCGGCAACTAAGCAATGCCATGAATCATGTTCGAAAAAGAAGAGTGGAAGTATCGCCTGTTCGGGCGGTTGTAACGCAGCCTTTGAATCCTGTTGGGATAAAAATGAAAAGCCTAAAAATTTCAATGCGAAATGGATGTATTCGTATTGTCAAAAACGGCATAGCCGTGTGCGCACGCATAACTCGTGTTGCCGGAGTATGGAAACGAATTGCGGGGCTGCATGTGATCATAAATATCCTCCCAGCCAGCGGGGTAGTTGTATGAACCGGTGCGAGAACGCAGCTTCCTCCTGCTTTCGAGTGGCCAAGAAGATCAACAAAAAACCATTCGATCCTTCATGGATGAAGAATTACTGCTCCATCCCCAGGAATTACAAGAAGATCAAGGCCGATAATCAGGAGGATTGTTGCCAGAACATGTATGATCGCTGTACTGATGCATGTGATGGGTATCCACTGAATGAACGGAAAGCTTGTAAAAATCGATGTGGAGAAGCTATTGACCGTTGTCGTTAAGGCATGTGGACATCTACCTACATTCTTACAATGAGGAGGGAACGAGCAATGGAATTATTATGGTTCATAGGAGGATTATTGATTGTGTTTTTGCCTCTGTTGTGTGGAGCCACGCTGATTAAACAAGGAGCGGAATTGGGTCAAGCGTTCGGTGTGAGTATGATGGTGTCCTTAGTCCTGGGTTGTATCCTGCAGTTTGGAATATTTGGAGTTGATGCCCATATTGGTGTGTCAGCCCTGATCCTTCCCCTTTATGTCGGGCTGAATTTTTTGGCCATGCTGTTATTGGTCGGGATTACGGGAAGGTCAACGGAGGAAGATCCACAGGAAGAACCGGTGCTGGACCATGCAGAAAGCTGACAAGTGTTCACGGAAAAACTGAAGGGTGAGGGGGCGCCCACTTTCATGTTTGTGGAAAAGGTGAAAATGAGGTCGGACTTCTTCAGTCTGATAGTCTGTAGAGTCATCAGTTTTTGGTTACCAAATATTGCCCGCCCCTGGGGTATAGGTGGAGGACGTGATGGTGTTGGTGATCATGGTGTCGGCTTTCAAGACCCCATGGACTCCAGTCAATCCAGCTTTCATGTCAATCAAACTTGAAGAGAGATTTAACGTACTGCCTGCCGAAAGATTCAGGACATTCGGGGCCTGAATCGTGACAGTTCCTGATGAGTTCACGGAAATAACTTGTGCTAGTTGGTTGAGTTGTTGGGCTTGGGCGGTGACTTGAGTTTGAAGAATGTTTACGGTTTGTTCCAGAGTGGCTATCTTTGCTGTAAGGTAATCCACCCGTTGTTCGAGTGTAGGAGGTTGTTTGGTCGTTGATGCTGGGCTAGGTGGTGAGAGCTGTCTTCCTTTTGACGGGGAAGAATATCGATCACGGATATGTGAATTAGGGTCAAGCGCCAGGGCGGGAGACAGGATGGCTCCTATGACGATGATGAAAAGGCAACAAAGGTTGAGGGAAATTTTCAGATCTTTCATGCCTACCTCCTTCTCACTGGTTCATGACATTTTTTTTGCCGTTCGGCCAGGCTCTTTCTCAAGAGCCAGGTCCAAGCTAAGGCGCGGAGTATGCTGTTGCTCTAATTCTCACGGTTTACTTTTAATAAATCCGCCATATCCAGACTGAATGGTGACGGCGCCTAATGGTCCAGCAGCCAGTTTCGTGTTGGCAAGGCTTGCACTTACTCCTGGACTCACCACAATTCCGGCAAAATTGAAGGGTTTCTTTTTTGTAAAGTCCATTCCAAACATGAAATCAATAGTAATATTGATCGATTTTCCTCCTCCGCCTTTAAAGCCTGGAACGCCTTGCTCGCCTGGAACCCACCCTGCGATTTTGGCCCATTGATAGAGGGGAATCGTGACCCCAGCCGCTAAGTATCCTTTTGTGAGGGAATCGAGTGATTGCCAACGTCCAATTTGGACCAGGACCGATCCAGACAATTGAGGAAGTTGGGCTGTTCCCCCCGCAAACCAATAGGTTTTTTGAGCCTTGGAGTTCCAGGCCCGTCCCATGCCACCTTCTAATCCTCCGATTTTAAAAGTGCCGGCGCCTTGGATCCCTATACTCGTTGTGGTTCCGAGTACACCGCGAGACCGGACTTGGTTTTGTCCAAACAAGGCTTTGACTTTTTGTTGGGTTTTGGCAATGCCGTTTTTACAAATATTCTCAAATTTCACCACGTCTTTCAGGCCGTTTAACATTCTTGGGTCCATGTATCTCAAGGAAGATTTGACGGCATGATCGATGATTTGTTGTTGCATTTTCTGTATTTTTTCCACCTCTTTCACAACATCATTAATCAACTTTGAATTTCTCCGGACCTTGTCTACTTCTTTCATCACTACCTTCATCGCGCCTTCCGATGCTTTGGCTATCACTTCCTGTCCTTTAAAGAACGCCAGGCAGGCGCCATAGCTAGCTTGGCCGGCCACCCATTTCATGCCTTTCCAGGTTTCATGCGCACCTTGAACAATGCCTTTTCCCGCTTGGCCGGCCGCCCATTTGGTGGCCGAAACGCCTTGCTTCACACCTGACCCAATAATTTTGGTGCCTTGTTTGGCTGTTTTGCCTACCTGTTTTGCAGCTTGATTGGCGGTCTTACCAACCTGCTTGGCCGCTTGATTCACTTTTTTGAAGGCTCGTGTTTTTTTCACCTTTTTATAAGTCCTGTTCACCGTCTTTTTGGCCTTGTTAAAGGTCCTTTTGAACCAATTGCGGGTGTGAATCCCACTGTAGGAACCCGTGGCTTCCAAACTTTTTCCGTCCGGTAAGAGCAACATGACGTGATGAAGATCTAATTCCTTTGGGGTGGTGCCGGGGAATGAAAGAGCCAGAAAATCTTCGAGTTCTGTCTCATGCGTGCCTTGTTGGGCTTCAATGACGAGAGGGTTTTGGGAGTTTTCACTCGGAATGAGTCGAATGAATTTTTCTGAAGCTTCAGCGGTATAGGTCTCAGGTTGGACGACAATAGGATTGCCATCAGGGCCAGTAAAATGAACGAAGGTATTAAATGTCACCAGTACTGGATCGACAAATGCCAAATCTTCCGCTGTGGGTTCCATTGTCCCCCGAGACGTGACTGTTGGGTCGTGCCCAAGAGCTTCAAGGGTTTTCCCGGTGGGATAATAGACGATGAGCGCATGTGTTTTGGGAGTGTCTTCCTCCTCGCTGGAGAGGAAGACTACTGAGGATGTAGAAATTTCCGTGGAATGTGATCCCTCGTGGGCTTCAATGGTGATTGCCTGAGAATTGCTTCCCGTTAAGGTTAATTGGTCGACCCCGGCCTTTACCGAATAATCTCCAGCCGGAACAAGGATTTCCTCCCCTTCCAGGTCAGGAAATTGCACGGTCTTTTCTAAGGTAAGGGACAATGAATCATGAGTTTCTAATGCTAGGGCTGGGGGTAAGGGCGCGAGAAGGACGCTCGCGACTACCAAACTGAAAAATGTGTTAGAGAAAAGGACCGGCATGATTTTCTCCTTTATTTTAAGGATTTCAAAAGCACATTAGTTGTTAGTTATCTGATAAGTCGCAGCCAAGTCGATAAAGGTTCACTTGTAGAAGGGAACAGTCAAAAAACCCAAGTTGTTGGTGGAATGTTCTATCAGATGGGATTGTGCCGGGAATGTCAAGAAAAGATGAAGGATTCCAACCAAATACCCATGTATTAACAAAAAAAGGCCTGGCTCTTTTTTAAGAGCCAGGCCAAACTTATGCACTAGCAATCCCTCTTTTACTTTTTGCTGAGTCGAATCCCTACGCCTGTTTTGAGGGCGACATCTGCAGGTAATTTGCTCGCTGATCCCCCGATGCCAACAGTGAAGCCTTGAAAGTGATCAAGGAAGAATTTGGCTGAAGTGAGATTCCATTTAAATTTAAATCCCTTGCTAATTTCTAATGGAAAGTCAAAGAAAAAGTCGATGCCACCTCCCACGGCTTTTGGGACTTTAGGGAGAGGAAAACTGGCCCCGACTGCAAGAAACCACCCGTCGGTATCTACAGGATTCTTTCTGGGGAATATCCCGATTTGCACTCCTCCTCCGCCGCCGATGTTGCTTTTGATCATTCCGGTGAGGTCTAGAAACCAGTGGGATTTATTCACAAAATCAAATGCATAGCGAACTCCCAGTTCTCCGCCTCCAACTTTTGCGGCATTTCCTTCTAGAGCTACGACAGCTGATGCGAAGCTCCCCCGCGTCCGTACCTGGGAATTATTCCCGGATTGAGCCGCGGCGAGTGCGCGTCGAATCGGATTGCCGATCATATTTTTCAAGGTATTTTGAACGGCTTTCCCTGGGTTTTCACACATCGTATTGGGACTCATTAACCCTTTCACCGCTTGGGCATTTTTGGGGTTGGCCAGAATGGTTACGGCCTCGACTGTTCGTTGGATGGATTCGCCCTGTTGGGCTTTAATCTTATTGATCGCTTCCATCATAGCTTTCTGGGCCTTAGGAAGTTGTAAGGCTTTGGCTAAGTGATTTTTGATGGGGCCCAACAGTTTGGCCTGTACTTTGGCCGTGACTTGTGCGGCGGTAAGTCCGGCTTTACACAGAGCCTTAGCGGCGATAAGGGCTCCTTTTGCCGCTTGCTTGGCGACCCATTCCGCATGTTTTTTGGCTTCCAAGGCAGTTTTTTTCGCAAAGCGACCCACATCTTTTCCGGCCTTGCTCAGACCTTTTCCCACACCCTTGGCTGTCTTATTGATACCTTTCCCGATTTTTTGTGTTGTGCGTTTGGCCCCCTGTCCGACTCGATTCACGGTTTTTTTGGCCCGGTTGATGGTCTTTCTGGCACCCTTGGCAATATTTTTAAAGAATCCCCGTTGGTGAATGCCGCTATACGTTCCTAAGGCTTGGAGGCTTTCTCCTGTAGGAGCCATCACGACAATATAATGATGATCGGCTTCGGTTTCTGCATCTCCTGGTAATGAGAGGGCTACTGAGGTATCCAGCTCTGATTCCTCTTTTTCTGGATGAGCTTCTAATAGGAGACCTTCCTCCTTTTTAGACGTGACCAACCGAATCCCTTGTCCTGCACTTTCCACGCTGTAAAGCCCAGGGTGTACTTCAAGACCTTCTCCTTCAGGAGTGAGAAAATGAACGGGTTTCTCTATATAGATATCCATCGGTTCCGTGATGAGGGCTTGGGGATCCATGTCTCCGCGAGGGTGGATTCCGCTATACGTGCCCTCTGCTTCATAAACCAGTCCACCTGGCATGTATAACGCTAAAATATGGCGGTCGGAGGAATCATCCTCTGGTGATCCAGAAACTGAGACAGCGGCGGGTTCCGCCAAATCCTGTTCATGGGTATCCATAGTGATAGCTACTTCCAGAGGTGCTGTTTTGCCATCTGAAGAACTAACTTGCAGACTGTCTGCCAAGGGGTCCAACTGGTAGGAACCTGGTTGGATTTGGATATTCTCGCCTTCTGGGGTAAGAAAATAGGCCGGTTTCTCTAACGTGACGATTTGATGGTTGACCGATTCCTCGGCGTAGGCTGAGGGCAGGGGACTGAAAAGCACACCAGCCAAAACGAGACTCAGGAAATTTTGGGACAAGGGGACACCCATGATGTTTTCCTTTCGAATATGTTGGTTGAATACGACATTTAGCGATTGTTATCAGATGAGTCGCATGAGCTGAACGGAGGGTTCAAATTAAAGGAATTTTATGAAAATGTATATTCCGAAAATGGGTGTTTTTACGTGAAGCTAAAAAAATCATGGTTTTGCATGAAAAGTGAAAATACGTAAATTTGCATAAAGGATTTTCAGAATTGTTTCCATCACCATAGCCTGTAGCCATCAACGATCTTGGAGGTGAGTGGAGGCTAGAGCCCAAGAGTTATTGCCCTGGAGGTCTAAAGAAAAAGTCTCCTGAAAATGAGGAGGAAGTCCACGGGGATTGCTTGCCATTGGTGTCCTGCTCGACACCTTGCAAAACGCGTTTAAATACTTGTTCGACGGGCACTCCGGGAGTGGTAATATGTTGAAGGAGATGCTTGGTATAGAGGCCATTGCGGTCCTCGCCGTCACTAGCTACATTTCCCGGGCTTGTCGCATACGCGATCAACGTACCTTTGACGGCTGCGCTGTTGACAACCGCTAGGCCACGGCTTGAGGAACGAAAGCTCTTGGCAAAGGGATTATCACGACAGGCATCTAAGATGACCATATTTAAGCCGTTTCGAGCCTCTCCCATTTTCCCCAGTACCTGCCCGATGTTCACGGCCTTATACCGGACATCGCTTTCGCTCTCAATGGTGGCATTGACGGGAATGAGATAATTTTCTCCGGCTACTTGTACGCCATGGCCCGCATAATAAAAGAGCCCGACTCCGCCTAAATACAGTTTCCGGCCAAATTCACTGATAGCCTCTTCCATCTGCTCTTGACCGGCATTGATTTTGAGGGTGACATCAAACCCGAGTTTCCCGAGGGCGCTGGCCATATCCTGGGCATCATTGGCGGGATTGCGGAGACTTCCCCCTTCGTATTCGCTGTTGCCAATTACGAGGGCTGTTCGCTTTCCCATTGATGCGGGGATTGACTGGCCCAGGGTTTGTTCTATGGAGGAGGAAGTTGAAGAGGAATGGCGATCATTGGGAGTTAGCCGAGCCATAGCACTAGAAGGGGATTTTGTGGCTTTATAGATGGTGACTTGCATGGATCCGGAATTATCTTGTATCCAGTCAAAGGGGTCGTTGATGGCCAAAAAGACTTCCCCAGGCTCCGTGGCTCGAAGTTCGATGTCCGTGCCGATTTCAAAGGGTTTTCCGTGATTGCCAATTTTACCCATCAGCGCGTTGGCGTTGATCCATGGGACTTCCTTGCCCGTTCCTTCCAATCCTTCAGGACCGCTCCAGACGTTGAATGCCGGAGCCTGACTCCATTTCCCCATGGCCAGAATTTTTACCGAATCCCCAGCAGCCAGTTGAACGCCAGACGCTTGCCAGGGTTGGTTCGCGTCAATAGTCAATGTGTGTCCAGTAAGGTGTGTGGTGACCATCCCTGAGGATGCTTCATAGTTCACTTGGTCTGCATCATAGGTTCGAGAGGGATTAAAGGTGGGACAACCGGTTATTAGGACAGTGAAAAAGAGTAAAGTGGGATATTTCAGGAAATGGTACATGTGTGTTCGAAAAGGCATTGCAAAAATTTACCCAGTGAGAAACAGGTCAAATACACATCCGTCTCAACTCTGCCCGAAGGGCATATCTTCATGGAGTGTACTGTGGAGTAATGGTAAGGTCAAAATGTAAGAGCCTAGATTTCATCTAGCCGACACTGTTCGTTCAGTGAGAGCATCCGGTGGTCATGCCTGCCAGTGTCTTACAGGCATCTTGAGGGTTCAGTGCTCACTGGCAAACCAGATTCCCGCCAAAAGCGTGCGGGAATGACCGGGGTGGGAAAAGGGACTGGCAGAGAGGATTGGTTCAATGTTCAGGATTCAACAAGATTACGGTTCCTCAGACAGTGTTCAAGTACAAGTTTTAACATGTACATGGAGTTGTATCCGGACCGAATGAGGGCCTTTAGCTCTTCTTTTCACGGACTTTCCTGACAAGGTTTTTGAGTTCTCCTATATCCAATGCACCAGGAGCAAGTTCTTCCCCAACGATAAACCCAGGTGTCCCATTGATGCCTAATTCTCTCGCAAGCTCCCGATTATGGTCGATGATCATTTGAATACTAGGAGCCTGCATGTCCTTGTTCAGTTGTTCAATGTCCAATCCCACATCCGCTGCAATCCTGAGAATGCTGTCCTGAGTCAGCTCTTGCTCAGAAGCTAACAAGGTTTCATGAAAGGCCAAGTGCTTCCCCTGAATTTTCGAGGCCAGAGCTGCGCGGGCGGCCCATTCGGAGGTTTCTCCAAGGATTGGGTAATCCTTATAGACGATTCGAACATTCGGGTCGTCCTGTTGCAGCTGCGTCACGGTTCCGGCCACGCGCTTACAATAACCACATCGATAATCGAAGAATTCTACCACGGTCACATCCCCATCAAGGTTGCCACTCACGGGAGAAGTGGGATCGTGCAACAACTCGGTTTGTTTGGTGAGGATCATCTGACGGGTCTGTTCCCGTTCTTCGGCCTGGCGTTTCGCTTGCAATAGGCGCAAGGATTGTTCGATCACTTCAGGATGTGTATGGAGATACTGCTCGACGACTTTTTCCACGGCCTGTTGAAAGGCCGGGTCTGATGGCGTGGAAGACGTTTCTGCGTTGCCGGAAGTCGGAATGAATCCAAGTATTCCACAAAAAATCAGAATGGAAAACGGTGTTCGAAGAAGTGATTCGCCAAATGACATATTGTTCTCCTCTATTAATTTGGATGTGAGAGAAGATTTTCTCGCATGTTCCGAAGTAATTCAACCAGAGAAGCTATTTACTAAAAGACATTAGCTCGGTCGAGGTGGTAGCGCCTTTTGAGCCTCCCGGATTAGTTCATAGACGGTTTTTGGTTGTGCCAAGAGATCAAACTTTTTTCCAGAGGAGGATTCAAAGTCAGGCCAGGATGGGCGGCCAAACCAAGGACCGGCCAGGGAATTCAGCCCGAACGTGATGGAGCCACTTCCATCACTTTCCTGGGTCAGTGAGATGTCATGGAGTGTGCGGAGGTTGAGTGAGGTCACGGTTTTCTTGGTAAGCCCGGAGAGAATGAGAATACGTTCATCCGTCACTCCATAAAAGGTTTTCTCGCGTTGTTTGGCGTCTAGAAAAAATCGTCCTACCATGATATGAAGTCCGACCAAAACAAATGGGATTCCAAAGAGTTTAAATAACAGCGGGGCGTTCATTTCCCAGACCGTCCATTCCCAAAAAAAGGCTAATCCTCCCCAGAGTAGGGTAAACGGTATCATGAAGATGTCTGCCCGACGAAACCTTATTCCCTGCATGGGCTGCCCGGCCCACAAGAGCTGTTCTCCAGGCTCCAGTTCTCGTTGAATGACTTCGTGTGCATCAAAGGCCATAGTGAATTTTTCGCCTTCTTTGGAAATTTCTAAATAAAATCAAAAAAGTCCACATTTGAAACAAGTATTGGTTTTCCCCAAACCCTGGTGGGTTTGCATGGAATGAAAGGATTCCAGGCCAGATAAATAAAAGCGAAACGAGAGGGGTAACGCATGTTGGAGTGATAGCCCGTTTTTTCTGGGTTTTTATCAATAAGGGGGAGGAGAATCCTACGGATACCTTTTCTCGATTTCTTGATAGGCTAGAGACTCCATCAGACTTTCTTCGTTTCCGAATAAAGAGTACGCATTCACATTCATGAAATTCAGTTTTTCCAGAACTTTAGTTCTTGCAGATTTGGGAAGGATGAATTTAGTCAATTGGTCTTGCTCAGGATCTTCCCCTTCGGTCTTTTTTGTGAAAGCTTCCTCATGTGCGCAGTAAACATAATTTCCCCCAGCCGTTTTTTTGCAAATGGTATATTCGCATTGTTGCGTGAAATGCCTGTGATGAGTAGTAATGTTTGGACCAAGGCCAACTATGGAAGCCTCATTGCTCGAGCCGCTTTTTTTTCCTTCTGACATTTCGACAAAAGAATAGATAGCTACATACTTGTCTTTCTCGTCTGTGGTGAGTTTGGATCGAAAAGCGAAGAATGCTGCAACATACGGTGAGTGAGTCCAGTCTAACAAGGGAGAAGGAAAACCATGGTGCCGAAGATACATCATGAATTCATATCCTTGAGGTGCTTGTAAACGATTTTCTTTAGTAGAATCATATTCTTCCAAAGTCCAATTCTGTTTTGTTAACGAGGTAATTTTGGGTTTTACTGCTTTAAGAATAGAGTAATAATCTTCCATTGGGAAATTCGGTTTGCCAAATCGTTCCAGGGTAGTCTGAAGTGTCCAAGCTGCAGACTGTTGGCCTCGGAAAAGAAGACTGGAAATCCAAGAATGGCTATCTTCAGACTTTTTATGTTCCTGGCGAATAGCTAAAACCTTTTCCTCGAAATCTTCCCAATTTTTACAAGACTCTTCTTTCATCTATTTTCTCCTTCTCCTGGCATTTATTCGTTAGAATCCGCTTCCTTCATTCAGCCCGAATGATTGTTGTAGCCAGAGAAAAATTTGTCAAACCATGCCTTGTTCCAACACCAATTGGCTGAAAAGATAATTGGCAAACTACTAAAACGAAATATGTTGATTGTAAGGTGCTTATTGATGCCTGAACCAGCGGGTGATGCGGAGGTCTTCTTTGCAGTTGAGGGAGGGATGGAGTTGGAAGTGATGGGTTGTTTTCCCTGTCTCAGCTTGATTCATTAAATCTGACTGTCCTTTCATCTTAGGAATCTTCTGTTAATCGGCTTTTTGTCTGAGATGGGTTTTGGCGGCAATCTAATACTGCATGGATTCTAATCACGTCTCCCTCAATATCGTAGTAAATGGCAAAGGGGAAACGCTTCGAAAGGCAACGGTGGTACCCAAATGTCCTTTGATGAATGCCAGCGTAGACCAAAAGGGAATCAATGTCTGAGAACAAAGAATCCAAAAAATACGAACCGAGTTTAGATTCCCGGCCTTCATAGAAATGAAACCCCCTGATTAAATCTTCTTGGGCTTCATCCAATATTTCAATGGTCACGGGAGCTTATTGCGAAGGTTAGCTTTCGCGGTTTCCCAATCGCTGAATCGCGATGTTCCTTCGTGGAGTCGCTGCTGTCGTTCATCAAGAGTCGTTTTGTGCCAGGAGGGAGATTGAATGGCTTCTGGAGTACGTGCGAGATCCTCCCAGAGCAATTCCATCAGGGCAAGTTTTTCCTGGAGGGTCATTTCATGGAGGGGTAAGTTGACAGGCATAAAAGAAGTATACAGCAGAGAAGAGGGAATTGGCATCCCTGTCCCTATGGGGAATGATCACGTGATTACTGATGCCTGAACCAGCGAGTGATGCGGAGGTCTTCCCCGGCAGTTTTCACGAAGTAAGTGGTAGGCAGTAGCTGTTGTTGTGAGCGTTGAGAGGTATTGAGGGCGAAGGGGGATTTGGCGGGATGTGCGCCAGAAAAACCATTTGGAATGATCGCAGGTTCTTGAACGCCTAATGGCTTGTCGGCCGGGTTGCGCTCTCGCCCGCTGATGGTAGCCAGGATTTGTTCGATATCCGGACGGCGTTCATGTGAGGCCACCACAAAGATCGTTTCAATCCCTTTGAATTGATCCAGACTGAACCAATTATTATCTTCTGGTAACAGGTATTGCTGCCCGGCTGTGACAGGATTGGCAAACGGGCTGGATGCAGAGGGAAAGATGCCTTGCGCCCAGGCTGAACCATCTACGGCAATGACATAGACATAGCAATCGGTATTGGCACGAAACATGACTCGAAACTTATCTCCGGCTTGTGGGTTGCCTTGTCCATCAAAGAGCACATCGCCATCTTGAATGGTCCGATACAATTGCACTCCATTCACAACATGTTGTTTGACCAATAGCACATCCAAACTAATCGGAATGCCGATGTCCGATCCCATCTGGGTAGGTTCCATCGGGTAGCTATTGGTTTCTTCGTATTCTTCATAGGAAGGTTGATAGGACGGGTTCGAATCCATCCCTTCATTTCCATAGGGGCCTGGATACGCTTGGCCTTGTTTGGGATATTGGGGATGGAGAGGTTGAGAAGGGTAGCCTTGTGGTTCCTGTGTTGGATATGGATTCTGAGCGTAGGGAGGATACCCGGAGGCCGGTGGAGATTGGTTGGGAAACCCTTGATTATTGGCGTATGGATCTTCTTGGGTGAATTGATTTGGGTCCTGATTAAGTGGATATGGAGGTGTTCCGCCATACTGGGGTTGTGGGTTTTGATATGGGTCGTACTCTTGCTCAGGATAGTCCTGATAAGGGGGAACTTGTCCGGTTTGATAGGGGTTGTTCGGATAACCGGGTGAAGGGTACGACTCCATTTGATTATTCGAATTGGGGATAATGCCTTGGGCCACGAGTGGGTTTGTTCGTTGCTGAAGCGCCAATAACAAAGATTGCATGTTTTGTTGATGCGTTTCATCATAGTTATTGATGGCGGAGTCCAGCATTTTCGCCCCAAATTGAATGAGCGGGGGAATAATAATAGGTAAGGCCGGACATCCAGCTAACAGGAAGCAAAGGCCAAGGAGAAGCCAGGGTTTTCGTGTGGGGGATGGAGGCATGGGGGAATCAGGAATGAGATGGATTCGGCCCAGAACTCGTCGGACAGACGAAGAATCGTGGTATAAATCCATTCAGGTCTTCAGAGTTATTCATGTCGGAACCATCGGGTGAGCCGAAGGTCTTCCCCGGCGGTCTTTGAGAAATAACTCGTTGGCATGATGGTCTGATCCTGGCCTGATCCTGTCGCAAGAGTAAACCCTTGCGTACTGGGCCGGGCGCCTCCCACTCCATACGGGACCATAGCAACTTTTGTGACCCGTTGAGGGGTAGCAGAGGCTGGTCGTTCTCGGCCAATAATGCTTTGTAGGATTTCTTCCAGATCTTGCCGTTTTTCCTGTGAGGCCACAAAAAAGATCGTTTCAATCCCTTTAAATTGATCGAGACTGAACCAGTTATTGCCTTCCGGGAGAACATATTCTTCGCCGGCTTTTACGGGATTGGCTAATGGTGAGGTGGGAGGGGGAAAGATTCCCTGTGCCCAACCGGATCCATCAATGGCCACGACGTACACATAGCCGTCGGTATGGGGGCGGAACATGATTCGAAATTTATCGCCAGCATTCGCATTGCCCCGGCCATCTTTCAACGCATCACCGTCCTTGATGGGAAGCATGACGGTTGCCCCATTCCGGATTGTTTTCTGGAGCATCACCACATCGAGCCCTATAGGGCTTCCAATGGCTCCACCTTCCTCTGAATAGCTGGCTTGAGCGTAGGGGTCTTGTTGCGGTGGTTGCTGCCCGTAGGGATCCTGCGGATAGCCGGCTTGAGCATAGGGGTCTTGTTGGGGTGGTTGTTGCCCGTAGGGATCCTGCGGGTAGCCAGCCTGAGCATAGGGGTCCTGTTGAGGTGGCTGTTGGCCGTAGGGATCCTGCGGATAGCCGGCTTGAGCATAGGGGTCCTGTTGAGGTGGCTGTTGGCTGTAGGGATCTTGCGGATAGCCAGCCTGGGCATAGGGATCTGATTGTCCGTATGGATCTTGACTTTGTTGTTGGGCATAAGGGTCATAGCCCCCTGATTGATAGGCCGGATTATTGCCATAGGGTTGATTTGATTGATTAGCTCCAGTATTTCCTTGTGCCTGTAGTTGCGGATTGCATGGTTCGCTTGGAAAGGAGGCGTGCGGTTGTTGTCCGGGGACACCGCGAGGTTGTATGTCTCCCTGAATGGCGGGATAAAATCCTTCACCTTCAATAACTGCGGGTTGAAATTGTCCCTGATCCTCGAAGCCCTCTCCCCCATCCTGTGGAAACCCTCCTTCTTGGCCTTGATTCACAAATTCGAAATCGGGTTCAACAGGAAATCCCGTGTTGGGGTCGATTTGGCCAGGAAATCCTGGATCCTGTATAGGCAATCCGGTATTCGGGTCGATCTGTTCTGGAAATTGAGATGGGTCCTGGATCGGCAACCCGGTATTGGGATCAATCTGCTCGGGAAACCCTGAGGGATCCTGGATGGGAAAACCCGTGTTGGGGTCGATTTGGCCGGGAAATCCTGGATCCTGTATAGGCAATCCGGTATTCGGGTCGATCTGTTCCGGAAATTGAGATGGGTCCTGGATGGGGAAGCCCGTATTGGGATCGATTTGGCCGGGAAACCCGGAGGGGTCCTGGATGGGGAAGCCCGTGTTGGGGTCAATTTGGCCAGGAAAGCCGGACTGGTCTTGAATAGGGAAGCCCGTATTGGGATCGATTTGTTGGTTAGACTTTTTCTTCTTCTGTTTTGGAGTCACCAATTTTGTGAGGAGTTTGCTGAGTTTTCCGGTATATTTTGCACTGTAATTCTGAGCAGCCGTCGCGAGTAAGGTGCCTCCTATATTTGCGAGTGGACTCAGAATAGCTTGTTGAACGAACGACATGGTGGGATTTAAGGAAGATTGTGCTCCTCCAGGTTGACAGGGATCGCCTTGAGACATGGCACTCGGCACATTTGGTGTGGCGCACCCAGCCATCATCGTGGTTATGACCAACACGGCAATGATCGATGTCATGTTTTTGTTCTTCATGGGGAAACCTCTACTCATGCCGGAACCAGCGAGTAACTCTGAGGGCCTCTCCGGCTTTTTGTGTGAAATAGGTGGTTGGGATAAGTCCGTGGTTTGATCCTTGAGGGCTGGCCAAATCTTGGCCAATAATAAAGGGGGCTGAACTTGTTTGGCTGCGATAAAACCCAGTGGGAATGATCGGAGCTTCTGCTACCTGTTGTGGTTTAGCCTTGGGATGGCGTTCTTTTCCGGCGATATTGGCCAGAATGTCTTCAATATCTTGCCGCTTGTCTGGCGAGGCGACAAAAAAGATCGTTTCGATTCCTTTGAATTGATCCAGACTGAGCCAATTATTGTTTTCAGGGATAGTATATTGTTGGCCGGACTGTACTGGATTGGCAAAGGGACTGGTCAGATTGGGAAAAATGCCTTGAGCCCATGCCGATCCATCAATCGCAATAACATAGATATAGCAATCGCAATTAGGGCGGAAGATTATTCGGAATTTATCACCGGCTTGCGCATTCCCTCTCCCGTCTTTCAGGACATCGCCATCCTGGATAGGAATCAACGTTTCGGCTCCGTTTTTGAAAGCTTTTTTCACGATGGCCACATCTAATCCAATTGGAGTGCCAACGAGTTCTCCTTGACCAGAATAGTCGATAGGCGAGGTTGGACTCTCAGAATATTCTTGTTGTGCATAGGGATCTTGCGGATACCCAGTTTGCCCATACGGATCTTGCTGCTGCGGTTGTTGCCCATAGGGGTCCTGCGGGTAGCCCGCTTGTGCATACGGGTCATTGGAATAGCCTGGTTGGCCGGATTGCTGACCATAGGGATCTTGCGGATACTCAGCGTGCCCATATGGATCTTGCTGCGGGGGTTGTTGACCAGAGGGGTCCTGCGGGTAGGCCGCCTGTGCATAGGGGTCATTGGAATAGCCCGGTTGGCCGGATTGCTGGCCATAGGGATCTTGGGGATACCCTTGTTGCGCATACGGATCTTGTTGCGGCGGTTGCTGCCCGTAGGGATCCTGGGGGTAGCCTGCCTGTGCATAGGGGTCATTGGAATAGCCCGGTTGGCCAGATTGCTGACCATAGGGATCTTGAGGGTACCCCTGCTGTGCATAAGGGTCGTTGGGATACCCTGATTGCCCGGGTTGCTGACCATACGGGTTGTTGGGAGCTGCGGGCTGTCGAAGAGCTTGGAGCAGTTGAGTCAAATCTTGTTGGTATGTATTAGCGTAGTTTCCCGCAGCCGTTGCTAAGAGGTTCTTCCCAAAATCCAAAGCGACATCCCAAAACCCCGCATGGCCAAGGTGAGGGAGCAGGGAGACGCACAGAATAATCGTTAGAGTAACTCTAGATTTGGGGATTCTGAGATTCCCTAAGGGGGTTGTTGAGGTTGAGACTTTTAAGGGGAATAGTGTCTTCATGGATTTTCCCAAAAGGATGTGTGTCATTCTAGGTGGTGTTTCATCAAGAGGGCAAATAGAGAACGGAGGATATTGAGTGCTGTTTTCTTTGTTTAAGATGACCGACTCCATTTTTGTTGAATTCTGATTTGGAATTTCCTTTATGAACTGAGTTCTGATCAAAGACTGAATGTTGTTTTCATCCTGTCGGTCGATAGGATCCTGGGAAAGGTTCAATTATACGAGAATTGCTATTTGAAATTGATAGGAAATCGTGTCATAGATGAGCAAAGCCCCATTTTTCTGTTGAAAAATGGGGCTTTCTGCTAAACATCGATGAAATAAATCAAGCAAGTTAATAGACGTGATACCAATTGCACCCGGTTTTGTTATTTTTCACGAAATTCATTTTTTCTCTATTGGAAATCCCGAGTTGCTCCCAGTCAAATGCCCTGGGGTCCCCGTGTCCGCCACGTCCAACCAGTTCGCAATGCCCCATTATTCCGTCTTCAGCAATTGGATGGCGAGATTTAATATCTGCGATGAGGCTTTTTAGGGAACGATATTGTTCAGGTGTTGGTGCGCACAATTGCCGGACAAGTGCCTCCTGGCTCATGCCCATTTTTTTGGCCATTTTGCTATTTATCCCATTGCAGGATCCCAAGGATTTTTTTCCCTTCCAGGCTCGAAGAATTTGCAGCTCAATACCAATGGAATTTGTGTTGTGCTTTTTGACATGCCAGGCAATGCGCTCTTCTCCGACATGCTGATAAATTTTTCCATCCCGATCGATGGTGTAATGGGAGGAGGCAGAACGACAGTCCCAGGTACCTTTATTGCCCTTTGCTCTATCGCCATTATGAATGACGATTTTAGTGACTTGTTGGTTTTTCCTTCGTGGCTTGCTATTCGTACGGCAATCGGTTTTCCCGAAATAGGTAAAATCTATGCTGACTTTTCTTTGATCCATGGCTTTGCATTGGTTGGAAAGTGGAGGATTCCAGACTCGACAGGCTTTTCCTTTTTTACATGTTCGAGCCTGCCGAGAAATAAGTTTTGGCTTTTTGTTCCCACAGGCCTTTTCTCTCGTCTCCTGATATTTTTGAGCTTCGGCCATTCGTTGCCGAAATTTTCCAAAAAGGTCCTTAAAAGTATTGGTCGGAATTTTGAAATCTCCTCTAGGGGTAATGCCTGTAGCGGAGCCCACCGCTTCAAAACTTTCCCCCCAGGGAAACAGGACAGTCAGGTACTGGAGGTCCTGTTCACTTGGGATGAGCAGTGCGCCTGGCAATGTCAATTCTTCCGTGTGGGTGTTGGGTCGGGAGTCAATGAGATAGGATTGAAAGCCTGTGGTGGAATCTAATTGCATGCCATCTTCCCCCATGCTCACCGCGTAGGTTCCAGAGGGCACCGTTACGTCTTCCCCTGCTGGGGAACGAAAATGAAGAGCGGTAGAAAGAGTGACGGTTTCTAAATCTTCTTCAATAGACTCTGCAAATCCTTTCATAGGGGAACTTAGGATCGTTACCAAACAGGTGAGTATTAGCCATGAGTGTTTCATCGAAGTACCTCCATTAAGTAAGGACAGGATGAATAAATTATTCAGAGATTTCCTTTCCTTGATATTTGGCGAAGGTTCTTACTACTCAGTGTGGATAGAAACTTTTTCTTTCTATTTGTTAGTCGAAGGATCATTTCCAAGGGTTCAATAATAGGTACTGTGGGATTCATCCGGATCCTTTATTACTGATTTGAACGGGTTAACCGCAATCCTTGGTGGGCAGGGATATGATCAAGTAGTGCAAAATTTTGTCGGAGCCCCCAGATCGGTTCGCCTCGTTGTACAATGTTGGCTTCATTGACTGTCCCGAGCTCCTCCTCGGCAAGATTGAGATAGGGAATTTGGTAGGGATCGATACCCATCAACCGCGTGCAAGTGGAATCGACTGCAGGAAGGTTGCGACCCATCACTATCACCCCTATCGATTTTGGTGTGCCCATGATTGGGCCATCACCTTCCATTCCTACGATGCCGTCCACAATGGCAAAATCAGGTTGTAGGGTTCCGGTGATATCCAGTATCGATTGGTGAATGCCTTCTTGATGGAGAACATTTTTTGGCCACCCGTAATAAATACCAGGTAAAACACCAAAGAGGTTTTTCATTGACAAGGTGACTCCGGCCCAATGGTGTGTTTTCATCTTTGGCATTGATACGATCCAATCAACTTCTCGAAAAACTTTAGGAAATGTCAAATGAGAAAGAGATGTCCATTGCCCTTGGTTGGGGACTCTATAGCCTGATTGTTCGTTTAAATCTACGAATGGTATGCCATCTTCCTGCAGGATTGGGGTCAATCCGGATTCATCTAAAATCTGTAACACATCTTGGCGGTGTCCCGGGCCCTCACCTACGAGAACAGTGTGTGCTCCGAGATGGAGAAATGCTTCAATGGCACCTCGAACCACTAAGGGGTGAGTATTGATGTACGCATGTCCACTATGCGTTTCGACCAAATTGGGTTTGAGCAATATCCGTTTCCCTTTTATGTCTGCCGAGGTGATATTCAGCTCTTGAAGTCCTTTTAAGATAATTGACCGAAGGTCGTGTTGATACGACCCGGCTTTTCCGATAAACGTCTGCGCTTGAATGGTTGTATGACGTGGCCAGGCCGGGAAAGGGGTATTCAAGGCTGCCAGGGTGCCACCCGCTAAGAAGACTTTGAGAAGTTGACGCCTCGTCAAAGTGTGATGTGTGGTTGAATGGAGAGACACAATAGAATCTTTCATTCTATGAAGCCGGAGTGATGTTACGGGTTGTGGTGATCATGCTTTCAAGCCCACTTGGAGCCAGGGCCGCCGTGAGTAATACACTTAGGGCCGAGGTGTCATAGCCATTATGTGAAATCCCCCGTTCCAATGTCTCATGAATCCATTCTAGACCATTGGAAGGGCCTAGCGACCAGGCCTTGAGTCCGTGGAGTGCCCAACCTAAGGATACTGGCGTGCGAAGACTTGAAACCGTGTCTTGTAAATAATCAAGACTTATCGAAATCGCTTCCGACGGTACGAGTCCAGCCAGTGCATTAAGTGCAGCTCCGGTAGTTTCTGGAAAAGGACGAAGTTCCTGTCCAAACACTGTGGTGTTCCCGGCATTCCATCCTCCATGGGGGAGTTGTCGGTCGAGCAACATTTGAGCCCCAACCTTTACACGTGGATGGCTGCCAAGTCCAACGACTTTGAGAGCCATCATGGCTAGCGCTGTCGGAGCAACCCACGAATGAGTGTTCCCCATCCATGGCCACCCAAGAATGGCGGTATCATGTCCGATTGGCATTTCTGGAGTTTTTTCCCAATGAAGTCCAGAGGTTTCTAGAAGAAACGTCTGAGCTTTATCAATGGCAGTTTGATAATTTGTAGAAGGGTGCCAAGCTAACATGGCTAAGGGAGTAGGCCAAAACGAATCAGGATGGTCGGAGGAAATGCTGATTCGGCCCTCGTGATCTTGATCATCTAATAATCGCCGCCGTGCCGTGGATACCAGTTTTTCTGCGGCCGAGTACTCATTGAGCGCGATAATGGCCCAGGCTGTTGCATCCGGCCGATAGTCACCTCCAAGGCGATTGGTAAATCCCCCCTCTACCAGGCTTCGTTGTTGGAGATTTTTTAAATAACGTTCAAGCATGTGGAGCTGACTTGGAAAAATGCCTACCATAAAAGAGTAAGGCGGACGTTCTGATCAGAACGCCCGCCTTAATGTTTCACGTACCTTCTAACTTTATGGTTGATTATGAAACTGCCGCGGCGGCGGCGGCGCCATATTTTAGACAAGCCGCTTGTTTGCCTTTGCCGCAGATTTTCTTGAGTGCGCCGTATCCATATTTAAGGGCTCCTTTGCCGAGCTTTGCGGCATATTTCTTTCCATGCTTTTTCGCCGCATTGATTGCTTTTCCAGCATACTTGCGCCCATGTTTTTTCGCCTTTCCATAGGCAGCGCGAGCGCCCTTTTTTGCCTTTTTATATGCAGCACGGGCTCCCTTTTTCGCCGCACCTTTAATCTTTCCCCAAAGTCCTCGTGGGAAAGTGCCATCTTCTGATCCGATGGCGATCAAGGATTGGCCTCCGACGGTTGCCAGCACCAACAGTTCCAAATTGGAATTACCATCTAATTCTGGGAGGATGACGGCAGCCGAAGTTCCCAAGGATTCTGGTTCAACGGTAATGGCTTCTTCGGGTTTCCCGTCAACTGGCGTGAGGACCATTCCATCATCGGCTAATCCCACTTCATAGTCCCCAGGTTTGAGGATTTTAGGATCACCGCCTGCGGTTTTAAAGTACAGCGCTTTATCCAAGTTGATGGTAAGGGGTTCTTGCTCTCCCGTGTCTTTTCCTTCTTCCGTCGTTCCCCACGTTAGAGTCGACCGAGAAAATAACCCACTATAGGAACCGATCGCTTCCAAGGCCACGCCTTCTGGCATCCATAGGATCACATGTTGTTTGTCGGGGTTATTATCGGGAGCTGGGGTTAGTAAAGCCTTGGCCTCTTCAAACGTTTCATCATGATTGGCGGGTAGAGCCTGGACGGTAATTTCGGAGCCTCCCGTTCCTACCGGATCAAATTTCAGCTCATTCTCTCCTCCAAGCGCGACTTCGTAAATGCCCGCTTTGAGCTGGACTGGTTCTCCGTCAGGTTTTTGAAACGAGATGGCCTTTTCGAATTCCACCGCGGTGGGGAGAGTGATTTCAGCAAAGGCCTGACTGCTCATTAAGAACAATGAGGCGAATACACACAGTGAAAAATTTTGACGAATTTGGTTAAGTCGTTTCATGCGACTTTCCTCCTTTGTTAGAAAATAACCCAAAAAACACTCGAAAAGAGTTTGTTCCGTGGATAGTTGCTTGGTGGATAACTTGTTTTGCCTACCTTCATTTAATCCATCCTTGGAAGGTCCCTTTTCCTCTTTCTGAAAAGTCCGTCGTAGGGTTTGAGTCCCTGGTTCAAACTCAATTTCTTTTCGAATCTGAAACTTTAATCCAAGAACTCAAATTCATACAAGTTTAGAACTCGTTCAGCAAGTTAGGGGCCGTTTGGTCTGGATCGTAAAAACTTTTTTGGAATTCATGTCTATTTATTTGAAAACTAAGGACAATTTTAATAAAAGACTTTAACGAAAAATAGATTTATAGGGATGAATTCGAGATTTTCATGGAAAATCCACGGATGAAAAGATAGATTCCGTATCTCAGGAGATACGAAATTTTCGTTAAAAATTAAAAGATGGAAGGAGAGCTTGGTATTCCCCGATAGCATTACATTGGAACGGGCAATATACCATTTAAATTAGGGGGCAAAAGGAATGGCGGTTTTAACCAATTCGGTATGAGATTGAAGAGTTGAAATCACCTTGGTAGATGCTGAGGGTTCAGCTGAAGAGAAGGCGAGGACATAGTGTCCCTCACTGGTCGGGCCTTCCACAATTTGACCACCGAGTTCTTTGAGTAGTTCCCGAATTTCGATTTCTTTGGCCGTATCGACGAATTTCACTTGAATCTGTACCGGAACCATTGCTGGTGTGCCTTGTGGAACACCACGTTCTATGATTACGTTATGCTTTTGTCCTCGTTGACCTTCTGGAGTTCCGAGCAGGGAAAGTAAGAGGAAAGCCTGTCCAAGGATAAGTACCGAGGCCAACGCTGGAACCCATTGCACTTCAAAGAGGGATCGAAAGGCGGACTCTATTGTTTCCCACCACGATGTCTCGGCCGGACGTGAAGTCTGAGGTTGTATCGCGTGTTTTTCCTGCTCGATTCGTTTGAGAAGTGTCCCGAATGCAGCCGAGGAAGGCCCTGGGCGTTGTTCGATGCTGGTTTTTATGGCGGCTTGCATGTTGGTGACCTCCTGAAGCTCTTGTTGGCACGTGGCGCAGGTTTTGAGGTGCTTGGCCACTTGCTGCTCCTCATCAGTGGAGAGGGTCCGATTGACATAACCGGGAATGAGCGTTGCTTCGGTATGGAGTGGTTGTTCGGTTTCCATCTTTTTCTCTTATAACATGTCTTCTGTGACGCCCTGGTGTTGCAGGGTTTTCTTGAGCTGTTGTTTGGCATAGTAGACCCTGGTTTTCACGGTATTGACCGGAATCCCCAGGACCTCAGAAATTTCGGGGTAGGATTGGCCCTCATAAAAGGCCATATGAAGAATTTCCCGATGGTCTGAGGAGAGAGTCATGATGGCCTGATTCGTCAATTCGGCTAACAAGGTTTTGTTGGTCTCCTCAAGAGGCCCGTCCTTTGGATCGGGCGATTCCACGATATCTTCGATGGGAATGCCGCCTCGTTGCTGGCTGGTTACTTTGCGCAGTCCATCTATTGCTTTATGGTGGGCAATTCCAAAAATCCATGTCGAGACTTTCGATTGCCCTTGAAAGGTCGTTAGTCCCTTCCAGACGGCCAGCATCACTTCCACAAGAATTTCCTCCGCGAGGGTGGCATCATTGACCACCGTCATTAGATAATGAAAGACCCGCTTTTCGTACCGTTGATATAAAGCCTCGAAGGCCGGCGGATTATCCGGGACACAGGCTTTGAGCAGGTCCACATCCGTCATGTCTTGCCAGTAGGTCGCATTCATGACGCTAGGAGTTCAATCAGAAGAAAAGAGGGAGAAGATTCATTGTGGCTTTGTGAGTCGGCTAAACGGTCAGATCGTTGATTTTCTTAGCATAGGTGAGGAAAAAGGACAAAACAAGAGCATTATGGGCCGAACATTGGTGGCATAATAGCAAAGGACAACCCATCCTAGACTGGGCTTAAGGGCCATATGGAGACATTTGAACCTTTTTGTCCCTGATTCAGACATACACTCCAACACAAGGTTGAGAGAAAAAACCAAGCAAGCTAGACTATTCATCACTTACTTTATTCGATTGGAAAAAGAGGGTCACCATGAACACACGCAACACACATTTCTCGGTTCTACGGTTTTTGATTGTCCTGGTTTTTCTAGGACAGACCCTGTTAGCGGGATTAGTCCCAGCCTTTGGGGCTCCGGCCAATTCTTCCGTCAAGCGGGCTCTTCTTATAGGGATTGGGAAATATGAAGTGCTCCCCCGATTGCCCGGATCGAAGAATGATATTGAATTGGTGCGACAGGTTCTGATCTCTCGTTATGGATTTTCGAAGAACAATGTCAATGTTGTCCGAGATGAAGCGGCCACACGGGCTGGTGTTCTCAATGCCTTGAACAAAATTGTCAAAGAAGCGGGGCCTAAAGACGTCGTCTATATCCATTATTCCGGGCATGGTTCTCAAGTTGAAGATCTCAATGGTGATGAACCCAGCGATCAATTAGATGAAACGATTGTACCTCAGGATGGTCGGACCGAAGGGGTTCCCGATATTACCGATGACGAATTAGAAAGCATTTTAGCTCAGCTGAAAACACCGCAAGCGGTTGTGGTGTTGGATTCTTGTCATTCCGGGACAGCCACCAGAGGTCTGGAAGTGCGAGTACGTTCCGTTCCCAAGGATGATCGGGTGGCTCTTTATAAAAAAGGGAGTGTGTTAACTCGAGCGATTGTTCCATTCAATAAACACCCCTACGTCCTGTTTAGTGGTGCAGCGGCGCATGAGGAAGCGCTGGATGGGCCGGTAGATGGTCGATATCATGGTTTCTTTACCCATTCGTTGTTTAAAAGTTTGCAGGCGGCTCCCACCGGAGCCTCCACTCGAGAAATTTTTGCGGGCGCGAAAACCGAATTGAAGCGTATTCAAAACCAGTTCGGCCGGACGAGCATGCCTGAACCCCAATTGGAAGCATCCAAGGCGAGAATGGAACAACCGTTTTTTGCCGTTGGTACCTCAGTTGGTGAAGCCACTCCTATAAACTCGGAATCGGCCAGGCGATCCTGGGTGACGGTTCAGCCTCAAAAAGGAGCGAATCATGTGTTGGTGAATGCGGTAGCCCTTGGAGCTGATCCGGGTTCAGTCTGGGCAATATTTCCTGATGGAGAAGCTGCGTTTGATCCTGCAAAGGCACAAGGCTTTGCCGTGGTGAAGTCAGTACACAATAGCCATGCGATAGCCAAAGTTTCTGGAGCCTGGGCAAAACAGGGAGGGAAGGGGCGAGCCGTCATGATCGCACCGGCTCCCCAATCTCAACGCATTCCTGTTCGTTTGTTGGATGCGTCTTCAGAAAAGGCTCATGACCTCAAGCAGGTGTTGCAACAAAAGTTAGGAGATATTGAGTTTGTGGGCGCTGAGCAATTTGCCAGATTTCTTGTGGAGGCTAAGGGCCAAACCTGGCATGTGTATAGTGCCGATGGTGAAAAGAAAATTTTATCCTTTCCAATGTCCCTGAATTCCAAAGCGTTAGAGCCTATGGCTCAGGTGTTGGTCCAATCCCGCAATGCGTCGCAATTGCTGGCTCTGGAAAATCCTGCCAGTCAAATCAACCTGGATGTTCGTGTGGTGCGGGTGGGTGAGCGGGGCATAGCCGTGGTGAGCGACCGCATGGATTCTCCGGTCTATCATATTCGCCGTGCGCGAGAACCCCGATCGCTCTCGAACAGTTTGCAGTTGGAGGTTACCACCGATACGGATTGTTACATTACCATTGTTGATGTGGATGCCGAAGGCAATGTCAATGTTTTGTTTCCCAACCCTTATCAAAACCAACGTTTCTACGGTGACGGATTTGTTCGGGCTGGACGTTCCATTCTTTTGCCGGATTCTTTGAATGATGGCAATCGAGCGGGTTTTCATTGGGATTATGCGAATCCTCCCGGTGTTGATACGATTCGAGTGTTTGCCAGCACGGATCGCCAAATGACTGCTCGCATTCGGGAATCGGTAACTTCCTCTGGAAATTCCCAAATGAATCAGGGGGTGATTGTCGGGAAACCCATGGCCCAATTGGTGAGCCTCAGGAATGAGCTGATCAGTGGGATGACCCGAGGTCTGATTACTGTGCCTGACGAACCGGTGGGGGATCCTTCGGCTTTCGAGGACATGCAATCTGCCGACAGCCCCGATTTAGGGAATTCGTTTCTAGAGCAAGCTGATGCCAGTGGTTTTCAAGGAGAGGGTCAAGAAATTGCATTTGACCCCACACAGACCGATATGCCCGAAATGATGGATGAGGCTCAAGCTATCCCTGTTCAACAGCCAGTTGCAGATTGGACGGCTGCTTCTGTTACCGTGCTCGTCCAACCATAATATTAATCGTTTCCCGAGAGAAGGCCACCCAAGTTTGGGTGGCCTTTTTTTTGCGTCTACTCTCTCCCGCTGTTTACCTATTGGTTTATTGATTCATTGTTTGGAAAAAAGTGAGGAGAGCTTCCAAATCGGCTTCGGAGGTATCCGAAGACCAAGAAAGACGAATGCCAGTTGTTTTCTCTGTGTTGGGTAATTGAAAAGTTTTCCAGGAAATGTTGGGTGCCTGAGACCGGAGTAGCCTGTCGGTCTCTTTCCCTTGCAATGACAATATTCCTGGGCTATGTGGGCCATCCCATTCTAAAATTTTGAATTGAGACATTTTCAGTAATTTCTGTCGTAGGTTTTCCCTTTTCTGTTTTAATCGGATCGATTGAAGCCCATCGTGTTGTTTGATCAGACACGCTTTGGCAAACCCGGCGATTAATCCGATGTTTTGAGTTCCTAGTTCAAAGTTCGCCGAGCAGGGTGTGTAGGGTTCTTTCCCTTTTGTAAAGTGATTTCCAATTAGTAGTGCAGCAGTTCCCATTGGCCCTGCGCACCATTTATGTCCTGGGAAAAAATAGGCGTCCGGGATACATTCGTGAAAATTGACAGGGATATGTCCTACGGCCTGGGCTCCATCCACAATCAAGAGCGTCTGATGTTTCCGGCAAAGTTGAGAAATGCATTCAATGGGAAAAATTCGTCCATCGATATGTGAAACATGACTGATGAGGATAGCTCGAACTTGTGTAGATGTTAAAAGTTGTTCAATCTGGATTAGCAACTCTTCAGGCGAACGTGGGTCTATCGTCTCTATCTGAATACCTCGCGCTTGTAACGTGGAGATTTCTTTGAGTACCGTCGCATTTTCATGGTTTGTCGTGATGATGGTATCTTCAGGTTGCCATGTAATTCGAGAAAGGATGAGAGAGCAAGCGGTAGTGGCATTGGGTACAAACGCAAAGTGTTGGGGGTTCTCCACCTGAAGCCATTGGGCAAGGTCTTTCCGACAGCGTTGAAGGGTCTCACGATAGTAGCGAATGCCCTCATTGGAGTAGAGAAGCCGACTAAATTCGTTGAGAGTGGCGATGACCTCCTGTTGCACGGCTCTATTAAAGGGGGAAAGCCCTGCGACATTAAAATAGATCATGGATGTGGAGGGAGGGATTGAGCAATGTTCTCTTTTTTAAGAACAATTCCAGGCTCCAAGAAGAGGATTTGTCGAATGGGGTTTAAATTCGAGTTATGGTTTTCGGGCAAGTGCGAGGCTGATAAGTTGGTCGGGATCGGTGTACCACTTCACTAACTCGAACCCCGCAGTGATCAAAAGGTTCTCTGCTAACGGATGGTCATATTTTGTGCTGAGTTCGGTGCGAATTTCTTCGTTCTTTTTCAGTTCAACCGACAAATCCAGTTTTGGAATGGCTAGTGTTTGATCGTGCCGGGATCGCAACCACATTTCAATGCGATGCGCTTCTGCATTATAGCGCGCAACATGATCGAAATCTGCTGGATCGCATTGAGCACCTAATTGATTGCGAAGCACACGGAGAATATTTTTATTGAATTTTTCGGTTACACCTTTTTCGTCGTTATAAGCCGATTCTAAACGGTCGGGATCGGTGATGAGTTGGACTCCCAATAAGAAAAAATCCCCTGAAGCCATTTCTTCACACACAGCAGTTAAAAAATCTTCGGCAGCAATGGTGGGAAGATTGCCGATTGTCCCCCCCAAGATTACGACTAATCGTTTTCCCCCTTCAGGGATGTGCTCAAGATGCACTAAAAAGTCTCCGGCAACTCCGTGGATTTGAAGGCCAGGATATTCCTGGACCAGTTCTTCGGAGACCCGCCGCACAATTGTCTCATCCACATCAAATGGAACAAAATAACGCAATTGATCAGCCTGGGCCATGGCATCCAGTAATACGCGAGTTTTTGTGGCAGCACCTGACCCCAATTCAACCAGTTCTTCCGCACCGCTCAATTCCACAATTTCATCTGCCCAGTTGATTAACAATTGGTGTTCCGTCCGTGTTTGATAATATTCCGGCAATTCGCAGATTTGTTCGAAGAGGGTGGACCCGCGTTCATCGTAAAATAACTTAGATGGTAAAGTTTTTGGATTGGCAAGGAGGCCCTTCTTCACGATATTTCCAAGCGCATCGGGGTCTTCTCGTGTGATGGGTACATCGATGGTGATGGTCGACTCAGTCTTTGAATTCATGCACTCCTCCCTCGTTTGAGACCCGAAAACCGCGTTAAATAAAAATTTCCATTTCTGCGTTGATGCTGAACGCGTCAAACATCCTTAATTCATGCTATCGAATTAAACGTTAAAATAATACTTAAGAGAGGAAACGGAAGAATTAATTGGATGGGACTAGGAAAGTATAATAAGTAGAACCACTATACCGATCATTTGTCATCTATGCAACCAATGTGGTGCTTCTGTCAATTTATCGGAATCATCGAAGCGATAGAGAAAATCATCAGGCATTGATTTAGTGAGCCGCTTCTAGACCTCTTGGTCGCACAAGTCGTTCAATCCAGCTCAGTAGAGCGTCTATGCCAAGTGCTAGTATAGTAGCGGGTAAGGCCCCCGATAAAATCAGATTCACGTCGGCTAGTTGAAGCCCTGCGACAATAGGAACGCCAAGGCCCCCGGCTCCAATGAGAGCCGCGAGGGTTGCCGTACCCAGCGTCCAGATGGCAGAGGTGCGAATACCAGCCATGATGGTAGGGGCGGCCAAGGGAAGCCGTACCGATCGGAGAATTTGCCATTCCGTCATACCGAGTGCTCGTCCGGTTTCCACTACGCTTGGGGCGGCATCCCGTAATCCTGAGAACGTGTTTCGAAGTATGGGAAATAAAGAATAGATCCACAGGGCCATGATTGCCGGAAGGGTCCCCACACCGAATAATGGAATCATGAAGGCTAAGAGCGCAATTGAAGGGATCGTTTGGGACATACCGATGATCCGTATCATGGTTTCTGCGCCTTTCCGCCATCGTTCCAAAGCCAAACCAAGAGGCACTGCCAAGGCGATACCGAGCAGAAGGCCGAGTCCGGCCAACCCTAAATGTTCTCCGGTTCGAACGGCTAAACTCTCGCGTATTTTCCACATGTAGGCAAACAGGGATTGGGCGTTCTCCTGTTGAAGTGATGTAGAAAAAGGCTCGACGTTCAGTAATAGGTCGAGGTCTTCCAACATCTCCTGGGCAACCTGGGTAACGGGTTGTCCTTGTTCTTGGACTTTGAGATTCCATTTCCGCATTCGTTCGGGAGTGAGGGCATTGGTCAATAAGCTAAGCACTGATGAGAGTTCAGGATATCGTGTGAGCGTTTCGCCCCGAACGAGAGCTGTGGCGTCATAGGGTGGGAAAAAATGCCGATCATCTTCCAGCACGAAAAAATCGTAAACAAAGAGTCGACCATCAGTGGTATAGACGTCCAAAAGATCTACATCGCCGTTTGCTGTGGCTTGGTATTTCAAGCTTTCCTGCATTCCCACGACTTCTTGAAATTGCAGGCCATATGTCCCCTGCAGGCCAAGCAATCCATCCTGGCGTTCGATGAATTCATACCCGAACCCGGCCCTGAGGGTTGGCGAGATTTGAACTAAATCGGAAATGGTACGAATTCCCAGAGACTCTGCTCGGTCTCGACGAAGTGCTAAGGCATAGGAATTATCAAATCCGAGTGGCGCGATCCACCATAAATCCCATTTTTTCAGAAATTGAGCTCTGACCTTGTTGAGAACCGCATTGGGATCATTCATGGGAGCCTCTCCTAAAATGGTGACGAGCCCCGTTCCCGTATATTCAGGGTAAAGATCGATCCCTCCTGTTCTTAAGGCTTCGAAGCATACTTGGGTGCCGGCCAGTCCCAATCGACGAATGACGGTCAATTGGGTTCGGGATTCAATGAGTTGGGCAAATAATTCAGCTAATAGACGGTTTTCCATAAAATTTTTTGACCCCACCGTAATGGTGTTCTCGGTTGCGCCAGTGGGAGAGGGGACACCGCCAATCGACAGTGAAAAGATCAGAAGAACATATGGAATAACTTTTTGGAGACAGCCCGTTAATGAGCTCATGAACATTTTGACTTCAGTATCGGGCATATTATGTGGACTTCTGGGACTCGATTAACGATTGGACGTAAGGGGTTGCTGGAGTGTTCAGCAGTTCTTGGCGGGTCCCTACCTGATGGATTCGTCCTTCTTTCAGTACCGTAATCCTGTCTGCCAGTTTAAAAGCTTCAGAAATATCATGGGTAATGACCACCATGGTTTTGTGAAGCTGCCTTTTTAGAGAAAGGAATTGCTCTTGGAGTTCATGGCGAGTGAGGGGATCTAAGGCGCCAAAGGGTTCATCGAGCAAGATGATAGGTGGGTCAGCCGCCAAAGCACGGCTGACTGCCACCCGTTGACGCTGGCCTCCAGATAGCTCAATAGGGTAACGATCCGCGACCTGTACTGGATCCAAATTAACGAGGGGCAACAGAGCGGAAACACGCTTGTGTTGTTGATCGGGAGTCCATCCTAATAATTGAGGCACCAAGCACACATTGTGCTTAATCGTCCAGTGCGGAAACAGTCCCCCATCTTGAGGAACGTAGCCTAGCTGCCGACGAAGGGTGATAGGATTTTGATTCTTTGCGGGCTTTCCTTGAATGAGTATGGTACCTGCCGATGGCTCAATAAGCCGATTGAGCAATCGTAACAGTGTGGTTTTCCCAGATCCGCTTTCACCGATGAGGGCCATGGTTTCGCCCTGTTTGACGCTCCAGTCAATATCTTGAAGGGCAAACGTCCCGTCGGGAAAACGTTTGATAATTTGCCGGGCTTCAAGATCACAGGGGTGTGTCACTGGGATTCCAGATGAGGTCGTGGGGAACATAACCTACGTTCCCTGAATGAGTATGAACAAAACGGCGGCTTTATGCCAAACGGCATATTGGCAGGATAACAAGGAATGCCGATCGTGGCCAGCAAGTCAAACCAGCCACAGTTGAGATACCGATTGTTCAATGGCCATAAAGCTTTTATATGCGAAATGTTCATATAAACTTTTCGAATGTGTTCAGATTCGGTATAGTACTGGCAGCCCCGTATGGGGCTATTTTATTGGTGGCCGTACTTTTAATCTTTCGTATTTAAGCGAGGTCCACGATGACGGCACAGTGTTGTAGTCTTTTACAGGAATTGGAAGAAGCACGAAAACAAACAGATAATTTGTTTGCATTGATAAGCCCCGATGCCATGTATGCGCGTCCTATTCCTGAGCGGCATCGGCTCATTTTTTATTTGGGCCATCTTGAAGCGTTTGATTGGAACCAATTGTGTCGCTGGACCTTAGGCAAGCCGGCCTTTCATGTCTCGTTTGACCAATTGTTCGAAGCGGGTATCGATCCGGCCGTGGGGCAGGCCTCCACAGATACGGCTTCCGATTGGCCATCAATTCAGGAAGTCGAAAGTTACAATGCTCGAGTCAGGCAAGAAGTTGATCAGGCGATTGAGCAGGTGCCGGAAGAGATCGTGCATGTGGCTATTGAACACCGTCTGATGCATGTTGAAACCACTGCGTATTTATTGCAACATTTGAAGGGTAAGGACAAACAAGCTCCAGCTGCCCTAGACCTTTCCTTGAAAAGTTCGGTTCCTTCGGACGAGATGATCGAAATACCAGAAGGGGTTGCCTGTTTAGGGCGACGATCTGCAGACGGGTTTGGATGGGATAATGAATTTGAAGAACATGAGGTGTTTGTCCAGGCATTTGCCATCAACCGATTTAATGTGACCAATGGGCAGTATTTGCAATTTGTCAATGAAGGGGGAACGGTGCCTGGCTTCTGGAAGCGATTGGGCGAACAATGGTGGCTACAAACCATGTTCCAAGATGTCCCGTTACCACTTTCGTGGCCGGTTTATGTGACGCATCAACAAGCCCAGGCCTATGCGGATTGGAAAGGATTGGCCTTGCCAACGGAAGCACAGTTTCATCGAGCAGCTTACGGGACATCCTCCGGTAAGGAACATCAATTTCCTTGGGGGAGGGATTCTACCCACGTGGTATTCGGTAATTTTAATTTTCATTCGTGGGATCCGGTACCCGTCACTGAAAACCTTCAAGGAACTAGTGCATTTGGTGTGGCTCAATTAGTAGGAAATGGTTGGGAATGGACTTCCACACTTTTTCAGCCGTTCGAGGGCTTTAATCCGTTGCCAACCTATCCAGGATATTCTGCGCGGTTTTTCGATCAAGATCATTTCGTGGTAAAAGGCGGTGGACCTCTGACCGCTAGTCGGTTATTGCGACGATCCTTCCGGAATTGGTTCCGACAGGGCTATCCTTATGCTCACACCACTTTTCGTTGCGTCAAAACCTAGAAAATTTTGGCTCTGGGCATCTCCTTTTACCGCCTAGCGTTTCCATTTCCTCTCATGGCGGCTGCCATTTAACGAACCCTTCTCTTCCCATGAGCCTTCATATGGATTGGTATAATCCTCGTCGATGGTGGAAGGATCTTGCGGGTGTGTGGCAGGACACTCGGCTCATTGTCGTGACCGCGCAGATTGCTGCGATTTACGCAGCTATTCTTATTCCTTTTAAAGCGGGTATCCCCATAATTCCAGGATTTGTGGAATTGCGCCCTGCCAATGCAATTCCCATCGTGGCGTCTCTATTGTTCGGCCCTGCCGCGGCATGGGGTGCTGGTATCGGCAATCTTATCGGAGATTGCTTTGGAACGTTGGGGCCAGCCAGCCTCTTTGGCTTTTTAGGAAATTTTTCTTTTGGGTATCTTCCGTATTTGTTGTGGGGTCATTTGGGATGGTTATCGTCGAATCAGGTGCCATTGGTGACAACTTGGCGACAAGGTTTGGAATATGGACTGATTTGTGTCTTGGCTTCCGCGGTGTGTGCGGGAATTATTGGATGGGGTGTCGAACTTTTGGGGTTGTTGCCGTTTGTCGTACTGGCTCCGGCGATTTTTTTTAACAATATTGTCATGGGCCTTGTGCTTGGTCCCCCTTTATTGGGCTTTCTTTTTCCTCGTGTGCAACGGTGGCGTCTTCTGTATGAAGATATTCGGCAATCCTCAGCCCCTCAAGATAATTCAGCTTTTTCTCATAAGGGACCTTTCCTGGAAAAAGAGTCGGTACCTGACTCTCGTGTAGCTACCCCGTTATTGGTTTTCCAGGACTTTTCTTTTTCCTATGCCCGCAATTCCAGACCGATTCTTCGAAATGTGCAGTTGTCTATTCCATCACGGGAATTGGTCATACTATTGGGACGAAGTGGGTCGGGCAAATCCACTTTATGCTATGCCTGTAATGGACTCATACCGCACATGATTCCTGGTGTCACGACAGGAAAAGTTCGAGTGTGCGGAGATGATACGCAGGGCTTATCTGTTTGGAAACAGGCGACTTGTGTGGGATTACTCTTTCAAGATTTTGAAACTCAATTAATTGGTACGACCGTTGAGGCTGAATTACGGCATCCGTTGGAATATCAGGAGTCATTCCTTGCTGTTGAAGAAGCCAACAGGCGGATTGATCGAGCACTTCATGCCGTAGGTTTGAACATGAACCGTGACCGCGATCCCATGAAAATGTCCGGAGGACAACGGCAACGACTGGTGATGGCCTCTATCTTGGTTCAAGAGCCTGAACTATTTGTCCTAGATGAACCCACTTCTGATTTGGATCCTGTGAGTCGCACTCAATTTCGGCAGATGTTGCGAGGGCTAAGGGATGAAGGATTAAGTGTGGTCATGACGGAGCAAGATCATGAAGATCTGCAATGGGCTGATCGTGTCCTGCTGCTTGATGAGGGACAGTTGGTTTGGGAAGGCAATCCGCAATTGCTGTTAGGTGATCCTCATACCATGCGGTTGAGAGGTATCAGGCCTCTTCCCCTAACGGAATGTTTCGAGGATCTGATATCTGGTTCATTGCCCCTCACCCTCCAAGAAGCCTGGGCGCAGTTGGACAAACTTCAGCTTGAGATTGTTCCTCCCCCGGAAGTCCTTGACGATACGGTGAGGCTCGGTCAGCCAGTGATTCCACCCGGTCCTCAAGCCAATCCCATCATTCAGATTGACCATGTAAGCTTTCAATATGAGGAACATTCTGTTCTTCAAGATATTCATTGTGCCATTTATCCTGGGGAATTTGTCGCCTTATTAGGAGCCAATGGTTCAGGGAAAAGCACCTTGGCGAGGCTATTGAATGGACTCCTCTTGCCGACCGCTGGGCGCATTTTCGTTGAGAGTTTTGATACTCGGACGACTCCAATGTACGAATTAGCCAGGCGGGTCGGACTGGTATTTCAAAATCCTGACCATCAAATTTTTGCTGATACGGTTTGGGACGAAGTGGCTTTTGGGCCAAAAAACTTTGGGTGTACCTCAGAAGAAATTGATATCCGCGTTCGAGAATCATTCGCTGCCGTCGGTCTTCCTGTCGATCAATGCAGAAGCCTTGACCCCTTTTCTTTGCGAAAGGGAGAGCGGCAACGTGTGGCTGTCGCTTCCATTCTTGCGACACGACCGGCTTTGTTGATTTTTGACGAACCGACGACAGGTCTTGATGCCTCGGAGTCGGATCGAATGATGGAAATGATCCGTGTCTTGCACCGACAGGGCCATACCATTGTGATGATCACGCATTCCATGAGATTGGTGGCAGAATATGCGCAGCGGTGTCTTTTGATGGTGGATGGGAAGATTATGGCCGATGGGTCCCCCCGTGACATTTTTCACGACCCGTCTCAGATGCATAGGGCTTCGTTAGAGGTTCCTCTCATCACTCAATTAAGCCAACGATGGGGATATACATTATTAACGGTCAATGAAGTGAAAGCTTCGCTCCGGCCAAGAATGTCATGACAGTTTCTCTCTACTTATCTCGGCATACATGGGTGCACAGGTTAGACGGGAGAACAAAAGTGTTGACGGTGTTGACCTTCTTTGGCATGGCTTTGTGCTTTTCACACCCGGGGTATTTATTGGTCATTTTAGCGCTAGTCGTTGGGGGATTATGGGCCGCTCAAGCGGAAGAAAATGTGAGGAAGCTTGGTGCCCTGTCAGCCTTGCTTGTCTGCTACAGCATTATGTTGTGGCCGTTTTTTGTCTCTGGAAAAACACCGCTGCCTGTCCTGCATTTTCTGGGTGTCACCTGGGAAGGGTGTATGTTTGGGCTTGGCATGGGGCTTAGGTTGCTTATTATGGTGTGGTCGGGTCTCTGGCTGCTTTCAGTCGCCACGATTGAAGAACTTGCCCAGGTCTCTCAACAGTTAGGCGTACCTGCTCGAGTGGGCTTTGCCTTTTCTCTGGCTTTTCGATGGGTCGGAATCCTGCTGGGAGCAGGGATCGGAGTAGTTCAAGCCCAGCGTTCACGAGGCTTGGATATATCGGCAGGAAGTTTGGGAGAACGGATTCGTAAGTACGTGCCGTTGGTTGTTCCGCTCATTGGACATGCAATGAGACAGACTAACTTGTTGGCCATGGCTTTGGAGTCTAAAGGATTTCATCCAGCCGCCCACCGTGTATTACATCTGACGGGAACGATGAAAAGGCTGGATGTTACCGTCTTGATTTTTAATATGCTGTTGATAGGAAGCAGTGGTTTGATGCGTTGGTATGGTATGGGAGCGTTAGATGTCAGCTTCTAAAAAATGACAATCTACCTGGAGAGGAGCCGCAGAAAACTGAGTTGTGGGAACAAAGACCGTTAACCGAGAACGGGAGAATTTTGACAGGAATATTCTTCTTCAGCGAGGGCAACAAATTTCGAGATATTTTTGATGCAGCGACCGCAACAATTTTTCTTGTCGTTTAACTCTAAACTGGAAGCAAGCTTTTTCGCACAGGTGACCCCGGCTTTTCCTAATTCCCGAACATCAGTTTCTCGGATACCTTTACAAATACAAATATACATGGGACGGTGTGTTGTGAATGTTCAATTCGATAATGATAATAATTCTCAACTTTAAATTAGTTTACTATGAGGGTTTTGCCCTGTCAAGAGATGAGCCAAACAATATATCTATTTGAAATTGTTTAGGTTATTTCTGTTTTTCTTAAGAATTTATTGGTTTGGCCATATTTAATTCTGTCATTTATTGCAGAAGAAAATATCGGAATAATGTAGGAAAAAATTAGGTTGAAAGTTTTAAATGACAGTCCCTTTTGTTCTGAAAATCCAGATGGGAATGTGGAAATTCGTATCCAATGTCAGCCACGAGCTTCGAAAACGGAAATTACCGGATTTCATGGGAATGCCCTGAAAATTCGAGTGACTGCGTCACCCGTTGATGGTGCCGCTAACAAAGAATTGTGCAAGATGTTAGCAAAGTATTTTGAGGTGTCACGACAGGCTATTCAAATTCTTTCGGGGCAGGCTACTAGGCAGAAGAGGATATTGATTAAAGGGAGGACGGTCCAAGATATTAATGACCGTCTATCTGGTTTGATGGGCTAGGGAAAGTAGAAGTTTTACCCTTCATAGGAAATATTGTCAGTTTAGACATAGTTGTGGAGTAAGTAATTAAAGGGCAGAATTGCTTACCATTGGGTTTTGGTTTACAAGTCCCCAGGGCATTTTTATAATGCCCAGCTTTATGAAAACAGGGGTGATAAGTATAAGTGCTTATGCCTGGTAAGCCATATAGATGTTTTCTTTTAAAAGTCAGTCCATTTTACAACTCTTTTTGTGATGTCCATTCAACCCCAACCACTGAGTAGACTTGAAGAGCTTCTAAAGGATCACCTTGATCCAAATTCTTCTCAGAGACTTGTTCGTCAATTGGCTGAGATCCAGGCTCAAAGCCAAGTGGTAGATTTATTAGAAGAATTGGGCGAGATTTCTTCTAAAGTGCAAAGTGAGGCAATTTCGGCTTTGGGCGAACTCGGACGCCAAGAATGCCTCGATGGTGTAGTTTCCTGGCTCGATCTGGGAATCACCCTTGCGCAAGCCACAGGTGCGTTGGGTCTTCGGTATTTTAAAGAGAGCCCCTCCATTATGGAATTTTTGGGGGAAGCCCACCAAAAAGACATGCTCCTTGCACAGGTGTTGGAGTTAGCTGATGGGCCGACTGATTCGGCACCCCACTGTGCCTATGAATGGTTTAAGGTCTTGCCTCAATTGTCTCAAGACCATTCTTTAGAGGATTTACAACAATGGTCCGCGTTGGGGATGGAGTTGGCTAGCTGGAATTATGTCTTGGGGAATGAGTTTTTCAGGGAAGGCCCGAAGATTGCCAAGGCCATTCCCTTAGAAGCGGCGAAGGATTGGATGGGATTTGGGATGAAATTGATGGTCCAGAATAGTTTAGGAAAGCCGGACTATGTTGGCACCATAGAGTTTTTTCGAACCAGCCCCAGCCTGTTTTTGGAAATTGCCGAACCTGAGATCAAACAATGGGTCATCAATCTAGGGTCAAACCTTGCCGACCGATCTCCAGAGCAGGCCGTCGTATTTTTAGCTGAAGCACCATCCATTCTTGGACGATTACCGTCGCAAGAATGGAAAGTTCAAGTTCTGAAATTTGGGCTATTGATTGTTGACCAAGATCCAGAGACAGCCTTGACCTATTTTCGTCGTGTTCCTGACGTGCTGGAAATGGCTGCACCATCGGAAAATGCTACGGCGTTTGATATCTGGTTTCGGCAAGGGATGGAAGCTTTGGAGTATAGTATTGATGCTGGCCGTGCGTTTTTTGGGTTGGAGACACGGCAGGCCTGTGCCGTCGTGGAAGAGACATTAAGTGGGGTGCCTCTTCGCCAGGTAATCCGTTCCCTGAAAATGTTTGCCATGGCGTTATGTGGTCAAGAAGTCATAATACAGCCCCTTCCCGCGAGTGATAGCGTAATTGAATCAAATCAATCAACAGGGTCAGGTGGGTGGAATCGAGCCCAATTCAATCGTGAGACCCTATCCATTTCTCTCCCCCTCATCATGAAGCGATCATCAACGCAAGCAGGTAATCGTCGTTGGTATTCCGTCATGGTGGCGCACGAAGTCGGTCATGTGGAATTCGGAACCTATCGTCTTTCCCACGAAGTCTTGCAACAGGTGGCTTCGACTGTCATGAAACGGTATGCAGACAGACCTCATTTGAACAAACAGTCTCCAAGGACCTTAGGGGATCTATTTCAAGCCTACCCGCAACCTGGAATCATCAGGGATTTATGGGAAATTGTTGAAGACGCCCGCATTGATTTTTTTCTGAAACAGGAATATCCAGGGTTGCAAGAAGATCTTGCCATCTTGACAAAGGAAGCCATTCAAACCCGTTCGTTGTCGCATGGTATGACCGCCAGGGAAATCGTGATCGATGCCTTGCTGCTGTATTTTTCGGGATTGAGCAAAGATCAGGTTTCGCAACCTGGCATCCAAGAAGTGATTGATGACGTTTGGGCCATGGCCCAAAACATCCTCCGACCAACAGCCACGGTTGACGATAGTGTAATGTTAGCGGATCGGCTGTACCAAGAATTAGAGAGTCGGATTGGGACCTTAAACAAAGATCATGATCATGAACATCAGGAAGACCTTTCCGAGGAATCTATGGGTTCTGAGTCAAGACAATATCATGCATCGGCCGAACATTTGGAAGATCACTATCAACCTGTCCTTAATTGGGAGTTTCGAGGGACGTTGAATCCGGAACAGGTTCAAACCGAAGACCCGCAGGTTTCGGAAAAACAAGCATTAGGCCAACAATCTGCGGGAAGAGTGTCGCCAAGTCTTGGTGGGAAATCTTCGCTTGGTCCTCAGCAGTCCTCCTTTTCTTCCTCACCACAGGCATCTTCCGACCCTCTCAAGCCATTGTTTGGCGATTCCCCTCTTCAACACTGGTTTCAACCCAACTTGCAGACACAGGATGGGGGACATGGCACGTCATTGGGGAATGGAATGTATGTATATGATGAGTGGGATGGAACTATCCGTGATTATCGGCCTCAATGGTGTCGCGTGGTCGAACAGGCAGGCAAGGAAGGTCCTTCGGATTTTGTGGATGAAACGTTGCAAGCCTATGGGCCGATGGTTCGATTGATTCGCCGCTATTTTGAAACGATTCGCCCCGAAGCTTTTCGACGTCTGGGTCGACAAGCAAATGGAGAGGATATCGACCTGGATGCTCTCGTCAATTGGATGGTGGAGCGGCGTCAGGGAAGGGAACCATCCGATCAGGTCTATTCGACACGCCTGAAGCATGATCGACAGGTGGCGGCTGCCTTTCTTGTGGATATGAGTGGGTCGACCGGCCGTCAGGTTGGATCTCGATCACGATCGGTCATTGATATCGAAAAGGAAGGACTCCTCTTGCTGTCGGAAGCGCTTTCGGCGATTGGTGATCAGTATGCGATCTATGGGTTTTCGGGGCAGAGTCGGCAAACGGTTGACACTTATGTCCTAAAAGATTTTGACCAGCCGTCCGGCGGACGAGTAGGTTTGAAAATCAGTGGAATAAAACCACGACAACAAAATCGTGATGGGGCAGCAATTCGCCATGCCGCCTACCGGCTTTTGCAACAGCCAGCCAAAGTGCGGCTGCTAATTTTGATGAGTGATGGAAAACCCCTGGATGATGATTATGCCGATGAATATTCTTTAGAAGATACCAAGATGGCGCTTCGTGAAGCGCGGCTGAAAGGGATCCACCCATTTTGCATTACGATTGATCAAGCAGCTACGGAGTATGTCAAACGAATGTATGGGGACATAGAATTTCTCGTCGTTGATGAACTCGAAACCTTGCCAACCCGGTTACCTAAAATCTATCAACGGCTGACGGCGCGGTAGATACACAAAGGGATGAAACACACCTAATGACTGATTCTGCACCCCCTGAAGTGCCGCCATGGTTGTATAAGCTCTTTACAGGGCATCAATATCCCTACGTTCGGCGTCAGGCCAAATTTGACAAAAAAGACCGACCGGCCGATGGGGAACGTCCGGAGCCCACGCCCGAGGAAATCCGTGAAAAATTTTGGGAAATTTATCCCCGATGTTCTGCAAAAATGCTTCAGGAAGTTAAAACCGGTATGATTGTGGCTTTTAAAGAATTAGGGGGATATGCGGCAGGAGAATACCAGGAATTTGTGGAACATCCTGAGGAGTTTTTAGCGCGAGAGTATGGAAAGAAAAAAATTAAAGTCAATTTTTATGACGGAGATAATTTTGTCTGTACGATTAACTTTAAAGTTGCAGGATGGACCAGTCATGAGGATGATCACTGAGGCGCGGCTGGATTCCACAAAGGAATAGGTGAGGGTATGAGGCGAGTGAAAGTGACCGTGGTGGGGGCAGGCAATGTGGGAGGATCGATTGCGCAGCGCCTGGCTGAAAAAAATTGGTATGACATCGTGTTGGTGGATATTGTCGAAGGTATGCCACAAGGGAAAGCGCTGGATCTCGTTGAAGCCGGCCCGGTTTGTGCGTATGACTCGGCCATATTGGGTGCCAATAATTACGAAGCCACGAAAGATTCAGATCTCGTCATCATCACCTCCGGGATTCCACGGCGGCCAGGGATGAGTCGTGATGAATTGCTTGAGACCAATACGAGAATTGTTTCTTCCGTGGTGCGAGAAACAGCCAATCGTTCTCCTGGAGCCATTCTGATCATTGTTTCCAATCCGCTTGATGTGATGACTCATGTAGCCCAACGTGTCAGTGGATTTCCCAAAAACCGCGTTTTGGGAATGGCCGGGGTGTTGGATTCAGCACGATTTCGTTCATTTATTGCAGAGGCCTTGCAGGTCTCTGTAGAAAATGTTCATGCGATGGTGCTAGGGGGACACGGAGATTCCATGGTTCCTCTAATCCGCTACACGACGGTCGCTGGTCGTCCTCTTGACGAATGGTTCTCGCGGGAAACCTTGGATGGCTTGATTCAGCGAACTCGTGAAGGTGGTGCAGAAATTGTCAATTTATTAAAGACGGGGAGTGCCTACTATGCTCCGGCGGCCTCGGTAGTGGAAATGGTAGAAGCCATTACCAAAGATCAAAAAAAGATTCTTCCCTGTGCGGTATTATGTGAAGGCGAGTATGGGTTTAAAGGATTAATCTTAGGGGTCCCGGTAAAATTGGGAGCTGATGGCGCGGAAGCCATTATCGAATATACGTTGACGACCGAGGAAAAGGACGCCTTGAAAACTTCAGCCCAGGGGGTCCAGGAATTGTGTGAACAAGTCGATCGTATTTTGAATAAAATGTCCTGATTGTCGACTGTTCAACACTTCGTCATTTCGAAAAATTTTTTGGATCAATCCCTTAATTATCGCTATAGATAGCAGTGCTTGACGCCTTGAGAAACCCGTTCGTATAGTGATCCAGAGGTAAAAATCGGCGCCACAAGACTGAGGAAATCAGTCCAATTCGTATGACATTCAATGAGTTGATTATGAAGAAATATAAAAGAGAAACACGATGATCCAGACGATGCTTCCTCGCGTGCTCCGAGAAATATCAGGTGAAGCTTGGGATATCGAGTCCTATAGCCGGCAGGGTGGCTATGAAGTGTGGAAGAAGTGTGTGACCAAGCCAGATCCTCAAGCAATAATCCTTCAATTGAAAGAAGCGCATCTCCGAGGACGCGGTGGAGCGGGGTTCCCGACTGGTCTGAAATGGGACAAAGTCTTTAATCATCGTGTCACGGAACGCTATTTTGTGTGTAATGCCGGAGAACATGAACCTGGAACCTTTAAAGATCGCTATTTGCTTAAACATCATCCCCATCAATTATTGGAAGGGTGTCTGATAGCCGCACACACCGTAGGAGCCAAGGAAGCTTACATCTATCTCAATCACGAATTCTCCGAAGAAAAAGCGATTTTTGAACGCGCAAAAAAAGAGGCTCGAACCAAGGGGTTGTTGGGTGACAACATTTTGGGAACGGGGCTCAATCTTGATATTGAAATTTTTGATGGTTATGGCAGTTATGTAGCTGGTGAGGAAACAGCCATGTTGGAGTCGATGCAAGGGCGCCCTGCGCAACCAAAGCAAAAGCCTCCATTTTATCCCACGGAATATGGTCTTCATGGCAAGCCCACGTTGGTTAATAATGTGGAAACTTTATCGAATATTCCGGAATTGTTGCGGAATGGTCCAGAGTGGTTTCGAGAAGTAGGAACCAGCACCACCCCTGGGACGATGTTGTTTTCTCTTAGCGGGTCGGTCAATCGGCCTGGAGTGTATGAGCTACCGCTGGGAACACCTATTCGGCATTTAATTGAGGTGTGTGGGCAAGGGGTACCCAATGGGCATGGGGTCAAAGCTGTCTTTCCTGGCGGGCCTTCCTTTTCCATGGTTGGGGCAGACCAGTTGGATTTGCCTATGGATTTTGATTCCTTAAAAAAAGCAGGAACAGGATTGGGTTCTGCCGGTGTGATTGTGGTGGATGATGCCACCTGCATGGTGCAGCAAACACTGAAATTCTCACATTTTTTTGAGCGGGAGACCTGTGGCCAATGTCCGCCATGCCGAATAGGGACGGAAGAATTGGCGACGCTCATACGGAAGATTGAAGAAGGACAAGGAGAAGAAAAAGATTTGGCCAAGTTGCTGCAAATTTGTGGGTTTGTCAAAGGTACGGGTTTTTGTACATTGGTTACGGGCGCGGCGGTTCTTGTACAAAATAGTTTGCGTTTATTCCGGCATGAGTTTGAAGAGCACATCCGTTTAGGACGGTGCCCTCAACAAGGGAACCACACGTCAGTCAGGTGAGGGCCAAGTGCAATGCCTCGTGTGACCTTTATCCATCCCGAAGGAAAAAGTGGAGAGGTGACAGCCGATCTTTCTCTTTTGGAAGCGGCTGAACAACTGGGTTTCTCCCTCAATCACGACTGTGGCGGCAATGCCTCCTGCACGACGTGTCGAGTCGATGTGGTGGCAGGTTTGGAAAATCTGTCCGATATTGATTTTGATGAGCAAGATTTGCTGGATCGGGAAGCGTTGACTGAACCGTATCGACGATTAGGGTGTCAGGCACGCGTGTTGGGAGATGTGATTGTTCAAGTCCCTGAACAAAAGTGGGACAAAACATCATTAGACGCATCTCAAGAAGTTGAGTCCTCTTCGCCATAATTGGCGTACGGAGGCTCTAAAGACTTATCGTTAGATTCAACTGCACAATAAACGTTATCACCATTATTAAAATTCCATGCCAGCTGCTATCTCACTCACTCGAACCTATTCTTTTTGCGCGGCGCATCGCCTGCATACCGACCAACTGACGGATGAGGTGAATCAAAAAATTTTTGGTAAATGTAACAATCTAAATGGCCATGGCCATAATTATACTATTCAGGTGACGGTTCAAGGAGAATTGGATGCGAATACGGGCTCTATCACGGATGTGAAAGAACTCGATCGGATTGTGCATGAAACTATTATCACCCGATTTGATCATCAACATTTAAACTTTGATCCTGCCTTTGAACAACTCACGACTACAGGGGAAAATCTGGCCCGGGTGATCTGGGGCTTATTAGTAAACCGGATTCCATCTGGCCGATTGGAAAAAATCGGAGTTGTGGAGACCAGAGACAATTTTTTTGAATATATTGGGGATGCGAAGTCGTAAATTTTTTTAGGAGAAGCATGAAACCTAAATCGATGAAATCCAGGTCGACAGGCAAGGTACGAAATATTCGAAAAATGGAAGAGGCAGATCGAATAGAAATGAGAGCGCCGGTTGCGATCAAAGATATAGAGCCAACCGTGCGGAAATTATTAAGTCAATTGGGAGAAAATGCGGACCGCAATGGGTTAAAGGAGACGCCAACGCGGGTCGCCAAGGCTCTCACATACCTCACGCAGGGGTATCACCAAGATATCGATACGCTGCTCAATGATGCCCTCTTCCCAATTCAATATGACGAAATGGTGATCGTCAAGGACATCGATTTTTATAGTTTGTGCGAGCATCATTTATTGCCGTTTTTTGGGAAATGTCACGTCGGGTATATTCCACGGAAGCATGTCGTGGGTCTGAGTAAAGTTCCTAGAATCGTGGACATGTTCAGCCGACGTTTGCAAGTACAGGAACGGTTGACGGTGCAGATCGCTCATACCATTCAGGAAAAACTCAAGCCTCATGGGGTCGGGGTGGTTATGGAAGCGCGTCATCTTTGTATGAGCATGCGCGGAGTCGGAAAACAAAATACGGTAGCCGTGACCAGCGAAATGTTGGGTGTGTTCAGAAAACAACAACAAACACGAGATGAATTTCTCAAATTGATTCGCCAACGGGGAGGAGAGGCTGATTAAAGTTCTGCCCACTATCAACCACTGGCTGAGGCCGGCGTTCCTTCCTTCTTGACCAGCTCCTACAAATCAGCTTTAATGCTGAAGAAATTTTTCGGCAGGGTTCTATTCCCACGGACGGGCCAGGAGCGCAGGAGGCGCCGGTATTATCTTCATTTCATATGTTTTGTGAAAAGTTTTGGTAAAGTCAGGCCGTGGATCCCTGACCAGTACAATCTCCCCCTCTGATTAGTTCTCATTCAGCTTCGCTTTTCCTGCACGGTTAGAGACCGAATTTTTCCAGAAAAGAACCTAAGGCTTGATTAAAGGCCTCAGGCTGTTCGAAGTTCGACAGATGACCGGCCTTCGGAAGCCTGACCATTGTCGATCCGGGAATTCGATCGGCCATGTATTGTGACTCGGTGACAGGCGTGGCCTGGTCCTCTTCGCCCACAAGGATTAAGGTTGGACAGGTGATGGTAGGAAGAAGATCGGTTGAATCGGGTCTGGCTGCCATTGCCACTAAGTCGACCACAATTCCGCCCGTGGGAGTTTGCAGGATCATCTGTCGAATCTGCTCTACGATTTCAGGGCAATGCTTCTGGGTTGAGGGGGCCAGGAGTTTAGGAAGCATGAGCTCCGCGATGGCCGATGCCCCTTCGTTGAAGGCCACTTCTGTCATTTTCTGACGTCCCGCTTTTCCCTCCGCACTGTCCGCTTGTGCCCTTGTGTCGGCAAATACCAAAGCTTTCACACGATCTGAATAATGTCGATAGATGGAAAAAAGGGTATACCCACCCATGGAAAGTCCCACAAAGACGGCTTGAGGAATTTCGAGATGATCGAGGAGATGGATGACCTGTTGGCCGTATCCATCCAAAGAATCATTCCATAAGAGGATATCGGACTCGCCATGGCCGGCAAGATCGAGGGTTATGATGCGGTAGCGAGCCTGCAAAGCATGGACTTGGGGTTGCCACATGGTTTTAGAAAGGGGAAAGGCATGGAGAAAGACGAGAGGGGTGCCGTGCCCTTGATCCGTATACCCGACGGTCGTTCCATGAATATCAACTTTCATAAGTTCCTCCTTGTAAGGCAGGAGATCTTCCTCAATTCGTTATGAGAGATGTCTGTAATCTGCAAGAAAAATTGGTCGTATTTGCGGGGACATGGTCGGTGGTTATAGCATACGGAGGGTAGGGAGGTAATCAGGGGCTCCCCAGAAGGAAAGACCAAGGAGTTCATCGAATGTATGGAAGTGTTTGAGTCATCGTCTCAAGAAGATTTGTTCCCCAGTCAGGAAACGAGTGGGAATCGCCAAGTGCCATTAGCCGAGCGCATGCGACCTCAGACCTTTGAAGAGTTTGTGGGGCAGGAAGAGGTGTTGGCTGCAGGTCAAGCTCTGCGTGTGGCGATTGAACAAGACCATGTGCCTTCACTCATTTTGTGGGGACCTCCAGGGACGGGGAAGACGACCTTGGCGAGTCTCATCGCCAAAAAAACGCAAGCGACCTTTGTCCCATTCTCGGCAGTGCTGAGTGGTGTGCCGGAATTGCGCACGCTATTAAAAACGGCGCAACAACGCCGGAGAGTGTCTGGGCAAGGGACATTGTTATTTGTAGATGAAATTCATCGATTCAATAAGGCGCAGCAAGATGCCTTTCTTCCCTATGTCGAACGAGGGGATATCACGCTTATTGGTGCGACCACGCAAAACCCGTCCTTCGAGGTGATTGCTCCATTGTTGTCCCGTTCTATGGTGGTGGTGCTCAAATCCCTCGATGAAGACGCACTCCGGACTATTTTGAAACGGGCTCTAACAGACACGAAACAGGGTCTGGGACATTCCCGCGTTACTCTCACTCCGGAAGCCCAACTGGTAATGATGGGGTATGGCAATGGCGATGCCCGGTCGATGTTAACGGGATTGGAATTTGTTGTCGGGCACTATGCGACAATGGAGACACCCATCACGATCGATAAGTCTCAAGTGGAAAAAGCCCTCCAGCAGAAGGCCCTTCGGTACGATCGAGATGGAGAAGAACATTACAATCTGATTTCCGCCTTTATCAAAAGTATGCGGGATTCAGATCCGAATGGGGCACTTTATTGGCTGGCGCGAATGCTGGAAGGCGGAGAAGATCCTAAATTTATCGCGCGGCGCATGGTAATTTTTGCATCGGAAGATATTGGGATGGCTGACTCGCAAGCTTTTCTTGTTGCGTCGGCGGTCTTTCATGCTGTAGAGGTGGTGGGTCTACCCGAAGTGCAAATAAACCTCGCTCATGGGGTCACATATTTAGCCAACGCTCCCAAGAGCAATGCCTCGTATGCTGCGTTCTTAGCCGCAAAGAAAGATGCAAAAGAAAAGGGCAATCTGCCCGTCCCGCTGCATTTACGCAATGGGGTTACGTCACTGATGAAAGACTTAGACTATGGGAAAAATTACCGGTATGCCCACGACGACCCACACGGGGCAAAAGTTCAAACCCATCTTCCCAAAGAATTAGAGGGACGCCGGTATTATCGATCCCCAAATGCTTCTTCTCATGGTGGAGATGAAGAAGAAGATATCAATGCGCCCTGGTAACGATCCCAATTGGTAGTTTGATAAAAAAAGACCTTGTGAGGGTTCATCTGATAGAGTCCTCACAAGGCTTTGATAGGTGGATAACCCAATTGAGATAGGACTCAATGGGGTGAAAAGTCAAACCCTTAGTGGGCTTTCTTTTTCTTCGCGTGCCCTTTCTTTTTCCCATGTGTATCGCCGGCTTTTCCATGATCCTCTCCAGCTTTTCCATGGTCGTCTCCTGCTTGACCATGTACACTCCCCTTGCCATGCTCTCCGGCTTTCCCGTGATCGTCGCCAGCCTTTCCATGTTTCTCCCCAGCTTTGCCTGAAACGAGAATGATGGATGGAGAGCTGGTAAGGGCTTCCTTGGCCTGAACCACACCCAATCCGACAAACGCAATGCCGAACACAATCGCAACCATCAACGAAAAAAGTTTAGCCATGCTGGCTGTCCTCCAGTTAAAAGAAAATGTTTGATCTCCTTTGCGACCCCTATCGGGAAAATAAAGGAAATCCCAAGTCAAGCACGATAAATCATACCAAGCCCTTGGCCAGTTTCAAGAGGTGACAAAGATTTTTTTGACCTGTGTTTTTGCAAAATTTCTGGGTGAATTGAGCCCCCACCTCTGGAAAAAATGGAGGCCGGAGAGCATGGGGAAGAAGAAAACTCAGAAATAGCTCAAAATAGGTGGAAGGGTAAGGGGAAAACGAACGAAAAAAGAGATGTGGTCTTTGGTTCATGCGTCCGGCGGGGTATAAGTGCCTCAACAAGGGCGAATTCGCCGAAATGGGGGTGCAACCGTTGATTAGACATCGGCTGATTGCAAGGTTTTAGTACGGCTAAATGACAGTTTGTGATTCGGCTGATTGCATTCGTTGATTCGTCTAGGGTCAAGAGGTTGGGCGTATTTATCTCCGGGGCCAGAAATTCCTTTCCTTATAGGTGGTACACCCCCTCCAACCCAGTTTATTCTCCCAGTGTTCGGCGGTGGTTTGCTGGAGAATGGTGTCTTCGGTGAAATTCATTCTTCCGTCTCACTCGGTTCTATGAGCTTGATCATTCCTTGGTAGTGTGGTCTATCCGATGCTTGCATCAGTTCGAGAATTGCTTTCATCACTTCTCCGGTTTCAGCGAGCACGGACGGATCGTGCTCGGGATCGCTTATTCCGCCCGAATGTGAATAAGTGTTCAAAAATCTGAGAATGCGGGTCTTCTTAGCAGAGTCGAAATTGACACGCTCAAACCGCTTAACGAGATCACCCCCACAGTCGGGGAAACGATACGCTAGAAATGTTTCTATTAGTCGACGGGCGATATTGGGCATGCCATAGTACTGAGCCAGTTCGCCCGCTGTCGCCTCGCTCTTGGCAACAGCATGGACTTGTTTGAACAGGAAGTGATACTCGGATTCGAATTCTTCTAGTAAGCGGTCAATGGTTGAGAGCACGGCTCCGTGGGAATTATTCGAAAAAGGCCTCAGAATCGTATAGAAACGCGCAGGCCTTTGCGCGACATCCTGTTTTTTCTGACCTTTCAAATGGTGGAACCAGTTCTTGACCTGCCGGAAGAACGCAAAGTTATGCGTAAGGATAATAAGTTGACCGCTTGCCTTTGTCCGTTCCTTCATATACCCGAATGACGAGAACAGCGCATTGGCATCCAAGCTGGATACTGGATCATCAATGACGACGATGCTCTTTTTCAGATCAAACGCTCTGTCCTCCAGCGACTTCAGAAAATAGAGAAACGCAATGGCGGTACGCTCACCCTCGCTCAAATTTAAAGCGGGCTGGCCCCCTCGAGTGAGTGCATAACCGGTATCTTTGACTTCAAACTGTAATTCATAACGACCAAGATATGCCTGCAGTTCTTGGTTGAGTTCTTCTGCGGGACGACGGTGTTCGACAATGTCGCGCTCAATTTGGTCGATCTGTCTTTGCAATTCTTCAGGCTTTTCCTTCGCGGTAGCAAAGGCGGTATCAGCCTCTATGGCCGATCTATTCAATTCATCGAACTTTGGTAGTGCTTCCAGTACGTAGTCTTGCTCAAGTGCCTGGAAGGCCTGACGGATTGCCTCATTTAGATTGTTGGTGGTTGTTTCGTGTTTGGCAATGACCGCGTTCACCGCATCAATGGCGGTTTGCAGTAAGCTGTCGGCCGAACCTGTAGTGGATTCACTATCTTCTAGGGTAAATCCATGAAAGAGAGATGCTTTTTTACTCTCCAAAGTTTCCTTTAAGCGACCAAGCATCTGCTTGGCGAATTCAATTTTATTTTTCGCATTTGTTACGGCTAACTGAATATCCCCTAGCAGATGTTCATAGAAGCGGGATTCATCCGGAAACGTTACGTCAGTCAGGGTTTGTTGCTGGCGTTCAATATCACTGATAGCTTGTTCAATATCATGCTGGAAAGATGCAAAGGCATCGTTGAAGTGCTCCTCTAGTTCTGCTCGGCGTTGTGCGGAAAATTCATTGCCACAAAACCGGCAGGTGTTGGTCTTGTGGGTGCCTTTGTGAAGGGAGAGCCCTTGCTGAACCCAGGCACCCACAGAAACATCCCTCGCCAAATCAGCAATGACCTTGGATACGACTGATCGCTTCAGCAACGCTGATGTTTGTGAACGAAGTTCTTCTAGGTCAGGTGCTATTACTGAGAGCGGGGAAATGGAGGGCTTTTCTTGTAGCTCCTTTTGTTTTCGCAAATCCTTCTTTTTCGTATCCGACAGCGCCACAGGTTGAGGCGAAATACTTTTTATTTTTGTAACGGACTCCCTGAAGCTGCGTTTATCATAATTGGTGTGGTGAACGGAACCCAGCAAAGCTTCCTTGATGAGTTTTCCCTTTTCGATACAGAAATCATCTAGGAGCTTGTCGACGCTGTGTTTATCGTTTTCAGCTTGGGACACTGCCATGTTTGCTTTTTTAAGCTCAGTCTTTAACCCTTCAACTAGTTTTTGCTGCTTGTATTGTCCTTTCCTAGGAAATAGATCGGGGCCACATTGCTCTCGCCGATGGATTCAATCGTTTTTGCAACGAAATCCCGATTGAATACTCGCACGGGTGGGATAGTGATATTGGAAATGTGGGCACCAGAAATTTTATTGCCGTTATCCAATTCAAACTCCACCTCTCCTTGGGAAATTTTCTGGCCGTCTTGTAGGTGGGAAAACAGTGATGAGAGCGTGGTCTTACCGGTGCCGTTCCAGCCGTAGATGACGTTGAATTGCGCGAAAGTAGGTAGTTCAGGCGGCCAGACAAAATCTTTGAATACCCGATGCTTTTTGATCTTCGAAATGCGAGCAATTTTCACACGGGCACCTTGTACGCGTGGTTTATGTTTGCGCGCAAGATATCGGCAGGGCTCCAGAGGCGTGTTTCAACGGCTTAGATGTGTTCGAGTTGGGCCATGGGAATTTTGATTCTCGGGAGTTTGCGGATGCCTCAGTTTATATCATGTATCTTATTGGGGTTGATTTCTGTGGACTCTATGGGGCCTTTTTGCTAGCAGTTTGTTACGATGCGATCCGCTCTCTAGCCTGATGAAATGTTTGGGGAACTATAGCATTTACTCTTTATTGTTCCAGCAAAAAACTCGATCTGGACATCCGGAAGACGGGGTGGTTTAGGGTTTTTGTTTACTAAATTATCTCATTCATGTTTCATGAGCTGGGGAATTTATTGAACATGAAGGTTAAGGGAGTCGTCTTACGCAAAGAGCTGTTGGCCATGTCCGAGTTCGTCTATGGGAATGGCTTCGACATTGTCAGCTAACGGGTAGTGTCTGCTACCCAGTTCGATCGTTACCAGGTAATCCTCGAGTTAAGGTGTTTTATCCCTTGCCGCCAGCCAGACCATGCCACTACTTTCCTTGGATGCTATGACTACTTTTTGTGTGGAGAAAGTAGGATTTACCATTCCATATTGAAAAAGGATCGTACCATGAAAATCCAGCATATTATTTTGGATTTTCATGGTGCCGATTCAGGGTAGGAATCATGTATTCATAACTCAAGGGTTCTCGGCCTGATACCAAAAAACTTTTCAATAAACTGTGTACGTTCCTGGAGTTGAACAGGTGAATATCGGCCATTCCTTGGTGTTAATCTTGGGTACTCTATAAGGGCCAATCGAGCCCGATCAGCCTTATACGATCTGAGATGTGTGGCTATTTGTCTCAGGATTTCCAACGCCTGGCGATTAGCAACTTGGTAGGTAAAACTGGGTGTGTGGTTCGCTTTGGTAATGCGTTTGTGGGTGATCTTGCCTACCCCGGTGATTGCCTGAACATATTTCAGAATGTTTAGTTCCGTACTGCTGATTGTGATTACCAAGGTTCGGTGTTTGTTGAGATTTCGTCTCGACAGGGTGATTGTGCCTTCTCCATCGATGAGCCCTGCGAGATAGCCAGCCTTTAAGGGTGAAAGCGTTTTTACGGTTTGATATGTCATGACGACCCCGTTCGCTATTGTAGGCTGGGTCCACAATTAAAAAAAAGGCCTCTGGATCATGGTGAGATCCAGAGGCCGAATGGTGGAGGTGAGGGGACGGATGTTCCAGGTTTTTCAACCTGGGCCGGACTATGCCTTCATCCACGTGGGATGCGGGGCGTCTTAGCATCGGATGATGCTCCGAGTGCCCGCTCATCTTAATGACCAGCGGGTCTCTGAGTCTCTACAGGGCCCGAGAGGTTAGCCCCCTCTGACCCCTCGGCGTTGCCATGGCCCACTTGGGCGGGCGGTAGGGTTCACCGAATGAGCCCCGTGTTCACCCGAGGATTGCTCCCCGGGGCGACCATGTTTGTTAATCGAACCCCTGTCCGAGAACATTCAGCACAACAGCCCTACGTGTGTAGTCGATGCTTTGGTATTCGCCGTTGCCCACGCCCACCGACCGGCTTAGAGCACCCGCTAGCCCAGAAAGGTCTTATCCGCCGCCGCTGAGCACCGGCTTTGGACCAGCCTGCTAATTGACGCCTCTTCCTCACCCGCAGGCAAAGAGAGGAGAGACGTCGCGGTCAATTAAGCCGCGAGAGCCAAGTTATCGTTGGCACTTAATGTTTTCCCGAAGGTTTTACGAGACTCCGAGAGCTCGACACGCTCTGTTGACCTCCTGCTTCCCGTCGAAGCCAGTCACCCCCATATTGAGTGTTTCTAATATTCCCTTCAATCAATCGGGAATCTTCTGTTAGTGTATCGTAGTTTTTCGACTCTTTCCAATTGAGATAATCATTTATCTGAAGTAATCAAGCGGATTTTTTCTCATCTGCCTAGAAAACGAGGACCATCTTTTTAGAAGTCTCGATGGTGGAAAGCCAATTATTCCTTCTCAATCCTGAAGGAAGGATTTGGTGCCGATCAACATAGCCAAAGGAGCAAGTGGATATGGCGTGGACATTATTGTTGGTTGCGGGAATTTTTGAGATTGTGTGGGCAACGTTGCTGAAATTTACGGATGGGTTTACAAAAGTATGGCCAAGCGTAGGGACTGTTGTCGCGATGGGCATTAGTATGGTTTGTCTGTCTTTGGCACTTCGGGAGATCCCGATGGGCACGGCTTATGCCGTTTGGACGGGGATCGGTGCCGTTGGCACCGTGATCTTAGGGATGGTGATGTTTGCTGAACCGAGTAACGCGGTGCGCCTCGTGTGCATTGGAATGATTATTGGGGGGATTGCCGGATTAAAACTGTCCTCAATTTCCTAAGTTATGGAAAGAAAAACTTTTAGAGAAGCCGTGTAGGAGAGAGTGAGTCGAAAGGAACGGAATTCTTTCCCTTCATTTCACTTAAAATGCCCAACTGACAAAGGTATAGCGCTCGCCCTTGGTGAGTTCTTTGACGGCATGGGGATAGATAAAATTCGAGGGAAACACCATGATGTCTCCGGCTTTCAATGGCACTTCATGGTGGCCAAAGAAGACAAACTCTCCCCCTTCATAACCTTCGTTTAACACCCCTAAAATGCTCAAGATCGGGATCCCTTTTCTCTGTCCGTCAAAGAGAGAGTGGATATGATCATAATGCTCGCGCATCATGGTGCCTGTTGAATAACGATTAAATCGTATGGGGGTAAAGGTTTTTACAAAACTTTTGATTCGATCGTCTTCTTGAGGATTGTACTGGACCATATATTCTTGGAGGGCTTTGAAAATAAACTGGCCTAGTCCATCTTGTAATTCTTGGGTGGTATTCAAGACGTCCAATTCTTTTTGAGGCTTGGACTCATAATCGTTGGCCGCATAGCTATACCAGGAATGTTTGACCCATTCCTTGTCCCGGATCTCATTCAACACCGCTTCACAGACGTGTGCGGGAATGACATTGGTGACATAAATATAATCGGTAATTTTGTCCCTTGATGCAGTCATGTAATGTGCAGGAAATTTTTATATTCTCTAGAGGATTACGTATAGCTGCATATTTTGAACGGTTGGGAGATTCTCTCAATATCGTACCATTCTCATTCACAATTATGGGGCAGCGGCTATATCGAAAATTGAGCAGTGGTTTGAGGTTCTTGGGGTTCGGCTAAGATCCCTTTGTGTTTTAACGTTTCGATTATTTTGTGAGTACAGGCATCGAAATCTTCTGGGCCTGCGAAAATAATATCGACATCTGGTTGGGGTCCTGTCCGGTCTTTTGCCATATGTACGGTGGTGACCTGAATCGGGTTGACCAGGGTTTGGACCGTCTGAACGATATCCTTGGCGGTTGTGGGAAACCCGTTAGTCGTCGTAATCACCAATGACCCTGTGTCTGTCAGTAAACGGACCACTTCTCCAAAACGACGAGTTATTTCTTCTGGCTTGATATCGTGAAGATCCGCGTCCAGGCCTCTCTGTAAATTTTCGGCGGTCAGGAGATAGGCATGACGCCCTTCTGCCACTAACACTGTTTCCAGTTTCCTTGCCAAGAAACTCTTGGCTGTTGTATCTGGGCCAGTCAGTAAGACTACGGCTGCCCGATGGCCATACCGACGACTGCGATCTTCAGCGCTAACATCCCCTTTTATCCATGCCGAATCCCGTTCTCGTGCTTCCGTGCGGAATTCTTCCTGTTCATCGGTCACCATTTCGGTAATGATGCCTCCCCCGGCCACGTCGTAATTATCGACAAGCACGAAACGACCGGTGGTTTCAAAATCGGTATAGAGGTCGAAGGCAATAGGTGATTTCGTTCGCAACGTGATGTCCGCGACTTCATTGCGTTGGACGGAGGTTTGGGTATGACGATCGTTTAAATTATTAGCGTCGACTATCCGATGAATCGCACCGATTTCGCACGATACTTCACGAGTTGCCAAACGCAAGGTGTAGGTTCGTTGGACTTCCAAAGGTCGTGTGCCCAACCAAAAGAGGTTGGCACGAATTTGTGTCGAGACCAATGGCCGGGTGGCTTCATGGGTGGCAATATGGCCACGTTCCACGAAAATCTGTTCATCCAAAGTTATTCCGACCGATTGTCCGGCTGTGGCATGTGTCAGAGGCGGATCAACATTAAAGGCTTCGATGGATTGAATATTGGCGGACTTATTTGTCGGAGAAAATACTAATCGATCTCCAATTTTTAATTGCCCGGCGGTAATCCGGCCCACCAAAATGCGGCGGGCATCAAATTTATACACATCTTGGAGAGGGAACCGAAGCGCTTTTTCAGTTCGAGGGGGTTCTAAATGAAAATGCGCCAGGGACTCCAAGACGGATGGTCCCGAATACCAGGGGGTTTCCTGGCTCACTTCTGTGATATTAATGCCTTGTTTGGCGCTGGCTGGGATAATGTATTGGGGCACGACATTTAATTGGGTGAGAAATTCACGGTATTCTTTCTCAATTGCCTGAAAGGTATCTTCCCGATAGTTGACCAAATCCATTTTATTGACGACCACGGTAACTTGTTTCACCCCTAACATGGAGAGAAGTAAGCCATGGCGTTTGGATTGATCACGCACCCCCTCAAGGGCATCAATGATAAGAAGGGCCGCTTCCGCTCGGGCAGCTCCCGATACCATATTTTTAAGAAATTCTTTATGGCCTGGTGCATCGATGATGATGTATTGTCGCCCTCCCCAGGTGAAAAACGTTCGAGCGGTATCGATGGTAATACCCTGTTGCTGTTCTTCCAAAAAGGCATCAAACAGAAAGGCATATTCAAACTCTTTGCCCTGCTGTCGGCAAATGGCTTGAATTTTTTCAATTTTGCCTTCGGGTAAGGTTCCTGTGTCGGCATAGAGACGACCCAGCAGAGTGGATTTGCCATGATCCACGTGCCCCACTATCACGATATTCATGCGCTCTTGTACGGTAACGTCAGTGGCCGTCATTACATATATCCGTCTTTGCGTAATTGTTCCATCCCGCGGCCTTCGTCTTGGGCACGCCCGGCTCGTTCAGCCACTTTACTATTACGTAATTCAATAATGACTTCATCCACATTTTTGGCGCAGGACTGAATGGGAGTGGTGCATGGAGCGCATCCCAGACTGCGGTAACGCGTGCCTGTGCCCTGGTCTAGATACAAATTATCCAGAAAAGGAATGTTTTCCAATTTGATGTATTCCCAAATGTTGATTTCTGTCCAATCTAATAACGGATGAATGCGAATATGTGTTCCTGGAGGAAAGGAGATTTTATATTGGTCCCACAATTCCGGAGGCTGATCTCGGAAATCCCATTCATTGTTTTTATCCCGTGGAGAGAAATATCGTTCTTTAGCCCGGGTCGCATCTTCGTCCGACCGGACTCCTAAAATAATACCGGTATATCCTTTTTCTTCCAGAAGGATTTTCAGGCCTTCTGTTTTTAGTGCCGTGCAGCAGGTAATGCGGCCTTTTTCGTGATTCATTCCTTCAGCCAGGGCTTTTTTGTTTTGTCCAACTACAAGGTTCAGTCGCCATTCACGAGCCAACCGGTCCCGGTATTCAATCATCTCTGGAATTTTGAAACTCGTATCCACATGTAACAAGGGAAACGGGACGTGCCCAAAGAATGCTTTTCGTGCCAACCATAATAAAACGGTGGAGTCTTTCCCCATAGACCAGAGCATGCCCAGGTTATCAAAATTTTTATAGGCTTCACGAAGGATGTAAATGCTCTGATCTTCTAATTGACGAATATGTCTCATGCGGTCACCAATGGAGACGAAAGGGAAGTAGGTTTTGAAGGACGATGAATCTGATTGTTTACGAGGCCTTGATAAAAGATGGCAGCCTTGCCCGAGTCAAGTGCTTCCATTGCCTGGGGAGTGGCCTTGGCCAAAGATGGCGCCAAGCCTGCGGCATAAATCAATAATGCGGCATTGAAAATAATCCAGGCACGCTGATCGCCTCGATGACTATTTTCTAATAATCTAGTGATTATTTGAGCTTCATGTTTGGCGCTCGCGCTGGATGTGTTGCCCTCTTGGGAGCTGGGTTTGGCGCTCATGGCTTGGTAAGGGCCAAAGCGGAACCCGGCATCTTCCGGACGAAACGTCAAAGGCGAAATATGGCCATTGCGCAGTTCATGAACCGAGGATGGTGCTGACAACGAGAGTTCGGGAAACCCCTCTACTCCTTGAATAATGAGTGCACGTGGGGTTCGTAACATATCGAGGGCTTCGGCCATTTTATTGAGATAGGGGGGATGCGCAATGCCTATGACTTGCGAAGGGAGCTGCCCAGGGTTGAGCAGCCTGGCAATTTGATGTGACAAATTTTGCAAACCAAATTCCTGTCGCAAATCGAGCAGTTTGGTTAACGGTGCGTGATATCCGGCCAGATCCATATACATCCAAGAATGACGAGAGGCTTGATCGGTGGCTTCGGCGGCGGACTGGGCAATGGGTAGTTTAAGGTGTTGGAGGACTTGCGGCAGGTCATACCCGAGACTTGGGTTCTCAATGCCGTGCATGAAGATTCTGGCACCAGCAGAACCCGCTACGAGGGAGGCGGCTACGACAATATGGATCGTATTGTGTTTTTCCCCATACATCGGGAGATCGACCATGTGGGTGGAGTCTGGAAGGCCAATGGGAGAAACACAGTGGCGAGCGGTTGCCGTAAAAGCAGCCAATTCTGCAATGGATTCGGTTTTAATTCGCATAGCCATGAGGAACGCCCCAATTTGGCCAGCGGTCGCTTGTCCTTCAATAATTGCCTGTAAGGCGAATTTGGCTTCTTCCCAGGTCAGGTCCTTGGCGCCTTTCAGCCCCTTGCCAATTTTGGCAATCACATGGTCCATAGAGAGGGGAGAGATCAAACCGAAACTACCTTGTCGGAAGGGTGGGCGGCTTCTTTCCAAAAGGACTCTGCCGACTGCATTTCATCAATTTCAAGGATCAGAGCTTCGGGTCGCAGATCAAAATCGAGGAGGGAATTTTTACAGCCAGACAGTTTGACGTGCCCGCTCGCTTTGGCCTTTTGAAACAGCGCCGAAAAATCTGCTTGATGTTTTTGTCGGGCGAGGTCTCGAACGGATGCCCTGCGACCTCGATATTCGGATGACATCGTGAGTTCGTTAATTTTTGTGTGGCTCATAATCCCTGAATCTTCATCGCGAAAAAATACACGTAGCTTCATGCCACTGTCTGCGGAAAAATTCAGCAACTCGCAGGGCTGGAGCAGATTGTTGAATCCTCCACGAAGAATTATCGTTGCCATTTTTCTCTGAAGGGTCCCTGTTATTTATCCTTTGAGCAAATCGTACAAACTGGATACCCAATGGTGCTTAGCGATGGAGTCCGCATTCCGTCTTAGTCGAACTTTTCCATCGACCAGACCGCGGGTCTTCGCCAGGCATCACCGGTGCTGTGCAGTGGGTACAGCCAATACTTGGGAAATGCTGATCATGGAGTTTGTTGTACGGAACCTGGTTCGTTCGAATATATTCCCAAACCTGTTCCCATGACCAAGCAGCTAGCGGATTGAATTTTACGAGTCCAAATTTGGTATCCCACTCGACAAGAGGGGCATGAGCACGAGTGGCGGATTGATCTCGCCGAATTCCCGTGATCCACGCGCCATAATTCTTGAGGACACGAGTTAACGGTTCGATCTTGCGGAGTTGGCAACAGAGATCGGGGTTTCGCAACCACAAACCTTCACCGTGCTGAGACGCTTGCTCCGCTGGGTTGAGTGAGGGCTTCATGTGAATGAGTTGCTCGTTTTTTAACCCATAGTGTTTGATGATTCGATCACGAACTGTGTACGTCTCGGGGAATAAAAAGTCGGTATCCAGATAAAAGAGCGTACTCTGCGGGTTTATTCTCAGCATCATGTCCACCAAGGCCACATCTTCAGCTCCGAAGCTACAGGCCAAAATAATGCGCTCCCCATACTGTTCCAAGGCCATTTCAAGGATCTTCTGCGGACTGTGCCCTTCTAGGGCCCTATTAAAGTCGACGAGTTCCTCTGGTGAGGGCTGAGTGTTGATAGAAGTTGACATCGTAATCTCTTTAGGCTTCAACCTTTTCTACGAGAACCCGAAAGTGTTGTTCGTCGGAATCCATAGGCTCTTGCTGGAGGACTTTATGCCCATCGTTTCGGAGGCTGACAGGAACATTGCGAATCGGATCGCCTGCATCGAGCCAGACTTCTAATTGCTCACCCTCGTCCATCATTTCTAATTTCAATTTTGTTTTGACGTAATTCATCGGACAGGCAACTCCTCGCAGATCATAGACCTCAGCATCGCTAGCCGTAGGGGGTTGTGGTTCAGCTAGGGAGAAAGAAGTGACTTTCGATGAGCCTTGTTCCTCCGTTCCTACTTCGACTGGAGTGAGTTTCAGGTCCTGCCCGATGCGTTCCGTGACGGTGCGGCACATATCGACAAACCCTTTGGCAAAAGTCATTTTGCCTTGAGTAAACTCTGCGGAAGCGTCCTTTGTCCCAAGGTCCCCAAATTTTTCGGCGACGTTGTGGTAATCAGGAGGTAAGAGCCCCTTGGCACGAATTAAAGCATCGAATTCCAATAAGGTATCGGCATCGGTATTCGGGTCGATGCCTTCGGTTACCAGAATAGCCTTGGCTCCAGCCACCACAGCTCGATAGGTTTTATTGATGGCCATGGCATATTGGTGTTTTTCTATGAGAATTCGAGATTGATACAATTCTTGCTCGGCTTCCAGGATGCGATTGTCGATCATCTCTAAAGCGCCGCCGGCACATTCGCCCGGCCCTAAATCCTCGACGGAAAATTCTTCGTCCCCTTCCCAATCGAAATAATACTGTTGGTCTTCCTGATAAGAGGGCAATATCGTATAGGGGATCAGTTCGTCTTTGAGTGTGGTCTTACCCATGCGATTGATGAAGTTCGGAAGAGATTCCCCTTCCTGTCGCGTGCGTCGATACAGGTCCAAAAGATGCTGAACCGCAGCAGGGACATTTTTCGCTGGGACCTTCACGATTAATTGGGCAATCTTGGCTGTCCCGTTAACCTGGCCGCCTAAGTGCAATTCATACACCGGTGCTACATGGTCGCCAATGCGTTTACCAACACCATGCAGACCAATCGTGGCGATATGATGTTGGGCACAGGAGTTGTGGCATCCACTGATTTTGACATCCACGTCCTTGAGGTCATCCGGGGTTTGTCCAGGGGGAAAGACTTCTGCCAAGGCGCGTGCGAGGCCTTTCGAAGAGGTAATCCCCAATCCACAGGTATCGGTCCCTGGGCAAGCCACAATATCCTCGACCCTCTCCGCTCCTGGATCCCCTAAGCCATGACTCGTTAACTCTTCATAAAACTTTTGAAGTTGGCTTTCCGGAATCCATCGAACCATCATATTTTGATTAATCGTGGTTCGAATATTTCCATTGGCGTAGCGTTCAGCTAAATCTGCCAATGCGAACATTTGTTCGGTCGTTAGATCGCCAGAGCGCAGACGTATGGCCGCTGCTTTAAATCCGGCCTGCCGCTGCGAAATGACATTAGTCGCGCACCAGGTTTGATAGGCTTCAGATGAATTGCCGGTGCCGTTCTCAGAAGAACCGTTTGATGAGCCATGACCATTATTCTGAGCCGACGACTTATTCCCGTTTTTCGTTGGCATGATAAGTGGAGGATCATCGGGATAAACGGCAGGGATAAGCCCCAGTTTGCTTGTACCTGATTGGATCATGTTCTCATAGGATTCTTTCCAGCGCTTCGAAAATTCCTCAAAGCCTAATTTATCGAGGACAAATTTCATGCGGGCTTTACTGCGATTTTTACGGTTGCCCAAATTGTCGAACACTTTCAAAAGGGCTTCAATTGAGGGAATGAGTTCTTCCATCGGCACAAACTCTCGAAGCGTTTTGGCTAATCGTGGAGTCGAACCTAACCCACCCCCAACTACCATTTTGAAGCCAATGGTCCCTTCGGTATTTCGAGTGGCCAGAAGTCCTACGTCATGTATGGGAGTTAAGGCACAATCTTGTTTGCATCCGGAAAAGGCAATCTTAAATTTCCGTGGTAGGCTTTGATTCAACGGATTGCGTAACAAATGATAGGCCACCGTCTTCGCATAGGGGGTCACATCAAAAATTTCTCCAGGACAGACGCCTGCGAGCGCACAAGCGGTGACATTTCGCACGGTATTGGCGCAGGCTTCGCGGGTCGTCAAATCCACTTCGGCTAATTTTCGCATGATGGTCCCGACCTGTGGGAGTGGGACGAAGTGCAATTGAATGTCTTGTCGAGTTGTGACATGCCCCACCCCTGTTGCATAGGTATCCGCAATTTCTGCAACTTGCCGTAATTGATTCGCGGTGATCCCACCGAAAGGAATTTTAATGCGGACCATTTGGACATCGGGTTGGCGTTGTCCGTAGATCCCGTATTGGAGACGAAAAGGTTTAAAAATATCTAAGGGGGTATCTCCCGATTGGAGTCGAGCGACTTCATCTTCGAATGTTTCGATCTCCTCGATTATTTCTCGGGGGATCGGGATTGTCTGGATGGAAGGCCGAGCTGTTGTTGGTAAGGAACTCATAGTCTTTCTCCAAATGGCAATTGGCAGTCAAAACCTTTTAGTAGTTGTATAGGAATCGAATCATTCGGAAATTTCCAGTACTTGGGTAACATCGTGAATTTTGTCCATGGGTTATGGAACTAAATATGATACATGACGCTGCGTTGGGATTCGAGCTTTTGGTACTGGTCTACCAAGGTTTGTAGTGAAATGACTCGAAGAACAGCTTGTTCTGCTTCCTGAACCTGTGCCCAAATATTCGCCAGTATAGAATTAGAGGCTTCTCGAATCTCATGTTGGCTCTTTGATCCATTTTCATGCCAAGAAGACAAATCCTTCCCATTCATCGAATTCACGAGTTCGGCTAAGCTTATTTTGCTGGGTTCCTGGGCTAGGGTATACCCACCTTGAGCTCCTCGGAGACTTCGAACAATCCCTGCCTGTTTTAGGCTTTGAAGAATTTGTTCAATAAATCGGGCTGGAATGCCCTGCTTTGCGGCAATGTTCTTGGCTTGAAGGGGAATAGAGCGGTCGTGAAGCGCTAATTCAATTGTAGCCATAATACCGTAGGTGACCTTTATAGGAAATCGATTCATATTTTAATTCATACTAAATCGATAGGAATAATATATTTAATCCATCTTATCAAAAAATGTCAAGACTTATGGGGAAAGATTTTTGAATAAATTGTGAAACTCTAGCGTCAACAACATCTTAGACAAGAGAGAGGAGATTTTACTGGCTAAGGGAGACACATTGTTATCAATCGGTTGTCGTCTTTTCATGTGAAAAATTCTTAAATAATCAAAAAGGATATGCCGATACCGATTAGAAAAGACTATTTTTTTAATTTTCTTTAGGTAGTGGCCTAGTATGCATGAAGGAAAAGACATTGCCGATTTGTTAGAAGATGTTCAAGCGATTGTTCAGGCCTTGCGCCATGAGAAATCTGAATTACGAGACCAAGTGGATAGGCTTGAAGCTCAGCTGAGTATGGAGAAGGAAGAAAAAACTAAAGAGGTCAAAAGACTGCAGGATAGTTATGCGTTGTTGACAAAAGAGTTTCAGGAAACTAAAACGCGATTATCGAGTGAGTTGCAGATTACCCAACAAAAACTTGACCGCTTTCATCCCGAACTGCAAAGTCTCCAGGATGAACTCCAAAATGCCGAACTTCAAAACAATTTATTGGAGATGGAGCTGTCCAAAAAAACTGAAGCTATTGTGAACTTGAAAAATCGTCTAAGTTCCTATACTTCCTTAACCTTAGGCTCCCAGCCCGCACAAGAACCCATCAGCTAGTCTTTCCTTCGTTCTCTTATTTCCTCGCCTGTAAAGCTTCAATATTGCCGATCATTGTTGAAGTTAATAATTCTTTCTTTAATAAGTAATTCCTTTAAATATTGCTGTCTAAGCCCTTCGAAAGGATTTTAGAATAGAAATAAGGGACTCAACTTTCAAAACATTGTAGAATGACCACCCCAAACACCTTGTCCCTATGAAAATTGGCAGACCTGTTTTGTTAAAAATAAATTTCCAGTAGCGTTAACATTTTATTTTTATTTATTAAAAGGGGGAGCTGATGCCAACGCATACGTCATCGAGCAAGAGAAAAAACACACAATCTAGTGCTTCAAAAACTTTGACCAAATCAACAGTGAATTCTAAAAAGGCGACCACAAAGAAGTCGGGGACTTCGACGGCCAAAAAGATCGGGTCGTCCATGTCTTCGAAAGAAAAAAAGAAAGAAATGACAGGTGGACTCAAAGTGGGAAGTCGTGCGCCAGCCTTTTCTTTGCCCAACGAAAAAGGGGAGGTCGTGAAATTGTCGGAGCTGAGGGGAAAAACTATTGTGCTGTTTTTTTATCCTAAAGATGATACGTCTGGTTGTACAAAAGAAGCCTGTTCATTCAGGGATGGGTTACAGGCCATCCGAAAGAAAGGGGCGGTGGTGTTGGGGGTGAGTGCAGATTCGGTGTCCTCTCATCAAAAGTTTTCACAAAAACATGCCTTAAATTTTCCCTTGTTGAGCGATGAATCCAAGGCGATGATTCAGGCGTATGGCGTCTGGAAAGAGAAATCTATGTATGGGCGAAAATATATGGGTATTGAACGGACAACCGTGTTAATTGCCAAAGATGGAACTATTAGCCATGTTTTCCCCAAAGTTAAAGTTGAAGGGCACTATCAAGAGGTTCTGGAGGCGTTAGGGTAAAAACGCCACATTGGACTATAAGATTCGGAGCACCGTGGGGATTAGGTTAGTTTGGCCTGTCGTTCGTGTACATCGCCAATCTCGGAGAAGTTTTGTTCACCAAAAATGGCATCGGCATTGATGTAATATTTGAATTCTAGGAGGTTATGCGAGGGATCTTGTAGGAAAAAAGAAAGGTGTTCGATGGGTTTGCCGGTGAATCGGCGTTGAGGCTCACGGAAAAAAGGCAATTGATTTTTCTTCGCACGATCTCTCCACTGAGCCCATTCTTCTTCGGTGGCGCATACCAGGCCAAAATGGCGTGGGTATATGCTTTTCGGATGGGGCCCTAGTTCCTCGCTAACCTGGGCCACAAGTTGGTGTCCTTGAAAATCCAGCATGATGGCAACGGCCGATTGTCGTCCAACTCGACATCCTAAGCCGGCAACATAAAATTCCTTAGTCGATGAAATGTCTCGAACGGGAAAGGAGAGATGAAAAATCGGAGAGGTCATTGTTTGTGCCTGCCAATATTTTTAGCGCACTTGTTCGAGTTCAGCAAGTTGCGCAGAAGATTAAAATATCAGAAGGAAAAGAGGCAGAAGAGAATGAATAGAGTAAGAAGTGTAATCTCGGAGTGGTGGATCAGCCAATTCGTGAAAGGCCATAAAAAGAAGGACTGCGTTGTTACCTCGTTTTTATCACTATCTGTATTTTTTCCTTTTCACCTTCTCCACCACTCTCTTCATTACACTGGTTGCTCGGTCTTCATGGTGTGATAAATCGTACATTGATTCCCGCCATGTGTTTTGGAGTAGTAGACTGCTTCGTCAGCATGATGAAGTAAGGCGTCGACTTTCGTGTAGGGATTTTCTGGCGTATGCGTGGCCATTCCGAGCGAAATGGTGACAGTAAGGTGTTGGTTTTCGTCTATTGCATGCGGAGTACTACGAAAGGCTTCTATTATTCGTTTACTCACCAATTCAGCCCCAGCTGTGGATGATTTTGGCAATATCAGAACAAACTCTTCGCCCCCGAAGCGTCCGATCATATCGGTGCTTCGAAGGTTGGAAAGAAGAAGTCGAGCGGTCGATTGCAGGACGAGATCCCCAGCTTGGTGGCCGTAGGTGTCATTCACGGATTTAAATTTATCGAGGTCGGCAAAGATGAGGGTTAAACATTCCCCATTGCCAAGAGCCTGCTCGAACGCTGTTTCCAAACATTTATCCAGATGAGCCCTCGTGAGGGTTCCCGTCAGCGCATCATGGCGGTTAGTTTCTTCTAACTTGGAAACCTGTGCTTCCATATTGACGGTACAAATTCTCAATTCTTCGACTTGGTGGAGGGCCTGGAGATTTCTTAGTAGGAGGGATTCCCTGGCATGTTCCAGGATCGTTTGGGGATCGTCCCACGGTTGTAAGTTGGTATTGAATAAGCTTTCAGTTTCAGGAAGGCGTTCTTTGACCGTTTCCAATGTCTTCATAAGGTCTTCAGGTGTCAATTGTAAGAGGGAGCAAGCTTGTTGGGTAATGGATTGCATGAAAGCTTTATCGGTTTCTCGTATGAATATTTCGGCAATCATTCCTGAAAGGGTGACGCAGTAGGAAAAAGGTGCGCGCTCATCTTGCTCGGGAATGCGAGTGGGATCATCGCTGCACGCGACGGCTAATCGTAGACGATCAGGGAGATTCCATTGGGTCAATAGCCAACCACCGATGGCTCCATGTGTGAGGCCTAGAGTGTGTTTTTCATGAGCAATGAGATTGGCATGATCGCTTTGTGGTCCTACAAGAGAGACATAGAGATCAGGGAAGACTTGATCCAGTGCTAGCATACCTAAATCTTGTAAAAGGCCAGCGAGGTATAATTCTTCACCTTCCGGTATTCCACAGGTAGTACCTAAAACCTGACAACTTATTCCAGATAGGATTGCGCGTTTCCAATAGAGGGTGAAGTCCAATCCTTGCCCTTGAGGAGTTTTGAGGGATTTGACTAAGGAAAAAGAGAGGGCTAGTGAAATCGTGGCATTCAAACCAATTACCATGAGGGCTTGATGAAGATTTTCAACTTTTTTGGTGTACGGATAGACCGGAGAATTCGCGACTCGGAGAATTTTACTTGAGAGAGCCGGATCGCAAGTCAGGAGTCGAATAATTTTTTTGAAATCACTTTCTGGTTCATTCGCCAGCTGAATGATTTGAATCGCCACGGTCGAAGGGCTGGGAAGATTGGGGCAAGCTTTGAGTTTAGCTTCAAGTTCTGGCGTCATACTCTTCTTCGAAGAAGCCTAATTTAATCGACACAGTTAGGCATTTTCCCCCAATGGATAGAACCCTCCTTGCGCCCTGGGGTGAGGCAACTCAAGGATGTCTCATGTTTTTTCCCTTCTCTGCTGGTTATGTCGGTATTTTCTACTTCATCCTAAAGTCGAATTACTCAACAATTATCAAAAGTACATAGGGTTTTTCAGAGGAGTTTTTCCCGAAAGGACCTAGAAAAGGAAAATAAGAGATCTTCAGAGAAGGGTTTTCCGAACCATTGACTGCCAAGAAAGGCCAATGCCTTGCTAGGGAAGTTAATGGTAGAGGATGGTTTTCGCTGGTTTGGAGGGAGAATCCTGAAAGCGGTCCAGGTCTAACCGAATAAATCCAAGGCCAGCGACGCACAATTCAAAATTTGTGGACAGGGTTTGAAACAACGATGGTGGATTTTTGGCCTGAGGATTTTGGTGTGTCGCGACAATACCATAGGATCGTTTGCCGGCTTTGACATAGTCGACTAAGAAATCTTTATGGTGGATCAATCCTGAGCATTTGATACGGCGGCAATACTCGGGAAAGACTCCAGCTAAAAACAACGTGAGATCACCAATGTGTCGGTGGATATCACATTCTTTTTCCCGAGATGAATGATGGCTGGAGGTTTCGGCCTCGTATAACAGCTCCACAATGGTTTCAACGGGTTCGCCTTCGTGGTCTTTAATACGAGTCAATTGATCGGTGTGTATGAATTCAAGAAGAAGATTGGCTACATAATCCGTGACTTCAAAGTTGGGCCAGCCCAGTGCTTCAGAAAAATTTCTTTCGGTCAATCGACCAAATAATTGCTTGAGAGGATGATGGTCGGCGATTGGCATCATGAGGCTTGTTCCTCCTCTTCTCCAATTCCATGCTTTGTAGTCGTTCCTCAGTATAATAGTCCTATCGGCCTAAGGGTTCTCCCTCTTAACTCATTTTGTATTTTTTCCTATATCTAGGCTATCAAAAATCCATGAGAAAGGCCCATAATTTTCTCAGTCCACATTGCATGAAGGTTCAAAAGTCGTCTGTCTGGGGTTAGTGTATCGTAAGGTGAGGGGATGATAAAAAGAGAAGTGAAGCATGCCAGTTGTTTTGGCTGTGTTGATGGGTGTCTTTAGCCCTATTCTTCATGAGAATAGTGGATATTTCCTGCAATTTTTAATCAAGGAGATTATTTTGCTAATTTCCGTTGCATCATGAGCTTGAGGTGTGTCAATTCATCTGAACGGAGCAAGAAATGGATGCCAAAATACCCAATGGCACTGCCGCCAATAGCAAGAAACAAATATGCCATTTTCAAAAAACTATTCCCGGATTCATGCCATACAGGAAGTGAGGCCATCCATGTACAGAACCCGACCACTGGAAGTAAGGCGATTCCGATTCTGAAAAGGGAAGCAGTCAATGTGCGCCACAGTAATCCCTGGAGACGGTTCCCTAAAATTGTTGCGAGTAGGAGAGCATTCCCGATGGCGGCTAACCCGGCGGCTAGAGCCAGTCCAGCGTGGGCCAATGGGGTCATGAGCCAAAGGGATAATCCAATATTGATGCCGACGGAGCCAATGGCAACAAGGGCTGGAGTCCGTGTGTCTTGTAGGGAATAAAACGCCATGGCTAGGATTCGGTAACTGGCAAAGGCCCACAACCCCACGGCGAACCCCAATAAAGCCGAAGCTGTTCCAATGGTATCGTGTGCCGAAAAGGCTCCATGTTCAAAGAAGAGATGGATAATGGGTATTCTCAACAGCATCAGTCCGACCATGGACGGCAAAATGATAAAGAACACCATTCGTAGACCAAAATTCACTGTGGCCCGTAATTCGTCATGAGCACCTTTCGCGGCATGTGCCGATAGGCTGGGTAATATGGCGGTGGCCATGGCGACACCAAAAATTCCTAAAGGGAATTGAATCAGTCGCATCGCATAAAATAAATACGTCGGGCCGCCTTCAAAGTATGACGCGAGAATGGTGCTAATCGTTAAATTAATTTGCGTAACGGCTAGGCCTAATAGGGTGGGAATCAAGAGGATGCCCATTCTTTTGACACCCGGATGGCTTGGGTGAAAATTCCAAGAGAGCAAGAAACCTTTCTTGTGGAGTCCGGGCAGCTGCATAAGAAATTGGGCTAGACCTCCCACCACGATTCCCAGAGCGACCCCAAAAATGGGTTGGTCAAACCACGGAGAAATGGCCAAGGCAAAAACAATCACGCAGACGTTGAAAAAAACCGGCGCTAAGGCGGGAACCGCAAAGGAACGGAGTGCATTCAGGATTCCCATTGCCAGAGCGGCTATGCTCACAAAGAGCAGGTACGGAAACATAATTTGGGTCAGCAGCGTGGTGGTGGCTAATTGCGCAGCGTTATGACGGAGGCCTGGGGCTAACAGCCAAACTACGCTTGGCGCGGCCAAGATGCCGAGAAGTGTGACGAATGTGACTATCGTGAGAAGAGTGGTAAACGCGGCACTAGCGAGTTCCCAGGTTTCCTGTTTCGAACGTGTGGAATGATATTCAGTAAACACGGGAATAAAGGCTGAAGACATGGAGCCTTCGGCAAATAATTCTCGCAACAGATTCGGAATTCGGTAGGCGATGTAAAAGGCATCAGCAGCGGCATTGGCACCAAATAGGTTGGCCAATATCATATCGCGAATAAATCCCAGAATTCGGCTACCGAATGTAGCAGCCCCAATCAAGCCTGCGGCTCGACTGATCTGGTGAGTTTCTCCCTGTGGCCCTTGAGGAGAAATGGAATCCGATGAAGGTGGGGTGGGTTGAGCCATCCGAAAGGAATGTTACCGAATTACCCAGATAAGTTTCATTATTCTATTCAACGATTTGGATGGATCCACGATATGGGTGGAGCAACAAAAATTCGGAGAGAACAATGTGTGGCCAGTGGTGATGCCTCTCATTTCGTGAATTGACACTTCGAAATTCATGCTTTAGCATCATTTCCCTTTTGCCCCTAGCACAGTATTCTGTATGAAATCATCAGCTTCTTCTCTATCTTTCGTCCCTCTTAGCTTACCACGATGGTGGTGTTTTGCGACGGCCTTTACCACTGGTGCGGTGGTGATGGGGCTAGAAATTGTTGGGAGTCGTCTGCTGGCGCCGGTGTTCGGCAGTTCCCTCTTTGTCTGGGGTGCGCTCATTGGCGTGGTGTTGGCTGCCATGAGTAGTGGATATGCGGCAGGAGGGAGGCTGGCTGATCGTCATCCTCCTCAATGGGTTTTGGCTTGTCTATTATTAGCATCAGGAACTTGGACTTTGCTTTTAGCTTGGGCTGGACAGCCGGTCGTTTTTCAAGTGTTTCAATGGATCCAAGATCCGCGGTGGGGGCCGTGTGTTGCAGCGAGTGTATTATTAGCGATTCCGGCCTTTGGATTAAGTGGTGTGTTGCCTGCCCTACTACGATTAGCCATTGCCGATATGGGGCATCTGGGGCGGCATACGGGAGGCATGATTGCGGTCTCGACGTTGGGCAGCCTTCTTGGAACATGGGGTACATCTTTTTATTTATTGACTTGGATGGGAAGCACCACTCTTGTAGCTACGCTCGGTCTGGGCTTAATGATGCTTGGCGTTATCTGGACGCTCCAAAGTCGTCAACTTTCTCGCATTCTCCAAGTGGGCCTGTTCGCTTTTGTGGCAGGTACGACATGGATGGGGTTTCATCCGATCATTGTAGTACCGCCGGCTATTCATCAGGAAGATAGCCCCTACCAACAGGTTCGAGTGAGTGAAAATGATTTATTTCGCTACCTTATTTTAGATAATACCTTTCATGCGGTTATGTGGAAGGCTGAACCGACGTTCCTTGCATTACCCTACAGCCAGGTGATGATGGGCGTCTTGCCAGTATTGGACAATCCCACACGTGGGTTAATTCTGGGTCATGGCGGAGGTTCCCTCGCAAAATGGCTGGCCAAGCATTGGCCAGATTTGGAATTAGATGTGGTTGAAATGGACCCATCTGTGGTCAATGCGGCGGCTCAATATTTTGATTATTCACCACCTGAAAATCATCATGTGGTCGTGCAAGATGCACGAACGTTTTTGCGTAACAATTCAGTCCAGTATGATGTCGTTTGGGTAGATGTCTTTGCCCGGCATTTAATCCCCTTTCATGTGACAACTCAAGAATTTTTTGAGGAATTGCGGGCCCGTGTCAGTCCGGATGGGGCGATCGCCGTGAATCTGGCTTCATCTGATGCTCCGGCGAATGTGCGACGGGCGGAAGCTATTTTCACGACAATGGGTCTAGCGTTTGAGAACATTACCACTTACGGAGTGGCCGGCCCAGATTGGTTGAAGACCAAAAAGGGCTCCGTTAATCTCATCTTTTTTGCGGGGAAACCAGTAGAAAGGATGCGAAATTCCCAATTTGTCAACCGATTAACAGCTTCCATGAACCTCAATCAATTTCCTCCGGAAGGTTTAGAATTTTTTCTGTCCCATGTTCCAGTGTCATTAAGTGCCGGACAAATTCTCACCGATGATTTTTCCCCGCTAGATTTACTCCAAGGGGAAGCGTAACATCTGCCTGCTTGGTCTCCAGGATTAAGAGCGAATTTCCTTTCTCCGATGAAGGAGAAATGCCTCGCAAGTCTACGACGGTGTTGCCTCTGTCCGGGAAAGGAATCTTAACTGACAGGGTAGAGTCCATGTGGGCACGCCTCCTTCCCTTTGCCGGGTATATGGCGTTTATCGCGGTCAGCAGTGTTTTCCCAGTCGAGGCAAAGACCGACCTTTGGCTGTATCCCATCAAAACGGCGGTCGTCTTAGGACTGCTCGTGTATTTCTGGTCGTCCTATCAAGAATTACAACGTCCCATTTTTGTCGACGCCAAAGAGGCTGGCTTGGCGATTGGAGTGGGGATGGTGGTCTATGTGTTGTGGATCAGAATGGACTGGGACTGGGCGATTCAGGGCGAGATGACCGGCTACAATCCCTTTGTGGAAGGTGAAACTATTGGATGGGTATTAGCTGCCATTCGCATATTTGGGGCATCGATTGTGGTGCCCCTCATGGAGGAACTGTTTTGGCGGTCGTTCTTAATTCGCTGGGTGGTCAATCCAGATTTTGAAAAAGTGGCCTTTGGGACATTCACCTTGTCCTCCTTTGCCGCGACGGTCGTGCTATTCGGGTTGGAACACAATTTATGGCTGGCAGGGATGATGGCGGGGCTGGCCTATAATGGTCTCTACTACAAAACCCGGCGTCTCTGGCCTTGCATTGTGGCTCATGCCACCACCAATTTCATTTTAGGCATGCATGTCCTCGCAACTCAAGAATGGCAATGGTGGTAGAACGGGTTATATTTTCTTTAGTAATTAGGGCGTTTCGTAATCAGTGGGTGCTAGAACAGGCGCATAGTTGCAAGACGAAACACAGTTTTTAGTTGTAGGCCAACTTTTTGCTGGGCCAGAAGTGCTTTTTCTGTGGATCCTTTAAGGTGTTGCACGCCCCCTGGCGGGTACGTGAAATGCCAACTCTGTGGGAAGAGCAAAAGGCTGAGCCGCTTTGGGAAACCTTGATTTTAACACGAAAATAGTGTACGCTATTTAAGTGTAATTTTGAAGAGGGTTAATGATGAAAAATATTACGTTTAGTGCGGACCCTACCCTGATTCATAAAGCCAGGGAGCAGGCTCGCAAAGCCGGTATGACGTTAAACGATGCATTTCGACAATGGCTTGGAGCATTTGCGGGGCAAGGGCCGGGGGACGCCAATTATCGGGATTTGATGATGCGGCTCACCTATGCCCGGCCTGGTCGACAGTTTTCTCGTCAAGAATTGAATGAGCGCTAAATTTTTTCTGGATACCAATATTTTTGTCTATACCTTTGATTCGGGCGCGCCCAAAAAGAAACTCCGTGCGCAGGAATTGGTTGAGCAGGCCTTAAGAAATCTGGACGGGTTTGTGAGTACTCAAGTTGTGCAGGAGTTTTTAAATGTGGCGACCAGCAAGTTTGCGGTTCCTCTGAAGTTATCTGATGCTCACCAGTACCTTCAGGATGTGTTAAGCCCCCTCTGTTCTGTGTTTCACAGTGTTGATTTGTATCGACAGGCCTTAACCCTTCAGCATGAAACTTGCTATTCGTTTTATGATTCCCTAATTATTGGCGGGGCGTTACAGGCAGGATGTGACAAGTTGTATTCAGAAGATTTACAGCATGGTCAACAGATTCGTGGTCTTCAGATTATTAATCCCTTTCTCTGATCATCGAAAATTCCCATTCATAAGTTTTTTTGTGCCTCATCCAACTATAGGCCACTTTGGGTAGAAGTCGTGCCATTTTTTGGATGGGTCTATCTCATTCAAACGAACTAAACGGTTCGGGGGGATAAGGCAGATTTGGTTCGGAGAGTTATGAGATTTGGGATTGTTGTTGTTCGAGTTGGGCGCTGAGGTCTCCCCATTTGTGGGTAAGGCGATCTAGTTCTCGGGACCATTTTTCTCGTTCTTGGTGGAGTGTGTTCCAGCGAGAATAATCCTGGTAGGTTTCCGGGGCGGCTAGTTCGACATCACGGGCTTTGATTTGTTCTTCGAGTTGCGTGATTTCCTTCTCGGCGCTGGCCACTTGTTTTTCCAAGCGGGCGATACTTTTGGAAAGGTCTCGCCGAGTTGGGCCGGTGGCAGGAGTTTCGGTTATTGGGGTCGTCACTTTTGGGATGTTTTCGGTCGTCGGGTGGTCTTTTTTGCCTTTGTCTTTTTTCTTAGATTTTTTCTTGTCGATTTTGGCTTCCGGTGGAATTTGATCTTCTATTTCCTTCGCCCGTTTCCAACAATAGTATTCGTAGTCGCCGATGTAGTCCCTGGCCTGCCCTTCATCTATTTCCACGACCCGAGTGGAAACCCGCATTAGAAATGTCGGGTCGTGAGAGATGAAGACGATAGTGCCGGGAAATTGAACCAGAGCATCGGTCAACATATCGACCGACGCCGGATCTAAATGATTGGTGGGCTCATCCAGAAGTAACGTATTGGCCGGTTCAACAAGCATGCGGGCTAGGGCCACCCGATTTCGTTCTCCGCCGCTTAACGCTTTGATGGGTTTGAGCTGATCATTGCCTGAAAACAAAAAGGCCCCGGCTAATCCCCTGAGAAAATTTCGTTCAGCCAGGGGTGCGGCCTCTTCCAGTGAATCGAGGATACTATGTTCGGGATGGAGGATTTCTGCTTGATGCTGAGCAAAGTAATGAATGGTGACACCGTGCCCAACAAGGCGTTCGCCTTCTTCAAATTCTAAGACTCCTGCCAGCATTTTCAGGAGCGTGGATTTTCCTGCACCATTTTCTCCAACAAAAGCCACGCGCTGCCCTCGTTCAATCGAAAAATCCAAACCTTGATACACAATTTTCTCGCCATAGCGTTTGTGAATATTTTTCATTTCCAGGACTTCCCGACCACTCGCTGGCGGTTCCGGAAATTTAAACTTGAGGCGTTTGGTATCCCGCTGCAATTCAATCCGTTTGACTTTTTCCAGTTGTTTGATGCGCGATTGAACTTGGCTGGCTTTGTTGGCTTGATATCGAAAGCGATCCACAAATGATTGCACACGGTTAATTTCTTTCGCTTGCCGGGTGGCAGCGGCCTGTTCCTGTGCATCACGTTCGGCTTTGAGTTTTTGAAAGCGTGTATAGTTACCGCGATATTCTTGAAGCGTATGATTACGGACTTCCCAGATATGTGTCACCATTTTGTCCAGGAACTCAATGTCATGGCTGATGATCAGCAGGGTAAAGGGGGAATTGAGGAGGAAGTTTTCTAACCATCGTTGTGTGGGCTTGTCGAGATGGTTTGTGGGCTCATCCAGCATCAAGACGTCAGGCGCTGATAACAGCAAATACGCCAAGGCTACGCGCATGCGGTAGCCTCCGGAGAGGGTCTGAATCTTTCGTTCCCAGTCACCTTCTTGGAATCCCAAGCCCGCGAGAATTCGCTTGGCCTCATATTCGGGGAATTCATTTCTATGTGTAGCATCTAAGATAGTATTTCCGGGTAGCGTTTCCAATTCCTGTGGCAAATAGCCTATTCGAAGGTGGGGGCGTTTCCGAATTCGTCCACTTTCGATATCGCCCTCGTTGAGAATCATCCGAAGAAGGGACGTTTTTCCCGATCCATTCGGTCCGACCAGGCCCACACGACTATTGGGTTTCAGGTGGGCGGACGCTTCTACAAACAGTGGCTTAGTCGGAAACGTTTTCGTTAATTGTTCGATATGTAACATGCTGAATCCACGGAGCAATAAACCGGCTATTGGGCCGGTAGCACTGACTCTCTCCTGTCAGGGATGAATGCCAGAGAAGTTTGTACGAATGAGGAAGGTTGGTGGAGCTGGCCGGGATTGAACCGGCGACCTCGTGAATGCCATTCACGCGCGCTCCCAACTGCGCCACAGCCCCACACCGAAAAAGATGCTATCACGGGCTCGGGATGCGGTCAAGAAAGGCGAAAGTGAATGCGACGGACATTTCCTCGTTGACAATTTATGACGGGGAACCTACGATGACACGGCTGCGCTCTGACTTGAGTATTGTCAGAGCTTTTTTGTGCCTAGGTAATCCGTGGAGTCGAGAAGATCATGTCAGCGCTTGTGGTTGTCGGTTCGCAATGGGGTGATGAAGGAAAAGGAAAGATTGTCGATCTTTTGGCCAAAGATGCGGATGTCATTGTCCGCTATCAAGGTGGATCGAATGCAGGGCATACCGTCATTACCGACAAAGGTACCTTTATTTTTCATCTAATTCCTTCTGGGGTTCTCTACCCTGGAAAGTTGTGTGTGCTTGGCAACGGTGTCGCGATCGATCCCGGTGGATTAATTGGAGAACTGGATGGTTTGAAAAAAAATGGCATTTCTGTGGGCAAACGACTTCTCATATGTCAACGAGCTCATGTCATCATGCCTTACCATAAAGCCATCGATAAAGCTGCAGAGCAAGCCAAAGGTGCACGTCGAATTGGCACCACAGGTCGGGGCATTGGTCCAGCCTATGTGGACAAGATGGCCCGTGTGGGAATTCGGATGGGTGACTTACTGAATCCTGAGATCTTGAAGAAAAAAATTAAAGAAAACTTGGTTGAGATTAATGCGTTTTTGAAGCGGATCTATCAAACCAAAGGTTTTACCGTGCAATCGATTTTTAAGGATTATCAAGCATATGGAGAACGTTTGCGGCCGCACATTGCCGACGTGCCCTTGTTGCTCGATCGCGCCTTTGCCGGAGGCAAAAGGGTGTTGTTTGAAGGAGCCCAAGGCACCCATCTTGATGTTGATTTTGGAACGTATCCTTTTGTGACCTCGTCGAGCTCCTGTTCCGGAGGGGCCTGCACAGGGAGTGGGGTCGGTCCGACCAATATCTCTGCAGTCTTAGGTGTGACGAAGGCCTATACCACTCGAGTGGGAGGCGGTCCCTTCCCCTCTGAATTACACGATGCGATGGGCACACAATTGATGACGCGAGGCCATGAGTATGGCGCCACAACTGGGCGAGCTCGACGGTGTGGCTGGTTGGATGTCGTGTTATTGCGGTATGCCGTCCGGGTGAATGGGTTAACGTCCCTAGCCATGACAAAATTGGATGTGTTGGATGGCTGCAAGGAATTGAAAATTTGCACGGGTTATCGTTTTCAGGGGAAGTTGTATCGAGAAATGCCGGCAGATTTGGAGGTGTTGGAGAAATGCCGGCCCGTCTACGAACGGTGGCCGGGGTGGACAACAGATACGACCGGAGTCACTTCCTACAAAGCCTTGCCGCTTGCCGCAAAAAAATACCTCGCACGAGTGAAGGAACTTGTCTCTTGTCCAATTGATATGATTTCCACAGGATCAAAACGTGAAGAGACGATCATGATTCGAAACCCACTTATTCGTTCTCAATCCCGTTCAAAATAAACCCGTTTTGGTTCATTTCCCAACACTGAACGTTGTTGTTTGACAACGACCAAGTCCATTGTTAGCATCGCCCTCGGTGAGCCGCTAGCTCAGTTGGTAGAGCATCGCCCTTTTAAGGCGAGGGTCGTGCGTTCGAGCCGCACGCGGCTCACCAGAAAAATCAAATCCTAGTCGTCCCTTCCCAACCTCACCTTCTCCTTTCAATCATGGTTGTTATCAACGCTCCGCCCGAAATTTTCTTCTAACAGTGCTGTCGTTCCTTTCGCTACTCCTCAAAATTGAGTCGGACATTTAGGAGCATATCGTGACAACATTGGTGGTCTTTTCCAGCCATCAAAGCTGAACCCCACAAAGCCATAGGTGTTTGATCGTTTGGTTCAATGCAGGATCAAACAGTGAGCAAAGGTCTGTCTCAGGTCATGAAATCGGATTCGGCGTCACCTTGAGGCAATTAGAGCCTTTCCAAATCCTGCTCTATGGGAGTGATTGGCTTGATATACCCGTGGGACAATGACCCGTATGGTTATATGTCAACTTATTTAACATTTATATAAGTAATTGTAATATAAGATAAAAATGCTAAAATTAGTATAGATTCCTATCAATATGAAAAAATTATGAAAAATACAGTCGATTATTTTTACTTATTTATAGGAAAGTATAAATTATTGAATTTTATTGAAAATTATTTATTCTATGGCCAAAAAATTTAATGTTTTAGAATTTTATCCAAAGAAGTCATATTTTTTTACACTTTTTTAGGAAGATTTTCTTTGGTTTAGGAACGGCAATGGACCAGAGTACGTTTTAAAAACACTATAAAATTCAAAGGAGAAAACAGGCCCTGATTACCAAGAAATCCTGAAAATTTACTTTGGCCTATTTGTTGCTTTAAATCTATCTGTTGCTTTAAAAATACATAACAAGGAAATCAAAAAGCACTAAATTGTTCCTCAGGAGGAGGAGAAAATGAAGACGAAGCGATTAATGACAGTGTTAATGGGGATTGTTTTGGTATTTGGGCTGGCGCTAGAGAAGGTCTATGCCATACCCATGACCTATAATGTGTCTGGGACGTTCAACGATGGCGGAACCCTTTTCGGAACGCTTAATGTTGATTCCCTCCTTTCTGCCCCAGTAAGGGGATATAATTTAACCACAACCGGGGGCTCATTGTTGGGGTTTAACTACACCTCAGGAAATTCCTTCTTGACATCTAACACGGTGACCCAAACCGGTTTCCGTGCCTCTATATTTGTGGCTAGCACAACACTTACTTTATCGGGTTTTACTCCCGCACTATCTAGCCCTGGACCCTACACAATTGGATCTATAACTGAAACCCAAAGATTACTTATTTTCAACAAAACCCGGCATGGGTCAGGGTCTGCTGCTGGTAATACAGTGGCGACTCCAGAACCGGCTTCGTTACTCCTACTTGGCTCTGGACTAGCAGGCCTTGGGTTGTGGCGTTACCGAAAAAGCCTGAAAGCATAAGGAATACCTAGATAAGGAATTAGACAGTGAAAGCCCCACACTAAAGTGTGGGGCTTTTATTTTTTTTAATAGGGTCAGACTCGATTTAGTTCTTGGTATTTCGGTGCTATAGCTGATTGCCATTTCTCATGGTTTTTTGTTCTGACTTCCTTGTGCCAGTCTGGCAAGGTTGGCGTTCGTTTGGGAAAGAACTAACGCAAAGGCTGCAAAGTCATTGTCGGCTAAATGAGAGTCCTTGGGTCCTTGGTCGGCCAGTATCAGACCAATGGGTTTATTTGGTGCATACAAGGGGCCGGCTAGGCCTGGGTGGTTTCCCCAGAGCTGAAGAAAGGTTGTAGGGATGTGATGAAATGAGTCTTCTTGCTCAAGTGAGAGGAATTGCATCGGTTGGAATTGGTGTAACAGGCGGTACCAGAAACTTTCTTTATGCAGGGAACAGGGAAATTCTGCTTGAAGGGTATCTACCTGGTCCCCATAGCCAATTTTGACTTCCAATTTGTCTTGTCCGGGCACCATCAAAGCTAAGAGGACTCGTTTAAATCCACAGGAGGCATAAAGGGTTTTCGTTGCATAGGAAAGCAGCGTTGAGGGTTCTGGGATCTTCATGGCCGTCAGTGTGAATTCAAATAGGGAATTGTCGGTATAGCCTGAAGGAGGCAATGATGTGGAATTCGGCGGCGAGCTATTAGGTTCAAGGGTTTTTTCATCTTCCTTTGGTTCTGGATAACATTGTAGGTTTTGCTGAATGGCCTGTGTAAGTTTTAGTAGTTGTGGGTTCTGAATCGGAACTCCATTGTGATTGGGTGGGGGGATGAAATGTTCTCGACTGATACTAATGGCAGAAGCAATTTCGGAAGCTTGCATAAATGCAGTGGTGACGGTCTGTTCCAACTGAGTAAAGGAGAGGCCAAATGGCGGGAGAAATTCTTGGATAAGCGTGTGGAAGTTGTGTTCTTGTCCTTCTCCGGAAGGGTTAAGGAGACAAAAACTTAATTCATTCGCCGCTCGTACGATTCCCTCCATGGTTTGTTGGTCGTTATCCGGCCGGGTTTTTGGCCAGACGGGCTTTTTCTCTAACAGGCGAACCAAATTATTTGGTAAATGCCAGTGTTTGGCCATTGTTGAGGCAATTATTGAGAGGGGCCGTCCAAGAAGGGCGAGTTCGGCTTTGGGGACACTGTTCGGGTCCGATAGTCGCAAGTTTTGCAATTGCTCCGCGACTTTTGGTCGACACAAGGCTAAAATAAGGTCGCCCAGAGAATACAGCATGGCATTGATAAATAAAAATCCCGGTTCGGGGTGATTTAGGGCTTTTCCAATTTCCTGGGCCTGTGTTCCTGACACCAGGGCACGGGCTAAGATGTGTTTGAGAAAAGTGATATTCCCCCCAAAGCTATTGGCTTGTTCAATGAGATGTGCGGCAACCACCATTCCCTGGATGACATCAAATCCGATCAGCGTGACAGCATGGGTGGGGGTCCTCACTGAGGTGCGGGTATAATACGCTGGACTGTTGGCGATCTTGATCACGTTGGCCATCATGGCCTGATCGCGTTTAATGATATCCCCAATGTCGCTGGCGCTCGAACGTTTGTCTTGAGTCAGATTCAAGACTTGAATGCAGCTTTGCTGAAGAATAGGGAGCGTTTCCGGAGCCTCTTCGAGAAGACTTTCTAAAAAGGATGGCGTAGATTTTTTGTCTGATGCTGTTTCTGGGATCATGGAAGGGCCAAAATAAAAAAATTACCTAGATGGTTGGATCTCAGGTTCATTCTCGGTAAAATTTCCCATGAGCTTAATCTCATAGGGTTGGATCAGGGTTACTGAAATTGCCTGTATTCTTCTTAAAAACGTGAGGGTAAATATGAGAAATCGAATTTCATGCTCTGCGCAGGAACTTGGTCAGTTGGACCCCGCTATGGTGGAATCTGTTGTCGGGGGCCAGGTTTTTAAAATTGGCAACCAATATTTTTCAGATAACCGCGTGAATATTATGGAAGCCAATGGCACGCAAGTGGTTGCAGAGGTCAATGGAACCTACGGAGTCTATGCGCAAACCATAAAATTACGCGGTGGGACATTGTCGACAAAATGTTCCTGCCCATCAACGGAACAGCCTTTCTGCCGTCATTGCGTCGCCGTCTTATTGCAGCAATTCCATTCAGGGCCGACAGAAGAATCCGCTGCCTCTTCGGCATCCCCGTCGCCAACTCCCGAAACAAAATTGTCCCAAGAATCTTCTTCCCCGTCTGCCTCCTCGGATAACCCTTCTCCAGGGGTGGATTTAAATTTTCGAGAAGCAACATTATTTATTGAATGGATTCAACAGACAGTAGGACAATTAGGAAAAGAAAGCTCCTTAGCCCCTGTGCCAACATCTCTTGGGGGGATTGCGCGTGAGTGGGCGGGGGTGATTGATCGTCTCAATCAGCAATTCTTGGAAAGTGAAGAGGACCGCCGGGATACTCAGCAAAATTTGGAGTCAGCCGAAAAAACGGTTGATTCCTTGACTCAAGAATTAGGAACTGTGAAAGGGGAGTCTGAAGCCGCTCAGCAGACCTGTGGTCGTTTGGAAAAACAGGTGAAACAGCTTGAGGAATCGCTCAAGGATTTTTCTTTGGTCACTCAGGAGCGGGACCGATTAGTGAGCAAAGTGTCCAGAATGCAATCGGAATTGCAAAATAAGGGAGCGGAATTGGAAAGTGTGTCAATGACTCTCAAGTCATTGTCGAATGCTATTCGGAATCTTCTGCCTTCAGATCCCCATTAGAAGGTATTAGGACGGTTGTAGGATCCCCAGCTATTAAGCTCGTAATTTTCTGGATTCTTCTAGGATTTCGGGCGCCTCTTTTTTTGATTCTGAGATCTGTTTCAAGACATTCTCTGCAATTTGTTCGAAGGCCAAGGCGGCAGGAGCTTGGGGAGAAGATTCCACAACGGGTAAATATTTTAAAATAGATTGTTGGACCTGAGGGTCTTCGGGAATGTTCCCCAGAACGGATAAGTTAGTCCCGACATATTGTTTGAGTAAATGTTGAAGATGCAGAGTGTTGATCCGAGATTTCGGATTCATCCGGTTCAATATCAGGGTCGGTTTAAATCCTTCCAGAGCTTGTTTGGCCAAAGCTATGCCCGATTCGTTGGTACGTCCCACTGCTTCTAAGACTTCTTTGACACTGTGAAAATCTTTGTGAATGAGGGCCTCGGAAATAGGATCACGGGCTAAGAATGCACTGAGGACTTTTCGAATGGCGGCGAGTTTTATAAATCGATAGAGGTCAAGAACGGAAGTTGGGTCCGGGGTACCTACGGCTAAAAAATGATCGGCTAGAAGGAAAAAATCAAGCGTATGATAATTGGTGCCGGCTCCGACATCGACCAGAATAATGTCGGTATCTAGTTTCTTGAGATGCCGAATAAGGCGTTTTTTCTTGGCATGTTGAAGATTGGCCGTTATCAATGTTTCCCCTGTCCCTGGAATAAGCCGAAGGGACGAAAGATACGCTAACGGATGAGCAATATCTTCCAGATTTGTTTTAGGGTTTGTGAAAAAATCGGTCAATGTTGTGGGAGGGTGGAACATTCCGAACAGAATATGGAGGTTGGCTCCCCCGATATCCATGTCCACTAAGATGACGCGTTGCCCCTGACGGGCCAGCAAGAGCCCAAGGTTGCTGACCACCATGCTCTTTCCGACACCGCCTTTTCCGGAAGCCACAGAAATTATTGTGGGCATCTGCTACATTCCTCTTCTGGTTGATATGATGAAACGGCCTAATTCTTATGATATTTAGCCTATCACGGAGTTAATATTATGCCTATGGCACCGCTCTACATTGCTTGAGATTACGGGATATCGAAAAAATAGGAGGAATGCCATGTTGGTCCCCCTATCTTGCCTTTAAACCAGGAAAGTGCTAGGGTTACCCTGGTTTGAGTGGGCGTGAGCCCACTTTTTTTTGGTCTTTTGCGCTGGCCGCTATTCAGAAATAACGTCCCTGGTGGCCTTCATGACTGAAAACCTTAGCCAAGTAATTCGCCAAGTTGGCGACCCTATTGCTCAGGCATTGGGTGTCGAAATCCTCAATATACAATGGATGGGGAAGCCAACCCATCCACTAGTCCGGTTAACGGTAGATAAAGAGGGAGGGGTAGGGATTGATGACATTGAGCAATTCCACCAGTCTCTTCGTCGCACATGGGAGGTAACCCAGCCATCGGGGCCCATTTGTCGATTTGAAGTCTCTTCGCCAGGGCTAGATCGTCCCTTGAAAGTTCATAAAGATTTTCAACGGGTTCAAGGTCAACGGATTCGTCTCATTGTTCAGAATGAACAGGAAAAACAAGATGTGATTATTGGACGGTTAAGGGCTGTGTCGGATTTCGGGCTTCAGCTTGTGGATGATCGAAAGCAAGACACCAAGGAGTATGTTGTTCCTTGGGGGGAAATTGTAAAAGGCAGAATCGAAGTAGAATTTTAATCCTTCGGCGACCAGTATAAAAACAACCGCGGCCTGTTGGGGTTTCATCTCTACGGGGCATTGCGAGGAACCATTATGAAAAGTGAACTCATGTCGGTGATCGATCAAATCGGGCGGGAAAAAGGTATTGAGAAAGAAAAGGTCATAGCGGCATTGGAATCCGCCTTGTTAACCGCTGCCAAAAAACGGTTTGGGCAAGGAGACAACATTCAGGTTGATATTGATACAGATACTGGTGAAATTTCCATTGTGAGCAAGAAAACTATTGCCGAAAATGTGGTGGATTCGAAAACGGAGATTTCGTTAGAAGAAGCCAGAAAAATCGATGAAGAAGCCGAAATGGGTGATGAAATCGGATCTCTCATTGATATGGAAGATTTCGGGCGTATTGCCGCTCAGGCAGCCAAGCAGGTGATTTGCCAGAAGGTTCGGGAAGCGGAATGGGAATCTATTGAACGTGAGTATTCCAAAAAAGAAGGAGAATTAGTGCACGGGGTCATTCTCGGACAAGAGCGCCGCAATTATCTCGTGGATATTGGAAAGACTGAAGCGCTTTTGCCCGTTCAGGAACAAATCCCACGTGAGGCTCATCGTCGAGGTGACCGCGTTCGTGCCTTGTTGTTGGAAGTGCGCCGCACACCAAAGGATGTGCAAGTGATTTTGTCCCGGGCACACCCACATTTTGTCGTAAAATTGTTTGGATTGGAAGTGCCTGAAATCTCGGAAAAAATCGTGGAAATCAAAAATGTCGTTCGTGAGCCGGGTGATCGGACCAAAATTTCGGTTGCCTCGCGTGATAAGGCTGTTGATCCTGTAGGGGCCTGCGTGGGGGTAAAAGGATCTCGGGTTCAGGCTATTGTCCGGGAATTGCGTGGTGAAAAAATCGATATTATACCCTGGACGGACGATCCTCGTGTGTTTATCGGGGAAGCCTTGAATCCTGCTTCTATTGAAAAGGTCGGGATTGATGAGCAAAAAAAATCTGCGCTCGTGGTGGTAGCCGATTCACAGTTGTCCTTGGCTATCGGGAAAAATGGGCAGAATGTTCGATTGGCTGCCAAGTTGACGGGTTGGAAAATTGACATCATTAGTTCCACTGAGTATGAAAAAGAAAAGATGGAACGGGATATGGAAATCAAAGCGGCGTTGGCAGAAGAAACAGCAAATATTGTTGATGAATCGGTCGTAGAGGGTGAAGTGGCTCAATCCACAGATACTGAAACCAAAGAAGAATCGATGCAAGAAATCCCCAAAGAGCCGGTTCCTGAAGATTCTCCGTCAACGTAAAGGATACGCATGCGAGTTCATGAGATAGCGAAGAAACTTGGGATGGAAAGTCGGATGTTGATTCCTGAACTTGTGCGTTTGGGGATCCAGGTAACTTCGCATAGTAATGCTGTGGAAGATGATGCCGCCCGATGGGCGATGGATGTCTTGCAAGGAAAGATAGCCGACCCGAAGGTCGGGGCTCCAAGAGAAGCCATTACCGGGAAGAGCGGAACCAGAAAATCCGGTGGGCGCCTATTGAAAAAAGAAAGTGCTGGATCAGGAAAGGGCGGTTCTGAAGCGACGATTGCCGAACCTCCGAAACCAAGTAAAAAACACATCCTCATTAAAAAGAAAAAGTCAGAAGAAGAGCCAGCAGAAGAGACGACGGAATTTCCAGCCACGAAGGAAGAGGGCACGGACGCAGGAACACTCGGTGGGGTTGCCGTTGACTCGACGTTATCTGTTCAAAAAGCCGTGGACTCTGCTGAAGGAGAACCCTCGCGTGAAGCTACCCTGGAAACGCCGGGGTCGAAAGTTGTAGAGACGCCTGCGTCCGGTGTTGCGGCAGAGGGGGGTGAACTGCAGGAAACAGACTTTCCGACCAAAGCGCCTGGGGAAAAAGAAAAGAAGAGCGAGTCTAAGGGTGAGAAAAAAAGTGCGGCATTGGAGCGTGAAAATCAAGTTGAGGATAAGATCAAAAGGTCAAAGAAAAGTCTTCGCCCGAAAAATGAGGAATTGTTCGCTGCACGATTTGAGGATGCGGCTGTCTGGCAGGATCTCCGTCCGCTTCCCACGCTTCGCCGTGAGGAACGTGCACGTCAAGTTCAGCCCACTTCGGTTGGTGAAACCACCAAACCGAGGAAAAAAGTGATTAAGGTGGCAGCTGGGATTTCGGTCAAGGAATTTGCAGAAGTATTAGGTCAAAAACCTGCGGAGATTATGCGAAAACTCATGGACTTAAATGTATTAAAAACGCTGAATCAGCCGATGGATCTTGATGCCGGGCTATTGATTGCTGAGGGGTATGGCATTGCAGTGGAAGCAGTGGCACCCAAAGGAGGGGAAGCCCTTCTGGAGGATTTTTTGGAACCTGGGGGGAGTGAACAATGGGAGCCACGCTCTCCGGTTGTAACGGTTATGGGTCATGTTGATCACGGGAAAACCTCCTTATTAGATGCCATACGGAAAACACAAGTGACGGATCGGGAGGCTGGCGGGATTACCCAGCATATTGGGGCGTCCTTAGTAAAAGTCGGCGGTAAAGGGGTGACTTTTTTGGATACCCCAGGCCATGAGGCATTTACGGCTATGCGCGCGCACGGGGCACAGGTGACTGATGTGGTGGTATTGGTTGTGGCAGCTGATGATGGTCCCATGCCTCAAACAATAGAAGCTATCAATCATGCGCAGGCGGCCAATGTACCGATTATCGTTGCGATTAATAAGATAGATAAACCCGGTGCAAATCCGGACAGGGTCAAGCAGGGTTTGGCAGAATATGGACTGCTTCCTGAGTCATGGGGGGGGCAGACTATCTATGTGGAAGTTTCCGCTAAAGAAGGCCAGGGCTTGGAGAACCTCCTCGACATGTTGTTACTTCAAGCGGAAGTGATGGAATTAAAGGCTGATATAGGGTGCTCGGCTCGTGGAGTTGTTTTAGAAGCCAAATTAGATAAAGGGCGTGGTCCGGTCGCGACCATGTTGGTTCAAGGTGGAACCTTGAAAGTGGGGGATATCTTTGTCGTGGGCTCTGTGAGCGGTCGGGTGCGCGGATTGACCTCGGATAAAGGCGCACGCCTGAAGGAGGCGGGGCCCTCTACGCCAGTCGAGGTGATTGGTTTGTTAGGCGTTCCCGAAGCGGGGGATCAATTGATTGTGGTCAAAGATGAGCGAGCTGCCAGAGAAATTGCCCAAGACCGCATGCAAAAACAGAAAGAAGTTGGGTTGGCGGCAACTTCTCGACCGACCTTAGATGATTTATATGCCGGTGCTCAAGATGGCGAAGTTAAAGATTTAGCTATTCTTCTTAAGGCCGACGTGCAAGGCTCTGTGGTTGCATTGGGTGATGCTCTACAAAAGATTTCGACTGATGCAGTGAAATTAAAAATTATTCATAGTGGGGTCGGTGGCATTAATGAGTCTGATGTACTCCTTGCTGCTGCGTCAAAGGCGATAATTATTGGGTTCCATGTACGTCCAGATGCCAAAGCAGCCAATATTGCTGAGCGCGAAGGAGTGGAAATCCGGCTGTATACCATTATTTATAATGTGTTGGATGATATTCGTTCCGCTGCGGAAGGATTGTTGGCCCCGACCATCAAGGAGCGTATCTTAGGCCATGCCGAAGTTCGGCAACTGTTTTCCGTACCCAAGATGGGAACCATTGCCGGCTGTTATGTTAATGACGGCATGATCTCTCGGGCGAATACCAAGGTGAGAGTCGTTCGAGATCAAGTAACCGTGTACGAAGGAAGAATTGGCTCATTGCGCCGTTTCAAGGATGACGCCAAGGAAGTTCAACAAGGGTATGAATGCGGGATTGGGATAGAAAATTTTAACGATATTAAACTTGGAGATATTTTGGAAGCCTATGTATTAGAAGAGGAGGCGGCCAAATTATAAAATAGATCTGAGCGTGGAATTGATTGCATGGGAATGATTGTTGGATTGTGTACCGTGGAACTTCATTTTCCTGACGTGCAATCGCTCAAAGGTAAACGAAAAATCCTTGTCAGTTTGAAGAGCCGGCTTCAAAATCGATTCAATATTTCTATCGCGGAAATTGATGAACATCCACTTTGGCAAAAAGCCATTTTGGGCATTGCTTCTGTGGCCAATGAAACGGCTCGGGTCCATCAAACGCTAGATCACGTAATCAATGAAATCCGGGCCAATCCCTCACTCGAACTGTTACGGTCTGAAATTGAAGTCTTATAAAGTTTTAAACTGGGTTCAATCATGCCAAAGTCATCAATCAGTCGGGCAACACGGGTGGCGGATCAAATTAGGATGGAAGTCGCCGAAATTCTTTCTCGAAAAATAAAGGATCCACGGGTGCAGTTTATTACGGTGACGGATGTCAAAATGACGGCTGACCTCAAACTTGCTCGGGTGTACGTGTCGACTTTGAACCCTGAACAGTATGAGGAACAAATCGCGCCAGGTCTCAAAAGTGCTGTAGGATTCATTCGGACAGAAGTTGGCAGACGGCTGAACCTGCGATATACCCCAGAAATCGTATTTTATCAAGACAAGAGTGCGGAATATGCTAATCGAATTGAAAAAATTCTTGATTCTCTTCCTCACGAGGATGATGCCAATTTAGATGGATCCTCTTATGCTTCTGGGCAGACCTAGAGCCTATAGCCCATGACACTCCTTTCGCCTTGGTTGGAACACCCAACACTAGAGAATACTCAGGAGCAGCCTGTGCCGCATGGGGTCCTAATTGTCAATAAACCTGATGGGTGGACGTCTCATGACGTGGTGAAACGGGTTCGAAACGTTTTAAATATTCAAAAGGTGGGGCACGCTGGGACATTGGATCCGCATGCAACGGGTGTTTTGCCTATCCTAATTGGAAAAGGAACCAAAATTGCCCAATATCTCATGGATTGGGACAAAGAATATGTGGCGGTTCTGAAGCTGGGGCAGGTTACTGAAACACAAGACGCATGGGGCAAGGTGCTGAAAGAGGTCTCTTGTGAGTCATTATCTGAGGATGATATTCGATTGGTATTCAGGGAATTTCAGGGGGCTATACAACAGGTGCCGCCTATGTATTCAGCTGTGAAAGTTGGTGGGCAGCCCTTGTACAAGAAAGCGCGGAAAGGGCAAACTGTTGAACGTCAAGCTAAAACGGTGGAGATTCATGATTTGGAAATTCAGCGCATGGCAATTCCGGAAATAAGTTTTCGTGTGGCCTGTTCAAAGGGAACATACGTTCGGACATTATGTGCGGATATTGGAGAACGACTAGGTGTTGGTGGACATTTGCAATGGCTTCAACGTCGACGTGTGGGTCCCTTACACGTAGAACAATCAATGACTCTGGAATACCTCAATGATGTTGAAATTTCGCAATTGCAATTGGATGCAGCCTGGTGGAGTTTGGATCGAATATTAGAAGGGTTCCCTGCGGTAGAAGTGAATGAGGACGATGCGAGAAAGGTGCTCCATGGAAATCCCATTCCTTGGAACCGTCTCCAATGGGTTGAGGAAAAGCCGGATGCCACAAATCAGGAAGATGAGATTCGAGTACGAGTGAAAAGCAAAAAAGGTTTGTTATTGGCCTTAGGGACCGGGCCTTCCCTACAAGCAGGATTGAATGGGCCAGCCTTAGTATTGAATACTGTCTTAGGATAAAAATATGGAACAGTGTTGTTTAATATTTAAAAAATAAATTTTCTATAGAGGAGTGGATTTTCGAAGGAGGCATTATGGCATTGACCAAAGAAGAAAAGATGGATGCAGTAGGATCGCACAAAATTCATGATCGAGATACCGGATCTTCAGAGGTTCAGATTTCGATATTGACCAAGCGGATCACGAGTCTGACGGAGCATTTCAAAACGCATAAAAAGGATCATCATTCTCGCCGAGGACTGCTGAAAATGGTGAGCAAACGACGGAAACTTTTAGACTATTTGCGCCGCAGAGATGAAGCGAAATATCAGGCGGTGATCTCGGCATTGGGCATTCGAAAATAGTAGGGCATGGCTCTTTGCGCCTGACAGATTGTGGGTTGTGGTTTTGAGTGGTGCCATAACCCGACGATGCCTACATTCTTGACTGGAAGCAGGAAACCCCAAAAAACAAAATATCATTGAGCATCCAAGGCTTCAGAAAGGTCGAAACATGATTCATGTCGTTGAAATGGAAGTTGGTGGGCGTCCGCTTCGGTTAGAAACTGGTCGTATGGCAAAACAAGCTGATGGTGCAATCTTAGCCACATATGCCGATACGGTGGTTTTGGCGACAGCCGTGTCTTCGAGGACTCTCAAGCCTGATGCAGGATTTATCCCGCTGACCGTGAACTATCAGGAAAAAGCGTATGCCGCTGGGAAGATTCCCGGTGGATTTTTCCGGCGAGAAGGAGCTCCGAGTGAAAAGGAAGTGTTGACGAGTCGCTTAATTGATCGTCCAATTCGTCCTCTGATGCCCGATGGTTTTTATTATGAAACGCAAATTATCGTGACCGTTCTTTCTATTGATCAAACGATGTCCTCTGATGTGATTGGCATTGTGGCCACGTCGGCCGCTTTGGCAGTCTCCGATATTCCTTGTGCGGGACCGTTAGCTGCTGTCAGGATCGGTCGAGTAGATGGCCAATTTGTGGTGAATCCCGATCGCAATGCCTTAGAGGTTAGCGAATTAAATTTAGTGGTGGCAGGGACGAAGGATGCGGTCATGATGGTCGAAGCCGGAGCCGATGGGCTTTCCGAAGATATGATGATCGATGCTATCGAACTGGCACATGAGGAGATACGAAAAATTATCGCCACGATCAGTGCGTTGCAAGCAAAAGCGGGCAAGGCGAAACGGACGTTCACGGTGGAAGAGCTGGATTCTGAAGTGGAAAAACTTGTTCGTTCGCAGGCGGCCTCGGCTATTTGTGAAGCCATGTATATTCCTGGAAAAGCCGAACGTCAGGAACGGTTTGATCAAATCCTTCAGGAAGCGATTGAAGGGGTTGCCGGGGAGGATGAAGAGCGAAAGTCTCAAGTGAAGAAAGTTTTCCATGAATTGGAATATTCCGAAGTTCGTCGGATGATTTTAGAAAAAAAAGTCCGTGCCGATGGACGGGGATTGGCCGATATTCGTCCTATTACTTGTGAAGTGGGTATTTTACCGCGAACGCATGGGTCCGCTTTGTTTACGAGAGGGGAAACCCAAAGTTTGGGAGTGGTGACTTTGGGGACGGCTGATGATGAACAACGGATTGACGCCTTGGAAGGGGAATATTCTCGTTCCTTTATGCTGCATTACAATTTTCCACCGTTCAGCGTTGGTGAAGCCAAAATGTTGCGGGGGCCTGGGCGACGGGAAGTGGGGCATGGGAAATTAGCCGAACGGGCTCTGAGTGCAGTGCTTCCTTCGAAGGAGGCATTTCCCTATACGATTCGGATTGTCTCGGAAGTGTTGGAATCGAATGGCTCATCCTCTATGGCCACCATTTGTAGTGGAACCCTGGCTCTTATGGATTCGTCTGCCCCAATTAAAGCTCCGGTAGCGGGAATTGCCATGGGCCTCATTCTTGAGGGGAATCAGGTGGCCATCCTATCCGATATCCTAGGGATGGAAGACCACTTAGGCGATATGGATTTCAAGGTCGCAGGCACAAAGGATGGTGTGACGGCCTTACAAATGGACATTAAAATCGGTGGAGTGACCCCTTCTCTCATGAGACAAGCCCTGGCGCAGGCTCGTGAAGGCCGGTTAACTATTTTAGAAAAAATGGATGAATGCCTTAGGACGCCTCGCGCCGAATTAGCTCCCTATGCTCCGCGGATCAGTACCATTCAAATTAAACAGGACAAGATTCGGGATATTATTGGACCTGGAGGAAAAGTCATCCGAGGTATTATTGCTGAATGTGGCGTAAAAATGAATGTTGAAGATACCGGAATTGTGACGATCGCCGCTGTTGATGAGGCGTCGGCCAAAAAGGCGATGGATATTGTGCTCGGTTTAGTTGAAGAGGTGGAGCTTGGCAAAATCTATTTAGGGACTGTCAGAAAGATCATGGATTTTGGGGCGTTTGTAGAAATTCTTCCGAATACTGACGGACTCGTCCATATTTCACAATTAGCTCCCCATCGTGTCCAATCCGTGTCGGATGAGGTGTCTGAAGGCGAACAAATTTTAGTCAAAGTATTGGAAATTGATCGACAAGGCAAAATACGTCTGAGTCGAAAAGAAGCCATGGCTGAACAAGCGGGACAAAATCAAACTTCGGCCTAATCCATCTGTCCGGCCTCGATCACCGTGTATAAAAAAATTGTGTTAAATAATGGCGTTCGAGTTGTGCTCGAGCGGATGTCGTCCTTGAGGTCTGTGGCCCTTGGGGTATGGGCCACCGTGGGAAGCCGTTACGAAATCAAAGGTGAAGAAGGTTATTCTCATTTTATCGAACATATGATGTTCAAAGGAACTCGCAATCGAACTGCAGCCCAAATTTCCAATGAAATCGATGCCCTTGGTGGAGAAATGAATGCTTTTACCACCCACGAGGCCACGGCATTTTATGTCAAAGTGTTGGATCAACAGGTAGGGGCGGCTTTTGATTTATTGGCTGACCTCTTTCATCATTCCCGTTTCGGATTTCGAGACGTAGAGAAAGAAAAACAGATTGTGATCGAAGAAATCCGGACGGTTCAGGATGATCCGGAAGATTATATTCATGAATTACATGCCAAAGATGTACTCGGCAATCACCCCATCGGGCGTCCTATATTAGGTACGCCACGCTCCATGCATCAGATGAGTCGACGGGCGCTTCTCCAATACAAATCTAAACATTACCGACCGGAGAACACGATTGTGGCGGTTGCAGGGAACTTTTCATTGCCCCAACTGCTAGATCAGATCAATACGTATTTTGGCCAATGGCGAGGAGGGAAGGCGAAAACCTTACCCCAAAATATTGGAAGCAATGGCTGGCCTGAACATCCTCCTAGGCTGACCAGTCTCCATCATAAACCGTTAGAACAAGTGCATGTGTGTGTGGGATTTAAGGGGCTGGCGGTCGGGCATCCGGATCGTTATGTTGCACATGTGATGAATACCATTTTGGGAGGGGGCGTGAGTTCACGGTTGTTCCAAGAAATTCGGGAAAAACGGGGATTGGCCTACACTATATACTCGCACCTTTCGAGCTTTCAAGATGGTGGCACATTAACCGTCTATGCGGCGACACGACCGACTGAAGTAGAAGCGGTTATTGACCAAATTTGTAAAGAGGCCACAAAATTATGTCGTCGCGAGGTGGCTGGAAAAGTATTGGAACGAACCAAAACGCAACTCAAAGGCAATTTAATGTTGGGGTTAGAGGGTACGTATGGGCGAATGAATAAGCTGGCCAAGGACGAACTTTACCAAGGACGGCATGTCACGCTCCTAGAAATCGTAAAAGCGATTGATCGAATTACCCCGAATCAAATCCGGCATCTGGCCCAAAAGTTATTAGATCATAAGGATTTTGTAGTCACGGCCTTAGGGCCAATACCTAAAAAAGTGGCCGCAAGGTGGGGATAAGTTTAAAAAATCTCATAGAAAATTGCTTGACAACGATGCTCTGTGCGAGTAGCATTGTCCCTCCTCAGGCCAACCCTTAATTTTTGAGTGAGACTGGGGCAAGAGAAAATTTTTGAAAATAAAAATAATAAAGGTTTGAACGTTTGCGAAGATAAAATGGTTAAGTCGTTTTTTAATTTTTGTCATTCTAACACTGTAAGGAGGGAGCAGATGAAGAAGTCATCTCTACGTCGGTCGATGGTAGCTCTCTGTGCATTTGGCCTGCTCAGCATGGGAATGGCAGGAGCGGTCTATGCACAAAAAGGCCCTGCTGCTGGAAATCCAAAGGCGAAAGGGGACCCCAAAGATGTCACCAGCCAAGGTGAAATTTCTTTTAAAGGTGAGGCAGCCACGAGTTTAAAGGGAAGAATTTTTGGACATTGGGCTGATAATCCTGATGGAGAAATTCTTTTCGGCATTCAGTATTGGAATACTTCTGCCCCAGCCGAGACAGGGAATCCTCCAGGTCGAGCCTCGGATGATCGGATTCAAACTCTACCCGATCCATTAGTATCTTGTTGTGGATGGGGCTATCAGGGTGGAACTGACAAAAACAATCCGTATTCTGGCTGGTATACACCGCAAACGACTGTCCGGTTGGCGGTAAAAGATAAAGCTCTTATGGACCAAATGACCAAAGCCGCCCAAGATTTTGTGGCTATGGAAGTGCAAGTGAGCGGACATACGGTCACTGGTTTTAAATTGCTGAACTAAAGAAATATTTATAAATAAAAATGACATACAACTTTTTAGTTGAGGAGGGAAGCCATTATGAAAGGTGCTAAGATGAAAGGATGGGCCTTTGTGGGAGCCATGGCGCTTGTAGGCACAATGGCATCCAGTGCATTGGCAATCGAGGCATTCCAAGAACGGTTTGAGTGGGGTGACTTGAGCAAGCCGACAACCCTTCGTGGTCGGGTGGCAGTGGCGGATCCTTATGATAAGGCCGTTTGGATCAATGTGGCCGTGTTTGGTGGCAACGCCGAAAGCGGGTACTATTGGCAAAAATATTTCCCTGGGAAAAATATCAAAATGTATGCTGCCGACGATAAAGTGTTGGCCATGTTAGTAGATGCAGGGAAAGATTCCCACAGTCAGGCTGTCATGACAGGCACGAAGCCATCAAACTATGGAATGGTTGAAATTGTGGTTCAAGAAAAAGAGCAGAATAAGCGTGTGATTCTTTCCGCAAAGACGGTAGATGATGTTGCAGGCACTCCGGATAAACCTCGGAGCATCCACAGCTTGAGAACCACCAGTCCTGATAAGGCCATTGCTAATGAAAGCTGGCCACAAAACCGTAAGATGCAATATGACGTGTTGATTCCAGGTGGTCCTGCAATTGCTGGCGTGATTCCTTATTCCGATCAAGGACAGGGAGTCTGGGATCCATCCAAGTAAGATTTTTTAAATATAAGCAAGTGTAAAGAAAGGCCTACGTCATGACGTAGGCCTTTCTTTTTTGTCTACGTTTCATCAGTGAGACGCGCTTTGAAGGCAGCTAACCGATTGAGGGCTTCTAAGGGAGTCATGGAAAATAAATCGATTTGCTTGACTTCTTCGAGGATAATGTGGGGTTGAGGGGAGAGGTTTTGTTGGGCAGCGTTTTGTTCCTGGTCTTCAAAATACGATACATTCCGTGACACATTGTCTTGCTCAAGTTGTTCGAGAATATTTTGTGCTCGTTTTAACACCGATGTCGGAATTCCCGCCAGTTTGGCTACTTGAATGCCATAACTTCTGTCAGCTTTCCCTTTGATGATTTTTCTCAAAAACAGGACATCATGCCCTTTTTCCTTTACCAGAACTGTGTAATTTTTTATGCCTTCGCGCTGTGATTCTAACTGAGTCATTTCGTGGTAGTGTGTGGCAAAAAGGGTTCTGGCTCCAAGGTGTACGCGATCTAGAATATATTCTGCCAGAGCCCAAGCAATACTGAGCCCATCATAGGTGCTGGTTCCCCTACCAACTTCATCTAATAACAGCAGGCTTCTGGATGTGGCGGATGCCAAAATATGGGCAGTTTCGCTCATTTCTACCATGAAGGTACTCTGTCCAGCGCTGAGATCATCGGCAGCTCCCACCCGAGTAAAAATTCGGTCAACCAAACCAATGCGAGCAGAGTCTGCTGAAACGAAACTTCCCATTTGTGCCATTAATACAATAAGGGCGACTTGCCGGAGATAGGTACTTTTCCCCGCCATGTTGGGACCAGTAATTAATAGGAGACGGTTGGTATCCAAATCGAGAGTCGTGTCATTGGAAATAAACCCACCGGTCTGTTTTAGATTTTCAATGACAGGATGTCGGCCCCCATTAATTTGGATCATTCCTCCTTCGTAGACCGTAGGCTGCGTGTAGCGGTTAAGAGTGGCGATTTCAGCTAAACTGCTAAAAACATCCAAAGTTGCGATGATTTGAGCCATGGCCTGAATCCGTGTAGTCGAGGACGCTACGCGACCTCGCAAATCGGTGAATAACTCAAATTCCAAATGTTTCATCTTTTGGTCGGCGCTGGAAAGGCGTCCTTCGAGTTCCTGGAGTTCTTCAGTGGTATAGCGTTCGGCATTGACCAACGTCTGCTTTCGATGATAGTGGGGTGGGACTCGAGAGGCATTGGCTTTCGTGACCTCGATGTAATACCCAAAGACTTGATTGTATTTGACTTTGAGATTGTCGATTCGGGTTTTCGCGCGTTCTCTGGTTTCCATTTCGGTTAATAAGCCGGTGCCTTCTTTTGACAGCATGCGAAGCTCATCAAGCTCTGGGTTGAACCCTTCTCGAAAGATTCCTCCGTCCTTTGCTGAGAGCGGTGGATTCTCTAAGACAGATTCTGAAATACATAAAGACACATCTTGAAGTGAGTCCCAGGTGGCATGCATGGTTTTCATGAAATCGGATTGAAACGAGTTCAAGAATTGCTGAATCTTCGGCAAGTGTTCCAATGAGTTAGAAAGATTCATGAGATCACGAGGATTAGCAACTCCTAAGGCTACTCGACTATTGAGCCGTTCGAGATCTTTGATTGATTTCAGATGGCTTCGAATCGACATTCTTAGGCCTACTTGATTGACGAATTCCTTGACGACCTCTTGCCGGCCTTGAATAATAGAGAGTTGAGTAAGTGGCCGAACGATCCACTGGCGTAATAATCGCGTTCCCATGGGTGTTTGAGTCTGATCCAAGGTGGTGAATAACGTGGGGCTCTGGCGGTGTTCGGAGGTGGGTTTCAGGATTTCTAAGTTCCGGAGCGTGGATTGGTCCAATTGCATCTCTTGTTCGAGAAAGCGAATCCGGGGTCTGCGCAAATGTGAATGGGATAAGGTCGGTTGCGTTTCGGTGAGATAGTGCAAAAGACCGCCGCCGGCTTGGTATCCGACCGTTATTCCAGAAAGTTGAAGTTCATCAATATCGGTTACCCCAAAGGTCTCGGCTAGCGTTTTTTTGCTCGTTGCTAATTCGAAAGTATTTACGTTACGAGGAACCACTCGAGCAATGGCCAAGGTCTGTAGACGGTCGGAAAGTTTTTCACACACTGAATCAGGACAAATTACCTCCTTGGGGTCAATTCGAACCAGTTCATCGATGAGAATATGTTGTGACTGTTCATAGGGAGCTTCACAAATCCAGAACTCTCCTGTTGAAAGTTCCAGGGTTGCCATGCCAACGCGAGGTTCAAGGCCAGAATGACTGGAAGAAAGCTCTTTTGAGAAATAGATTGAAGAAATGTAGTTGGATTCTCGATCGGTGAGCAGTTCATGGTCATAAAGAGTTCCCGGTGTAAAGACTCGGACAACCTCCCGCCGAACGAGTCCTTTCGCGACCTTTGGGTCTTCCACTTGTTCGCAAAGAGCCACGATTTTCCCCAATTTTAAAAGCTTCGCAATGTACCCAGTGGCGGTGTGGTGTGGCACACCACAGAGGGGGATAGCGGTGCCTTTGGTTTTTCCCCGAGCCGTGAGTACAATTCCGAGGAGGCTGGAGGCTTCTTCAGCATCCTCAAAAAACATTTCATAAAAATCACCGACTCGAAAAAAGAGAATAGCATCGGGATGTTGGGTTTTAATGCCCTGATATTGACGCATAAGCGGAGAGAGTTCTTGGTCGTTCATGGAGAGTTTGTCAGCGATAGAAGAGGTATGGTGCCAATGTGAAGATTTATACGATGTAACGCTTGAGGGCTAATACGATGTCCCTACTTCTTGGTCCCGTCGATCGAACGGAGAGAGAACGAAGGGTCTCAGTATCGCCGTGTTCCAAATGAATTTCAAGGTAGTCAGGCGGAAGGATTTCGATGAAGCGATCCGCCCATTCAATAATGACAATATTGGGAGCAATGAAATAATCGTCTAACCCCAATTGAAGAATCGCTTTCTGGCTTTCAAGCCTGTACAGATCAATATGTATAAGAGGGACGTGGTTGTCATAGACTTGAATGAGAGAAAAGGTTGGGCTGTTGACGCACTCTTGAGGCAAGCCACAGCCAAGAGCAACCCCCCGGGTCATGAGAGTTTTTCCCACTCCCAAATCTCCCGTTAATGCGAGAACATCTCCCCCTTTCAGAATCTGGCCTAAGTGTTGTCCAAATGCCAGCGTTTGCTCGACAGAAGAGAATTCACACGTAAGGGATTCAGGGTTGGGGGTTAACGACATGGGCGAGGACATGTCCGGTTGATCGAGCTTTCCCATTTATTCAGAAAGCGTTTTCGTCAGAGCATGTGGAATTGCCGCGATGAGGTCGCTGGCGATCATACCAGGCTCTCCCATAGTTGAAGCGGCGAGGTCGCCTGCCAATCCATGTAGATAGACCCCTGCTCGTGCAGCATCCCAGGCATTCAAACCTTGCGCCAACAATCCAGTAATTATTCCTGTGAGAACATCTCCTATGCCCGCCGTCGCCATGCCTGGATTTCCTGTTGGGCAAATAGCCGTGTGGCCTTGAGGATTAGCAATGACAGTATTGGCACCTTTTAAAACTAGAATTACTTTGTGCTTCCTGGCAAAGGCTTTGGCGACTTCTATACGGTCGTTATTGATCGTTTTTACTGATCGATTTGCCAGGAGTCTGGACATTTCTCCGGGATGGGGGGTCAAAATAGCGGGGCATTTCATCCTAAAAAGGATCTCTGGTTGAGGAGCAATATTGTTGAGTGCGTCGGCATCCAACACACAGGGGGCCTCCAGTTTTGGTAATAGATCCGATAGCAACTCTGTCGTTGAAGGAGATATTCCTATTCCGGGACCGATAGCCAGAGCCGATTTTGGTTGGCAAAATTCTAATAATGTAGGACCGGCTTCTTTTCCCAGCACAAGGTCAGGGGTTTCCGGTAAGGCCTGAGTCATGGCTTCCAGAAGTTTCGATTCAACAATAGAGGTGATTGACTGAGGTGTCGCTACCGTGACGAGGCCTGTTCCAACTCGAAGCGCGCCCAGAGCGGCCAATGCAGGCGCTCCAGCTTTTCCAGGCGACCCCGCAATAATTCCTATATGTCCGAATGTGCCCTTATGAGAAGATCGAGGCCGCCGAGGAATCAAGGATCGAATGAAAGTCTTTGTTAAGAGCTGAGCTTGAGGCTTCATGGATTCGATGAATTCGGGAGGAATACCGATATCGACGACTTCAATATGGCCAACTAGGTCAATGGCTTCTCCGACATAGAGACCGATCTTCGGATAGCCAAATGTGACGGTTAGGGCTGCTTTGACAGACCTTCCCAGATTTGCCCCAGTTTCGCTGTGTAATCCTGAGGGAATGTCTACGGCTACTTTATAGGCTTGCGTTGCGTTGAAGATGTCAATGGCCGTGGCGTACTGGTCACGAACAGCGGACGACAGTCCGGTTCCGAGAAGGGCATCAATGAGGATATGGGCATGGTGGGTTGCGGACTGTAGGGCAGCCTGACTGGGTTGTACCAAAATTTGAGATGGTTTGGCGTTTTTCTTAAACCGACGATACATTGTTTTGGCATCGTGACTGAGTTCTCGGTAGGGGGCCATCAAGATGACTGTGATGTTGGCTCCCTTCGCCTGTAAGATTCTGGCTACTACCAAGCCATCTCCCCCATTGTTGCCTTTTCCACAAAACACGACCACTTTTTTCTTTTTCGGTGATCCATAATGCTGCAGCAAGTGGGCAACCACACCAGCACCAGCTCGTTCCATTAAGGTGGTGCCGGAAATATCGGCGTCTTGAATCGTCCGGCGATCAAGCTCTTGCATCTGTTCTGGAGTGACGAGCCACATGGTAGGGTTTAAAAGATAGCGTTGGTATGGTGCAATCTAGGTAAGGAGGGCTTTCATTTCGCGAACCGCACGGTCAATGCCAACAAATACGGCCCGAGAAATAATGCTATGCCCAATATTGAATTCTTCTATCTCAGGAATTTGGGTCATCCGTTTGGCATTTTGATAATTGAGTCCATGACCGGCACTGACCCGCAGCCCTAACTTCGTGGCCAGTTTCGCCGCTTGCACGAGGGCTTCGAATTCAGTGTCGGCATCTTGTTGACGTCGAGTATTGGCATACCGCCCGGTATGGAGTTCCACGAAATCGGCATGTACCTTGTGGGCAGTACGAATTTGTTGCATATCGGGGTCCACAAATAAACTGACGGGAATCCCTCCTTCATGAAGAAGATTGATCATGGATTGAATCCGGTCTCGGTGTTCGATAACGTCAAGGCCTCCCTCAGTAGTCAGTTCTTGCCGACGTTCGGGAACCAATGTGGCAATGTCCGGTTTGATGTGGAGAGCGATTTTGGCGACCGAGTCTTCTGCGGCCATCTCTAAATTCAGTTGGATATGGACCGTTTCCCGTAAGACTGTCAGATCGCGGTCTTGAATATGACGACGGTCCTCCCTGAGGTGCACAACAAGGCCTTCGGCCCCAGCGAGTTGTACTAGCGATGCGGCCAAAATAGGATCTGGCTCATGTCCTCCCCGCGCCTGACGGAGAGTTGCCACATGATCCACATTGACGCCAAGTCGAGCCATAGAATCTCCTTGTTTTGTATACCTCCAGAGGGAAAGCATTATCGCAAACGAGAATATATGGGGCAATCAATCTAAATGCCAGCGATTGTGACCCGGTACTAAATAAAAACCCTCTTGGGGATTTCCCTCAAAATTCCATACATTCAAAATTGACTGGTTTCCTTCCCTCCACTAGAATGAAATTACTGAATTATTTGAGCATTTCTTTGTTCCCTACTACCCTTACTCCCGAAAGACATTCTTTCTTTTTGAATTGACGATGGAACCTTTTTACCGAATTCAACGGCTTCCTGGATACGTTTTTACCCAAGTTCAGGAATTAAAACTTCAGGCGCGGAAGCGCGGGGAAGATATTATTGACTTGGGCATGGGGAATCCTGATCAACCGACTCCTCCCCACATTGTCGAGAAATTGATGGAAGCAGCGCAGAATGGACGAAACCATCGCTATTCGGCTTCCCGTGGTATTACCAAATTACGCCATGCCATCTGTGCATGGTATCAACGAAATTATGAAGTCAACTTGGATCCGGAAACCGAAGCGATTGTGACGTTAGGAGTCAAAGAAGGCTTGGCCCATTTAGCTTTGGCCATCGTGGGTCCTGGGGATGTGGTACTGGCTCCCACCCCTACCTATCCAATTCACATGTATAGTGTCATTATTGCGGGTGGGGAAGTGCGTGGTGTGGAGCTGCGGCCAGACACGGATTTTTTTGAAAATTTAACACGAGTCTTTCGACAAACCCAACCGGCACCACGAGCGTTGATCATAAGTTTTCCGCATAACCCCACCACTCAAGTGGTGGATCACGAATTTTTTAAAAAAGTTGTCGAGTTTGCCTTGGAACATAATGTGTGGGTCATTCATGATTTGGCCTATGCGGATTTGGTGTTTGATGGATATCGTGCCCCGAGTTTATTACAAATTCCTGAGGCCAAAAAGATTGGTGTGGAGTTTTATTCGCTCTCAAAAAGTTATAATATGCCCGGTTGGCGGGTGGGCTTTTGCGTGGGGAATCCGGATCTCATTGGAGCTCTTACGCGAGTAAAAAGTTACTTGGATTACGGGATGTTTCAACCGATTCAAATTGCCAGCATTATTGCGTTAAACGGGCCGCAAGATTGCGTGAAAGAAATTGTGGGATTGTACGAACGGCGACGGAATGCCTTGGTCCGTGGCCTTAATCGCATTGGATGGTCCATCGATTATCCGCGTGCCACCATGTTTGCCTGGGCAAAAATTCCTCAGCCCTATTTGGGTATGGGATCGTTAGAATTCTCGAAATTGTTGCTCCGAGAAGCGAAAGTGGCGGTGTCTCCTGGCATTGGATTTGGCGAAGGTGGTGATGAGTATGTGCGCTTTGCGTTGGTTGAGAACGAACACCGGATCTTTCAAGCGGTACGTGGAATACGACAGGCGTTGAAATTAGGGGACGGGGCCTAATGGATCAGGATGTAAAGGTCGGACTGATTGGTTTTGGAACAGTCGGAACGGGAGTGGTGAAAATTCTCCAACGTAATGCTGACCTTATTGCCAGACGAGTGGGGCGAAGGGTGACTTTAGCGAAAATTGCTGATTTAGATATCACAACGGACCGTGGTGTGGCGGTTTCCTCAGGGATCTTGACGACCAAGGTTGATGATATTTTACACGATCCTGACATTGACATCGTGGTGGAATTAATAGGCGGGCATGAACCGGCGAAGCGGTTTATCTTGCAAGCTCTCTCGAACAGAAAAGGAGTGGTCACGGCCAATAAAGCTCTTCTGGCCGATCATGGGGAAGAAGTGTTTGAAGCTGCGTTCAAAACTCAGGCTGATCTTGGGTTTGAAGCCAGCGTTGGAGGCGGGATCCCGATTATTCGTTCCCTGACTGAAGGATTGGCCGGGAATCAGTTGACCTCGATCACAGGAATAATGAATGGAACGTCCAATTATATATTGACCCGAATGACGCAAGAAGGCCGAGACTTTGATGATATTCTGAAGGAGGCGACGCGAGAAGGATATGCCGAGGCGGATCCTTCCCTGGATATTGAAGGCATTGATGCCGCACATAAACTGGTGATAATGGTCAATCTCGCCTATGGAACGCCGTTTCCCATGAAAGCGGTGTACACCGAGGGAATATCCAAAATCTCCACTTTGGACATTGCCTATGCCCGAGAGTTGGGCTTTACAATTAAATTATTGGGAATTGCGAAATTACAAGATCAGATTATTGAGGCTCGGGTACATCCGACGCTCGTGCCAACCGAGTCTCCCATTGCTCAGGTCAATGGAGTCTACAACGCCATTCATCTAGTAGGGGATGCAGTGGGGGACATTGTGCTGTATGGGAAAGGTGCCGGTTCTCTTCCCACAGCCAGTGCCGTGGTGGGGGATATTATTGATCTGGCTCGGAATCGGATACATCAGTCCTTCTCGAGAATCCCTGCGACCTCCTTTCAATGGGAGTCTCGTCAGACTCTGTCCATGAAGCCGATGGCTGAAATTCAAAGTCGATATTACTTGCGATGTATGGTGAAAGATGAACCAAGTGTCCTTTCCACAATTGCCGGGATTTTGGGAAAGCAGGGAATCAGTATTTCATCGGTTCTCCAAAAGGGGCGCAAGCAAGGACAGACGGTTCCATTGGTCATATTGACACATTGTTCGAGTGAACAAGGGATTCAAGCAGCGCTTCGTGATATCAATGTGCTGTCGATTATATCAGAGCCCACGACCTTGATTAGGATGGAAGATAGTGAATAACTCTTGCTGCCCTTTTGTTCGATGAGGGTAAGGTCAAAGCTATGATTCCGTGGCGTGGCATTATCGAAGAGTACCGAAAGTTTCTTCCTGTTAGTGAACGAACTCCTATTGTCTCTTTGCTAGAGGGGCACACTCCACTCATTGCGGCTACGCGTTTAGCTAAAACCATTTGTCCTGGTAGAGAGCTATTTTTAAAAATTGAAGGCGCCAATCCAACCGGTTCATTTAAAGATCGTGGGATGACTATGGCGGTTTCCAAGGCTATGGAAAAAAAGGCAAAGGGATTGATGTGTGCCTCAACTGGTAATACTTCTGCGTCTGCGGCAGCCTATGCTTCGAAAGCTGGCTTGCCGGCGTATGTGGTGGTCCCCGCTGGAAAAATTGCCTTAGGAAAACTAACCCAAGCGTTGATGCATGGCGCCCGCGTCATTCAGATCGAGGGAAATTTTGATCAAGCCCTTACCATTGTCAAAGATCTCTGTGAGGAAACCGCTATAGAGCTGGTCAACTCAATTAATCCTTTTCGCCTGGAAGGTCAAAAAACTGCAGCGATGGAAGTATGTGACCAACTTGGTCACGCACCGATGATTCATGCCTTGCCAGTCGGCAATGCGGGGAACATTACGGCCTATTGGCGAGGCTATCGCGAGTATCAGCAGGCAGGTCAAACACAAGGGGTACCCCGTATGTTTGGATTTCAAGCAGAGGGCGCGGCTCCTCTGGTCAGGGGGCATGTAGTGGAATCGCCCCAAACCGTAGCCTCCGCTATTCGTATAGGGAATCCCGCCAGTTGGACGTTGGCTCTTCAAGCCGTTGATGAATCAAGTGGTTGCCTTCATATGGTATCCGACCAGGAAATTCTTCAGGCCTATCAATTGGTGGCGTGTGAAGAAGGTGTGTTTTGTGAACCCGCATCGGCCGCTTCGATTGCCGGAATTCACAAGATTCATCGCGAAGGTCTTTTACCACAAGATGGGACTATTGTATGTACCCTGACTGGACATGGGTTAAAAGATCCTGATACGGGATTATCAGTATCCTATCGACCGGTGACGGTCCCCGCGACTCGGGAAGCCGTTGCCGCCCAATTAACGGCCTAATCACAATCGATTTCCTATTCATCACTACTATCGTCAATTTTCATTACCATGAATCCTTAACAGTGAGGCAAGGGTCGTGAAGAGAACGATCATGGTGCACATTGATGGAATCCCCACACCTTCGTATGAAGAGTTGGGTTCACGAACTGTCATGCAGGCCGCCTCTTTTCCTCATTTGGATCATCTTGCTCGATATGGGGAACAAGGAGGCCTCGGAATTCCAAAAGAATCCCGTGCCTTTGAGGGGGAGTTGGCCCTATTGGGCTTGTTAGGGTACGACCCGCAGAAATGGTATACCGGACCTGGTGCTTACGAAGGTATCAATTTAGAAGTGATTCTGGATCGGAACGATGTGGCTTATGTGTGTGATTTTGTGACCTTGCGTGCCGAGGACGGTTGGGGAGATGGAAAAAAGCTGGGTGCGGCTCTGGTGATGGATGATGTATCTGGCGGCGGCTTGGAAACCGAAGAGGCTAGAGAATTTATTGATGCGATAAACGAACAATTGGTGTCAGAAAATATTCAATTCTATTTGGGACACCAGGCCAGGCATTTGATGGTCTGGGTTGGGGGAAATGCTAAAATTGGGTGTTGCAATCCGTGGGAAGCGATCGGCAAACCAATCGATGCTTTTTTAGCGAAAGGAGAAGGGTCTCAAATTTTGTGCGAATTGATGGAGGCTTCACGAATGATTCTTCGGCATCATCCGCTGAATCAGGAGCGAATCCAAGCTGGATTAAAGCCAATCAATTGTTTGTGGCCTTGGGGGCAAAGCAAGCCGGTGGAATTGCCACCGCTAAGAGAAAGATGGCCCATACAGGGGGCGGTGGTCTCGTCATGTGGCCCTTATCGTGGTATCGCAATGGCCGGTGGGTTGCAGGTTGTGAATATGGAGGATCATGGTGAGGATGAGTCTGAAGGGTTAGACAAGATGGCGGTTCTAGCCACAAAAATTTTGGAGAAACAGGATCTAGCCTGTCTCCATGTCCCCTTGACGGGTGGGTCTATGGATGATGGACTGTCGACTCCACCATCGAAGTTTGTGGAATATCTACAGAAAATTGATGAACATTTGCTTGGCCCTCTCCGGCAATCTTGCGAAAGTATGGGAGAAATTCGTCTCTTTGTGATTGCAACTCCGGTGGGGCAAAAGTTGGAAGGAGCGATGCCGGCTCAGTATATTGTGTATGAAGGAGAAAAAGCCAATCATACCTCCTCCTCCTCAATGCCGTCCTTTTGCGAACAGGCGATGTCAACTCAATCGCTTCAGAATGCGACTACCTTTTTTGAACGATTTTTTGGAAAAGCATAGTTTCGATGGCTTGCTATGTTCAAAAGTTTGGTGGAACGTCTGTAGGAAGCCTGGAGCGCATTCAACATGTCGCTCAACTCATTGAGAAAACCTATCGTGAGGGCCATCAATTAGTCGTAGTGCTGTCTGCCATGAGCGGAGAGACGGACCGGCTCATGAAAATGGCCAGAGACATCAGTGCGGACCCGGATGATCGTGAGCTAGATGTTTTGCTGTCATCAGGGGAACGCGTCACGATTGCCCTCATGGCCATGATGTTAAAGAATCTAGGCGTCAAAGCACGATCATTTACGGGTCGGCAAGTGGGTATTGTCACGGATGGGGCTCATACCAGGGCACGGGTTTCGCGTGTGGACTCAAAGCGAGTGCTTGAGACCATACAAGAGGGGGTGGTGCCCATTGTGGCTGGGTTTCAAGGTATCAATGAGGCCTCCGATGTGACGACGCTGGGACGAGGAGGATCGGATCTCACGGCGGTAGTCCTGGCAGCGGCACTCAAGGCGGATACCTGTTTTATTTATACGGACGTAGATGGTGTCTATACAGCCGATCCGAATATGGTGCCGTCCGCTCGGAGGCTGGAGAAAATCTCGTATGAGGAAATGTTAGAATTGTCCAGTTTAGGAGCCAAGGTGTTGCAGACACGGTCGGTAGAGTTGGCCGCGAAACACCAGGTTCCCGTGGAGGTGCGGTCTACCTTTCAGGACGGGCCGGGAACACGTGTGGTAAAAGAGGATGGAGATATGGAACAAGTCTTGGTATCGGGAATCACGGGAGATCGCAATCAAGCCAAAGTTACGGTGGTGGGTGTTCCGGATCAGCCTGGCATTGCTGCCAAAATTTTTGTAGCGATTGCGGAAGCTGCAATCAATGTGGATATGATTATTCAAAACGTTAGTCAAGACTCCTTGACCGATATATCCTTTACGGTGCCACGAGCAGATCTTAAGTCCGCGATTCGTTTGGTGCAAGATTTGGCCAAGGAGGTTGGGGCGCGAACCGTCGAAGTGAATGATGCGATCGCCAAGGTTTCATTGGTTGGCGTGGGTATGCGATCGCATTCTGGAGTTGCAGCACGGATGTTTGCCACGCTTTCCGGTGATGGAATCAATATTATGATGATCAGCACCTCAGAAATTAAAATTTCGTGTGTGATCGAAGAAAAGTATATGGAATTGGCGGTTCGGGGATTACATCAGGAATTTGAATTAGATAAACCGCCAGCTGCATAGGGCGTTTTCTTTCCGCTTGATGCCTGATGTAAAGATGGGAGATACAGGAGTGAGATGACACAGCAGAACTCCGTCATTGAAATCTATGACACGACCTTGCGAGATGGATCGCAGGCTGAGGATGTGAGTTTTTCGGTTGAAGATAAGGTGCGGATTGCAATGAAACTGGATGAATTGGGTGTCCACTTTATCGAAGGTGGGTGGCCGGGAGCCAATCCTAAAGACATCGAATTTTTTCAAACAATGAAAACCACACCTCTTCATCAGGCGAAAATTGTGGCGTTTGGTTCGACTCGAAAAGCTAAAAATTCTGCGAAAGATGATCCCACTCTTGGGGCGTTGCTTTCGGCGGAAACCGACATTGTGACGATATTTGGAAAAAGTTGGACACTTCATGTGACGGAAGCCTTAGAAACCTCGTTAGAAGCCAATTTAGCCTTGATTGAGGACTCCATTGCCTTTCTCAGGTCCGAAGGACGCCAAGTGTTTTACGATGCGGAACATTTTTTTGACGGCTATAAAACCGATCCAATGTATGCGATGAAGACGATCGAGGCCGCCATGAAATCCGGAGCCGAGCGTCTGATCTTGTGTGATACCAACGGGGGGACTATGCCTTGGGAGATTAGGGAGATTATTTCCAAGGTCCAAGAGCGCTGTTCCCTGCCCTTGGGCATTCATGCCCATAATGATGCCGAGATGGGGGTCGCCAATTCCTTGGTTGCCGTGGAAGCAGGAGTCACGCATGTTCAAGGAACGATAAATGGCATTGGGGAACGCTGCGGCAATGCCAATCTTTGTTCCATTGTGGCCAATTTAGAATTGAAAATGGGACGAATGGCTTTGGGTGAGGGAAAGCTCGCTAATCTCAGACCGCTCTCTCATTATGTCGCGGAAATGGCCAATCTGTTACCGAATAAACGTCAGCCTTATGTGGGCGATACCGCCTTCGCCCATAAAGGGGGCGTACATATTCATGCCGTACAAAAAAACCCGCTAACCTATGAACATGTTCGTCCAGAACAAGTCGGCAATCAACGTCGGGTGTTGATTTCAGATTATAGTGGGCGTAGTGCAGTCTTTGGAAAGGTGGAAAATTTTGGCCTGGATCTTCCGCAAGACAATCCCAAAGTCCAGGATCTCTTAGGATCATTGAAAAAGTTGGAATATGAAGGGTATCAGTTTGAGGGGGCTGAGGGATCTTTTGAATTATTCGTGCGTAAAGCGTTGGGAACGCATACGCCATCATTTGAACTTCTCGGGTGCCGCATCATTGTGGAAAAACGAAAAACCCAAGAGGAGCCGATATCGGAAGCCACCATTATGGTCAAGGTCGGGGATGTGGTTGAGCATACGGCTGCGGTCGGGGATGGGCCCGTCAATGCCCTTGACCATGCCCTACGAAAGGCCTTAGAGCATTTCTATCCGCAGCTCAAAGAGGTCAAGTTGTTGGACTATAAAGTCAGGGTGCTAACAGGATTAAGGGGGACGGGTTCTCGTGTTCGAGTGTTGATCGAATCCGGGGACCATAAAGAAAAATGGGGGACCGTCGGTGTCTCTGAGAATATTATCGAAGCCAGTTGGCAGGCTTTGGCGGATAGTATCGAATATAAGCTTATGCGTAAAAAGTCCTAGGCATATAATGGTATTGCCTCTTTTGATTCTTCCTGGACCCCAAATGATGTATTGTGGATAAGGTCCTGAAAAGAAAGAAGTTCTTGACAAGATTGCTGAGTGTCGTTACGTTCTGCCATTAGGGGCCAGCATGTGATTGGATATCCCGTTCCTTTTCACTCCTTTCACTATCATTTGCCAGGGGGTATTGATTATGCGAAAGGCGGACATTGCCGACATCATTACGGAAGCAGCCGGGATTCAGAAAGCGGAATCCATGGAAATGGTCGAACAGGTTTTAGATCTCATTAAAGGGATGCTTCAACAGGGAGAAGTGGTCAAAATTGCAGGGTTTGGGAATTTTGTGGTGCGAAGCAAAGGCGAACGAAAAGGCCGAAACCCACGGACGGGAGAGGAAATTGCCATTACCCCTCGACGGGTGGTGTCTTTCAGGCCAAGTGCCCTGTTTAAGCAATATGTCAATTCTGAAAATCAAGGCGTATCATAACCATGGTGTAAACAAGCATGGCAGCGGGGACGAAACACGAGGAGAAAGCCGGATATAAGATTGGGGAAGTCGCCTCGTTGACCAATCTTCCCGCGTATGTACTTCGGTTTTGGGAATCGGAATTTATTTTCTTGAAACCCAAGAAAAGTCAAGGCAAGCACCGAATCTATACTAAAGCCGACATTGAAACAATTTTTGAAATTAAACGCATGCTCTATGAAGAAGGATATACCATCGCAGGATTAAAACGGTTTTGGTATCGCAAGAAAAAAGGCGGAAAATCCGTGCAAGTGCCGAAGGATCGGGTGCAGAAGGCGAAAATGGAATTGCAGGGAATCTTAAAGCTCTTGGATCGTCAATCAGCCTGAAATGGATATGGTACCAGAAAGGTCAGTCATAAGGTATTTGGCGGGGCGTGGCGCAGCCCGGTAGCGCACTCGCTTGGGGTGCGAGAGGTCGGCCGTTCAAATCGGCTCGCCCCGACCAATTTTTCTAGATTGATTAAGAAGTGAAAAGCAGGAGGCAGTAAAAAGACTAACTAAAAGGTATGAAAGTGTTCCTTCCCTAACCCTGTAGGTCTTCATCCTCGATTAAATCTTCGCTATCAGGCATCCCGTAAGCCACAAACTTCGCGTACGAAAGATAGATTTGGCTGCTGTCCCGCATAGCTGACGCACCGGCTTTCATTCGTTCGAACTTCTTTTGGTCACCTGGATCCTCACTTTTTTGTAAAGCGCCAACGTGTTCCTCCAATAAGATAGAGTAGCGCTGCATGGCCTGTTCGATTTCCATATAGGCTTGCATGATGGCTTCTTGCATTGATGGCCCTCCGCGAAAATAATTTTCACCTTACAAAAGCGCGTACCGCTGGTCAACTTTGACCGGCAAGAAAAAGACCAAACCCCCCCTCTACGTGATCATTTTTCATCTCGATAGGAGAACGATCAGCAGCCCGCAACGCGTTTGACCCGTTTTTCAGGGATTCAGTAGAATGCCGTGGCCTTTGTTGGAGAATCCGACCGTGTGTGGTGTCCCAAGATCGTACGATAAAATCTTAGTTTGTTCGCTTCATGTACACGCATCCCCTCCCATGGATTTCAGTTGTGATCCCGATTAAGGATGAACGGGAGAATATTCCAGTATTAGTCACCCAACTCCGTGAATTTTTCGAAGGCAGACAAGAGAGCGCCACTGCGCCGTTTGAATTGCTGTTTGTCGACGATGGTAGTACAGACGGCAGTGGGTCGGTGTTGGATGAATGTGTTCAGCAATCGAAAGTCATCAGGGTTATTCATTTAGATAACAATCATGGCCAGACGGCTGCATTTGATGCAGGGTTCCGGCAAGCCAGAGGAGCATTAATCGCCACGATGGATGGGGATTTGCAATATGATCCTAAGGATTTTGCTCGCCTCCTGCCGCTGGTCGAAAAATTTGATGTTATTTGTGGGCGACGTGCGGCCCGGCATGACAATATAGTGCGTCGATATTCATCGATCATTGCCAATTATGTGAGAAATTTGGTGGTGCATGATGGTATTGCCGATACCGGATGTTCGCTAAAAATCTTCAGACGGGCGGTCATTGAACGAATGCCGATGTTTAAAAATATGCATCGGTTTTTCCCTGCGTTGGCCAAGATGTATGGGTTTACTTTGACGGAAGTCTCAGTCCAACATTTTCCTCGGGTGCACGGTGCATCCAAATATGGGGTGGGTAATCGATTATTTGTCGGGTTGTACGATCTATTTGCCGTTCGCTGGATGCAAAAACGTTGTCTCAACTACACGTCGCAAGAATCTAAGCCATTACCCTCCACTACCTCTCAGAAAAGTGATGACTAGCCAATGGATTTCTCCTCACTGCCAACGCAAGAAGTGGTATGGTTGGGGATCGGTTTTCTGGGTCAAAGTCTCTTTTTCTCACGGTGGTTGCTGCAATGGGCTTCTTCGGAGCGACGAGAAGAAAGTCATATCCCTATATCCTTTTGGTACATGAGTTTGATTGGCAGTGTTATCGTGTTGGCCTATGCCCTCCATCGACTTGATCCCGTCTTTATCGCAGGACAAAGCGTAGGGACAATTGTCTATGTGCGTAACCTTATTCTTCTTCATCGTGCCAAAAAGCGAGCGGTGAGTGGATAATTTTCCAGTCCCTCCCGACTCTGCAGCGCCTCCTTCTCTGCAACCTCAATCAGGCTTTTTTCACTCCCCACTCCCGCAGATCTTGTTGCTGCTGGTGCTAGGTATTTGGCTATTCGGGCTAGAAGGCGCTTGGCTTGGGGGTCTGGAAATGGGAACGCTAGGCCTGACGGATCGAGATGAAGGGAGCAACGCCGAAGCCGCACGAGAAATGCTGGAAACCGGCGATTGGATTTCTCCAACCCTCAATTACGAGCCGCGATATGCGAAGCCTGCCTTTGTCTATTGGTTGATAAGTGGCTCGTATATGCTCTTCGGTGTCACGGAAGTTGCCGCGCGGATTCCTTCAGCCATCTCAGGCATATGCGTGCTATTCGTGCAATATGCCTTTGTCTATCGATGGTTCGGGGCTCCGCTTGCTCTTTTCTCTTCTATTATGCTGTTACTCAATATCGAGTTCTTAGCCATCAATCGCATGGTGTTGACTGATCCCGAACTCGTCGTCTTCACGACATTAGCGGGCTATAGTTTTTGGCATGCAATTACCAGTATCACAAAAAATAGCCGATGGTGGTACCTCGGTTTTTATCTGGCTATGGGCTTTGGCATGCTGGTCAAAGGGCCGGTTGGGATTATTATTCCATTAATGGGCGTCATTCCGTATCTCACACTGACGAGACAATGGCGATTGTTTTGGCAACAAGGATTTCCGCTTCTCGGCATAGGTCTTGTTAGTCTGGTAGCAGCTCCCTGGTATATCGCCATGTTTCAAATTCATGGTGAAGCTTACTGGGCTGCCGCACAAGCCAACACCGCCGGGCGATTCATGAGTCCAATGGAAGGCCATGGCGGGACTTTCTTTTTTTATGTGCCGATCTTGTTGCTAGGGTTCTTCCCCTGGAGCGCGTTCCTGCCTTCTGTCCTCTACCGGTCCTTGAAACAGTGGAAAACCTATTGGGAAGGAAAAATTTTTTCTACCAGAGAAACCAATCTGGAGTTTTTTCTCAGTCTTTGGATAGTCGGCTTGTTGATCTTTTTTACGCTATCGGCCACTCGACTCCCTCATTATATTTACCCGTTGTTTCCGGCTTCTGCCATCTTGGTGGCACTCTGGTGGAAACGATTTCTCGAGTCAGACTCTATCCCTGATTGGCGAATAGCTCGACGACTTCTCCTGGGATTAGGGTACGTGCTGGGGATCGCCATCATAGTGGCTCCGCCGGTCTTTCAGCATTTTATCAAGCAAATTGCCAAGGAGTTTCCTGCCGCGGTGCATGTGGATTTTGGGTGGCTTCCGACCATCATGGGATTGGTCATTGTTTTGGGAACGATGGGCATCCGCCATTGGCTGGATTCGATGACCAAGCGATCATGGGCGATTGGAATAGCCGGTGGGATGATGGTGATATTCGGCGTGCTGCTGGTGAAAGGCGCCCTTCCGGTGTATCACATGTATTTCATTGACCCGCCACAGCAATTGGCGGCGATTGCGGGATTTAACCTGGGGAAAGACGATCGCCTGTTACAAGTGGGAAGAAAGCGGCCGTCGCTCAGTTTTTACGCCAAACGCAAGGTGCATTTTCTGGGACCACATGATGAGAAAGAATGGCAAGACCACCTGGCTGCTTCAGGCAGAAAAATGATTATTCTTCAAACACCTCTTCGGCGTGATATTCCAGAAGCCGTGTCGAATTGGACCGTTGTTCTAGAACACGGCGGCTTTTCTCTCCTCTCCAACGAACCATTGTTGTAGACGGTTTCCTTGATTTATTTCAGTGATTGACGAAGAATTGCGGGCATATGAATTGATATTCCTTTTGCAGCGGCGGAATAGCAAGGTGTTGTCCCGTTAACCAGGTTTGTTGCCTGGCGCCTTCCGAAAGGCATATCTATGTGTGGGTCGACTTATTCATTTTTCCTTTGAAAATTATGGATAAATTTATCGCACAAACAAATTTGGTTGGAATTACTGCTGAAGGAGAAAGGCAAGAAATTGAAGTTAAGATTGGGGTGCCATACAAAATTAACCACGAGGATAATATAGAAGAATGGGCTTGTCCTGTATCTTTGCAGCCCTTGTTTAAACAATTACGTGACGTTTCTGGGGGTGATTCGTTTCAAGCTCTGTGTCTTGCGGCTGGTTTAGTAATAGACTTACTAACGGCTTATAAGGAAAAAGGTGGAAAACTTACATTAAAGGGAGGCGATGAATTCCCACTAAATGCATATTGGTTTAGGCCAATAAAAGACACATGATTGGCAAATTGCAACCATACATCAAGAGTGATTCTTGAAGTGGACATTCGAGAAGAATGAAGAAAAGTTTGAAGGTCTAGAAAAGATCAAAGTTGGAGGAGACGAATTAGGAAAGTTAGGATGGCAAGGACGGACATTCCGATTCCTAAAAGGGCTTCAGCCCAGATTGGATAGAGACCTTCCATAAAACTTGTGTGACTTTCATTCTTTGTGGGATTTTTGGAATAAGTACCTAGCCACCAGACGACTCCAGCCAAGAGACTTGCTCCGACCACGATGAGGCTGCCGGTGCTTGTGGCTAGACCGAGGCCCATGAGAAGACGGGGCCAGGTTGGGACATTTAGACTTGTTTCTAAACGAGGATTTTCGGATTCACGAATCCACCACAAACGTAAGCCCAATCCAAACATGATTAAGAGCAGTCCCATCGTGAGTGCCATGTTGGGTTCGAGTTCGATGCTGGGATGTGGCACCAGAATCCAAAACAGACCGAATGCGGTGATCAGCCATGGGAGGCCCTGGGCTAAAGCACCTGTCGTGGCATGTTTCCAGGCGTCCCGTGCGTAAACAAAGACTATCCCGCTTCCGATTCCCACCAACAGACCGCCCAACACATCCGTGGGAAAGTGCGAGCCCTTAATCACTCGACATAGGGCGATAAAACTGGCGAGCCCAAACCACAGTATTCTTCCTTTTGGGAAGTAATAGGCGAAAACCATAGCCATTGAAAACGATGCGGAGGAATGGCCGGACGGAAAGGAATCCAAGCCGCTTACCAGGGTCGGGCCGATTTCCCATGGTGTCGTATCCATGAGTCTCGGCCGCGGGCGACTGAGGCTATGCTTGAGGATCTGCGTGATGAGCCCGCTGAGGCCATGGGCGAGTAACGAGTACAGTGCGGCGAATTTCCAACGTTGGGAATTGATCCAATAGCCAACTCCTCCAATGGTGAGAGAAAAAAGGACTAAGGTAAAGCCATTGCCTAATCTATTTCCGGTATCTCCAATTTGATCGATCATCGGATCGCTGAAGCTATGAACGATTTGGAGGGTAGTATGGTCCACATGCCCTATGGCGGCAAATAGGATAATGAGAAGGAGGATTGAGAGCCCGATGATCAAATTTGCAGCGTACTTCGGAGAAATCTGGTGAATTGAGGGAACAGGCGAATGGGGTTGGTCAATCACAGGATTTTAAAAATACGAATGGATTCCTGCCAAATACTAGCAGGAATGACGAATGGAAAATCGGACGTAGGATTTCTTTTACGGGACCCAATCGGCAATGAAGATATTGAATGCTCCCTTGGTGGTTGTATTTCGGTCAGATGACCACACCAGTTGTTTGCCATCGGGAGAGAACATGGGAAAACTATTAAAATGGCCAATGAAGGTAATTTGTTCAGGCTGAGAGCCATCGTCTCCGATCGCATGGAGATGGAAGGCCGGACGACCTTGATGGTTGGATGGTGTGGCCAAATTTGATGAGTACAGAATACGTTTGCCGTCCGGGAAAAAATATGGCGCAAAGTTCGATCGACCGTTTTTGGTCACTTGTGTTTTTTGTGAACCGTCGGCATTCATGATAAAGATTTCCAAGTTGGAGGGCTCTACTTGATTGTTGGCGAGTAATTCCCGGTAAGCCTTCACTTCCTCTTCGCTTTGGGGATGATGGGCACGGTAGACGATGCGTTTGCTATCTGGGGAGTAAAAGGCTCCTCCATCATACCCGACTTCTTGAGTTAAGCGTTTGAAATTTCTTCCGTCGATGTTCATGGAATAGATATCCAGGTCTCCATCGCGAACCGAGGTAAATACCACGGTCCTCCCATTCGGTGCGATGGTGGCTTCCGCATCATAGCCTGGGCTTGAGGTCAATCGTTGCAAATCGGTTCCGGCTACATTCATGGAAAAGATGTCGTAGTTATCGAGTGCCCACCGATAATGTTCTGTCGGAGGAAGTTTAGGGGGACAGTGCGGGCCGGAAAAATGTGTTGAGGAGAATAAGAGTCGTCGGCTGCCTGGGAAGAAGTATCCGCAGGTAGTGCCGCCAAGGCCTGTACTCACCCGGCGAACGCTTGAGCCATCCAGATTCATCGTGTAGATCTGGTAGCAAGATCGTAAGGTTTTGCCGTCCGGTTCTAGTGTCGACTGATAGACAAGTTTATAACCGTCAGGAGAAAAATACGCTTCGGCATTCTTTCCTAAGAACGTTAATTGTTTGATGTTGGCTAAATGGGGCTCGGATTTCGTTTTATCTGTTGGTTTTTTCACTTGTTCTGTAGCCCATGCCAAATCCCAGAGGACAAAAAACAACGTGCATATGATCAGGACTGCAGCTGAGCGATGGTCTTTGAGTTTCCAATACATTGTGGCCCTCTTTGCCTCCTGTGAGCTTGTCTAGCTGAATCGGTTATGGTGGGGGAATTCGGAATTCACGAGCAGAGTGTACTGGCTGAAACATACCGCGGGCAACCACTTTTCCCTTTTGAAAAACCAGATAACTGTCCCATCCGTAAAAAAACAGCAGACGGGCGACGGGTGTGATGGCTTCTGGAGAGAACCCGAAAAAAAATGAAACGGTATGGTTCGAAAATCTCGGATGGGGGCAGGTAAAGAGGAATGCCAGATCTTGTCCTTCAAATTCCTGCTCGAATAGCGTGACTCTTCCTGAATGCATTTGAACATGGTTATGACAGATTTGGAATGTTCCCGACTCCAAGACCCGCCGAGCCGGAGTGCCGATGATAAGATAGGAAGCCGCTTCAGTAATGGAGGGAGAATCCTGTTGCTGAATCTCCACGTCCGATTGTGATTGGATTCGTTTCATGAGGACCTGGAAGGCGCCGTCCTCTTCTTTGGAAACTGTTTTTCCATGAATCACAATGCGATGGGAACCGGTATCCCAGCCATTCAGCATGGGAGGTAATTGTCCGCGATCTAGGCGTAGGAGCCAATGGTGTTCTGGGTCAAGAATCATCGATATTGGAAGGCTCGAGACATTCAAGCTAAATGGTTGTTCCTTGTGATCCAGTGTGAGAGTCGTCTTGACTATCGACCCGTCTCGAAGATTGACCTGAATGGGAAGGGGAAGTTTGTAGAATGCATCATTCTGAAAAAGAGTTCCGGACACCATATAATGGTTTGAGTGCTGCGGATCTGTTTGAATGGAAATTCCGTCGAAAGTCATCGATGGCGCTCCGGGGCGATCTATCCACTGTTGGAAAAATTCAGTCAAGTCATAGTTGGCTATTTCAGAGAAGATACCTTTGAGATCTTCCCACTCCAGGTACCGGCCTGTTCCTACTCGAACAATGTGGTGAATAGCCTTGAAGAATGCCTCGTCTCCCACCTGCTGCCGGAGCATATGAAACACTAGGGCTGTTTTTTGATAACCCACTGCATTGTCAATACGGGTTTCTTTATGGTGAAACAGATGGATGGGGTAGTCTTTATCGGGAGTAGCATAGAGGTTGTATTCGTCCATCATTCGACGTCGGATTTTGGTGGCGTCCGTATGATGGCCGATGGCTTCCTCATAATAATAATTTGCGAGATAGGTAGTCAGACCTTCCACCCAATTGCCTTTAGCAAAACTATTAAAGACGGAATTCCCCAACCAGGAATGCACGATTTCGTGGCCCAGTGAGTAGGGTTGTGTGTACCCACGACGTACAATGCTCTGGCCTAATAGTGTAAATGAGGGCATACCTAATCCACTTGGGAAAAAATTCTCAACTACAGCAAATTGTTTGAAGGGGTACGGCCCCAGGATTTTGGTATAAAAATCTAAATAGGTTGCCGTTGCATCGAGATATTGTTGGGCCAAAGGGGCCTCATCCGGAAAGAGATAAGTGGCAATGTAGATGTCACGCCAGGGTTTTTTCTGAACAACAAATTTGTTTGCGGCCAATGTTAAGGCTTCCGTTGGAGATGAAAGGCTCCATTGGCTGGTTCGTCTGTTTCCACTCACCAATTGGTTTGTTTCGATCCCCTGGGTTACGGCTTGCCAATCAGGTGGAAGGGAGAGCGTCAACTCAAAAGTCACGAAATGTCTTTCCCAGGTGGGATACCAAAATGTTTCTGATGTGAGATAGATCCCTTGCGGCCCAATATGGCCGTTTGTGTGATCCGGTCTGACGAATCGCAGGCCACCTGACGCGGTCGGCGAATCGTCTATTTGGCCATGGTAGGTTATGGTGAGGGTGGACAGGGTTTCTGTTAATCTTATACCTGAAGAGGGATATTCAATGGTCCATTGAGTCGAGAGCGGCTGGTCCGAAGAATTTTTGGGCATTTGTGAAATCGCAATTGACTGGCCGTTTAACTCCACATGATCAATCGTTAAGTGTGGATTCAAGCTAAACGACAGCAGACCTTGATCGAAAAAAACTTTGGGTAACCGAAGCGTATCGGTTGCTCGAAGGCTATGAGTTTCGGGAATCAGTTCGACGTGCAGGTTGTGATGGATGGTGGGAAATGTGAAAGATTCAGCATTGTGGGCTGCACTGAGGCTTCCCATCATTAATCCAATGAAGAAAACAAGAATGGACATATTCAGCCGGAAGGCGTGTCTTGTGGTATTAAGGCGTCGACGAAGGCAGAGGGGTTGAAGTCTTGGAGGTCTTCTTCTTTTTCTCCAACTCCGATGAGCCGAATGGGGAGATTCAGTTCTTCGACAATAGCGAACACCACACCGCCTCGTGACGTTCCATCTAATTTGGTGAGGGCTAATCCCGTGACTCCGAGTGATTCATGAAACTGGCGTGCTTGCGCAATGGTATTTTGGCCTAACGTGCCATCTAGCACTAACAGGGTTTCGTGCGGGGCACCGGGCATTTCCCGTTGAATGATGCGTTTCATTTTCTTTAATTCATCCATCAAATTGATTTTGGTATGCAGGCGTCCGGCAGTATCGATAAGGACTACATCCACTTTTCGGGACTTGGCGGCGACGATTCCATCAAACACGACAGCTGCGGGATCTGAGCCCTGTTTGTGTTTAATCACCTCAACCCCGGTCCGCCTTCCCCAAATATCTAGCTGTTCGATTGCGGCAGCCCGAAATGTATCGCCGGCTACAAAGAGTGTTTTTAAGCCCTGTTGACTGAACCGGTGGCCGAGTTTGGCAATGGTGGTCGTTTTCCCGACCCCGTTGATCCCGATCGTTAAAAACACAAAGGGTTTGGGCCCCTGACGAATCATTTCTTCTAGTGGTTTTGTTTCTCCTTTTTGAAGGATATCCAGGAGTAAGGTTCGTAGGACCTCAAGGGGATGGGCGGATTGAAAAGGGCCGGTTTTAGAGTCGACAGCTTCTAAAAAGCGCTGGACGGTTCGGACACCGACATCCGCTTGCAGGAGGCCTTCTTCGACATCTTCCATGACCGTTGGGTCGAGCTGTCCACCGACTAAGCGGCGCAAGGAAGTTTGCACGCTTTGACGTGTTTTCGCTAACCCATCTTGCAGACGCTGCATCCAACTCATGATGTGTACAAGAGAAAACAATCGGCAGGCCGAAGGTGGCTCAGGTTATGTAAGAAAACGAGGTGAAGGAGAAAGTTTCTTGATAATCGCACGTTCTTTTCGCTGCATCCGTACAGCTTCTTGTGGTGATCGTTCGTGGTCATAGCCGAGAAGATGGAGAATTCCATGAACGAGTAATCGAAGAAGTTCTTGGTCTGGTGTATTGTGGAATCGTGATGCTTGTCCCACAGCGATGGGCAGGCAGATAACCACATCCCCCAAAAACCCCGTAGCCTGTTTTCCTATGGCTTGCATCGGAAAAGCAAGGACATCCGTTGGATAATCTCGTCCTCGATATTTCCGATTTAAACTCCGCATGCGTGTTTTGCCGACTAAGGAAAGGCTCAACTCTGCTGTGGAATGCTTGGCTTCCTTTAAAATTGATTGGGTAACGCGTTGAATGATCTTGGGACGGACGGAAGGATGCCGAAGATACGTGTGGAACCAAATGGCCATGGGACATTAGGGCCTTGGTCCTTGGCCATTCGTGCTTGATCCCGTGTTCTGCTCAAATTGATCATAGGCTTTGATGATGGCTTTGACCAATCGGTGGCGTACGACATCTTGTTCGGAAAAATAGACGAATTGAATGCCTTCAATTTTTTTCAGAATTTTCGCAATCTGCGTTAAGCCCGATTTTTGGGATTCCGGCAGATCGATTTGTGTGATATCTCCCGTGACGATGGCTTTAGAATTCATGCCAAGGCGGGTCAAGAACATTTTCATCTGTTCAGTCGTGGCGTTTTGTGCTTCATCCAGAATGACGAACGCGTCGTCCAGAGTTCTTCCTCGCATAAACGCCAATGGGGCTATTTCAATTTCGCCCCGTTCGATGAGGCGATTGGCCCGCTCAATATCCATCATGGTGTAGAGGGCGTCATATAAAGGACGTAAGTAAGGATGGACTTTGGCGAATAAATCTCCAGGAAGAAACCCCAGGCGTTCGCCGGCTTCAACAGCAGGCCGCGCCAATATGATTCGACTGACTTGCTTATGGGTGAGTGCCGCCAACGCCATGGCCATGGCCAAATACGTTTTGCCGGTTCCGGCCGGCCCGATGGCAATGACCAGATCGGATTGTTTGATGGCTTGGAGATAGATCTGCTGAGTTGGCGTTTTGGGATTGATGGTTCCCTTTGCTGTCGCAAGGGTATTTGTTGAAAAGGTAAAGGGCTTGAGCGGGACGTCGCGTTTTTCTTCAGTCGCCCGGATAGCTCGTGAGATGTCTTCAGGTTTCAATTCGTGGTGAGTCCGAGTCCAACTCGCTAATTCTTGTAAAATATACTCAGCTCGTTTGACGGAATCGGGCCGACCATCTAGCGTGATTTCATCGCCGCGTGCCGCCATATTGACCTGGAGTTCCCCTTCGATCATTTTGAGGTGCAGGTCCTGCGGCCCGAAGAGGTTTGCGAGGTCTACCCCTTCTTGTAGTTTAATTTTTCGCACAGACGATGTGAGCCACCCTCCTGTATTTACTTGGCACAAATCCTACAAAAGTAGGTTGTATTCTAACAAAGGTCAGAAGAGCCCTCAAGGAAGGGCCAGATGGCTCACCGTTTCTTTTGGCAAGATGGGCAAAAGAACGAACTGCGTTCTTTCTGTACGCGTTGGATACGAGTAGAGCAGCCATGGGAACAGGCCATCCCGTCTTTTTGATAGACCTGATGGGATTTTTGGAAGTGACCCTGTGATCCATCGGGGGCGCGGAAGTCTCGAATAGAGGATCCGCCAGCTAGGATGGCCTCCTGTAACACTTCCAGCATGGACCGGTGCAGTCGTTGGCAGGAGGTTTTTCGAAGGTGATGACCTTTGGCTTCAGGGTGCACTTGGGCACGAAACAAAATTTCATTTGCATAAATATTGCCAATCCCAGCCAGTCGATGTTGGTTAAGCAGGAAGGATTTTAATTGTCCACGAGTGGTTTGAATTATCTGGCAAAATGCTTCTTGGGAGATGGATTGGGCATCAGGTCCGAAGCGGCGCTTTGTAAAGGTGTCTAATTCAGATGGCTCAAAAAACCACAGTCGCCCAAAGCGGCGGGGATTCCAATAGTATAGTTCTCGATTGTTTCCCCCAGACAGCATGATCCGGCAATGGATGTGTTGAGGTGATGTGGCTAAATTGGCTGAAAAAAACCATAGACCGGTCATACCCATTTCTGAGAGTAGGTAACGTGTATTTTCGGGGCTTTGGCATGTCATGACCACACATTTACCGATTCGATGAACCTTGGTCACCCTTGCGTTATGAAATCCCGGAATAAGGGAATGTCCTGTACGGACGATATCGGAACGATGAATGGTGAGGTTCTGAATGGTTGATCCAAGAATATTATTGTTGAGCTTTTGGACAACAACTTCGACTTCAGGGAGTTCGGGCATGAGGGATCTTTAATTTAAGTAAAATATCTGCCTGGGTCTATTTGAATAGAGGTGCATAGTATTGAGTTGTAGCAGATTAACCACGAAACCGGGAAATACTTATTTTTTTAGCGTATGTTTGGTGTGGGAACGTGTTCGTTTCCATATTGGAGTCAAGGAGAGAGGGGCAACAACTTAGGAGTAGGCTAGCTGAAAAGAGAGCAATTCTCTTTTAATTGTTCGATTACGTTCGCTAAGCGTGGAAGGGGAGTTGTGCCAGGACGCTTTTGAGTGACGAGGTCTTGGGCTTCTTCAAAAGTCAGACCATGCACACGACAGAGATAGGTGATAATTACCGATGGAGAGCGTCCAAGTCCCACTCGGCAGGCTACCAGGATATGATGTTTTGGAAGATGCTTGATCAACCAATTGACCCCCATTTCAAGATCAATGGGGTCAGGTTCAGTATATTCTTTTAGGGGCAATCTACTGAAAACTAAGTTGGGGGGTGAGGGCATTTGAATATCTAGGGCTGTCCAGAGAATCGCAGTAATAACCGGAGGTGGGCATTCGGCATCGTTCTGATCCCCAATATAGAGCTGATGGTCTACATAACTGATCATGATAGATATCTTGTCGGCATAAAAAGCCTCCAACACAAGTGGAGTACTCTTATAAAGGATTCTATCTGCCCACGATGGTATAAGTTGCGGGATTTTCCTCGGAAGCCTATACTGGAGAAAGCAGTCAATCATATTTGAAATTTAGGAGCAAGGTCTTTGATATCATTAAGCATCAATGAGGTAGAGTCACGCTTGGGAGAAGTAAACTGCGCGATTTGCAAGGGCAATCGTTTTGGAATTGATTCAAGAACGGTGGCCGCAGGGGATGGAGAATGGAAGGCGATTTGTCGAGATTGTTATTATACCTTTCCTGTTCATACCGATATGGAGTTTTACCTTCAAACTCAACCCGACGTTCCCTATCGTCTTAAAGAAATTGCCTGCCGGTCGTGTCGACATCGTGGAGTCATATTGAATTTTAGAGCAGTGCTCTCGGTGCGTGAGTCGGTGTATTTTGTGACGTGTGAAGCATGTCAGATTAAATTCCCGGAACGATCATTCTTGGAAACGTTTGAATAGGATTGTAGAGGGGGTCGATATGGTAGATGATGCGAAGGAAACCCAGGAATTAAACATAGCCAAGGAATCTGCCAAAGAGGCCAAATCTGAGTCTCCCAAGATTAAAAAGGAATTGTCTGTTATTTCCCTTCCTCATGATAATGACGTAATGGCCCAAGAAATGGCCGAACTCTTCGATGAAGACCGAGTCACACACAGACATGGTGGCTCCGAGCCCGAAAAAGATTAACGCAACCAGTCATTCCCCCTCACATTTCAACCGTTTGTCTTAGGCTGTGTGGACGGTTCTGCTTTGATCTCAATTCTCTTGACTTGGATAAAAGATTTAAGAAATTGCAGCAGTTGATGCCCATGCGTTGATTCTTGGAGCAAATGGAACCAAAATAGATTTGGTGGCATAGCGGATTTCTTATTTGGAATTCAGTTGTTTGGTCAAAAACACAGAGCGTTCAGGTAAGCCGCGCATGATCATGGAATATTTGTTGAGGGATGTCTTTCAGAACAAGCGACTAAAAGGTTATGAAACAGGTTCCTCAAATTCGAAATGTGTGTCGAAGGCTTAGATGAGAATATATTGCATGTCAAGTCAAGAATACAGTAGTATCGACAACTTTTTTATGAAAAGTATGCCTGAAAACTTCAGATACCGTTTTTGACCAACTAATTTTGGTAAATTTCATTCCCTGTCCTTTTTCCCTCTTCAGTAGTTGTGAGTTAGTCCTGGAGTCTAACTGTATGGGGAAAAACATCGTCTCCTATTGGCGCTGCCTCAATTCGCCACAACTTTTTTCCAAGGAGGTCCAATGAGTGGGAAATTGATGCGATGGATCGCATTCTTTTTTCTTTGTATGTTGCCGGTTGCTGTAACAGCAGAACCGTTAGGAAAATTGTCTCTCAAAGATGGAAGTCAAATATACGTGGAAATTTTGGAGATGACGAATGGGTTCATTACAGTCAAAACTCTTTTTCATGACGGAGATCCGATTAAGATTAAATGGTCGGAAGTCGTGGGATTGACTTCTGACGAACAAGTAAAAGTGGTGTTAGGAAGTGGAACTATTCTTCAAGGAAAACCCAGTATGATAGGTCCGGGCATTTTGGGAATCCAAACGGACATGCTGGGAGAACCCATACCGGTGGCCGTGGAATCAGTTTTGGCTGTCAATCCTCCTATCAAAAAACCTGTGGTGTACACTGGAAATATCAATTTTGGCGCCTCCGTAACACAGGGAAACACCAGATTTGAGAACTATAGTTTTTTAGGTGAGCTCATTGCACGCAGTGAACGGCTCCGCTTAACTCTTCTTGGGCGATATATCTATGGCGAAGCGGAAGGGGAAATAAACGCTCGTAATGCCTTTGGGACGATTAAGTTAGACTTTTTTATTACGAAGCGATTTTATTGGAATGCTGGTGCGTTATTTGAACAGGATACTTTTCAAGATTTGAATCTTCGGACCTCTCTTTTTTCTGGTCCTGGCTATCAATTTATCGATGAAGGAGATTTTTCCAGTCCATATTTAAAAAAAATGGTGCTAAGCGCAGAAGTGGGATTGGGGTTTTTTAATGAAGATTTTAAACGAGCCTCAGATCGTAATAACGTCACCGGTCGATGGGCGGTGAATTTCAATTGGCCGGTCCTTCCCGTCCTAACTGTGTTTCATCAGCATCAGGGGTATCCCTCATTAGAAAAAAGAAGTGATTATTATCTCACCTCCCAGCAAGGGTTGCGTTGGACTCTTTGGGAAAATTTCATTGCAACTTTTCAGTATAACTGGCGCTATGACAACACCCCAGCACCAGGAAATAAGAAGAGTGATAGACAATACCTTCTAACTTTGGGGTATGCTTTCGAATCGTAAGTATAAGACCTTCCCCTTCTAAACCCGGTCCTTGGGAAAGAACCGGGTTGCACCAACAATTCCTTTTTTACGTTTGACCATCTTGGAGTTTCCCAATTTCTCAAAGTGTTTCAGGTTGAATCACCTGAGACACTTTGAGACGTATCAATGTGTCTCCATGCCCATGGCCCTGATCATCACACGGAGAAAATTTCAAAAATACCGTAGTTTATGCCTAGCACTGTTTTTGATTTATTAAAGACAGATAAGTAAAGGGAGTGTAGCATGATGTACACAAAAGGTTAGAGCAAATTATAGAAAGGTTCAAGAAATGGATAACGCAACCTCTCTTAATCTCTCAGACTTGAATAAAGCTGACATTTCAGTCAGGATAGAGTTTCGCTGTAAAACAAAAGAAATGGTGGCTGGTTTTTATCCCTACCTGGTTCAATCTGAGGAGAAGTAATTGCAAAAGTTATTTGAGAGGAGATATGAAGTTATCCTATTCGATGTTGACTAATAATGCCCGTGCTTAAGTATCAATTTCCTTAAAGGAGGTGACAATGCTCAAAGAGTTTAAAGAGTTTGCGATGCGCGGCAATGTCGTCGACATGGCCGTGGGTGTCATTATCGGAGGAGCCTTTGGGACCATTGTAAAATCCATGGTTGCTGATATGCTTATGCCCCCCATTGGTTTGTTAATGGGTGGAGTCGATTTTTCGAATTTGTTTTTGACTCTCAAAGATGGGTCCCCTCCTGGGCCTTATCTTGCTCTAGCGGATGCACAAGCCGCTGGAGCGGTGACAGTGAATTATGGAGTTTTTTTGAATTCGGTCATTAGTTTTCTTATCGTGGCTTTTGCGGTTTTTTTGGTTATCCGAAATATCAATAAATTGAAAAAAGAAGAAGCGGCTCCGCCTGAGGAACCAACAACCAAGGATTGCCTTTTCTGTCACATGAGCATTCCTATCAAGGCGACGAAGTGCGGGCATTGTACGGCTGAGATAAAAGCTACAGCGTAGCTGCAAAAACATGACGTCATTGATCAACTGCCGGAAATCTTTATGAAGAGGAGGCACCCATGGACATGACTAAATTAACAGAAACCTTACAGGAAACGCTGGGGGCCACGTTGCCAGGCGTCTTGGGGGCAATAGGCATTCTTCTTATCGGATGGTTTGTCGCTGTGGCCATCCGTGCGGGTGTAAAAAAAGGACTCGGTGCTCTTCAGCTCAACAAGCGACTTGGGTCCTCAACCGGTGCGTCTATGGATGTTGAGGGAGGAACGGCTACGGCATTGTATTATCTGATTCTATTGCTTGTGTTGGTAGGGTTTTTCAATGCGCTTAATTTAGAAGTCGTATCGGCGCCTCTTCGAGGGCTTTTGGATCAAGTCTTAGCTTTTGTGCCAAAACTGGTGGCTGGAGGGGTCTTGTTATTAGTGGCTTGGGTACTGGCTACCCTTGTTCGGACTGTCGTGACAAAGGCTCTTCAAGCGACGAATATTGACGATAAACTCAGCTCAAGCGCTGGAATGAGCCCTATGAGCGATAATCTTGGAAATGTGTTGTTTTGGCTTATTATTTTATTGTTCCTCCCAGCAATCCTTGGCACCCTTGAACTTGATGGGCTATTAGCGCCTGTTCAAGAAATGGTGAATGAAATGTTGGGTATGTTGCCAAACATCTTTGGGGCTTTCCTCATTGGCGCGGTTGGATGGTTCGTGGCCAAGATTGTCCGTGACCTCGTGAGTAATTTATTAGCCGCTAGTGGAGCCGACGGGCTAGGAGAGCAAGCAGGGCTTCGGGGAACTATGTCACTGTCCCATTTAGTGGGCTTGGTGACCTATATTCTGATCTTGGTCCCTACACTGATTGCTGCTCTGGAAGCCCTGAATATTGAAGTGATTACCGTTCCAGCGACTCAAATGTTGAATTCAATGATGAATGCGATTCCCAACATTTTTGCCGCAGCTATTATTTTGACCGTAGCTTTTTTTGTTTCCCGCCTCATCTCCCATTTGCTGAGCAATTTATTAGGGGGGATGGGATTCGACCATCTTCCCGCCAAGGTTGGGCTTGGACAGGCATTTCAAGGTTCTGTGACCCCATCCCAGATTGTCGGAAAGATTGTGGTATTTTTTATTATGCTGTTTGCCATCGTTGAAGCTGCCAATCGCCTGGGCTTTGGACAAATCTCTGGGCTAGTGGCTATGTTTATTGAGTTTGGCGGCCAAGTCCTCTTGGGTAGTGTCATTATTGGGGTGGGATTTTGGTTGTCGAATTTTGCCAGTGCTGCGATTCAACGGATAGAAGGAAAGAATGCAGGAGCGTTGGCTGGTATCGCCCGATTTGCAATATTAGGGTTGGTGCTGGCCATGGGTCTTCGTGCGATGGGTCTAGCTGATGACATCGTCAATCTTGCCTTTGGCTTAACACTTGGGGCTATTGCCATTGCCGTAGCGCTTTCCTTTGGCTTAGGAGGCCGGGAGGCGGCCGGCAAGCAAATGGAATATTGGTTGAGCGGTTTACGAGGTGAACGGTAACTATCTGCAGATTTTAGCCGGGGCCATCTATTAATGACCCCGGCGTCAGACCTGAAGCAATCTTTGTAAAAACTTCTTTAAAGCGTTTGTTCAATCCCAGACCTTCCAAATTTTACCCATCTCAGTTTTTTATTAGGGTAGAGATCGGGACTTTGACCGCTGGGGAAATTAACTGCCCCTGGTCTAATCGAAAGGAGGATGCGCGATGGAAGAAGCCATGAAGCAAGGAATTACCTTGTTAACAATGTATGGATTAAAAGTGATTGGGGCAATCCTTATTCTCATCGTAGGGAGGATGGTGGCCAATTGGGTACAGATAAAGGTAGCCGTGTGGCTTCGAAAGACGGACAAGGCAGATGAGACATTGATCGGATTTCTCTCTAATCTGGCGAGATATGTTGTATTAATTGCGACCGTTTTGGCTGTTCTTAGTCAATTCGGAATCGAAACCACCAGTTTAATCGCTGTATTAGGGGCAGCCAGTTTGGCTATTGGACTTGCTCTGCAAGGGACGTTAAGTAATGTAGCTGCCGGGGTCATGCTGCTTTTTTTCCGCCCCTTTAAGGCAGGAGATTTTGTTGAAACAGCCGGTATTTCCGGCTCAGTCAAATCCATTACCTTGTTTGTGACTGAGCTGGCGACACCCGATAATGTGCAAATTCTTGTGCCGAATAGTCAGGTGTGGGGAAGTATAGTAAAAAACTATAGCTACCATGCCACGCGACGTGTAGATCTGGTTCTAGGTATCGATTATGCCGATGATATTGAAAAAGCGCAGTCTGTCGTTCAACAGGTTCTGAAAGAGGATCCCAGAGTGCTGGCAGATCCTGCTCCGATGGCAGTCGTCGGGAATTTAGGGGAAAGCTCTGTGGATCTAACCATCCGCGCCTGGTGCCAAGCTGGGGATTATTGGCCGTTAAAGTTTGATCTCACCAAAACCCTCAAGCAACGTTTTGATCAGGAAAATCTGAACATCCCATTCCCTCAGCGGACTATACATATGGTCAAGGAATAAGGAATTGGTGGAAAAGAACGTGGTTGGAGTCTCTATTACCAATAGCGAAGGGGACCGGTATCAATATGAATGAACCCGCGTCGTCGGTAATTCCCGACGCCTCCAAACTGAAGCTTCGCGGCCGCGCGCCATACATGGGTGAGGCGCACTCCAGGAATACTGATGTCGAGGGCCTGTCCCGTGGTATGCAAACTCTTGGGAGCGGCTCCTTTGCCTGTGCGAACGAGCCAATTATTATAAGAGGGAGATCGATAGCCTGAGAAAATATGGACTTCCTTGCCAGGTCCGACCATGCTCACAATCTGATGTAAGTAATCCAATAATTGGACATCTATCTTACACACTTGGTTGGAATGGTGACATCGAAGCACATAATTAATGTCTTGTAAGGCGGCTTGATCATACCGCCCGGATGGCTTGTGGTATCGGACGGATATTCGTTCTTTCGTGTTCCGATTGAAAAGACGCAGACGTCTTGAACGAATAGGCCGGGCAACAACTTCATCAGGAAGAATCAGGCGACTACCGAATAAGGCCATTCCTACCATTGAGGCTTTGAGAAATGTTCGCCTGGACCAATTTTCATGTCCGGGTTGAGACATAAGGACCTCCGAATGAATGGTTAATTGGAAAGAATGGGAGAAGGGAAAAATGCAGAGCGAATAGCAGACTTGTACCAAGAAAAAGAGAAAAGAGCAACTATCAATGAAAGGGAGCGAAAAAATTGAACTTCAGAAATCTCAATCTTCTTCTGTTGTGCGTATTCTTGACATCATGAGGGATAAAGATTCTTGATAAAAAATTGTCTAAAACAGGCAATCAGATCATGTAATGAATGGCGGTGTATTTTTGGGAAAAGAGAGTACTCTGGGATTGTTTTTTGGTAAGGAAATATTTGTACGTCAAAATTTTAAATTATGATAGCGCTTTTAGTGATGAGTCTGTTTGTTCTCACACGGTTCCACCCCCAAAACCCTAAATTCTCACCAGTATTTTCTCAAAAATCCTAGTTTCTGCTTGTGGGCAAAATATAGGCCACTTGTCAAAATGGTAGTCCCCAAATTTTGTGGATAACATGGTGGTGGGTAATCTGATTAGGACATTATCACAAGGATTGAACGAGAAATGAGCTGATTGCCTATAAATGAGGCATTGTGTGAAAAAATATTTCGGTCCCAATATTTTGTGGTGTAAAAATTTTGGCGTGGTCGTAAAGGTAGAAAACGAATTTTTTGTTGACTTTTCTTTTTGGATTTGTTCCTGGAGAAATCTTGTAAAAGAGCAATTGGCTTTTTAAAAAAGTTTATCCACAGTTCTCTATTACTTATGTTGATAAGGATGGATTAAGTACCGCCTTTTGCCTTTGTTTTTAGGGGGGCAGGGTATTTTTTAATGCTTGTTTCGAGGGGAGGCCCTAGAATCGGAGAAATCATCAGGATAAGAAGCAAATGCGGCAATTATTAGCGGGTTTTCACAAAACGCTCAATGCGCTTTGTTGAGTGGTAAAAACATTTGATTGCACATGGCGTTCTTCTTTACCCATGTCTGGAGATCATTCCGGGATCACAATGAGGTTGAATACGATCCAAGAAAGAACGCCCATAGCCCTTCCCCTCGCGGTTGGAATGTAGGAATTAGGCCTGTTCTTTATTCATGGAGGCAATAAAGTGATCGGCTTGTTTTATTGACGTTTCCATTTCTTTAATCAGAATATTGATATTGCTTTCGACGGATCCGAGTTCGCTTTTGAGTGATGCAATCGCTTGTGCATTGAGATTATGTTTTAGAAACAAGACTTGATCTTTGAACTTGGCTAAAACCGGGGGCATTTTACTCTCCGCCCGTTTCATGGCTTTAATCAGTTTGGCGTATTGGTTTTTTGTCTGCGTGAGTTTCGCTTGACTACTTTTGCGTAAAGTGGCGCTAGAATATTCTTTCAATTCCGCTTCCCATTCGGCAAAGAGTGCTTCAGACACATCTTCAACGGAAGCAATGCGATTTTGGACGGCTTGGGCCTTAGCCTCACTCCGTTCATATTCCGCGTTTAACGTATCGTATTTTTCCTGCAGCTCCCCTCCTTGAATATTCAAGACGGTGGTAAACCGGTCGAGCGCAGATTTGAATTGTTCTTTGGCTTCCTGTTGAGCGTTACGGGCTTTCTCCACATCACTCACCATCAAATCGCGTTTGTGGTAGCCTAATTTCTCCATGCCAGCATAATAGGCAGTTTGGCAGCCGAAAATGGATAGAGCTGTCAACATGAGAAGTCCTATGAAACATTGAGAATTGAGGTTGCGGTTCAGTTGTCGATTAAGCAGGGCATCCATTCCTAAACGTCCTTTATCATGTTTGATTGGAAAAAGTTTATAAAGGAGGAGCATCGAAGTTCATAGTTTAGGCTGATGGATTCAGGGCCTTTTCCAAAAGGCCTTTCACAGAATCGCCGCCTTGATTTTGAACGAAGGACAACACGATCGGAACAAATTTTCCGATCATATCGGAACTTAGGCCTAATTGTGAAAACCCACTGGCTAAATTAGCGAGATTGCCCAATCCCTCCATTTTATCTCCCAATCCACCTGCTCCCAATGCTGCGGCGGCCCCGCCGAGGGCGTCCATTAACCCGCCTCCGGCTGAAGCAGCAGTGGAGGGTTCAGGTGCAGCTCCGAGGAGGTTACTGATGCCGGGAATCTTATCGGCGATCTGTTGAAAATCACCGGCGCCCAATTTTTCTTTGGCCAGATTAAACAAAAGACCCGCTCCGCCTTTTGCCTGGTTTTCATTAACGCCTAGTGAACTAACAAGTTGTTGAATGAGTTCCATGAGATTGCCTCCGATATAATAATAATGAAGGTAAACAGTGAAAAGGGAAATGTTATAACCAGTAGATGTAATGAGGGGGTCGTAGGCCGTGATTCGATGAATCGACAAAGCGATACTATAAGGATATGAGATCGGCGCATTGAAAGGAAAGTATTTAGAGGAAAAGCCTCGTCTTTTTTTCAGGATTCTCTATTTCAAAGAACAGTAGATTGGTCGTTCTCGTAAAGGCTTTCCCCCAAGAAGAGGAGAAATTGGAATTGATCATCTCCGTCATTCCCGACATTTTTCATCGGGAATCTGTACTTGTAAGTTGGGGTGAATGTCTGCCTGCGCGGGTATAACGAATCAATGAGTCTCTCCCATATTGGGCTTATCCCCAGGCAGGGGTTTGGCGACCCTGCACATCTTGCCAATATGGAACCCATCCTAACCCAACCAGCGCCACCGTGATGTTGGATTTTTTAGGGCGGATCTTTATCGTTTCCAATGTCTCGGCCTGTGTCTGTAACTGAGTGGCAAGGCTCTCGGTTTCCCGAGTAAATTCCTTCTCAAGGTCAGCCAATTGCTGCTTGAGGGCTTCGACATTCTCTCCTGCCCGTTCAATATCTTGGTTTTCTTTCAGAGTTCGACTCATACCTCGGATGGTGGAAGTGGCCTTACTCATGGAGGATCGACTGACGGTTTTTCTCCCCAGAAAAGCCGAAAGAACCGTGGCACCTAACGAAATCACGGTTTGAAGCTTTTGTTGTTTTGCTTGCTCCTCTTCACGCGCCACAGCCTGTTCCGCTCGACGAATGCGGTCTTCAAGTGTCGCCATTTTTGCAGCATATTTTTTTCGCAAGGTTTCTGTTTCCGCGTCACGGATTTCTCGGGAGAGTTGTTGTACACGGAGACGAAAGTCGCGTTCGGACTCGCCCGGCGCGGAAGTGATTTTCAAGGCCGGGTTGCTCCATATCTCGAGGGTATGGTTTCGATACACCCAGGTGACAAAATCTTTTTCCCATTTCTTATAATTTTTGGCCTGGCTGGCCGGCGCAGGTAGTTCGGCAAAGGTTCCGTTTTTTTCAGCGGTCGATTCCAAATCGTTAGGAACCAAGTCGGTGGTCGTCACATCATCCCAGTCAACCGGGTCGGTGTCATCGGCTAAGGGGGCAAAAACGGTAAGATCACGAGACTCATCAATTTTTTTCCGTCCATCGAGAAAGTGGACGTTCGCCGAGGCGACGAGCCGCGGTTCATATATCAGGTTTGAATTGGCAGGTTGTGATATTCGGACTGGCACAAAATATTGAGAAATGTCCGGAGATAGGACTGGTGGATGGGTAACACTTCCTGATGGTGGACTAGCTGAGACGTGAGATGAAGAGTCGGCATGACTAGAGGATGAGGACTTGGTTTGAGACACAGATTTTATCGGGTCCATCAACGTCTTGATCTGTGTTCGCGTCAATGGTCCTCGTAAATAAGATAAAACCCATCGAGTTTCGAATATTTCCGGTCCGTCGTCATGCACGTTGTTCATGAGGAACACGCGGTTGCCAAGCCCTGAAATAATCTGCTCCATTTTCTGGCGATTAAACGTTCCATCACTACTTGCAGCCGCGCCTTCTAATCCATCTAACACACGGGCCATGTCCCGCTCGGTCTGAAGTCGTCCAATAAACCAGGTGCCGGTATTACCCAATCCTTTATAATCCAGGTCAACAGGATTTTGTGTTGCCAGCACGACCCCCAGGCCAAAGGCCCGTGCTTGTTTCAGCATGGTGAGCATTGGGGCTTTGGAGGGTGGGTTCTTAATGGGCGGGAAGAAGCCAAAGACTTCGTCCATATAGAGGAGTGCACGGAGGCTGGTGGTACCCGATTGCGTCCGCATCCAGCCCACCATCTGCGTGAGAAGCAGACTCACAAAAAACATCCGTTCCGTCTCATTCAAATGCGCGATGGAGAAAATAGCCATGCGGGGTTTGCCGCTGGGGGAATATAATATTTGATTGATATCTAAAGGCTGGCCTTCCAGCCAGGCTGAAAATCCTGGCGCACCAAGTAGATTGTTAAACTGCATGGCCAGTGCGAAGCGATCTTTTGAAGAAAAGACCGACTCCAAGTCCATCACGCCTAATTTTGAAAATGGCGGAGATTGAATGGATTGAATCAAAGAAGAAAGTGTTAAATCTTGTCCGGCCTCCCAGGAGGCCTTCAAAATGTTGGCCAACAAAATGTGTTCCGGGCTTTGCAAGGGATCGGCATCCACGCCAATTAGATTGAGCAAGCTTGTGGCTGTCGTGCTCACGCGCTCCCCGAGGAGTTCTGTGTCTTCCAGGATTTTGGGAGAAGGCACGGAAAAGGATTGCAGGATGGAGACCGGCAAACCCGCAGTGCTTCCAGGGGTATAGACCAAAAAGTCTGCTGCTTCTCGAAGCCGGGAGATTCTGGCCCCGTCTTGGCCCCAAGACTCTAGCCCGGCTTTCCACTTGGCGGCTTCTTTCTCCGCAAACGCTTCGGGGGTGAGTTCTTTTTTCTTGGCGTCATCAGTATTAATCCAGGGCAGGAAGTCACTCCCGCGCAGTTCGGGAAATGTCAGCAAGAGATTGGCAATATCGCCCTTGGGATCGATGATAATAGCCGGAATATTATCGATGGCCGCTTCTTCCAACAGGCCAATGCAGAGACCGGTTTTGCCACTGCCGGTCATGCCCACACAAACGGCATGAGTCACCAAGTCTTTGGAATCGTATAAGAGTAAACCGGGTTTGGCAGATTTATTCTTCAAGTCATAGGGTCGCCCAAGATAAAACGTTCCTAGTTTTTCAAAGTCCGACATAGTTGGCCTTTCCCTTCTATTGCCTATTGACCGATCCTCTTAGAAAAGGGGGTGAGGGGGATTTCCTTTGTCTCATTCAAGAAAGGAAAAGATACCAAATAAGTCCGGATCCTCGCATCAAGAAAAGGATTTAATAGTCTGTGGGGTGCCGGCACTCTGGTCAATGCCTGCCCATATGATCCAAAATATACTCACTTGCCTATTCTGGAAGGTGGTGTTGGTTCGAATGTACATCATGAACTTCCTGATTCTTTTCTCGTGACGGAGATGGTTTCTATCAAAGATTGAGGGATTGCGGGTTGTTCATAGGTTGATCAGGGAGAGTAAGTCAAAGGAGAGGTGGTCTTATCGCCAAACGAATTGTTAACGATTTCACGATCGAATGTTGTCGGGGGAATATTGCGAATCAGCCCGATATGGAGGCTATCGTCAACGCAGCCAACGCCGAGATGCGTAGCGGCGGAGGGGTTGCTGGAGCCATCCATCGAGCTGCGGGACCGGGGCTTGAAGCAGAAGGGCGAACCCTGGCTCCCATCCGTCCGGGGCAAGCGGTCATCACCAGTGGGTATCGATTGCCCAACCGGTGGGTCATCCATTGCCTGGGACTAGTTTATGGACAAGACCGACCCGAGGCCGAACTCTTGGCAGCCTGTTACCGGAATGCGCTACACCTGGCTGATCAGCATAGCATCCGATCTATTGCCTTTCCTGCCATCTCCACGGGCATCTTTGGATATCCGTTGGAAGCTGCCACGCAGGTGTCCGTGAAGACAGTACTAGAAGAAATTCCGCAGTTGTCTTCGGTGAAACATGTCCGGTTTGTCCTCTTTGATGATCTCGGTCTCAAGGTTTATAACACCGCTCTTGAGGGATCTCCTGGGTAGACATCGAATTCCTCTGGACCATCCTCGAATGCTCCAGTTTTTTCTGATGTGTTGGAGGCTGTATCCGATCAAGGTACGTAAGGTCTTAGCTGCTTTCTGTATCAAATGACGAAGGGGAAGGTGTTGTGGAGGATAGTGACTGGCCGGTAGATGAATGAAGGATTTGACGGGAGGCACAATGGATGGGCTTCAATGATCTTGAGCACAAAAGAATCGAGAATACGGTAGGTGCCTTTGTTGAAACACTTCGGCCGCCTCCACATATCAGGCCCCAACTCGATTTCGGTTTTCGTCTGATTGGGCAAAGTATTGAACTCTTTGAAATTCGCCCGCAATGGGACAATCCCGCCGTCATTCGCGAGTTTCCGTTTGCCAAAGCGACGTACGTCAGAACCCAGGATGTATGGAAAATCTTCTGGAAACGAGCTGACTTGAAATGGCATGGATATGAACCGGCTCCGCACGTTCGGACGGTCGCGGACTTTCTCGCGATAGTCAAAGAGGATAAGTATGCCTGCTTCTTCGGATAACTGCTGTATTCGTGTAGAAAACACTTGATATGCTGGTGGCAGAATTACTGAGACTGTAGGGCCCAATTTTACCGTTTGAAATATGGTCACATTTGCACAAAGAAAGGGTCTGCTATGAAAGGAGAATTCACCGCAATTATTGCCCCAGCGCCTGAAGGTGGGTATTGGGCGATTTGCCCAAAAATTTTCGGGGCCAACGGCCAAGGGGAAACGATCGAGGAAACCAAGGAAAGTTTTCGCCAAGCCATTGAGCTCATCCTGGAAGATCGGCGAGCTGATATTCTTCGAAGCCTTCCTGAAGATGCTATTCAGGAAACGGTGCACATTGGATGAAGCCTCGGGAATTGGAGCGCAGGCTTCGAATGGCGGGTTGTTTCTTAAAACGAGAGGGAGGCTCCCATACCCTTTGGATTAATCCCAAAACCCGGATGATGGAGGCCATTCTTCGTCATAATGAAGTCAAAGAACCGTTGGCACACAAGATCTTTAAAAATCTGAATGCTGAATAACAGGCTCTATTGGGTTAGAACTCTGGTCACCCTCGAATGGGAAGTGTATGAACAGGCTTGTCGGCTTTCGGTGGATTTCAACCGGCATCCCTTTGATACCTTATACCATGCGGTCGCTTTACAATATTCCGATTCCCTCTTTATCACAGCCGACACGCAGTACTTTCGAAAAGCGGTCCAGCTAGGCTGTATGATTGAGTTGAAAGAGTATTCCGCTTAAAAATCTTGACTTATTTCGGGGGTTTTTCAACAATCCTTTCTAGTCCAGACTGTTTCCTTAACGGCGAGGGTGCGGCTGATCCTTTTCAAATGGTGGGTCTGTGGTGATTTCAAATTATGGATAATTAATGAAAAAGTTACCCCCACCTAACTCACTGTATGAAACCATTGAAGGATTACGCCTCACTCGGAATGATGTGGAGACTATTATTCATATTTTTCTTCGAGACTTTGGTTCTGTGAAACTATCCGATAACCACTTTGAGTTCGATTCGTTAGAGGAATTCATAAAAAGTAATGGGGTAAAGCCAGCCAGATTAATAATTGAAGCAGTGGACAATAATGAATTTTATCGAAAGATTGGTGCTACATTTGAAGGGAACTGTGTGAGGCTATGGGGAAGCCAAAATACACCGTTTTATGAGGTTAAAGAATTGCTTTGTAGTAAGAGCCAGTGGATTTTTAAATTGCTTGATCCATGGCTCTGGATTGTTCTTCTAATGATCTTTGGAATGGTGGTTTTGCCTTTCTTAAATAGAATACTAGAATCAATGCCTGATTTGGTTGTCCACGTTACACTTGGGGCGCCTCTTATCCTTTTCGGTGTAGCGTTGCTTTATCGAAGATGTTTGTTGGGTTTAAGACTTGTGTATAGCTCTGAAGGAGGCTTTTTTAAACGAAATGCAGAAAAAATCTTGCTGATGTTTGTTGGAGCTGTTATTGGGGCCTCAGTGTCTTGGTTATTTACTTTCTTTGGAAGTTAGTGCCATTAATATTCCACAATTTTGTGCACAGATGGAAGCAACTCCTGCTTGGTCCTCGCCGGAGCCCAGGTCGATGGCACAATCCGCTTTTTGGGGTCAGACTCGAATTAATCTAGGAGATGTTCATTTGATCACTTACTTAAGGAAAATCAGGCATTCAATCGAATCTTTGAAAATTTCCTGTGTTTTCTAAAGCATTATTTAGATGAAGTTTTAACTAAATCGGATAAATTTCGAGCCAGGGGACTCGTTTGAAATGTTTGTGGTCATAGGTGGCGATCTGTGAGATTTCTTGTGCCTGCAGCTCATGGGCATGGATGGCGTCGATGAAATCGATGTTTTCTTGAACATAGAGATCTAGTGCCCTGATAATCATCTCAGTTTGTGGACAAAAGAGGTTTGGTGTGTTGAGAATAGTTTCTACCTTGGTGACAATATCCGTCTTTCCAAGATGATAAAAAGATTCCAAGGTCCACACAATTTCGGACACCACCAGTAAGCTGGTGACGAGTTGGATTTTTCCCTGGATGGCCTGCTGAAAAAGTCTTTCCACTCGTTTGGCTTTTGCTGGATCGTCGTTCGTCAGGAATCGTAAAAAGACATTCGTATCGACAAATATCTTATTCACGATTTCCAGCTTTTTGTCCTACGCGTTTTTTGACAGTCTGGCGGATTCTTGAGAAGTTTTCTGGACGGGAGGACGGGTTAACCGAGCCTTTTAAGTCTAGCACCGTTCCCCGCAGGACTTTCAGCAGGACTTCGTCTCCTCTGCGGATGAACATGACTTTTTCACCTTCTTCTAGCCCTAATTGGTCACGAATGGGCTTAGGAATCGTGACTTGTCCTTTGCGCGTGATCACTGAATCCAGCATAAAACACCTCCTGAAAAAAGTACTACCAATTATAGTTTAGTCCTACTTTTCTGCTTCAGTCAATGATGATGTATGGGGTATGACACCTGAGAAGTCCGAGCTTTACTTGAATGGTGGAACAATCTTTTTCTGGATCTTTTTGTTTCGGGATACCATGAAAATGGGATTAATTAAAAAAGGATTTCAGATATTGTCCTGTGAGGGACTCTGGATTATTAGCGATCTCTTCTGGCGAGCCTTGGGCGACAATGTGGCCGCCGGATTCGCCACCGCCGGGACCGAGATCGATCACCCAATCCGCGCATTTGATGACGTCCAGATGATGTTCGACTACTAGGACGGTATTACCTTCCGACACCAGTTGATTCAAAACCGATAACAGGCGGGTAATGTCTTCTAGGTGCAATCCCCGCGTGGGTTCGTCCAGTATGTAGAGGGCGCCCTTGTCAGCGTAGACGGCTGATCGTTTGGGGGTGTTGGTCAATTCTCTGGCGATCTTGAGTCGTTGCGTTTCTCCTCCGGAAAGGGTCGTGGCCGGTTGCCCCAGAGTGAGATAGCCAAGTCCGAGCTGTTGAAGCACGTGCAACCCTTTGAGGGCTTTGGGACAGGAGGTGGAGAAAAAGCTCGTTGCTTGATCGACGGTGAGGTTGAGTATGTCATGAATGGAATGGTCTTTTACCCGGACTTGAAGAATTTTGTCTTTGAATCGTTTGCCTTCACATTCTGCGCAGGGCACGTAGAGATCGGCGAGAAAATACATTTCCAGTTTTTCATAGCCATTGCCCTGGCAACGAGCGCATCGGCCTTTCCCGGTATTAAACGAAAAATGCGCGGGAGTGAGTCGGTGTGCGCGGGCTTCCGGCGATTGGGCGAATAAGGCCCGGATTTCATCATACACTTTCAGGTACGTGATGGGATTCGAACGCGGGGTTTTGCCGATGGGTTCCTGGTCGATGAGGCAGACGGTGCGGAGATATTCGGGCCCGAACATCCCTTCCAGGTTAGGTTGGGGAGGAGAGCCCACTTGAAAAAATCGAGCGAGGGCCGCATAGATGGTCGTTTCTACCAATGTGCTTTTCCCTGAGCCGGAAGGCCCTGTGACGCAGATCAACGTGCCCAGTGGAATGTTTACGGTAAGATTTTTGAGATTTTGTTCTCCCACTCCAGAAAATTGCAGGGTCCTTCCGTTTCCCCTTCGCCTTATGGTGGGCAGAATAATCGAACGTTCCCCCCGAAAATACTGTGCGGTGAGGGCTTGAGAATCCTTGAGGAAAGTGTGATAGGGAGCGGCGCAGACCACTTGCCCCCCTTGATCCCCTGAATGAGGTCCCATCTCGACGATGTAATCTGCCTGTTGAATGATCTGTGAATCATGCTCTACCACAATGACGGTATTTCCCCGCTGAGCCAGTTCGCCAAGAATTGTGCCCATGGCCTGGGTGTCTCGTGGATGGAGGCCGATGGTTGGTTCGTCTAATACATATTGCGTGCCCACCAACTGACTGCCTAATTGGGTGGCTAAATGAATGCGTTGGGCCTCGCCTCCCGATAAGGTCCGCATTTCCCGGTTCAATGTGAGGTAGTCCAGGCCCACTCGCAGAAGGAAAGAGAGTTTCGATTGCAAGGCCTTCAATAGATCTTTTGCGACCGCATCTTCGAATGTTTGGAGCGGTAAAGTTTCCAACCATGTTTTTAAATTTGAAAGCGGCCAATCGCTGACTTCATGAATATGGCGTTGCTGAATTTTCACCATAAGGGATTCCGGGCGTAAACGAGTTCCTTGACAAGTGGGACAGGGAAACGGACTACGATAGCGACTAAGAAAGACGCGGACATGCATCTTATAGCGCTTTCCTTCTAAGTACTCAAAAAAATCATCGATCCCCTCAGTCTTTCCTTCGCCTTTCCAAATCAGGTTTCGCTCGGCCTCGGTGAATTGGCGGTAAGGCTTGGTTTCATCCAGGCCTTTTTTCTTGAAGGTTTTGAGCATTTCTTTGTGCCACCACCGATTAGAGGGCTTAGTCCAGGGTTCGACAAGGCCGTCGAGGAGCGATTTTTCTGGGTCGGGTATCAAGAGGCGTTCGTCATACCGCAAAATATTGCCGAATCCTTTGCATTCAGGACATGCCCCCAAGGGGTGATTGAACGAAAAGGAGACCGGTCGTGGTTTTGGAAACGTCCGGTTGCATCCGGGACAGGACAAGTTCGCACTGAAGCCCAAAGTTTGGTTATTCCCAATAATGACGATGGCGTGTCCTTCACTTTCTCGAAACGCGGTCTCTAAGGCTTCGACTAACCGACTCCGGGACTCCGGTCCCAATGTCAGGCGGTCAACAACCACCGCCAGTTCTGCTGGCAACGGTGAGGGCAAGGTGTCTGTGTTGAGGTTGATGAGTTGATGGTTAATGACCACACGAATGAAGCCCTGTTTGAGAAGGGACGTTTTCATCGAATCCAAAGCATCGAGATGGGGAGTCGGTTTGGGATAACAGATCAACGCGCGTTGCTTGGGAAACTGTTCCAACAATTCAAGGGCGACCGAGGTTGGATGATGGGCAACTGCCTCCAGTTTGCAGTCTGGACAGTCCAGGCGTCCGATTTTGGCGAAGAGCAAGCGGAGGTAATCTGAGAGTTCACTCGTTGTGCCAACGGTTGAACGCGAAGTTCGAATCGGGTTTTTTTGTTCTAAAGCGATGGAGGGGCGGATATTGGTGAGTTGATCCACATCAGGTCGTTTCACGCGGTCTAGAAACATGCGGGTATAGGAGGACAACGATTCCACATAGCGCCACTGGCCTTCGGCGAATAGGGTGTCAAAAGCTAAGGACGATTTCCCCGAGCCTGAAACCCCGGTGATGACAGTGACGGCGTTGTGCGGAATGCGAAGGGAGATATTTTTGAGATTATTCTGTCGCGCCCCTTCAATAATAAGCTCGGGATGGGGAGATGATGATTTGGAAATGGATTTCTTTTTTGACGGCATGGGTGTGATTAGGAAAACGAATAGCGAACAATCGACTTTTTTGGGGAGACAGTATCAAGGAATTGAAGGTCGTTGTCGAGTCCGTTTTTCACTTAAATGCGATGTGATTACTCCCCGTGGTGTGTACGGTGTTTACGAGGAAATTCAGGAAAGATTCCTGCCAGGAGCCGCAGGAATGACGGAATTAGAAACATGACAGGAAGGCAGTGATGGGAACCGTCTATAACCGCCCGAGAGTGTCGCCTAGCCAGACGGCAGTGAGGCCGAGGAAAACGTGGAGGATGATATTCGCGGAGGCTTTGAGGATGGCGCCGTCTTTGAGGAGAGCAAGGGATTCGAACCCAAAGGTGGAGTAGGTGGTAAAGCCTCCGAGTACTCCGATAAAGAGAAAGATGCGAGTATCAGGGCCAAACAGGGATCGAGTTTCGGCTAATCCATGAATAAGCCCGATCAGGAAACATCCTAAAATGTTTATAGTTAACGTTCCGATAGGGAAGCCTAAGGCCGGACTTAATCGATTACATGCTCCCGCCATCATAAAACGAGCGATGGAACCCAAGAATCCTCCAAAGCCAACCCAAAGGAGTTGTGGTAATCCGTAGGGTGTCATAAGGTCAGTGGGGTTCGTTTCGAATCAGAAAAAAGCAAGCAGTCAAAAATATGTGAGATTGTCCAAATCCTTGTAGGGGAATGCAAGGTGTTAAGAGTCTAATGGCGATAGTAGTCTTGGATTCGTTACTGAGGTTTTATTTTTCGAGATGTCGTGTTTTTCTTGGATTGATTGCGAGAGGGGGTTTCAGGCTTCTTGTCAGCCCAGAGTGCGATGCCACCAAGCAGTCCGGCAACGTTTGAGACAATTGTCACATTGGAGGGCAAATCGATCGTGACTTTTTTCCCGTTGCCACCGCCGAGATAGAGGCGGTCATAATTGATGACGCGGTCTAAGGTATCTATGGCTTGAGCGAGACGCTGATTCCATTTCTTTTTCCCAGTCTTTTTGAGGGCCGCCGCCCCTAATTCCTCCTCATAGGTCTTCCCTTTTCGAAATGGATGGTGGGCAATTTCCAAATTCGGCACGAGAGCTCCATTGATGAACATGGCCGTCCCAAATCCTGTCCCAAGGGTAATGACCAATTCAACACCTATTCCTCTGATGGCCCCGAACCCTTGCACGTCCGCATCATTAGCTGCGCGCACGGGTTTTTTGAACTGACGGGTGAGTTCGTCTACAAGATGAATTCCTGGCCATGCCTGGTCGAGATTCGGAGCGGTTTTGACGCGTCCTTGTTGAATCACACCAGGAAAGCCGACCGACACCCGATCAAATCCCCCAATGCCTTTCGCAAGTTCTGAAATGGTCTCAATGACGGCTTTAGGGGTTGATGGTTGTGGGGTCGCCTTTCTGACGCGCTCTCCAATTGCCCGTCCTGTGGGATGGAGAAGAATCCCTTTAATCCCAGATCCTCCAATATCAATGGCGAGAGTGATGGGTTTCAGGGGCTTGTTGGTTCGGCCTTTTGAAGATGATGGCATGTGAGAATCTCCTTATCGAGTGGGTTCTTTCACTCCTTGTCTGCCGTTATAGACTATTCCACCTTGATCGACATACTGTTGCAAGACTTGAGCAGCTTCGTGGCGTCGGATATCAACTGTCACGGAAATCCCACGTTGTTCGAGAGCCTTGACCCAGTTGTTGGGTTTGGGTCCTTCATCGAATCCCAAAGCTTCGGCATCGCTACCTCGCGCGCCACAAAGGAGATTTCGTACTCCAGACCAGCAAATCGCACCCAGACACATCGTACATGGTTCACAGCTGGTGACAAGTTCATGAGATGAAAGGCCCGCTTCTCCTAAATCATGAGATCCAAGTGTTTGTTGGGCCATCATAATAGCGACTATTTCGGCATGCGCGAGCGAGCTTGGAGTAGAGAGGACGAGATTGATTCCAGGAGCCACAAGTTGCCAGGTGTCAGTTCGAAATATCCCTGCTCCGAATGGCCCGCCAGTACCTTCTTTAATGTTGCGTTGGGATAATGCCGTGACTAGTTGCATGCGTGATTCTGAAGTAGGAAATGTTTGAGGTTGTTGGTGAAGGAAGTCGTCAAGCCACTGGGGAAGGTCAATGCGTAATGGATGGCATTTATCCGGGATTTTATTCATGAACGTCACGTATTCATTGAACAAGGCGTGTCATGAGATGTGTTTTGTCAGTGGGAAAGAGTGGTTCGGGTATTGGCGTTTTGAAGACTCTCAGCCGCATGCTACTCTTCCACGATGAGTGTAACAGTACATTGGGGTAATTAAAAGAATGAAGGAAGAACTATGACACATCAATGGGAACAAAAGGTCATCATTATTACAGGGGCTTCTGCAGGTATCGGAAAAGCATTGGCCATCGCTTTGTCTCCTCAATCACCTAAGTTGGTGTTAGCGGCCAGGGATGGTGCCCAATTGGAAAATGTCGCGCATGCTTGTGAATGCTTGGGTGCGTCGACCCTTGTGGTGCCAACGGACGTCACTGACCCATATGGCTGTTCGGAATTGATTCAACGGGCCCGAGAAAAATTTTCCCGCATTGACGTCTTGGTCAATAATGCCGGTATGTCCATGTGGGCAACCGTCGAGGATGTGGAAGATGTGTCTCAGTTTCGCCAACTCATGGATGTGAATTTTATGGGTAGTGTGTATTGCACTAAATTTGCCTTGCCATACTTAAAGGAGGCACGAGGGCAGGTTGTGGCTATATCGAGTGTTACCAGTTTTAATGGTATACCCTCACACGCTATTTATTGTGCGAGTAAACATGCAATGAATGGGTTTTTCGAAGCGTTACGCATAGAGCTAGCGCATACTGGGGTGCACGTCACCATTGTGGCGCCGGATTTTGTGAAAACGGAAATTTTTGAAAGGAGTGTGGGCGCTGATGGCCGCCGGCTGTGCTTGCATCTTCCTAAATACGACTCTTTTTTAAGCGCCGAGGCATGTGCCGATATCATTGTTCAAGCGATGACTAAACGCAAGCGTTTGGTCATTACATCCTTAAGGGGAAAGGTCGGACGTTGGGTAAAGTTGTGTTGGCCTAAGGCGATTGATTGGATAGCACAGAGAGGAGTTGATGAGGCTCTTATATAGTGAATGATCAGCTTGCTCTTCTGGTCCTTAGGGCATGACATACGACATGCGCTCAAGCTCATAGCCTTTGTTTTGCAGTAAAGTCAGCAAGCCGTCTTTACCAGCTAGGTGGGCGGCGCCGACAATAACAAGAACATTTTTGTCTTCGGTAAGAAACTTTTCGATTTGTGGCACCCAATTATTGTTTCGCTCAACGAGCAGTTTCTTATAGAAAAGGGGATAGGTTTTCATCGTCTCCACTAATTCCTCCAAGCCTTCCAATCGACCCTGGTGCCACGATTTCACCATATGAAGAAAGGCTTGTTCCCGTTTTTTGGAGTCCGTCATGATTAAAGTTTCCCTTAACATCGCCTCTTGGACCTTCATGGGGAGCGTATCAAAGACTTGTATTTGATCTTGAACCGTTTCCAGTCCGCCAGTGGGTTTTCCGGCATCTTTCGCCTTGCGATAGAAATAATGTTCGATTCCTAAGTCCGGACGGAACTCAATGGAAGAATCAAACATACCACTCATATTTAAATAGACGACCCAGGGTTTGAGCTTATTAATTTGGGTTAGATCGAGTCCCAAGTGGGTCGTTTTTTTCTTAAGGAGTTGATAGGTATTGGGAGTGAGAAGGGTTTTCAGGGTTTGGCCCTTTGGAAGCATGTGATATTTTTGGCTTTTTTTGACGGTATCCGGTGAGAAAAAAATTTCTGGATCAATTTCAAAAATCACTTTTTGCGAGTTGAAATAGGCATAAGAGAAGGAACGGGTGAGTGGATAGTATTCTTCGGCTAGAACATGGATGGATCCTAAGATGTAAACGATGTTGGTATCGGACTGAATCTTATAAATGAGGCTATTGTTATACCCTTTTCCCACCACCTGACTGTTCGCGATTCCAGGAACCAGCAGGAATAACAAGAGGAGAAGAATCATGCTGATTGTTTGTGTGTGGCGAGAATAATAGTGTTTGGGCATGAAATTCTCCCTGTGTGGGGTTGCGATGGATGGTGGAGAGCAAGAAGGCCTTTCGTGTTTGATTCCTCAGTTGGAAACTGGGGTTGAAGTATGCTGTTTCTTCGGAAAGAGGAAAAGAAAGATGAAGGAATTTGAAGGAGGTTTTTACGCCCGATAGAAAGTTAACACTACTTTTTGTCAGATAATAGGCATTAAAGAGTGTTATTTAGGATAGTTGGTAATGGAAAAACACATGTGAATGGCAGAAAATTAGTGGAGCGGAGGGAGAAGGTTCCACGCCGTTTTTTTGAAATGGCGTGGACTATAAACTATTTGAATTTAATGGCGGTGCCTCTCACTGATGTGCAGGTAAAGGAATAGACATTCCAATATGGGATAAACCCATAAAGGCTGCTTGAAGTCGTGACATTGAGGAGGGCATCTCCTCCTGTTTTTGCCAGGGCATCGTTTACGGCCTTTTCGATATCTGAATTTCCAAACGGGACGATGGCCAAAACAAAGTGACGACAAGCTTTACCTTCGGTTAGACCGAGTTCTTCGAATCCCTGTGCTAATCGAAGTAATTTGGCGGGATCTGCTGAACTTTTCGCTACGATTCCTAAAGTTCCGGTCGAAGTACATCCGGACAAAAGAGCAATGAGCAATACCAATCCCAAGGTGAATTTTTTAGCCATAGGCACCTCCCCGCTAGGCAATACAATAATAAGCTTTCAGTCTAAGTATTAAGGTGTTATTTGAGAAAATGCAAGGGGAGGGGTTTGATAAAAACACCTTGGGTTTGTTTTATGACTCTTGTTGGTTTGGTGGGGCTTCTTGTTGGATGACATAGAAGTCTTTTTGGGTAATAAATTTTCCATCGGCGTAGAGACGGAATTCATATTTCCCCGGTCCTGGAAAGACTAAATAGGGAATATTAACGCCGAAGTCGTGTGAGGCCAGCCGATTCTGAATTTCAATGGGTGGCAAGGAACCTTTCCCAACTATTTGATCCTTGTCAAGATATACGAGTTGAATCTCAAAGGCATATTTGCCTTCTGCGTCGGTGAGGGAGAAGTACACGCCGACCTGTGGGTGTTGGCAGGGAAAGGTTTTGGCCCACAAGTGGGTAAAAGCTCCAATAATACTTTTCTTGCCTGTGATGCTATCAATAATAATAGTATCGCAGACCAAAAAGGCATGAATGCTGGGTTTAATGAAATCCGTCATGCTTGAAGCCTTTTGCTCATGGTTGTGATGAGCCTGGTTCCCTTCAGGATTACTGGATAAAAAGGCGGGTGATGCCCACGCCTGCGGCATAGAGTGTAAGAGCGAGGGCATACGCCGGCCAAAATCCCAATTTCGGCACTGCTACAATCATGGTTCCCACATAGACAAACCATGGTGGAGAGAGCCAAATCAAATTCTTTGCGAAGGAGATAGTCGGGGAATCGCCGGCGTTGATATAGATAAGGATAAACGTGACGCCACTAATGACTGGTAAGGTGCTGGCTAATGCAGCTAGAAACCCTCTGCTATGACTCCCCAAATAGGTGGATACGCTGACCAGTAAGCCGCCTATAAAAAAATAAGCCACATATTTTAGACCTTCATTCATACGATATGTGGGTGTCTTTTTGGGTTTGTGGCGAGGAAAGCTTCCTGTGCTTCTTGCTGGATGATCTCTCCTTTTCCGGTGTAGCGGGGAGAAAAGTGAAAAACCACCAATTGTTGTGCCTGTGCATTTCTTGCCAAATCGCCTGCTTGTCTGGCCGTGAGGTGATACCGATTCGCAGCCTTTTCATGATCATGATCTAAAAATGGGGCTTCGCAGTACATGGTGCGGGAATGAAGACAAAGATCAAGAATTTTTTGTTCGTTGACCTTATCATAGCGACAATCCACCACGTAAGCGATTTTCTGCCCAGGGGTAATTGTGATAAACCGTTCTTTCAAGTCTCCCAACCGAAACCTTCTGATTTCCTTGCGATGCTCAAAGTAGAGCGTTGTCTCAAAGATATGAGAATCGGGTTTTCCTTCCCATATCCGTTGTTTCACTTCTTTGAGCCAAGAGCCTACAGGCAGCCCGGCTTCATGTAAACGAACCTTGTTGATATTAATATGAAACGGTTCTTCCAGTGCAAAGGCCAGGGACGGAATGCGATGATCGAGGGCGACGGCTTTGACGGAAAGGGATGGTTCGATCAGGACTGAAAACACCTCGGAATGATCCGCTGCAATGGAAGCCTTGTATTGGCAGATGAACCCGTTGGTAGCCTGAAACTCAGCATGCTCTATCCGGTCGGAATGAAATTCCCGTGCCACTAAACTCAAGGGGTAACCATCCACCAAATTCCAGGTATATCCTTTAAGCTTGCCGTCGATGTTAGCGATGAGCCCCGGTGGCCCGTAAAAACGAATCTGCTTGCCTCTGCCAAGGGCCACCCGTAGCAGGCGATCGAAGCCGATAAAATGATCCATATGGGTATGAGATAAAAAAATATCCTGAACACGAAGAAGAGACGTTGGGCTTAACGGCGTGGTGTCTCCCAAATCGAACATGAGGACCCTGCGGCTCCATCGAATTTCGACAAAGAGACCCGGATCCCCGAAGAGGTCATTCACAAGGTGGGGGGAAAAAGAAGAGGTCATGCCAAGGCCGCACGGATGATGAGATATTCAATCATCACTTCGGTGAAATGGGCAGCTATGGGGATGTACAGGTTCCGAGTTCGCAACCACATCCAACCCCAGATAAAGCCATCCCAAACAGCAATCCAGTGAAGATGCTGAAACGTTGTGACCATAAAGGGGTCAAACGCAAAAGCCAAACTGGATAATCCCAGCGCTGCAATCGAGGCTGTCCTATTTGAGCTCTTCAATGGATCGGCCTGTCGAGAGAGTATTACAAGCAGTCTTCCCAACAAAAACCCTCTAAAAATCAATTCTACAGTGATGGCAATGAAGCCAATGAACCAAGGCACCATGACGGGGAGGGGAATATGCGCATGAGGGATAGTCCCAAGGAATTCAATGTCTAAGCCCAGAGCGGGGGCTCCATAGAGGATCAGTGTGGTGTTAAGGCCTCCTAGTACAAGACCAATCAAAAACCCCACCGCTATGCCTGAACGGATTTTTACAGCCTGAAATCCCAGTTTGGGAATGATGTCCACATTGGAATAGGCCCAAACTCCGAAACATCCGAAGGCGATGATCTGTGGTGCAAATTGGAAAAGGTAATGCCCTTGGTAGGTTTCCGAGAGCAAGTAGAAGGCACCGCCAGCGAGTATGGGAAAAATGGTTAATCCTGCTAACGATTCGGTATGAGGATTCGTTCGTAAAGTCGATGTGCAATTTGGTGCATCGGAGGGCATATTTTTATCGGCTATGTGAAGGCTACAATGGGGCGAGATCGACTGAGAATATGACTTATCACAAAGTTTCATATGGAGAAAATCTAATTTTGTCTTGGATCGATTCCATCTATTGATAACGAAGCGCCTCCGCAGCGTCTAACTTGGAGGCTTTCATGGCTGGAAACAGTCCAAATCCAATACCCACAGCGATCGCAAAGAGAAATGCCACGACTATAGCAAAGGGCTTAATTACGGCTCCCCAATCGCCTCCCCCAGGCATGGATTGCGCCACCATGTTTCCAAATCCATAAGCGGCAAAGATTCCAAGTATGACGCCTAAACACCCGCCAATGACGCTAATGGTCGTAGATTCAATTAAAAATTGGAGTAAGATATCTTTGCGCCTGGCGCCGATCGCTTTCCGCAATCCAATTTCACGTGTGCGTTCCGTGACGGTGACGAGCATGATATTCATAATTCCAATGCCGCCCACCAGCAACGCGACAATGGCGATTCCCCCCAACACGATCCGAAATGTCCAGAGGGTTTGCTCAACGGTATTTAAAAATTCTCCTTGATTTCGGACATGGATATCATCGACGCCGTCATGTCGTTGAACCAGAAATTGATGCAGTTTGTGACTAAATTCATCCATTCGTTTTCGATCCGGAACATGAATGTTCAAGGAACCAATCCGGTCCGTTCCCAAGAAATATCGGATCATCGTTGTGGATGGAATGAAGATCATTTCATCCCAGTTATTCCCGTGGATTTCACCTTTGGGTTCCATGATGCCAATGACCACAAATCGGTATTCGCTAACTGGCTGGGTTTCTTCTTTTTCTTCCTTTGTTGAATTATTGGTTTTTCTTTTTTTTATACCCAGAAAGATCTTCACCTCTTTGCCGATAGGAGATTCGGTGCCAAATAGAATTTCAGCGACGGTTTTTCCTAAGACCACCGACCGTCGCCACTCCTTCAGATCTTCTGTTGTAATGAATCGTCCCACTGCCGGAGTAAAATTCCTTATTTCACTGAATTCAGAAGATGTTCCGGTAATTCTTCCGCTAAAATCACGATCTCCAGCCTTAATTTGTCCATCGAAATAGTCAACTGGAGCGACCGTTAATTCAGGGAACTTCTCTCTGATGGCCAAAGCATCGGCATATTTGAGCTTCGTCCATCTCCCCGCGTACAGACGGCGTTCTTCCACCGTTAGACGTTTTTTCCAAACGAATAATAAGTTGGTGCCCAAACGTTCTATGGAATTCACTAGCCACACTTGCCCTCCCTCTACGATGGCCATCATGGCGATAACTGATGCAACTCCGATGATCACGCCAAGCATGGTGAGCCCAGAACGCAGCATATTGCTCGACAAGTTTTTAAGGGCATCGCGAAAGATAGCTCCCAACATCAGAGGCCTCAGTGGTTTTGAGAAGCTGGAAGTAAAGAGGAAACGAGAGACTCGTCGGCCAACACCCGTCCGTCTAGAAGTGTGATGCGGCGGTTGGCATTTTGGGCTATAAGAGGATCATGGGTAATCATCACAATGGTTTGCCCATCGCGATGCAGTTCATTGAAAATTGATAAAATTTCATGGCCTGATTGGCTATCTAAGTTCCCTGTTGGTTCGTCGGCCAAAAGAAGCGCCGGTTGATTCGCTAAGGCACGGGCAATAGCCACCCGTTGCTGCTGCCCACCTGAAAGTTGATTGCTGTGATGGTTGAGCCGGTCTTGAAGTCCCACCCGTACCAAAAGTTCACGGGCGCGGTCCTGCTGGCGGGTGTATGGGACTCCGGCATACATGAGCGGGAGTTGAACATTCTCTATAGCTGATTTCCGAGGTAAAAGATGAAAGGTCTGGAAAATAAACCCAATCTGTCGATTGCGAATCACGGTGAGTTCAGAATCCGGCAAATGATTGATGTGAGCGCCCTGAAGCCAATAGTCTCCGCTGGTTGGTTGACTGAGACATCCGAGAATATCCAACAGTGTGGTTTTGCCGCTCCCCGATTGTCCAATGATAGCAACAAATTCACCTTGTTCGATTTCTATATTTAGATCGTTAAGTGCATGAACGGCCACTTCACCCGTGATATAAACTTTGTGGATGTGTTGTAATGTGATCAGCATTGGGGTTTGTATCGCGACGTATTCAATCTTGGATGTCAGATTTAAAGGTTGGAATGATTACTCGGTCGTGTTCCTCTAAGCCTTTGGTGATGACGGCTTGAGTATCGGTCCGAAATGCCACTCGCACCTTTCGAGTTTTGGAGGTTCCGTCGGTGAAGACTTCCACGATATCATCGCCACTTTTTACTTGCAGGACTTCTAATGGAATGGTGAGCACGTTATCCAATTGTTTTGTCATAATATCGACATTGGCGGTGAGCATCGGTTTTAGAGCTGGGTTCGAATCGGCAATTGCAATGGTGACATCATAGGTCACAATGTTTTCTTCTTTCACTCCTTGGGCCGCGATGGCAGCTACCCGTCCCTTGAATTGTTGTCCAGGAAGGGCGTCCAAGCGAATGGCGACGTCTTGACCTACAGTGACCCTTGGAATATTGACTTCATTGATTTTTGCTTGGACGATCATATGGGACAAGTCAGCGAGTTTCATCAATATGGTCCCTCCCCCAAACGTTGCGGTTCCCGAGGTAATAATTTCGCCGGCGTTCACAAGAATTTCCAAGATGGTCCCATCAGTTGGGGAAAGCACTTGAAACTCTTCCGGCCGAGTACTCTGGGCAGTATTTTCTTGATACCGCTGAAACAATTCTTTATTGCCACCTAAAGCTAACAAGAGTTGACGCTCGGCGAGTTCTAATCTGACCAATGTGCGTTGGTACTCATTCTCGGCGGTTTCCAGGGCTTGTTGAGCAATAAATCCTTTTGAAAATAGGGATTGGGACCTGGCCCATTCCCTTCTGGCAGTGGTTACATTGAGTCGCTCTTCTTGAATGGCGGCTCGAAGTTGCGCGACTTGTTGGGCTTGACTAGATTCCTGGCGAATGATCGCCAATAACTCCCCTTTTTTAACGGGCTGTCCATTGGAGACGAACAATTGTGCCACTTCTCCGGAAAATTGCGATTTAATTTCAATTGTTTTTGAAGGTTGAATCGTTCCCGTCTCCGAAACTCGAGTTTCAATTGAACTGCGCACTACCTCAACCGTAGATGGAAGAGGTTGTTCAGAAGGCTTCGAAAAAAGAGAGGGAAGATAAAAATAGGATCCAATACCGGTAGCCAAAAAAAGAAGACTAATAGTGAGTGCAGCTTTTCGTGTCATACGTTCACGGTGAGGAGGAAACTATTCGCTGTTTATGCCTATTTGCCATCAGATTTTTAAGAGGGTGTTTCCGAATGTGCCCCTCTCTTTCTCTGAGCCCAGTCAAAACATGGACCTGAAAACCTTAACCGACTAGAGCTGCGATGTCCCAAAGAAATTCTAATACAAATTATGAGTCTTCTAAGCTATGGTCTTTTCTTGTAGCCCCATCTCAATGCTTCTCTTTCGAAAATTATTATTTTCCGGAGTTACTGGTACTAATATTAAATTGTCCCTCCCTGGCTAATGAAATTAATGGACTTCCATGTCGTAATGGTCGAGGGCCGAGGCGGTGACGAAGCGGAAGCGGGAAAGGGATTGATTATAGTCGAGAATGGCACGGAGTTCTTGCCCCTGGGCAGCCTGTAAATCCCGTTGGAATTCTAGTACCAATCGGGTGGTACTGAGTCCTAATTGTAAGCGCTCTTGTTCCGAGTTGAGTTGCTTTTCCGAAAGCCGACGAGACGTTTGGGTGGTACGAATACGTTTGAAATTGGTGTCGACCTGGCGTAAGGCTTCTTTGACGTCGATAATAACCTGCTGACGAACACGCAGGAGAGACGCCTGTTGTTGGTGGGTTTCTAGTATTCGTCGTTGGTGACGGCTTTCTGCCGCTCGGTTGCCTAAAGGATAATTCAACACCAGTCCGCCACCCATATTGTAGAAATCGGTGCTTCCGAGACGATTCCAACTATCGCCGGGATTATTGCCCAGGCCAGCCAACCCCAGTGCTCCTTGAAAGGAGAGGTCTGGTAATAATTGATTTTTAGCGAACTGGGTTTGGACCTGAGCACTATTGATCTGTTTTTTTGCTTGCAACACGTCGGGTCGATGCTCAAGGGCTTGATCGATCATCGCCTGTAATTTAATTTCTGCTCGATATTGAATGGGTTGGTCGAGTGGGATAAGCGGCGTGGTTTGTTTTAGAGACCATTCCGACTCGGTGAGGAGTCGTCGTAATTGATCTTCTTGATCTTCCACGGATTTTTTGGCTATGAGAATTTGTTCGATGCGACTGGCTACGCCTGCCTGGGCTTGTAAAACTTCCACCTCAGCCATGACTCCTGACCTAACTTTCTCGCGATTGCTCGCCAGGAGTTCTTCTGCCGCCTTTAACGTGGCATGTGCCACTTTCAAATTTTCTCTGGCAAAGACCAGTTCCCAATAGGTCTGCTCGACTTGGGCAATGACTGAAAGAACCTGTTGCGTTAAGAAGAGGTGCTCCACGGCTGCAGCATTGCGTGCAAGGATGATGGAAGTCTTATTAATGGAAGGTCCGAAGTTGCGAAGAAGCGGTTGTGTCAAATTAAAAGAGAGATTGCTAGCATAGGAGGGATTAAAGAGAAATCCGGTTGTGCCGGCTACTGAGTTGCGGTCGGTGTCGAATGTGAGGTCGTATGACCCACCGGTGAGTAATCGTTGGGTATAGCCTAAGTTGAAGCGGGTGTCATTTTGGTCGAAGTTATCTGGTTCGTTTCCTATAGTCACTCCACCAAATCCAAATATGGGACGGTTTAGTGGAGCGACCGTTCGGTCGTAGCGCCCTCCCAGTTGAATCGTTGGGTCGAAAAAGGCTTGTTCAAAGATAATATCCGTGAGTTGGGCGTCTTTGGTATGCCGACTGATTTGAATATCAATATTATGTTCTAACGCTTGCAGGATTGCGTCACGAAGGGACAGCGTCAGAACTGCTTCGGAAGGCACTAGTTGACGGAGAGCTGCCTCTTCCTTTGACTCATGGCCGGACGCCTGCATGCTCAACTGACCCCAACTTAGCCCCAGCATGCCTGAGGATAGTATCCCTACCGTTAAACATGCTAAGCGGTATATTCTTGGGCACTTTCCCATACTCTACGCTACCAAAGGGAGGCTCGGGAGAGCAATTTGGACCCTATTTGCTCTTCAGGCAATTGAAGGTTTACCCTAAAGAATGTCATTTCTATCTGTACTTTTCTACAGGATTTGATGAGAAAAGGGGGTTGTCCGCTTTGTCAGAGAAGGCGTATCATTCCATTCTTTTACGACAGGCATTTTTATAAATTTTTTCTAAGGATAGGTTATTGTTATGGCTATGGATCGTCTGATTCAAGGTTTCGGCAAGACGGCAAATACGGTGGGAGGTGACAGGGATATTGTGAAAAACAGGGGGGTCTCACGAATATCCTTGGTTGGGTTTGTGTTGGGAATGTGTATGGTTGGCCCTCCTCTGTTAGCCATCGCGGGAGATGAACCGGAAGAACTTCCCAAGCCTCATCATATGACGACTCCGCCTTTATTTCAAGAATGGGTATTTGATCAATCACCGGTTGGGAAGGTTCCCGATGGACTTTCCCTGGATACTGGAGGGAGGGATCCTCAAGGGGGGTGGGTAGTCAGTAAAGATTCAACTGCACCCAGTGGACCAAATCTGATGGAACAACAGCTTACGTGTGGAGAGGGCTTTTGTTATCAGTTATTAACGGTGAATGATGTTTCCATCGAATATGTCGATTTGTCGGTTCGAATGAAGATGCGATTGGGAACCCCTACGAGCAAAGCTGGATTGGCTTATGGCGTCCAGGATGCCAGGAATTTTTACGCTGTGGTCGTTGAGCCTAAAACCAATGAAGTTGCGGCGTATGTCATAAAAAATGGGGAACCTATGGAATTGGCCCGTGAAACTCTTATTCCCGAACCATCCGATTGGCATTTTCTTCGAATTCAACGGAACACTATTGTCAGCAAGGAGTTTACTGAAATTTTCTTTGATCACCATTTGATGATTGATGTCTATGATCAATCCTTCAAAAAAGGCAAAATAGGCTTGGTGGCGATGGGGGATGGTGGGTTTTCGTTCGATAACCTTCGGGCCATGGAATTGATGACCAATCGTCCCCTTTCGAGGCCAGCTGCCTATTAGCCTTAGGCCAAAGTGGTGATGTCATCACGTCGAAAGTGAGGCTGCATTAAGGCCAGTAAGGCTTCCGGTTGGGTGGCCTCGAGCACCAGAGCACGATTTTTTGGTGTGACGAACCCTTGCTGTACTTGATGGTCTAGGAAGCCCAACAGGCCGTCGAAAAAACCGCAACAATTGAGGATGCCACAGGGTTTTTCATGAATTTTAAGTTGTGCCCATGTCAGCATTTCACAACATTCTTCCAATGTTCCAAATCCACCGGGTAAGCTGATAAAGCCTGAAGACAGTTTAGCCATGAGCGCTTTTCGTTCGTGCATTGTTTCTACGATATGTGTGGTGGTGAGTTGTGTGTGCAATAACTCCAGTTCGACAAGTTGTCGTGGAATAACCCCGATCACCTCTCCTCCGGCTTCTAATACGGTTGAAGCCAGAATGCCCATCAACCCAACATTACCCCCTCCATAGACTAGGCCTAATCCTTGTTGTACTAAGGTTCGTCCCATACGTTGAGCCACTGCGGTATATTCCGGATTGATACCTGCACTGGATCCACAGAACACACAAAGATTTGTCATGGTGGAATGTCAGATGAAGAAAGAGGCTCCCAGGTGAAGTCCGGGTTAATGTCCTAGGGGTAAAGCTGTGAGTGCGTAAGGGTTGACTCGGGCACCATTCAGACGGATGCCCCAGTGGAGGTGAGGACCTGTGGCTCTCCCTGTCGCTCCCACTTTCCCTAATGCCTCTCCTTTATTGAGGGATTGGCCAAGCTGAACGTCAATTTCCGACAAATGAAAATACATGGAAAATAACCCGACTCCATGATCGATGATTACGCCCTTTCCTGAGAAAAAGTGATCGACGGCTGCTACGACTGTGCCATTGTTAATGGCAAGAACTGGCGTCCCTTGTGGTGCGGCAATGTCTTCTCCTGAGTGGGGGCGTTTCTGTTGCCCGTTAATCACGCGACGACTGCCAAATCTTCCAGTGACTTTTCCCTTTGTTGGCTCAAGAAAAGGCCCATTCCATAAGGGATGTGAGCCGATGTGACGAAAAGCTGCAGCCATTTCCTGTTGTTCAATCCGTACGCGTTTTAAGGTCTTTGCATCGAGGTCGACTTTATTTTTGGGCAATGTGAGATGCTGGATGGCATATTTTTCCTTCATGATTTCCACAGTATAGATGAGGTGTTGGGTCTGCTCTGCATTCTGAATGGTGATATTCAATTCTTGGATGCCAGGAGGGTCCTGCATATCGAGGCCGATGATTCCCGCAAAATTTCCCTCCGTGATCGGGAAAAAAGGAATGGTTCGTTTTAAAAGAATCCCCTTGACCGTGGCCTGTGAATTTTTAACCGGAACTTCAATCCATAGGACTTCCCCTTGCTTGCCACTAAAAGCCTGGTCGATGTTGAAAAGGGGTTTTTCTGCCGCACGAATGCCTTGCGGTGAAAAGAAATTCGCAAAAAAGAAGATGAGGATCGGTAGCGATTGAAAGAAAAGACCGAAAAATTTTTGTAAAAATTGACCAGTTGGACAGATCATGGATACAAGCGACTGTGTGGAACTTGGCTTAATAATTCATCAACTCTTGGGTTGAATGGACAGAATGGGTCCATGCAGAGAATGGTTTCTTCCCAATAGCCGTTGAGTTTTAGGTAAGTCCAATCCACAGTATACGACCGATTTTTAGCTCGGGCAAATCGGATAAAGTCGCCACGAACTTTGGCACGTGTGGTTTGCGGGGGGATGGTTTTGGCCTGTTCAATGGCTTCTTCATCTACCAGTTTTCTGACGCCTTGCCGTTCTGCTAACAGGTAGAAGAGCCCACGTTGTCGGCTGATATCGTGATATTGAAGATCCATCATGCTGAGTCTTGGATCGTCCCATCCGCAAGACTTATTGTCCATGTAGTTTTCCATCAACCATTTTTTTGTGATCCAGTCGATTTCTCTGACCAATTTCATCGGAGCACGAGCTAGAAGGTCTAGCACTCGGCCCCATTCATCATGCACTTCGAGGAATATTTTGTTGGGAGGTTGAGACTGTAAATATTCTTCCGCACGCTCCCAGAAAATTTGTTGAATTTCTAATGCAGTCAGAGCTCTTCCGTCTTCGAGTTTGACGGTTTTTTTCAATGTGAGGTCGCGGGATATGTCCCGGAGGGCTTTGACAGGTTCCTCTAAGTCAATGTTGGGAATGGTATACCCGTCTTCAATCATGGACAGCATGATCATGGCTGTGCCGACTTTTAAATAGGTGGCGAATTCCGACATGTTGGAATCGCCAAGAATGATATGCAGTCGCCTAAATTTTTCAGCGTCTGAGTGGGGTTCGTCGCGGGTGTTAATAATGCTACGGGAAGAAGTCGTCGACGATGAGGTTTTTTCATGAATATGTTGAGCACGTTGAGAAATGAAATACTGAGACTTACCGGAAACTCGTAAGATTTTCCCAGCTCCGGAAAAAATTTGTCGGGTGACAAAAAATGGAATGAGTTGCTCGCTGACTTTCCAAAAGTCGACATCCCGTCGCATGAGAAAATTCTCATGCGAACCATAGGTATTCCCGAGGGAGTCGGTATTATTTTTAAAAATAAAGATGTCACCGGATAGGCCTTCTTCTCGTAACCGCTCTTCTGCAATGGGGAGGCAACTTTCGAGAATGCGTTCCCCAGCTTTGTCATGGATCACTAAATCAATTAAATCGTCGCATTCGGGTGTCGAATATTCCGGGTGGCAGCCAGTGTCTTGATAAAATCGCGCCCCATTGGTAAGAAAGGCGTTGGATGGCCAGCTATTGGGAATAAGGCCTTCAAAAATATATCCAAGAATTTTTTCAATCGGGAGGTATACGCGTCCGGTAGGAGAAAACGTGAGCCCGTATTCGCATTCGAGACCGAAAATACGCTTGATCATGGCCACCTTCGTGCTCCTTACAAAGAGCAGAGGGTCAAGGATGCCGAATGTTGATTACTTTCTCATGAGGTCAGAATACACCCCTCCTTAAGAATGTTCAACCTGAGAACCTTGAATCCCAAAAACGGTTTATGGAAGGACTTATGAGAGGAGCGCGTTGGCTTCCGAGGTTTCCACCCGGCGGAATTTTCGACCTGATCGCGTTCTATCTAAAAGGGCTACTTCGAGCCCTTCTAAACTGGTTTTAGGATCAGCCCCTTTCTCAAAGGCCTGTTGGCATAATTGTAAGGCCCTAGTAAGTGGCGGATTGGGCTCAAGCGATTCCTTGCGAAGAAAAGTCAAAATAGCTTCGGATCTCCCTCCGATTGCAGTAAACTGTCGTTCGTCGATAATACTGCCATCGAAGGCAATGCGATACAGCTCGTTCTCCTCAGGGCTCTCCCCAACCTGGGCAAGTAGGAGTTCTACTTCATAAGGCTTCATTTCCTGGCTAAAGATGGTTCCCAACATTTGTGAATAGCCATTCGCTAGAGAGCGAGCAGTCACATCTTCTCTAGAATACATCATTCCCTTCATATCGGCATGCTGAATACCGGCTTTTCGTAAATTTTCAAATTCGCTGTATCGACCTGCTCCAGAAAAGGCTATGCTGTCATAAATCTCTGAAATCTTAAAGAGAGAAGCGCTTGGATTATCAGCGACAAATAGTACCCCCTGATCATATTCCATGGCGATAATGGACCGGCCTTTAGCAATGCCTTTTTTGGCATATTCCGCCCGGTCTTGCATCATTTGTTCGGGTGAGACATAAAAGGGCATGGCCATGATTTATGATGCCCCTTCCTGCGCAAGCAATTCTTGGCACACGGTTGCAAGTGTAGAATCTTCTACGCTTCGTACGCCTTGAGGGTCAATTAGTTTGACGGTGGGGAATATTTTTCGGAGTAAGTCAGGACCTCCTGTGCCCACATCTTCTTCGGCCGCATTGGAGAGAGCTCGAATGGCTAGACGCACGGCCTGGTCCTCTGGCATGTGTTGGTGAAAATGTTCTTTTAGGGTGAGCTTGGCATCCTTCCCCCCTGATCCCACAGCATGAAATTCTGTATCTTCATACTTCCCGCCAGTAATATCATATTTAAAAAGACGGCCAATTCCTCGTTTCTGGTCGTATCCCACAAAGAGAGGAATGACGACCAGACCTTGCATTACTAAAGGAAAATTTGTTTTGACCATGTACCCAAGCCTTGTGGCTTTTCCTTCACATGTCAGAGGCTTCCCGTCGAGTTTTTCGTAATGTTCTAACTCAATGCGAAATAGTTTGGCCATTTCTACGCAGGGGCCAGCCGCTCCAGCAATCGCCATGGCTGAATAGTCGTCGGTTTGAAAGACCTTATCCATCCGATTCGCCGCGATTTGATACCCTTCCGTAGCGCGGCGGTCGCCAGCGATAAGCACACCGTTCTGATACGTCAATGCAAGGACGGTGGTCCCATGCGGCCAAGGCGGCAGTTGCTGGAAAGGCGGAAACTCGCTCGAACCTTGTGGAGTCGCCCCAGTCCCCCAGCGCGCAATGGGTAATAATTCAGGACGTTGCATAGTCAAAAATTGGTAAAAACTTGAACAGGGATCGAAAGAAAAATATGGTGTTGAGAATCTATCGAAGTTCATTTGAGCGGTATTTCATAAATGAGTTTTTTGAGCCCCTAAGTTCCCTAGATGAGACGAGATAATAACTGATCTACCGAGTCAATGTCCTGAAAGAGCTCTTGTGTGAGTGATTGCGTGCCGCGATAGGGATCCATGAGGGGAATCCGTTTAATGGTGAGATCTGAAGCCTCCAATAAGACCGAGGTCCAACTCATGCCATAGACGTGTTGAGGAAATCGTTGGAGACAAGCGCCTCGGAAATACGCCCGAGTCTGAGAAGGGGCTGTTTTTAAAGCACGTTGGATTTCTTCGTCGTGTGTTAGTCGTTCTATCCTTCCTGCATTCTCCAAGGTGAAATACAACCCTTTGGCAGGCCGGACATCGTGATATTGTATATCCAACATGGCCAGGCGTGGATCTTCCCATGAACAGTGCTTGCGGTCCCTATACGATTCAATCAATGCGAGTTTAGCGACCCAATCGATTTGTCGGTTGAGTGTTCTCGGATCTCGGCCTAGTTGATCAAGTACGGATTCCCAACGAATTAAAACCTCCTTGGTGATAGGGGTCAATTCTCGGGTTCGGTAGAAATCATGGGCAGCATGGAGAAAGTCTTGTTGGATGGCCAGAGCTGTGGTATGGCGGCCGTTCTGAAGGGATAGGGAAGCCTTCGCTGTGAGGTCACGAGACACCTGTTTAATGGCCTTAACAGGATCGATTAATTCAATATGGGGCAGGGCTCCCTGATTCTCTAACATGTCCATGATAATGGCGGTGGTGCCGACTTTCAGAAAAGTCGAAATTTCACTCATATTGGCATCCCCGACAATGACGTGGAGGCGGCGGAACTGGGATTGCTGAGTATGGGGTTCGTCTCGAGTGTTGATTATGGGACGATTGACCATCGTGTTGATATCGTATAGGCACTCGAGAAAGTCAGCACGTTGGGAGAGTTGATATTGTACGGGGTCTGTCCCGTTTTCTGCCCCAACTTTTCCTGCTCCACAATAGATTTGGCGAGAGACAAAAAACGGCAGTAGAGCTTGAGCTATGAGCTCAAAGGGAATCTTACGAGAAATGACATAGTTTTCGTGATAACCGTAACTATTACCCTTCCTGTCGGAATTGTTACGGTACACCAAAAACTCATCCTCGCCCACATTTGTGTTCAGATGGGCGAGGCATTCGGCAACAACGGTATCTCCTGCCCGCTCATAAGCGACGATTTCGCGAGGATTACTGCACTCTGGTGTGGAGTATTCGGGGTGAGCACCATCGACGTATAAGCGACCGGCGTTGGGAAGTAGTTTATTGAGGCGGCGATTGTAGCTAAGACCTGGCCGTTCGGGTTCCCCCTCTACCTCAAAACCCCGGGCATCGAGAAAGGGGTTTTCATTTTCGTAATCCCACAGGGCGGTGGGTGCCGGGAGGTCAGGACAGTGACTTATTAAACGAAGGGAATTGTCGACGGGGTCGGGGTGAGCCGGAGAGCGGGCAATGATCCCATATTCAGTTTCCGTTCCAAGAATACGCAGCAAAAAATAACCTCATCTCGTGCGCGCTGGGCGATTAAAAATAGTGGCCGACATTCATCGTTTCAATTTCACGAGGTTCTGAACTTTCATCAACGGTGAGTGTCCTAACGTGAATAATTTTCTCTCCCTTTTTTCCAGCAATTTTCGCCCAATCATCTGGATGAGTGGTATTGGGTAAATCTTCTTGTTCCTTGAATTCCTCTCGAATGGCCTGAGAAAAATCTTCGATCGTCAAGCCTTTTTCTCCACCAGAAATGGTACGTTTAATGGACAGTTTTTTGGCGCGAGCCACCACACTTTCAATCAAGGCTCCACTTGAGAAATCTTTAAAATAGACAGTTTCCTTCTCTCCATTGGCATACGTGACTTCCAGAAATTGATTCTCTTCCGTTTTGGCATACATCGTTTCTATTGTGGTTTCAATAAGAAAATGTACATAGCCTAGGGTGTCCAGATTTTGTTCTTCCATGCCTGAAGCTGAAAAAGGTAGGTCAGGCACCAGGTATTTCCCTAGAATATCTTTCGCAGCATGTTTGTCCGGACGAGGAATCTTGATTTTAATATCCAGACGGCCAGGTCGTAACACAGCAGGGTCGATTAAGTCTTGGCGGTTGCTGGCACCGATGACGATCACATCGCGAAGGCTTTCGACGCCATCGATTTCGGCTAAAAATTGAGGGACTATAGTCGACTCAATGTCTGATGAAATGCCGGTGCCTCGTGTTCGAAAGAGCGCGTCCATTTCATCAAAGAATACGATCACGGGGTGACCGTGTGAGGCTTTTTCTTTGGCCTTAGCAAAAACTTCTCGAATTTGTCGTTCAGATTCTCCTACATATTTATTCAAAAGTTCTGGTCCCTTGATATGCAGAAAATAGCTACGGATCTCTTGCCCCTTCAGATGACCTAGTTTCTTAGCGATGGAATTGGCTACGGCTTTCGCAATTAAGGTTTTTCCGCATCCAGGAGGACCATAGAGCAGAAGACCCTTAGGCGGAGATAACTGATGCTCGGCAAATAGTTCAGGGTGGAGAAAGGGGAGTTCGACTGCATCTTTGACTTGTTCTAATTCTTTTTCCAGTCCGCCGATATGATCATAATTTATATCGGGCACCTCTTCGATTACCAGCTCTTCCATCTCTCCTTTTGGTAGTTTTTCGGTCAGATATCCTGAGCGGGATTCAAAGAGCAGATGATCGCCTACGCTCAAATTTTGTGATTTGAGTGCATCGCATATTTCCACCACTTGTTCATCATCGAGGTGGGTACTGACGATTGCTCGGCCATCATCCAGCAGGTGTTTGAGGTGAACAATTTCTCCTTGTGGGTCGTATCCTCGGGCTTCAATGACATTCAGCCCTTCGTTCAATATGACTTCTTGCCCGGTCTTAAGAGACTCTGGTGAAATCGAGGGATGGAGGTTGACGCGCAACTTTCGCCCACCGAGCGAAACATTAATCGTTCCATCAGGATTGGTACTGTAGAAAGTTGCAAAGGTCGAAGGTGGGGCGGTTAATTTCTCGACCTCCTTGCGGAGTGCTTCAATTTGAGCCTTTGCCTCTTGGAGGCTTGAGACCAATCGTTCGTTCTTCTGTTGAGTTTGATCTAATTGGTGGCGAAATTCAAAATGCTGCTGTCTTTCCAGTTCTAAAGACTCAAGCTTGGAACGCAATTTTTGAATTTCGTTGGTGGGGTCTTCAGCTTTTCTTATGCCCATGAGTGTCTTAATCCCTTTGTATTATTTCCAACTGGTGAAGACAATAACCCCTTTGAGGGAGATCCCGCATTGAGAGGGGTTTGGGCTGTAAACGGGAAATCACGAAGAAAGCTTACGGAATTCTACCACTCAAAAAATTTTTTGGTCAACCAAATGCGTGGTTGATACGAGCAGTGTCATTGAATTTAGTATTGACAAATTAGGAAAGCTGTGAAAGGAATGCTTGAGTGCTGTCCTTGATGCTGGGTGCCTGAAAAATCGCTGAGATGACCGCAACTCCGTAAGCCCCTGCTTTTAGCACTGAGGGAACGTGGATGGGGGTGATGCCACCAATGGCAAAGATGGGGACACGACAGCTGCGAGAAACTGTTTCTATGGCGTGAAGTCCCAGTGGCGGTCCATATTGGCGTTTCGATGGGGTCTCAAAAATTGGTCCCAGTACAATAAAGTCTGCGCCTTCACCTTCTGCTTGTTTGACCTCTTCTGCCGAATGCGTAGAGATTCCTATAAGTCGTGACTCTCCTAATATGCGGCGAGCGTGGGAAAGTGGAAGACTGTCTGAACGAAGATGGACCCCATCGGCTTCAAGGGCCATCACCAGATCAATTCGGTCATTGATAAGAACCTGCCCCTGTCGGTGTTTAATCAAAGGAATGAGATTTTGAGCCAAATCAATTAACGAACGCGTATCCAAATCTTTTTCTCGAATTTGGACCATACGCACGCCAGCGTCAACAGCCTGGCTGATCGCTGAGGATAGAGGGCGTTGTGAGGTGGTGTGGCGATCAGTAAGAAGGTATAGGCGGGGCAGTGAGAAAGCGGACATGCCTTGAATTAGAGCATGCCTTCAATGGGACTGCTCGCTGTCGCATAAAGTTTCCGGGGAATTCTTCCCGCTCTAAAGGCTAATCGCCCAGCATCGACAGCATATCGCATGGCTGTAGCCATCATGATGGGATCTTTGGCTCCAGCGATGGCGGTGTTCATGAGTACGGCATCAGCACCGTATTCCATCGCTAAGGCAGCGTCAGAGGCGGTTCCGACACCGGCATCGACGATAACCGGTACTTTCACAGTTTCCATTATGATTTTGAGATTGTAGGGGTTCCGGATGCCAAGTCCAGACCCGATGGGGGCAGCCAGTGGCATGACAGCCGGGCATCCTACGTCCACTAACTTTTGGGCGACGATAGGGTCGTCGTTCGTATAGGGTAGGACGATGAATCCTTCGGCAATCAAAATTTTAGCTGCTTCAATTAAACCGGCGGTATCAGGAAATAACGTGCGTTCATCGCCGATTACCTCCAGTTTGACTAAGTCAGACACACCGGCGGCTCGAGCCAGTCGAGAATATCGGACAGCATCTTCGACCGTATAACATCCGGCGGTATTGGGGAGAATGGTGTATTTTTTCGGGTCGATGTAATCGAGTAAATTTTCTGAATTTCTATCTGTAATATTTACTCGCCGAACTGCCACAGTGACGACGTCTGCTCCTGAAGCTTCAATCGCGAGTCGCGTTTCTTCAAAATCTTTATATTTTCCTGTCCCAACCCACAAGCGAGAGCGAAACTCACGCCCTTGAATGAGTAAGGGGTCGCTGGGGGCATTATGATTCATAGGGTTGTGTGCCTCGCTAACATTTTGGTTGTGGTGAACCGCCACCGATGAAACTTAAGATTTCTACTTTGTCATTCTCATGAAGATTCCAGGTTGGAAAATTAGAACGTTCCAGAATGTTGAGGTTTACTTCAACCGCGACTCGGTCGATTTGTAGATTGAGCTCCTGAAGGAGAGTGGTTACCGTTAGAGGTCCCTTGAACTCATGGGTTTGTCCGTTCACGATGATTTTCATGATACAACGCTGGAGAATGCATATTTACGGATGTCAGTTGATGGAAAATCATCCTACGGGACGAGTGAAATTTTTGTCAATCAATGAGTCTCTGATCGATTTTGAATAGCGGGAAAAGAGGTTGAACTGGTTTTGGCGATAGGCAATGGCATACAATGATGGAGAAGGGAGGGTGCCAATGTTAGATAGTCCCACGATCCCTTCCTCCGATAGATCAATGAGTGACGTCAACCATAATTTAGCTGCGTTGTTTGCTTCAATGGCTGGATTATTGGCTTCCCTGGCGGAGAACCCCTTTAAAGTCAAAGCTTACCAGCGCGCAGCCGACTCCATTCGCAATCTCCAAAAAGACATCACTGTCTATGCAAAACAGGGAGAATTGCGCACGATTCCTGGCATTGGCAAAGAATTGGAAATGAAAATTCAGGAATTCCTAGCGACGGGGCATATTCGTGCTTATGAAGAACTTAAGACACCATTACCAGATGCTGTTCGGGAATGGGTTCATCTACCAGGATTTTCTGAGCCCATCGTGCATGATTTATTTTTTCGATTGGGCATGACCACATGGGAGGATTTGGAAGCCTTGGCCCAATCGCATCTTCTCCAGACCCTTCCCGGATTACGTGGTCGAAGCGGGGAAATTCTTGAAGCGATTCGTAACAAGCGTGTCGTTCAACAGAAGGTTTCCCCGATTTCTGGAGTAGATAGTCGAATGTGAACGTTCCCTCGTTTACGATATTCCACGGGAGCCGAGTTAGGAAATCAGAAAAATTCACGACAATAAAAAATGAAGGGATGACTTTCTTATGGCTATTTCGGCATTTGTGTTCATTGATACGACTGGCAACCATACCAAAAGTGCCTACAAAACACTGACCAGAATTCAAGGGGTACAATCGGTATATCCAGTGACAGGACCTTACGATTTAATTGCCCAAGTCCAAGCGGAAACGTTAGAAGAATTGAATGATTTGGTGGTGACCAGGATTCGAGGAGTGGATGGTATTACCAAAACAAACACAGCTATAGTGCTGGATCTCTAACGAAGGGTGAACAGAATAAGGAAAGAAGAAATTCAGGAGCAGGATAGGAGAATCTGAATTCTCCGCATCCTGCTTTTCTCACTTTTTATTATTCTTTGACTTTGCTCCTTGCTCATGCTGCTGGGCGAAGTTTTTTGAAGACCTTCCAGGATTTCAACATTTCCACGGCTTTGAGTAGTTGTACGTCTTCGGGTGGGACGGGTTGAGGAGCATTGGAATCTTCGGGTGTTGAGGGTTTTTTCTCTTCGGAAATTTGAAGTTTTGTCGCTTCGGTCACTGAACCTTTCCCTCCTTTTTCACCTTCTGCCGCTTCCTTTTTTGCGGTCTGAATAGTTTTAGGGTCGATGATGATGTCAGGTTGCACGCCAATAGAATGGATGGATTTCCCTTGAGGCGTATAATACTTGGCCGTGGTTAAACGTAGCCCCGAACCGTCAGAAAGCGGGAGAATGGTTTGAACCGAACCTTTCCCAAAGCTGGTTGTCCCAATCACCACCGCTTTTCCCCAGTCCTGCATGGCGGCAGCGACAATTTCTGAAGCGCTGGCAGAGCCATGGTTAATGAGAACGATCATCGGGTATTCATAATGCTTGCTCGTGGCCCCTGCTCGGTATTCAATCTTTTTTTCATTCCGTCCCTGAATGGAGACGACCAATCGCCCAGCTTCCAAAAACTGCTCGGAGACTCCTACTGCGGCAGTAAGCAAACCGCCAGGGTTATTTCTTAAGTCTAATATCAGGCCTTGAATATCTTTGCCAGTTAAGTTGTCTAATTCTTTGGTTAAATCCTCAGCCGAAGCTTCTTGAAATTGACTGAGCCGGACATAGCCCACATTCCCTTCTAAAAGCTTGGATCGCACGCTTTGAATTTTTATGATATCTCGGGTAATAGTGAAAACCAAGGGTTCCTCTAACCCTTCTCGGAGAACGGTTAACTTCACGGCCGTTCCACGAGGTCCCCGCATATGTTGAACGGCTTCCATCAGAGTTAAGTCTTTGGTGAGAGTCTCGTCAACTTTGACAATCGTATCTCCCGACTGAATGCCTGCGGCAAAAGCGGGAGTTTCCTCTATGGGAGCGATCACGGTGAGCCGGTTGTCTTTGATCCCAATTTGAATGCCCAAGCCACCAAATTCTCCCTTCGTTTCTACCTGCATTTCTTTAAACATATCGGAAGTCATAAACGAGGAATGCGGGTCCAGACCAGCTAACATTCCACGCAGAGCCCCCTGAACCAAATCTTTCGTATTGGTTTCGTCCACATAATGTTTCTTGACTTGTGAAAGAACTTCAGCAAACACTTGTAGCTCTTCATAGGATTCACTGGCATGCCCTGTTCGATCCCCTCCTTTTCCGATGAAAATGCCGACAAAGAGGATGGCGGTTAACATGAGACCGGAAATGAGAACCGTCGAGAATCGTTCTTTGGCCATAAGATATTCCTTCTTTTGGTTAGTTGCTTATCGCTTTGCCAGCCATTTAAGCGGATCGATAGGGGTTGTGCCTTTCCGTAATTCAAAGTAGAGGGTGTCGTTTTGAGTAACGCCGGTTTCCCCTGTATGTCCGATCACTTGTCCCATGGTAACGGAATTCCCTTCTGCCACCAAAAGTTTTGAGGCATGGGCATACAAAGAGTAAAATCCGTTGGTGTGATCAACAATGACGACGAGTCCATAGCCTTTTAACCAATCGGCGTAAACTACCTTGCCGGCAGAAACCGAGCGGATAGGGCTTCCTTCATGCGCTTGGATTTCTATGCCTTTTTTGGTGATGTAAGTGTCGAACGTTGGATGCTTCTGCCGTCCAAAGAAGGATACCACTTTTCCAGCTACTGGCCAAAGGAACGATCCAAGAGTGGGTCGTTTGCCAAGAGCCTTTCGCGATTGTGATTGTGCAAGTTGAAATCGTTGGTCAAGGGCTTTCAGAAGACTGTCAACTTGTTCTGCCGATCGTTTCAGTCCTTCCACGGCGCGTTCATGGGTATCTTTTTCTTTGGAGAGACTTACCAGTACGGTGCGCTTTTCTCGCTTGAGTCCTGAAATTTCCTGTATGGTATGCTGAGTTTTACCTTTTAACGCCAGCAATGTTTCACGAGTTTGGGCTTGTTCGTCTTTGAGGTGTTGAAGATTGATTAGATCTTCTTGAAATTGTCGGACAAGGCTGTGTTCTCGTTGAGCAACCCATGAAATATAATCCATCCGGTTAGCTGCATCGGCAAAGGTTTCCGCCGTGAAAAGCGTTTTAAGGTATCCGGTTCGGCCTTCGATATATAAGAGACGGAGTCGAGCGTTGACGGCTTCTCTGTGAGTCTCCACATTGCTCTCAAGATTCGCAATATCGAGACTCAAATTGGCTAACTCCTTATCTTTTTCCTTTATTTCGGCGTCGATTCGGTTACGTTCTTTCTTTTTGCGATAGAGACGTTTATCCAGTTGTTCGATGTTTTTGAGTACCGATCCATGCTGTTTTTTCGCTTTAGTCGCTTTTTCTTTTGATTCAGCAATTTTTTTCTGAAGTTGCTCGAGCCGTTTACGCTCTTGTGTCATCTCATTTTCAATGGATGACGGGTCGGCTCCCAATGCAGATGACATGATCAAGGTCACACCTAATATTGGCATGACGAGAAGTAAAGCCCAGGTGTTTTCGGACTGTGTCAAAACCGAAACCTCATCCATCCATACATACTCGTGAGGGTGCCTATACATCCTAACAAGATTCCTCCAGTAATGAGGAGGAGTGAGAGGGGTAAGGGAAAGAATTCAAACACTGAAGAAAAGCCCCCTATGACACTTAGGGTATGAGTCTTATGCTTGAAAAATTCGAATCCTCCCCTTAAGACACCTAAAGCAATTCCCCCCCCTAGCCCACCAATCATCGCTCCTTCAATAAGGTAAGGAATGCTGATGAAGAGATTGGTTCCTCCAATGAGCCGCAAAATCTCAATTTCCTCCTGGCGGGTATAAAAGGCGAGCTGCACCGTGTTGGCAATAATGGTCACGGAGGCCAATGCCAGGACTCCTCCAACAATAAGAGCCCCAATTTCCAAATAGGTAATGACGAGTGATAACCGTTCGATCCAATCCCGATTGTAGCGGACTCGTTCGACATTGGGGTTTTGTTGTAAACGATTCACCAGATTGGACACAATATCAGTTGATGGAATGGTTTCAGCTAAATTCAGCACGAGGGAAGCTGGGAACGGACTAGTACCTAACCCTTCTAAGAGGTACGTTTCTTCGGGAAAGAGTTGTTTGAAATCCTTTAATGCATCATCTTTGGAAATAAGAGTAAGGGAATCAATAGCCGGGTCATCCTGTATGGTTTTTTTAAGTGCTTGAAGTTGTGGCGGTTCAATGGAATCTTTAGGATAGACGATGATTTGAATGTTAGTTTGGACTCGTCCTATCAAAATATGCACATTATGGTAGAGGAGTAAAAACGTTCCGAAGCTTGTAAGCGTAAAGGCGGTCGTAATAATACCAATGATGGTACTCGCCTGGTGCGTCCGCAGACTAATGAAGGCTTCTCGGAGAAAATACCACAGCCGTTTCATGAATAGGCTCGCTGATCCGAAATAAGGTGGCCACAGTCAAGACGTAAAACCCGTCCATTTAATTGTTCCACAACTTGGCGATTATGAGTGGCCATCATCACCGTTGTTCCCCGGGCATTGATGGCCTTGAAAAGTTCGGCAATTTCTGTGGTAAGTTGAGGATCTAAATTGCCCGTCGGTTCATCGGCTAATAAAATGATTGGGCTATTGACGATGGCTCGTGCAATACATGCCCGTTGTTGTTCTCCGGCTGATAAGACGGAAGCTTGGGTTGATTGTTTATGTTCCATCCCCACGGCCCGTAGAGCTTCCATGACTTTTCGTCGAGATTCAAAGGAGGACAGGCCTCGAATAATGAGGGGTAGCGCAACATTTTCAAAGACTGTTCGGTGAGGGAGCAGTTTGAAATCTTGCAGGACAAACCCCATGGTGCGCCGATGATAGGGCACATCCGATCGCCGAAGTCTGGCAATATTGCGATTTTGGACAAGAATTTGCCCATCATCTGGGTTCTCTGAACCAAAAATCAATTTGAGTAAGGAGGTTTTGCCAGCTCCGCTTGGTCCTGTGAGTAAGACGCATTCACCTTTTTCAATTCGAAGCGAGATGTCAGAAAGTGCCAGGCAGCCTTCATAATATTTTGTGACATGAAATAACTGGATCATGCGAACTTGTAATTTGTAGAGGGAAAAGGAACTCGTGATTAGCCGGTCAACTCTACCTGAAGCAAATGAAAACCTAAAAAACGGATTTACCCGCGGCTGCCAGATTCTTTTCTATTAATGTATCATTGCCAGGCGGAGCTGGGAACCTCAAATGCCTGTTCAATATGTGTGACTTGAGGAATTCTATCTAGGGTGCCTTCAACGAGTATGGCGTCAAATCGACATTCGGTGTTGGTTAATCGATGATGGGAAAGATAGCACAGGGCTAATTTGATGATCTGCTGTTTTTTCCGAGTTGTTATGGCATAGAGTGCTCCCCCAAACTGATCCCCACGCCGGGCTTTCACCTCTACGAACACTAAAGTGCCCTCCTTTTCAACAATGAGGTCTAGCTCGCCCCCGGCAAGGCGGATATTTTTTTCGATAATTCGATAACCTTTATTGCGAAGCAGCTGTTCAGCAAGGGTTTCTGCCAACTGTCCAAATGTTTGAGACGGTGACCTCATAGGGTCTGTTAGGCATCCAAACAGGCTTGCACGGGACGAAAACTGAGTCTGTGTCCTGCACATGGGCCGAATTCGTGCAATCGCTTGAGATGTGCGGGAGTTGGATAACCCTTATGAAGATGAAACTGGTACTCCGGGAATCGTTCATGATACGTGTCCATTATCCGATCCCGAGTGACCTTTGCCACGACGGAGGCTGCAGCAATTGAAATAGAGAGTTGATCGCCTTTAATGATTGGGCGTTGACGAATCAATACTGAAGGTATGTGGAGGGCATCCAGAAGAAGATAATCTGGAGGAGAATTGAGATGTTGGATGGCGCGATACCCGGCCAATCGTGTAGCGCCTAAGATGTTCAAGGAATCGATTTCTTTTTCTGAAGCGGTTCCAATCCCCCACCCCTGTGCATGATTGATGATAGAGGCATAAAGAGCACTGCGTTGGTTTGCTGACAAAAGCTTGGAATCGTCTAGAAGGGGCAACGACCATCGACGAGGGAGAATCACCACGGCCACCACCACAGGTCCCGCTAACGGTCCACGTCCGGCCTCATCTAAGCCAGCAATCCGTCGGAACCCACAGGCCCAGGCGGAAGTTTCGAAAAATTCCGTCGGTCCCATACTGGTATCTCGAATTCGGATAGCCAAGACTGAACGAAAGCACTCCCTATGGTTCAGGGCCTCAGTTACTCTGATGCGTCAGAACTTTCGGTGTCCTCAGAAGGCGGTTGTTCCGAGGCCACGTTTGTTTCCGTCTTATTGGTTTTTTGAGTTCGTGAGAACTCTCGTTCGGAAATTTTTGCCGCTTTTCCCTTTTTGCCACGAAGGTAATACAGCTTGGCGCGACGGACTTGGCCTTTCCGAACAACTTCAATGCCGGCAATGTTGGGTGAGTGCACCGGGAAAATTCGCTCGACTCCCACACCAAATGAGATTTTGCGAACGGTAAAAGTTTCTGTGGCCTTTCCATGTTTTCGGGCAATCACCAGACCCTCAAAGACCTGGATCCGTTCTTTTTCCTCTTCCGGACTTTTCTTTTTGCCTGAGGCCCGGGATTCTACAACTCGGACTTTCACCCGGACGGTATCGCCAATTTCAAAAAACGGCGCCGCCTCAGTGACATAAGATTGTTCCAAACGTTCTAACTGATTCATGCGTACCTTCCTCCTTCAAGGTCTCTGCGGATGGCATTCCGCCGAGGTATAGTCGTGTTTAATTTCTTCTAACAGTTGCCAGTCTTCTGTATTGAACGGATGATCATCCAATAGGTCAGGACGTTTGAGCAAGGTCTGCCGCAGCGATTCTTTCCGTCTCCAGCGGCGTATGGCTTCGTGGTTGCCAGAACTCAGAACCTCTGGGATGGACAGGCCACGGATTTCTGCCGGGCGTGTAAAATGAGGATAATCCAGCAAGGATTCTACAAACGATTCCTGTTGAGCCGAATGGGGATCACCTAAGACCTCGGGAATGAGCCGCATGGCGGCATCAATGATTATCAGGGCGGGGAGTTCTCCCCCCGTGACCACATAATCGCCCAACGAGACTTCCTCAACCGACAAATAGGTGCGCACCCGTTCGTCAATGCCTTCGTAATGGCCGCAAATAAAAACCAGTGGTCGAGTTTCCCTGCTTAGTTCCAACGCTAAGCCATGAGACAAGCGAATTCCCTGAGGCGAAGGGAGAAGTAGGCGGATATCGCCATAGGTCTGTTTGAGGGCATCAACGGCGAGCAATATTGGTTCAGCTTTCATCACCATTCCCCCACCGCCACCATAAGGAGTATCATCGGTTGAGCGATGGGGATCATCCGTATAGTTACGAAGATTATGGCTGCGAAGGGTGAGCAGGCCTTTGTCTTGAGCACGTTTCATTATGCTGTGAGAGCCGACCGCCTGAATCAGTTCTGGGAAGACCGTAAGGAGATCACAATGCATGAGGGATGTCCCACCATTCTTTTGATGTGAGATGCACACATCGATTGTTTAAATCTACGCCCTCAATGGCTTTTCGATTGACAGGGATCAGAAATTCAGTTTCTTGATTCCGAACAACGAGCACATGATGCTGCGGATATTCCAAAATTTCTTCGATCGTTCCCAACTGTTGACCATCAGGATCTTCCACGCGAAGCCCAAGCAATTCAAATTGATAATAGGTATACGGGGCGCGTGGGAGTTTAGAGCTGATAGGAATCTGAAGCCATGCCCCACGGTAATGAGCGGCCTCTTCTGGTGTTGAAAATGCTGAACATTTCATCAGATATCCAAGGGGTATTTCCCGCATTTGGGTGACCGTGGTTTCTTGTGGGTGGGCTGAGGCATGCGGGAGGCTGAGGTACACGGTGTGTAAGGTTTCAAACCGTCCGGGCACATCAGACATCGATTCTACTTTCACTTCGCCTCGGACGCCAAAGGGCTTCAAGATTCGACCGATGGTTACAAGTGAATCGGTTGGTGGTAGTTTCCTGCTTACAACTGAAGCCAACATGGTAAACCCTTGCCCCTAACGATCAATGGCGATGAGTGAAAATCCATCACTCTTCATCCGCAACCTAATTCTTACGCTTTGGCGTGTTTTTTTGACTCCGATAAAGCCTTGTACACGTTGGTTCGCCGTAAGAGTGCACGAACCGAATCTGTAGGTTGAGCGCCTTTCTGAAGCCAATCGAGTACACGATCTTCTTTGAAGGATGCTTTGTCGCTTTCTTTCAAAGGGTCATAGGTACCGACAATTTCTAGAAATCGGCCGTCTCTGGGCATGTGAGAGTCGGCTGCGACCACTCGATAAAATGGACGTTTATGTCGTCCCATTCGTGTTAACCGTAAATGAACTGCCACTGGCATGCTCCTCTAGTTGAAAATGAACATAATAAAAAACGATCAGCTGGTGTGACGCTTATCGGGCCTGAACGGCTCGGACCAGCTTCCCTCGTTTTTTCTTCTTTCCAAACCCCCCTGGTCCACCGACTAATGATTTCATCATCCGGCGAGCATCCAAGAACTGTTTAATAAGCCGATTGATCTCAGGAACCGATGTGCCACTGCCTTTAGCAATCCTTTTTTTGCGATTGCCATTGAGAATGGTGTGATCCCTTCGCTCTTTTGGGGTCATGGAGTCGATTATCGCCACGACTCGCTTCATCTCCTTTTCTGGGACGGCGGTTTTCCCAGAACCAGTGGACCCCATCATATTTTTGATTTTTTGAGCGCCGGGCAACATATCAATAATTTGGTCTAAGGATCCCAGTTTATTCACCTGTTGAATTTGGTCACGAAAATCCTCCAACGTCAGAGTATTACTGGAAACCTTTTTTTGCAATGCTTGGGCTTGTTCTTGAGAAAAGTTCTCCTGAGCCTTCTCGATTAGAGTCAACACATCGCCCATCCCCAAAATGCGGGAAGCCATGCGGTCGGGGAAAAACGGTTCTAACGCATCCAACTTTTCCCCCACGCCCAGAAACTTAATCGGTTGGCCTGTGGTCGCCCGTATGGACAGGACGGCCCCGCCACGAGCATCACCCTCTACTTTGGTCAAAATCACCCCAGTCAAACCAAGTGATTCATTAAATCGTTCGGCAACGGAAACCGCTTCCTGTCCGGTCATGGAATCGGCTACCAGCAATATTTCCTGGGGTTGAACGCCGGTTTGAATCTCCACCAATTCCTGCATCAATTCTTCATCGATATGCAATCGACCGCCGGTGTCCAGTAACACGACATCGTAGCCATGTTCACGAGCACGTGCGACGCCATCTTTGCATGTTTGGACAGCTTGGGCGCCAGGTTGTCCCTCGTTTGTGCCTCGATGTACCGGGACATCTAAATCCGTGCCCAAGGAGGCTAATTGATCGCCAGCGGCCGGGCGTCGAGGATCGGCTGCGACGAGTAGTACCCGTTTACTGGCGGTTTTGAAATAATTGGCAAGTTTTCCTGTGGTGGTGGTTTTTCCAGAACCCTGAAGGCCTACCATCATAATGACAGTCGGAGGCTGAGAAGCCAGATGAAGGGAACTTTGCTCATGACCTAACAGATCGCGCAATTCCTCCCAAACGACTTTGACGACCTGATGGGCAGGTGTCAGGCTTTTCAGGACTTCCTGCCCGACGGCTTTTTCACGGATCTTCTCAATGAAATTTTTAACGATCTTAAAGTTGACATCCGCTTCCAAAAGAGCCAGCCGTACTTCCTTTAAGGCGTCGGTAATATTTTGTTCAGTTAAAACGGCTTGGCCGCGTAACTGCTTGAATATATTCTCGATTTTTTCTGTCAGTGTTGTAAACACGGAAGGCAACCCTCTAATAATAAGGCTATTTTAAGCAAACTCAAGACAATAGTGAAGGGTCTAACTCTCTGTCAAGCAACTGCGAACGCTCCAAAGACCTATAAAAATGACTAATACCTTATCAACATAATGTTTTGTTGAGTCCCCCATTCCTTAAAGGACAATGGTGAATTGGTTCTGACTGCTATGATCAACGGGAAAATCATTTCCAAGTTTAGGTAGGCTGGGGAGGCGAATTACAAATTTCCTGAAGGCTGTCCGGAGCCCAGAAGATCTTTCCCACTCAATTGCCAATTTCTCCCATCCTTACCTTAGCTGATAGCGGAAGGTAAATTTTATCTTCGATCATTCATTCATCAAATTCCAGATGGTATTTCTCAGGGCTAGCTCTGATTGCGGGACGGCGGTATCATAAGGCCTGTTTATGTTTTTTCCTTTAATAGCATTTGTAGAGATTCAATTCAGACTCCTCTGAATTTAGTTTGAAAGCCCACTATCTAGGACATGACTAAAGGTTTAAAAATTCTTCTTATTGTTTGTGGTGGGATGTTTCTGTTGTATGCGGGATTGGGATTTTTTGCTGTCCCATGGGCGATTATCCACAAATTGCCACCGATGTTGACTGAAACGTTAAATCGCCCGGTGTCTATTCGTGAGGCTACGTTTAATCCGTTTCTCTTCAAGCTTCAAGTGAAGGGTTTTGCCATTGAAGAATCCGATGGGTCTCCTTTGGGTGGCTTTGACGACTTGTTTGTCGATTTTGAGGCGCTGTCTTCCATAAAAAATCAAACTTATTCATTTGAACAAATTCACCTAGGCATGCCATATGGATTGGCAATTGTTCGTCCTGATGGTTCGCTGAACCTAGCTGATTTGGCCAACTCTCCTGAAAAAACAGCGGCCCCAGAAGACGTTCAACATTCCAGTCCCTCAACTCAAGAACCCGCTGGGTTGCCTCCGGTGTATATCCAGAAAATCCAAATTCGCCAGGGAATGGTTGAATTCCGAGATATCTCCAAACCGAATCCCTTTGTGGCTCATGTTGTACCGATTAACCTGACCTTGGAGAAATTCACGACCCAAAAAGATCAAGGCCATCCGTATTCATTATCTGCGGAGTTGGGCGAAGGGGAGCGGATTTCGTGGGAAGGAACGTTGACGTTAGATCCGTTTAGTTCTGATGGGAAACTGGCTTTTGAAAAAATTCGCTTAAATACATTGTGGGCGTATCTTCAGGATCAATTTCGTTTTGAGATTCCACTCGGTTTGATAGATATCAATGGCCAGTATGAACTGTCCACAACTTCTGAAGGGGTTGACGTCCGCGTTAATCAGGGAAATGTGACCGTTCAGAATCTGCAGGTTCAGGAAAAGGGTATGACTGATCCTCTGATTACTATTCCATTCTTTGCTGTCAAAGGGGTGGGGGCTGATGTGGCAAAACAAACTGTGACTATTCCTTCGGTCAACTCGCGGGATGCTCGTTTTAAGGGGTGGGTGAATAAGGATGGATCCATAAATTATCAAACATTGTTTGCGCCTGTTACCCCTTCAACCGATTCGGCTGTGCCACACCCCCCATCAGCTCGTAAACCGGACTCAATAAAGGGTGAAAATCCATGGCTGGTGCTCGTTGAGGAATTGGATTTGGAAAATTTCACCATTGATGTGGAAGATCGTCAACTAGAAAATCCTGCAAGGGTTTTAATTGAAGCACTCCATTTTCATACCTCGCAAGTGTCGTCGAAATTGGATCGACCTCTTCCGGTCGATTTGACTTTTCAATTGAATCAGAATGGGAAGGCCGACCTAAAAGGGACGGTTAATATCCAGCCTTTATCTGTTGAGATGGATGTGGTACTCACGGATGTTGCCCTCAAGCCCTTTCAACCCTATTTGGCGCCTTTTGTGCAATTTAGGGTAGGTGATGGAGCATTAACGCTAAACGGGAAGACGCGTTATCAAGGCGCATCCAAAACGGACCCAATGGTCACCTATACCGGTTCCCTACATATCCCGAAGTTAGTGTTTGTGGATTCAAAAAGTTCAAAGCCATTTCTTAGATGGGATAATTTGGCATTCAAAAACCTGGATCTCAATATCGAACCTACGACCGTGAAGGTGCAAGAAATCTTCCTAGCAAAACCGGCTATGGTGCTTTTGGTGGATCAAGATGGAGGGCTCAATTTGACACGTCTTTTTGCCCCTCCAGGGTCAACAGAGGATCTACCAAAAGACGAACAAGTAAATGGAACTAATACAACAACTTCATCACCTCCCTTACCGGTCCAGATTGAAACCGTTCGCATCGAGGATCTGCAAATTCAGGTTGCCGACCGTTCGATTTCACCAAATGTGGCAGCCAAAATCGAAGAATTTTCGGGAACCATTAAAGGGTTATCTTCCGAGCAGTTGGCAAAGGCCGATATTGATCTCACAGGAAAAGTTAATACATACGCTCCCTTTAAAATTAAAGGTCAAATTAATCCGTTGAGCGAAGACGCCTATACGGATGTAAGCCTTGTGTTTGAGAATCTGAATCTCACCACGGTCTCACCCTACTCTGGAAAATATACAAGCTATCCCATTACCAAAGGGAAGTTGTCATTGGACCTGGCTTATAAGTTGTCGAAAAAGGAATTAAAAGGAAAAAACAAAGTAATGGTAGACCAAATGACGATGGGCAGTAAGATGGAGAGTCCAGATGCTACATCATTACCCATTCCTCTTGCGCTAGCCTTGTTGAAAGATCGAAAAGGACAAATTGATATTGATTTACCAGTGAGTGGGAATCTCGATGACCCGGACTTTAGTTATGGTGGGATTATCTGGCAGGCCTTGTTGAATCTCATCACAAAAATTGCGGCATCACCATTTTCCTTGGTTGGTGGGTTGGTCGGAGGAATTCTGGGAGATGACCCTGACGCCTTGAAATACATCGCGTTTCCAGTGGGACAGAATGAGATGCCACCTTCCGAACAGGAGAAATTAGGCGCTTTAGCGAAAGCCATAAATGATCGGCCGGGGTTACGGTTAGATATTACAGGAGCCGCGGACTTAGAGGTTGATAGGAAAGCTCTAGCTGAAGAGCAATTGCGTACCAAAATGAAGAAGGCTAAATTTGTTCAACAAGCACCTTCCAGCGAGAAGGCTTTAGAATCAGTAGAACTAATAGAATTAACCCCAGAAGAAGAGTCACAATATCTCAAGCAGATGTTTGTAGAAAAATTCGGGGAAGCAGCGTTATCCAAACCAGCAGGGCCTTCTGACTTCCAAACATCTGAGGCTGATTCTAGGAGCAAAGCTCTAAAGGTTTTGACGGCAAAAGAGATAAAGTCCAAACTTCTAGAAGGCCTCGTTGTTGATGATGGGCAGTTGCGAGTGTTGGCTCAACAACGAGCACAGCGCATTCGAGATTATTTAATTCAAGTAGGAAAGGTTCCCAATAATCAGGTCTTTGAGGTTGAAGTTGTCATGGATCCCGTTACGGAAGGAGGCCAAGTTCGAAGTCCATTAGCTTTGTCCGCAAATTGAGCCCGTGGTTTCAATAAGTAACCATGGCAGCCTTATTCTATAGCTCTCTTCTATGCCTCTGAACGTTTTTTTATTCTCTAATCTGTGGGTGTGGGTTCTCTTATTATTATGCGGTCTGTTTGTTGTATTGTGGTGTCTACATCTGCGAATTCGAAACGCGTCTTTAGCTGATTTCGGATTTTGTCTTGCCTTTGGCCTGCTTGTTTTGATCTGTGGGTTCTTAAGTTCGGGAGAGTGGCTTCGCCGCGCCCTCATTTCCGGAATGGGCACCTTATATACGGTGCGACTGGGATATCATCTATTTTCCCATCGAGTGTGGCAGAAAACAGAAGATCCTCGCTATCAAACTATTCGTAAAAAATTAGGAAGCTGGGAATTCGTGGGAATGGCTGGATATTTTTTCCTCCAAATACCTGCGAGTCTCTTCTTTGCTGCTTTTTTGTGCTGGATGATGAATCACCCTGCGGAAGGTCTTCGCTGGTGGGATGGTCTTGGCGTGGGGATCTTTCTCATCGCTCTCATTGGAGAGAGTCTCGCTGATTGTCAGCTTGAAGTTTTTCGTCAAAATGCACTGAATCATGGCAAAACGTTACAAACGGGTTTATGGCGATACACTCGACATCCTAACTACTTTTTTGAAAGCCTCCATTGGTGGTCGTATGTTCCCCTCGCTGTGGGTCTTCCCTGGGCATGGGTGTCCGTTGTTTGGCCTATATTTATGACGGTTTCCTTGCTTTGGGTTACCGGTGTGCCTTGGGCGGAAGCTCAGGCCCTGGTGAGCCGAGGGAATTATTATCGGGAGTATCAGCGAAGAACGAATAGGTTTTTCCCCTGGTTCCCGCATTAATAATGAGGCCTTCCATAGAATTTGGGTTATGGAGGGGATGTCCGGGAAATCCTGCATATCTTCATGAATAATGATGATGGTTTGTTTGAACGCTATATTTTTCAACAGCCACTAGAGTCCGCATAGTCTTCCTTCTATCCATTTTTTTCGAGTCTCTTCTTCTTTCTATCTACAGAGGATTCTTCCAGCCAAAATTAAGGTATTGGTTTTGTGCAACTTCCATTGGTGCAGGTCTTCAATGGGTTATACATGTTGTTGGTGGCGATTCGTTTTCCATTCAGAAAGGATATGCAGAGTTCATTGAGATAATTATTTCTCGAAAGTTTTTTCATGAAAGGCCGATATCTGTAGTCAACCATGATTTAACTTGATCCATAATTTGTTCAGGGCAAACTCATCGTGAGGTGGGGACGCAAAATCACCAGTCTGCAATCATTTCGCAGACAGTGGGATTGCCGGGTTATGGCTATTGCACCGTGTTTCTAAACTAGCCTTTCCTTTTTCCTATTCAGGATGCGTTTTTGCTCAGCGCTACTCATCTAAGGAGGCTACGCATGGATTACCATGAATCCCGTCTGTGTCCATCGACACATCAGCAAGGTTCCGCATCGCATCGGCAGCATAATCGAAGAAGGCTATGGCTTATGATGCTGGGATTGGTGGCCACCTTTTCGCAACCCATGTGGGTGGTGGCTGCACCTCCCGAACATGCGAAGGCGGTGTTCATGGATGGAGAAATTACCATGATCCATATCGATGAAGTCATTCCAGAGCATTCTCGATTTGCCTATTTTCTTCACCCCAAAGGTGGCAGCGTCGAAGATGTGATTGAAATGATTTTTGAAGGAGAACCGCCAGGGAAACTTCATACCGGAAAGAAAGTCAAAATAAAGGGGCGGGGGGCCAATGGAAAAGTCTGGGTTTCCGACGTTGTGGCTTTAGATGGAGAAAGCTCCTCGGCTTCCACAAATGCTTCTGTGTCTGCTGCCACGACAGGAGATCGAAAAACGATTACCTTTGTCATTAATATGACCGGAGTGGATTATGCGGCTCACGGCGCCTCCCCCTATACACAAACACATGTGAGCAGTTCAGGAATCGCCATGCACGACCCTGTCCAATTTTCCGTCAATAGTGCCTATGAAGAAGCTTCATTTGGACAGGTGACATTTTCTGGAAGCTCTGCCACTGATGTGTTTTTGGTATCAATCCCGTATGACCCTGCGGAATCTTGTGCCTATCGTACGATCGCGTCACAAGCCGATGCTGCCTCTCCGGTAAATTTAACTGGCTATCGTCACCGGATGTATGTGGTGCCCCCAAAAGCCATTTCTGGTTGTGGATGGTTGGCCTTAGGAGAAGTAGGTAGTTATGGAAGCACCTCGCCAAGAAGGTCGTGGAGCACCCGAATTGATCCAATTGCTTTTGCCCATGAATTGGGACACAACATTGGATGGCACCATGCGGCCACGGATCCAGATAATGACGGCGTTAAAAACGTGGAGTATGGAGACACCTCGGATTTAATGGGGTATTGTTGTTCAAAGCGCAAGCTCAATAGCGTGCATATTGATCAAGTAGGATGGTTTGATCGTGCGGATTTACAAGACAAAATAATTGATGTGACTGGTGCAGGCCAATATTTCATAGCCCCGTTAGGGACTTCCCCAGGGCTTTCCAGTGACCCTCAAATTTTACGAATTATTCCTTCTACGGGACGACCGTATTATTTGTCGTATCGTCAACGCACCGGTTTAGATGCCGGAATGTCTTCAATCTATACGACGGGGGTGAATATTCATCGTGGGACCGAAACGGATAATTGGTCTTATTTGGTCAAAGTGTTGAAGAGCGATTTCAGTAGTCCAAGTCTATATGAATTTCATGATGCGGCCAATAATCTAACTATTACTCAAGTAGAAAATAATGCCAACTTTGTTACGGTTGATATCAGTTACGGTGGAACCTGTGTCACTGGGGCCCCTCAGGTGACCGTGACGCCCACAAGTCAGATGTTGACGGACTCCAGCCAGTTGCAACCGTACAATGTGACGATGACGAATACCGATACCTCGGAATGTGAGTCGAGTACCTGGAATGTTGGGCTGACGTCGCCCCTGAGTGGGACGGTGACCACTCCTGTATTGGCTGTGGCTCCTGGAGCATCGGCCTCAACGAGCATCCAGATGGACGTCGCCGGAGTTGCCGATGGGCAGTATCCCATCACGATTGATGTTATGGATGGGGCAGATATTTCTCATAATGTTCAAGTGGCAGCCTCGTTAACCTTGAACATGAATGCCTGTGTGATGAGCGCACCGACAGTGATGTTAGTGCCGAACCAACAAATGATAGCCGATGTGAGTCAACTTCAAGCCTTCACATTGAATGTAACCAATCATGACAGTAGCGCCTGCAACGCCAGTGCGTGGTCGGTGGGTGTGACTTCCAGCCTTAGCAGTGAGGTGGTCCCTTCATTCTTGAATGTCATGCCGGGAGCAACAGAAGCAGCTTCCATCATGATGGATGTTGTAGGAGTGTCCGATGGAACCTTTCCTCTCACAGTGACGGTTTCTGATGGAAAATCTGGGCACAACGGAAGCGCGACAGGGACACTCCAAATGGATCTGACTCCGCCAAGTGCCCCTTCGAATGTTACCGCCCAATTAACGGGGAAGGGCCGAAAAAAATCCGTCCAGCTTTCATGGAATTCGGCTAACGATGGGTCAAGTGGGACGGGAGTGGCTTCCTACAATCTCTATCGGAATGGGATAATGCTAGGTTCCACCACGAATCTCAATTTTAAAGATTCAAATTTTTCTACCACCACCCCTAATCTATATGAGCTGTATGCCGTAGATCATGTGGGACATGTTTCTGCAACATCTGGAAGTGTAACCTATACATATAGTGGTGGTTCATCTAAACCAGGCGGAGGAAAAGGAAGGAATAAATAAATGATACCTTGTATTGTATCAAGGTTCGGTGAGGGTAGGCCCTCAGTTTCATAGCGTGCGCCTTCGCTGTGACGGGAGTCAGATAGTTATCTGGTTCCCGTCACCGTTTTTTCTCCTCTCTTAACTTAATCAAATTACGGACATGTTTAGGTAACCGAAAGGTCTTGATGGAGAGGTCTATTTGCCTGCCGATGGAGAGAAGATATCAAGAGTAATCCTGGAACAGCCAGGAATGTACAGACAAGAAAGAATCCGGCCCAGCCTAGCCATGTGGCTAATACCCCAGTGATCGAGCCTGCCAAAACACGAGGAATACCCATGACACTACTCAGAAGGGCATATTGTGTGGCAGTAAAGCGCTTGTTCGTGAGACTGGCCATAAAGGCCACAAAGGCCGTCGTTCCCATTCCTCCGGTGAGATTTTCAAAGGCAATGACCACAGTTAAGGTCGGAAGATGGTTGCCGACGATGGCCAATAGTACAAACCCTGCTGTGGATATCATTTGCAAAATGCCAAAAATTAGAAGCGAAGGAAAAATTCCCCACCGATAGACGACAAGTCCGGCAAGTAGGCCTCCAAGGATTAACGCAGCGAAGCCAAAAGTTTTAACAATAGCAGCAATTTGCGGTTTCGATACCTCTAAGTCCACCCAAAAGGGCGAGAGCATTTCTGAAGCCATGCTATCCCCGATCTTATAGAGTAAGATAAAAAGCAAGAACGTGATCCATCCAGGTCGTTGACAAAATTCTAGAAAGGGACCGAGGAAGGCTTCACGCAGTGAAGAAGGTGGGGCCGTGTGGATTTGGGGTTCCGGTGCATAGACCGTGGCCACAATTCCGACCAACATAAAGAGGCCTAACATGAAATAGGCAGTGGGCCAAGACAAGTATTCAGCTAATACCAAGGCCAGGGCTCCGGAAGCCAACAACCCTATGCGGTATCCGTTTACGAAGATGGATGAGCCAATGCCCAATTCTTCATCGGATAAATATTCGCGGCGGTAGGCATCAAGCACAATATCCTGACTGGCGCTGGCAAAGGCGATAAACAAACAGAGTCCCGCAATGATTGGTAAATGAACGGTCGGTTGGAAAAAGGTCATAGAGGCGAGGGTCATCATCAAACTGATTTGCGTAATGAGCATCCATCCCCGACGACGCCCTCCAAATGGTGGGAGGATTCGATCCATAAGGGGAGCCCAGAGAAATTTCAATGTATAAGGAAGGCCGACCAGTCCGAAAAACCCGATGGTGGATAAATCAAGGCCTTCTTCCCGCATCCAAAATTTTAGTGTAGACCCAGTGAGTAACAGGGGGAGGCCCGACGAAAAACCAGTCAAGAGCATGACCAGCATTTTGGGACCGAATAGTAGAGAGAGAAAATTTCTCAGCCAAGAAAATGGCTGGCTTGGTGCGTCCATAGTCATGACCTTATCAAATAATTGTTCTTAGGTCTTGTCAGTGTTTTCTTGATGTTGTGTAGAAAAATTGCTGGAATGGAGACGAGAAGAGTGTAGGTGAGGCGCGAGAAAATTGTGGCAAAAGATATGAAAGGTTTGTCTAATGGAACCGTCTGTGTCTAGTTTAGATGTCAAAACATGGCTACTCGAAAGAGTGGGAAAACTGATTGACGCGAATATCACTCGGCAATCAACTGATGCGAGGCCTTCACAGATCATATGGAAAGGTTGTGCCAAGGTGGTGAGGTGTGTCGATGTGGGAGTCGTGCTGGCTTTGAAGGCTGGCGGAGGATCTTGGTGGAATCGAATATTTGGAAATGTCACGGTGAAGAATGTCGCGCCACGTTGGCTACAAAAACCGGTATCCATCCCTTATGATGATTTGTCGATTGCGATAGATCCGACGACGGGTGGGAGATGTCTGATAATTGATGCCGCTACCTTTCAAAGATCCCCGGAAGATTTAATGAAACAAACGAACCGGGAACAAACACCTGAATAAGTAGGGGAAGAAGAGCGATTAATTAAGGCTGGGATCTACCGGCATATGGGCATACATGCGGTATTGATCTCCAAAAGTGCGAAGGACTTCAGCCCATAATCCTGCAGGAGAGGCTTCGAACACGAATTGGGGTTTGGCGGGCATGATGAGCCAGGAGCCGCTTTTCATTTCATTTTCCAATTGTCCCGGCCCCCATCCAGAATAGCCCATAAAGGCCCGAAAAGATTCTTCTTCCGCAGGGACCTCCAATATGCGCTTCAGTGTCTCCGTGTTGCCTCCCAGATATACGCCATCGATCACCGCGTGCGTATCTTCTAATTCCTCATTGAGGTGGTATAGCACGAGCAAGCTATCCCTTTGCACGGGGCCGCCGGAGAACACTCGATGGGGCTGGCCTTCCAACACGGGCATTTGAGGAAGGACTTCGGTGATATTCATTTCCGTCGGGCGATTCAGGACAACCCCAAGGGCACCTTCTGGTCCATGTTCGCATAGTAAAATAACTGTCTGACGAAAATTGGGATCACGCAGTGCAGGGGTGGCAATCAAAAAGACCCCTTTACCAAGAGGAACATCCATCACATCATCCTATCGTGGGAAAAAGAATCCTTCAAGAGAAAAACCAAAGTCGGGTGGGTATTTTCTGTGGACAGGGCGTCAACGCACTAGTCAGTGGGGCTTAATGCCGATAATCTTTAAATTCCCCCTCGGTCCCATCCAATTTCAAAAAGGTTCGCATTTGTTTCTTGAGCGTTTCTCTGGCACTTTCATCTCCCAGGTTCAACTGATATTCGTTAATGACCATCGTTTTGGTTCCGCCGGGTCCTGCCCATTCATTCCAGCAGGTCTGGCAGACTTTTTCCTTGATTTCAGTTTCGAGTTTACCCATAAATAAATTGTCAGTGATCACATCACCGTCTTTATCACATTTACAGCAATGAATTTGCGCCATTCTGCTCTCCTTTTGTAAGTTAAGAAACGAAAACTTGCAGGTCCCCACAGGCTCATAGAGAACAAAATCCTAACATAGGAATATCGAATTGGAAAAGAAGGACCATCCCTTTTCACAGAGTAAAAGGGATTGAGATGATTAATGAGAGAGTGATGGCAATACAGGTCGCCAGGGCTTAGAAAAGAGAAAAAGATGCGTCTAGCAGGAATTGATATTGGGACTTTAACCTGTCGGTTGTTGATCGCAGATGTGGATTTGCCACAGCAATTTACGGAAGTGTTTGCGGACCGACGAATCCTGCGACTTGGCGAAGGCGTAGATCAGCAGAAACGACTATCTCTGCATGCCATAAATCGAGTAGTCGATACACTCATGGAATGGAAAGATAACATTTCAAAATATTCTGTGGATGAGGTAGTAGTAGTGGCAACCAGCGCTGTGCGCGAATCTGAAAACCGTCAAGAATTCCGCACCCGAGTTAAACAGGCCACGGGTTGGGAGGTTGAGGTCTTATCCGGTGAAGAAGAAGCCAAACGAACATTGTTGGGCCTCAAATTTGGATTGCCGGCGACCATTACGGACTTTATCGGCTTGGATATTGGTGGCGGGAGTACTGAATGTCTGCTGGTGTCGGGTGGGCGGGATCTCAGCGCGGTTTCGCTTGACCTTGGAGTTGTGCGCTTGTCGGAACGGTTCTTTCATCGCGATCCCCCAACCAGACATGACCTGCAAAAAGCGGAAACGTGCATCGATGAAATTTGGAAAACAGTCAAGCAATCATTTGGCGAAATCCAAGGCTTACCTCTGGTGGGAACCGCAGGAACCATCACAACTCTGGCGGCCATGGCGCAAGGTTTGAAGCAATATGATCGAGCCAAAGTCCATAATTTCCCATTGAATCTTTCCAACATACAACGATTAGAAGATGATCTTAGGGCCAAACCTGCTCGTGAGCGGTTAGCCATGCCGGGTTTGGAGCCGGGTCGAGAGCATGTCATTGTTGCCGGCATTGTGATCCTCCGAGGAATCATGCAAATTTTGCAAATCAACACCTGCTTGGTTAGCGACTATGGTCTCCGGGAAGGCATTCTGGTTCATTGTGCTACGAAAAAATCGTAGTGAGGACATGATGTGTCTCCCAGATCACAAATGGTATGATCTGATGTATGCCAACCACAAAACCGGATCGTGCTCATTATCGGACCAGAAAAATTTCCCTTTCTGAAGAGGGTTTCGGATCTGATCTTGTGCACTTAACGCCAAGTGAACGCGTCGCAATGGTTTGGCCATTAACGGTTCAAGCTTGGATGTTTAAAGATGGAACGTTGAATGAATCGCGACTTCGTCGAGATGTTGTGTGCACTCAGCGAAACAGGGGCTGAATTTTTGGTTGTGGGTGCCTATGCGGTCGCCGCCCATGGCTACCCTCGAGCCACTGGTGACTTGGACACTTGGGTTCGGCCCAGTGCCGAAAATGCTGAGAAAGTTTTTCGGGCTGTACAGGTCTTTGGGGCTCCCCTGCACAATCTCACTCTGGAAGACCTTTCTCAACCAGACACGGTCTTTCAAATAGGCGTCGCACCGTTTCGCATAGACCCATTAACGTCTATTTCAGGTGTAGACTTTTTGCATGCCTGGAAGAATAAAATTGCCATGAACATTGAAGGCCAAGCGTTCTTCTGCATTGGCCTCAACGACTTCCTTGCCAATAAAAAAGCCACGGGGCGCCCCAAAGATCTCGCCGATATCGACACGTTAAAAAATCTATAGCAACCGAAGAAACACACTTCCTGCAATATCACTGGTTCTCTGTATCAAAAATTTTCACGGTCCTTGGGTAGACTCTCACGACTCTGGTTGAGTCATGGCTCACCGGCCACACTGAAAAGAGGGTTACATTTTTCATCGGACATGGCACAATGGGGCAACTTGCCCTACTAGTGGTCGAAGCCATGGATGGTCAACCCTTCCCTCATACACAAGTTGAAGCCTTTATTGAGGCGGTGCATGCGCAACCGTTTTTCGGGGATGAACACCAACAAGGCAGTATTCGTTGGTACATCGCCTATTATAAGGAACGGGCACCCCAACGCCGCCTAGCTTTTCGAGTCAGTGGATTTTTTCTTCTCTTTCTGAGCATTAGTCTACCCTTTCTGGTAGGAATCTCCCCCGAGAACTATCAGGCTACAGTGGCCTCGGCATTGTCGTGGTTCATCGCATTAGTCGCGGCGGCCAGTTCCTTTTTTAACTGGCAACGAACCTGGCAGGGTTACACCCAAACCCAAATGACCCTGCAGTTTCTATTAACCGAATGGGAACTCAAAACAGCGGAAGCCCGGTCGGCGGCAACGGAAACGGAAGGAGTGGCCATTCTCCGAGAAGCCCTCAACAAAATCGTCGCGGGCGTCACTGAAGCGGTCTCACAGGAAACCGCACAATATTTCGAAGGCGTTCATGTGCCACAGGTTCAGACCGTGCAAGTCGATCCTAAAAAACCCTAACCCCATAGAGTACGTGGACCGATACCGCGCACAAGGAAGATGATCTAAGGATGGGGTATGAAAAGCGACATATCCGAGTCTTTCTCAGCTCCAGCATGGCGGAGTTTCGTCGGGAGCGAGAGGCCATTAAACTGGAGCTGGACCGACGAGACATTCCGAATTTTGTCTTTGAACAGGAGGGAGCCTCCGGGGAGGATCCAGGGACCATATTCCGAGAGGCGGTGCAAGGAGCCAGTGTCTATGTGGGCATCTTCGGGAAAGCCTGTGGAGCGTATACCAAAGAGGAATTTGAGCTGGCGCGAGCACAGCATATTGTCTGTCATTTGTATGTGCAGGAGATGGCGTCTGATGAGCGCAGTCATGAGTTGCAACAGTTTCTGGAATCCCTCAGTGGCGTGTCGGACGTGCCATCCCTCTTCTACTTCTCATCGACAGACACACTGGCGGACCGCATCATCCAGGATCTGTGGTCGTGGGTGGATCGCTTGGTAGGCCAAGCTCAACAACAACAAGCACAACAAGAGGACCAGCTCGGCTTTGATATCAATGATCACCTCCCCATTTTGTGTGACCGGGACCCTCAGGAAATTCAGTTTGAATCGCAGATTACGGCATATTTTCAGCAGCGTTCCTCCCGGCCGTTGTTGCTCCTTTTACCCGGACCGGTTAAGGAAGCGCATGGGTTATATGTCAAACGAGTCCAGCTCAGTTCGTTAGAAACCTGGTTGAATAAGGCAGGGGTCAGCGGGGTAAAGCAGATCAAGAATTTTGTGAAGTCTCCGTGTGCTATGACGTCGCCGAGCCATATTCGAGATGAAATCATCGGCCTTTTGAAAGAACGAAAAACTGGCGGCGATCAGGCCATCCTGGATCATATGAGAGCCAAACGGATGAAGGCCCTGTTGCTGGTAGTTCAGATTCTGGCCTCCGAGTGCGATGGGAAACCGACAAACTCCCTTCAGTTGCTGGCCGAGTACTGGGCAAGCTTTCCGGATACGCCTCAGCATCATGTCCTCGGGATGGTGGTGTGCCTGCGAGATGACCAACTGGCGACCGATTCGCAGGGGTTGTGGCAACGGCTGTTTTCCCGGAGCCAAGGCGATCGATCAACAGGCGGACTCTTCGATCAGCCGATCAAACAGATCCAGGAACAGTATCAGGATCGTACGAGGCTTCGGGTGGAGGTCCTTCCACAATTGACCTCACCAAAATCGGCGGATGTCAGGCGGTGGCTAGAGCATGATCTGGTGAAAGCCAAGGTGCCGTTCGTCCCTGGAAAAGAAATTGATGCCATGTTTCAGGGAAGAGACAGTCTGCCCATGGATGATCTATACGAACAATTGTCGAAACTCATGAAGAAGCAGACGGGGTAAGAAACCAACCCAGAGACTGGTAGCTCTATTGTCAACGAAGGAGGTTCCCTCGTGTCATTTCAGTTCATTACCGGACGGGCGACCGAAAGACCCACCCAACCGGTGGCGTTGCCTCAACCTTCAAAAAAACAACAATTGGACCCGGCAGGGTATCTGATGGATACTGCGTTGGCCGATGCCGTCAACGTCGCCTTACTGTTGAGCCAGCCGCTGCTCCTCACCGGCGAACCCGGAACGGGAAAAACGCAGTTGGCCTACCGGGTGGCGTGGGAATTAGGACTGGAAGAGCCGTTGCGGTTTGACACCAAGTCAGGGAGCACAGCTCGGGATGTGTTGTACCGGTATGACACGTTGAGCCGTTTCCATGCGGCCAACACCAATTCCGGCAGTCAAGACAACCTGGACTACCTGGATTATGTTGGCTTGGGAGCGGCCATCATCCTGTCGAGAAAACTGGAGGAGGTCCATGACATGCTGCCGCCCCGGTTTCAGCACCCGGGCCCCAGACGGAGCGTGGTACTGGTTGATGAAATCGATAAGGCCCCGCGCGATTTTCCGAACGACCTGTTATTAGAAGTCGATGCCTTGCGCTTTCGCATCCCCGAATTGAATAAAGAAGTGGAGGCCGACCCGGTTTTACGTCCGGTGCTCATCCTCACCAGCAATTCCGAGCAAAACTTGCCGGATGCCTTCCTGCGCCGCTGCATCTACTACCATATTCCGTTGCCGGATCGTGGCCGACTGGCCGACATCGTTCGAAACCGGGTTCCCGGTGTGACGCCCACCCAGGAAAACTCGGTCCTGCTCGATTCAGGCCTCGACTTTTTCGAGGAAGTGCGAGGGCTGGATCTTCGGAAGCCTCCGTCCACGGCCGAATTGCTCAATTGGTTTCAAACCTTGGAAAAGAGTGGAGTGTCGGTCACGGCAACGATCCGGGAGGTTCCCGATCCCTTAACTCAAAGCCTTTCCACCTTGGCCAAGACGAAAGACGATCGAGACCTCCTCACCCAATGGGTCCGGGAGACATTTCTCAAGTCCACGTAAACACGCATGATCACGCCCGAGGAGCTTGTCGACCTTGCCGAATATCTGAAGACGCGGAAGGATATTCCCACCTCTTCTTATCAGCTCTTTGCCGCCCGACAGGTCCTGTTGAGTGAAATGGGCCAAGACACCGGGCCCACTGGTCTTGTCGGGCTCTCCAACCTGTTGGGGCCCATTTTCTGCCGAACCGCCGAAGACCAACGACATTTCCAAAAGGCATACCTGGAATGGTTGCGGCAACGAAGCCACCGGCCTAGGGAAGGCCGTGCGCCGGTCCCAGAAGAATCACCGCCGCAGCCAGAAACCCCCACCATACATTGGCGGATGAAGCTAGCGGTATTGGGCCTCATCATGGTGGTCTTGCTCGGCGGATGGTTTGATTATCAGGATGTGAGAACCCGCCATGTTGCGGGGCAAGTCCTGGCCGAAGGCAAGCCGATGGCTCAGGCGTCGGTGCAATTGGGAAAGTGGGCGTCGGATGAGCCGGAACCGGAGCTACCCCGAACGGATGACGAGGGACGCTTTCGCCTGCCGTTCCAAGCCAAGGACATGCCCTTGGAAGTCACGGTTGAAGCGGAAACATACCCCATCGCCAAAGTTCGCGTGGGCGAAGCCATCAAAGCCAATCGGAATTGGCTCTATCTCAATCCGATCAACCTCTCAGATACGTTGGATATCGGAACCATTCAACTGGCGAAGGAAAAAGCGGAAGCTCCTTCGGGAATCACTCCTGGTAATTCCACCCAACAAGATCCCACGCCCTCGGAATTATCAATAATGAAAATAGCAGAACTCACCGTGCCTCCTCCGTCCTGGTCGACCAGGCTAGAGGGATGGAAAGCGCTGGGGGCCCTGATGCCGTTGATCCTCGCACTGCTCTGGCTGGCCTACCGGAAGCTTCGCGCTCCGGCGCTCAAGCGGCAGGCTAGCCGGATTCCGCCGGAACTGAAACAGGTGCAGATTCACACCGAAACGCATCACCTATTTCCTTCCATCTCGCTTAGGCATCTGACCCAACGGCTGCGTCAAACGCGGTTCGTGGAATCAGCTGAGCTGGATGTGGCCAAGACAATCCAGTGCACCATCCAACGAGGCGGGCTCTTTACGCCAGTCTGTGGGTCGCGCCGGGAGCCCGGCTACGTGGCCCTGATCGACCGGACGACCCTTGCGGACCATCAGGCCCATCTGGCGGCTCAGCTCGTGAAAGACTTGGTCAAAGGCTCGGTGTTGGTCCAGCAATATGAGTTTGACGAACACCCCGCCATGCTGCAACGCGTCGATCCACTTCGACCGGGCCGTGATAAAGATCAGGAGCAGGGAGGCGAGATCAACTCGCTTGAGGTGATGCCGCTGGCGGACGTGCATGCCAAATTTCCCAGTCGGCGTTTGCTTTGTTTTGGCGCTCCCCGGCTCTGCTTCGATCCCTTGAGCGGAAAGCTGCGCCCCTGGGTTGAAACCCTGGAAGGCTGGGAGGAGCGCTATTGGTTCTCATCGAATACCGATCGGCTCTGGGGTCAGCCGGAACGCATCCTCAGTCGTCGCGGGTTTCATGTCGTGCCCTTGTCACATTTAGGCCTCCGGCTCTTGAGCGAACTGCTGGAACAACACGAGGGTCGTCGGCCGTTCTCGGCTCAAGGGAGGCCTAAGGTCTCAGGGAGTCATGAACGGCTGCCGGAGCGATGGCTGGAGCGCCATCCGCCCTCTCCTGAACGCCTCCGCACCCTGCTGGGTGATCTGGAATTCGAATTCCGGGAGGACACTAATGGGAATTCCGAAGAACGAGGACGGCAGGGCATGCGCTGGTTGGCCGCCTGTGCGGCCTATCCCGAAATCCATTGGGCCTTGACCTTGGAATGGGGCGTCCGCCTGTTTGGGCATGGCCCCATAGCGGAAACGTTGCTACCCAAACTCACAAGGCTAGTGTGGTTTCGCCATGCCTTCATGCCGGATTGGTTCCGGCAAGCCCTCTATGATCGACTGACGAAAGAGGAGGCGGAGTGCCTCAGCCAGGAGCTGACCAGGATCCTAAGTGTCGCGACAGCCGACCCATCTGAAGGAATAGCCCTGACGATTGCCACAGGTGCCACGAAACCCGACACATTCAAGCACCCGCACAAGAAGTCCCGTGCTCTGCGGAACTGGTGGGACCATCTGCGGCGAAAACTCCGGCTCCAAGCCATGGGCGAAGAGGCCGAACCGGGAAGTCCTCTGCGTGATTACGTCATGCTGCAATACTTGTCGGGCAGGCAGGGGAAAGCCCGGGGGTTGATTACCCGCGCTCCCAAAGCGCTACTCAGAATCTTGTTTCCCAAAGGACAACCCTGGTTGGGGTTCCGGCCGTTCATTGTGCCACTGGCGGCAGCCCTCGCGACGGGAGGATTGTGGGATTGGTTCGACCCCATCCCGGTACCCTTGCCTGCGCCCACGACGGCCATTGCGTTGTCCTCGGATGGCCGCACGCTGGCGGCGGGCCTTGAGGATGGCCGAGTCGTGGAATGGGACTGGGCGTCTAAGCAGATCAAGCAAACGTACGAATTTTATCCTTATTCGGTCACCAGTATGGCTGTGTCACCGGATGGGGCCTTCTTGGCGGTCGGGTATCGTGATGGCAGTATTCATGTGTTGGAAAAGGAGAGTGGAGCGGACACTCGGGTCTTGAAGGCTCATGACACACCCGTGACCAGCCTGGCGTTTTGGCCGTCCCCTCAAAACGTTCTCCAGTTAGTGTCGGCAGATACCAAACAGTACATCGTGTGGTATGACTGGCAGCTTTGGAAATCTGAAGGTTTTGCATATGCCGACATTATGGCCCTGGCCTTTTCCCAAACAGGTGACTGGGCAGCAGGGGGCCATTCCGGCGGGCAGATGTTTACTTCATGGACCGCTCGCTCCGGCCTCAACGTATTTTTTAAATTGGATCTCAGCTTTACGCTCCCAGATAAAAACCATGGCGCCGTAAAAAGTCTGGCATGGGACCCATCCGCAAAGTTTTTCCTCTCTTATCATGCGGATGGCATGTTGCGGATCATTGACAGACGGTCGAAGCAGGTGGTTGCCAGCATTCAAGGACCGGGGGAAGGTGCCAGCGGGTTGAGTTGGGCAAGGGAAGAAGAGGCGTTTATCACGGTCGCCGGAGAAGAGGGCCCGGAAGTTTGGCGCATCCATATTCCCGCTCAATTTCTTGAGGCAGGTGCATTCTCTCCCGTTGAGTCTCCATGGGATATTACTGGTGTTTGGAGGGACCCAAATGTATTTGATATTTGGTATATCTTTGAACAAAAAGGTAAACAAGTTACAGTGACTCAATTTAAATCTAAGATTGTGGAAAATAATAAGATTTTTGGCAATATAGCATTCGGTGGAAAAGGCTTCATTGAAGGTAAAAGGCTAGTAATTCCGTTAAATGAAATTTTATTAGCCACCCTTTTTGTGGGAAAAGATGGTGTGACGCTACAAGGAACGGTCAAGCGTACGAATGTTAGTTCTAAAAAACTTGACAGTACTCACAAGGACATTTTTTTGATTAGGACTGATTTTGATAAAGATTTTGTATGGACCGATGAAGGGTTAATGTTGACTCAAGATTCACGATCCTTGGGGGAATTAATGAACCAAATTAACCAGGAGCAGATACCCGAGCAGCAAGAATTGTTGCCACAAAAAACAGTAACAGGCCCAGAACAAAGAAAAGGAAAAAGCAAGATAAAATCCCCCAAATTGGTTCCATCCCAACAACGACCTGATCCGGCCTCCAAGAAAATAGAAAACAAAAATGGGAAAAATCTTGGGGGAGGGAAACCAAATATTCTTGACTTTTTGAAGCCAGATCGAAAACCAGTAAATCAAAGAAATTCTAGTTCTTTGCCACAAGCCACATTACCTAATGCCCAAGAATCGCCAAGCCAACTGCTTCGACAAAGACCAATTTCCTTCTTGGGTGAACAAGGGGAAGATTTTGGTTCGCTCTCTGATGGGACTACAAAACTGCTAGATGAATTGTCAGGCGGTGAAACCAAAAGGGGGGGAAGAAAATCTCAGGAAGAACAAAAAAGTGAGAAATTCCTCTCAAGAATTACGGGGAAGGATGGGGCGCCGATGGTGCTGGTGCCGGCGGGAGAATTTACGATGGGAGCGCGGGATGATGACAAAAATGCCAAAATCAATGAACACCCAGCGCACCAGGTCTATCTTGATGCCTTCTATATCGATCAGTTTGAAGTGACGACCTCTTTGTACGGCAAGTTTTTTCAGAAGACCAAACGCGATCCGCCGAAGTTCTGGTCTAATTCGGTATTAAAGCAGCATCCCAAAAAGCCGGTGGTGGGGGTGAGCCGTGAAGATGCCAACGCCTATTGCGAATGGGTGGGAAAACGACTACCGACGGAAGCCGAGTGGGAAAAGGCGGCACGGGGGATGGATCAACCGTTGTATCCTTGGGGCAGTGAGCAGCCAAATGAAACATTGGCCAATTTTAACCATTGTTGTGATTTTAATGACTATGAGGTTCTTGCCACTGTGGGTTCCTTTCAGGCGGGAATCAGTCCCTACGGAGCATATGATATGGCGGGGAATGTTGAGGAATGGGTTGCCGACTGGTTTGGCAGAAAATATAAAAAGGGACCAACAAACAACCCCAAAGGGCCATTGGGTAATAGTACTCTATCAAAGGCTGTGCGGGGTGGGTCCTGGAAAGACAATGCCTTGGACCTTCGGGCCTCGAAACGTGTCTCTGTTGGGAAATTTAATGTGAGCAGCTCGGGCACTACGTCAAAGGCGGTTAGAGAAAACAATTTGGGGTTCCGTTGTGTTCAGGACGCCCCCTAATCCTCTGTCCTTTGTCCCTCCTTTACATAAGTGATTTAGTGTCGCCTTTCAGGACAAACTAGGCAAAAATGAAGTTCAAAGCTCTTATCTCTGCTAGAAACCCGCAGGGATGATGGAGGCAAGTTAGAGCATTCCTTCGGCTGGGGGACGCCCCTCTGCGATTTCGTCATTCCGGCCGGTAGTTAGCCGGAATCTCTGCATGGTCCTTCCTATCGGTAGAATGGTTGACATGCCCAGAAGGCCTTCACCCTCACCCCAACTCTCTTCCTCAAAGTGCGTGGGAAAAGATTAGAGATCCCTGCTAACGGCATGCAGGGATGACTGCATGTTGGAAGGGAGAAAGGCACCTTGGAGGAGCCATGATGCGTATGCCAGCCTTCCTTTTGAGAAGGGAGGTAAAATGGAAAGAATAGCCAGGATGGGGGAATTTACTGTTGGGTGTACCAGCGGAAGCCGGCAGATTCTTTGAAGGCAGGCTGTTGCCCGATGCTCATGCCGCCGGGTTTTTCAAGCAACATGACTTTGAAATCCCACAGGCCAAACCAAGCAGGGTCTAAAACATTATGGTAATGGAGCCCGGTGAGTTTGGGCAAAAGGTCTCCGAGTGTAGACCCCAATTCTTTTTCGGTATAGGCGCGGACGGAAAAGGGTTTTTCTAATTCCCGGCAAAATCGGCGAAGTGTGTAGGCGGCGCCGGTGCAGAGTACCTGAGTATCGGGCTTCATACCCAACAATTGGGGCAGGGTGCAATATTGTTCTCGAAAACCAAGCCACTTGGCGGCATGGCGTAAATGGCTGAATTGGACTTCATATTCCGTATGGCCTGGCAATTTGACAGGTGAGGGCCAATCTTCTTCGATGCCAAACTCCACCAGGATCGCGCGACCGCCTGGTTTCAGCACGCGCCAGACTTCTTGTAAAAATTGAATCGCCCCGTAGTTGAAGATCACCTCGTCGGGATAGGGTGGTTTGAGCGGCAATCGCATGCGCCGGATCAGGTCGAGGGCTTCTTCATGTTCTGGTTTTTCCCCTTTGAACATGAGAAGTTCATCGCCTGAAAATTGTACCGGTGTCATGTCGGCCAGGTTTTCATTATCGATGAGCAGATCCACGGATTGGCTTGCCAGAGGCATGCGTTCAGCATTGGCTTGAATGGCGGTCGCCTTCCAGCCGGCTTTTCGAGCCAAGGATGTTTGCGATCCTAAAAAGGGACCGGTGAGATCTAAAAAGGTATAGTGGATGTCGTTTCGTTCATCCGCGGACAGTTCCTTGGCCAGTTCTTTGGACACATACCCAAGCCCGGCGCCTACTTCCACAATGCGTTTAGGCTTGGGCGAGAACCACCCCATTTGCCGGAGCGTTTTGCCGAGTAGCCGTCCATACGTTGTGCCATTCATGGCCTCACAGGGTTCGCGGAACAGATGTGAGACGGTGGTTTCAATCAGTTCAAAATGTCCGTGTGGGCCTTGGATGCCTTGTACATGAAACTTGGAGAGATGATCTTCGGTTTCGGATTTGACGTTTTGATGCCAGCCTTCTCGCACTTTTTGGAGCAAGAGGTCCCATTTGGCTTCGGCACTGTGCCCACTGGGAGGCTCGGTGCCATAGTACGCCAGCGAAAAACGTGGTTGAGCCCACCGTTCCAAATGCCAACGGCCATTCTGTTGGGTGGGGCTGCAGACCCATTTGCCGTATTGATTCAATAAAGCCCCGATGGTCATGCGGCCATCCATCGCGCCCAATAATGTGGCGCCCATGCGGTTAAGGCGGACCAACGGCAATTCTTCATCGAGCGGAGCCACCCACCATTCCTCCGGGCCATGCTGATAGATGACGATATCAGGCATGCGCCAGGCGCGTTGGTTGAGCAGGGCCTCATCCAGGACTTGTGGGCCTATTTCAACCCAGGGATCGGCAGAGGGGCCTGTGAGGGCGGATTCGGTCATATCAATTGCATTGGTTATTGGAGGCCAAAGAGAGCTGCCAGGGTACCCGAACTCTTGGAAAGGCTGCAACCTGTCGAAAAAAGTGAAAAGTGAGGGGTGAGAAGTAAGGAGTGAAGCCCTTTAAAAAAGACGCCGAGAGGAGGGCTTCCGTTAGTTGGGTTTCTGGGCCAGGATGCTGGCAAACGCCGTGTGGCCGTCATCGACTTCCTGATAGCGGAGGACTCGCAGGCCTGGAAGTAGGGTCAAAAGTTCATTCGGTTTGAGGAGCCAGGCCTTGTTAAATCTGGGTCGATATGTAAGATGGTCTACGGTATAGGTTTCAATAAGAGCCATGCCTCCCGGTTTTAGCGCTGTCGCAATTTTGGGAAAGAGATCTCGTTGGAAGTAATAGGTGCAAAGAATGACATCGTACGTGTTGGCGGGAATTTCATACGATTCAAGGTCAGCCGCAACCGTGTCGATTGGCGTCCCGGATTCAACCGCTAATGCGTTGGCTTTTTTTAGCCCTTCCTCTGATATGTCGACACCGGCGACTTGAAAACCCTTGGTTGCCAGAAATACGCCGTTTCGTCCTTCACCCATAGCCAGATCCAGCACATGGCCTTTTGGTAGTAAGTCGATATGATCTTGTAAAAATGGAATGGCCTCACGTCCGAACACATACTTGTCTGTCGCATATTTGTTATTCCAACGGATGTGATCTTGTTCGGATGCAATTGAAACAAGAGGCGAGGATACGATTCCCACTGCGAATGTCACTATGAGAATTATCTCCATATGCAATAGTCGCGATCGAATGGTGTGAGAGTTTCCATTCATTAGAGTGGTCTCTGGATGCAATGGGATTTCGTACTGTGGATGATGAGCAGAGATGTTACCTGAGGCCATGACCTCTGGCAAAGGATCAGATGCGCATTTCTCTATTACGCATTATTTGGATAGTAGTCTTTCACCGGGCCAGTGGGTATGATTAAGGGAGTGCTAAATCGGAAGAGAATGGAGTTGAGACATGCCTGCGTACGTAGTGACTTGGATTCATTTAGTGGCGGTGGTCACCTTTATTGGAGGGTGGCTCTTTTTTCAATTGGCGATAAGACCCAGCCTTCTTGAAGGCAAATCTCAGTGTCCTTCACAAGAGGTTCTGGCCATGGCTCAGAAAATGGGACAACGATTTAAAACGGTTGGTTGGGTGAGTCTTATGGTGCTGGTGTTTACGGGAGCCTCTCAATTACTGGATGAGAGCGGGTCGGCGCGTATTGAAACCAGTTGGGGCCTGATCATGATGCTCAAACTGTTTCTGTTTGCTATTGTAGGCGGGTTGATCTTCGTGCACGATCTTATTCTTGACCCCTTCGGTGAAATCGGGAAGAGCCAACGAACGGAATCTTTGCCGCTGCTGTTTGCCGGAAAAGTTGTGTGGGTTCAACGGGCTATTCTTTTTCTCAGTCTTGCGATTCTTGGTATCGCGGTGTATTTAACCTCCCTCTAAGATCTTGGGTTTTCCACGTTGAGTTGGTGGAGACCTCTTATATTGTTTGTTCCTTTCTATTGCTTACGGTATCGCCGGAGAGATGTTGAGAGGGAATAACAGGCGCAGAAAATGATGTTTGAGATGCCAATCCTGTGGATCAGGTCACAAGGTGAATAAGTGGCGGAATTAACTCGTGATCACATCTTATGTCAGCTCCGTGAAAGGATTGTGGCGTTCGCGACATCTCGTGGAGTAAGAGATCACGTTGAAGATTTTGCTCAAGAAGTGCTGATGGTGTTGCACGAAAAATATCCTCACGTGACCGAATTGACCGAGTTGGTTCCGTTATCGTTTCAAATTCTCAGGTATAAAATGTTGGATCAGCATCGAAAAATGATGAGGCGGGGAGAATACAATCAAGAGTCGGTAGAGGATCATCCGCTTATCGATTCCAGTGATGATCCATCTTTACAAGTTGAGCAGAAAGAGCGGGTGACGCAATTGATTGCCGCGCTTCAACAATTAGGGGAACGATGTCAACAACTTTTTCGATTAAAATTGGAGGGTCATACCTTTCCGGAAATTCTGAACATCTTTGGGGAACGTTCGATCAATACGATTTACACGTGGGATTTACGATGTCGTAAACAGCTTCTAGAGCTGATGGGGGGGCAATGGGAGTCCATGCCTTTTACCAAGAAACATCCGAGATCCAATCGGGAGACCGTAGGGTAATGTCCAAGTCGTGGGAACAAATCCTCGGCGGTTATGCTACCAATACCTTGACGGATGAGGAAAAGCGCGAACTGTTTGAGGCCGCTCTCCTGGATCAAATGCTGTTTGATGCGTTGGCCGATGAGGAAGGGCTGAAAGCCCTCCTTACCAACCCAGCGGCACGCCAGCAAATTCTGGCCAGTCTTGAATCCTCAAAAAATCCGCAAGAGACTGCAAATGTTTCTTCTCCACGATTGAATTGGTTTCGCCAATCTACTTCTTTGACTTGGGCTGGTGGTATTGCCGCTGCTGGCTTGGCTCTTATCTTTGGTTGGCAAATGAATAAAGAGTGGGGACCTTTGGTCCAGCAAGAGCAAAAGACCGCACTGTCGGACTCCGTTAAGAATGATGAAATGGTTTTTCGTTCCCCTGCTCCGGAAACTTCGAAAATTCAGGATTTTCGTCAAGATCGGAAACAAGGAGATCAACCCCAACCTCCGCCCGCTGCTACCGCATCATCACCGATTCCTCCTCCTCCTCAGCGTTCGCGGACCGTTGTTGACGAATTTTCAAAAATTTCTGAGGCCGGGCGATTACCTCCAGCAACGGCTCAAAGGAAAGGAAGTATTCAGCAGGAAGTCAAAAAAAAGAGTCCGACCGAGATTCAAGCCTCTGTGCCTCAGTTATCTGAGCCTGCATTGGTCCCAACAGATCAAAAAGAATTACCTGTTGCCCCCTTAGTGGTGTCTCCAAAGGTTGCTGAGAAAGTCCTCCCATCATCGGTGCCTCCTTCTTCCTTTGCCGATAAATTTAAGGAAGAAGATAGCCTTGTTTCTCCAGACAAAAGGGAAGTATTGAAAATGCAAGAAAGTTCAGAACTAGATGTCGTCGAAGAGAGATTTGAGGGCAATCGATCTCATCCGGTTTTGAACGGGGTAGGTTCTCAAGACCAAATTGGCCTGTCAGCTGAAGATCTCGATTTGCCGGAAACTTCAAACATTGTTCAATTATTTGCCCAAGGAAAAATGATGGGCATTCGATATACTTTTGTGCAACTAACGCCCGATGGCAAAGAGGAGACCGTTGCACTCAAAGATTTTTCAGGTAATTGGTCAGACCTTCACATGATCATTGAACCGAATGTTCCTGGGTATCTGTATGTTTTGGCCTCCTTCGGAAATAATAAATGGCAGTTTGTCCGGCCAGCCCCTTCGACTATTTCAAGGACGTCGGATGGGGCTCTTATCGTCAAGGCCTTTCAGGCCGTGAATATTGCCCTAAATCAAGTGACCAATACTTTAGGGAAACCTGTTGTGTCCTCCATCCAGGCGGTTCTGTCGTCCTCTCCCCTTATGGAATTAGGACAATGGCTCGGAGAAAACATAGATCGGTCCGCGATTCAGGCAGTTGGAGACAATAACGCTGTTGTTGTGGTCAAACCCGGACCGATTACGGAACATCCACTTCTTTGGGAAATTCGATTAACCGAGAATCAAACGAAATAAACAGAAAAGTGGTATTGCTGCCCCGGCCTAGATTACAAGAGGTGGGGAATCTTGTTTTTTGCTTTCCTTGTTCTTTCCGCACTGGAACCTAATGCTTGACAGATTTGTGAATTGATTTTTCATCTTGGTTTTTCAGTGGTTGCCACTCTTATTATTCAAGGCGTAATGGAACATTTTCCTCGTTCTCAATCATTTGCAGAGAATTGCTCTCAAAGATTTTGTCCCCAGATCTAGATCGACAAGGGATGAACAACAGATATGTTTTTCTGGGTCTATCTCTAAACTTGCGGTACTGCGGGATAGTCCCATGCGGACCTCAACCTCATTTTTGCAATACAGTAGTTTTCCATGCGGTCGAAGCCAGAGCACCATGGGTTTATCCAGGGGAAACTATACTTTGTACTTTTCTCAGATTAAAGGTTATCTGCCTTTCAAAGAATAAGGGCCAGGAAATAGCATGACTGACGCTGAATTAGATTTAAAACGTATCTTATTAGATAACTTCTGTATCTTTTTGGGTAGAAATGAAAATTCTGGCATGCCTGAACATTCATTTTTTTTAGAATTTTTGGCTGGGATTCTTCAGATTTTCTCTGCCTTCCAGGTATTCCTTTATTTTGACAGAAAATTTGGCATAGGTTGTGCTCGATGTGAATGTTGTCGAATGTGGATTTTTTAAACCTTTTTCTATGTAGCTGGGCTATCACCCTACGCTGCTTGCCAGGAATAATGGTCCCTCATACATGAGTTTTATTTTTTTTGTAATTGTTCATTTAACACTTTTACTTTTGAGTGTCGGACCAGCTTTGGGTTCCAACACCCAACTGCATTATTTAAATCAAGGGTTCGATGAGGAAACCCGGCAAACTTTTTATCATGCTTCCCAGGGAACCAGACTGGTTCCCTATTCATGGTTCTTGGCGTTGGAGCAAGCCACTAATACCATTCGATTTCTTGATGATGAACACTTGCACACGTTAGGGATCATTCCCGATCATCATACTCTTAAAAACCCAGATCAATTGCCAGTGGGTTTTGCCAAAACTCTAGATCCCATTGGGAAGGAAGCATGGGTCGGATTAACATGCTCGGCTTGTCATACCGCTGAAGTTGTCTTCCGTGAACATAGGATTAGGATTGATGGTGGACCAGCCATGGTTGATGCGATGGCTTTGGCTAAAGAGCTGGAAAATGCCTTGACAGCCTTGGTGGGCGAAGAGGCGGATAAAGATAAGTTCTCTCGTTTTGCAAAAATAGTCTTGAAGGGAATGCAGACACGATCGAGTGAACAGCAATTATTTGAACAGGTGAAGGCCTTTCTCCGATTGTTACAGAGGCCTCAACACATTGCGCAACAATTACATATCGATCTCTATCCAAACCAATGGGGTCGGGGGAGGCTAGATGCTTTAGGAAGAGGAGGTAACACGGTTTTGTTGCCATTGGATATCAGCAACATCCGTTCAGCCGATGCTCCGGTTAGTTTTCCAGCGATTTGGCGCACATGGGACTTGAATTGGGTTCAATGGAATGGCTCGGTTCGGCAACCCTTAGGAAGGAACCTTTTGCAAGCTTTGGGGCTTAATGCAACTGTCACGGTTGACCCGAGTCATCAATCCTTTAGGCCCAGCTCCAGTATCAAGAATCTTGTTGATATCGAGAAAATTGTTCGACTACTTCAACCGCCAGCCTGGCCAGACCATATCTTTGGAACGCCTATCGATCAAATCCGAGCAAGTCGTGGAGCACAATTGTATGAACGTCATTGTGCTCATTGTCATGTTCCCAAGCTGACAGAACCCAATGAATATGGATGGCAATTTAAAAACGTATTTTTGATTCCCTTAGGCGAAATAGGGACTGATCCCGTATCGGCCACAAATTTTCATTATCGTACAGTGAAATCGGGGCCGCTTGGGTTAGGAGTGCTGACTGCGTCAGATACGGCCCAATATCTCACCACTCACATTCTGAATCAACAATATCAGGAATTGGGAATATCTGAAGAAGAGCAAAAAAGGTTGAACGGAGGGCGTTCTAATACCATGCGAGCCCCGCTAGCCTATGTGGCTCGACCCCATAGCGGGGTCTGGGCCTTGGCGCCCTATCTGCATAATGGGTCAATCCCGAATTTATATCAATTGCTTTCGCCAATAGAAGAACGCGATGAAGTGTTTTATGTGGGACATGGTGAGTTCGATCCTCTCCATGTCGGTTTTGTGACCGAAAAGTTGCGACCATCTGATTTTAAATTTGATACAACACTCCCTGGTAATTCCAACGCTGGCCATGAATTTCGTGATGGCCTTCATCAAAATGGCGTGATTGGTCCAGCATTATCGATAGATGATCGTTGGGATTTGATTGAGTATCTAAAAACTCTTTAATCACACACTTTCTAACCTTCGAGGTGTAAATATGAATTATGCCATTTGTGTGATGATCATGATGGCTATGGTCGCCTGTGATACTGTCCCAACCCATCCTGACGATAAAATTCATAAAGTACATCTAAATATCATCAAGAAGCACAAAGATGAAGCGCCGTACCCCGAAATAGACTCGAATCCGAAATTCTTTGCTGAAAAAAAGTATGCCGAGGAAGAAGTACTGGCATATCAAATTGCGGATGAAGTGATGTATACGGTTGACCGTAACGCTGATAAAGGGGTGAAAAAAGCCTCTCGAGATGCACATCCTAAAGAAAATGGTTGCGTCAAAGCGGAATTTCATACTTCACGAGATTTAGAGGACAGTTTGGCCAAAGGAGTGTTTGCCGATGGTCAGGCCTATGAAGCCCTGATTCGTTTTTCCAATAGCAGCGAGAATCCAGCCGGCAATGATCATGATAACGATGCCAGAGGAATGGCCATTAAATTGACCCATCGACTCGAAAGTGAGAATGGTCAAAGAACAACCAAGCCCTTAATCAAGGAACAGGACTTCATCATGATCAACCATCCAGTCTTTATACTTGATGATCCTTCTGATTACCTGACGTTGACGCAGGCTCAGAATACGGAGAATGCGGTAGTCAAAGTCCTGAAAATGCTGTCTGCCTTATGGTTCAAGGGTCTCGTTAATGCCAAAGAAACGATTTTTCAGGACAAAAAAGTTATGAATCCTTTGGAAACCCAATATTTTTCGATGGTGCCTTATCGTCTGGGAAAAGAAAGCGACCCTGAACGCCGAGCGATAAAATTCTCTGCAAAACCCTACCCTTTGAGCTCTCCCGGCTCCCGGTTTTTCTCTGACGTGAATTTGTCTTGTGCCGCCATTACGAGTGGGGAACCCGACGAACAAGATAAGAATTATCTGAGAACTGCCTTGCGAGAAACGTTGAAAAATGGAGATGCCTGCATGGAGTTCATGGTTCAAGAGGGGACCAAGGATATGAGCGTGGAGAATTCTCAAGACGAATGGGAGGATACGGGCAGCACCAAATTTAAGACCGTCGCCTTAATCAAAATTCCCAAACAGCATGTGGGGGAATGGGAGGAGAGTATGTGTGAAAACCAATCGTTTGACCCGTGGCATGCCCGGGAAGAACATCGGCCTTTGGGAGTCGTCAATCGGCTGCGAAAGGTGATCTATCCCATCGTGAGCGATTACAGACATTGTCTGAACGAACCTGAAAAATCCGGATGTCTCAGTTTATTGGAGGGAAACTGATAACAGAGCAATCCGCCAAACTATTTTCAAAACAATTTTCCAATCTATTGGACTCCGTTGAAATGGATGTCACAAGGGAGGGCTCACTATGGATTGTGTGGACATTTTGCAAAAATTAGGAATCGTTTGCGCATGTGCGATCTTCGGCGGTTGCACGTATGCTTCTCAAGGATTTCCAGATGATAATCGCGGAGCAGTCCCTACTGAAAGTCCTGATATTTATGGTGATGTCGCCAAGCAGATTGTATATCCAGAACAAAACTGGGACGCATCGGACAGCCTGTGGTTTTACAACACAAGCCAAGGTTCAAACCTTATGGATTACCAGATATTTAAATATCTAGAACAAGCGGAAAGTCCTCTGGAAGGGAAAAAAAAGTTGTTTCGCGATCATGATAACATGAATAAATTTCGGTTTTTAACTCAGAGAAGTACATCTGGCAACGAAGATGGACTGCCCGTAGGTTGGGTAAAAGATTCCTATGAAGGGCAAGACTATATTGGTTTTACCTGTGCGGCCTGTCACACAACCCAAGTCAATTATAACGATGAACAAAATGGCATTAGCGTTGGTATTCGTATTGATGGCGGACCGTCAATGGCAGATGTCCAAACCATGTTCAAAGAACTTGAACATGCATTAAAGGAAAGTTTGTACGATGAGAAGGCCCCGGATAAATTTAACAGATTGGCAGAGGCTATTTTGAGTCCCGATGCAACAGAAAATCAGAAACTGGGATTTCGCGATCAAGTAAAAGAACAATATTTAAGGATCAAGAACTTTAATGAGAAGGACGATCCTGAAAAAGGAAAGGTTGAACCATTGGAAGGGCCAAATGATCCGCAAAATGCACGAAAAAATGGAGGTTACGGGTATGGTCGCTTGGATGCATTTGGGCGTATTTTTAACCGAATAGAATCGGTTCGTTCCCCTATTGGTGGGAATGGCTATCATCCGGCTAATGCTCCGGTCAGTTATCCGTTTCTTTGGGATACCCCCCACCACGATTTTGTCCAGTGGAATGGAATAGCTGGTAATACCGGAGTCGGAGGTCTTGGGCCTTTGGGGCGCAATGCGAGTGAAGTCCTTGGAGTGTTTGCCACGGTTCATGCTGGAAAAGAAGACACGGGGCTGCTCAAAACACTCATAGGATTTGGCAACTATTCTTCCTCTCTTCGAAAATGGAATCAGGTGGGTTTGGAACGAAAGATTAAACAACTGTGGTCGCCTTCTTGGGAGCAACTAGCAAATGAGGGTGTGCTACCCGAAATTAAAGACCTTCCCAAGGATAACGAAACGAAAATGGAATTTATGAAGAAAGTAGAAGAAGCAGATGAGAAGGGTTTAGAAAAACTAATGAAAGCGCTATCTGGTTGGAAGCTTGGTTTGGCGGTCTTCAAGAAATACAAATGTGCAGCTTGTCATCAACAAATTGATCGAACTGATAGCGGAAGGCGAGTCCTTTCACAATTTTCGAGTGTCGAAATGATCGGGACAGACCCAACAATGGCCAGCAATGCGATTTTCTATTGTAGCCAAAATGAATTTCCTGACGTCCCAAACGAGCGGAGATGTAAAACAAGAACCGATCAAATGGAGAAACCTACTGGAGTAAAAGGTGGGGAAACCATAACTCATCTGACAGGCGAAGTCCTCGCCAATGGAGCTATTTGGGACATTCCCGTCTATTGGGTATCCTGGTTCAGTAACCCTTGGAAATCCTGGATTCCTTTTATGACTGGTCAGGCAGCTCGGCATGTTGATTTTGAGATCGTCAATAAAGAGGACGAAGGAAATGACCCCGAAGTCAAACATCTCAATGTCTATAAAGCCCGACCGTTGAATGGGATATGGGCGACGGCGCCATATCTCCATAACGGTTCGGTGCCGAATCTCTATGAACTCTTTCTCCCTAGCTCCTGTGTAGATAAAGAGGGGAAACAGTTAGAGCAGGGTACGGGTTGTCGCTCAAAGACTTTTACGGTAGGGAACCGTGAGTTGGATATTGAAAAGGTAGGGTTTATACAACTCGATACGAATGAATTTCCTGAATTGGTATTCGATACCTCGTTACTCGGCAATTCCAATAAAGGACACGAATATGCCGCTGGGGTAACTCCCATCATTAAGACAGACCAAAACGGAGAAGCGATCCGTAAGTCGGATGGTCAGTTCGAGGTAGATTATCTAGATCCAATGAATCATGATTGGCGAATGGCCTTAGTGGAATATTTGAAAAGTTTGTAATTTGACTTATGCATTGCAAGAAATCTATGCGGTCGAAGACAGAGCACCACGGGTTTACCCGTGGGTGAATGAGTCATCCTAAATCCTGCCGGGCTTGTTCAGCAGAGGGTAGGTCAGCATCTTTTGATGCTGAAACAGGAAGGACCCCGGCTTCAGTCGGGGGAATCTGTTATTTAATAAATCTCGGTGCAGGGGGCCATTCTTGATTGCCCCCTACTGGGAATCGAAGTATCTAGAATCCTCTAATACCCTCCTTGGGTGTCCTAACACTTTCACCATTGCCACAGAGTGACTTTTAGTCGGATTCGGCAATCCTGTTGTTGATGGATCTTCATGAGTTTGCGAGGATATTTTTATCATGATTTATTTCTTTCTATCAAACATTGCCCTGAAAGGATTATGAAAGTGGTGCCATCTCCATTTGTGAAGCGGCATGGGGCCGTGGAACAAAGGGAGGTGGGTGATGAAAGCTCAACATTGTGGCAAACAGTTTTTAAGATGGATTCTTGGTGGAGGTTTGGTAGGGGCGCTTGCCCTCTTTAGTGGAAGTGGCTTGGGGTTTCTGTCCGGTCAGACTCCCCTGGCTTATGCGAGTGCTGAATGGGTCGGGAATAAATCTGGATCGTTATTTGGGTTAGATGATGAGGGGAAGCCGGCTCAGGCCTTTCCCCTCAAACATACGGATGTCTTCATACAGGTTAGTGGCCCGCTTGCACGAGCCCAGGTCACCCAACAATTCGAAAATCCCTATTCCGACAAAATTGAAGCGGTTTATAGCTTTCCACTCCCTCAGAACGCCGCTGTGGATGATATGACCATGATGGTTGGCGACCGTGTAGTTAAAGGTCTTATCAAAAAACGTGAGGAGGCTCGCGCCATTTATGAAGCGGCAAAACGGCGCGGAAATGTGGCAGGCTTGTTGGACCAGGAACGGCCAAATATTTTCACACAATCGGTGGCGAACATTTTGCCAGGGGAAAAGATTTCCGTCACGATCAGTTATGTGGAGACTTTATCATACGATGGGGGAACCTATTCAGTCATGTTCCCCATGGTCGTGGGACCGCGGTATATCCCCGGGCAGTCCGTTATGGAGATGCCTCCAGCACAACCATTGGGAGGAGGTTGGGCCTACGATACCGATCAAGTCCCCGATGCCTCCCGTATCACCCCGCCGGTCCTTAATCCCCGCGCCAGATCAGGACATGATCTGTCCTTGTTGGTGAAGATCGATGCTGGAGTGCCGATTCATCAGATTCAATCTTCCACCCATGAAATTGTTGTAGATCACCCAAAATCATCTCAAGCCCACGTCCGTCTCACACAACAAGCGACTATTCCCAATAAAGATTTCATTCTGTCTTACGCGGTAGCGGGAGAGGATATTCATGATGCAGTCCTGACTCATCGTAAAGGTGAAGCAGGGTTTTTTTCGCTGCTCTTGCAACCGCCTGATCGTGTGACGACTGATGAAGTCACGCCAAAAGAATTGGTCTTTGTCTTGGATACCTCTGGATCTATGTCAGGGTTTCCGCTTGATAAGGCCAAAGAAACGATGCGATTGGCCATTGATGGGCTCAATCCCCACGATATCTTTAATCTCATCACCTTTGCGGGGGACACGCATATCTTATTTCCCGAACCGGTTCCGGCTACGTCCTCGAATGTGCGCAAAGTCCAGAACTTTTTGGAATCTCGCCGAGGGGGCGGCGGCACGGAAATGATGAAAGCCATTCGAGCCGCTTTAGATCCCACTGATTCGCAAGAACATGTGCGAATCGTCTGTTTTATGACTGATGGGTATATCGGCAATGATATGGCCATTATTGGAGAAATCCAAAAACACCCCAATGCACGAGTGTTTGCATTTGGGATTGGCTCTAGTGTCAATCGATTTTTGTTAGACAAAATGGCAGAACATGGTCGGGGCGAAGTGGAATATGTCGGATTGCAAGATGATGGTTCGGCAGCGGCCCAGCGGTTTCACGAGCGAGTCCAACATCCGTTGCTCACGGATATTTCTGTGGACTGGGATGGTCTAGAGGTGTCAGAGGTCTACCCTAAGCGTTTCCCAGATCTGTTTAGCGCCAAACCTTTGGTCATCACTGGACAATATAGGACTCCAGGAAAAAGTACGATTCGCTTACGAGGAAAAGTTGCCGGGCATCCTGTTGTGCGAAAGATTGAGGTGAAATTGCCAGGTTTTGAACCTGAACATGATGTCCTAGCGACCCTTTGGGCGCGAACAAAGATTGCCGATCTAATGGCACAAAATTATACCGGCATTCAGCAAGGCAATCCAAAATCTGATGTTCGAGAAGCGATCACCCAATTAGGCCTGGACCATCGATTGATGACCCAATTTACATCATTCGTGGCTGTCGAAGAATTGATTATCACAGAAGGCGGACAACCGCGACGAATAGAAGTCCCTGTCGAACTACCCGATGGTGTGAGTTATGAAGGTATCTTTGGCCGAGAGGATCAGCGGCTGGCTGGTTTCCGTAGTCGTGTGATGAAACCTGCAGCCAAAATGAGCCAGAATTTTCTCGGCGGGGTCGTTGCCCAAGAAGCGTATAGTGCGGCTCCACCAGTCATGACGGATAGAGTTGAAGAAGAGCATTCTACGATAAACTACAACGAGCCTGTTTCGAAATTGGATCCTCTTTTATTGGCTATGGTGGACAAAAAGAAAGAAGGGAAGGCTTTTTCACGTGATGAGTCGGTCAAGGTGAAAGATGGAAAGGTTATGGTACAGGTCTGGCTGGCAGATACGAAAGATGAAACCTTATCCCAATTGAAGGAATTGGGTTTCACATTCGTTGCACAACCCAAATCCGGCCATCTGGTTATCGGATATATCGCGATCGAGCAATTGGAACCACTGGTCAAATTATCCATTGTTCGCTATGTAACTCTGCAACCTGCCGCTGCATAATTGTTGGTTGTATTCCTTGGCGGCTCGGGTTTATACCCGAGCCGCTTTTCTTTGTCTTTTTTCCTTCATGTTTTTAGCAGGAATCTCTCCCTCGTCATTCCAGAAAGTGTTATCGGTAAGCCACCTTAATAATTTTGAGGATAGATATCCATCTCAAATAAGAATCGCTGGGAAAAGTTCCTGAAATGTGGCTATGACGGATTTGGGTTGCATAATTCACTATATTCCTATCCAGTTATAGCCGTTGTTCTCTTAGTTTGTAGGGGTGAACCATTCTCTGCCGATAAGTGAAAGCACTATCCTGAACATTCCAAGGGGTTGCTTCGAGAGAACCATAGAAGAAATGCCTCAAAATTTTCCACAGAAAAAACTCCCTGTTTTGGCGACAATTCGGGAAGCTTTTGGCTTCGCCTGGGATCATCGTCACGTACTCTGGCCTTGGGTCATTGTGGGTGCAGCCTTGTTTGGGCTGGCAAGTTCAATTGATCTAAGTGTGATCCTAGAGGAAGAGGAAGTTGAAAATGCCGATTTGTTTGGCCTCAAGCAATTTGGTATCGCTTGCTTGGCTTCGGTGCCTAGCACCTTGGTTTTTGTGGTACTGGCAGTTTATTGTCATCGCGCTATTCTTCTTTTTAGCCACGAAAGAGCTTTTCATCTGCATGGTGTTTTTAATACAAGGGAAAGGAAGTTTTTTTTCTGGCTCATATGGGTTTATGTTGTGACTCTATTATGTGCAATCCCTGGGTCAATAACTGCCGGAATTTTCTTGCAAGAGTTAGAAGAGATTTATACAAAAAATACATTAATGAAAAGTATTTTAGAAATTTTTCTTTTCTATGGAGTGTTTCTTCTCCCTCTCTATTATATTATTGGCCGGTGGAGTCTTGTGTTTCCGGCCATTGCTGTTGATGGTCTTCCAAAAATGAGTTGGTCATGGAGGTCAACAAAAGGCAATGGATGGCGAATGGTAGTTTTAGTGGGATTTATTCCCCTGAGTGTATATTATTTAACTTCGGCGTTGCTTAACCTTGGGTTATCTGAACACCCGTGGGCTAACTCTTTTTTCAGTTCTTTTACATTGTTTTTCTTTTCACCGGTAGAAGTAGCCGTGATTTCGATCGCGTTTCGAGAACTTACCAATTGGACTCCTCCTGCATCCCTTCCTCAAGAAGTTTCTGCAGTCTAAATGTTTCAAAACAATCGGTGTTCTGATAAGTCGGAATGACTTGGGAAACTTACCAAGTTGTGCGGATGGCGCATTGGGTAATGAGGAGATCGGGTATGAGAATAGTTAATTCGTGTTGAATGGCTTGGCAGATCAACATTTTTTGTGCTGGTTTTGAAATTGAGCCGGTGCAGTGTGGGTGGCTCTAGAGCAACTGAAGAGGGATCCAATTGGCAATATTTAGGAAATCGTTGTCGGTGGTTAACAAGTGGCATTTATGGTTGATGGCCGCGGCAGCGATTTGACAGTCTGGGGTCGAGAGTGTCAGGCCTTTAGTTGTTGCCTGACGGCGAAGTTTCGCTGCTGCGATAAAGTCGGGTCTGGTGAGAGCCAGTAAGGGAAAGGCTTCAAGGTATGCGATTACCGTCGTGAAGGTTTTTTCCAGTTTAAATCCCTGAAGAATTTCCTGAAGAATAATCCCAGTGAGTACAATATGGTGTCCGTCAAGGATGAGGGCTTGGAGTTTACCAACGGCGGGATGTTTGGCTGGACCATCTTTTCGAAGGGAGAGGGACCAGACTGAGGTATCAACTAACACGGTCATTTTCGTTTTCGGGCGACTTTGTAATCATATTGAGAATCCCATTCCAACGTTCCAAATATTTCCAGGATCTTTTTTTGTTTTCGGCGCGTGACATATTCACGGAGCGCTTCATTGACGGCAGCCCGTTTGGTCGTGTGACCGCCTAGGCGTTTTACTTCTTGGACCAGTTTGTCATCAAGAGCAAGATTGGTGGGCATGACAATCCTCCTTTACACAATTTTTTACACAAAATTCTACACAATAATATTAATGCTGACAAGGCATGTATGGCTTGTTGTTTGATTTCTGGGAAGTATGGCAAGTCTTGGCGGCTAGCTTCAATTTTTTTCGGGCATTCCTGTAGGTTTGAAACGGGCATCTATTGTTTGCGCCCTCTCCGACATTTTCCATTGGGAATCGATTTCGTCATAAGTTTCCAGATGAGTACTCCCTGTCATTAATTGTAGGAGGGGGTGTATGATCCGTGGTTATGGGGGAAGAGTGGGTAGAGCGCCTCAATTGGAGAACGGGAGTAGGATAACTTTTCTTGGTTAAAAAGGGTCTTGGCCGGCACGGAGTTTGGTGAGGGAGTCTTTGACGAAGGTCAAGTCCTTGCTTCCGGGTTCCATGTTTTGGGCGGCCAAGGACCAGGCATCATCTGTTTCTTGCTTTCGATCCAAATACCAAAGGGCAATACCACGATACCAGTTGACGGCTGGTTGATTCGGGAGATCTGCCAGAACCATATCAAAATGCTTCAGGGCCTCCTGAAAAAGTTTGGGATCATCGATTTGCCGTGAATCGATGAGTAGCACTCCGTAATTGTATCTCGCTTCATGTTGTTTCGGATCTAGCTCTAAAACTTTTGCCCATGCTTTCTGAGCCTCTGCCAGGCGTCCTAAAGCTTGATAGGAACGTCCGGCCATGATTTGGCCTTGAAGATCGTCGGGATTTTCTTTGAGCCGTGCTTCGAGCTTGGCTACCATTTCCATGGGATTGGGTCCCCCGCCCATTTGGGATTCGACGGCCATGAGTTTTTGCGCGGCTTTTATTTGAAGGGCGGCATAAATACCAATAGAGGCGAGTAAGACTACTACAGCTGACGCGATAGCCGGCATCCAGCCTTTTTTCTGCGTAACCATATCTTGCGTCAGCGTTCCATCACGCTCTCTCCCAATTTTGAGTGTTTCTAATCGATCTAAGATATGAAGCAGACGATGTTCGTCTGTGGCTTTGAGTCGTTCATAGTCTGCCTGTTCCATCCGGCCTTGCGCCCGCTCCATTTCTAATTCTTGTAATGATTGGTTCAGGACTCCACGTTCGACTTGAAGGTCAGCATATTCTTGCGCTTGGTTATCTTCAAAGCCAAAGGAAATGGGAGAAGGATCTTTTCGCCAAAAGGGGAGGGTTAGGGCAAACAACACAATGCCCAAGACAAGCAGAAAGGGAATGAGGAACACCACGGCAGAAGACATGTTAGCGGGAAATTCTTAGGACTCCAATTCGCGTTCAAGACGTTGACGAGCCTGTTCGTCTAGCGGTGGCGGTGGTGTGGTTGACGGAGCAGGCGTGCGTCGCACCCAGCCGATGACTTCTTTGTAGAGGAAAAGCCCTCCTCCCAGTAATAGAATGAAAGGTCCCACCCAGAGCAGCCAATTTACTCCATGGGCGGGGGGCTGCATCATAATATAATCACCATATCGGCTGAGAAAGTATTCTTTAATATCCTCCGGGCTATGACCCATTTTCAAACGCTCCCGCACCACGTCACGCATTTGTTGGGCTAAGGGAGCGCCGGACTCCCAAATGTTTTCGGTTTGGCACACCGTGCAACGCAGCGTTTTGGCAATTTCCCGCACCTGCACATCCAACGCCGTTTCGTCTTGAACTTCAGCATATACGGTCCAAGGGATGATCAAAAGAATCATGAAGGTGTAAACGAAGCGAATGGACATAAACATTATGATGGCGTGGTGAGGGGTTCCCCTTTGAGTAGGGGTGCGATCACATTCTGTGTGATGGTGGTATACATGTGGCCTGTCACTGGTCCGACGTATTTATAGCGGATTTTCCCCTGTTGATCGATGACGAAGGTTTCGGGCACTCCATAGACGCCGTAGTCGATGGCCACTTGTCCTTTCAGGTCCCTAAGGTGTGGAAAGGTCGTGCCGTATTCTTTCAGGTATTGTTGGGCATCGGGTAATTTGTCTTGGTAATTGACCCCCAGCATCACAAAGTTTGGATCATCTTTAAATAATTGGTGAAGCTGTAAGACGCTCTCGTGTTCGACTTTGCATTCATAGCACCAGGATGCCCAAAAGTTTAAGAGAATGACTTTGCCTTTGAATTGTTCGAGGGCAATCGTTTGACCCGTTTCCACATCCGGCCCTTCCACCATCGGAGCATCGGTGCCTATGAGCACGGTCGGAATATGGCGCGGATCTCCCCACAGGCCTTGATAAAACAAGGCAAAAAGCCCTAGCAGGACCAAGACCAATGTTATTTGAACGCCCTTGGTCATTCTTCTCGCTTTCGTGGGCGGAGAATATTCAAAATGACGCCAAGTCCCATGATTACGCCGCCTCCCCATACCCAGAGAATAAGCGGGTTAAGAACCCCACGCGCCACTGCCACGCCATCAGGGGAAACCTCGGGCATCGTTAGAAAGATATGCCCCATATTGATGGAATAAATGGCGGATTCAGTGGTTGGTGTTTGTGTGGCATTGTAGATGCGTTTTTGTGGTCGAAGTTCTGTGATGAGGGTTTTCTCTTCAAATACTTGAAAGACGCCTTCTTCGGCCTTCCAATTCCCGCCTTCTACTTCGTGGATATCCGTCAGTTTCATTCGATAGTCGCCAATGATCATTTCGTCACCGACTTTCATCGAAACGACTTTTTCTGTTTGATAGATGGTGGAGGCAATAATCCCGATCACTAAGACCAATACGCCGATGTGAGTCAGCATGGCTGCATACCGTCGTTGGTTAGCAGTAAACGCGGCCAAGCCCCCCTTGAAGATATTACTGCTGGTACGATGGGCGTAAAGCTGGGAAATTTTTCCAAAGTCCATCACAATTGCCATTCCAGCAAAGGCCACGACATAGCTGCCCGCTAACGCATACAGATTTCGAATGCCAGTGATGGCAAGGAGGACAACAATGATGGCTCCGGCAAGGAGCGGTGTCGAAAAACTCTTTTTTAGATTTTCGATCGATGCCTTCCTCCAGGGAATATAGGGGCCAACTCCCATGAGAAAGAGTAGGCCCAGAGCGATTGGCATAAAGACGGCATTGTAATAAGGTGGCCCCACGGTGACTTTTGCTCCTTGAAGGGTCTCAAGAATGAGAGGATACAAGGTGCCCAAAAAGACGGTGGCTGCGGCGACCAAGAAGAATAAGTTATTAAAGAGGAAAATCGATTCTCGGGAAATCAGTGAATCCATTTCCACTTGTGATTTTAGTTTGGCCGATCGGAGAATGAGCGCTCCGAAGGCAATCCCGATGACACTGCCGACAAAAATTAAGATATATAGACCTCGTTCAGGGTCGGTGGCAAAAGAATGTACCGAGGTCAGGACGCCGCTACGCACCAAAAAAGTTCCAATTAGTGATAAAGAAAAGGTGACTATAATAAGGAATAAGTTCCAGACTTTGAACATTTTGCGTTTTTCCTGAACCAGGACAGAATGCAAGTATGCAGTGCCCACGAGCCAGGGCATAAACGATGCGTTTTCCACGGGGTCCCAGCCCCAGTAGCCGCCCCAACCTAATTCGTAATAAGCCCAATAGCCACCTAAAAGAATCCCGGTGGTCAGGCACATCCATGCAAAAGTGGTCCAGCGTTGGGTGACTTTTATCCATTCTTCTCCTAATCGGCCTGAGAATAAGGCCGCCATGGCAAATGAAAAGGGAATGGAGAAGCCCACATACCCCAAGTACAGCATGGGGGGATGCATCACCATAGCCGGGTCTTGCAATAAGGGGTTGAGATCCTTGCCATCCATCGGAACGGGGAGCAGTCGTTCAAACGGGCTGGAGAGAAACACAATGAGACATAGAAACCCAAAAATAACGGCGCATTCCACGGCAATCAGATAGGGCATAATCGTGGGTTGGGTACGCCAATGCAGCCAGACCGCCAGGGTACTAAAGACTGAGAGAATAAAAACCCACAGTAACAGCGATCCCTCGTGCCCGCCCCACACGGCCGACACGGTATAGAAAAAGGGGAGTTTCGAATTGGAATTATTGGCGACGTAAAGAACCGAAAAGTCTCGAACCACAAACGAATACACGAGGGACAGCATGCCGATGCTCAGTAGTGCAAAAATCAACGTGAGGGCCATACGTCCGGAACGAGCCCAGTCGGGATTGCGGGTTTTCAGCGCCAATGCTGCGCTGGCCATTCCGAAGACAGACAACACCAAGGCAACAATAACCGAAAAATGTCCTATTTCTATGATCATGTGGAAAGGGAACGTCCCTCTTTAGGGGGAGAGAGTTTTCATGAAATCTTTTTTGGGGAGTTCGATGCCTGCTCGTTTGAGTTCCATGGGCATATAATCCTCGGAATGTTTGGCCATAATCATGGTTGAATGGAACGTTTGTCCATCTTTCCATCGTCCTTCCACCACAGCCCCTTGGCCTTCTTTGAACAGGTCGGGGGGAATGCCTTGAAAAGCCACGGGTATCGTGGTGGCGCCGTCAGTGAGTTCAAATGTAAGCCCCACTGGGTTAGGCTGAGTTTTCAGACTACCTTTGACTACCATGCCCCCCACACGGACCTTTTTGGCATAAGCTTCCGGGGTAAAGGCCTTCACCTCTGACGGGGTAACGAAATACACGATATTCTCCCCGAAATTACCAAAGGCCAAATATCCGAGAGATCCGGCAATCAGGAGGATGCTGACAATGATGGCTATTTTTTTATTTGAGGTCGGTAAGGGCATCGTTCTCCGGTTCGTAAAGTTTTTCCTCTTTGATCTCCTTAAATAAAACCATGACTCTTTGACCCATGGCAAATAGAGACCAGACAAGTGTGATGACGGTGAGGATATATGCGGCAGCCACAAACCCAAAATTGTTGATCAACGCTGTATCTTGGGCTTTGAATGTCCTGGTGACTGGGTCTAAATGGCCTATGAGGACCAAGGTTTTCAGTTCACGAATATTCTCTAAGGGCGGACCGGCATATTCCACGGGGAGGGTAATAGACCCCTCAATCAATTCAAAAGTGGCTTGGCCCTGCTCGGTGGAGCCAGCTAATGTGCCGCTTTTCACCATTCCCTGTATTCTAACAGGTTTTGAAGTCGCTGTGCCGTTCACAACTTTTGTGAGAGGGATGGTGGATAAATCTCGCTGATATTGGTTGAAAGTCATAATGGCCAAAAGGATAATTCCTCCGACCATGACGGCCCATCGTGTATAAAATCCAGTCATGGAGATGTTTGAGAAAAATGTGTCTGACTGAGCAGGCGACCTTTTTTGGCTTGGAGAAGGTCGGTCAAATATAAAATTTGGGTGCGGACCATTACCATATAGGCAAAAAGAAGCCAGGCTCCCAGGCTCATCAGAGTTAAGGGAACAAGGATGTCATCGGAAATGGCGACGCCTCTGGTGGAAAACGACATGGGTTGATGTAGGGTTCGCCACCATTCCACTGAAAATTTAATTATAGGTAGGTCAATTCCCCCGACTATCGCCAGGATGGCGGCGTAGCGTCCCCCCCGTTCACGATCATCCACCAGTTTTCGAAGCATTAAATATCCACCCAAAATCAATAGCAACACACTAAAGGATACGAGCCGAGGATCCCACGTCCACCAAGTATTCCAGGTTGGCTTGGCCCAAATAGAGCCTGTGATAAGTGCTAGAGCGGTAAAGAGTGCACAAATCCCAGCAGAAGCCTGGCAAGCGTTATCCACGAGCGGATCGCGTTTCCATAAATACCAAATGCTTCCAAAGAATAAGAATGAGTAGGCCAGGGTGCTGGTATGGGCCAAAGGAACATGGACGTACATGATTCGGACCAACTCTCCCTGGTAATAATCGGGGGGAGAGGCAAACAATCCTGTATATAGGCCTAAAAAGATGCAGATTGCCGCAGCTCCGCCAAACCATCCCTTAAATCGTTGAATCCATCGAATAAACCGATTCAGCATGTTTCCTATTGTAATGGGACAATCCCACGGAGGAAAGGGGCGAAATATTTCAGTGGTAGGCCTATGCCAAGCCTTTAAAAATATTAAGGAGGTAGATTTTCACACCCGATTACGTACCTCCTTTGGGCAAAACATGATACTGCCTAATATTTTTAAAAATTTTTCTATTACGTATTGGTAATAATTCAGTGATCTTCCGGTGATGGAGAATCTATACCCTATGGGACCAACATGAAGGCACTATTTTGGCCTCATCTGGACTTTCGAGGTTTTTCCGGAACTATTATAAGTGGAAACATTCGACCGGGGGATGCTGTAGCGGTACCTTCATCGGGGCAGACGAGTATTATTCGGCGGATTGTGACGTTTGACGGTGATGTCGACCGGGCCGGGGCTGGCGATGCGGTCACGTTGTCCTTACAGGATGACATTGAGGTGAGCCGGGGCGAAGTTCTTAGCGATCCACGCACACGACCAGTCACCGCCGATCAGTTCGAAGCCAAACTCATTTGGATGCATCACGAACCCCTGTTGCCCGGTCGGCAGTACCTGATCAAGATGGGATTACAAACCAGAAAAGCGCAAGTCAGTGCTCTAAAATATAAAGTAAATGTCAATACGCTGGAACACCTCGCGACGAAAACCCTGCAACTCAATGATGTAGGGATTTGTAATCTTTCACTGGATCATCCGGTATCCTTTGATCCGTATCAGGAGAATCGGCACACAGGGTCCTTTATCCTGATTGATCGATATACGAATGCCACTATTGCTGCAGGGATGGTCGACTTCGCCCTGCGTCGTGCTGAAAATATTCATTGGCAAGCGGTCGATATTCATAAAGCCTCGCGTGCACAATTAAAAGGACAGAAACCCTTCATTCTCTGGTTTACGGGTTTGTCAGGTGCGAGGAAGTCATCGATTGCCAACCTCGTTGAAAGAAAATTACATTCCCTGGGATGTCATACGTATTTGCTGGATGGCGATAATGTGAGACATGGATTGAATCGAGATTTGGGGTTCACCGATGCAGATCGGGTGGAAAATATTCGCCGAGTCTCGGAAACAGCTAAATTGATGGTGGACGCAGGGCTGATTGTACTGGTCTCTTTTATTTCTCCGTTTCGGAGTGAACGGGAGATGGCTCGCCTTATGGTTGAGAATGGAGAATTTTTAGAGGTATTTATCGATACCCCTCTAGAAGAGTGCGAACGACGGGATGTCAAGGGACTCTATAAAAAAGCCAGGGCAGGTGAAATTAAAAACTTTACGGGCATTGATTCTCCGTATGAACGCCCCGAGGATCCAGAGGTGGTCATTCATGGAGCAAAAGAGACGGCGGAGGAAGCAGCGATACATATCGTCCATGAGCTAGAGCGCCGCCAACTTTTATGCCATGGTTGAGAGAGATACCTCTTGGTGGCGCGGAGGGAAAGCCTAGGTGTGGTCCAATTGAGCCTGAATTTTCTGACAAACATATTCCGCAAAGGGCAAAGAACAGGTAAAGGCGGGTGAAACGGCATTTAAGACATGCATGGACCGAGAATCTCCCTCAAGGACAAAATCCATCTCCAGCTTTCGCTTTTTCGTATCGAGTAGTTGTGCACGGATGCCTGGCCTTCCCCAAGTCTCATATCGATCAGGAGTAATCCCCTCCATTAAAGTTGTAGCAAGTTTAACTAAGTGTTTTCGGGAATATTTCTGAATTTCCTCGAACGCCAAACGCTTAAAGTCAAATTCTGAAAACATAAATAATCCTGCCTGACGCATCAACACTTCCATTAATTCTGAAAGTTTAAAATTCCCAAAGTTTTCATATTGCTCACGCCAAAAAGCCGGAATGGCCGTTGGTCCAATCTTGGCCTTCCCCCTTGACGTTACGGTGACATGAACGCCCAGAAAGGGATTTCGTAAATCAGGAACTGGGTAAATATTTGTTCGTACGGCGCCAGGAGGTTCAGTGGAATAAAGATACAACCCTTTAAATGGGAGAATGCGGTAGTGTTCGGAAAATCCAAAATCACGAGCAATATAATCTGCATACAATCCGGCGGCATTCACAATATACCCTGCATCATAGGAATGTTTGGCACATTGCACAATGTTCCTTCTCCGTGACTGATATTCGCAATTATGATGAATATCCACCCCTTCCTGTTGGGCATCCTGCACCATAGCGTTGACCACCTCGGTAGGATCAACGGTTGCCGTGGTTGGTGAATAAAGGGCTCGTTCGTATGTTTTGACTCGTGGTTCAATTTCTTTGGCTTCCGCTTCAGTGATTTCTTGCAAAAGAATTCCGTTGGCCTTTCCACGTTTAATCAGTTCATCCATTGCCGAAAGTTCGCTTTGATCCTTGGCCACTACGAGCTTTCCACACTGGTTAATATGTATGGCCTTTTCATGACAATATTGTCGAAGTCGCTCATTTCCCTGACGTGTAAGCTGTGCTTTCAAACTATCTGGCGAATAGTAAAATCCTGCGTGTAGGACACCGCTATTACGCCCACTGGCATGTAACCCACAGGCTGCTTCCTTTTCAAGAATTATGACTGACGAATCCGCATACAAATGCTTTATTCGGCGGGCAATGCTAAGCCCGATGACACCACCACCAATGATCAAAAAGTCAACTTTATGCATGATAGAGGAAAGTTTCCTTGAATGACTAAAATCTTTTTCTTGAAATTTAGGGAATGAAAAACTTTATGAATCAAAAATGAATTCAAAGAGCCAAAAAGAAACTACGGTGAAAATAATGTCGAAGATTACCAGCAAATGTAGCCATTGAGAATAGAAGTGATACGGGTCACCGTTTAGCGTGCCGCGCGTGGCTTCGACTGCCGCAATCATGACGGGCACTGCCAAGGGTAAGAGCAAGACAGGAAGCATGACTTCTCTGGCTCGAATTTGCACCGTTAAGGCGGAAAAAAGTGTGCCGACTGCGGATAGGCCAACGGTGGCGAGAAAGAAGACCAGAAAGAGCATGCCGATGGCTTCTACGACCTCTAGGTTGAAAAAGATGACGAAGAGGGGAAACAGGAGAGTTTCCACGGCAAACATAAATAGAAAATTGGCAGTGACTTTTCCAAGGTAGATAGCCCCTTTCTGGACGGGACTAATTTGCAGAGATTCTAAACAATCATTTTGTAATTCCGATGTAAAGGATTTGCCGATACCAATAATGCCGGTGAAGGTGAAAGCCACCCAAATGATTCCGGCGATGAGTTGTCGCGCGGCATCTTGATCCATCGCAAAGCTGAAGCTGAAAACCAGAATGACGATGAGCGCAAAAAACAACATTGAGGAGATGGTCTCACGGGTTCGCCATTCGCTAATGAGGTCTTTCCAGACTACCCACTGGATGGTGTTAAGAAAGGACATGGGTCTGTAATTGTTCGGGAGAGAGGAGCTTCAGACCACCAGCTTGAAGGATGGCACCTTCTGTGGCGATGTTGGCGGCTCGGTTCCGGTCATGGGTGGTCATGATGACCGTCCCGCCGCGTTTCATGGTATCGTGAATAAGGCGGTTAGTAATGTTCACGCCCTCATCATCTAAGGCATTATAGGGTTCATCGAGTAACAAGAGTTTTGGCTGGGACAAAATGGCTTTGGCAAGTGCCAAACGTTTTTTCATGCCGGCGGAAAATTGTCGTATTTTGAGGTTACCATATCCACCAATGCCTGTTTGGTCTAAAGCCTGTTTTAATTGAAAGGGCTTGGGTGATTGTCCGCGAAGTGCCAAGGTAAATCGTAAATTTTCTGTCGCGCTCAGTTCCTCATAGAGATGCGAGCCATGAGCGATGAATAGGAGAATGGCGCGGACGGCCTCTTTCTGGGCCATCCCATCCTGACCAAAGATGGTAAACTGTCCTCCAGAGGGCGCTTGCAATGTAGCCAAGATGCGGAGAAGGGTAGTTTTCCCGGCTCCATTAGGACCAAATAGCGCAAAACAGGCCCCAGACGAAATAGAAAAAGAAATCTCCTCAAAAATGCGATAGAACCCGTAAGCTTTAGAAAGGCTAGTGACCTGGATGGCGCTCATGTGATGATGGTGATGTGATTCGGAGGGTTGGTCATGTAGTCTACGTAATGTGTCTGGGGTTGTCTAGGAAATCATAGGGGAAATTTTTAAGAAGATTTATGATGGGTTTGTCGTGTAATGGAATGCCTAAAACGTGTTTGACGATAAAATTCTCAGAATTTTATGATGATACAAAGAATTCCCCAACTTTTTTCAATAAGCGCCAAGTATATGGGGAATGGGGGGTAAAGAAGATGAAGATGATAAAAACATGGGTAGGGAGATGGATTGCCTTGCTTCTCCTTGCGGCTTCGTGGAGTTGTGACTCGGGATATTCCGAATCTCCCAGTGTTGGAGACGAGGCTCTCCAACGGGTCGCGTATAGCCGCCCTGCTATTAATACCCCCGCGCCTGCCTTTCGCTTGATGGACTTACAAGGTGCAGTTCATTCCTTATCAGCCTATCAGGGAAAAGTGGTGTTTTTGAATTTTTGGGCCACTTGGTGTGGACCATGTAAAGTAGAAATGCCAGCGATGGAAGCTCTGTATCAAGCGTTTCGTTCCCAGGGGTTGGAAATATTAGCCGTGTCGGTGGATCAGCAGGGCGCCGTGGTGACTCGTCCATTTAAGGAGGCCATGGGATTGAGTTTTCCTATTTTACATGATTCAGATTATCAAGTGGGTCTCACTTATGGTGCCCGGACCTTACCTATGACGTATGTCATCGACCGCAAAGGAATCATCCGCCAGCGGGTGTTCGGCGCAAGAGATTGGAATAGTTCAGAAGCTCGAACATTAATCAGCGAATTATTAACAGAGCCTTATCAGATACCCTCAGAAACTATGTAAGCCATGGATTCCATAAGCCAAGTTTCCTTATTTGCCGCGTTTAGCGCTGGGTTGTTGTCATTTATTTCTCCATGCGTTTTGCCATTGGTGCCTTCATACCTCTCCTATATAACCGGGTTGTCTGTGGAAAATTTAGCCAAAGCTGAGGAGCGAAGGCAGTTTCAATCAGCCATAATCCTAAATGCCCTGTTGTTTATTGCGGGGTTTTCCTCTGTCTTTATTGCCTTTGGTGCCTCGGCCAGTCTCATTGGACAGGTATTGTATGAATACCAGGATGTAATTAGAAAAGTCGGTGGAGTGTTGATTATCGTTTTTGGCCTTTATCTGTTAGGCATCCTGAAATTATCCTTTTTTATGACTGAACGCCGGCTGGTGCATTTTGAATCTCGTCCCGTTGGCTATGTCGGATCATTTTTAATCGGAACCGCGTTCGCAGCTGGATGGACTCCTTGCGTTGGACCTGTGTTGGGGACGATATTGGCCTATGCCAGTACCACGGAGTCGATGTCTGGAGGAGTCATGCTGCTTTCCGCGTATTCGTTTGGGCTTGGTCTGCCCTTCTTTTTAACCGCTTTTGGGATGGACACCTTTTTGAGTTATTTCAAAAGCCTTAGAACCTATCTTGGAGGTGTGTCCTTCGTCAGTGGAGGCCTGTTGGTCTTGGTTGGCATTATGATCTTTACCGATTCGGTGACGCTCTTCACCAGTTTTCTTGAACGCAATGGTATTGGTTGGTATATCGGTCAATAGGCCATGTCCTACTTCAACGATTTCCGAATCTCTTGATTTTCCCTTCCAGGGGAATTTTTAACTGTTTCCTGTAGCTGATATCCCGAACGAATTTTTGGAATACTTGGAGGCAGGCGAAAGGGAGCTAATTAGCACCATTCCCCGGTTTTGCAAGTTTTGGTGCCGGTGGCTGTTGATGGGTAATGAGAGGAAAGTGTGGCTGGCGGGGTTGAGTGAGAATCGCACCAAGTTCCTATTGCGCAAGAAGAGGAGGGGACAGTTGGTTCGATGAAGAGGGGTGTTTCGGCTTTCGCTGTTGGTGCGTCAGGTAAGATTCCTGCATTTGTGATGACAGGATCATTTTGTTTCGGAGGTAGGATGAGATCCACTGGAGAAATTGCAGTCGATTTTTCTGATTCGGATAGATTTTTTGGAAGAGAAGCCAAGTGAGTTGGATGGTCCTCTTGAATCGATGCTAACAGTGATTGAGCCGATGAATGGTACGAGCTGTTGGGGTATCGATTGATCAGTGTCAAAAGCCAATCTTGAGTCCATTCTTCAATCCCTAAATCTTGATAGGTCTTTGCCAGGTGAAACATAGCTTCATCTGTGGTCGTTAATTCAGGAAATTCCTGGATAATTTTTTCATACCGATGAGCGGCGGCTAGGTAGGCCCCTCGCTTATAATAAAATTCTGCAACCATGAGATGTCTTTGGACCAGTTGCTCCTTACATACCAAAATCGTTTCTTTAGCTTCGGCCTCATAGCGACTCGCCGGAAATTCTTTGAGGAGTTTTTCGAAACCTGCAATAGCGTTATCAAGTGGTTCCGGATCTCGGTCAACCGTTCGAAATTGTTTGTAGTGGCTGACCCCGATTTTGTATTGCGCATAGGGAGCTAATATATGGTTTCGATGGAGATCAAGAAAATGTTTGTATTCGACGATGGCTTCGGCATAGGATTCTTTGTCAAAGAAGGATTCGGCTCGTTTCATAATAACGTTGGGGTCATAGCTCATTTCGATGGAGTCTCCCACAAAAATTTGCTCATCGGTGGAAGAAATGTCTTGAGCAGATGATTCCTTTGGATCAGGAGTAGATGAACATCCGAAAAACAGGACAGTCATGCTCAACCAGAGAAGACTGTGGAAGAGGGACATGGTGAACCTTCTGGACATAGGGTAGACAGGGATAAGGCTGACAATTAAGTGAAATAGGGTCTATAAAGAAAATTACTGAAAGTATAACAGTCTGGAAAGATTGTGGCCAAGGGTGAAAAATCAGAATTTTTTGAAATTTGCACCACGTAGATAGCCCAGTATAGTCTCATCTTTCTTCCAATGTTCGAGGTCCCATAAGTGTGGGTAAATGTTTATTGGCCTAATGCTTTGAAGTGGTATCTAGAAGGATGGCTCATTCGTTAACCAGGATTTGTGGAACCGGGTCGGCCGTGCCATCTCGACGTGTGGATAATGAAGAAGTGGCCAAATGGTTGGGAAAAGACCCGGCCTATATTTTTCGGGTGTCAGGTATTCGGACTCGGCATTGGGTTGGGGAAAATGAAGATTGCTCCTGGTTAGCTGAACAGGCTTCTAGGAGAGCGCTAGAACAGGCGAAGCTGTCTCCAGAAGATCTTGACGCTATTATCGTCTCCACAACATCGCCGGATATGGTATTTCCTTCAACGGCGTGTTTGGTCCAAGCCCGGTTAGGTGTGGCGAGTATCCCAGCATTTGATTGTTCAGCATCCTGTTCAGGGTTTCTCTATGGGTTATCGATGGCTGACAGTTTTCTGCGTGCGGGGCAGTTCCAGCGTTGTTTGGTAGTGGCTTCCGAGGTGAAATCACGGGCTTTGGATCGTGAAGATCTGAGCACCGCTATTTTATTCGGCGATGGGGCCGGCGCGGCTATTGTGGAGCGATCAACTAACCCTGAATATGGTATCATGAGCATTCGTCTTCATGCCGACGGACAGGGACATGATTTAGTCAAAGTAGAAGGTGGAGGCTCTCGTCTGCCACTATCTCAAGTGGTTCTGGACAATCGATTACATACTTTGCGTATTCAAGGATCTAAATTATTCCGTAAAGCCATTCGAAAAATAAAACAAGGCATAATCGAGCATCACAGGGAGGAAAAATGGGAGGTGACAGATCTCGATTACCTAATTTTCCATCAAGCCAATACTCGAATGATTACCCAATTATGTCGAGGACTGCAGGTTTCCCCTGATCGATGTGTGACCATTATGAAAGATGTGGGCAATACTTCATCAGCCTCTCTGCCCATGGCCCTTGATTTTGCCCATCGAAATTATCGATTACATAACGGAACCCGACTTTTATTGGGGGCATTTGGTGGCGGATTGACTTGGGGGTCAGCCTTGCTCCGATGGGGGTAATGTTATTTCAAGCGTTGCTTCTTTGGGTCAGGAAGTCGTCTAGGTTAAGGAAAAAGTTTTGAGTAGGGTACGCCATAGATTGGGTGTTCATCTCATGTTATTATGTGGTGTTCCGTAACCATCGAAAGGGAAGGAGTGCGTATTGAAAATTTATTTAGCGAATCCCAGAGGGTTTTGTGCAGGTGTGGATCGAGCCATAGAAATCGTTGATTTATCCCTCAAAACGTATGGGGCTCCTATATATGTTCGACATGAAATTGTGCATAGCCGGCATGTGGTGGAATCTCTTCGAGGGAAAGGGGCGATCTTTGTTGAAGAGTTAGATGAAGTGCCTGACGGGGCTATTGTAATATTTAGTGCGCATGGTGTGGCCAAAGCGGTTTGGGAGGAGTCGAAACGACGAAACCTTAAGGTAATAGACGCAACATGTCCTCTCGTCATTAAAGTACATAACGAAGTTAATCGGGATTATTCCAATATGTATGAGTTGATTCTCATCGGCCATGCTGGCCATCCTGAAGTGGTGGGTACGCTTGGACAGGTCCCTGATAAGTTTCATTTGGTATCATCGGTAGAAGATGTTGAAACGTTGGCCGTAGAGAATCCTCAGCATTTGTCGTATGTGACCCAAACGACACTCAGCGTTGATGAATGTCGGGATATTGTAGCTGCTCTTCATCAACGGTTTCCGGGGATCAAAGGGCCGCATCAGGAAGATATTTGTTATGCCACACAAAACCGACAAAATGCGGTGAAAGAGCTGGCTCGTTTTGTCGATGTGATTCTTGTGATCGGGTCTCCCAACAGTTCTAATTCCAACCGGTTGCGAGAATTGGGAGAGCGTTGTGGAATTGCCTCTTATTTGATCGATTCATATCAAGATATCCAAATGTCTTGGCTTGAAGGGGCTAAGGCCGTAGGCATTGCGGCTGGCGCCTCGGCCCCGGAGGTGCTAGTCTCTCAAGTCATTAAATTTTTAAAAGAACAGGGAGCAGAAGACGTTGAAGAGCTGACTGTCGTGGAAGAAAATGTCGAATTTCTTCTTCCGAAGGAATTATTGCTGACCAATCGATCAAAATAATCGGTGAACCGTTTTTTTCTTTCAATTAATCTATCTGAAAGAATGTTCTTTTCTCTTTCCCCGCCTGCTCATTCCCTTCATTTTTAGAAAATCAAATGTGGGAAATAGTTATCCACAGCAATAATTTCTGAATTTTTGATTTGGTTGCAATATATGGGGCTAGTATACGATTCCAAGCGCTATATTTTGTGGGATTTTTTGATTTTTGCAGTTTCTTATGGTACAGATTCAATGGTTATTCAAGGGAGCGTGAAACATAATATGTTTACCCACGTTCAGGAGGGAGCATGAATCTACGGACCCTAGTGGTGAATGGGTTTAAATCCTTTGCAGAAACTAAAATAGACTTCCCGAATGGTATTACGGCTGTGGTTGGGCCTAATGGTACGGGCAAAAGCAATATTGTGGACGCCATTCTATGGGCAATGGGCGAGCAAAGTGTCAAAAGCTTGCGAAGTGAGCGAATGGAAGATGTCATTTTTAACGGAACAGAACAGCGTAAGCCAATGGGTATGGTGGAAGCCTCCCTCGTCTTTTCAGATGTTACCCCTCAAGAACTCGAACCAGTTTCGGCTTTAATCGAGGGATTAGAGAACACGACGGATGTCATGATTACCCGTCGTCTCTATCGGGACGGGGATAGTGAATATTATTTCAATAAAATTTCCTGTCGACTTAGAGATATCCGTGGATTTTTGTGGAATGCTCGCGCCGGAACGCGCGGTCAATCCGTGATTGAGCAGGGCAACATTGAGCACTTGCTAAGCGCGTCTCCCCAAGAACGTCGTGAGTTTATCGAGGGCACAGCGGGAATTATTCGGTATAAAAAACAAAAAGCCGAGGCCTTACGAAAATTGCAGAGTACGGAAAATAATCTCTTGCGGGTTCGCGATATTTTAAATGAAGTTCACCAACAACTTCGTGTGCTCACGCGACAAGCGAAACAGGCTGAAGAATATCAAACCCTTTTGCAAGAAGCGCGGGATCTTGAGGTCCGGTTATTAAGTGGAGATTTTAGACGATTATATGAAGAACATGGAATGGTTGAGAAGGAATTACAGGAGTCAGAAAATCAAGAGTCGGCGTGTGTGGCGGAAGAAGTTCGTTTGGTAGCTGATGCCCAACAAGTGCAACTTGATTTGACGGCGCTCAATGCTTCCTTGGAGCGATCACAAAGGGAGTTTCGGGAGATTGAGCAGCGCATGTCTCAAGCCCTGACCGACATCCAAATTGAACGCAATCGTTTAGAGCAATATGAACAGCAGCATGATCAATTGATGGAGGAGCGGACGCGACTGCATGAAACTGGACAGGAGGTTGTGCAAATCCTTGAAGCGCTTCGCGAACGAATTGCCAACACTCAAAAGGAAATTGAGACGCTAAGAAGATCTATGTCTGAGGGTGAAGAAAGTATGGCTGTGGTAACGGCCCGTCGTCGCAAAATTCAACAGGAGGTTGAGCAAGGGCGGGAAACGATTTTGGCTCTAGCCGTGGAAAAGACTAATACAGAAAACCGTCTTCGAAGTCTCGGCGAAGGGCAGGGGGGCACGGCCCGTCGTATCGAGCGGTTGCTTGGTGAATTCACCCAATCCCAGATGACGCACACGACCTTGCAAACTGAACGAGAAACGCTGCAAGCTCAACGAGCATCGCTAGAAAGCCAATTGGAAACCTTGCGGTCTCAACAAGAACATTTAGAGGTACAGTTGCAAAGTCATCGTGAAACCCGTGAGGACTTTGATCATAAAATACTTGAACTTCAAACACAGATGGCGGGGACTGAATCCGAATTGCGAGCTCTTCAAGGAATCTTTCGTGAAGAATTAGGATATGGCCAAGACGGAGAAAGCTCGGAAGTCTCTATCCGTGAACATTGTTCCGCGATCCAGGCTGCATTGGCGGAACGGATGGAAGTGAACGAGGAAGTCGAACAAGCCATTGAAGCGGCACTTGGGGACCATTTACAAGCCTGGATTGTTCAATCTCCTCAGGAAGCCCAAGAATCCCTAGCCCTTTTTCAGCACCATCAATTAGGGAAAGGGCGTTTTTTGCCTTTACGTGTTCCTCGGTCTTCAAATGAGGAACCTCCAGATTGGTGGGTGGTGTTGAAGTCCGAAGCAAGTGTCAAAGGATTAGCGAGGACCTTTGTTCAGGCACATACTGACGTGAGGATGATCGTTGAGAGTCTTTTGCACGAGACGGTAGTTGTTGAAACCTTGGACGACGCATTGGCTTTGATGGCTAAATATCAATGGTTTCATGGACACGGTCCTTCTTTGGTGACACTGAATGGTGAAATAGTATCTTCACTCGGAGTGGTGAGTGGCGAGTTAAACAGAGAGGCTGGTGGCCTTTTACGACGACGTCGAGAAATTCGCACGCTAGAGGAACATTTTGACGTTCTGCAACGTGAATTACAATCTTTGCAAGAGACGCGAACTGTGCTCTGCCAGGATATAGAAACTGTGTCGGTTCAGGTTGAAGAAGCCATTTCAGGTATTCGGGAAAAAGAACTTCATGTGTTTTCCGTGCAAAAAGAGGAAGTTGCGAAAGGCCAGGCTCTTCCTGATTTGCTTCGCCGCTTGGATATTCTTCGGCAAGAGCGGGAAATGGAAGAACAAGAATTGGCGAGGATGCAAGCAGAGGAATCGGAAGTTCGCCAGCAACTTGTTAGCCTCGAACAGCGTCGCACGGAAGCGGATGGGATCCTGGTACAGTCCCAAGAATCGCTTGGGACGCTTGAAAGGGAACAAGAAGACTTAACCCTTCGACTTAATGATATCCGAAGGAATTATCACACCCTGAATGCTCAGTTGGGCCATGAACAGAGCAATCAGGAACGACTCGAGCGAGAAGAAGGAATCCGTAAAATTCGCATTGACGAAATTGATCAGCAATTAGAAAAACTCTATTTGCACAGTCGAACCAGTCAAGAAAAATGTTTGACGAATGAAGAGCTAATCAAAGGGTTCGGTGGCCAAAAAGAATTGAAAGATGAAGAACTCCGTAACCTTCAAAATCGTCATGCTGGAATTTTGGAAGAAGTCAAACGTTTGGACTCGTTGATCAATCGATCTCGAGAGTCCCTTGCAAAGATTTTTAAAGCACGGGTGCCTATTGAAGGGCATTTAGCTGAGGTACGGACAAAACTTCAAGCTGTCGAGGAGACCTTAACCCAGACTTATGAATTATCTACGGATGATTTGAAAGTTTCTCTCAGTCTGGTCGGGGATAAAATGAATAAACAAGAAAGCTTTGAAGAAATGGAAGGACCCGACCAATGGCGAGAGCACTTGCAACGGATCCGGAAAAAACTTGAACGGATCGGTCCGATTAATTTAGCGGCAATTGATGAGCATGTTCAACTCGAAGAACGGTATCGATTCTTGTTAGCACAGGAAGAGGATTTGGCTGGGTCGATTCAGTCTCTTCAAGAGATTATTCAGCGTCTGAATCAAACCACCAATAAATTATTTACGGAAACCTTTAAAGAATTACAGGTTAAATTTAACGAAGTGTTTTCGGCTCTCTTTGCTGGCGGAAGAGCCGAATTAGTTCTCGTCAATACATCGGAAGAATCGGTGGCGGATGCTGGGGCTGCCGATACTACAATCAATCCTCAAGATGAAAAAGATGCAGAGGCCTTCGAACACGAACCTGGTGTTGAAATTGTGGCTCAACCTCCTGGCAAACGTTTAAAAAATCTCAGCATGTTGTCTGGTGGAGAAAAAACCATGACGGTAATGGCATTGTTATTTGCTAGCTTTTTAATACGCCCCTCTCCCTTTTGTGTCTTGGATGAGGTTGATGCTCCATTGGATGAAACCAACGTTGTCCGATTCGGTCAATTTCTAAAGCAAATGGCTGATTGCTCCCAATTCATTGTTATCACACACAATAAACGAACAATGGAGGTGGCTAACTCTCTCTTTGGGGTGACAATGGAAGAGCCGGGTGTATCGAAATTGATTTCGGTTCGTTTACATGATCTTCAAGAGGTAGGATAAATTTGGCTGAACTTGGAAGCCCATGGCTTCCCTTTCTTAGGTAAAGAAAAAGCCTCTTCCCTGGGTGAATAAGGAAGAGGCTTTTTTATGGCATTCAACAGAAGCGAATTGTCGTTTAATTTCTGACCCCGCTCCACACTTTTTCAGGATCAATTTCTTTATCGGGATTCAACTGTTTGGCTTTTTCTAGCAAAACTTCGGTTGTTTCAGGGATTTCTGGGTCGGGGATGCAGCAATCATCAACAGGGCAAACTGCTGCACATTGAGGTTCATCAAAATGTCCCACACATTCTGTACATCGTTCGTAGGTAATGACGTAGACCGTATCACCTTCCCCCTGTCCCTCTCCAACTTTGTGGTTTTGTTCTTCAGCGGCGCTGCGGGTCTCAAAAATTGCTTCATTAGGGCATTCCGGGAGACATGCACCACAATTAATGCATTCTTCGGTGATCAGTAATGACATAATTCCTCCTTCACAGACAAATGAAAAGTATCGTCAATAGGATTTTCTCAGTTCTCACCTGCACTTTTGATGAGAACCAGTTCTTTGCTCGGACAAGTGAGTAACCCGAAGTAAGAGTCAGGAAAATTATTCTAACGGCTGAATTTTCTATGCGTCAACAGGACAGAAGACCTACCCAATAAGCCATTCGGGCCTGTGGCATTGTGTCATATTAGCTGAATTGCTTTTTACTCATCATAAATCATTCACCTTTATATCTCATCTGGAGACTGGGAATCTGTTCATTTTGAGTAACAGTATTGTGCAGCGAATCAGATTTCCAATTTCCTCTCCTTTATCATGAAATCTCAGAATATTAAACCTTCCGTTGTGTCAGCATATGGTGCCCTGACCACGGCAGCCATGGTGTGGGGAGGGTCGGTTGTTGCTCAAAAAGTGGCCCTAGGGCCATTTTCGCCCGTTGAGACATCGGTCTTTCGCGGTCTCGGAGCGTTAGCGATTCTTATTCCCTTATGGCTATGGAAAGAGGGCGGTTGTCAATTTTCCAAAAAGGATTGGGGAATATTTTCCCTTCTGGGTGTGGGTGTTTTGGGGAACCACCTTTTGGTGTTATTTGGACTGCAATTTATTGGGGCTGGCTCGGCAGGAATAATTATTGGTGCCAGCCCGGTTATTACAGCCTTTCTCTCTTCCTTGATTCTCAAAGATGTTCCACTTCGTGCAATTTGGATAGGGTGTTTAGTCTCATTCCTTGGCGTAGCGATTATCACCGGACAGAGCGGAATCGCTAGCACTGGTTCCAACCCTCTGCTTGGAGGGTTTTTGGTATTCTCAGCCCTGGTAAGTTGGGCACTGTATACTATTGGGTGCCGACGAACGATGGACAGGTTTTCTCCATTGACCGTGACATGGACCACATTGATGATGTCTCTTTTGGCTGAAATTCCTCTACTCTCGATAAATCATAAAATGCTTGTAGCCGGCCTAGATACGGTGCCGTTATCGGGATGGATCGCTTTAGTCTATGTTATGGTGTTTGCCACGGCCTTGGGACAACAGGCTTGGTTGTATGGCGTTGATGGAGTAGGGCCATCCCGGGCTGGAATTTTTGGGAACCTTGTGCCGGTTTCGGCCTTGATTTTTTCTTTCATGATTTTAGGAGAATCGGTTGGCCTGAGGGAAATAGCTGGGGTAGGATTGATTTTGTTAGGTGTGTGGCTTGTGAATAAACAAGCCTAAAGCGTTAGGAAGGCACAAATGGAGGATTGCAGGCGAAGGAATGAAGTAGAGGGAGTGAATCTAATATGTTGAAGGAACGAATTGAAGAAGTCACTCAGATGAACGAACAGTTTTACCGGGCCTTTGAAAACCTTGATATAGGTTTGATGGATTCGATTTGGGCACATCAAGAATATGTGACATGTATTCATCCGGGATGGAGTATTCGGGTCGGGTGGCCGGCCGTGAGGGATTCATGGGTGGTGATATTTAATAATACGTTTTCAATGGAATTTGAGTTAACCGAACTACAGGTTCAAGTAGCAGCTGATATTGCGTGGGTTATTTGCACAGAGAATATAGCCAGTCGGGTAGGCGAATCCCCTCAGAATAGCCGAGTGGTAGCCACCAACTTGTTTGAGCGAATTGGAGACGAATGGAAAATCATTCATCACCATGGTTCTCCCCTGATGGAGTAATCCCATGTAGAAGGTTCTATGTTTTGGTATGGAGAACCGTTTGAGCCCATTCCCCCACGATGGTGTCACGTTCCTCCATAGTCATGGCACTGTATTTCTTAAACATTCCGAGCCCGCCCTTTTTTTTTCGCCAGGTCAAAAATAGTAAAAAATGTTCTTTGCATGTGGATTGTGTGCCAGCCGGGGCATAAACTGGCTCCGTGCATCCACCAATCAAACAAGTTTCTACGCTCATTTTCAGATCTCCTTCGGAAGTCCAAATGCTAGTCCATCAAATGAAAGTATGCCGAACTGAAAGGTTGCAAGGCAATCATCCCTCGTATGAATCCACATAAATCATGGAAATCATGAACTCTGGATTGGGTCCCTTGCCTTCTTCTGCAAAAGGCGGGTATCGTAAGTTCCTTATCTTTTGGGATTGACGACGATCCCTATTTACTGTGCCCTTCAGCAAAGGAGCGTGTTCTGTGTTGACAGCTAAAGATGTGTTCGAACAGACGAGAGATGCTGCGTTGGCAGCCACCGGGGAAGATGAAAAACCCCTTCAAATTGATTATTCCGCCTTAGAAGGGAAAATTGAACGTACCTTGGGAGGAAGAAAAATTTCTCAGCTTCATATCAATAAATTCCTTCCAGAAGGGTATGAAGATCAAGGCCGTTTTAATCTTATTGTATTGACGAGCGGCAATGTCCTCTTTGATATGGTCATCGGCGATTCCTATTTTCGCTATGATGTCTTTTCCTGTTGCGATCTGGATAAAGTGCAATTGATCGATGGTACCTGGGACAATAAAGAAAATCGAACCGAAGACGCCTTTCTGAGTCTACGGCTTATGCATGGAGACGAAGCCCACATTCTTTTGGCTCTCAGTGACGCCGAACGAGAACCGGTTTTGGCAATTGCCGACTTAATTTCTCAAAGTCGGCACCCCGAGCGAAATGCTTAATTACCAAGGGAGCTCTCAGGAAGAAGACTCCTAGGGAGCGATATGTCTTTTAAGAAATGGTGAAGGGCAGAGCGGTGACCGATGTGGAAAACTTTTTTCCTTGGGTTTCTATTTCAAGTTGAGTCCCTGGTGAGGTGAAGTCTCGTAAAGGAAATCCTAAGGCAATGGGTTTTTTCAGGATGGGCGAGAATGTTGAACTGGAGACCCATCCGACCTCGCGGGTTCCCGAAAAGAGTTTAGAGCCTTGCTCAGGAAGGTCTTGTTCAGTCCCTTCGATGATCAGACCGACCAGTCTCCGTTTGACCGAACCATACGTGTCCATTCTTGCAACCACTTCTTGCCCTGGATAACACCCCTTCGACAGACTAAAGGCTTTTCCCTCCAAATTAGCTTCAGGCGGGACAATCCTGTCATTGATGTCCGGACCTAACCGCGGAAAACCCGCTTCAATCCTAGCCGTTTCCAGAGTAGATTTTCCTATGGTCTTCAGTCCCTCTGCTTCTCCGGTCTTCAAAAGATGTGTCCATAGGGCGGGAAGGCAATTTAGAGGAACGAAGAGTTCGAAATCACCCAGGCCAGTTTCATCGGTTTTGGCTATAAGGGCTTTTACCCCTTCAAAAGAAAAAGGCAGAGATTGAAGCGGAGAGAAATCTCCAACCTCTATTCCTAATGCCATTCTCAGAATCGTGGAGGCCTTCGGTCCGCACAGTAGTAAAATCCCTCCAGTATCCCTTCCTTTAGCCATTTTGGCTTTCGTGCCGTAAAGCAAAAATTTTCTGAAAGCAGCATACGTGAGTTCTTCCACCTCACCAACATCTTCGATCAGGATGTCCTCCTCCCCGATAAATACACGAAAGTAAGATAGGATTTTGCCTTTATGATCCATGAACGTTGAATAGCAGCCTTGCCCGGATTGGAGTGAGAGAATATCCTGACTGATGATACTTTGGAGCCATGTTTTTCGATCATCCCCCGTGACAATGATTTGTCCGCGAGACGAAAGGTCTGCAAGGCCAGCACCGGTATGTAAGGCCTGATATTCCGATTGAGGATGGCCATAATGGAGGGGAATTTCCCAGTCACCATTCTGGTGAAAAATGGCACCCAGGGCCTGATGCTGTTTGTGAAGAGGAAGTGTGTTCATGAGGCGGTTAAGGACGTGACTTCCTCGAACAGTGCGAGAGTGCGTGCCGAGAACTCATTGCGAGAAACCACTTTTTGAATGCCCAGTTCTTTGGCCAGTTTCCAGGATCCGACCTCTTCGTGATTCGCAAAAGCCAGAATCGGAAGAGATCGGGTTTGAGGAGATGCTTTGAGAGTTTTGAGGATTTCTGTGGCATTTAAACGGTCATCATTCATATTGATGATCATGCCGAGAGGCTGATTTTGAGCGGCCTTTTCCTGCCAGTCCTCTGAGTTGCGGATGCGTTCAAGCTTGTAGCCTGCTGGCTTGAAGGCATCACGAATTTTTGTATAGAAAAAGATGTCACTTACGGCAACAAGAATCGTTTTCGTAATGTCCATGGAATAATGGCCTTATCGGAGGTTAATTCATGAGCGTGAGAATTCGCATGAGCGCCTGTTTGGCAGACTTATACTCCGGATTCAACGCCAAAGATTTTTTGTAGGATTCGACCGCTTGGTCCCATTCCCCTTGTCGTTCGTAAACCCGCCCTAGATTCATGTGAGGAAAATTGGGGTTTTCATAGCGTTTGGCTTTCATCGCTTTTTCCAGCCAAGGGATGGCCTCATCTAATTGATTCAGTTCGATGAGATACACCCCAATGTCGTTATACGGATTTCCAAAATCAGGGTCTTGTTGAATAGCCCGATGGCATTCCTCAATGGCTTCGTTGAGTTGCCCCATAAAACTATACGTCCAACCCAAGAAAGTATATGCCTCGGCCGTGGGGTGGGTGTCGATGGATTGTTTATAGATGTCCACCGCTTCGTCTAATTGCCCTTTCATTTGGAGTTCATAGGCTTGTTGGAATAAATTCCAAGCTGCAATTTTGTCTTCTTCTTTGCCGTCGCCTTGATTTAAAAAATCTTGGATATCCATGATGATATTCAGTAGCTTTGTTAACAATAAGGCCTGTTTTTATTCCCCTTTGAGTTTGAGATGAACCAATTCCGCGGCTCGTCGGCCGGAAAGCAGCATGGAGCCAAATGCAGGGCCCATGCGCGGAGAACCATCAACGGCCGCGACGGCCAGACCGGTCACAAAACAATTCGGGTAAATTTCCCGGGTATTTTCCACGACAAGCGCTTCGGATTTGGCAACCCACATCGCACCATTACCAGGCACGTGAGTATGGAGATTGCGACGATGCAAAAGGTCGACCACCACCGCGTCATGGCCAGTGGCATCCACCACGATACGGCTTTCCAACGCGATGGGATCGACATGAATAACGTCATGCCCGGCCATTTCTGCTGTCGTATTATTGACCACCACTCCTTCCAGCGATCCCGCTTCACGGACGATTAAATCCAAGACACGGGTGAGATTCATGATTTTGGCACCTGCTTCATAGGCGGCCGCAATCAATCTGGCTGTGGCATGTGGAGGGTCAACCATGCTCATGCCTGCACATTCCCTGATGGGTTTGAAGGGAATGGCGAGTTCTTCCAAAATGCGATCAGCCGGCGCACAGATGGTGGCTTTATTCATCAGGTAGCCGCCTGACCAAAACCCACCGCCTAACGCTAAGCCTTGTTCGATCAGTAAGGTTTTAAATCCTTTAGCGGCTACGTCTCGAGCGCAGAGTAACCCAGAAGGGCCTGCACCCACGATAATAACTTCATTTTCGATAAGTTGATCGAATTCTTTGAAATATTCTCTGGCAATATGGCGCGTGACGTCACGTTCACGCAGAGGAGCAATTTTTATCTGGCTCATATAGGATTCCTCATTGTCGGACTGGCTTTATAAATATATTTCACTGCCAGCTTTTCGGAATTCTTCGGATTTTTCTTGTAATCCGATTTGAATCGCCTGGTCTTCATCGACCTTCTTTTGAGCGGCATAATCACGTACGTCTTGGGTAATTTTCATCGAACAGAAGCTGGGACCGCACATGGAGCAAAAATGCGCGCCTTTGGCCGCTTGGGCCGGCAAGGTGGCATCGTGGTATTCACGAGCGGTTTCAGGATCGAGTGATAAATTAAATTGATCTTCCCAGCGAAATTCAAAACGGGCTTTGGATAAGGCATTGTCCCGAGCCTGGGCTCCGGGATGTCCTTTAGCCAAATCCGCCGCATGTGCCGAAATCTTATAGGCAATGACTCCGTCTTTCACATCTTCTTTGTCAGGCAACCCTAAATGTTCTTTGGGAGTGACATAACACAGCATGGCACATCCGTACCACCCAATCATGGCGGCCCCAATCCCTGAAGTAATATGATCGTAGCCTGGAGCGATGTCGGTGGTGAGTGGGCCCAAGGTATAGAATGGGGCCTCTTGGCAGGTACTGAGTTGCTTGTCCATATTTTCTTTGATCATGTGCATGGGGACATGGCCGGGTCCTTCAATCATTACTTGTATGTCATGTTTCCAGGCAATATTCGTAAGTTCCCCCAACGTCTCTAATTCAGCAAATTGAGCCGCATCGTTGGCATCGGCAATGGAGCCAGGGCGCAGACCATCCCCTAAACTAAAGGATACGTCATAGGCCTTCATGATTTCACAAATTTCTTCAAAATGGGTGTAGGTGAAATTTTCTTTGTGATGGGCCAAGCACCATTTTGCATGAATGGAACCGCCCCGCGAAACGATTCCCGTCATGCGGTTCGCCGTCATAGGCACATAGGCCAGACGAACGCCGGCATGGATAGTAAAATAATCGACCCCTTGTTCCGCTTGCTCAATCAAAGTATCTCGGTAGAGGTCCCATGTCAGTTCCTCCGGTCTGCCGCCGACTTTTTCTAAAGCTTGATAAATCGGGACCGTGCCAATCGGTACGGGAGAATTGCGGATGATCCACTCACGGGTTTCATGAATATTTTTTCCAGTTGAAAGGTCCATGACCGTGTCTGAACCCCACCGAATGGACCAAATCAATTTTTCCACTTCTTCTTCGATGGATGACGTCACGGCTGAGTTGCCGATATTGGCGTTGATTTTCACCAAAAAATTCCGGCCGATGATCATCGGCTCCAATTCCGGGTGATTGATATTTGAAGGGATAATGGCTCGACCGCGCGCGACCTCCTCTCGCACGAATTCCGGAGTGATGAAGGAAGGAATGGCAGCCCCCCAGGCTTGACCGGGGTGCTGCTCGACTCCACGCATGACCGAATTTTTCTGTGGGGCTCTGGCTTGTGCCTCGCGCCATTGATTTTCTCGAATCGCAATATATTCCATTTCTGGGGTCACGATGCCCTTGCGAGCATAATGCATTTGCGTCACATTCATGCCGGATTTTGCCCGTAACGGCTTTCGACTCAAGGCGAACCGAATCGCATCCAGACTGGAATCCGTCGAGCGTTTTTGACCATAAATTGATGTCACTTCCGGAAGTTCTTCCACATCGTGACGATCGAGGATCCATTCTTTCCGTAGGGGAGAGAGGCCTTGCCGGACATTAATGGTGACGTCGGGGTCCGTATAAGGACCTGAAGGGTCATAAACGGTCAGGGGATCATTCGGTGTCGGAGTCTCACCATGAGGACCCTGGGTGGGAGATAATGCAATTTCTCGCATGGGCACCCGGATGCTCGGATGGGAACCGGTGACATACACCTTTTGGGAAGCCGGAAAAGGTGTCGTGGTCAATGATGATGAAGGCGTCGCGGTAGGATCAGCCTTGCTGGAAGGCCTGTCTTGTAGTGATGCTAGAGTTAAATCGCGTTGAAGATTATGCATGATTGATCGGTGACATACACCTAAGGTCCTTTCTCAGGATGCCCATGTATGGGTGAGGGAGCATTCTCTCAAAGAGCAATAAAAAAGGCCACATTCAATAAGGAATGCGGCCTCACAACTTTTTCCTGACTGCCGCTTCCCTACGCTGGTATTATCCAGGTCAGGTATGAGGGTCGTCCAATTACCATTGGACATCTCAGCGAAAACGCTCCCCTAGCCTTGTGAAAACCATGCTACCGCTCAGCCGGTACCTTGTCAATGAGATTCTATGGTTTATGTCAAACCTCGTATGAGGCGGTCCGGGTTAAACGTGGTCTGATAACGGTGAATGGACCAAGCCGCCCGGGCAATCTTCCGCGCGATAATCACCAAGGTGGCCGTAGAACTCCACCCGTGGTTGCGATACGAGTCGTAGAGGGGTTTCCAGACTTTGGATTTGACGGCGGCCATGGCCGCATTAAAGAGCAAGCGGCGCATTTCGGCCGGCCCTCGTTTGGACAAGCGCCGTCGCCCGCTCTTCTGCCCCGAGTCCTTGGCTCGCGGGTCTAACCCGATAAAGGCGACAAAGGCATCAGCATTGCGGAACGGTACCCGCTCTAAGGTATTGGTGAGGCTCATCCCCACCAACGGGCCGACGCCTACAATCGTCTCCACGCGTTGTTGGGCTTGCTGATGGAGGGGAGATTGGGCCGCCGCGGTGGCCATCGTTGCATCCAATTTCGCCAGCAAGGCATCCAGCTTCCGGACCACCGCGTTCACCTCACTCCTCACCCCCTTAAGATTGGCCATCGTTAATTTCAGGGCACTCTTCAATCGAACAATTTTGGCCCGACGGCGAATCAACCGATCCATCTGCCGCTGCTCAGTGGTGGGGGGGCTGTAGGCGCGCAACCCGGCATGTTCTTGGGCAATCATCCGAGCGAGCAACGTGGCATCGACGCGGTCGGTTTTCGCCCGAGCTCCCAGGGCTTTGGCATAATGCCGCGTCTCCATCGGATTCAAGAGATAGACGATATGGCCAGAGGCATGCGCCAGATCGGCCAGCAGCTCATGATACGAGCCGGTTGACTCGAGACCAATACGGCTCCCAGCCGGTAAGGTCTTCAGCCAGGCGCGCAAGGCCCGGCGTTGGTTCTGCACCTGCTGCACCGGCCATCGGTGATCCGCACTGGCGACGACGACGGTATCTTTCGCCACATCGACTCCCACATTCTCAACAGTTGGCATACACGTCCCCTCCACAAGTAAAGTGTCCACAATGGGGTGGGCCACACCAACGTAAGCTTGCGTCCAAATCGGCGGTCATGAGGGATGCCGCGAGATTCTTCATCGACGTTGAGGGTGTGGATGGGAGAAGTCTCAAACCGTCTGTCCAGCAGCTGGCAGATGCGAAGCGATGTCTCTCCACCCCCGGTCTCCCTGAGCTTCCCAAGAATGACAAAAAAAGACCATACAAGCGAAGTGAGATGCCTTCCGAAAGAGCCGGGTTTGGACTCTCTGAACATTTTGGCTTTTTCAACTGTAGTGGATTTGCTACAATAGTAGTTCACCTTTTGCTTTTTGAATTCACGAGGAACTGATGAGCCAATTGTTGAACCCGTCGAGTATGGATAGCAAAAAAGAGGGCTCGAATGCCGTATTGAGCCCCGAGCTTCCCATTACCGATTATCAGGACCTCCCACCTCAAGAACTCTATGAGCGTATTGTGGAAGCGAAGAAAAGCCTGGGGAATCAAGTGCTGGTTCTCGGCCATAACTATCAACGCGATGAAGTGATTGTTCATGCCGATTTACGAGGAGATTCGTTATTACTATCAAAGTTGGCTGCAGAACGATCTGAATTTCCGCACGTCGTGTTTTGCGGCGTGCATTTTATGGCGGAGACGGCCGATATTCTAAGTCGATCCAACCAAACGGTGATATTGCCGGATTTGGCCGCCGGGTGTTCAATGGCCGATATGGCGGCCATCGAACAGGTAGATGAATGTTGGGATGCCTTGTCCCAGGTGGTGTCGGTTGAGGATGTGGTCACCCCTGTGGTCTATGTGAATTCTGCTGCGGACTTGAAAGCCTTTTGTGGCGAACATGGAGGCATTACCTGTACGTCTTCCAATGCCAAGGCCGTGATGAATTGGGCTTGGTCGAGAAGAGAAAAAATTCTCTTTTTCCCAGATGAACATTTAGGCCGCAATGTGGCGAATAAAATGGGATTCCCTAAAGAGGAAATGATTGTCTGGGATCCGTTTAAAGCGAGCGGAGGCAATACGGCTGAGGCCATCCGCAAAGCCCGGCTGATTTTGTGGAAAGGCCATTGCAGCGTGCATCAAATGTTTCAGCCAACCCATGTCGATTATTTCAGAAAGCAATATCCGGGCATTCAGGTGATCGTGCATCCGGAATGTCATGAAGATGTGGTCAATAAAGCCGATCAAGTGGGATCTACCGAATATATCATTCAGACGGTCAGCAAAGCCCCCGCTGGGACCTCTTGGGTCGTCGGGACCGAGTTGAACCTCGTCAACCGTCTTAAGGCCGAGCAAACCGACAAGCAGGTTTTCTTCCTCTCCCCGATGGTCTGTCGATGCGCAACAATGTTTCGAATCGATGCACCTCATTTGTGTTGGTCTATGGAGAATTTGGCGCAGGGACAAGTTGTTAATCACATTTCCGTTCCTGATGATGAAAAAGTGTTGGCGAAGATCGCATTAGAGCGGATGATGGCTTTGAGTTAACTTGTCCTCTCATTCACCACTCTCTCCTTATAGGTAATTCATCACCACTCTCTGGCATTACAATTTTGGTCACTCGGATCGTGCCGTTGGTCTAGAGTTGATGTTTGACGGGTTTTTAGGCCAGGGCTAGAATGCCCAGGCGATATGATAGCGTAATTCTGAGTAAATTTTAATGGATTATAAACCAACGTTAAATCTTCCACGGACTGAGTTTCCCATGAAGGCCAATTTGCCTCAAAGGGAACCGGAACGTTTAGCGTGGTGGGACCAGGAAGGCATGTACGAGCGTATCCAGGAGTCTCGTCAAGATCGGTCCCTGTACATCCTTCATGATGGCCCACCATACGCCAATGGCCATATTCATATCGGGCATGGGCTCAATAAAATCCTGAAAGATATCATTATCAAATCGAAAACGATGGAAGGGTTTCGTGTGCCCTACATTCCGGGTTGGGACTGCCATGGGCTGCCGATCGAGCATCAAGTATCCAAGCAGCTCGGGTCGAAGAAAAAAGATCTGAGCGCGGTGGAGCTGCGAAAAATTTGCCGAGAATACGCGCAGAAATTCGTGGAGATTCAGCGGGACGAATTTAAACGATTGGGGATATTTGGCGATTGGGAGCACCCATATTTGACGATGGATTATGCCTATGAGGCGGCAATTGTCAGGGAGTTCGGAAAGTTTGTCCAGAAGGAGCGGGTATACAAGGGCTTGAAGCCTGTGTTGTGGTGTACGGTGGATCAAACGGCTTTGGCGGAAGCCGAAGTGGAATATGAAGATCATGTATCTCCCTCGGTGTATGTGAAGTTTCCTTTTACCGCTTCGCCCGATCAGATAGCTTCCGCTCAACGATTGAATCTCCCACAAGTCAAGAAACTGAAGGCCCTTTCGGTGGTCATTTGGACGACCACCCCTTGGACTCTTCCTGCCAATCAAGCCGTATGTCTGCATCCCGAGTTTGACTATGCCCTGCTGCAAGTGGGCGACGAGGCTTTTGTGATTGCGGTAGGCCTTGAGGAAGCATTTGCTAAGGCTTGCCACATTGAAAAATTTGAGGTGGTGGGGAAGAAAAAAGGCAAAGAGTTTGAAGGATGGACCTGTGATCCGCCATTTGCCAAAAAAGACGTTCCCATTCTCAATGGAGATTTTGTCACGCTGGAGCAAGGAACAGGTTGTGTCCATATCGCGCCCGGGCATGGGATGGATGACTACCTCTTGGCTCTCAAATACAACAAACAACCCTATGTAGAATTTCTTCCGAATAAAACTCCCCTAGATATTATGGTGCCGGTCGATAATGCCGGACGGTTTACGGATGAATTTCCTGAGTGTGCTGGACAACCTGTTTTGGAAGCGAACCCTGGCATTGTAGACCTTCTAAAAAATAAAGGGTTGTTAGTTGGTGAGAAGAAACTGGAACATTCGTATCCTCATTGTTGGCGCTGCAAGCAACCGGTGATTTTTCGGGCGACACACCAATGGTTTGTCTCGATGGAAAAAGCCGAACTCAGGCAGAAGGCCTTAAAAGCCATTGATCAGGTTCAATGGATTCCTGAGCGAGGACGCGATCGTATCTATGGCATGATTTTGAATCGTCCCGATTGGTGCCTCTCACGGCAACGGATGTGGGGGACTCCGATTCCCGTTTTCTCCTGTGAGGGGTGTGCCGTTCCGCTTGCGGAGCATACGGTGATTGAACATATCAGTGCGCAAATGCTGGAGCAGGGTGCGGATATTTGGTTTAGTCGTTCGGCTGCTGAATTGTTGCCAACAGGGACAGTCTGCCCGCATTGTGGTCATGGGGAGTTTAAAAAAGAACATGACATTCTGGATGTGTGGTTCGAATCGGGGGTGAGTCATGCGGCCGTGTTGCGGCCTCAAGGAGCTGACTGGTATCCCGCCGATCTGTATCTTGAAGGCTCCGATCAACATCGAGGTTGGTTCCACAGTTCCCTGCTAACTTCGGTCACCACGGATGAACAGGCCCCATATCGAGCCGTGTTGACGCACGGATTTGTGGTGGACGGGGAAGGAAAAAAAATGTCCAAGTCGGCGGGCAATGTGGTGACCCCTCAAGAAATTATCAAAGAATCCGGTGCGGAAATTTTGCGATTGTGGGTGGCTTCGCAGGACTATCAGGAAGATTTGCGCATTTCAAAAGATATTGTAAAGCAATTGATGGATGCCTATCGGAAAGTGCGCAATACCTGCCGGTTTCTGTTGAGTAACCTGTATGATTTTGATGCAGCCGTTCATGCAGTGCCTCTCGCGGATTTGCCGGAATTGGATCAATGGGCACTCTGGCGATTAGGGCAACTCATCGACAACGTGAAAAAAGGGTATGCGCAATTTCAATTTCGACAAGTCGTTCATGAGTTGGATTATTTTTGTTCAACGGATATGAGTGCGACCTACTTGGATATCTTGAAAGACCGCCTGTATACCTTCCCGGCGAATTCCACGCTCCGGCGTGGATCCCAGACGGTGTTATTTGAGGTTGTCACGGCGTTAGCAAAATTGATGGCGCCGATCTTGAGTTTTACTGCCGAAGAAATTTGGCAGGTATTGCCAAAAACCGAACCTTCGAACATGGGTTTGGATAGTGTGCATGTGGCCGAATTTCCAAAAATACCGGCGGGTAAGGATTTTTCCGAGAAACGCCATGACTGGAGTTATTTATTTCAGGTCCGGCGAGTGGTGCAGTCGGCCTTGGAAAAGACAAGACGGGATAAAGTCATAGGTTCATCCTTGGAGGCCACCGTCATTTTACAGGCGACGGAACCAAATCATGCCTTGTTAAGGCGATATCAACATGATCTTCCGGCGTTGTTTATCGTCTCTCAAGTAGAAGTAAAGCCGGTTGCAGAAATTGTTGAAGACGATCAAGAACTGAGGCATGCCAATTTGGGGCTTGTCATTGAGGTGGTGAAGGCTGAAGGAACCAAATGCGATCGGTGTTGGAACATTCGGCACGATGTAGGATCTCAGGTCGAGCATCCCACCCTGTGCGGACGCTGCATAGAGGCTGTGGCGTGAACGATTCTATCCGTCGGTATGGGGTGTTAGGGGCGGTTGTGCTGGTCATTATCGTCGTCGATCAAGTCACCAAAGCCATGATCGACAGCTCTATGCATTTGCATCAATCGATATCGATCATCCCTGGATACTTTAATCTCACCTATATCCGGAACCCTGGTGCCGCGTTTGGCATTATGGGCACCACGAGTAGCGGGTTTCGGCTCGTCTTCTTTTTCCTGACCTCGGTCTTGGCCATGGGGTTACTCATCACGATTTTTTTGCGGTTAGACCCTCAGGATTGGTGGGGGCAACTGACCATTGCCTCGATCTTCGGGGGGGCCATCGGCAATTTTATTGATCGCCTGCAATATGGCGAAGTGATTGACTTTTTAGATTTTTATATCAACGGCTATCATTGGCCGGCCTTCAATGTCGCCGATTCGGCTATCAGTGTCGGCGTCGTTTCGCTCCTCCTCCTCTTCGCTTTCGAAAAACGCAAACCCGACCTCACTCCCCAAGAAGACTCCCAACTGTAAATCTTCATTCATAAAAGGGGTCAGACTCGATTTAATTAAATCGAGTCTGACTCTATTTCGCGGATACGATGGTGCCGGATCCGAATGATCCGCAATCATTGAATCGGTATGCCTATGCATTGAATAATCCGTTGCGGTATACGGATCCTACGGGGAATTTTTCGACCGGGTGTGACTTCTGCGGAGGTGGGAGTGGGCTTGATCAAAATAGCCGGTTTGATTTTGGCTTCCCTGATCTTACTGCCCAGACGTCGTCGTTTCATCAGGGATCATCCTTTAATTTCGGTCCAACCAATTATTCTTCCCAGAGTTATTCGGCCAATAACCACAATCGTGCGCCGGTGTACCAGACGGATGCCCAGACTACCCGCTTTGCGAGTGTTTTCCCTTCATGGGATTTTGGGGAAAGCAATCTGCCGTTTGTGGGTCCTTCTTCGAACCCAAATGCAGATAGAAATAGATTTATAAGATTAGTATCAACAAGTCTGACCTTTGACGAATCTGAGACAACAAGGTTTAATGACTTAACAATTAAGACAAATATCATTTCACAAGTAGACTTACTGCCTATCAACAATCCTGAAAACCTTCGGGTAACCTTAGATATATTTGATTATTCTAGATCCACATCATTTAGACTTCCTGTTGAAGCTGGTAATCCAGTAGATAACTTTGGCCTCCCTGGGGGAGAGTCTTTGACGAAGGTTAAGTTTAGCCCACTGGGAGGTGGGCCCTTGAATCCATTACCAAATGGAAGAAATGGGAGTTTCCTCTCCTTTCAACTTGATGTAACTCAGGATCTTAGCGCACGCTATTTCAGAATCACACCGATCATCAATCAAACCTATGGGAATTCGAAATTTATTACACCACGTGCTGTTCACGAAATTGGTGAGGGATGTAGAGCCTGTAGATTTGGAAATGTAACTTATGATCAATCCTTACCGCCTCTAGCAAGGTGACCAAGATGAAATATGTAATGTATCAGATATCAGTTGCAATATATCTATGCATGGGAAGTTTGTTCATCGAAGTGCTCTTGCCAGAACGAACTCTTGCCAACTTTACTGCTTTAACCAATTTGGAAATAGAAAATGTTCATGTGGGAATAGAGCTATAGTTGAAAGTGGTGTTTGAGGTGAGTTGAAAAGACGCGGCGTCTCGGGTTGAAATGGTTGTTGCGAGACACCCACCTTCAACCACCAAGGAGAGACGCCACGATGAGTAAGAGTACCAAAACAGAATCAAGAGAGCGAGGGAGTAGAGACGCACTCACGGAGTTGATGCGGGCCGGAGCCCGGAAGCTGATTGCGGAGGCATTGAAAGCGGAGGTGACCGAACTCTTGGCCACGTCTGCTAACCAGCTGGATGCCCAGGGTCGAGCCGTGGTCGTCCGCAACGGCCCTCAGCCGAAACGAGAGATTCAGACGGGGATCGGCCCGGTGACCGTGCAAGTGCCGAAGGTCCGCAGTCGCCAAGGGGAGCCCATCACCTTTCGATCCGCCTTGGTCCCGCCGTATGTGCGCAAGACGGCGAGTCTCGAAGCCGCGATTCCCTGGCGGTATTTGAAAGGCATCTCGACCGGGGAGATGCAGGGGGCCTTGGAAGCGTTAGTGGGACCGGAGGCGCAGGGGCTTTCCGCCAGTACGGTGTCGCGCTTGAAGCAACTCTGGCGGGAGGAGTATACGGCGTGGCAGCAGCGCCGGTTCGATGACGAGCAGTGGGTGTATATCTGGGTTGTATAGATGGCCGGTTCGATGACGAGCAGTGGGTGTATATCTGGGTTGTATAGATGGCTGGATGGGATTTACAGCGGGCTGCGGGCGGAGGACCACCGGTTGTGTGCCCTCGTCGTCATTGGCGTGAATGCTCGTGGGGAGAAACACTTCTTGGCGATTGAAGATGGCATTCGTGAATCCACCCAGAGCTGGCGCGAAGTCTTGGTTGGTCTCAAGGCTCGCGGGCTCACCGCCCCGCACCTTGCGGTGGGCGATGGTGCGATGGGCTTCTGGGCCGCCCTTGAGGAACTATTCCCCACGACCCGGCAGCAACGATGTTGGTGCCACAAAACGCAGAACATTCTGAATGCCCTCCCTAAGAGCGTCCAGCCGAAAGCGAAGCAAGCCTTACAGACCATCTGGCGCGCGGAGAGCAAAGCGATGGCAGAGCGAGCCTTTGACGTCTTTCTGACAACCTATGAACCGAAGTATCCGAAGGCGACGGCGTGTTTGCAGAAGGACCAAGAGGAGTTGCTGGCATTCTATGCTTTTCCTGCTCACCACTGGCAGAGTCTGCGAACGACGAATCCGATTGAATCGACGTTTGGGACGATTCGGCATCGGACAGTGCGAACCAAAGGGTGTCTGACCCGGGACGGCCTGTTGCACATGATGTTCAAGCTGGGCCAGTGTGCCGAGAAGACCTGGCGACGACTCCGCGGATTCCGTCAACTAGGAAAAGTGATCAGAGGGGTTCAGTTTAAAGACGGTCTTGAAGAGACAACCACGAACTCGGTCGCCGCGTGATCAAACGCTCAGACACCAGATTTGACAATAGCTCGTGGGAATACAGTTAGTAGGAGATTTGGATGCAAAATGGAGAAAAGCTTTAGGCCAAGAGGTACATAGGATATTTAACGCCGCTGGACTCAACCCTTTACCGCCTAAGCCTCAAATTCTCTTAGGTGAAGTCAGCTTAGAAGTCACTATCACTACGATTCATTTAAAAGAGGGTAGTCAGAGAGCTGAGTTTCTTCTAGGTGGAAGTTGTGGTGAAAAATGGTTGTACGATGCTAAAATTGAACTCTGGGAACACATGTATTCATCTCGGAATCCAGAACAACCTGTGTATTCTCAGATTTGGGGACAGTATCATAAATATCCAACATTCAAAGAATACTTGGAGTATGAAGATGTTCGAGCAGAATTAGAGGACATGTTACTTCAATTCATTACCGACTATCGGTTGGCAAATCCTAAAAGTTCTGATCGCTAAGTGCGGAATTGAAAAATACCAAAAACGAAAATACGCGCCGAGTAATGGGGTCAGGCCTGCCTCTCTTACCTAATATCGTATCTTGGTCATGTTTTGGAATAGGTGTCAGGAACCTTAGTTAGATCCCCACAGAAACTTTTCTGGGTAGAAACCAGGGTATGGAGCTTCATTCGAGTCTGGCTCCCTTTTAAAGCGGTGTCGCCTTCCAGGTCTGAGGGGCACCAGTCACCCAGAAGAGGAGTTTGAGGGGGGGAGTGGTTACGGACCTACTAAGACTAGGCGGGGGAAATAGGAGCGGTACCGTCCTGGGTCGCGGGTGAGCAAGGTGAGATTGTCCACCGCGGCATGGGCGCCAATGTAAAAGTCTGGAAGAGGCGATCGTTTTGTCCCTTGTTGCTTCCGGTATTGGAGGAAGACTTTTCCGGCTAGAAAGATGGCTTCCTTGGGAATGGCGAGCAGGATGAATCCCCCTTCTTGGAGGGCCTGTTCAAGTTCCTCAATGCGAGCAAATCCGATGGAGATTTCAGAATAAATAATGGGATTAATATACAGGTGGTTCGTGCTGCCATAGACCGTCAACTGCTTTGTTGACCAGGTTGCCCATTCGGGATCATCCGAGAACACATCCAGGAGAATGTTGGAATCCACCAAGACGCCGCTCATCGGGCATCACGAGTAAGGCGTAAGATTTCCTCTGTGGTCATACGGACCGTAGCTCGTCCTCGGAGGGCACGAAATCGCGACGTCGGTTGCCCTTTTTGCGCTTTTTTAACGATTACACATCCTCGTTCCTCCACAAATTCCACTTCGGAGTGGCTCGTCAATCCCAGTTTCTTCCGAATATTCACAGGAATAGTCACCTGGCCCTTTGTCGTTAATCGCATGCGGGATCTCCTTTTTAAGGGTAATACTTAGCATAGTAATACCATCCCGGTAGTATTTCAAGCTTCTCAAAAAAGACGATTTTCTTCTCTGAGATCAAATTGAGTAGCTTAGAATTGCTCGGTATCTGGGATAGGGAATAGGTATCTGGAACTTTAGGGGAATCCCTACAGGTAGCTTTTCTAGGGGGAAAACTAAGTCTAGAAACTTTAATTCGAGTCTGACCCCTTAATGCGGGGGGATTTTTCGACCGGGTGTGACTTCTGCGGGGGCGGGGGCGGGTTTGATCCCAATGGCCGGTTTGATTTTGGGCTACCGGATTTTAATTCCCAGACGTCGTCGTTTCATCAGGGATCATCCTTTAATTTCGGTCCAACCAATTATTCTACCCAGAGTTATTCGGCCAACAACTACAATCGGGCCCCGGTGTACAAGCCGGATGTCCAGTCCGCACGCTTTGCGAGTGTTTTCCCTTCGTTTGATTTTGGGGAAAGCAATCTGCCGTTTGTGGATTCGCCCGTACGAAGTAATCCCTCTTTATTTTCTTCGTCCTTATTTGTGGATGTGGTTTCAATTCTCCTTCCTCCAGTTGGCCTAGCTAGGGGGATTGCTGAAGCGATTAACGGCACGAATGTCACTGATAAAGCGCCCTTAACCCCTTTCGAAATAGGCTTAGGCCTTGCTACTGTGGGAAAAGGGCGTGCAACAACTAAAGTATTCAGTGCGGTTGAAAGAGAAGCGCAGCTTCTTTTAAAGGCGCCAAGGCAAATGATGGACCATCATCTACTGCCAAGGCAGTTTCAGAGATTTTTTGAAGAGCGGGGCATTGATATTGATTCTTTTACGGTATCGCTTGGTGAGATTACTCATTTGAAGGGAATTCATGGCTCTGGGCTTGGGAAATACCCAGGTAGATGGAATAAGGAATGGACACATTGGATCGAAGCAAACCCTAATGCCACCAGTAAGGATATTTATCAACAGGTTGGTCGAATGATGGACAGATATCACATTAACGACCTCCCGATTCACCAATATGGAAAATAGGAATGGAATATGCGCCCAATCCCACCTTTCAAACTGATACCAAAACCTCTTAATGAAGAAGCTGCAGCACTTTCAAATTTCAAATGGGCTGGGGAAGGAGTTGGTCATCGGCACAGATTAGGAGGTAAGCCAGACTTTCTTCAGCCCATTGATGTATTTAAGTGTAATTGTGGCGAGGAGATGACCTTTTACGCACAATTAGATTCAATTAATGATGAGTTTGTTCTAGCAGACTGTGGAATGCTATATGTATTTGTATGCTTTGATTGTTTTGAGACAAAGGTAATACTACAGTCAAATTAAAAAAATTAAGGGTCTAGTTGCTTGCTCTCCAATAGATGCTGGAAGGATTTGGGGGTATTGCTTGGCTTTCAATTTTCTTTGGAATAGGTGTCAGGAACCTTAGTTTGTTCCCAATAGGAGCCTGTCAGGTGAAAATCAGAGGCAGGAAGCATTAATAGATCTTTGGAGCCTTGAAGTTTATTGGATTTTCGGTATGTATTGTGATATGTATTGTAGTATGACGAAGAGGTCTTCGGTACGCCGGGTGACGGCAAATTTGCCTGCACAATTGTTAAAGGAGGCGTGCCAAGTTTCTGGGGGTGGCATTACGGAAACGTTGGTGGAGGGGTTAACCTTGGTGAAGCGACGGGCGGCGGTTGGGAAGGCTGCCAAGTTGCGTGGACGGTTGCATTTGACGATAGACCTTGAGACCTCTCGTGAGCGCTCTGGTCGTTGATACTTCCAGTTGGGCGTCGTATTTCGCGTCCTCTGACCCCTCCGTTATTGATGAAGCCCTTGCGGAGGGCCGTGTGTTCCTCCCTCCCTTGGTGACGGCTGAATTACTGAGTGGTCGTCTGACGGCTCGTCAGCGGGCTGACCTTGAATCATTTCTGGCCGATCTTCCACTCTGTGGGGTGGACGTGGAGCATTGGTTGCGTGTCGGCTCGTTGCGAGCCCACTTGTTTTCCATCGGCCTTTCGGTCTCGACGCCTGATGCGCATATTGCCCAATGTGCGCTTGATTTATCCGGAGCTTTGCTGAGCGAAGATGCGATTTTTGTGAAGATTGCCCAAAAAACTACCCTCAAATTGGATCTGGACTAATAGCCCTAAGATGTGATCCATGCTCGTTTGGCTTCTTCGGTTTGTGGTAACCTTTCCTCATCCCCATTTACCAAGTGTGTTTCTCTCAATCGAATCAGTGATCCCAACCGTTATTTGACAAATAGGCTAGATCCCGCAGTAGAAAAAGGACTTGAGAAAACCCTCTCTCGCCTGCTTGTGCCCTCTATGCTAGAGTCAAATCATGGCTTCTGAGCGTTCCTCACTTTCACAACAGGCACCGGCACTGAAACTTCTCCCAGCCTATCTCGGGGTCACCACACTCGAAGAGGCTGCCACCACCATGCGTGGACGACGGCTGCTCTGGCTCGAAATTCTGGTGAATGATCAACTCGATCTCTCCTGCCTGTCGGGGGATCCGGTCCTCCATGAAGCGTATGTTACTGCCTGCCGCTGGTATACCCACTATCGGCGATTGTTATCTGCCCTGTTGCTGCGTGCTCCCCTTCCCTTTGATGCAGGTCCTCTTGATTTCAGGGAGTATCGAACCTTTGCTGAGGCGTTATCCTTTGTCTGTCATCACCCCTGAACAGTTAGCAGGCCTCCTTCGGCAATATGTCCAGGAGAGTGGCACCCAGCTTGATCTGTTGCTGGTCGGAGCCCTGGCCATGCCCCACTACGGGATTGATCATCGTGCCACCAGGGACGTCGATGCGGAGCTAACGGGCCCTCTTGAAGGCTTGGCTGCCTTCCTCAGACAACAAGCCATCCCCGCCGACCTTACCCAAAATATGTCAGGCTGGTCGATAGTGGCCATGCCACCAGGGTATCGAGACCGAGCCAGGCTCATTATCGATGAACCGGCCCTCCGCCTTCGTGTCTTAGCCCCGACGGATTTCATTATCGCTAAATTGCGTCGAGGAACAGACCTCGACCACGAGGATGCCCTTCTCGTGGCGTGCAAGTACCAACTCAGATCGGCTGAGATTCGGGCTTGCGCGGATGCCGCTCTTGCCTCCTCCCCTCAAGACACCGCGTTGTTTCTTTTTCGAAAGTCTGTGGATCTGTTCTGCCAAGATCTGGATGGCAAGACATCAGATTTTGCCCCTGAGTCATGATATAGGCGGGAGTATTCGCCTTGAAATAGGTATCAGGAACCATATTATGGGATTCTTCGTATTTTCGGGGAACGGAGCGATTGTTGGTCTTTGTTTATTTCTAGAAGGGTATTTCGAGGAGTAAAGGAGGGGAATCGGCTGAAGTTTCGACCGGCCGTCCAGAGTTCTTGAAAGCCATGATGCTGGCACAGGGCTTCCATGCTGGTCTCATAGATATTGAGGCCATGGTTTTTCCCCCTCCAACAACGTGGTGTGTCGTAACCTCGGCCAATTAACTGCGGTTTTTGCCAGCAGGAGAACTCGCGAAGGTCGGTGTCATGTGTCTATCTGATCGCAGGTGGTTTCTAGGGGGTTGGTGGGTTGTCGATGTGCGGGTGTGTTACCTTGGCGAAGAATTCGTACAGACATGGCCAGGGATTGCCCCAAGTTGTGGCACCTTCGGCTAGATCTGTGAGTTGTTGGCAGGCTGACTTATGAGAAAGAGTAGAATTTTGTCAGAGAAGCATTCGGAAATTTTTGGCGAGATTGGCATGATTCTTTTTCTTGTCCTGTTCTTGAGTACAGAGGCAAGCATGGGTGCCGTTCCCCAGGAACCGGTGAATGGTTGCCCTTCATGGGGAACGCCGATTCATGTGCATATTCATAGTCTTCGGAATGCTCAAGGTACAGTCAAGGCTGTTCTCTATGGCCCCGATCCGGCCACCTTTTTGGTCAAGGGGAAGAAGGCCGATAAGGAACGAGAACCGGCGGAGGCCGGCTCTATGACCCTGTGTGTGGCAGCCCCTGAAAATGGGCGTTATGCGGTGGTGGTGTATCATGATGAAAACGACAACCATAAATTCGACCGTAATTGGATTGGTCTCCCCACAGAAGGGTTCGGCGTGTCGAATGATCCGACCTTATTTTTAGCGCCTCCCAGTTTTGAAGAATCCTCGTTTGAGGTAGGTGAGGATATCGTACATGTCGATGTGGATGTGAAATATTAAGATGTTTGAGATTACTGTTCTTGCCATCCTGCCTCCCTTCTTACTCATTATTGTTTCTTAGTATTCTGGTCTCTTTGGCGCTGATGTTTGGATAAATAGGGTAATTGATGAGTGATGGACATCGTGCCCTTACGGAACAATGTACGGAAGATATTCCTTACCAGGCACTCGGAAAGATAAACTAACGGGGTTGGGTATTACCTGGTGAATTTTTAAAAGCTTTTTGGGGCTCGTTGTCGCCGACTCCCGGACCGAGAGAATTGGCTGTTGGGGTTGGAGTATCCTCACAGTGCATTCAGCAATTGTTTTGGTTTTTTGTTATGATTTTTGGATATGATTCTTGAAACACATCACGAGGCACTGAGTCGATGAGTGTGATTCCCCTAACCGATATCGATCAGCTTATGGAGCAGGTGGTGTCTTATCACCCGGAAGCGGATACCAGTCTCATTCGCCGTGCCTATGAGTATTCTGTGAAGGCCCATGAAGGACAAGTGCGTCAAACGGGTGAGCCCTATGTGCAGCATCCGTTAGCAGTGGCTGGAATCTTAACATTCATGAAATTGGATGTTCCGGCTATTGCCGCCGGACTCCTTCATGACACCCTTGAGGATACGGTGGCCACCCAGGAGGAGTTGGAACAAGAATTTGGCCCAGATGTGGCCCGGTTGGTTGATGGGGTGACGAAAATCGGGCAGATTCCCTTTAAATCCTATGAAGAGAAACAGGCTGAAAATTTTCGAAAAATGGTTCTGTCGATGGCCGATGATATTCGGGTCGTATTTATTAAATTGGCGGACCGTCTTCACAATATGCAGACGCTCGAAGCCTTGCCGGATGAGCGACGAAAAAAAATTTCTCAGGAAACCATGGAGATTTATGCGCCGTTAGCGAACCGATTGGGCATGAGTTGGATCAAGCAGGAATTGGAGGATTTATGCTTTCAATATCTGCAGCCTGAAGCTTGTGCCCTCTTAAAACTGCGGCTGGCCAAAAAAGATGAAGAGCGGCAGGCCTATATTCAATCGCTTATTGAAATTGCCCAGAAAGCGTTGGAGGAAGCGGGGCTGTCAGGGAAAATCGATGGGCGACCCAAGCATCTGTATAGTATCTACCAAAAAATGGAACGCCGTTCGGTTTCGTTCGATGAAATTTATGATCTGACAGCCATTCGTATTGTCACCGATTCACGAATGAATTGTTATGCGGTCTTGGGTCTTATTCATTCAATTTGGCCGCCTGTTCCTGGTCGAGTGAAGGATTATGTGGCGACTCCTCGTTCTAATCTATACCAGTCCCTGCACACAACAGTTGTGGGGCCTCAAGGGGAATACGTCGAGTTTCAAATTCGAACGGCCGATATGCATCGCATCAATGAATATGGAGTGGCCGCACATTGGCTCTATAAGGAGCCGAGAAAAACCAGAAGTCGTGATGAAGAAGTGTTTAGTTGGCTTCGGCAGTTCGTGGAATGGCACAAAGATCTCTCCGACAATCGGCAATTTATGGATTCTGTTAAGTTGGATTTATTTCACGATGTCGTATTTGTCTTTACTCCAAAGGGGGAGGTTCGAGAAGTGCCGGTTGGCTCGACTCCCTTAGATTTAGCCTATGCCATCCATACGGAAATTGGGGATCATTGTGTGGGGGCGAAGATCAACGGCAAGTTGGTTCCTCTTCGTTATCAATTGCATAGTGGCGATATGGTGGAAATATTAACTTCTCCTGCCCAAGTTCCTCATCGGGGCTGGCTGAAATTTGTGCGTACCTCCAAAGCTAAAACGAAAATTAAACACTGGTTTAAAGTTGAAGAACAAAAGCGTGCGTTGGAGCTGGGTCGTCGACTCTTAGAACAAGAATTTCATCGACATCAACTATCTGCGGAAGAGCTTTTGACCTCTGAGCAGTTGGTCTCCCTCTCTAAAATGAAGGGCTGTGATACTCCAGATGAAATAATTCGCATGGTCGGTTTTGGTCGCATGGCCCCTGATCAAGTTGTGGCTTTTTTCAAGGGGGAGGGCGACTCACCCTCTTCCATTCCTGCCAAAACTAATTTGCGCGAGAAACAATTGCCATCACTCGTGCATTTTAAGGACGGTCCGGTGACTTTTGGTGGCAGTCATGACGTGCTCATGCAACTTTCTAAATGTTGTAAGCCGGTGCCCGGTGAGCCAATTCGGGGCTATATCACCCGCGGACGGGGATTGACGATTCATGCGGTGGATTGCCCCAATTTTCAATCCTTAGAATGGGAACATAATCGTTTGGTAGAAGTGGAATGGGATGCTGATGTGAAAGGGCGACATTCGGTTGATGTCTCGGTGTTGACTCATGATCGCCCTGGGGTATTAGGAAAGGTGTCTTCTGGCATCTCTCAATGCCAGGCCAATATCACCAAAGCCGAAATATCGACCAGAGAGGACGAGAAGGCCTTTTTGGATTTTGTTATTGAGGTCAAAAATACCGCTCATTTAGAGCTCATCCTTCATGAGATTCAACGGGTCGATGGCGTAATTTCTGCTAAACGAGTGAGAGATTGGGGCTAAAAAGCTGGAAAAAATCCTTTTCGTTTAGTAGGGGAAACTCATTGGAGGAAGGTCGATCTTGAGCTGACTGCCCACTTCTAAATGTAGTTTTTCTGCCATGCCAGCATTGAGCTCCAAAACTTGCAGAGACTTCTGGGGGGATCGATACTTTGGGCAGCTATTGTCTTGTCGAGTACAGATTGGAACATTAGGCTCTAAATGAAGAATTGTTCCAGACTGATCAAGCCAGAACATATCAAGAGAGATTAGGGTATTTTTCATCCAAAACGTGTGCAGTCCCCATTCAGGAAAAAGGAAAAGCATTCCCCGGTCGGGTGCCATCGAGGGACGAAACATGAGGCCCTGCGCTCTGGTATCTGGTGAGTCTGCGATTTCGACATAAATGATCGTCCCATTTGGGGTGCTAATCGTTCCCAAGCCTTTTCCTAACAGGGGTATTCCTTGCCCGTGGATGAGAGGTGGTTCCGGTCCTATTCCACCAAACACCAGAATGAATGACAGAAGAATAAAGCCTACCCACCGAGTGAAATTTGTTAATGGTGCCATAAAAAAGTAGGGGCTGGCGTAGGAAATTATAGTTGATTCGCTAGTTTTACCCAATGACGTAGCGTTGCTTTTAAGTGCTTGGGCGATCCGTAGTTAAAGCGCCACTCGCATTCTTTTAAGAACAATGGAAAATGGTGTTTGGGAATTCCGTTGTATTTTCGCAAATGACGCTTAGCTTGATTCCAAAAGTTTTCAATACCATTGATGTGAGTATGGTTGTCTGCAAAGCGCTGACTATGGTTAATACGATAGTGCTTAAACTCCGACACATCCAAGGCATTGTACGAACGATAATAGTCCGTATAGACAATACTGTCAGGCACAACCTTCTCACGGATGATGGGCAGAAGCGTGTGCGATTTCGCATCTGGAATTACCTGAGTATACACCTTACCACCTCGTTGCAAGATACCAAAGACCGGCACCTTGCCGGCGGCTCCACGCCCTCGTTTGCCTTTGCGTCTGCCGCCAAAATACGATTCATCCACTTCAATGGCACCAGTAAAGGCCCATTCCTCTTCGATCTGCTGGGCAATGATGGTGCGTAAACGATGGTAAAAGTGAATGCCTGATCGACGATTAATCCCAACCAACTCTGCAGCCATCCGGGCAGGCACCCCTGCGACAAAGTGTTCAAGGAGCCGATTCGACTGATAATGACTGAGTTTGGAGAACTTTAATCGCACAGACTGAGCATAGAAAATTCAAATTTCCTACGCCAGCCCCAAAAAGTAAATTCGAAAACGTGTAGAGACCTATTTTGGAGTTTGTTTTTTGCAATGTGTCCTGGGAGATGTGGCTTTGTCAAATGAGTGGTTTTTACTGACTCTCAAAAAGATGTTTTCGTGGTCTTGACCCAACCAATAGAGAAAATTATAATACTCTGTTTACAGGTAGGGTAAATTTTTCCGCTCCTGTACTTAAGAACTAACCTTTACGTTCTTTACTTGTTGAAGGGGATCATACAGGAGAGGTTGTTTGTCTTGCCTCACGTCACACAGATCTTCATCTAAATTTCCATGATGTAACTCAAAGACGGTTTGTCTAGAAAAACGGCCCTAATTGGTCAAATGGGCAGGTACCCAAGTGGTCAACGGGGGCAGACTGTAAATCTGCTGCCATCGGCTTCCAAGGTTCGAACCCTTGCCTGCCCACCATGTCCAGCAGATAAGACTTTTGCATTGAAGAAAAATAGATAATTAGGTTTTTTAAATGTTTCATACATAACCTAGTAAAATTATTTGATCTGAAAGAAACAACCATTAAATTTATATTTAAGAGATATGTGCGGGCGTAGCTCAGTGGTAGAGTTCCAGCCTTCCAAGCTGGCTGTCGTGGGTTCAAATCCCATCGCCCGCTCCATTTTTGAAGTTTGGAAAATTGTGGAAGGAAAAAGGCGACTGAAGCGTTTTGGAAGTATACGGCTAGATTTGTCGAGCCCATGTAGCTCAGTTGGCAGAGCACGTCCTTGGTAAGGACGAGGTCACGCGTTCGATCCGCGTCGTGGGCTCCATTTGAATTACATTGGTTCAATTAAAGTGATCTATCTTCTGAGTGTTGGCGACCGAGCGAATTGAGGAGGACAGAGGATGGCGAAGGCGAAATTTGAGCGCAAGAAGCCGCATTTAAATGTGGGGACGATCGGGCATGTGGACCATGGGAAAACAACCCTGACGTCGGCCCTCACGAAAGTGATGGGGGATCTGGGCAAGGCGACGTTCGTGCCGTATGACGATGTGGCCAAGGCGAGTGAAAGCCAGGGGCGCCGGGACCCCACGAAGATTCTCACGATCGCCATCTCGCATGTGGAGTACGAGACCGAAAATCGTCATTACGCGCATGTGGATTGTCCGGGGCATGCGGACTACGTCAAGAACATGATCACGGGCGCGGCGCAAATGGATGGGGCGATCCTGGTGGTGAGTGCGGCGGATGGCCCGATGCCTCAAACGCGGGAGCATATCCTCTTGGCGCGGCAAGTAGGGGTGCCCTACATTGTGGTCTTTTTAAACAAGGCGGACAAGGTTGAGGACAAGGAGTTGTTGGAGTTGGTGGAGCTAGAAGTGCGGGAGTTGCTGACGAAATATGGGTTTCCGGGGGATGATGTGCCGGTGGTGATAGGCTCGGCCATTAAGGCGATCGAAGGCGATCAGAGTGAGATTGGGGTGCCGTCGATCATGAAGTTGTTAGAGGCGGTGGACACGTATATTCCCACGCCGGAGCGGGCGATTGATAAGCCGTTTCTGATGCCGATTGAGGATGTCTTTACGATCAGTGGGCGGGGGACGGTTGTGACGGGGCGTGTGGAGCGCGGGCAAGTGAAGGTAGGGGATGAAATCGAGATTGTAGGGCTGAAGCCGACGCAGGCGACCATCGTCACAGGGGTGGAGATGTTTCGCAAGGTGTTGGACGAGGGGCAGGCGGGAGATAACATTGGAGCCTTACTGCGGGGGACGAAGAAGGAAGAGGTGGAGCGGGGGATGGTGTTGGCGAAGCCGAAGTCCATTACACCGCATACGAAGTTTAAGGCGGAAGTGTATGTGTTGACGAAGGAAGAGGGGGGGCGGCATACGCCGTTTTTTAATGGTTATCGGCCGCAGTTCTACTTTCGGACGACGGATGTGACGGGGATTGTGCAGTTGAAGGAAGGGGTGGAGATGGTGATGCCGGGGGACAATGTGTCGTTCTCGGGAGAGTTGATCGCGCCGATCGCGATGGAGCAAGGGGTGCGGTTTGCGGTGCGCGAAGGAGGCCGGACGGTTGGGGCTGGCGTAGTAACCGAAATTGTGGAATAAGAATACAGGGGTGTAGCTATGCGTGTGATTATTTCTCTGGCATGTGGGGATTGTAAGCAGCGAAATTATTCAACCATGAAAAATAAAAAAAACGATCCTGATCGTTTGGAAATGAAGAAATACTGTCGGTTTTGCCGGAAACATGTTCCGCATAAGGAAGTGAAGTAGTCTTTTTTTGTTTGTGCCCAGTTGTGGAAAATTTTTGAAGGGGCATAGTGTCAATGGCTAGCACGTCGGTCTCCAAAACCGAAAGTCCGGGTTCGAATCCTGGTGCCCCTGCCAGCCAGTGTTGCCTGGGAAAGGGTTTGGGGAGAGGGTTGGTTTTTTGTTTCTCGTGGAGAATTGAAAGTGTTTAAGAAGGTCTGGTCTTCCATTGCAGAGTTTTTGTCTGATGTGCGAAGTGAGCTGAAGAAGATTTCTTATCCCACAAAATCCGAGACCATTGGATCGACGACGGTTGTGCTATTGTTTTGTGTAATTATGTCTCTATATTTATCGGTAGTGGATTCGTTTCTCGTATGGTTAATCAGTAGGATTGTCTAACGCAGAAGAAAGGGATTCATGGCGAGTCATTGGTATGTCATACACACGTATGCAGGGTTTGAGGGGCGAGTGCGAACGGGTATTGTGGAACGGGCCAATCAGTTAGGTATGGGTGAGGCGGTGGGTCAAGTGTTAGTCCCAACAGAAGATGTCGTAGAATTTAAAGAAGGAAAACGGCGGGCTTCCAAGCGAAAGTTTTTCCCTGGGTATGTCCTGTTGGAAGCCAATGGGCCCATTAATGATGAAATGGTTGCGATGATCAAAGAAACCCCGAAGGTTACAGGATTTGTCGGGGGAGGCACGAGGCCAATTCCCCTGGACCCAGAAGAGGTGGCGACACTTCTCAAACAATTGGAATCAGGTGTCTCGGCGCCTAGAGAGTTGGCAAGCTTTTCGAAGGGAGATAGTGTGCGAATTGTGGATGGGCCGTTTTTGGGATTTAACGGATTGGTCGATGAGGTCGACCAAGATCATGCGAGGGTAAAGGCCTTGGTGAGTATATTTGGCCGATCGACGCCTGTGGAATTGGCTTTTTCTCAAGTCGAGCGAACCTAGATGGTGGATCTCTATGTTTGGATATGGAAAATTAATTTTCAGAAGCTATATAGAATTATAAGGTAGGTGAACGTATGGCAAAGGAAGTGACGAGTCAAATCAAATTGCAAATCCCTGCCGGGAAAGCCAATCCTGCGCCACCTGTTGGTCCTTCGTTAGGCCAACATGGTGTGAACATCATGGAGTTTTGTAAACAATTTAATGCTAAAACTCAGAAGCAAGAAGGCAGTATTATTCCTGTAGTGATTTCCGTCTATAAAGACCGCAGTTTTAGTTTTATTACTAAAACACCGCCGGCTTCAGACTTGTTGAAGAAGGCTGCTGGGGTTATTAAGGGGTCGGGCGTCCCCCATAAAAATAAGGTGGGTTCCATTACCCAGGCCCAATTGGAGGAAATCGCAAAGTTAAAGGTCGAAGATTTGAATGCCAGTGATGTGCCTGCAGCAATGCAGGTGATTGCCGGAACGGCCCGGAGTATGGGGATTTCGATTGAAGGGCAATAAAATCGAGGGCTTTTTATAAAGAGGATTTTCGCCATGGGAAAAAAATTTAAAGAATCAATAACAAAAATTGTCAAACCAGAATATTCCGTTGAGGAGGCCAGCGCCCTAGTTAAGGAGACGGCCTTTGCGAAATTTGATGAGTCTGTCGAGCTTGCCTTGTCGCTTGGGGTAGATCCAAAGCGGGCTGATCAAATGGTGCGTGGGACAACGGTTCTCCCTCATGGTACTGGCAAAAAGATTCGTATTTTGGTTGTTGCCAAAGGCGAAAAGGAGCAGGAGGCGCGAGAGGCTGGAGCTGACTTTGCTGGCAGTGATGACCTGTTGCAGAAAATTCAAGATGGATGGTTGGACTTCGATTCCATGATTGCCACTCCTGATATGATGGGGGCTGTCGGAAAATTAGGAAAAGTTCTTGGCCCTCGAGGGTTGATGCCCAATCCTAAAACGGGAACAGTAACATTCGAAGTGGGTAAGGCTGTCCAAGAAATTCGGAAAGGGCGCGTTGAATATAAGGTGGATAAGGCTGGCAATCTTCATGTTCCTGTTGGCAAGGTTTCGTTTCGGGGTCAGCAAATTGCCGATAATATTCGGACCGTTTTTGATTCGGTCCTCAAGGCCAAGCCCTCTTCCAGCAAAGGGAAATATGTAAAGAGTGCTACTTTGTCGAGCACGATGGGGCCAGGGATTCGGCTGGATAGTGTGGGCCTTGCCAAGCAAGTGGGGTGAATTTTTAATCTCAGCAGGTGGGTTAGTGTATGAAAAAAACTGACAAATCAGAAGTTGTGGCTACATTGCATGAGCGGTTTGCTCGTGCACGAATAGCTATTGTGAGCGAATGTGCGGGAATGCCTGTGAATCAGGTGAATGACCTCCGGAAAAAGCTTCGTCAGGCCCAGGCGCATATGCACGTGGTAAAAAATACCTTGGCTATTCGTGCATTGGGGGACACTCCGCTTGTTCCTTTGCAAGCCATGTTTAAAGGGCAGTCGGTATTGGTTCTGGGCTATGATGATCCGGTATTGCCCACCAAGGTGATACGGGATTTTATTAAAGCTGAGAAATGTGAAGAGAAATTGCAGGTCAAAGGAGCTGTGCTTGATGGTGAAGCCTTAGATCCTGACCGTTTGTCGGCTGTCGCAGATTTGCCATCCAAGCAAGAATTGCTTTCCATGTTGTTGTCGGCTTTTCAGGGGCCGATTCGAGGGTTTGTGGGGGTCTTGGGACAACTCCTGAGAAGTATTGTTGGGGTCTTAGCAGCTATACAAGAACACAAAACGCAGAAAGGAGAGGGAGAGATGAGTGCTACGGGAACTAAAATGTCGAAGGAAGACTTTATTAAGGCCATAGAGGGCTTGAGTGTGCTTGAGTTGTCTGATCTGGTGAAAGGGTTGGAAGACCGGTTTGGTGTGACTGCCGCCGCTCCAGTTGGAGTTGTGGCTGCTGCACCCGGTGCTGCTGCACCAGCGTCTGAAGAGAAAACCGAGTTTAACGTCATATTAACCGGAGCGCCAGCAGACAAAAAGATTCAAGCCATTAAGGTTGTTCGTGAAATTACCGGGTTAGGGTTAAAGGAGGCAAAGGATTTGGTTGAGGGTGCCCCTAAACCTGTGAAAGAAGGTGCTTCAAAAGAGGAAGCTGACGCAATTCAAAAGAAACTTCAAGAGGTGGGTGCGACAGTTGAAGTGAAATAGATTTCCGGTTTTTGAATGGTTCCGAAGCGATGGCATGTTTCGGGTCGCTGTTAATCCACAAGGAGATGTGAATGGCACAAGTAGCCTTTGAGGGCAGTGTTGAACGACATAGTTTTTCGAAAATACATACCCATATTGTGATCCCTGATTTGGTAGAAGTACAGCGGCGCTCTTACGAAGAGTTCTTGCAAGCTGAAATATTACCGGATCGTCGTGATGATAAGGGATTGCACGCCGCATTTAAAAGTGTATTTCCGATTATGGATTACAATAACTCGGCCATCCTGGAGTTTTCCAGCTATTCGTTGGGCACACCCAAGTACGATATTCGTGAATGTATTGAGCAGGGAATGACCTTCGCCGCTCCATTGAAGCTGAGAGTTCGGTTGGTGGTTTTTGACCAACAGGATAAGGAGGTCAAAAATCGAGTTTTAGATGTTCGTGAGCAGGAGGTTTATGTTGGAGAGCTCCCCTTAATGACTGACCGAGGGACATTTATTGTCAATGGGACAGAACGGGTGGCAGTAAGTCAATTGCATCGTTCTCCAGGGCCCTCGTTTGGTCATGATAAAGGGCGCACTCATTCTAGTGGCAAGGTCTTATTTTCTGGCAGGATTATTCCCTATCGAGGCTCATGGTTAGATTTTGAATATGATGCGAAGGATATACTGTATGTCCGCATCGACCGCCGCCGAAAAATGCCTGCGACCATTCTCTTGAAGGGATTTGGATTTAGCACGGATGACTTGTTGAAAATGTATTACCCCGTCGAAGAAGTCCGGGTGAGTAATGGGAAATTACTCCGCAAATTAGATCCTGCGATCCACACTGGCCTGCGAGCTCCCGAGGACCTCATTGAAAAAGGGACTGGCGAGGTCCTAGCCAAAGAAGGCATGAAATTAAATAAAACACTCATGGGGCGCGTGAGGTCAGCCGGGATTAAGGAAATTCCTATAAAAGCAGAGGATTTGATAGGTCGTGCGGTTTTAACGGAACTCATAGACCCAGAAAACCAGGAAGTTCTTTTGGAAAAAAATCAACGTCTGACGGCTCCGGTATTGGAGCGAATCCTGGAAGGTCGAATGGAGAGTTTTAAGGTTATTTATTTGGATAGCCCCACAACCAGTCCTGTAATTTTGGATACTTTGGAGGCTGAACGAACCAATTCTAAGGAAGAGGCTTGGGTTGAAATATACAAGCGACTTCGTCCTGGCGAAATGCCTTCAATTGAATCGGCGAAACTGTTGTTTGAAAACCTTTTCTTGAATCCCAAGCGGTACGATCTTTCACCCGTTGGGCGATTGAAGATGAACAAGCGATTTAATCTTGATTTGTCGCTAGAGCAAAGAACGTTAACGGCTGAAGATATTGTTGAAGTTGTACGATGTCTTGTTGATCTGAAAGCTGGAAAAGGCGATGTGGATGATATTGATCATTTAGGTAATCGCCGAGTCCGTTCAGTCGGGGAGTTGTTAGAGAACCAAATTCGTATTGGTCTCGCCCGCATGGAACGGAGCATCAAAGAGCGCATGAATCTCCTGGATATGGAAACGGTCCTGCCTCATGATCTCATCAATGCCAAACCTATTGTTGGGGCTATCAAAGAATTTTTTGCTGGAAGCCAGTTGTCGCAATTTATGGACCAAACCAACCCGTTGGCTGAGATTACTCACAAGAGAAGACTTTCTGCATTGGGCCCTGGCGGGCTAACCAGAGAAAGGGCGGGTTTCGAGGTTCGTGACGTTCACCCTTCCCATTACAGTAGAATTTGTCCCATTGAAACGCCTGAGGGTCCCAATATTGGATTAATCACGTCTTTGGCTACCTATGCCAGAATCAATGAGTTTGGTTTTATTGAAGCACCATTTCGGAAGGTGCGAAAGGGTCGGGTGACGGATGAGGTCGAGTTTCTGTCCCCATTGGATGGGGATCAAGTCGTGATAGCCCAAGCTAATTCAGCCGTGGATAAAAATGGGCAGCTTACCTCGGAGACCATTACGGCTAGAGAAGCTGGGGAATTTGTAACCACCACACCCGATGCGGTGAATTATTTAGACGTTTCTCCAAAGCAGGTGGTCAGTGTGGCTACAGCCCTTATTCCATTCTTGGAGCACGATGACGCCAATCGCGCGCTGATGGGTTCGAATATGCAGCGACAAGCGGTTCCCACTATCAAAGCGGAATCGCCTCTTGTTGGTACGGGAATGGAAGCTGTTGTGGCCAGAGACTCTGGGTATTTGGCCATTGCGCAACGCGATGGAATTGTGGAATCGGTGGATGCCAGGCGAATTGTTGTCAGGGCTGGTGGTAAGGAAAAAGAAGAGAAGAAGAGAAGTTCCCGAATCTTAGATACTTACGATCTGGTGAAATTCCAACGGACTAATCAGAATACCTGTATCACCCAAACGCCCATTGTGCGTGTGGGGCAACCAGTGAAAAGGGGGCAGGTGTTAGCTGATGGCCCATCGATGGACCGAGGCGAGTTGGCTTTAGGGAAAAATGTGTTGGTGGCCTTTATGCCATGGGGTGGCTATAACTATGAGGATGCTATCCTCCTCAGTGAAAAGATGGTGAAAGATGATACCTTCACGTCTATTCATATTGAAGAGTTTGAAGTAGAGGCACGAGACACCAAGCTGGGGAAAGAGGAGATTACTCGTGATATTCCGAATCTTGGAGAGGAGGCGCTGAGAAATTTAGATGAAAGCGGGATCGTTCGAATTGGTGCAGAGGTGAAGCCCGGCGATATTTTGGTTGGAAAAGTTACCCCAAAAGGTGAAACTCAGCTTACGCCTGAAGAAAAGTTGCTTCGAGCTATTTTTGGTGAGAAAGCCGGGGATGTAAAAGACACCTCATTGCAGGTGCCACCCGGCATCGAGGGAATCGTCGTTGATGTCAAGATCTTTTCTCGTAAAGGAGTTGATAAAGACGAGCGTTCACGGACGATTGAAACAGATGATCGTTCAAAGGTGGAGCGTGACTACCAAGAAGAATTACGGATTATCGAAGATGAGCGAAATAGAAAAATAAGGAAGTTGCTATTGGGTCAATTTGTTGGTCGTGATTTGATGGATCCGGATAGTGGCGAAGTGATTCTTAAGAAAAAGGGTCGTATTACCGCAGATGTGCTACGGAAATTGACGGATGATGATGCGCGCCGGGTGATTTTAGCCGATGCTGAAGAACAGAAAAAACTTGATGAGATTGAACGAGAGGCCAAAGATCAAATAGAAATCTTACAAACGGAATATGATGAAAAGGTTGGTCGTCTTCGGCGAGGAGATGAATTACCTCCTGGAGTCATTAAGCTCGTCAAGGTCTATTTAGCTATAAAGCGAAAAATCGCCGTTGGGGACAAGATGGCAGGTCGTCATGGGAATAAAGGAGTGGTGTCCCGTATTATGCCCGAGGAGGACATGCCTTATCTGCCGGATGGTACTCCGGTGCAAATTGTCTTGAATCCCTTGGGTGTTCCCTCACGTATGAATGTCGGCCAAATTTTGGAGACCCATCTGGGATGGGCGGCGCATGCCTTGGGTATTAAGGTGGAAACCCCGGTATTTGACGGGGCCTCAGAAAAAGAAATCAAAGAATTGTTGAGGAAGGGGAAGCTTCCTGAGTCGGGGCAGTCGGTTGTGTATGACGGGAGGACTGGCGAGCCTTTCAAAAGTCCAGTCACGGTCGGCTATATGTACATGTTAAAGTTGCACCATCTTGTGGATGATAAAATTCATGCTCGTTCTATTGGGCCCTATTCGTTGGTGACTCAGCAGCCGTTGGGTGGAAAAGCTCAATTTGGCGGCCAACGTTTAGGGGAAATGGAAGTTTGGGCATTGCAGGCATATGGCGCAGCTTCGACGTTGCAGGAATTTCTGACGGTCAAGTCGGATGATGTACCAGGTCGTTCTCGGATGTATGAGGCTGTTGTCAAGGGAGAGAACTTCCTTGAGCCTGGACTCCCCGAGTCGTTTAATGTGCTGGTGAAAGAATTGCAGAGTTTGGGGTTGGATGTAGAGCTCATTAAGTCAGCTGAGTAGGTTCCGCCTACATTATTCCCGTTCACTATTCCTTATAACCGGAGGCATACACTTGGAAAGTATCTATTCGCTTTTTGAAAAGCCTAGGGATGCCGTCTCATTTGATGCGATGCGCATTCGTATTGCTTCGCCGGAAAAAATTCGTTCGTGGTCGTATGGTGAAGTTAAAAAGCCGGAGACCATTAATTATCGCTCTTTTAAGCCAGAGCGGGATGGGCTTTTTTGTGCCAAGATTTTTGGACCGACCAAAGATTGGGAATGTAATTGTGGAAAATATAAACGAATGAAGCACAGGGGTATCGTGTGCGACAAATGTGGCGTGGAGGTAATTCAGTCGAAGGTGCGCCGTGAACGGATGGGGCATATTGAATTGGCCGCACCGGTGGCTCATATCTGGTTTTTGAAGGGGGTGCCGAGCCGTATCGGAATTCTTCTAGACATGAGCTTAAAACAATTGGAGAAGATTCTGTATTTTGAGGCGTATGTTGTTCTTGATCCTGGGAACACCAATCTTAAGGATCGAGAGTTGTTGACGGAAGAGCGATATCGCGAGTGCGTGGAAGAGTACGGAGCCACTTCCTTCAAGGTAGGAATCGGAGCTGAAGCGATTCGCGAATTATTGCGAAAAGTTGATATTGAGGCCTTATGGAATGAACGCCATGATAAAATTCAGAGTACCACGTCGGTGGCGGTTGGGAAAAAGCTCACCAAGCGATTGAAGGTGATTGAAGCCTTCCATACATCGGGGAACAATCCTGAATGGATGATTATGGATGCGATTCCCGTCCTACCTCCAGAATTGCGGCCTCTTGTTCCATTAGATGGCGGACGATTTGCGACATCCGACCTAAATGATTTGTACCGTCGCGTGATAAATCGAAACAATCGTTTGAAGCGATTGGTTGAATTGAAGGCGCCTGGGGTCATCATCCGCAATGAAATGCGCATGCTTCAGGAGGCTGTTGATGCATTATTCGACAATGGTCGTCGGGGTCGGGTCATTCGAGGTGCTAATAAGCGTCCCTTAAAATCTCTCAGTGATATGTTAAAGGGTAAACAGGGACGGTTTCGGCAAAATCTGTTAGGAAAGCGCGTTGATTATTCCGGTCGATCCGTTATAGTCGTTGGTCCGGAACTTCGTTTGAATCAATGCGGGTTGCCAAAAAAAATGGCCCTTGAACTCTTTAAGCCATTTATTTTTCATAAACTGGAAGAGCGAGGTGCGGCTACCACCATTAAGAGTGCGAAGCGCTTGGTCGAAAAAGAGCGTCCTGAGGTTTGGGATGTACTTGATGAAGTCATACGAGAACATCCGGTGATGCTCAATCGTGCGCCAACTCTTCATCGATTGGGCATTCAAGCCTTTGATCCAATTTTGGTCGAGGGGAAGGCCATTCGTCTTCATCCCCTGGTTTGTGCCGCTTTTAATGCTGATTTTGACGGCGATCAGATGGCTGTCCATGTACCGCTTTCTGTGGAGGCACAAATAGAGGCTAGAGTCTTAATGATGGCCGCCAATAATATCCTGTCTCCAGCAAATGGTCGTCCATTAGCTGTTCCATCCCAGGATATGGTGCTGGGTTGTTACTGGTTAACGAAGGACCGTGAGGGAGCTAGGGGTGAGGGGAAAATATTTTCATCGCCCGAGGAAGTTCGAATTGCTTATGATTCCGGAGAAGTTGAAGAACAAGCTCGAATCAAGGTTCGAATTGATGAGGAGATCGTGGAGACGACGGTGGGTCGTGTCATCTTGTCTGAGATTTTGCCTGAGAGAATGAGCTTTTCCCACGTGAATCAATTGATGACCAAAAAGGAGATCACAAAATTGGTAGACCGTGTCTATCGATTGGCTGGTCTTCATGATGTCGTGGTGATGTTGGATCGCTTAAAAGATTTAGGGTTTTCTTATGCGACTAAGGCCGGAGTTTCAATTTGTATTGACAACATGCATATTCCTTCTCGAAAAAGTGAAATGATTAACCGCGCGCAAGCCACGGTGAGTCAGGTGCAGAATCAATATAGTGAAGGGCTGATCACCAATGGGGAACGTTATAACAAGGTTATCGATATTTGGGCCCATGTGAGTGAACAGATCGCCATAGAAATGATGAAGGAAATTAGCCAGGGTGGTGGAAGAGGTGAGGCGGAAGGCCTTAATCCTATTTATATGATGGCAGACTCGGGTGCTCGAGGCAGTTCCCAGCAGATCCGGCAATTAGGGGGTATGCGGGGGTTGATGGCTAAGCCATCGGGTGAAATTATTGAAACCCCCATTACCGCGAATTTCCGTGAAGGGTTGACGGTTTTGCAGTATTTTATTTCTACCCACGGAGCGCGAAAGGGATTGGCGGACACTGCATTAAAGACTGCAAACTCTGGTTATCTTACTCGTCGTTTGGTTGATGCTGCTCAAGACGTGATTGTGAGTGAACCGGACTGTTTCACTTCAAATGGTATTCTGGTTTCTGCATTAGTAGAAGGTGGCGAGGTTATTCAAGCCTTAGATGAGCGAATATTGGGAAGGTTAACGGCAGAGGATGTGCATGATCCTGTGACCCAAGAAATTCTTGTGAAAGCGAATGAAGAATTAGATGAAGACTTGTGCAAGGATATCGTTGAGGCGGGAATTGATCATATAAAAATTCGTTCAGTGCTTACTTGCCAAGCTCGTTGGGGGGTATGTGCAAAATGCTACGGGAGAGATTTGGCGCGTGGACGACTCGTTGAAAAAGGTGAGCCGGTTGGAGTCATTGCGGCCCAGTCCATCGGAGAGCCTGGGACTCAGCTCACCATGCGCACCTTTCATATTGGGGGTACTGCGAGTAAGGTGGTTGAGCAAACCGTTCTTGAGGCAAAGCATGAGGGAGTTCTTAAGTTCCTCAGTTTTGACGCAAAAAAGAATGCCGATTTTCATAATCCCAGCATGGCAGTGAAAACGCAGCAGGGGGATTGGGTGGTGATGGTTAGAAATGCCAAAATTGCCGTGTGTGACGATACGGGTCGTGAACGTGAAAAATATTCTTTGGTATATGGCGCGAAAGTCAAGGTTAAGGATGGTGGAAAAGTTGAAGTCGGGCAAAAATTTGTTGAATGGGACCCCTATTCTTTAACTATTCTGACTGAAGTCGGTGGAAAAATTGCTCTTGGGGATATTGCGGAAGGTGTAACGATAAAAGATGAAGTGGATGAAATCACCGGGCTTTCACGTCGCGTGGTTATTGAGCAAGCTGGTACCAATTTGCGTCCTAGGCTTTCAGTCAAAGATGAATCTGGAAAGACGGCCAAATTAAGTTCGGGTTCTCCTGCGCGGTATTTGCTTCCTGTTGGGGCTCACATTTTTGTGGAAAAAGGGGCGACGGTGTATCCAGGTGATGTGTTGGCAAAAATTCCCCGAGAAACTACAAAAACCAAAGATATTACCGGTGGATTGCCTCGTGTGGCAGAATTGTTTGAAGCGCGAAAGCCAAAAGAGCATGCTGTGGTCAGTGAAATTGACGGGGAAGTTTCGTTTGGAGGTTTTGTCAAGGGTCTTCGGAAGGTCACTGTTGATAATAAGATTGGTGATATCAAGGAATATCTGATTCCTCGAGGACGCCATGTGAATGTTCATGAAGGTGATTGGGTTCGCGCCGGAGAACCTTTAATGGATGGTTCCGCTAATCCTCATGATATTTTGAGTGTTCTTGGTCCGCGTGAATTGCAAAAATATTTAGTGAATGAAGTGCAGGAGGTGTATCGTTTGCAGGGAGTTGTGATTAATGATAAGCACATTGAGGTCATTACTCGACAAATGTTGAAAAAAATTAGAATTGAAGATGCTGGAGATACGTCATTTTTGCCAGGTACACAAGTCAATAAATTTGCTTTTGATGATGAAAATGAGCGGGTGTTGACCGAGGGAGGGAAGCCTGCCCTAGGAAAGCCTGTGTTGCTGGGTATTACAAAGGCCTCGTTAAGCACGGATAGTTTTATTTCTGGTGCATCTTTCCAAGAAACCACAAGAGTTCTAACGGAAGCTGCCATTAATGGCCGAACAGATGAGCTTCGTGGATTAAAGGAAAATGTTATTGTGGGAAGGCTGATTCCTGCTGGAACCGGGTGGGGGGAATATCGTGAAACTTTTGTGCCTCTTCAAGCTGAAGAAGGGGTGGAGACTTTAGGGGAGCCAGTTGGAATTGATAAGGTGTAACGGATATGAGCGTGTGGTAGTTGTACTGTTCTTTAAATGTTCTTGACAAAATACATATTTATCTATAAGATCAGCCGGTTATCCTATTGGAATACTTTTTGGTTTGATTTAACCATCATTTTTGCTTGAAATTAAATGCCTACAGTTAATCAATTAGTTCGGGTTGGTCGTAAGACCTTAAAGGCTAAGAGTAAAAGCTCTGCTTTGAATCGTTGTCCTCAGCGTAGGGGTGTTTGTCTTCGAGTCTATACTACTACTCCTAAAAAACCAAATTCGGCACTTCGGAAGGTGGCCAGGGTTCGTCTTACGACAGGGTTGGAGGTGACGGCGTATATTCCTGGTATGGGTCATAATCTCCAAGAGCACTCTATTGTCCTGGTCAGAGGGGGGCGAGTTAAGGATCTTCCCGGTGTTCGATATCATATGGTCAGGGGGGCTTTGGATGCTGTGGGAGTAGCCAACCGCAAGCAGGGTCGTTCCAAATATGGGGCAAAGCGACCCAAGTAATCCCTTTTTTTTGAAATTCTAATATTATCGTACGATATTCGGGAAGATATTTTCTATGCCACGTAGACCGCTTGTTCTTCGCCAAAAGGTCGTTCAGGATTCGCGTTATAAAGATCCTGTTGTAGGAAGATTTCTGAATATCCTTTTGCGTGATGGAAAGAAGAGTACTGCAGAGCGCGTTTGTTATGGCGCGTTTGATATTGTTCGGGAAAAGACTGGCGATGAACCGATAAAGGTTTTTCATGCTGCTCTAGGAAATGTGAAGCCGATGGTTGAGGTGAAATCTCGAAGGGTTGGTGGAGCCTCCTATCAGGTGCCGGTTGAAATTCGGCCAATTCGTCAAATTGCCCTAGCTCTGCGTTGGATAAAAGATAGTGCATTGGCGAGAAGTGGTAAGAGTATGCGGGAGAAGTTGGCTGCCGAATTAATAGATGCGGCAAGCAACAACGGGTCTGCCGTAAAAAAACGTGACGAGACTCATCGGATGGCTGAGGCCAATAGGGCTTTTGCTCATTATCGGTGGTGATTGTGGGTTGTTGTGCTGCACTGGGCTTTGTGTTGGATGGGGGGTCTGTTCCCTGTCTTGCTGAGAAAAGCCCCTTGCAGCATTGTTGTGTGGGGGTTTTGTGGTAGCTGAAATATCCCTGGGGAAAACTAGAAATATTGGCATTATGGCGCATATTGATGCCGGAAAGACTACGACCACTGAGCGTGTACTTTTTTATACCGGTGTCTCGTACAAGATTGGGGAGGTCCATGAAGGGGCAGCCACAATGGATTGGATGGAGCAGGAGCGTGAGAGGGGGATTACGATTACCTCGGCAGCGACAACCTGCTCATGGAAGGATAGTCGGATTAATATTATCGATACACCTGGGCATGTGGATTTTACGATTGAAGTTGAGAGGTCATTGCGGGTTCTGGACGGTGCGGTGGCTGTGTTCGATTCCGTGATGGGTGTTGAGCCTCAGTCGGAAACGGTTTGGCGTCAGGCTGATAAGTACCAAGTTCCGAGAATTGCATTTATGAATAAGATGGATCGCGTGGGGGCGGATTTTTTCCCTGCAGTCCAAACATTGGTGGACCGGTTGGGGGCTAATCCTGTTGTATTGCAAATTCCCTTAGGGAAAGAAGAGGGTTTTAGAGGTGTCATAGATTTACTCACCATGAAAGCGTTGGTTTTTGATGATGAAACACTGGGTGCGGCGTATGTTACGGAGGATATATCTGAAGAATATCTGGATGAAGCGAATAGGTATCGGGAGAAGATGCTTGATTCGGTCGTTGAATTTGATGAAGGGGTTATGGAGCGGTATTTGTCCGGAGAAAGCCTGGGGGTTGATGAGGTGAAGCGGGCTATTCGTTTGGGAACGATTGGCTTAAAGATAACCCCTGTTTTCTGTGGGTCGGCATTTAAGAATAAGGGGGTTCAGCCCCTCTTGGATGCAGTGGTTGATTATCTTCCGTCTCCTCTAGATCTTCCCCCAGTCCGTGGGATAGACCCTGCGACTGAAGGGGAAGTTTTTCGTAAGCCAGATAAGAGTGAGCCTTTTTCGGCCCTGGCATTTAAAATCATGTCCGATCCATTTTCGGGCCAATTAACATATTTCCGGGTATATTCTGGAAAGTTAAGCGCTGGATCTTATGTGTATAACGTGGCTAAAGGGAAAAAAGAACGGATTGGGCGGCTTTTAAAGATGCATGCAAATAAACGTGAGGAAATTAGTGAGGTGTCGGCAGGCGATATTGCGGCTGCTGTTGGTCTGAAGGATACTCGGACTGGGGATACCTTATGTGATGAGAAGCATCCGATTCTGCTTGAAGTCATAAAATTTCCCGAGCCCGTCATATCTTTGGCGGTTGAACCTAAGACGAAGCAAGATATGGACAAGCTGGGTTATTCTCTTGAAAAGCTGGCGCAAGAGGACCCTTCTTTTCAGGTTCAGTCGGATGAGGAAACTGGGCAAACGATTATTTCTGGAATGGGTGAGTTGCATCTTGAGATTATTGTGGATAGGTTGCTCCGTGAATTTAAGGTGCAGGCTAATGTTGGAAAGCCTCAGGTGGCGTATCGGGAAACTATTCGCGGTACGGCTCAAGCTGAAGCCAAATATGTAAAACAGACGGGGGGGCGTGGGCAATATGGGCATGTGTGGCTCCGTGTGGAGCCTGCGGAATCTGGTACAGGGTTGGAGTTTGTGAATAAAATTGTAGGTGGGGCGGTTCCGAGGGAGTTTATTGCTCCGGTAGAAAAGGGTGTTAAGGAGCGCATGGAAAGTGGCATCTTGGCAGGATACCCTTTGAGGGATATCAAGGTGACTCTATATGATGGTTCGTTTCATGAGGTCGATTCTAGTGAGATGGCCTTTAAAATTGCCGGGTCAATGGCATTAGTAAGTGCTTGCCAGAAGGCTGACTTAGTCTTGTTGGAGCCTGTTATGAAGGTGGAGGTATTCGTCCCCCAGGATTTTATGGGTGATGTTATTGGTGATTTAAATGGGCGTCGTGGAAAAATTCATGGAATGAAGGCTAAGGGTGGAGCCCAAGTTGTTGATGCAACGGTCCCGTTAAGTGAAATGTTTGGGTATTCGACTGATTTGCGATCAAAAACTCAGGGGCGTGCTACTTATAGCATGGAATTTGAGTCATACGAAGTAGTGCCCAAGCTCATGGCAGAGCAAATTATAAAAAAGAATCAAGGGGAGTGATTGCTCTCTTTATAAACAGGGTTTGGCGACCGAGCGAATTGAGGAGGACAGAGGATGGCGAAGGCGAAATTTGAGCGCAAGAAGCCGCATTTAAATGTGGGGACGATCGGGCATGTGGACCATGGGAAAACAACCCTGACGTCGGCCCTCACGAAAGTGATGGGGGATCTGGGCAAGGCGACGTTCGTGCCGTATGACGATGTGGCCAAGGCGAGTGAAAGCCAGGGGCGCCGGGACCCCACGAAGATTCTCACGATCGCCATCTCGCATGTGGAGTACGAGACCGAAAATCGTCATTACGCGCATGTGGATTGTCCGGGGCATGCGGACTACGTCAAGAACATGATCACGGGCGCGGCGCAAATGGATGGGGCGATCCTGGTGGTGAGTGCGGCGGATGGCCCGATGCCTCAAACGCGGGAGCATATCCTCTTAGCGCGGCAAGTAGGGGTGCCCTACATTGTGGTCTTTTTAAACAAGGCGGACAAGGTTGAGGACAAGGAGTTGTTGGAGTTGGTGGAGCTAGAAGTGCGGGAGTTGCTGACGAAATATGGGTTTCCGGGGGATGATGTGCCGGTGGTGATAGGCTCGGCCATTAAGGCGATCGAAGGCGATCAGAGTGAGATTGGGGTGCCGTCGATCATGAAGTTGTTAGAGGCGGTGGACACGTATATTCCCACGCCGGAGCGGGCGATTGATAAGCCGTTTCTGATGCCGATTGAGGATGTCTTTACGATCAGTGGGCGGGGGACGGTTGTGACGGGGCGTGTGGAGCGCGGGCAAGTGAAGGTAGGGGATGAAATCGAGATTGTAGGGCTGAAGCCGACGCAGGCGACCATCGTCACAGGGGTGGAGATGTTTCGCAAGGTGTTGGACGAGGGGCAGGCGGGAGATAACATTGGAGCCTTACTGCGGGGGACGAAGAAGGAAGAGGTGGAGCGGGGGATGGTGTTGGCGAAGCCGAAGTCCATTACACCGCATACGAAGTTTAAGGCGGAAGTGTATGTGTTGACGAAGGAAGAGGGGGGGCGGCATACGCCGTTTTTTAATGGTTATCGGCCGCAGTTCTACTTTCGGACGACGGATGTGACGGGGATTGTGCAGTTGAAGGAAGGGGTGGAGATGGTGATGCCGGGGGACAATGTGTCGTTCTCGGGAGAGTTGATCGCGCCGATCGCGATGGAGCAAGGGGTGCGGTTTGCGGTGCGCGAAGGAGGCCGGACGGTTGGGGCTGGCGTAGTAACCGAAATTGTGGAATGAAATTCTAAAAATAGCAGAGGGGAAAGGGTGGGTTTTTCGTGGATCGAGACCGAAGAATTCGAATACGTTTAAAGGGCTTTGATTATCGCGTGTTGGATCAATCTGTTCGTGAGATTGTGGATACGGTCCGGCGAAGTGGAGCCTTGATTGCCGGCCCTGTTCCGCTGCCTACCAGAATTGAAAAATATACTGTCCAACGATCAACGCACGTGGATAAAAAGTCCAGGGAGCAATTTGAAATTCGGACTCATAAACGTCTATTGGATATCATGGAGCCCACTCCGGAGACTATGGATGCTCTGATGAAATTAAATTTGGCAGCAGGGGTAGATGTTGAGATTAAGTTGTGATGGCAGGGGTTTTTTCGTTTCTAGAATGTGTTTAGAGAGTAAATGAGGCAAGTAGAGAATGGTTAACGGTTTAATTGGTAAAAAGCTTGGTATGATTCAGGTGTTTAATGAGTCGCGTTGCCTCATTCCTGTCACCGTAGTAGAGGCTGGTCCGTGTGGGGTTGTTCAAATTAAAGAGGCTGGTCGGGACGGATATGAGGCAGTTCAAATTGGGTTTCAAGAAGTCCAAGAGCGGAAATTGACAAAAGCGCAGGTTGGGCATTTAAAAAAAGCGAATGATAAGCGGTGGAGGTATCTACGTGAATTTAAGTCTTCTGGTAGTCCGGAAGTTGGTGCCCTGGTCACGGTGGAAATATTTTCCAAGGGGGAACAAGTGGATGTGCGGGGTATTTCTAAGGGAAAGGGTTTCCAGGGGGTTATGAAGCGTCATAATTATGCTGGCGGCCCTGCCTCTCATGGGTCGATGTTCCATCGGGCTCCAGGATCAATTGGGCAGAGTTCTTTTCCTTCACGAGTTTTTAAAAATAAAGATTTACCTGGTCAAATGGGAAATAAGCGAATTACGATTAAGGGACTAAGGATTTTTGATGTGAGGGCGGAAGAGAATATTCTTCTTGTTTCAGGCTCAATTCCTGGTCCAGTTGGTGGAATGGTGATGGTGAGGAAAGCTGGGTAAGGTCACGATATGGATACTGCACCTGTATTTGGTTCTAATGGGGAAAAGGTGGATTCGGTAGAGTTGAAGGAAGGGGTGTTCGATGCGCCTCTTAATGCCCCACTTGTTCATCGAGTCGTGGTGATGCAGCGGGCTTCAATTCGTCAAGGTACTGCCTCGACAAAGGGGCGAGGGGAGGTTCGGGGTTCGGGAAAAAAGCCTTGGAAGCAAAAGCATACCGGTAGGGCTCGAGCTGGGTCAGCCCGCTCACCTATCTGGAGACATGGGGGGACCGTGTTTGGGCCTCGGCCAAGATCATATTCCTACCCCTTGCCAAAGAAAATGTATCGCGCAGCTTTAAGGGCTGCGCTGACAGATAAAGCTTCTTCGGAGAATTTGATCGTTGTGGATGTTTCTATGTCAGAAATGAAAACTAAAGAGCTTGTGCGGCTACTTTCTCAGGTAGGAGCCGGTGGAAAAACTTTATTGGTTGTTGAAGAGGGTTTGGTGGATTTGGTCAGAATAGGGAGAAATGTCAAGCATTTGAAGGTTCTCCACGCCAAAGATCTTAATGTGTACGATTTGTTGTGGTGTGAAAAGTTGGTTGTGTCACGAGGTGAATTAGGGTCGATGCAGGAAATGTGGGCATAGCATGAATCCATACGATGTGTTAATCCGTCCGCTTTTGACGGAAAAGATTACGGCTATTCGGGAAATCAAAAACAGTGTCGCGTTTGCTGTTGATGGTCGTGCGACAAGGATTGATGTACGGCGAGCTGTAGAAAAGATATTTAGCGTAAAAGTGGCCTCAGTTAATGTTATGAATGTCAGAGGAAAAAAGAAGCGCCAAGGCCGGTATTTAGGTAGACGGTCTGATTGGCGCAAGGCTCTTGTAACATTAAAAGAGGGTGAGAAAATCGAATTGTATGAGAGTGCCTAGTATTTCTAGGAAATGAGTCTGTTGTCTGAGGTTTTGATAAAAGAGGGCCGTTTATGCCAATAAAAGATTATAACCCCACCTCTCCCGGTCGCCGCGGAATGTCTGCAGTCGTTGAAAAGGGATTGGCTCCCAATAAACCTGAAAAAAGTTTAACTAAGACCATTTCTCCGTCAGGCGGCAGAAATAGCGCTGGGCGAATTACGATTCGTTTTAGAGGGGGCGGTCATAAGCGGCGATATCGAAAAATTGATTTTAAACGGGAAAAAGTAGGGATTCCTGCGAAGGTGGCTAGTATCGAATATGATCCTAATCGAACGGCTCGGATTGCCTTGCTTCATTATTCTGATGGCGAAAAACGCTATATTCTTGCTCCGCATGGATTGAAAGTTGGAGACACTGTTAAGTCGGGAGCTGATGCTGAAGTGAGAGTGGGAAATGCTCTACCGCTCTTGGAGATGCCCTTGGGCGTGGTCATTCATAATATTGAATTAAGACCAGGAAAAGGGGCTCAATTGGCAAGGAGTGCAGGAGCTGCGGCTCAGGTAATGGGTCGGGATCAAGGATATGTCCAGGTACGTCTTGGCTCAGGAGAAATGCGAAAGATTTTGGGCACGTGCATGGCGACGGTTGGGCAGGTTGGGAATCTTGATCATGGTAATGTGACGGTTGGAAAAGCTGGTCGTTCTCGCTGGCTAGGGAAGAAACCTCATGTGCGTGGTGTAGTAATGAATCCTGTTGATCATCCGCATGGAGGGGGCGAAGGAAAGGCTGGAGCAGGTAATCCCCATCCTGTTTCACCTTGGGGCCAGCCTGCAAAGGGTTTCAAGACCCGTAAGCCAAGAAATCTAAGTTCCCGATATATTATCGCAAGTAGAAAGAAAAAATCCCGTTAGATTTAGGGGGAAACCATGCCAAGGTCAATACATAAAGGGCCCTTTGTTGATGGACATCTTCTTAAGAAGGTGGAGAAGGCGCGTGAGACTAGGGAATCGCGGGTTATTAAGACATGGTCCCGTCGTTCAACCGTTACGCCAGATATGATTGGATTAACCTTTGCTGTTCACAATGGGAAAAAGTTTATCCCGGTGTTTGTCACCGATAATATGGTTGGTCATAAATTAGGGGAATTTGCTCCAACACGATTATTTAAAGGGCATGGTGCTGCGAAGAGTGAAAAAGGCGTAGCTCTAAAATAATGAAGGTGAATTTCGTTTAAATGGGTTTGACAAGGAAAGAATAGAGTGATCTATGGCTGAGGCAAAAGCGATCTTGCGACATGTGCGGATGGCTCCACGTAAGGCAAGGTTAATGGTGGATATGGTGAGGGGGCGAAACGCTGCCGAAGCCTTAGCCCTTTTAAAGTTTACCCCGAGGTCGGCTGCCAGGGTTGTGGAACAGTTGTTGTTTTCGGCGGTTTCCAATGCCGGTCAAAAAGATTTGGGAGAGCCAGAGCAGTTAAGGGTTTCAAGGGCTTTTGTGGATGGAGGCCCGGTTCTTAAACGATTTCAGCCTCGGGCGCAGGGCCGAGCTAGTCCGATAAAAAAACGTACCAGTCATATTACAATTGTCGTCAGTCCGATTGAAAATTAATATTTTGAATGAGTTCCCCTCATGAAAAGGGTAAGGAGAGTGTTATATGGGGCAAAAGACCCATCCGTATGGATTTAGATTAGGCTACACTAGGACTTGGCGATCCAGATGGTATGCCAAGAAAGACTATGCCACTCTTCTTCACCAAGATTTGTCTATTAGAGATTTAGTTAAAAAGCGACTGTATCATGCTGGAATTTCCAGTGTGGAAATCGAACGGTCTGGAAATCAGTTGAAATTGATTATTCACACGGCACGGCCTGGAATTATTATTGGTCGTAAGGGTGCTGAGGTGGACAAATTAAAGGCTTCCCTTGAAAAGGATTATGGGAATGAAGTGTTTGTTACCGTTAAAGAAATAAAGAAGCCGGAGATTGATGCACAGCTGGTCGCAGAAAATATTGCTACCCAACTTGAGAAACGCGTGTCATTCCGCCGTGCTTTAAAGCGAAGTGTTGCCTCTGCTTTGCGACTTGGGGCTTTGGGGATTAAGGTGTATTGTGCTGGTCGCTTAGGTGGGCACGAAATCGCAAGAACGGAATGGTATCGCGAGGGGCGAGTTCCTCTCCATACTTTACGAGCTGATGTGGAATATGGTTTTGCGGAAGCCAAGACTGCAATGGGCCAAATTGGCGTCAAGGCGTGGATCTTTAAGGGTGACGCTCCAATTCCTTCTTTAGAAAAAACAGAACCATCCCTAGGTTTTCTTTAGAAAATAAAAATTCCTTGGTTGGAGAATTTAGCTAATGTTAGCGCCAAAACGTATTAAGTTTCGTAAGGTCCATAAGGGGCGAATGAGAGGGAAGGCCTATCGTGGAGGAGAAGTCTCTCATGGGCAATATGGGCTTAAGACGATGGAGCCTGGACGAATTACTGCCAGGCAAATTGAAGCCGCACGTATTGCTATGACCCGTCATGTAAAGCGTGGGGGGAGAATTTGGACGAGAATTTTCCCAGATAAGCCCATCACCAAAAAACCTGCAGAAGTTCGAATGGGGAAGGGAAAAGGTAATCCCGAATATTGGGTCGCTGTTGTGAAGTCCGGAAGGATATTATTTGAAATGGACGATGTTACGAAAGAGGTTGCTGAAGAGGCATTGCGCCTAGCGGGTCATAAACTTCCGGTTATGACTAAATTCGTTGTTCGGGGTGATATTCCTGTATTGTAGGTCTGAGGTCATCATATGGAAATGGATCAATTAAATAACCTAGACAAGGCTGCGCTCGTTGAGAAACTAAGTCAGTTGAAGCAGGAATTGTTTCATTTTCGCAGTCAGTTAGCCCTGGGGCGTATCGAAAATCCAATGAAAATTCGAGAGACAAGGCATAGTATTGCTCGGGTTCATACCGTAATCCGGCAAAAGGAGTTATGAAGATAATGATGCTTTTGCAGGAAAGTTGTTAATTCTATGACACAGTCAAGGTCGGTGCCTCGCACCCTATTTGGAAAAGTTGTGAGTAATAAAATGCAGAAGACCGTCGTTGTCGAGGTTGTACGGATTGAGCGGCATTCTCTCTATGGCAAAGTGCTCAGACGGAAAACGAAAATGAAGGCTCATGATGAACAAAGTCAATGTAAAATAGGTGATCAGGTAAAAATCATTTATTCTCGTCCTATTAGTAAGGATAAGTGTTGGCGAGTTGCCGAAATCTGTGCAAATGCGCCAATTGGCTAATGAGATCTTTTTCCTGAGATGATTTTAGAGACAGATTATGATTCAAAATTACACATATCTTGATGTTGCTGATAATTCTGGTGCCAAAAGCGTTCGTTGTTTTCACGTTCTTGGTGGAACACGACGTCGATACGGTTCGCTTGGTGATTTAATTGTCGTATCTGTGCGTGAAGCTATACCGCGCGCATCCGTCAAAAAGGGCGATGTGATGAAAGCCGTTATCGTTAGAACTAAAAAGGGTTCCCGGAGATCAGATGGTTCTCATATAAAATTTGATCGTAATGCGTGTGTTTTGGTGAACGCTCAAGGGGATCCTGTTGGTACGCGCATCTTTGGCCCCGTGGCTCGAGAGTTGCGGACAAAAAAATACATGAAAATTATTTCATTGGCTCCAGAGGTTATTTAGGTAGATGAGCATGGCAGGAAAATACAGAATTAAAAAAGGTGATCTGGTGATGGTCATTGCCGGTAAAGAACGAGGGAAAACCGGGAAAGTGTTGGATGTCCTCACAAAAAATGGGCGGGTTACTGTCGAGAAGTTGAATATCATTAAGCGCCATACCAAGCCGAATGCCAAAAATAAACAGGGTGGAATCCTTGAAAAAGAAGGGACGATCGCCATCTCAAACGTCATGGCGTATTGCGAATCAGCTCAAAAACCATCTCGGTTGAAAATGAAAACCTTCGAAGACGGTCGAAAGGTTCGTGTGTATCAAAAGGCGCCGACGGAAGTATTGGATAAAAGTTAATGAAGTCACAAGCTGCATCAAAAAAAACAAGTAAATCGAAGAATGTATCACCGAGTTCGACCTCTGTTCCGGAAAATTACGTTCCGAGGTTAAAGACGTTATACCGAGAGATCGTTATGCCGGCCATGATGAAAGAGTTTGGCTATAAAAATCCGATGCAGGTGCCACGGATAGAGCGAATTGTCTTAAATGTTGGAATGGGCGAAGCTGTTCAGAACGTGAAGCTGTTAGAAAGTGCTGCTAGGGAGTTAGAGCAAATCACAGGGCAGAAGCCGGTGCTAACCAGGGCGAAAAAAGCTATTGCTGGATTTAAATTGCGTGAAGGTCTTCCCATTGGGGTAAAGGTCACCTTAAGGGGGGCTCGCATGCACGAGTTTATGGATAGATTGGTAGCGGTGGCTTTGCCTCGAATTCGTGATTTTCGTGGTATTTCACCCAAGGCTTTTGATGGTCGAGGGAATTATACCTTGGGGTTAAGGGAGCAATTAACCTTTCCTGAAATAAAGTATGATGACATAGCATCTATTCATGGGATGGATATTACCTTTGTGACCTCCGCTAAGCGGAATGATGAAGCCAAAGCATTGCTGGCTCATTTGGGAATGCCCTTCCGGGCATCGTAGGAATAGGGAAAGGAGTTTTTGTGTCCAGGTTAGCATTGAAAAACAAGGCTAAACGCGTGCCAAAGTTTCCTACGCGGCAATATAACCGCTGCCCTTGTTGTGGGCGTGTGAGGGGGTTTTTGCGGCGATTTCGAATGTGTCGTATTTGTTTTCGTTTTCTCAGTTTGCGTGGAGACATTCCGGGTGTGACCAAGTCGAGCTGGTAGAGTAAAGAAATTGCATTTTGAAAAATCATCCATAGCGAAATTGTTTAAAGAGGAATTATAAAATGTCGATGACCGATCCGATTGCAGATTTATTTGTTCGAATTCAGAATGCAGGGAAGCGCGGTCATGAATCAGTAAAAATTCCAGCATCTCGAGTTAAAGGAGAAATTCTTCGGATTTTAAAAGAAGAAGGGTTTATCCAGGACTTTGAAAAAGTTGCTGGTGAGGTTCACCCCACTTTACAGGTGACATTACGCTATGCTCCAGGCCGCCAAAAAAAATCATTTATTACAGGAATGAAACGAATTAGTAAGCCCGGCTGCCGTGTGTATGCTGGAAAAAGTGATGTGTCAAAGGTCATGAAAGGACTGGGGCTTGCCATCCTTACAACTGATCGTGGGTTGTTAACCGATGAACAGTGTCGTGCGAGTAAAGTGGGTGGGGAAGTGTTATGTCATGTGTGGTAAGCCAATATTTCCCTATTGGGTTTTAGTTGTAAATTGAAGGGGCATTATGTCAAGGATTGGAAGAAAGCCAATACCGATTCCATCTGGTGTAGAAGTTAAAGTTCACGATGACAAGGTCAGTGTGAAGGGACCGTTAGGGCAGTTGGAATGGGATTTGTCCCCTGGCATCCAAGCCCAAGTTGAGAATGGGAACGTGTCGCTTCTACGTGCGAACGATTCCGTGAAATTGCGGGCTTTGCATGGCTTAACAAGGGCAGAAATTTCTAATCAAATGGTAGGGGTTAAAGAAGGGTATCAAAAAGATTTGGAGGTCATGGGTGTTGGTTACCGTGCTCAGGTCCAGGGAAGTGATTTGAGTTTTACGGTTGGTTATGCTCATCCTGTTTCCCTGAAATTGCCTGTAGGCGTAAAAGCATCTGTTGATAAGCAGACATTAATTTCCCTCAAGGGAATTGACAAGCGTGTCGTAACTCAGGTGGCAGCCCAAATTCGAGGGTTGAAAATCCCTGATGTGTATAAGCATAAAGGCATAAAGTATACGGGAGAAGAATTACGGAAAAAGGCCGGTAAGGCTGGGAAAAAATAAGGTAAAACCGTGAATATTTCTGAAAAGCGAAAAAGGTTACAGAAGAGAAGCCGGCGGGTACGTCTTCGAATCGTAGGGTTATCTTCTCGTCCACGGTTGAGTGTGTTTCGAAGTAATGCCCATATCTACGCGCAAATCATTGATGATGTGGCTGGCCGGACCCTTGTTTCTGCTTCCACTTGTGACCCCGGATTGAAAGGCCGTATTGCCTCGAGCGGGGGCATTGAGGCTGCAAAGATCGTCGGGGAGACAATTGCTCAGCGGGCAAAGGCGATTCCTGTAGAAATGGTGGTATTTGACCGTGGGGGAAGGCTGTACCACGGTCGCGTTAAGGCTTTAGCAGAGGCTGCCCGTTCAGCTGGACTGAAATTTTAATTGCGCCTATTCCCAAATTTGAGGAAGGGAAGGATTCAAGCCTGTGAGGGTTAATGTTGAAGAGCTTAATTTAAAAGACAAGCCTGTGGTAATTAACCGGGTAGCAAAAGTCGTGAAAGGCGGAAAACGGTTTTCTTTTTCTGCTTTAGTTGTTGTTGGTGACGGCGAGGGTTGGGTTGGTGTTGGAAAAGGAAAAGCCGCTGAAGTCCCATCAGCAATTGCCAAAGCCGTAGAGCATGCCAAAAAAAACCTTATCCGAATTCCTTTAAAGTATAATTCCATTCCGCATGAAGTTCACGGACATTTTGGCGGTGAGCATATTTTGCTCAAGCCTGCGAAACAGGGAACGGGCATTATTGCGGGTGGTGCGGTGCGCTCATTGCTTGAAGTAGCCGGTACCAAAAATGTCGTAGCAAAGACTTTGGGGAGAGGAAATCCCTTTAATGCCGTCCGAGCTACTATTCAAGGATTACGTCAGTTGCGGGATCCTCAAGAAGTGCGTGCTATGAGGCAGGCCACTATAGGGTTGGATGAATAATGTTTTTGAAAGAAGTTGAGGGGTGAACGAAACTTATGGCTGCCCAATCACATTTATCTATCACGTTAAGGCGGAGCCAAATCGGGCATCCGGGAAAATTGCGTCTTGTCTTGAGAGGGTTAGGCTTACGAAAAATTGGGCAAACTGTCTCTCGGCCGAATACTCCACAGGTTCGAGGATTAGTGAATAAGGTTAGGCATCTTGTAGAGGTTGCTGGATCATGAAGCTCCACGATTTAACTCCGTTTCCTGGTGCAAAAAAGAAAAAAAAACGTCTTGGTCGCGGGCATGGGTCTGGATTAGGAAAGACATCTGGAAAGGGGCATAAAGGTTTGCTCGCCCGATCAGGTCGGGCCAATCAAGTCGGATTTGAAGGTGGGCAAATGCCTTTGGCTCGTCGGTTACCAAAAAGAGGATTTACTAATACTTTTCGAGTAGAATATTCCGTCATAAACATTCAAGTTCTTGCCGCTCATGAAAATACTACCGATTTTAGCCCAGCCGTTTTTCAGGAATTGGGTCTTGTAAAAGGTCGCAATTCTCGAATTAAGATTCTTGGTGAAGGTGAAGTCAGCCGTCCCCTTGTGGTCGAAGCTCATAAATTTAGTGAATCGGCCAAACAAAAAATTGAAGATGCAGGTGGGCAAGCCAAGGTGATTGGCCGTGCTTGAACGGCTTGTAACAAGCCTTCAAAATATTTTCAAAATTCCTGAGTTGCGTAGCCGGGTGTTATTCACACTGGCTATGTTGGCGGTATATCGGATTGGGGCTCATATTCCCACTCCTGGAATAAATAATGAAGAACTGTTTAAATTTCTAACGGAGCGTGGCGGAGCCCTTATGGGGTTCCTAGATATTTTTTCAGGAGGAGCATTATCAAGGCTAACCATTTTTGCATTAGGCATCATGCCATATATCAGTGCTTCTATTATTCTCCAACTGCTTACAGTTGTTGTTCCGCATCTATCGAAATTGGCAAAGGAAGGTGAACGAGGCAGAAAAACGATCATTCAATACACTCGATATGGAACCATCGTTATAGCGTTCATTCAGGGTTTTGGTATTGCTCTTGGGCTTGAAGGAATGAACGATGGGGCTTTTGTCCTAGATCCTGGTTGGGCTTTTCGTTTTATGACGGTGATCACCCTTGTTGCCGGAACGGCGTTCCTCATGTGGCTCGGTGAGCAAATTACTGAGCGAGGTGTAGGGAATGGGATTTCGTTAATTATTTTTTCAGGGATTGTTGCGAGTCTACCCAGTGCCATTGTTCAAACTTTTGAATTATATAAAGTTGGGCAGATTAGCCTTTTGCTTTTACTTGTGCTTGCTGTGGTGATGCTGGCAGTAATGGGGGCAATAGTTTTCTTGGAAAGTGGGCGGAGAAAAATTGCAGTTCAGTATGCCAAACGAGTAGTTGGTCGCAAGGTTTATGGAGGACAAAATACGCATATTCCTTTGAAAATAAATACGGCAGGGGTGATTCCCCCAATTTTTGCGTCGTCAATTATTGCTTTTCCAGCCACCATAACCAGTTTTATCCAAGTTCCTTGGGTTCAGGAATTTGGGGCACAATTGGCCCCTGGATCATTGTTGTATACCATGATGTATGTGGGGCTTATTATTTTCTTTTGCTTTTTTTATACAGCTGTGGTCTTAAATCCTGTGGATATGGCTGACAATATGAAGAAATATGGTGGGTTTATACCTGGCATTCGGCCTGGGCAAAAGACGGCCGACTTTATTTATAAGGTCCTCACAAGGATTACGTTTGCGGGAGCAATTTATCTGGCGATTGTGTGTGTCATCCCCGAATTGCTGATTTATAAATTGAATATGCCATTTTACTTTGGTGGAACTTCTCTCTTGATTGTCATTGGGGTCGGTTTGGACACAGCTCAACAAATTGAAAACCATATGCTTATGCGAAATTATGATGGGTTCCTTGGCAAAGGACCAATAAAAGGGCGAAGCGGATAATAGAATGAGAGTTATTTTTCTTGGTCCCCCTGGAGTAGGTAAGGGGACGCAAGCGGACTTCATCGCCCAGAGTTACGGGATTCCCAAATTGTCGACGGGGGATTTGCTTCGAGAGGGTGTAGCCAATCAAACTTCCTTAGGTCTAGAAGCAAAAGGATATATGACTCGTGGAGAATTGGTACCTGATCCCATTGTAATCGGACTAGTGGAAGAAAAACTTGGGTCTCCGGATTGTCACAAAGGGTTTTTGCTGGATGGGTTTCCAAGAACCGTAACGCAGGCTGATCAGTTATCGACCTATTTAATGTCGAGAGGAGAGGAGTTAGATCATGTGGTCTATTTTTCTCTTCCGAAAGAGGACATTGTCCAGCGCATTAGCGGACGTCGAAGCTGCCCAAGGTGTAAAGCGGTTTTCCATCTTGATTTTGTTCCGCCAAAACAAGAAGGAATTTGTGATGTTTGTGGTACTGTGCTAAGTCAGAGAAATGATGATAAACCTGAAACAATTGAATCGAGGTTAGCCGTCTATCACGAACAAACCGCTCCATTAATTGAGTATTACCAGTCGAGAGGAATTCTTAGCGAACTCAATGGAGCAGGTTTGGTGTCGGCAGTTCAGGATCGATTAGTAGCTCTTTTGGCCCAGCCAAGAGTAGAATGATTATTCTTAAAACGCTGGAAGAGATAGAACTGATATCTCAAGCCAGTCAAATTGTCGCTGAATGCCAACAAGTCCTGATTCGAGAGCTGAAGCCTGGCATGACCACGTTGGAGTTAGATAAGGTGACTGAAGCTTTTATACGCGATCATGGAGCAACTCCAGCTTTCAAGGGGTATCGAAATTATCCAAAAAGTCTATGTGCATCAATTAATGATGAAGTGGTTCATGGCATTCCGTCAAAACGAATGCTAAAAGAAGGTGATATCATTGGGCTGGATATTGGAGCCATTGTCGAAGGCTTTTATGGCGATGGGGCTGTGACTGTATCAGTGGGGGAGGTTCGGCCTTCAATAGGCCAATTGATCAGGGTTACACAAGAAGCTCTGTCAAAAGGTTTGGAGCAGGCGGTCGTAGGGAAGCGATTATCCGATATTTCTTCGGCCATTCAAGCGCATGTTGAACATCATGGATTTTCTGTTGTCAGAGATTTTGTGGGGCACGGAATTGGTCGGCAATTACATGAGGAGCCGCAGGTTCCAAATTATGGGAAGCCGGGACAGGGCCCACGGTTAAAGCCGGGGATGGCCCTTGCCATCGAACCTATGGTCAATATGGGAGGTGCTGGAGTAAAAGTGTTGGAAGATGGGTGGACGGCTGTCACGAGTGATGGATCGCTATCAGCTCATTTTGAACATACGATTGTTATCGAGCCCACTGGGCCGCCCCGTGTTCTAACAGGGGGGGCTAGAGGGGCTTAGTGGAAATTTTCTTATGGGAAAAGAAGACGTCATTGAAGTGCAAGGATCTGTAACGGAGACATTGCCCAATGCGATGTTTCGCGTGCAATTGGAAAATGGGCATAAATTGTTAGCCCATATTTCAGGGAAAATGCGAATGCATTTCATTCGTATTTTGCCTGGTGATAAAGTGACAGTGGAGCTGTCCCCTTATGATTTAACACGTGGGCGGATTACTTATCGGTTTAAATAGAGGGTACTATCGTGAAAGTTCAATCATCAGTAAAGCCAATATGTGCGAAGTGTAAAGTGGTGCGCCGAAAAGGGACAGTACGAGTGTTGTGTGCGAATCCCCGTCATAAACAACGACAAGGGTGAGAAAAGTAACGAGTAAGCAGCATAAGGGACTGCCTTTAACGAAGGATTAACGCAATGGCTAGAATTGCAGGTGTAGAATTACCCATAGGAAAACGGGTTGATGTCGGCTTGACCTATATCTTTGGCATTGGTCCTGCCCGTGCTCGAGATATCTTGCGAAAAACTGGGGTGGCTTTTGATACCAGGATTAAAGATCTCCAAGAAGACGAAGTTGTCAAATTACGAGAAACCATTGATCAGGATTATGATGTAGAGGGAGATCTTCGCAAAGAAGTCTCCATGAGTATCAAGCGGTTAATGGATATTGGTACCTATCGTGGCCTTCGCCATAGAAAAGGGCTCCCCGTCAGAGGTCAACGGACAAAAACTAATTCCAGAACAAGAAAAGGTCGTCGAGGTGCAGTCGGCGGCAAATCGAAACGGTAAGCCTGGCGAAAGGGGCGGTTTATGAGTGTGAAGAAGGGGAAGAAAAAAGAGCGAAAAATCGTACAGGTTGGCATTGTTCATATCATGGCATCTTTTAATAATACGATTGTGACTATTACTGATATGACAGGGGGTGCGGTATCCTGGGCTAGCGCTGGAAGTCAAGGATTTAAAGGATCAAGGAAAAGTACTCCTTTTGCTGCTACGCGAGCCGGAGAAGTTGCGGCTAAGAAAGCTATGGAACATGGGCTGCGACAGGTTGATGTGTATGTGAATGGTCCAGGGTCTGGTCGTGAAGCGGCCGTTCGAGCCCTACAATCCGTTGGATTGCGAGTGAATCTTATACGTGATGTGACTCCCATTCCTCACAATGGATGTCGTCCTCCAAAGCGACGACGGGTGTAATGATATCAAGTTGGTTTAGGAAACAACATTATTTTTCTCGAATTTGAGAGATAGGGGGAAACGGCTATGGCCAAATATACTGGGCCTGTGTGTCGGTTATGTCGACGAGAAGGCGTCAAGTTATTTCTCAAAGGCACCAGGTGTATGTCAGAGAAGTGTGCGATAGAGCGTCGTAGCTATCCGCCTGGACAACATGGACAATCTAGAAGAACACGAGCAACGGAATATGGGACTCAGTTAAGAGAAAAACAGAAATTGCGGAGAGTTTATGGGATGCAGGAACGTCAGTTTCTGAAAACCTATCATATGGCCGTTCGTCGAAAAGGTATTACCGGTGATCACTTATTAAGCCTTTTGGAGCGGCGTTTGGATAATGTCGTTTATCGTTTGGGATTTGCCGCTTCACGTGGGCAGGCTAGACAATTGGTAAATCACGGTCATTTGTTAGTGAATGGGCGAAAGGCGACCATTCCGTCAATGACCATAAATGTGGGTGATTCTATTGAAATCCGTGAGAAGAGCCGTCAGTTAGTTCCTATCCAGGCGGCTTTGGAAGTAGCTGAGGGTCGTGGTGTTCCAAATTGGTTAGATATTGAACGACCTTTATTTAAGGGGACGGTCCAAGCTCTTCCCACAAAAGAAGATATTGATGTGTTGGTGAATGAGCAAGTTGTGGTGGAATTGTATTCACGGTAAATAAAAGGCAATAATTCATCGGTCAAAAATCGATATAGCGGGTATGGGGCAGTTAATGCTACCGCCTTGGGATCAAGAAAGGGAGACGCAATCCTTATGATTACAAGCATGAAGGATTTCCAACTGCCCACGAAGCTGGAGTTGGACAAAGAAACCGCTTCGTCCACGTATGGTAAATTTATTGCTGAGCCTTTCGAACGAGGGTTTGGAACAACCTTGGGAAGTGCGCTGCGCCGAGTCTTACTTTCATCTCTTCCCGGTGCAGCAGTAACATCGGTTAAAATCGAAGGTGTATTTCACGAGTTTTCTACAATACCTGGTGTCACGGAAGATGTTACAATTCTCATCCTTAATATAAAGGGATTACGTATACGCCTCTATTCCGAAAAGGCCAAAGCTATTCGTTTGAAAAAGAAAGGTCCTGGAGAGGTTAAAGCAGGTGATTTGGCCGTTGACTCTGAAGTAACGATTCTCAACCCTGATCTTCACATTGCGACCTTAGACAAAGACGCGTCATTAGATCTTGAGCTTATCGTGAAGCCTGGGCGAGGGTATGTTCCAGCTGAGCGAAACAAGGAAGAAGGATTACCGATTGGCGTTATCCCAGTTGATTCAGTATTTTCGCCTATTAAACGGGTAAACTTCAGTGTTGAAAGTGCGCGAGTGGGGCGAATCACCGATTATGATAAGTTAATTCTTGAAGTTTGGACAGATGATAGTATTACTCCACAAGAGGCCGTAACTGCTGCGGGAAGTATCCTGCGCGATCATTTGGATATCTGTCTTCCATCGGATGAGGCTGGTGTGCCCACGCTTGAAACCAGCGGAGATGAGGCTAATTTGGAAATTAATCAGCATTTATTCCGAAGTGTCAATGAGTTGGAGCTATCGGTGCGGGCGGCTAATTGCCTGAAAAATGCAAATATTAAAAGTATCGGTGAATTGGTTCAACGAAGCGAAAACGAGATGCTTAAAACGAAGAATTTTGGGAAAAAGTCCTTAAATGAAATCAAAGAAGTCTTAGCTGAAATGGGCCTAGAACTAGGGACGAAGGTTAGCGAAGTCACGGAATCTCACTCCTGAAACTTTTAAAAGGGCGGTGCTGTTGTGCGTCATAGAAAAAGCGGTAGACAATTAGGGCGAAATTCCAAACATCGGCTATCCTTGTTTAGAAATTTGGCCACATCTTTAATGGAACATGAGCGAATTGAGACCACTGAGGCTAAAGCGAAGGAGCTGCGTGGAATCACGGATAAGCTTATTACCCTTGGAAAAGAGGGGACGCTTCACGCTCGGAGAGGGGCGCTTCGAGTATTACGAACGAAACAAGCGGTCTCTAAGCTCTTTGATGATGTCGCCAAGCGCTATTCTGATCGTCATGGCGGATATACTCGAATTATTAAAACCAGACGGCGCCCAGGCGACGCTGCCAAGCTAGTAGCTATTGAATTGGTAGAAGGTGGTGTAGGGTCTCAAGTGGCAACTGAAGTAAAAGACTCGCCAAATTAAATTTAAACTTCGAGGGATCCCTCTCCTTACTCTGCTTCCTTCGATTGTTTTCCTTCCTTTCCCTTCAGAACCTTTTCTTATGGATGAGCAAGGAGAAGGTTTCATTTACTTGCCATAGGCCCTGTGCTATCATTTTTATTGGGGTTTTTTCGTTTGGGGCTTTCCATTTTTCAAACATCTAGGCCCAATGAAAACCTATATCCTACGGATTTTCCTTACCATTACCATTGTTATAATGGCAATTTTTATTGGTCAACGAGTAATTTCCCATATGGAAGCAAGGAGTCAAGCAACGGCATCTGTCTCCTTGCAACAACAACAAGGAGCAAATGCCTGGATCCAAGGATTTTCTTACCAACAAACCCGATCAGGAGTTACCAAATGGCTGGTAAACGCCGATCAGGCCAAGGTTTTTGATGATGAACATATGGCTAAATTACAAACCGTAACAGTTCGATTATTCGACCAGGATTTTCAAAAAGAACAGATGGTTATCACTTCCGAAGAAGGCATCATGAACACAGCGAGCAACGATTTTGAGTTGTTGAGTCAAAAGGAAAAGACGGTGATGTCATTGGAATCAGGATATCAAGTTCTCTCGAACAGTTTAAGGTGGATAGAGCAGGAACGAAAAATTCATACAAAAGATCCCGTGATCATTCAGGGTGATGGGATGGTGATTACCGGAACAGGATTAATTGGCGATGCAGAAACGAATGAATTTCAGATTCTCCATAATGTCCGCGCGGAGGTGGTGTCGCCATAAAACTTTTTGTTCGAATCCATGGTGTGGTGATTCTGGTTGTTTTTTGGCATGTTCTTTTTCCTGACTTGGGATGGGGGGCAGGTCAAAAAACAGCGACGGTTATTACCTCCGATACCATGACGGCAAGTAGTCAAACCAATAAGGCCATATTCCGGGGAAATGTCAAAATGGTTCAGGAAGAACTGGTTGTGCATTCCGATATCATGATTGTGTATTTTAGAGAAACCAGTACTGCTGGATCCTCCTCAGCTTCGAAATCTTCGAACCAAGAATCTAATAAAGAAATCAGGTTTATCGAAGCGAAAGGGCACGTCAGAATTGCCAATGGGGAAAGTCGAGCTGTTTGTGATCGAGCCATCTATGACAAACTTACAGAAAAAGTCATCCTTCGAGGGTCTCCCGAAGCTTGGCAAGGAGGCACTCGCATCAGTGGCCCCAAGATGACCATGTTTTTAAAAGAAAATCGGAGTGTCGTCGAGGGGGGCACGCGAGTGACTATTGAACCATCAGAAGAAAGTTAGTACTAAGCCCAATGACTAACCTGGTTCAAATATGTCCCTAAACACATGCGGAACTGTATTCATTCATCCTTAAACTAGAGAATCATTTCACGGATATTTTCTGTTCGAGGTTAGCACGATAAATGGATGAGGATGCTTCACGTGCGAAACATAAAATTGCCGCCACGAATCTTCAAAAAAGTTTTAAGGGGCGGAAAGTGGTTCGAGGAGTCAGCTTGGAGTTATGGGGAGGGGAAGTTGTGGGACTTCTCGGTCCAAATGGAGCAGGAAAAACCACAATTTTTGATATGGTTGTGGGCCTTTGCCAGCCAGATCGTGGAAAAATATTCCTTGATCAGGAAGACATTACGCATCTTCCGATGTATAAACGGGCGAGGCGGGGTATTGGATACCTGCCCCAGGAAGCCTCAATATTTCGTCGGCTATCGGTCGAGGACAATGTTTTAGCTGTTTTGGAAATTCTCAAGCTTTCAACCTCTGAACGAAAAACTCGTTTAGATGCTTTGCTTGAAGAACTTAATCTCACCAAGCTTCGGGCTCATGCTTCCTATACCCTATCGGGAGGAGAACGTCGTCGGTTGGAGATTACCCGAGCATTGGCGACTAATCCAAAGTTTCTCCTACTTGATGAACCGTTTGCGGGCATTGACCCCATTGCGGTAGGTGATATTCAAGATATTCTCATGAATTTAAAAGCAAAAGGCATCGGTATTCTCATCACGGATCATAATGTCCAAGACACGCTTTCCATTACCAACCGAGCCTATATAATAAGTGAAGGAATGATACTGGAGAGTGGGGCTCCGGAGGTGATCGTGAATAGTCCTAAGGCTCGTGCCGTCTATCTTGGTGAGCGATTTAAAATGACTCAATAATATAAAATCCCTTTTTGCTTATGGACCTTCGATTAGATCTTCGTCTTTCTCAGAAGCTGGTAATGACTCCCCAGCTGCAACAAGCGATCAAGCTTTTGCAATTATCGCGGCTTGAGTTGCAACAGAATTTAGCGCAACAATTGGTGGAAAACCCTCTTTTGGAGGATCTGACTTTAGAAAACCAAGAGGAAGAAACCGCTATTGCAGAGGAAGGAAGAGAACAAGCAAAAGAATTATCTGCGGATGGGGATGGCCCAGTAGACTCTGATGAAAGTCAGGCGTCCATCAAGGAAAGTGAGCCACTCACATCAGAAGAATGGGATAATATTTTAGGGAATGATTGGCGACCCGCACAACGTGATCAAGTTGGAGGGGGAGATGATGAGTTCCCATCCTATGAGCAGACCTTAACGAAACCAACCTCATTGGAGGAACATTTAGAATGGCAATTGCGATTGTCTTCTTTGGAGGGGGCTGATCGAGATATTGGGCGATTGATTATTGGGAATTTAGATGAAGATGGATATTTACGTGTACCGTTAGCAGAATTGCAAGAAGACGCTCATTGTACTCTGGAACAACTTGAAAGGGTTCTTCGGCAAATTCAAACGTTTGATCCGCCAGGGGTGGCGGCACAAACCTTGGAAGAATGTTTGTTGGTTCAATTAAGACTTTTGCGGCAAAACGAGGCCGGTATTGAACAAGCGTTTCCTGCCCTGTTTTCCATGGAAGTGGTTTCCTCAATCATCAATCATCATTTGGTCGATCTCCAGAAAAAACGCTATCAAGTGATAGCCAAGGCTTTAGGAGTGACGTTGGATGAGGTCTATGAAGCGGTTCATGTGATTGAGGGGTTAGAGCCAAAACCCGGGCGCCCATTTACCATAGACAGTAATTCCATCATTATTCCTGATGTGTACGTCGTGAAACATGAAGGTGAATGGGTAGTCTTGTTGAATGAAGATGGCTTGCCCCGATTACGAATTAGTCCATATTATCGGCGCCTTTTGTCAAATTCAGGAGATGATGGAGGTACGACAAAATCTTATTTGGAAGAAAAACTCAAAGGAGCTCAGTGGATAATTCGAAGTATCGATCAGCGCAATAAAACTATTGTGAAGGTAGTCACAAGCCTGATTAAATTCCAAGAGGCCTTTTTGGAGAAAGGTGTTCAATATCTGCGACCTTTGGTTTTAAAACAGGTGGCGGATGATGTTGGAATGCATGAGTCCACTATTAGCCGAGTGACGACGAATAAATATGTCCATTGCCCACAGGGAATCTTAGAATTGAAATTCTTTTTTAATGCAGGAATTCAGCGGGCGGATAATCGTGGTGAAGATATGTCTTCGGTTACTGTGCGGGAAATGATCCGAGAAATGGTTACCCAAGAAGAGCCTGCTAATCCGTTAAAAGATCAAGAAATCGTGTCTAGACTTAAACAAAAAAATATCCTTATTGCCCGCCGAACGGTTGCCAAATATCGAGCTGAACTTCATATTGCTTCTGCCAGTCAACGCAAACGAATTCCCATGCAATAATGGACTTGAGCCATTTCTGCCATTAGTTTGGGGTGTTTGAGAGAGATAAGCGTTTGGTTGTGTAATATCTTGCCGTTTTATCCTTACCTCGTTTAAGGTATAGGTACGAGTCCATAGGTGTGTGTGTATTATGGAGTTCGTTGATGATCACTGAACTTTCTCTTGATCCTATCGAGCGTAAGGGGATTCCCCTCCAATTTATGATGGTGACGGGGACCTCGGGGTCTGGAAAAACACAGGCACTGAAATGCTTAGAGGACTTAGGATTTTTTTGCGTCGATAACCTTCCCCCCGCACTTTTTGAAAAATTCACAGAATTATGTACTCAGCCCGGAAAAGATGTAAAAAAAGTTGCGTTGGGTATTGATATCCGTGAACGAGTGTTCTTTGACGATTTGCTTGCTAATTTAGAGGCTCTACAGGAAAATGGATGCCAAGTAGAACTCCTGTTCTTAGAAGCACAAGATGATGTGTTAGTCAGGCGGTTTTCTGAATCACGTCGGCCTCATCCTTTGCTTCCTCAACGTCCAGTGATTGAAGGGATTCAATTGGAACGGGAGCGCATGGAGGGTCTGAGAAATCGGGCCCATCGAGTATTGGATACTTCAGCATTTTCTGTTCATGACTTAAAAGCCTGGATGATTCAACGGTATCAGGATCCTGGCGCTGAGCAGACACTAAAAATTAATCTGCTTAGTTTTGGATATAAGTTTGGGGTGCCAGTCGATGTAGATGTGGTTTTTGATGTTCGATTTTTACGCAATCCTCATTTTGTTCCAGATTTACAACCCTTAACTGGAGAGCATGCTGAAATTCAGCAGTATGTCCTTGCCAACAGAGAAGGTAAAGATTTTTTAGAGCATTTGCGCAATTTATTTGAGTTCTTACTTCCCTTGTTCGAACGTGAGCAAAGGAGTTATTTGACCATTGCCTTTGGATGTACCGGAGGGCGGCATCGTTCAGTTTCTATGGCCATACATATGCAGGAAATACTCAAAACATTGGGTTATGCCGTTAGCCTTCGTCATCGGGAAATCCAAAAGGAAAGCCCGCATTCTGCATAAAAGATGGCAGGGAGGCAGCCATCTTAAACGAAGTTAGAGTTTTCTCAATTTAATTTGACGGGGTTTCCATTGTATATTTGGCTCTAAGCTCTTTCTGCTTATTTCCCCTCATACTACAGTATTCCTGATTGTTCCTGGTAGTTTTTCTCCTACTTAGCTCTCCCAGAACCTGACGATTTTCCTCAACTCTCTCTTAGGTAAAAACATGGCATCATATTGAGTAATAGCCCTCTTAAATTCCATTCAGTTACAACTAGTTACAGCGATAGAATGGAAAAAGATGACCATAATGCGAGAACAGAGATGGCGACGTTTGTTCCTCAAAGCCCAAAGGCTGAGGGGAGGTGTGTCATTGGGGGTTGGAGTTGATTGGGGTTCTCGTCTGATCAAGACCGTTGTGTTACAGAAAAATCATCATGGAATAGCGGTAAGAGATTTTTCTATCCAATCATCAGCGGGAGAAAACCCAGGACATGCCTCATATTCTGATGTGGAGATTGTTCAAAGAATTCAAAAAAACATGTTCTTTCCAAATAATAATGCGATCGGGAGCGTGCTTTCTGGGCCATCCGTCTTTATTAAAACCATAACCTTTCCGGTCATGACGGAGGAGGACCTTCGTAATCATCTTGCCTTGGAATTGGATCGGTATATTGCGCTCGATCCTCAAGAAGTGTTCTGGGATATTTATCATCGAAAACCATTCACTGGGAGCAAAACGGAGCAACAAGAACATTTTCTGGTTGTTGCTAAAAAAGAATGTGTAGAGCGTCAAGTAGAGGCATTTTCTCGATGTGGGGCGACGGTACGATTTGTAGACGTCGATGCTTTTGCTCTAGTGAATTTAGTGACTCATCATCTCGGGCAGGAAGGGAGTTGGTTGCTTGTGCATATGGGACCAACGGGTATGGTGATGGTTGTTATCGTCCAAGGGGAACCTGCGTTCATTCGAAAAGTATCTTATGAAGCTGCCTGGTATGGAGACCTTCTTGATCAAATACTGGTATCTCAGACTTCCAGGGAACCCAAAAACCCCCTAGGTGTATCAGAGGCACTCCTTCTAGAACAATTTATTCAAGAAACGCGTGAGCAAATTCGTGAAACTTTGGAATCTTTCTCAGATTCCTCCACCATGGTTACCAATAAAGGAATTCTCCTTTCTGGGGGGTATGCCGTTGTACCGGAAATTGCAGAAACATTAGCCGACGGCTTGGGAATGGCCGTTCAACTCCTTAATCCCTTCGAGTCGATAACGGTCCCTCAAGCCATTCAGGAAGATCACGTATTTCAACGAACAGCACCACTGATGAGTATTGCCGTTGGTGTCGCATTACGGGGAGCACAGACGGATGATTGAAATTAATCTGGCTCGTCAACTACAAGGGATGCCCATCGTAAAAAGAACTTTCAGGTGGAGTGAATGGGTTGGAATTATATTGTGTGTAGGAATTGTGGCAGCCAGTTGGTGGTGGACTTCCATTCGACAGATAGAATATGAAAGCTTGCTTCAAGAAAAACACGTTCAATCGCAATCTTTCGTGATGGTGCAATCGACATTAACACGCCTGGAACACTTTCGAGAAGAAAAACAACTCCTCAGGGATGCCGTAAAAAATCTGGAAATCGAAAGATTTGGGAGAGCCAAATCTATTGTTTTATTGGATGGTATCAGTCGCAGTGTGGATGGTCTTGAAATTTGGTTGGATGGTGTTCAACTTGTTGAACAGGTAGTAGAACTGCGAGGTCAATCGTTTGCACTTGCAGACATCGGAAAATTCATTGATGCTCTAGAAAATCAGCAGGTGATTTCCTCGTTGCCAGTTGTGGAAATTCTGGATCAGAAAAAACCAAATGGCGAGAAAATCTTTTCCTTTATGCTCCGGTTTACTTTTGGGGAGCAGGTGACTACATGACTTTCAGATGGGATGAATCGAAACCATGGCATCGTTTGATGGTCTTTGGACTAACTGGGGTTTTGTTTGTTTTGGGGATGCAATTGTGGGTGTGGGAACCCCTGGAACAATCTATGGCCATATTAACACAAGACAATGCCCAATTGACCAAAAAGGCTCAAGATGCCATCAAGAGCATCGCGTTAATGAGGGAGGTGGAAAGCGAAGTAGCTGTTCTGCGAGAAAAACTCCTTCCGACAACTCAGGGGGCTAAGGTTGATGTTAAGCCTCAAACTGTGCGACGAAAAATTGTCGATATTGCCAAGCAGACAGGAGTTTCTATCAGACTTTGGAAGCCTCAAAAAAACATGATTGATCAGGAAGAGACCCATATGTCTATGGACATTGTCGTGAAAATCGAGGGAAGTTTTTTCTCCACCGTTCGGTTTATGGAAGAATTGTTACAGATCCCATGGATTCAGACCGTCAATCCTCTCGTCCTGACCAGAAAAAAGGATACGGACAATGATTCGTTGGTGAAAACGGATTTTACCATTCATAGCGTAGAACAGCTTCGATTGACAGAGATCAAGGAAAGATTGAAAACCTAAAATGAAAATTAGGGTTTGAGGAGAGCAGGATCAGTGCTATGAGTTCGAGACAGATGAAGAAAGGTGTTATTCGATTTGTCCAGGCCTTTCGGTGTGGAATGTTGGGTCTTTTGCTAGGTGGTTTTTTGTTTGGCTATTTTATTTCCACCGTTTCGGCAACTGAAAACATTAATTCTATTTCCAGAAAATCAAGCCAATGGAATGAATTCCTTCACCGCATCTCGTCAAGCAGCGCTGTGGGAAAGCGACGTGATCCTTTCCAGCCGGTGAGAAAACCACGGGCTATTTCATCATCACCCAAGAAGGCTGTTCCCGATCCGGGGATCACTAAGATTACCAAGGGCAGTAACCCGCATTGGAAACTGTTGGGGATCATCGATGGGCAGGATGGACCTCAGGCCGTCATACAGCTTTCTGCTCATGAACGAGTATTTGTTAAACCTGGGTTGGAAGTCGTCCATTCTGGATGGATTACTAAAGCCATTAAACAAAGTGAAGTGGTGTTAGAGCAAACATCTCCTTCGATTCCAGGGAAAGATCCATCCAAGCCAAAGGCTTTAATCCTATCTTTCGCGAATCCTCGCACATCTTCATAAAAATTCCGGTTGAGAAAGACCAGAAAAACCTTCATAATCTCTTACCCCACATGCGGGTATTTCAATTAATAGTTGTCAAATTAGGCTTTTCTACGTATTAACGATAAGGATCACTATGTTGAGATATTTAAATGCAGGAGAATCCCATGGAAGGGGGCTCATGGCTGTAGTTGAAGGGGTTCCATCGGGGCTTCCTCTAACAGCTGAGGCCATTAATACGGATCTGATTCGTCGTCAAGGCGGATATGGCCGAGGGGGACGGATGCGTATTGAAAAAGATCGAATCGAATTTATATGTGGGGTGCGAAAAGGAAAAACGCTCGGCAATCCATTAGGCCTCCTTATTTGGAATAAAGATTGGGAAAATTGGAAGGACATAATGGCGGCTGAGCCTGGGCCTCCATCCACGGAACGGGTAGTCACTCGCCCACGTCCGGGACATGCCGATTTGGTCGGGGCGATTAAATATGGCCATCGAGATATTCGAAATGTTCTTGAAAAGGCCAGTGCACGGGAAACGGCCATTCGAGTGGCGATAGGAGGAGTCGCCAAGTCGCTGTTGGCCCAATTTGATATGCAAGTGGTGAGTTATACGATGGATATTGGAGGAATTTCGGCACCCAGTCCTACAGACCCATTAACGGCCTATCAAGAAGCCGAACAATCAGATGTGCGCTGTCATGATCCGGAAGCTGCAAAAAAAATGGTTGAACATATTCGTGGGGCCAAGCATAAAGGTGATTCACTTGGTGGAATTTTTGAGGTGGTGGTGACCAATCCTCCCATTGGGTTGGGAACTTATGCCCAGTGGGATCGACGGTTAACGGCGAGATTGGCCATGGCTGCCATGAGTATTCAAGCCATGAAAGGGGTGGAAATTGGGATGGGATTTGAGTCTGCGCGGCGCTATGGCTCTGAGGTCCATGACGATATTTATTTAGATCAGGCTACCGGCCAATTTATTCGTCGGTCAAACAATGCGGGTGGATTGGAAGGCGGCATTACGAATGGGCAACCCATTGTGATACGTGTGGCCATGAAACCGATCGCAACATTATATACCCCCAAAAACAGTGTGGATATTGAGACAAAGCAACCCTTTGAAGCTACTGTGGAACGATCTGACATATGTACCGTCCCTGCGGCGGGGGTGGTTGGCGAAGCCGTTATTGCTTATGAGATGGCTAATGCCCTTATCGAAAAATTTGGGGGAGATACGATTGAAGAAATGAAGCGCAATTATGAGGCGTACCAAGAGTATGTTCGTTCGTTCTAGGTAATCTGTTCAACTGAGGTCTATGTTAGGAAACCATATCCTACCGAAATGAGATCCTTTGTCCATGATCTTCGTTCCATGAAATCTGTTCCTGCCTTAAATCGTGTTCCGGTTGTCTTAGGAGAACGGAGTTATGACATTCTAATTCAGTCCGGTATTTTGAGCCAAATCGGACGGATTCTCCAAAAGTTGAGACGCCCCGGACGTGTTGGCATTATTACCAATCCGGTCGTGAAGCCATTGTACGGTCGGGTGGTACAACGTTCCTTGCAACAGGCAGGGTTTTCGCCGTTCTTCATTATGGTTCCTGATGGAGAGCAGGCCAAGACCGTGAAGTGGTTGGCCAATATTGTCGATGGGCTCATCCAACATCGTATGGAACGCCAGGATTGTCTTGTGGCGTTAGGTGGTGGGGTGACGGGAGATGTCGCAGGGTTTGCGGCTTCGTCCTATTTGCGGGGAATTCCCTTTATTCAGATTCCCACAACGTTGGTGGCCCAAGTCGATTCGAGTGTTGGGGGAAAAACCGGGGTCAATCATCCTCTCGGGAAGAATCTCATAGGAGCCTTTTATCAGCCGCAATTGGTGGTAGTAGATCCCGATGTGCTTCAAACCCTTCCTCCCCGAGAATGGATTGCCGGTTTAGCCGAGGTGATTAAATATGGCATGATCGCGGATAATATTTTTTTTGACTATCTTGAACGCCATGCGGAAGATTTGAGAAATCAGGCAGAAGAGGTATTGCCGCATGTGCTTCGACGGTGTTGTGAAATTAAAGCCGAGGTCGTAGCGGATGATGAGCGAGAATCCGGCAGAAGACGAATACTCAATTACGGGCATACGGTGGGTCATGCTTTGGAATCCTGGGGGCACTACCGAAAGTGGATTCACGGGGAAGCGGTCGGACTTGGAATGAAACAAGAAGCGTCGATAGCCCATTTTCTTGGGCTATGCTCAAGCGATGTGGTAAAGCGCCAAGACGATTTGATTAAACGAGTGGGGCTGCCGGGCACATTACCGAAGAAAATGAAATTCCGTGAACTGTGGCAGGCCATGCAACATGATAAAAAGGTTGTCAAAGGGGATATTCATTGTGTGTTGCCAGAGAAAATTGGAAAGGTACGCGTTCAGCCTCTCGATCGTGACGCTATGCGTAAATGGTTTTCACTGCAACAGCCGGTTTCTTTGGGGTTAAGGAATGAATCTTCACAGGCATTTTCTCGTTGGCGTTTAGCAAGGAAGAAGTAAGATGGCCCGGTCTAAACCCCCGACCAGTGACGAACTCAAACAGCAAGTACGGGAACGAACCCGTGAAGTCCACATCCTTCATCGAATCAGTGAGTCCATAAGTAGCACGCTGGAACAGGCCACGGTCCTGAAACAGATCGTCGAGGTCGTGGTTGAAGTCACTAAAGCGGATGCGTGTTTGTTGTATCTGATTTCCGAGAATAAAGAAGAGTTGATCTTGAGGGCGTCTAAAAATCCACATCCCCGCTTGATCGGTCGAATAGCCATTGGATTAGGTGAAGGCATCACGGGATGGGTCGCCCGCGAGAAAGTTCCTGTTGTGGTTCCTCGAAATGCCAGTGATGATGCCCGGTTTAAGTTTTTTCATCGGTTGCCGGAAGATCGCTATCAGGCTTTTGTTTCAGTTCCCATCATCAGTAAGGGAGAAATTATGGGGGTGATCAATGTGCAGCATAAGCGATCAAAGCGATATACCGAAGAAACGCTGGCGTTACTGTTGACTATTGCCAACCAAGTGGGGGGAGCCATCGCCAATGCTCGTTTGTATGATGACATGCGTGAAAAGGCTCGTCGCCTCGAAACCCTCTCTCAAGTATCAGAGACGGTCGCTTCGAATCGATTAATAGAAGATGTGTTGCAATTAATCGCCACAATGACCGCACAACTGATGAATTCAAAAATCTGCTCAATCATGTTAGTTGATCAAGATTCCGGTGAACTTCGTATTGCTGCGACACAAAGTTTGAGTGACGCCTATCGAAGGAAGCCACCCTTGAAAGTCGGACAAAGTATGAGTGGACGGGCCGTTCAAGAACAACGTCCCGTATACGTACCAGACGTCCGAGCGGAAGGGGGGTATTTTTACCGAGATTTGGCCAAACAAGAAGGCTTGCACTCGTTATTATCCGTTCCGATGTTGATGAAAAATAACGTGATTGGGGTTATTAACGTCTATACCTCAACTCACCACTACTTTTCCCAAGAAGAAACAAAGACGCTTCAAGCGATTGCGAACCAATCAGCGGTAGCCATCGAACATACCCGGCTTATGGAAAAATCCTTTGAAATGCAAGAGGCCTTGGAAGTTCGAAAACAAGTGGAACGAGCGAAGGGATTTCTCATGGCATCAAAAGGGTTGTCGGAACCAGAGGCCTTTCGCTTAATGCAGCGGCAGAGTATGAATTTGCGGAAATCAATGCGTGAAATCGCGGATGCCATTATTCTTGCCGAAGAACTTCAGCAGGCGACCCAATCCTAACCCGCCATATAGAGCATGTTAACCCGCAGGCCCTCTAATGTAACCGTGGTTGGAAGACTCGTGTGGGCACTTGTATAATGATGAAAAAGGGCGACAATGAAGTCGTCCGGTCAGGTCACATGTAAGGATAGGACAATGGCGTCCTCGGTCCCTTTGGGGGCGGAGGACGTTTTTTTATGATGAAACTGCGATTGGCTCTAGTACAGATGAATGCGGTCGTGGGTGACCTTGAGGGGAATACACGTGCCATTTGTCGATGGATTCGAGAAGCGAAAAAGGCCAAAGCAGATCTCGTCGTGTTTCCAGAATTAGCCGTGACGGGATATCCGCCAGAAGATCTTCTTCTCATGCCGCAATTTCTTCGTGATACTCATCGTATGCAGAGTCGGATAGCGAAGATTTCCCATGGTCTCATGGCGGTTGTTGGCAGTGTAGCTCGTGGACTGGGAAGTCAGGCCATCCTTTCTCATCAATCCCATGTCCACGATTCTATAACGAAACAAAAACCCTTCAATGTAGCCTGGGTGCTCGCCAATGGCCGAGTGATGGGGACTTATGGGAAGCATAAGCTGCCCAATTATGGTGTTTTTGATGAAGAACGATATTTTCAAGAGGCAACGGCTCATCCGATGATCTGTTTAGGACCAGTTCGAATCGGCATCAATATTTGTGAAGATATTTGGTACGCCGAAGGACCGGTCCGTACCCAAGTACATCAGGGGCGAGCCCAGGTCGTTATTAATCTGAATGCCTCTCCCTATCATATTGGGAAAACCCGTACTCGCCAACGAATGTTAACTCGTCGTGCCAAGGAATATGGCGTATTTGTGGCCTATACGAATATGGTGGGTGGGCAGGATGAATTAGTATTCGATGGCAATAGCTTGGTGCTTGATCCTAACGGAAAGCTTCTGGCGCAGGCGCGTGCGTTTCAAGAAGATCTGCTCCTCACAGATCTCTCCCTTGGCAAGGTCTCTCAGACACGGTTAAAAAAGTTGCCGACCGAATCGCTCTCACAGAAAAAATCCGGACTTTCCTTTGTACGCATTCCGTGGGAGCCCTCGACTTTCCAATCGGCATCTCCTGTAGTGGCAAGACCCCGGTCAAGGATGATAGAAACTGAAGAAATTTATCGCGCCTTGGTATTAGGAGCCAGGGACTATGTGAGAAAAAATGGTTTTTCCAAAGTAGTGGTGGGGATCAGCGGAGGCATTGACTCTGCACTCACGGCCCTCATTGCACGAGATGCCCTTGGTGCATCTGAAGTCGTGGGAGTCATGATGCCTTCTCCCTTTACTTCCTCAGCAAGTAAACAGGATTCAAGAGCCTTGGCAAAGAGTTTGGGAATCGATTTACTGACACTTCCCATTACCCCATTGTTTAAAAAATTTCTTCGGGAATTGAAGACCGTTTTTAAAGGTCGTCCAATGGATACCACCGAGGAAAATTTGCAGGCGCGTATCCGTGGAACTCTCTTAATGGCTCTTTCCAATAAGTTCGGCTATCTGGTGTTCACAACAGGGAATAAAAGCGAAATGAGTGTTGGATATGCCACGCTATATGGAGATATGGCTGGTGGATTCGCAGTCATCAAAGATATACCTAAAATGCGGGTGTACGAATTGGCTCGATGGCGTAGTGATGTTCAGAACTCCGATTTTGACAAAGTTAGTATTCCGGAGAGAATCCATTCACGAGCCCCATCGGCTGAACTCAAAGCCGATCAGACAGATCAAGATTCCTTGCCCCCCTACCCGCAGTTAGATGCTATTTTACAGGCTTATGTTGAACAGAGTCAGTCCAAAGAGACCATCATCAAATTGGGATATCCTGTAAAGGTCGTGGAACGAGTGTTGCGGTTGGTAGATCAGAGTGAATATAAACGCCGTCAATCTCCGGTAGGAATTAAGATTACGCCACGGGCTCTAGGAAAAGATCGACGGATGCCGATTACCAATCGGTATGAGCCAAGACTTGAGCGGTAGTTGACCTATAGGATTTGGTGCCAGTGAGAAGGAGGTAGCATTGTCGGACGGAATATCAATCGATAAACCAGAGGGAACCCCATCTCCAACGATCTTGTCGCCTGGACAGGGAGCGATTCAAGAGGAACGACATTCGTTAAGGAATCGGCTTGCCAATGGGGCGACCGGAGGGGAAATTCATCAAGAATTTTCAGACTTCATGGATCGGTTGTTAATTGATCGGTTTCGTGAAGTACTGCAAGGCGGACAACCCGCTGTTCGTGCAGGATGGCAACGTTGTTGTCTGGTGGCTCTGGGAGGGTATGGGCGACGGGAGTTGGCTCCCTATTCGGACATCGATGTCATGGTTCTTACCCAAGGGCAACAAGAGGACGTGGGGGAGGCGCTTTCGAAAGGCGTGTTCCACCGTTTATGGGATTTGGGGTTTCAGGTGGGGCACAGCATGCGCACCCTGTCGGAATGTTTATTAATTGCAGAAGGAGACCTGACGGTCTGCACTTCCCTGATGGAATCTCGCTACTTAGTTGGCAGTCCGGAGGTGTTCCAAGAATTTCAGCGAAAGTTTGCCCGTCGAATGTTGACCAGAAAATCCAAAAGCTTTGTCACGGATAAAATTCAAGAACGTAAAAGGGAATATGCAAAATTCGGAGAGACCGTGTTTCTGCTGGAACCGAATATCAAAAAAAGTAAAGGTGGATTGCGCGACCTTCACCTGTTGCAATGGGTTGGCCAAGCCCGGTATGGGGTTGGCACGATTCAAAAGTTGTCGAGTCAAGGGCTTATTGCCTTTCAAGATTATCAAGTGTTGCAGGACGCTCAGGAATTTTTGTGGCGTGTTCGATGTTGGTTACATCTGGATGCGGATCGGGCACAGGACATTCTCACGTTTGACGATCAAATCCAGTTGGCCAGTCGATTCGGTTTTGAGGATCTCCCTCATCTCCTGGCCGTTGAACAATTTATGCAGCAATATTTTCGTCACACGATGGGCCTGTTTGATCGTTGCCGACGTTTTCTTGATCAGTCGAGGCCGCGAACCCTGTGGGATCGGGTGAGAGCGAACTGGCCCTCGGCACTCCTTGAAGGGAAGTTTCTCCTCAAGGATGATCGTCTGACTATTCCATCAGAAAAATTGTTAGGGGTCCTTGAGCACCCGGTTAGTCTGTTGCAACTGTTTGTGTTGTCGCAAGAGCGTGATGCGCCGATTGATTCTGCAATTTTGAATGAACTGTCGGAATCGGTCAAACATATTCCCAATGAGCGTTTCCATACAGAGGAGGCAGGCGCCTTATTTCGAAAAATCTTGGGAAGACCCGGACGAATTTTCAAAACTTTGGAAGCCATGCATCAGGCGAGTGTATTGGAAAAACTCGTTCCGGCTTTTGCAAGAGTCAGAGGGTTAATGCAATTCAATCAATATCATAAGTATACGGTTGATGAGCATAGCCTTTTTGCCGTGCGGGAGGCAGAACGTTTAGCCGAGGATTCGGGGCACGCGGGCGAGGTATACCGAAACATTCAAGATAAAGACCTCCTTCACTTAGCACTGCTATTACATGACCTAGGCAAAGGCCGTCCTGGCGATCATAGTGAAGTGGGACAGGACATTGCTCAAAAAATGGCCGAACGTCTACAGCTTCGGGACTTCGAGCGACAAACGGTAGAGTTTTTGGTGTTACACCATCTCTTGATGTCTCACATTGCGTTTCGGCGTGATTTAAACGATCCCAAGATTATTTTGACTTTTGCACGAAAGGTGAAATCCATTGAGATATTACGAAAGTTGTTTATCCTGACGATTGCTGATATTTCAGCCGTTGGACCGGAAGTCATGAATAAATGGAAAGACACCTTACTGAGTGAACTCTATTCCCGGACTTATGAAGAAATAGCCGGAAAATCCGAAAAAGGTAGCGCTTCCTCTGGTCGTGAGGACGTGTTGAAGGCGGTTCGTGACTCACTTTTTCATGGTCTCAAAACCCTTGATCCAGATTCAGTCATGGAAGGTGATAAATTAAGATCGTGGATCGGAGAATATATAGACCAATTTTCCGATCGTTATGTGCAAGATACACCGGTTGAGACAATGGCGAGACATTGTCTGGCCGTTCGCCACGTCACTAGTAAACCAGTCCATGTGGAGGCACGATACCACGAAGAAAGAGGGATTTCAGAATATGTATTAATTGCCAAGCCTCAAAAGAAGCCCGGGATCTTTATGAAGGCCACCGGGGTTTTGGCTGCCTTCGAGTTGCAAGTGTTAGATGCTCAGATCCTCACCTTGGCTGATGGAACGGTATTCGATGTGTTTTCCGTCCATGACCCGGATTACGAACAGCATCCTCCTCTCTCACGGTTTCAGGAAGTGGCTCAAGAGATGGAAATGGTAGTGGGAGAGCAGGAACGCGTGGAGGTACTATTTGAACGTCGACGTCGGATTCGATTTGGTCCGGAATTCCCTATGGGTCGCCATCCCACCGAAGTGCATATCGACAATACGGTCTCCGATGTGTTCACGGTGATTGATGTCTTTGCCGATGATAAACAAGGTTTGTTGTATGAGCTGGCCAAAACCTTGCTGGATTTGGGGCTGTCCACCCATATGGCGAGAATCGGGACACGGTTGGACCAAGTGGTCGATGTGTTTTATGTGACGGATGCGCAGGGAGAAAAAATTTCTTCTGAGTCTGAAGTGAGTCAAATTCAAGATGTACTTCGTACTTCTGTAGACAAATTTTTAGATGAGGAAGAACTGTCTGCATTCTGATCGTGCCTACATAGTTCGTGTTTCCGCTGTTTCCCGCTTCCTTTTGTTCATGCCCCTTTTGCCTCCCTTCAGAATAGCTGAATTTTCATAATGTCTATCCAGCTTGATTCGGTTGTTCCGTTTGGACGTTCTCTTGATGAATATCGAAAGATGTTCAATCTTTCCGAAGAGGATTTGTTAAAAAGTATTATTGGAGTTGCTGATGGCCCAGCAAGTTTTAATGCTGAGATGGCCAAACTGGGACATGTGGTAACCTCAATAGATCCCTTGTATGCGTTGTCGGGTCATGAGATTGAGCAGCAGTTTGGCCAAGTTGTTGATGGGGTGATGCAACAAGTGAAATCAACTCCAGACCATTGGGTGTGGACATACCATCGATCCCCGGACAATCTTCGGCGGAACCGAGAGAATGCCCTCGCAGAGTTTGTGAAGGATTATGATCAGGGAAAAGTAGAAGGGCGATATAGAATTGGTGAGCTACCTCTTTTGGGTGAAATAAAGGATCAGTCATATGATTTGGCTCTCTGTTCCCATTTTCTTTTTCTGTATTCAGATCTTTTCGATTACAAATTTCATTATGGGGCCATTCAAGAAATGCTCCGAGTAGCGTCAGAAATCAGGATAATTCCCCTGTTAACCTTGGGCTGTAAAAAATCCCCCTACGTGGATCCGATTATTCAAAGCCTCCAAGCATTTGGATTTAACGCAGGTATTACGAAGGTTGCTTACGAATTACAACGAGGCGGAAATGAAATGTTATGGGCCAGCCATCCTTGTTAGGATAGTGTTTGGAATAGTTCAACTATTTTCTAGGCAAAGATGGTGATGTCTTGGGGTGGTGAGGGGGTGTCGAATAGGAAGTTGTTGGTGACCAGGATCTTGAAGTTGTCACCCGTTAACCACACATAAAGAAGAAGTGGATGACAGAGATTTTTGGAAAAAGAAAATTGACAAAGTGCAAGAAGAGAAAAGATGGATCTCCGACTTAGGATGTCGAGGATGATATGATAAGGAGTTAGTCGTCAGATTCCGGCATCATGAAGGCGGCTTTTTGCCACCACATTTCATACATAGGCACGATGAACATAATGAGAAATCCAATGACCATCAGAAGATCACCAGTTAGCATGGTGAGAACAAACACCGGGGAGACATAGGTGATGAGCCATGGGGAAATCAAATCTAGGGTCACGCCGAGAAACGAAATCCAAGTGGTCAAGACTTTGAGAAACGGGCTCACCATCGTTAAGTAGAGCACATGGACCAGAATCATGAAAACGACCGGCATGGTGAAGAGATGAAAGTGCGTGGTTTCAGATAATTGTCCAAATGACATGGGTTCCCCAAAATTGGCATCTGATCCGCGATAGTGTGCCGCGAGTCCCTTGGGAGTTAACTGAGTCATGTCATGAGCCCACACAAAGGTAAAGACAAAACCGGCGAGCATGAGGAGGAGAAACCAGGTGTAGACGAGTCGAATATGGCGATCGGTATCGCGGAGGCGAAATCGGGCATTAAAATTTCGCATGAAATCGAATTCTTCATTTAGAACCCAAGAAGGGACTCAAAAAATCCTTTCTCAGCACTTCCAGCTACTAAAGTCGTTCCTAACCCCAGGGGCTTTAAATAAAATTCATTTACCAGAACGAGAACGCGTTTCACGCCAGCGCTCGCCGAACGAACAGACATTGTGGCTCCGGAAATATTAATTATGTCTCGATTGATTCGAATGGGATCACGAACATCTTTGCCTTGATACTGATAATTGAAACGTTTTGTCGCAATTTCATTCCCTCGGGCTTCGCGATACACGAGCACTTCGAAGTTGGTCACATCTCCTTCAGAATCAACTCCAACCATGTAGGTGATGGGCCGATGTTTGCCGATGGTGTTTTGTACGATGGCATAGCCGTCGGCGTTTCCTTTCGTTTCACCAATATAGACCGAAAAATCATTTTCGGGGAATTTCCAACCAATGTTTTCTTCGACCAAGGTCTTTTGAGCAGGGGTCAATGTCAATGTTTCATGACGGATATTATCCGAATCAGGAAACATGACCTTTGCCGCATCTTCTTCTGTAAAATAGACTTCGAGATGTCCCAGTTCTTCCGGTGTGAGCCAACGATTGAGCTCATGATCCCAAATCCTCTCAAGATTGGGTCCGGCGGCTTGCAAGGAAGGTATGCCTACTCCCAGAAAGAAAAGGACAACACTTGCTACGGAAAAACGTCTAAAGTTAGTGGAATGGAAGACGGTTAACATGATTTCCTCTTGAGTCGATTTTGAATACGTGTTGCTAATTGCCGTTCCTGTTCTTCATGCCCAGGGATTTGGCGCCACGACCGAGATTGCACACCTTGAGGGGAAAAAAACTCACGGATTTGTTTCACCGAAATCTGGCTTCCGCTTTTATCCTGAGTGATATTCAGAATAAATCGAGCCCGTTCTTCATTCATGGCGCGTCCAAAGAGCCCGCCACTAACGGTTTTGGGGTTATGGACTGAAATCCAATCGGTTGCTATGACTCCATTGGCTTTATCGATCTCACGCAATTCGAATTCTGATAGGCTTGCGAGGGCGATATTCCAGGTATCATCTGGCGAGCAGGTGGTGGCCAAACGGGTTGCGCCGGTCCAGCCAGCGCAACCCGAGAGCCCGAAGACAAAAAGGCAAATGCCTATGAGAAATCGATTCATCATTATCTAGAAATAGGTTGACATGTTGAATTGCCAGCCATTGCGTGATTGAGGATCGACTTTATGATCGTTGAAGGTATAAGCAAACTTAATGACAGAATCTTCAACGGGCCTAAAGTTCAACCCCAATGTGAGACGCTGAAGGTCGTTGACGTTATTGTTGGTTTGGGTATTTGTGTCGACTTCACCCCAACGCACGACGGCTGTGAAGGTGGAAGATTGTCCAAAATGAGCCGGAGCCATTTGCTTAAGAAATTCTGGCATGAAATGGTAATTGCCTTGCACATAATACCCGGCCATTTTCTTTGGAGGGGTTCCGTTGGCTGGTTGAGGATTTCCTGATCCTCCCCTGATTCTGGTCCAACCAGCCTCTCCCAGTAATTCGAAAGGACCCCGTTGAATTAAACCATCTACCGCCCAAATGGTCATATAGTGATTGGCTTCATCATCCCATTTGCCATGATGAACCGATCCCGCGACTTCAATCCCAAGTATAGGACTGACTGAAACCCGACTGACAATGGCTTTGTTTTCATTGTTATCTGTCTGGAAGCTCCCTTTATTACCTCGATAACCGCCTTCTCCAAACGTGGTTCCTCCTGCAGCACTGCTTCCTCCATCAAAGCCCTGAGTGACATAAAATTCATAGTCGACTTTGGAGAGCTGGGTAGGGTAGACGGTTCCAAAGAACCCGATTCCGGATTCGGCAAATGTTGAAGGAATGATGAGGCGACTAACCATGGGGCGAAGAGGAAGATCATTTAAGGGGGAATCATGAACGAGATTGAATCGACCCAAGGGTATCAAAATGATCCCTCCACGGAGATTCATCCAATCTGTGAAACGATAATCCATGGTGGCGAATTCGATTTTGACATCACCGTCATTCTGGTTGCCTTGGGGACCGCCATGCTCAATTTCGAGTTCTACCGCCACGCTAAGGCTATCAGTGACTTGGGAGTAAAAGAATGGAACAAATCGTTCTTGGTCAAACTCTAAGCCCTCCCGGCAGTCTCTAGCATTTCCGTTATTACAATCAGATATCGTAAAGTCGATATAACCCCCAAGAATCGTCTTAGGTGCTCGCACGAAGGGTTTGGCATAAATGGTTCGACCACCCTGCAAGACGTCACCGCCCCCGACCCAATCCCGCATGCCTTGTTGAATCCTATTTTGCGATTGATTGGTTTGGCCTAAACCCCGAATTTGTACATTGGTAAAGTCGGTGGGAGGAGTGTTTTGTGGAGTTTGACGCAAAATGTCTTCCAACCGCTGATCCACAATCCGTTCGATCTCTTCTTTTGAGACCGAACTAATGGGAGATGGAAAATCAAGCTCATCTCTTGCAATAGCGACACTACTCAACCCAAACTCTCCTATGAGCAAACTAAAAGCTACCAGAGCCCCAAACATCAACCGAAACCTCATGATGTATACTCCCTTGAAATTTGGGGACTCCGTGGTCCTCTGAAATAAATGAAAATTGGAGCTCAGAGGCCCTCAGGTTATTTAGGCAAGTCAATCAATCAAACAATTAGGGGGAGGTCCCTGAATTGGGTGCAGTCTGGCAGACGGAGATGGTTACGTCGGAGTGGGTGAGAGTAGATAATGGTATGGAAACAAGACGTTTACAGCGCTTGCATTTTAATTCAACACTCCCAACCCCCAACTTCGCAACCAATTGTCCGCATTCGCACCGAGCTTCAGACGGGTCAGAATTGAAACCTGTGCGAGCTGTTTGTTGCTGACTTGCATTCATAATTTCGAATAACTTTGGTTTTCTATTTTGAGAATGATTATGAATTCCATCCTAGTTGAAATTGATAACCATTATTAATAAAGAATTAAAGGACAGATTGTCAATCCCCTCTAAAGACATTTCTCCCCCAAAATGGCTCTAAGGGCCATTACCCGTGAAAATAGCACTCAAATTTAGCCAAAAATCCTGCTAAGGTATCGTTGGTGATATTCTTTCTTGTAAAACTGGAATATTGAATTTTGATGATCCCCAGTCAACGATGAACCTAAGAACTTCTCAAACAACAGGATATGGCGCATATATTGGGTTAGTGGTTGTGGGCATGATGTGTGCCTGCCTGCCAATAACAGGGTGTCTCAGGGCGGGATCGCAGGAGAGAGAAACAACTTTGAGGGATGAGTCCCCAGTGTTTGGATTTGTTCAGGTAGAGCCCACGGGGCCATATTTTCGACAGCACCAAACCGAGCCAATGGTTCGATTCTTTGACGTAAGAAATAACAAAACGGGGGAACGAAGCAGAATCAATTTGAAAGCAGGCTCGAAGAGCTTTGATACTAAACTGTCTCCTGGAAACTACGAGTTGTTTCGAATTCAAATTGGTGAAGGTCCCTTCCGATCCGAAGCCCATGTCGATATGAGCTTTGAAGTGCTTCCGGAAAAAGCGAACTATCTAGGAATTTGGCGTGTGCAGATTGATGCACCTCAAACCGTAAGAATGCTTCATTGGAAAGCCATAGAAGAAGTTCTGGATCGGAAAATGCTTGTCGCTTTGTATCCCGAGCTTGCTGAACAAGAATTGGTGGTGTCTCTGCCTCAACCCAAATCTACAGAGATTCGCCTCTTTGCTGTGGCCCCGTTACAGCCGCGATCCAAATATTTTTATCGAAGGTAAAAAATCATCACCAGCTGGTTGTGGATTGTGAAGAAAGTGAGTTTCATTCGACCATTACCGAGAGGAGGTTTTTTGAAAAACAGGACATCACGGTTTCGCCAGATTATACGAGTAATGATGATCATCATTGTCCTATTGGCGATGACCACAGAAATCAGTTTGGCAAAAGACTTTCTGGTCAAGCGCAGCCAATATTTAATGGGCACCTTGGTCTTTGTCACCGGAGTAGCGCCGGATGAAGCGATGGCGAAAAAGGCGGTGGCGGAGGGCTTGGCTGAGATTCGCAGGATTGAGCAATTCATGAGCACGTGGATTCCAACGAGTGAATTGTCGAGGGTCAACGCCGCTGCCGGAAAAAATCCGGTTCATGTGGGCAAAGAAAATATGGAAGTACTGAAGGCATCGCTGCGAATGGCGCAATTGACTGAGGGTGGATTCAATATCGCCGTGGGCCCTGCGGTAGCCGCGTGGAATGTCAGCCAAGAGGGGAGAATTCCTTCCGAGGCAGAATTGGACGGGGTCCGTCCCTTCATCTCTCTTGACAATGTGGTTCTTGATGAAACAGCCGGTACCGTTTTTCTCAAACGTACGGGAATGCAGATCGATGTTGGAGGTATTGGCAAAGGCTATGCTGCCGATTTGGTTGTGAAGGTCATGAAAAAGGCGGGAGCGACCGCGGGGGTCGTGGCACTGTCAGGGGATATTAAAACCTTTGGGCGCATGCCTGACCAGGAACGATTTGTCTTTGGGATACAGCACCCCAGAAAAGAACAGGGAAAAATCTTAGGCCGCATTGAATTGGAAAATGAAGCGGTGTCGACTGCGGGAGATTACCAACGATATATCATGAAAGACGGGATTCGCTATCACCATATCTTGGATCCTTCGACATTACAACCTGCCCGAGGATGTCAAAGCGTGACCATCATTGCCAAAGACGGGGTCATGGCTGATGGGTTAGACACGGGTATCTTCATCATGGGCCCAGAAAAAGGCATGGCCCTCATCGAATCCTTAGCCGATGTGGAAGGGGTTATTGTCGATGATCAGGGAAAGGTTAGAGTTTCCTCTGGTCTTCAGGCTCGCCTGAAATTAGACCACTAGATGTAATGGTCAAACCCTGATTTAACAGATATGGTCAGATAAAAACGTGCTCTATTCCGAATCAGAGGTTCGATTATCCTCAACCTTTAGCTCTCAAAAAGTCCGCATTCGGCTGTGAGTTCAATTGATCGACGCAACACTGTATCGTATTTTCTCAAGATGGAGTGTAGCGATGAAACACCGAACTCGCATTGATTTTACCGCTGAACAACGCGCGGACCTAAGTGAAAGCCAGACTTATGGTTTGATATATAAATACCCTTCCTTTTGCAGATCCGCAATGCGCTTAACCGCCACCGGATGCTCGGTGGGCTTAAACCCTGCCACCAATTTTTCCAGGGGCGTTCCAAACAATTTCATCGAAACTTGGCACATTTCGGCTTGCGCACCTTTGTCGATAACGACTTTCAATTTATCCCGAAGTTGAGGATCTACTGTTTCTTTTTCAAATAACTTCAAAGCTGGTCCATGGACCACCAACACGATATCAATTTTATCAGGTCCCCCTTCCGCTTCAATGTGTTTATCAATTAACGCCATAGCATACTTTGCAACCTCTGGGTCTTTCCCATCCACGTGATACAGCACTTTTGTCTTACCCGAATCAGCCAAGACCAACCCGGGAAATGCCAAGAACAAAAGCCCCGGAGCGACGAAGCCTAAAGTCAGAAGAATTAATCGAAACTTCTTTATCCCTTTAATCATCATGATATGGCCTCCATTAATGTGAAAACACTATTTTTGTAGAGAATGAAAAAAAGTCTTCTTCATACATGATACTCCCCGGGCTGCCATGTGCGATAGGGTGAGACGGAAGGGTCAAGTTGTGGCCAGTTTTCCTTCCGGCAGGGATTATCGAGTAGGTAGGTGACATTGCTGTCACCCAACCACTCGATAAATACCAAGGACCGCTCCCGACTCAGACTGTGTAAAAACCCCGTAGAAAAATTTGATCTAAAATTTTTTTTCGAGGATCGCCTATTTGCCACGATCTCTGTCTAAGAAAGAGGTCAGGCACCCTCGATTTCAGAAAATTCGGAGTTTTCACACAGCCTGGGTTTGGAGCCGGCTGGTAGCGGGCTCGAAATGATTAATTGTCAAAGGTCCCGTTCATAAATCAGACCCCATTCAGCATTCAAAAACTGGACTTCTCTCAACTTTCTCCACCCCATTCGTTCAAGTAGATCACCCAAAACAGCTGTGCTCATGTAGATGCGACAGTAACCTAGCATGCGCGCGTGCTCTTCAGCCGATTTAATGAGGGCAGCCCCGATACCCCTTTTTCGATAGGCATGGTCTACTAGTAAGCCAACTACCGAAGGTGTCAGATTAGTGGTGACATCGAGATCCAGGGCAATCGTTCCGCATATCTGATCACCCTCGATAGCTACCAGAGCAATAGGAATCTCTTCATTATTGCAGCGAGCCTTCAGATCTGCCTGTGCGTCTCCAGGTCCATCCACCCCATAGTACGGCTCCCACTCTTTGAGGAACCAAGCAGTGAGGATGGGTAATACCTCCTTATGGTCAGCTAGTAGTGTAATTTTCATTTCTGGAATTCAGCAGAAAATGACTGCGTTGGGGCGTTTGCAGTCAGTCCGTTGATGGGCCTATACGGGCCTGGGTTCAAGCCTACGTGATGCTTTATGAAGAAACAGATTTGGATGAGACACCTGGGACGCCATTCACAAAGTTATAGAATTTTTACATTTAATCCCAGGTTACTGCATCAATGGGCGTGGGCCCCAGAGGATTAGGCTTGCACCCATCAAACACATTCCCGCGCCAATAAGATCCCATCGGTCTGGAATCACATTCTCCACGACGACAAGCCAAAGCAGCGAGGCAGTAATATACACTCCCCCGTAGGCCGCGTAGGTACGTCCAGCAAACCCGATTTCGGAACGGGTGAGAATGAGCGCAAAGATCACCAGACTTGCCATGCCTGCCACACTCAACCAGATTGGTCCTTCATTTCTCAGCCAATACCAAAAGGCAAAACACCCGCCGATTTCGGCCACAGCTGCGGTCACATAGACGGCAATCATATTCATGTCTATCACTCCTTTACGAGTTCAGTCTGTCAATGCTTTAGGGAAGGATGGAGAAAGTTGTCTTCCCATTCTTGTAAATCGTGCAGCACGATTTCGATGAGTTTCTCCGGAGCCTTCAGGAGCAGGGCGCGTTTTTCATGTGGAATATCGACGACGTCATGAAGATGTCGGTCCGACCATCGGGCCAGATAGGTGAGCACATGAATCAAATCTTTTCCTTTGGGAAGTAAATAATAAAGTTTTCTCCTGCCACTGTCTGGATGGGGAATTGAATCAATGATCCCGTTCTCCTCAAGTTTTTTCAATCGGTCCGAGAGGATATTGGTGGAAATTCCTTCTTCCCCATTCAGCATATCCTTGTATTCGTGCCGACCTAAAAACATCAAATCTCGAATGATTAATATGGTCCAATGATCACCAATGAGATCCAGAGCACAGGCCAAGGGACAGGTGGACCGGCTATAATGAGCTGTTTTTTCAGGCATTTTTTTAACCAAAAATTACTTGCATTACAAAAGTGTTTTATGTATTATACATTTATTACTTGCAAATTAAAAGTAATTAAAGGATCTCCACGCGGGACCAAAGAAACATCGCCATGTTAGTTGCTCTCGGGAAAAACGCAAAATCCAGTTGGCGACTAACGTTTCCGTCCATTCATACCATATTTCTCAAAGGAGGGCATCTATGAGCACGATGATCGACGTAGCCAAACGCATGACCAAAGCTTGGCAGGAAAAGGATGAATCAACGTTTCGAGCCTGTATCCACGACGACTACACCTTTACCGGCCCCATGATGGCAATGCGAAATGCCAATGAGGCCTTAGAATTTATGAGGGAATGTGCCTTTGAGCATTCAACCGAGAATTGTGAAGTCGTGAGTGAGGGGAATACCCTTGTACATATCTTTGATTGGAAGGTCATGGCTCCGTTTCAAAAAACCATTCCGATGGTCGAGATCATGGAATTTGAAGGAGACAAGGTTAAACGCGCTCGTTTGTTCTTTGATTCAGCGCTATTTCCAGATCAAGTCAAACAGCAAATGATGGCTGAAACACTAGCCTCATCCTAATTTTCACCTTTAGGAATGACCGAAGTAAAAAGGGGCCCTTGTGGGCCCTTTTTTTGGCGTACCAAAAGGCGGATGTGTGTGAGTCATCAGCAGCCTTCAGGTATAGTAGTAGCGTCAACCAACGGGATGATGGTGTTTCCCAGAAACTCAATTAGTGGTCATGTGATGATGAAAAACGATCCACTCGTGAGTATCGTCGTTCCGGTTTTTAACGGGGCGCCTTTTCTTGCCAGGGCGGTGGACAGTGTGCTGGCCCAAACATGGCAGGATTTTGAGATTGTTATTGTGGATGATGGATCAACGGATGACACGAAGAGCCTACTCGATCAGCTTGGGACTCAATCGAAGATTCGTTGTCTTTTCCAAGACCATACGGGGCCTGCTCAGGCGAGAAATGCTGGGATACAATCCGCGTTTGGGGCATTTATTGCTTTTTTGGACTGTGACGATGTCTGGTTACCGGAAAAACTCGAAAGACAAATGATGGTTTTTGGAAGAACTAATCCTCCAGGCTTGGTTCATTCTGATTATATAGTCTTGGCTCCAGACGGACGAGTGATCCAGCACGCCAAAGCCGGACAGAGTCAAGATGTCTTTCACCAGGTTTTTACGGGAGGGCATGCCCCATTATTATCGACCACGATCGTTTCTCGAGCGTTAGTTGATCAGATCGGAGGATTTGATCCCAGATTATGGGTCTCTGAAGACTCGGATTTAATCCTGCGGCTGTATGCAGTCACGTCATTCGAATGCATCGATTGTGTCTTGGTCCATAAATTTCAACAGCCTCCTATAGAAGAGGATTTTCCAATCGGTTGTGATGTTTATCAAGAGAAAGTTCTTCAGAGTCGCGAACGGTTTCTTACCCATGTGCAGAACCGTTCTACGCTCTACCAGGAGCAGCAACATGCGCTCGATCGTGAGTGGAGCAGTTTTTACCTCATGAAAGGTGCTTATGAAGAACGACAAGGGAGATGGTCGGAAGCCCGCAAGCAGTACCGGGCGGCGATTCACAAAGACCCATGTCGATGGCGAGGCTATTCGCGTTTCCTGCGAGTGGTGCGATGGTAATTGGCCCTTGCTGCCAGTGCCAGAAGATGTTTCCGGCTGCGGAATAAAAAAGGGAGCTTTCACGCTCCCTTTTTTATAAAGCCAGCAGTTTAATAATTTGCTCTAACTTTTTTGTTCTTTGCCGTGGTGTTTATACCCGCCCGGGTGGCCATGAGCACCCATTCCTGAATCTTTATACGCATTGATCCGATCATGGACTGTTTTCATCCGTGCGCGTTGTTCATCCGTCAATACCGCTTTGGCCTCTCTGGTTGATTTTACCGACGCCAGGTATAAATCGGCTCGTTTTTCGTACAAACTTTTTAACTTGGCTTCGACGTCATTGAGGGCACCTTTGTCATCCCGTAATAAATCATGCAAGTCCACGCTGGTTAATTGGATATCTGCTTTCATGGTGATCTTGGTTTTTTCAAATTCTGTTTTAATGGCTTGGAGCTTCGTGACCTGGTCATCAGTCATGCCCATGCCGTCTTTAAATTTCAGAATATGATCGATGAATGTGGAGGCGCTTTGATGCGGCCCATGGCTTCCCCCCATGCCCCCTTTCATCCCATGTCCTCCATGCATACTGCTTCCATGTCCCATCATTCCAGATCCATGATGGGGGGAGGAGGTTCCGGTTGTGGGATGACTTTTCCCATGGCCATACCCACTGGCGAGGGTCAACATGGGAAATCCCAAGACTAGGCCGAGGATTCCAACATAAAGCGGAAACAATCGAAAGCCGTGTTTGCGGTGTGGAGCTGTCATATAGAAAACCTCCTTTCACTCTACGGTAGAGCGGGTTGTGGAAAGAGAATGGTCTGTGAGGTCGTAACATGGACGATCACTGATTGTTCTATATTATACACGGGAATAGGCAACATGCAGCAGTGAATGAGTTGACCGGATGTTAAGCGAATGGAATAGAGGGTTTGAGACCCTTGAAATTGTCGACTTTCGATGCGTCCAGGCCCCGATTCTGAAGGGGTAAATTGAATGTCGTTGGGACGAATCATCACTAATACACGGCTGGCGGTGGGAAAAGTCGATTCGTTGGGGAATGTCCCGATTTCTGTCTCAATCTGCCCATTGTGGACAATGCCTGGGATGGTATTGGCCTGTCCGATAAATTCTGCCACGAAGGAACATGACGGCTGTTGATAAATGGTCTCCGGTGTATCACATTGTACCAGCTCCCCCTCATGCATGACGGCCACTCGATCAGCCATGGCAAAGGCTTCTTCATGGTCATGTGTGACCAAGATCGCGGTTGTCCGGGTTTGGCGTAAGACGCGATAGAGCTCTTTTCGCATTTTAATCGTCATGTCAGGATCTAGATTACTAAACGGTTCATCCAGTAAAAGCATAAGGGGATTCGGTGCCAGAGCCCGTGCAATGGCCACCCGTTGCTGTTGGCCTCCCGAGAGTTCGTGTGGATAGCGATGGTCGAGATCGGGGAGGCCGACCAGTTCCAATAATGTCTGCACTCTGGCTCTCCGATCGGCAGCCTTCCAATGATATAGCCCAAATGCTACGTTGTCCTCGACGGACATATGTGGAAACAGGGCATATTCTTGAAAGACCATCCCGACTCGCCGTTGTTCTGGGGGTACATGACTAGAGGGAGAAGCCAGAACCTTCCCCTGCAAACGAATTTCTCCTGCAGATATTTTTTCAAAACCGGCGATAGCTCGCAGTGTGGTCGTTTTTCCGCAACCCGAAGGCCCTAAGAGGCACAAAATACTTCCAGCCTGAAGATTCAAAGAGAGTTTGCGAACCGCCGGGACATCGGCTTCGTATTCGCAGGTGATGTTGAGTAACTCCAACATCGGTTTGGAAGAAGTAGCATTTGATGAGAAGGGTTGAGCGTCCATGTGTCGAGTGTTCAGGAAAAGAGCCATCCAAACTTGTTGGGCCTATTGTACTGAGCCTTATCCTGTCTGCCAATTCTTTTTGGATAACAGAAAGACGGCAGGAATCGTGAGGAGCACGATGAGTAAGGCAGGTGGAGCCGCAAGCTGATACAGCTCTTCGCTTGCTTCTAGCCAAATTCGTACGGCCAAGGTATCAAAGCCAATGGGACGTAGCAGCAAGGTGGCCGGCAATTCTTTCATGCAAAGGACAAACATGAGTAACCACGCTCCCAGAAACCCTTTTCGAACTAAAGGGAACGTCACTTGTATGAACGTCCGAATTCCCTTCGCGCCAAGATTGCGGGCGGCTTCTTCTAAATTGGGGTTGACCTGTTGTAATGCTGATTCCATCGCTTGAAGTCCCGCAGGTAAATAATGGATGAGATAGGCCAAAATAAGGACAAAGACGGTCCCATAGAGAAAAGGAATCATATCGGTAAACAAGATCAGGAGCGTGAGTGCTGCCACAGGTCCTGGAAGGGCGTAGCCAATATACGCTCCTTGCAAGCATGCGACGTGCAATCTCGAAGGCATACGAGAGGCTAAGTACGCGAGAGGTGTGCCAAGTACAAGCGCGACTGTGGCAGCCGCGGCCGACAGAATGACACTATTAAGGATATATGTACCGAAAGAGCTCCCGATTTCTCCGTTCGCCCAACCCGTGAAGGTCCATTGAATAAGCAGACAGATGGGCAGTCCGAATGCGGCCATAAAAATGATCATAAAAAAGAGGTTAATGGTCATACCTCCCATAAATGAACAGGGTTTTGGGGTAGCCGTTCGAACTTTGCCGGATGTCTGGTAGAATCGGCTTTGTTTTCTGAACCACCGTTCGGCGAATAAAAACACTAAGGCAAAAGATACCAATAACAGACTAAGCAGTGCCGCAGTTTGGTAATCAAACCGTCCCGTGATTTGTTGGTAAATGGCATAGGTAAATGTTTGAAAACGCAAGAGGGAAACACCACCAAAGTCCGACACAACGTAGAGGACTACCAGAAACATGCTGGCCACCAATGCCGGGCGGATAAGGGGGAGAGAGACGCGCCAGAAAATTTCCCATCGGGTGGCGCCGGTTGCTTGAGCCGCTTCCTCAAACGACAGGTTGAAATTTTGAAAGGCGGCTCGTGCCAAAAGATACACATAAGGGAAGGTATTTAATGTCATTACTACTAACGCGCCAGTAAAGCTAAAGGGAGAGGGAATATGGCCATCGGAGTTTGTCAGCCCTTGCCAAATCTGTTCAACCGGTCCGGCAGTATCCAGTAAATAGGTATAGATATAGGCAAGGACAAAGGACGGAATGGCCAAGGGTAACACAAAGCCCCAGTCCCAGAATGCGCGTCCCCAAAACTGATAGCGTGTGATCACCCAGGCGGTGGAGACTCCCAGAGTTAAGGTAGCCAATGAAACCCCTAGGGCCAGGGAGATGGTATTGGTCAACAATTCAGGAAGGCGAGTGTTCCACAAACTTCCAGCTTGGGAAAGATCGCCAGAGAAGGCAGAATAGGTGACGTAGAGGAGCGGAAAGGTCAAGAAGATAGCGATACTGATGCCCAAAAACGAAAGCGGAGTCAGCCGGGCATGGCGAACCATTCCGGAGTACCTCTGGGCTTAGCGAAGCCCCAAACGCTGGATCGCTTTAATGATAGGGTCACGCAGCTCGGCTAAGCGCGTAAGAGGAATGGTTGAGGCCCGAAAAGAAGAGAAAGGTGGAAGTTCCGGGTCCGCATTCACGGCTGAATTCACCGGATATTCTTTATTGATATGGGCGAACATTTCCTGCCCGGTCGGGGACATCAGAAATGCAATAAGTTTATTGGCCGCCGAGAGATGTTTCGCATGGGCGGTGAGGCCGACTCCCGCTACGTTCATGATCGCTCCCATGGCATCCGGGTCTTGATCGGTGATCAGAGGGGCAATGGGGGCCTGAGGATCATTGGCTAAATGGCGAAAAATGTAATAGTGATTCACGATACCCACCGACACTTTCCCTTTGGCCACGGCATCCACAATCTGTCGATTTTTCCCATAGACTTCGTTTCCGGCATTGTCGCGAATGCCTTGTAAAAAGGCATCGACGGTCTTTTTCCCTTTTGCGGCAAGCACTATTGCGGCACCATCTTGAAGATATTCATTGTTGGCGCTCGGAATGGCTAATTTTCCTTTCCAGGCTGGCTTGGCAAGATCTAATAAGGAGTGAATAGTCGATGGATCAACTGTGGTCGTGTTGTAGACAATCGTCCAGATCCGACCAGATAGGCCGATCCAACTATTATCGGGTGCCCGAAATGGTGCAGGAATCGTTGTCTCTACCGCAGGGAGACTAATGGGTTGGAGCAATTGGAGCTGTCGCGCCAATTCTAACCCTCCGGCTTCATTGGTAATAAAGACATCAGCGGGAGTTCGTGATTTTTCGGCACGTAACCGATTCACCAATTCGGTACTGCCTGATGTGAGCAGTTGTATAGTCGTCCCGGTTGTTTCCTGAAAATGATCCAACACCGGTTTGATCAAGCGTTCGGCCCGTCCTGAATAGACGACAACTGACTCTCCTGCATACACCTCTGAAATTTGTTGTCCTCCAACAGTCAAAAACAAAAACGATAAAAGCATTGAAAAATAGCGCATAATAAGGAATTTTTTGGGGGTTTGGTTAAATATTTCCATAATGGACACTTTACTATGGCCCCCTGGCATGGGGCAAGATTGCATGAGTTCAGAAACGAGAGTATTAATAAAATAGACTAGGCGGGCTGACAATTTGCGCAGAGACCGTAGAGTTCGAGCTTGTGGGTTTCGATGGTGAAGCCGTTTTTTCGGGCGACAGCTTCTTGAAGGTCTTCAATTTGGCAATTGTTAAATTCCACTATTTTCCCACATCCCGTGCAGATCAAATGGTCGTGATGACCTTTGTGGGCCACGTTATCGAACTGGGTTTGGGTTCCGAAATGGCGTTCCTGGGCTAGTCCAGTTTCGCAAAAGAGTTTGAGGGTCCGATAGATGGTAGCCAGGCCGATATGGGGGTCTTTTTTGGCTAAGATATGATATAACTGCTCGGCTGTGACATGTTCCATTTTCAAGAAGGTAGTCAGAATGAGTTCTCGTTGCCTGGTCAGCTTGAGGCCGTGTTTGGCGAGATGATTTTTGAGGAGTTCGAGTTCTTTGAAGAGTTTAGGCATGGTAGAAAGATCCGTGACAAGGGGAAAGGCTATTAAACCCCAAGTGCGCAATCGGGTCAAGGATATTTTTTTGAAAGTCATGTGCTAAAAATCTTGTGGAGTTTGTATGAGAAAACCCGTAGAAGTGACTAGCGATCGAGCATTTTTGATTTATACGCTGCACTTAATCGAGACGATGGAAAATGCTGGCGGACTGATGAGTGATGTGAAACTCCAACAGTTGTTATTTCTGGCGGAATTGCAAATGTTGGGGAAAGGTCTTAAAGGATTACATTGGGAATTTGTTCGTTTCCCCTATGGGGCGTTTAGCAAGGATGTGGATAATGATTTGCTGTTTTTGCGTCGGAAAGAACGGATCCAGAACTTTGATGTGATTGGTGATGCCGAAGTGGTTGTGGAGCTTATTGATAAGATCGTAGATGGCCAAGAACCTAATGAACAAACTATGGAAATTATTCGTACGGTGGTGGATACCTACGGTCCACAAGACACCAGCCAGATTATGAGTTCTGTGGAGGCGGTGGAACTCAGTCCCGCGGATAATCCTGAACAAAAACTGGCCATTCGTGATATTTCGTTTCACACCATTATGCTGGTGCCCTCTCGTGTCGAGACAACCGAAGCTTTTACCCTTTCAGCTTCCCAAGCTAAAAAATTGAATGCGGCGATGGGGTACTAAAAAGTTAAAAGTAGCCAGTGAAAAATACAGAGGAATGATCGAAAGACAAGGGTCGGGCCGTTTCCCTTTCTTCCCAATAAAGGGAAACGGCCACTGAGCCCTGATTTATTTTGTCGAGGTTTTCTTCTCGCCTTTTGTGGTCGGTTCCATCATAAAAGCGGCATTCAAAGCTTCCAACCGCACTTTTCCTACACCGTTTACAGACTGTAGTTGATCCATGGAAGTAAATTTCCCATGTTCTTTTTTGTAGTCTAAAATCTTTTGAGCCGTATCGTGGCCGATACCTTTGACGGCTTCCAGCTGTTCTATCGTTGCGGCATTCAGATCAGCTTTCATGGCAGCCATAGCCCCTGAAACCGGAAGAAATAACCCCAACGACAGGCATAGAGCAAGCATCAGGGTGGACAGTGGTTTAAATGTAAAAGGCATAATTGTTACTCCTTTGTTAAAAAGAAAAATTAGCAGACGTTGCCGAGCGTTGGAGGTGTGGGACTTTTGCCCCTCCGTCAGCAATCCCATTAAAAAATAATGAGAGAAACTTAAGGAGGCAGAGAGTCTTTCAACCAGCTGTCGAGGGATTTGGCCTATAACGGGCAATAGGCCAGTAAAACAGGTTGATTCGGATTGACTGCGGATTTCGAACTATGTCGGGAATTGATACAGTTTGCTGAATTTTTCTTCAAGGTCTTGGATAAACGATTTTGAGGTCAGCACGTTGTTTGTGACTCGTTGAATAAGTTCATTGGCAGAATAGTGCCGCCCCCATTGGTGGATACGATCATTGAGCCATTGTTTTAATGGCATGAAATTTCCCTCGGCTATATTTCCCAGAAGATTTGGAATATCGATCTTAGCTTGATGAAAGAGCATAGATGCATAAAGATTTCCCAGGGTGTAGGTAGGGAAATATCCAAACGCGCCAAAGGACCAATGGACGTCTTGCAACACCCCTTCTTTGTCGCTACTCGGCGTAATTCCTAAATACTCTTGCATTTTGGCATTCCAGATGTCTGGCAATTCGTCTACGTGAATTCGGCCTTCAATGATTTCTATCTCAATCTCGAAACGAACCATGATATGGAGATTGTAGGTGAGCTCGTCGGCTTCGACTCGGATGTATGATGGCTGGACGCGATTGATGGCCACATAAAATTCATCCAACGCAACGCCGTCAAGTTGTTGGGGAAAGACATCTTGAAGCTTCGGATAGCCATACTCCCAAAACTCCCGTGAACGTCCTACACAATTTTCCCACAGCCGCGACTGGCTTTCATGAATACCCAAGGAAGTAGCTTCAGCAAGAGGGGTTCCATAATGTTGCGCAGATAATCCTTGTTCGTACAGCCCATGTCCGCCTTCGTGGATGCAACTGAACAGGCATGAAGGCAGGTCCTTTTCGAACACTCGTGTTGTGACACGTGAATCGGTTGGATGGAAGGAGGTGGTAAATGGGTGCTCAGAAAGGTCTAGACGCCCCCGTTGAAAATCGTATCCCATTTGCTTGAGGACGAAACGGCCAAATTCAACTTGTTTCTCCGTGTCATACGACTGGGTCAGGAGGCTGACATTGGGTTGAACCGGAGAATGTCGAACTAGGTCAAGTAGCCGAATCAAGTGTGTGCGCAATTCGGCAAACAATGGACGGAGTTGGTTTAAAGTCGCTCCTGGTTCAAAGCTGTCGAGTAATGCATTATAAGGTGAGTCGGTGTAGCCCAAATAATCGGCTTCTCGTCGTTTGAGGGTCACCATTCGTTCCAAGTTCGGGAGGAAAAATTGAAAATCGTTGGTTTTCCTGGCTTCCGCCCAGACTTGTTGGGCAAGAGAAATTTCTCGTTCCAATTCATGCACAAAATCCGAAGGCAGTTTTTTTGCTCGGGAGAAGTCACGCCAGGTTTCCCGTAGTAAAGCCTGCGAAGAATCATCAAGTGTGGTCTGTTGTTCCGGCAAAAGGATTCCCGTTTGGATGTCGACGAAGGAGCCAAGCAGTGTTTCAACTTCAGAAGACACAAATTGGTTGTGCGCTACCATTTGTAGGGTTGCCAACTGTTCTGCCCGAATTCTACCACTTCCCGCTGGCATATAGGTTTCTTGATCCCATGAGAGTACGGCTGCCGCGTCACGAATATGATGAATCTTTCGAAGCTTGGTTTTGAGTGCATTGAGTGAAGCTGGCGTTGTCATTGGGCGCTTTTCCATAATGAGGTCCGCTAGATTTAGGCCGTCCTTACTGTACGTTAGCAGTTCAGTTCTTTGCAATATTATTAAAAGTCAGACTCGCCTTAAAGTTCTGATGGTGGATTGGCCAAGGGTCTTATAAATTCGAGTCTGACCCCCTAAATATGGTTGCTTTTTTATCCGGTTGGTGGAGACAATGTTCAATTGGCATCTTCAATAACATGAATGAGGGGGGTTTATGAAGTCATTGGTGTTGCCAGAAGTTGAGGCTTACGCAGAGGCCCATTCGATGACGGAGTCGGAAGTCTGTCGACGGTTGCGAGAAGAAACCTACCGCACCATGGATATTCCTCAGATGGTTGTGGGGCCATTAGAAGGGGCATTTTTAAAGGTGATGGCGATGACGGTGTGCGCTAAGCGTATTTTAGAAATTGGGACGTTTACGGGCTATAGCGCTTTGTGTTTTGCGGAGAGTCTTCCTGAAAAAGGAGAGGTTATCACGTGCGACATTGATCCGGAGTCCACGGCTTTGGCCAAAAGGTATTGGGCGGAAAGTCCGCATGGGTCGAAAATTCATCTTCGTTTAGCCCCCGCCCTGGAGACTCTTGCAAATGTGACTGGTTCGTTCGATCTAATTTTTATCGATGCGGATAAAGCCAATTATGTCAAATATTATCAAAGAGCCATGGACCTTATCGCACCGACAGGGGTCATCTTGATCGATAACGTGTTATGGAGTGGGGAAGTGGTAAAGAGCCCTGCCTCAGATTCCAATACCGTAGCCATTCAAGAGCTGAATCGCCTTGTTCATGCCGACACCCGCGTTTCGGCGGTGCTCCTCACCGTTCGTGATGGTGTCTTCTTGATTAACCCGAGACCAGGAGTTCATGCTAACGCTCATGTCGTACAACAGCAGGTTCAGCAATAAGGCGAATCAAAGAATCCATGAATTCCAGGGAGACTAGCGAGCCTGTCGAAAGGTGTTGTCTCTGGCCGTTGGGTTGGCAAACTTCCGCTTCAAAGCATTGATCCGTGCCAAGTAATCTTTAACCTGGTGGTCCCCGCATCGCTGCTTTCGGGTCAACCGGAATTTGCGTGCAGCATATATCTGGCCGGCTCCAGCTCCACAAAGGTGAATGACTGCGGCTAGTTCTTGCTTCTGCTTGAGTGTAGCTGAACTGCCTGATTTGGTGGTTTGTGTGACCTTACGATCAAGGAGGGCGGCGGTCAACTCGATGGCATGGCTCGGGAAGATTCGTGTATAGAGACCGTTGAACCAGCATGATTCCCAGTCGTGCCAAGGACCGTCTTTGACAACCTCATGGTCGTGAATACAATAGCGTTTGGCTTCGTCAAAAGTCCCATCCGTGATCTGGAACATGCCCACGGCGCTGGAGGCCGGCCGATACCATTCCAATGGATTCCAGGACCATTGCCATCGCCAGTAGGTTCGTGCCACCGGATTACCACCTCCTTCGACTTGAGCCAATGCCGCCAAAAATTCTGGGGTGATGGTAGCTGTTGCATGCTCCCGAAACAGGGATTCATATTCTTTCCAGGTCTCGATGGGATGTTTGTCAAGAGAATCCTCTAACGGAAAGAGGATTTCTGTTGGTTTATGAAATGCATGAAAGGTCCAATTCAGACCGAGCCAGGCAATCAACAGAAAGGAAGGGATGATAATGGCTTGTAATAGTGGTGGCGCACTTATGATCGCTCCTAGCATGGCCCTAGATGTATTCCATCCACTGCGTCCGATCCTTAAAAGGGTTGTCAGGAACTGTCGCCGCGTGCGCGTTTTTCTTTGGCGGAACCGCTTGCGGGCCGGTTTCTTGGATGATACGGCCATAAAATTACTATACCTCATTTTTTCCCTTTTCAAGTTTGTCGGGGAGAAATTTTCAGGAAAATCAAGGCATGTCAGGACTTCCTGCTGCATTTTTCTGGGGTGCTTATGAGAAGGCTCCTCCGTGTCAACGTACTATGGGGAGATCAATTCGAGAGGGACGTTCGAGGGTATGCCAGATGTGCCAGGTTGGTGGTGAACTGTTCAGGAATTGAAAGTGGTCTTGGTCGGCTCCTGCCAGGGCCACGCGAATATGGTGACCTTTTTTGAATTGATACGAAACGGGGAGGAGGTCCAAGGTCAGCGGGACGACTTTACCTGGAGGTAGCGGCGAAGCGTCGGCTCGCCGATAGGTCCGTTGAGGAATGGAGAGCATTGTACGTGTGGATGATTCGACAGGTTGCCAATTTCGGTGTAGGGCTCGCAATTCCCCTTCCGTCACATAATGCACCTCGCCTTCCGGTGTGACATCCTCTAGATACACAAACAGAGTCGTATCGGTGGCATTGGCCGAGAGGAAGACTGTCGCTACGGGGTGCCCGGTGACTTCGAGATCGTCCGGAAGGGGATCGGATGTATAAAGTAAGAGCTTCGTATCTTGTTCTTTACGGTTCGGATATGGATCGTTCAAGGAGATACCGACTAACGTTTTCCATCGTGAATGTGAACCGGTTCCTGCTGTGGGGTCCACGTGATACCGGTCTGGGGAGGATTCCTTCTGGGGTTCTTCATTCGACAGTTGGTTGTTCATGCGGAAATAGAATGAGGTAGATGTAGATGGTGGAGGCCACTGTGTTGCTGTGTTCCATCGTTCCGCTCCCATGGTGTAATACTTGACAGGGTCTTCTTGGCGGGCATCAGTTGGCGTGTTCTTTAGGTATCGATCGAAAAACCGTAGTAATTCTTGTGCATGGTCAAATTTGGCCGGGCCTGTCGCATACGGACTAATCGTGCGCTTTCCCCCGTGATCCCATGGGCCTAAAATTAATTTGTTGCCGGCATTGTGGTGGTCAAGGTGCCGCTTAATCGCCGCTAAGGCATACCCTCCATCGAACCAGCCGCTATAGCTATAGATTGCGGCGCCAGATTTTTCGATTTTTTCTGTATAGGTTTGGGTACTTAAGGCATCGATGTTGAGAGCCTGGTGGGAAGGCGGTGAATCGTCACGAAAGATCAGTCCTGAGGCTTCTTTGAATGGGCTCCAATTGTTTTCATGTTCTCTGACTGCCATGGAGAGCAGTCGGCGGTCGGTGTCCCCATCGACCGGATGTACGCCACGGACAAGGAGATTTCCCATCCATCCGGCGAACGGAAGTTGGTTCTGGTCCAGACGATTATTGATATAGGTCCAGGTTTCGGTGAACCACTTCAAGTGGATGCCGCCGGGAAATGCAATTTCAGAATACAGATCGAATCCCGCAAACATAGGAGCCACGGCTTTGACTGCCGGATGTTGATTCACGAGCAACATTTCGCCCGTCCCTCCGCTATACGAAATGCCCATGGCTCCAACCTTTCCGTTGGACCAGGATTGGGCAATAATCCAATCAACAATTTCAGCACCGTCTTTGATCTCGGCAGGAGCCCAGGCAATGGGGCGTGTGCCAAATGAAGCACCTGAACCTCGCACATCGACATCGACCCAGGCATAGCCCTGTTGGAGGAATCGTTCTGCATAATTCCCGATGATCCCCCGAGGACGATCCTCTTTAAACAACGAGATAAGCCACCGATATTCAAACGATCGCCAATAGCGTGTCTGGTGCAAGATGGTTGGGATCCGTTGGCCTGGCTTGAGATTGTCAGGCAGGTACAGGTCTACGGCGATCTTGACACCATCTCGCATCGTGAGATATTGCGACGTACGGTGCCATGAATGATTTCTAGTAGGATCTGGTTCCTGGGGAGAGTCGGCTGAAGCTTGAGAGATGTCGGGATGGTTGGGGGAAACCGGCGAACACCCAAAAGAAGCAGTGAAACTCAGGCTGAGGAAGACAATGATTGTTGAAAAAAAGCGGGCGATCATGATTGACAAGATGTTTGGATGACTCATTCGATAGAATCTTCAAACAGCTAGAGTCCAGAATTTCCCCTTACGACAAACTGAATCATTGTTGCAATGATATCAAGAAGGAAAATAAAGAGAACATAGATGGCCTCAGCCTTTGGACATTTTGCGGTGGCCTATGCTATGGGCAAAACGATGAATGCGGGGTGGGGCACCACGAGATTTTGGATGTTAACGGTGGGGTGTTGTGTGGTGCCTGATGTAGATGTAGTCGGACTATGGATGGGAATTCCCTATGAGCATGTGTGGGGGCATCGAGGTATGACGCATTCCATCATGTTTGCCTTGCTGTTAGGAATCGTGGCCGCAAAGATAATGGTTCCGCACATGTCTGTTTGGAGTAAACACTATGGAGTATTAGCCGTCTATTTTGGGCTGGTCACAGCGTCTCATGGTCTTTTGGATGCTTTAACGGACGGGGGCTTAGGTATTGCCTTTTTTTCGCCCTTTGATCCGACCCGCTATTTCTTGCCTTGGCGGCCCATTACCGTTTCTCCCATAGGGTTTTCACAGTTTGTATCTTTCTGGGGGCTTGGTGTGCTGCTCAGTGAATTGATCTGGATTGGAATTCCGGTGAGTCTCTGGCTCTTGGGACATCGAATGGTGATACACAAAAGAGGCCTCCCTAAATAGAGAAGCTTCCTTGAAAGACGGTGTGCTCTTAATGTTATGGCTTTTGGTGTTTCCAACGGCCAAGCCCACAGTCCGGTTGAACTGGAAGATGAGAGAGGAAGTATCGAAGGTTCAGTAACCACTTGTTGGACACTTCCCGTATTTTGAAGTGCTCTCAGATAATTGGGCTACCTGAATGGGCCTTAATCGGAGGAGGATAGATAAGTTGAATGTGGGTTGGGGATTTTTTTCTCCGCCTTGCCTGAGAGGAATTAGTACGTCCAAGTAAGAATGAGTGTTCCTACACTTTTTGAATAATCGTACACCGGGATATCGGACTTGTTCCGAATTCCTTGGTATTGAGCTGTGAGGGACAAATTGTATGGAAGCGGTTTTGTCAGTTGGACGAGATGTGTTTGCTGGCGGTCATCTCTTTCTGTAAGTCTTCCGTTGCGGTCAGTGAATATGAGGGTCGTTTGATTGTTTTTATAATCCCGCCAATGGATATCATAATCGTATCGCAATGTCATGTTTCCCCAAGGAAGTTGGATTTGTCCTCCTGTGAGCAGGCGATCCCCTCTGTAGGAAAATGCGACTCCATCTGTGCTCTCGTTATCATATTGATACCCGATTCGGAGGATAAGGCGATCATCAAATAATCGGAATGCATGGAGGAGGCCGAGCGTGTTGTTGTAGCCATCCCTTAAGTCGCCACGAAATCGCGGATCAGTATTCCCAATTTCCCGAAAAAATGTTTGGATTTGATAACGGTAAAGTGCGGTGGTGAGATTTCCTACTACTCCCACAAACGGGAGGGAGAAAGTTGGCTCAATGAATGTTGCGCTCAGCGTTGGAGTATGTCGTGAAAGAAACCCATTGCCGTCTAAAAAAAGATAATCATAGGTGTACTGAACTCCCAATTGAAAGGGTAGGTTGCCGGCTACTCCACGATAAAATCCTGACAAACCTACCAAGTGGTTCTGAATGTTAAATTCATCAAATCCTTTCCCATGGAGGGTTTGGAGAAACGAGTAGGTAGCAGTGGCTTCGAATGGCCCATTTCTCAAGAATGAATAATCCGCTCGTAATGAGCCGATGAATCCAGGCGCATTGGTATCTCGGTCCCGTAAATTTCTGATGATCACATTGGGATCGTTAGGCGGATTAAGGACGGGAATGGTGCCAACCGAGTCTGGATTGATTTTAACATTGTTGTCGTAAAATCCCCCTACGCTAATTTGGAGACGAAATCGTTTTTGCGTACCGAAGATTTGGCCAGCAGAGAGAGCTTCGCGAATGCGAACGGAAGCCTGTGTGAGGGGGGAAATGGTTTGCGTGCGTTGGACTTGTTCCAGCTCGCTTAAGGCTTCACTTGGTAACCCTAATACCCCCAGTGCTAAACCTCGATAAAACCCGTTTAATTGTCGGATGTCAGGATTAGGGGACTGGTTCTGATCAAAAGCGGTGACTGCTTCCCCGTATTGTTTCTCACGGTAACGCAGAAATCCAACATAATAACCCAAATTTTCTCTATCAGGGGTCTGCGCGAACGTCGGTTCCAGCAAGCTTTTCGCTTTATCGTAGTCCCCGACAGAAAAATAAGCGACTCCCAGATGATGCTGTACATCCATATCGGTCGGTTTGAGCGCACGGGCGCCTTCGAGGGGAGCAATGGCCTCCTGAGGTTTTTCTTGAGCCAAATATACTAATCCTTTATAGAACAGGCTACGTTCGTGTTTGGGGTCTAACGTTAATGCCTCATTCAGGAGGCCCATGGCCTCGTTATAATTTTTATCGTCGTAGGCGATGGCTGCACGAGCGGCAAGGACATTCGCATCCCCACGCTGAGCCCATGCTGGGGATGGGCCGAACACTGCTGTGCCAAGGCTCAAAAGTGATATGAAAAAAACGTGAAATATTTTAAAGCCGGGGTAACGCATGACCCATCCTATTCGAGAAAGGGTGATAGTGGAAAAGTTGGTGATCCGAATAATTTGATGAGTAATGAATATTGAGGGGATATTCGAGAAAAAATTTTACATCAGATTAATGTGATGCCTACAATAAGAGCAAGGATTTACAAAGATTAGTGTATATTTGTCAATATACAAGAAGCGAATATTACCCTTCCATGGGTCCTGTTTGTGGATAATTTAGATGCTGGCTTGAATTTCTGAAGTTAAGGTCAGCGGTCAACCGTTAGCCAGTTTTTGAGGAATCAGTCATCGAAGGGGGGAAGCGATGGTGGAAAATGCCAATAAGGGAATGAAGTGCAATTACCCTGTTATGCGGAAAGCCGGCCAGACAATAGTTTCGTTCAGTCTTCTCTTTATTCTGCTGGGCACAGTCGCTTATGGAGAACCTGTTTCTTCAGACGATCCTCTTATCGAACATTTAGAGTTTTTAGGTTACGAGTGTGATTTTGTCGAAGGCGGAATTCGTGCCAGACATCAATCAAAAATTCATTTATTTATTGCCTATGCTTTTGGTGGGATTCGACTCCAAACTGGGTTTCCGGGAACGAATCCTCATTCTGATGTGGGATCTCGTTATTTGGTAACAAATGCCTTAATGAAAAAGTTCTCGGTGGGACAATTGTATTGGTCAGATGAGGGAAACCTTTTTGTCATGGCTTGGATGCCTGGAAAATATGAGAAGACACGGTTTGCCCTTTTTATGCAAGCGTGGGACCACGATGCCGTTTTTCTTCAGCAAACGTATGATCAGTTGAAACCCTTTTTAAAAGAGTCCCTTAATTCTTCAAGAAAAGGATAATGGGGAAAGCCAGGAAACCGTCTATGATTAATGGTTGGGATGGAAATGGCCTAATGCGGCGTGATGAAGTTCATGCCCACACACCTCGTAGTTCCATTTTGGACAATAGAGTGTTTCGGTTGAAAAATCGTAGAATCCTCGAACAGTTTTGACTGCTGCCAACTCTCCTTGTAACCAAGGCTGGAATTGAGTGCTCGGTTGTCCAGTTTTAGATTCCCACATCTCCTGTAAGCTTTGACTATCCAAAAAGACCACCTTCAGATTTGAAATTTCGTGGGTTTCCTTGTATCGAGTTTGTTGAGCACATCCCGTTATCAAGAAAAAGCTGAGCAAAAGCCCGATGATCATTGAGAACCTTTTGTAAATATTAGTATTCTTAGAAAATGAACGGAGGTCCTCAGAATCGATAGGGGGGAGATCTCGGTAATCGGACCACATGCCGTACTTTGTCGGTTTCAAAACTGTGGATATTAATTTTTCACGCACTTATTTTCAGAAAAATTAAATGAGATTTTTGACCATCGAAATTCGCATTCGGACCACATGCCGTACTTTGTCGGTTTCAAAACTGTAGACCTGCCCATTCCGTTGGAAAATCCCGAAGACAATGGTTTTGCCATACGCCCCTCGACCGCGTTTCCCTTTGATCCGTCGTGCTCCAAAATAGGATTCATCGGATATTAATACCTGCAATTAAATTGTTTTTAAGTATAAAATTTTAGCTAGAAATACCTTGATATTTTTATGCGATGAAAGACAAAGAACGAACGGGAAGGAAGTATTGTGAGTGTGAAATTGTAGGTCATTGGTGTAATGGACATGAAGTTTACAAATTTGATAGAAATACCTAGAGTATAGATAGGAATCATTAAAAATCGAAACTACTGCCTAGCCCACTTTTCCATTCTTGAGTTCGTGGATAAAGTTGGTGAATGAAGGAGTGAAGGAATAAATTTTATGGTGATTCTTTCCAAAGTTCTGTTGACTTTTCTTGTTGCTCTTCAAATTATTGGACCTTCATGGGTATTGGTTATTCAAGAGTCAAATGTTTTTGCTCAAGAACATTCCTCAAAACAGATAATTCTTGCGGGGATGCGCGGTGTGGTGACCGTGACTCCTGGAAAGGATGAAGGTCCGGGGTATGCGCCTAACTATCGATCCGAGTTGGCTGTTGGGGATGCTATTAGCACCGCAGAAGAGTCTGTCGCAGAAATTCTAGTCGAGAATCAAGGCTTGGTCACCATCCATGAATATTCTGAAGTCCTGTTGGGTAAAAAGGAAGATGGAGGGGTTTCTATAGCGTTGCAAGTTGGGGCAGCAGAATGGTCCGTTCCCGTTCACAGGAAAGAGGGAAGTCCTTCTATTTTCACAACACCAAACATTCGTGCCACGTCTCAGGGGGGACTGGTGACCGCTGAAGTTCAACCGTCATTTGGAGCAGTGGCCGGGACTTCTCACAAAAATAATCCCTACCTCATTCGAACTAGCTTACATGCACAATCCTCATCGGGAAGTATTGGCCTCTTGGAAACATTTTGTGTCAACGAAGGAAGCCTTTCCCTTGAATATTCCGATCCTCAAACGAAGGGGCAGGAGAAGACGGTTTCTGCCGGCGAATGCGTCGGATTTTTAAATGGCCAATTACGCGCTCTAGGGACCAAAAGTGACTTAGCTGATTGGCGGGCCGTTTGTTTGGTAGGAACCCATTGTGAAATTCCAGAATCGGCCAAAAAGTTGATTGCGAAAAAACAAATGGCTCAAGCCCTTGCCTTAGAACAGGCGTTGGTGGGGTCTGAATCAGAAGAAGGAGAGGTGGATGAGGGAATCATCCTGGCCACAACGGCTGCAAATTTCCAAACCTTGGTTGCAGGGTCTATAACGCCGATCAATCCCCAGCCTCCTTGCACCATAGATCCGAATTCTTGTGAGTTTGACTTCCCCACAGATCCTAATGTCGGCAGTAGTCTGCCCCCAGTTGTGGGAGTGACTCCGCCTCCTGGAGGCAGCCCGGGGATAACGCCTGGAAACATTCAACAGTCTTCCACCATTACATCTGGAGTTGCTATGCCTGGAGGTTGGGGATTGTTAACCTTTCTCAAGGGGGATTTTACAGCAGATAAAGAATTGTTTTTAGCTGATAGTGGCCTGTTGGCCACGGCTCCTCATTTAGGTAAAGCTCCTCAGAACTCGCTGGTGGTCAAGGATCTGAGTCCAATCGGGTTAGGAAGTCCTTCCAATCAAAAACTTCCGATTGAATTTGGTGCCTTTGCTTTTAATTTTCCGGACTTTAACCAACAAAAAACTTCGAATGTTCAGGTAGGGACAGAGGATTTCAATAACGGAGAAAGCATTAATCGACGGATGCAACTTGGGCAACTCGCCCAATTTTCCAGGTCTTCGTCCATCGATCCCGATAATATTTTGGCTTCTTTGCCTGATAATAATGCTGAGTTTCCTTGCCGGGTTTCTCAAGGTTCTTGCCTTGAGATTATTTTGGCTGCAGGATTGGGAGGCCTTGAAACACCAATAAATCCAGACCCAAATGCCGGCATTGATGCGGCCATTCAAGTACGTAGCCCATCAACAGATGATCCGGCATCGGGTGCTACGAGGTTGGTCACATTGAAAAGCGGTGTGGTTCTTGGCAACACCCAAGTTGCACTCGGTGAACAGCAAAAAACAAGGGAGAGTTTTCTTGGATTGGAGCCAACTTTGGGCCAAGAAATTCAAGGGTCGGCTGTTTCTATCATAGGAGAACCAGGTAATCCGGCTTTGGTAAATGTAGAAGATAGGATCTTAGCTATTTTAAATGGAAGTCGGATTCAATCGGCAAACCCTTTATTGAATACTGCCTTACTCACTGTGTTAGATGGGACGTTAAGTGGTCCGGTCGTACCGCCAGTTATTGGAAAGGACGCGGGGGGGGCTGATATTGTTCGAGGAGATGTGCCTCCTCTTATAGAAGTAATTGGTGGAAGCGCCGATGTGTCTACAGGGGTGATGGTAGGGTCAACTGCTAACAACGGCCAAACCGGAATTTTAGATCAAGCGCTTTTAGATGCCTCCTCCCCCATATTAGCCATGATTAATGGCAGTCTGACGACGGCTTCAGATTTTGGAAGAGTAGCCGGCCAGAATGCAAAATTAGATGCGACGCTCCTCCCTGGAGATGCTCTGGTTCGTCTGACCGCCAGTTCTTTAGTGGTCAACGGAAATTTATTTAGTGTGACCGGTGGAGCCCAACTTCATGTGGATGGTGCCAGTCTGCTATCTGTTCAGAATGGAAGTGTCGTTTCGCTTAATGGTGGAGTGTTTGCGAGTGTTGGAGCTGGATCATTATTTTCCTTAACGAATGGGGGTTTGGTTGATTTTGGCCCCGGAAGCAATGTAGTCAATGTCTCAAATTCTTTGTGTGCCAGTGGAGGATGCTTTGCCCCGTTTGCGAATCCTGGTTGGCAGGTAGCTGGGAATCCTGCTGATTTTTCAGCTCCCAGTGGATTTAATCCTTTTCTTGACTTGGGAACCTTTTCAGATGGGAGTGTCAACACTCTAAATGTTGGACAGAATGCAGCTATTTTGGCGGTGGAACCTGGGGGATCAATCCAAATTCAATAAGGATTCCAAAGAGTATTCCGCCCATTCATTTCGTGAAACAGAACTTGTTTTCTTTCCTAATAGCCCAGCCTTTCATTCAACTTACCCTATTGGTGATCGTTAGTTTATTAGGTTTGTAACGCTTTCACAGTCTTCTTTTGGTTGAGGAGTGTAATTACGAAGATTTTGCTGAGAGCTTTTTCAGTTCATCTTCTGGGTCAAATTTCAAAGAGGAATCTAATAATTTAGCCCTTTCAAAAATTTTTCGCGCTTGTTGGTGGGCGCCTTGCTTGGCTAATCTCCTTCCTTCTTCCAAAAATGTGGGATGTAAGGGAAGATTTGGGCAAGTTCGCTCATAGGGAATCGCGTCCCCCAATATTCGTTTCCATTCTTGAAAAGAGAGATTTTCTTTTGCCGTATCACAGACGGCATGGGCCAGTTGTTCGGTCCCGGCCCAGAGTGTGATGCTTTGGCTGCTTCCCCCCACAGCAATAGTCTGGCCGTCAGGACTCTGAGCCAAGGCTTCTAGGGTTCCTTTATGATCAGGAATGTGAATGGGTGGTTGGGAGGGTTCTTGCCAATTCCAAATACGTAGGGATTTGTCCGAACCGACTGACGAGACAAATTCCCCACTTTTGCTGAACTGAACTCCAGAAATTCGTCCCCTGGATCCGGTTAAAAATGTTGGAGAAACTACCGGTTGGCGGAGGTTCCATATGCCAATTTGACGATCACGACTGCCTGTGGCGAGGATCCACCCTGACGGGTGGACTCCAATTGTCGATATACTTTGTTGATGTCCATGTAAAATTTTAGGTTGGCCTTCTATTCGTTGGAGATCCCAAACCCGTATCGTAAGATCATCGCTTCCTGAGAAAAGGGTCTTCCCATCAGGAGAATATGCAATAGCATTGACTCGACCATCGTGTTTTCCCAAAATTACCGACTGTTGTTTGTCTGCGAGTAAATCCCATAATCGAACTGTCTGGTCATGACTCCCGGAAGCGAGTTGTTTCCCATCAGGGCTGAAGGCTACGTTGGTGACCCCCTTGGTATGTCCCTGGAGAATTTGAGGTGGGTTACTTGACTGAAAAAGCGCCCACACCCGAATGGTTGAATCAAGGCTTCCGGATGCAAGGCGTTGACCATCGGGGCTCACCGATACGGACACCACACCCGCGGAATGGCCGGCCATTTTTTGTGGGCTATTCGAAGGGCGGTTCATTGACCACATCAATACTGCTCCCTCACTCGTTCCTGCAATGAGATGATCACCAGTGGGGTCAAAGGTCAATGCATGAACCCTACCCGAAACTCCTTGGAGGTGAATGGGGGAGGTGTGCAACCCTTTTCGGAGAAAGTGGTCGATTGATGCCCTATCCCCCCCATTACTTCGTACGCTAAAAAGGAAAGCTTGGCGTGCCAACATGAGTTTAGAAGTTTCAGAGAGCGAATCTGTTGATGGGCTCGCTAACTCGGTTGTGATGAGTGGAAGAACCTGATGAATTTGCTGCGTTGTCACTGAAAAGGCGTTTTTTGCTTCAGTGTCCAAGGAAGGCGATCTTTTTAGGCTCTCTTGAAGGGTTTCAAGTTGTTGCTGTGTCGAAGCCAACTTCGCACTGAGTCTCCGGGCTTCTTTTTTGCTCTTGTCGAGGTCTTGTGTCAGGTTCCCCGCGTTACTCGAAAGATTTTCCAATTCCGTGATCCGAAGGTTGGCCTGAGTTAAGGATTGCTCTTTTTCGCGAAGTTGGGATTCCAAATTGGTTCTGGTCTCAAGTAGGGCCGTCAGTTGGGAATCGGCCAGTCTCGTTTTTTCACTGGATGTCGCATGGATATCGCGGAGAGCCACTTGTCGATTGGCGAGCTCCTGTTTAGTAGCACTGAGCTGAGTTTCCAATGTTGTCATATGATTATTTTTGGCTTCGAGTTCAGCTTGAAATTTTGTAAGTTCTTGAGAAAGGTGGTCTCGTTCTCTCTGAAATGTGAGCCGTTGGGCATCGTTGCGTTCTTGGTTTTGAGAGGAGTCAATTTCCAGTTGCGCTACGCGGTTTTGTAATTGGGTTTCAGCTTGTTGTGAATGTTCAAGTTGTGCCTCGAGAGTCGTTTTAGCCTCTAAGGCTTTCTGGAGATCTTGGCGATATTCAGTGGATTCTTTTTCAAGGGTAGACAGGCGATTTTGTTGTTGGGTGAGGAGGAGTCGATTTTTCTTCAGTTCCTCCTGAATAGAAGACCGCTCTTGTTGTAACCGTGTCAATTCTTGTTGAGCCAAAGTATGTTGTCCCTCGGCTTGGTGCTCAGCCTGTTTGAGGGATTCTCGGGTTTTTTGCAATTCTGTTTGAAGGGTGTTGAGCTGCGTCTGGAGCTGGGCACGGTCCCTCTCAAATCTTTTCTCGTCAGATTTCGCTTGAAGTTCTCCCTGGGCAAGAGAAGTGGTGAGTGTTCGTGTCTTTTCTTGAGCTTTTGCGAGATCCTCTTGCACAGCGGAGAGTTTGGACTCGACTTGATTGCGATCAGCAATCAAGTCCTTGATTTCAGCCGGTGAAAGCGAAGATTTTTTGAGTAAGGCGGATTGGAGGGATTTAGCTTCCTCTTGAGCCGAAATGCGCTGATTCGTGGCAGATGCTAAGGCACTTTCCAATCTTTCCCGTTCAGAATCAAAGCGGAATTCAGCCTCTTGAGCTGTCTGTTGTTGTTCCAGGAGTTCCTCTTTCACATTTTTTAATTCGGTTCGGAGCTCTGAAAGCGTGGTTTCCTGCGCATGAAATTGAGTTTCCAATTGGGTGCGTTGCTTAGTCAAATTTTCCAGTTTTTCATTCGATAAACGTTGGTATTCAACAATCGTAGCCTCCAGAGACTGAATTTTTTCTTGGTCTTGAGAGGAAACTTTTGGTTGCGAAGCAATAGGTGGGGATTCGTTTTTTTGAGAAGAGGCTGTATCCCCCTTGGTTGAAATGGAAGTGACTTCCTGCCTGGGCTTAGATTGGGGTGTTGAAATGCCGCCACGAAATGACCATACCAATAGAGCTAAACCAACAAAAATGAGGCTAGCAGCTAGGACATAGGAATGTTTGGGAGAGAGTAAGGGGGATACAGGAGATTCTGATGCAAGGGGGACAGGACGAAGGTGACGTTTTACCCAATCAGGCGGGAAACTTTCCCGATACAGGTCATTACGTATGATATTCTCATTTTCACGAACGACGCCAATGAGCTGAAGTTGTTCCAAGGCAGCTGGTTTGGCTTGTAATTCTGCGACATTTTCTTCCAAAAGGGCCAAATAGGGCTCTAAAAGTGTCACCCCATTGCTGTCGGGTTCGGTCAAGGCTGTTCGAATAAATTGGAAGTGGGGATCTCGAGTAGTTTGCGGGCTTTCAATAAAATTGAGTATGCATTCATCAACCTCAGCCTCAAACCAGGTAGTGCGAAGTTGTTCTTCTAAAAGTTGACAGAGCAGTTGGGTAAGATACGGATGCCCATTTGTCCATCGGTAGATCCAGTGAATGGCTTCATGGGCGTTTTGGGTAGGAAGACTCAGCCCTTCGGCCAATAATAGAGCTTCAGAAAGGGTAAAGTCGGAAAGGACGACCCTGTGGCTCCATTGGAAGAGTAACGGCCCGCCTTCTGGAATAAGTTGGGAAGGTGTTGCGACGCCACAGACAACGAACGAGAAGCGATAGAGGTCCGAATTGGTCGCACGGGATTCATACAAGGTGGTCAGCCATTCAAAGAAGTGCTCGCGATATGGCAGAGAGACCATTCGTTCAATTTCATCAATGAAAAGAATAAGGGGGCGAGAGAGTTCAGGCAGAATGACTTCAGTGATTAGCTGTGTCAGTCGAATATGTGGAGGAATCGCAAATACTTCAGGCTTCTCCCACCAATTCAATACATCAGTAGTGAGGTCCAGGTTGTCATCGAGGATACGGACAATTTTGTGGAACCATTCCGCTTCCCGAGGGGGGAGGGGAAACTGACTCAAGTCAATCAGCACAGCATGATGAGAGGAGGCATTAAGCTGCTCAGCTGCATTGGTAATTAAACTTGATTTCCCCATTTGAGGGGAATGGAGAATATACGCAGGCCTTACATTCTGGCAGTGATCCAATAATTCGGCATCTGCAGGACGTGGGACATATTGGAGCTTTCGAGCTTTGACAGTTCGACCGCTTGAAGACCCTGGATTATTGGTATTTGCCATAACTGCACAGGGCTTGGAATGATACGCCCCAATCGTTACATGAGTGAGCTCTGAGATTTTCAGTGTTTTTGACTACACAGGACGGTGAACATGTAATTCACTTCCCCATCAATTAACACTGGGTTAACAGCATGTTGGCCACAAATTGCTACTAAAAGTATCCCTTGTTGGCATTATAATTAAAAGGAACGGGGGTTAAGATAACTAAAAAGGAGGGTGCCATAGTAATCCGGTCTCAAAGGGTCTAGAAGATTTTTGTTCGCTTCAATAGGAACCCACAGACCAATAAGTTTTGTTTGGAAATTTTCAAAAGGCTTCCATTTGCTGTTTTAGAAACATGAAGAAAGCCATGTGTTCCGGACAAACTTAACACATCTCGTTTACGATTGAGGCTTCTCTTTATAGGCAAGGAAAATGGGCACCGGATAATGTTACTTTTTATCGAGTGGACAAGTCAGCAATTTCTTACGAATCAATACAAAGCTCTTAGCCAGTACCAACAAGTTTCGCTCAGAAGGTCTATGTATGCCTATTCTTAATCCAGATAGTAGGGATGATCTTAATTAAGTATCAGTGGATGAGAAAAAATAGACCATGAGACTCAATTTAGGATCCTCGTTTGATTGAGATTGGTATGGAAATTTACCAAACCCTAAATTCAATAGATAGAACGTCTTGATTTTTCCCTAAGAATTCAAGGTAAGGACCAAGGATCAGGGAGTATCTAAAATAATATAGTGGAGTACTGTATTTAGTGTCAATTTGGAATTTGTGAGTCTAGATATAGTGTTTTCTTGTTATGATAATGACAGGAAATTCTTAAAAGCCACAATTCTATTGGTGTTTCGGTAATTCCTAAGGCGGTTACCTCGCAATTGATTGTTATTAGCTCTTCGATCGAAAAAATTGCATACAGGAGCCAAGTATGAGTCCGAAGAGGGAAGACAGCACAATTAAAGAGCACGCAATAAAAAAGAAGTCTTTCACTATGACTATTTAGGTGAAGAAGTGGGAAAAAGTTAGCAGCCAGTTTTCATGGCATCTTCCTCCAAAAAAGTCATTTATGCGGCGCTCATCGGCAATGCGTTAATCGCTGTGACCAAATTTGCAGCATCGGCGTTCACGGGGAGTGCCGCGATGTTGGCAGAAGGCATCCATTCGCTTGTGGATACCGGAAATCAGGGGCTGTTGCTCTATGGGCTGGCTAAAGCCAAGAAGCCCCCTAATGAGAAGTTTCCGTTTGGCCATGGCAAGGAAGTGTACTTCTGGAGTTTTGTTGTGGCCATTCTCATCTTTGCCTTGGGCTCGGGTATTTCATTGTATGAAGGGGTGTTGCATATGCTCCACCCTCAACCGGTTCAAGATCCCATCATCAATTATGTGGTTCTTGGTCTGGCGTTGATTTTTGAAGGCGGAGCCTGGTTGTTTGCCTTCAAAGAATTTTCTCAAGGCAAAGGGGATTGGACCTATGTGCAGGCGGTACAGCGGGGGAAAGATCCCACCATTTTTATGGTGTTGTTTGAAGATTCGGCGGCGGTGTTAGGGCTCATTGTGGCGTTTTTAGGGATTTGGTTGGGGCAAGTTACAGGCATCGTGTATTTAGACGGGATTGCCACATTCCTGATCGGCCTGATCCTCGGAGGCACGGCGGTGTGGCTTGCCCATGAAACCAAGGGATTACTCATCGGGGAGAGTGCCAACCGGGAAGTGGTTCAAAGTATCAGGGAAATGGCTGGACAACTTTCCGGTGTGACGCATGTCAATGAAGTGCTTACCATGCACATGGGGCCCGAGTTTATTCTCGTGAATCTGAGTGTGGATTTTCGTGACGGGGTGACCTCGGAAGTCGTTGAAGCGTCTGTGGCGCAATTGGATGTGGCCATTAAAGCCAAACATCCTTTCGTGAAACGAGTCTTTGTGGAAGCGGAAGCCAGGAGGACTCCCAGCGACCATAAAGGATCGAACCAAGCATAATATGGAAGCAATAATGGGGTCCGAAAATACTCGGCTTCACAAGGGAAGGAGAGTGCTAATCATTGTCTTGATTGGTAATGTCCAAGACAACCGGACAATGGTCAGAGAGGCGGCGATACGCGAGCGGATAATCACCTCGAATCTGCTGACATTGTGTAATGGCACAATAACCGCTGACCTGGATGGATGCCGTCGAAATTTCCTTCATCTCTTTAGTCACCACCACATGGTCCAGTTGGCCGCCTCGTCCCCGAAAATAATGTGAGCATTGTGGTTCGGGGGCCAAGTCTCTGAATCCTGGATTCTCTTTGGCGACAAACCGCTTGAGATACTTCAGTTCTGCAAGTTGAGATTGTCGATCACCGGCGCCCATTGTATTAAAATCCCCGATAATTACCACATCGCGATCTTGGGTCAACAGGGGAGACACCGCTTTATCTATGCGATTGAACGCTTTTTGGCGTTCTTCCAGTGCAAATACGTTTGGGCCGGACTTTAGATGGACAGCAATAAGATGAAAGTCGGCCCCGGAATTTTTGCGGGATTGCACATAGGCATAGTGTCCAGGTCGCAACCCAAAAGTGCAGGCGTCATCTCGAGATTCCGCTTTGGCGTTAAATTGCCACAAACTATCAAATTTTGAGAGGGTCACACGGGAATCGTTCCACAGTAGTGCAATGTGATGATCCTTAGGACGTCCACATGTTTGCTGGTGCCATCGCCAATGTTCGCCGGTTTGGTGAGATAACTCATCGGTAAGCATCTTCCAGGCTTGTGTGGCCTCGGGTGTGGCCAAACTTTCTTGCATGGCCAGTACATCGACCTGCATCCAGCGAATGGCACAAATCAGCCATGCCATATCGGTGGGTTCGTGAGAGCTTTCTGGTTGCTCCGGCGGAGATCCGGTTGGAAACCATCGCACATTCCAGGTTGCCACACGCAATGGAGGGGATGCTGTGTCGGCCATGCGGAATCCTCGAGCGAGGGCTTCTTGACAACGCTCGCGATTGCTCCAGATGTCGGACTCACCTCCGACCTGAACGACGCCGGTATCAGGTATTGCCGAATGAGGAGTATTGACGGAGACCTCAGGGGCGGAAGTCGTGGTATTGGCGCGAATGTATTTCTGATGGACCCAATGAGCAGTTCCGGAAGAAAGCCGAATGGAAAACCAATGGCCATCTTGTGCGATATCTTGGATAGTAGCCGCCGTGCCACTCGGAACATGTTTTAAATAGCTTGGCGACGGTTCGCGATGGAGGGGAACGCCGACGGGCTTTTTTGCTTCAAGAATGACGGATTGCCCAATCTGAAAATTTCCAGCTAATGCTTGGCTGAGAATTCCTAACAAAAGCAAAGCCATACTTTTGACTGTGAGAAATTTCCGCATATATTCTTCTTAACAAAACTTGTGAAGCAATGCCAAATAGAGCTGGTCATGAATACTGAGGTGATGAAGAAGGCAGAAATATTTTGCTAAGATGCGGAACCTTGAAAAGGATAATTAATGAGTTCTTCGATCAATCTTGACATCGCCTCCAAGGCCTCATTACGGCCCGTTGCGGATATTGCCCAAACCAAATTGGGATTGGATCCCGACATTCTCGAATTGTATGGGAAGCATAAAGCCAAAATACCTCTTTCGCTGATGCAGGATCTTCGGACCAAGCCCGAAGGCAAGCTCGTTTTGGTGACAGCCATTTCCCCTACTAAAGCCGGCGAAGGCAAAACCACCACATCTATCGGGTTGGCGGATGGACTCAACCACATTGGGGCCAAGGCCCTTGTGGCGATACGAGAGCCAAGTCTGGGACCGTGTTTCGGCATGAAAGGCGGAGCCTGCGGCGGAGGCCACGCGCAGGTCGCGCCCATGGCCGACATCAATCTCCATTTCACGGGTGACTTTCATGCCATCACGGCCGCGCACAATTTATTGGCGGCGATGGTGGATAATCACTTGTATTGGGGGCATAAACCGCTTATCGATGCGCGGCGGGTCACATGGGGACGAGTATTGGATGTGAACGACCGATCGTTGCGATCCGTCGTCACGGGTATCGGCGGAAAATCGAACGGTTTCACGCGGGAAGGCCGGTTCGATATCACGGCGGCCTCCGAAGTCATGGCCATTTTGTGTCTGGCATCCGATCTCAAAGACCTTGAACGCCGCCTTGGGAATATCAAAGTGGGACGGACGGCTGAGAAAGACATGGTGTTCGCCAAAGATATCAAGGCCGAAGGGGCCATGACAGTATTACTGAAGGAAGCGTTCAATCCCAATCTGGTTCAAACATTAGAACATAATCCGGCGTTGATCCATGGCGGACCTTTCGGGAATATCGCCCATGGATGTAATTCCATCGTGGCCACTAAGCTGGCCTTGAAGCTGGCAGATTATGTGGTGACCGAAGCGGGATTCGGCGCCGATTTAGGCGCGGAAAAATTTTTCAACATCAAATGTCGGAAGGCTGGCCTCATGCCGGCCTGTGCGGTCGTGGTGGCTACGATCAAGGCGCTGAAACTGCATGGGGGCGCACAAGAATCGACATTAGGGAAGGAAAATCGCGCAGCACTTCAGCAAGGCATTCCTAATCTGCTGCGCCATTTAGAAAATGTCAAAAAATTTGGAGTGCCGACGGTGGTGGCCATCAATCAATTCACGAGCGATACCCCCGCCGAACTGGACCTGATCGAACAGTCCTGTCGGGATTTGGAGGTGCCAATGGTGGTCTCCAACCATTGGGCGGAGGGGGGAAAAGGCGCGGCGGCACTGGCCGAAACGGTGAAGAGCCTGGCCGACAGCGATCAGTCCCAATTCACACCGCTCTATCCCGATGAGATGCCGTTGGCCCAAAAAATGCGGATAGTGGCACGGGAGATTTATCGGGCGGATGATGTGGAAATCCCAACCACTGTCCAAGCCCGGCTGAGCGAGTTGGAAAAAAACGGCTACAGCCACTTCCCCGTGTGCATGGCCAAGACACAGTACAGTTTTTCGACTAATCCTGCTTTAAAAGGATCCCCTCACGGGTTTAAGGTGCCGGTCCGTGAAGTGCGGCTGGCGATGGGGGCGGAGTTCGTCGTGGCCATCACCGGGGACATCATGACGATGCCGGGCCTGCCCCGAGTCCCCGCTGCCGAAGCCATCGGCTTGGACGAGTATGGCCACATCTCCGGCTTGTTTTAAAATTTCCCTTTCAAATTTTCGTCATTGCTGTAGTGATCTATGGTCATTCTACGGTCATTCCCGCCATTAGTTAGCGGGAATCTTGTGAAGCAAAGGAATAGGAGAGATCCCGGCTACAAGCTGTCCGGGATGACGGGGGACGACATGTCCTGACACTGGTCATTCCCGCCGGTAGTTAGCGGGAATTTCCTGGAGACAAAAAGTAAAAGAGATCCCTGCTAGAAACTGGCAGGGATGACGGACAAGGGGATTTAATCTACAAAGTCATTCCTGCCTGTCTGTAGCAGGAATCTGTTTTTTCTGTAATCTTCAATAATTTCTTAGACTAGCCATCTCCTGCCTCTCTCCTTCCTGGTGTGATACATTGCGGTCAGGTCAATCATGAGTACATTCGCATTACAATCCGATTACATCCCGAAAGGCGATCAAGGGAAGGCGATTGCCGCCCTGACGGCAGGTCTCAACGAAGGCCAGAAACATCAGGTGTTACTAGGTGTAACCGGTTCGGGCAAGACCTTCACGATGGCGAACGTGATTGCCAACGTACAAAAACCAACGTTGGTCGTCGTTCACAATAAGACGTTAGCTGCCCAACTCTACCAGGAATTCAAATCTTTTTTTCCTGACAACGCAGTGGAATATTTTGTGAGTTATTACGATTATTACCAGCCGGAAGCCTACATCCCCACCACTGATACCTATATCGCCAAAGATTCTGCGATTAACGACACAATCGATCAAATGCGGCATGCAGCCACGACGGCGTTATTGCAGCGCAACGATATTGTGATAGTGGCCTCGGTCTCCTGTATTTATGGGCTAGGCTCGCCAGAGGTCTACCACGATATGGTGCTGTTCTTGGAGCCGGGGACAGTTATGACCCGGGAGAAGATCCTGGCCAAGCTGGTGAATATTCAGTATTCGCGCAACGATCTGGAATTGCAACGCGGGATGTTCCGTGCGCGAGGCGACGTCATTGAGATCTATCCTGCAGCGTCGGATTCTAATACGGTGCGGGTAGAATTATTCGGCGATGAAGTTGAAGGGATCTATGAGATCGATCCGTTGACGGGAACCTCCCTGCGCCGATTACCCAAAGTGGCCATCTATCCCAAGAGTCACTATGTCATCGCGCCTGACCGCTACGAGCAGGCCATTACCGGCATCGAAGAAGAGTTAGAGGAACGTATCGCGTACTTCCGGAAGACGAATCAATTGTTGGAGGCGCAGCGCATCGAACAGCGAACCAAATTTGACCTGGAGATGATCCGGACGATGGGCTATTGCCACGGCATTGAGAATTACTCACGGCATTTGAGCGGGCGTAAACCGGGTGAGCCGCCGCCAACGCTGTTGGATTATTTTCCAAAAGACTACCTGATGATCGTCGATGAATCGCATGCCACCATTCCGCAATTCGGTGGCATGTATGAAGGCGATCATTCCCGCAAGAAGACGTTGGTGGATTACGGGTTTCGGTTGCCTTCTGCCATGGACAATCGTCCGCTAAAATTTCCCGAGTTTGAACAATTTATGAATCAAGTCGTGTATGTGTCGGCTACTCCAGGTCCGTATGAGTTACAACACGCTCAATTACCCCCGGTGGAACAGATCATTCGGCCAACGGGGTTGATCGATCCATTAATGGAAGTGAAGCCTGCCAAGGGGCAAGTCGAACATTTGCTCGGAGAAATTCGTCAACGGGTGGCTTGCGGACAGCGAGTACTCGTGACGACATTGACGAAACGTATGGCAGAAGATCTGACCGAATATTATTACGAGCAGGGTCTGAAAGTGCGGTACTTGCATTCGGACATTAAAACGCTAGAGCGAGCAGATATCATTCGTGATTTACGTAAGGGGGTATTTGATGTCTTGGTGGGTATTAATTTGCTGCGGGAAGGCTTGGATCTACCCGAAGTGAGTTTGGTAGCCGTACTGGATGCTGATAAAGAAGGGTTTTTGCGTGGGTATCGGGCCTTGGTGCAAACGGCGGGACGTGCGGCACGGCATTCTGATGGCACTGTTATTCTCTATGGCGATTCAATCACCAAATCAATGGAAATGACGCTAGACGAAACGGGCAGGCGGCGGGCTCTTCAGTTAGCGTACAACGAAGAACATGGCATTACCCCAGAAACCATCAAAAAACGCATCTATGATTTGGACTACCAATTGGCCGAAGCGGACTATGTGGATTTTGAGTTGGCAGCAGAAACGGAGGACCTCTATACAGCCGAAGGAGATCTGGAAAAGCGTATTATCTTGTTGGAAAAAGACATGAAAGCCGCCGCCAAAGCCTTAGAATTTGAGCGAGCAGCCAAACTCCGGGATGCCCTTCGCCATCTCCGCCAAAAGCTCCTCCAAGTCGGCCTCTAAACAATCAACGTTTTTTAATAGGAGTCAGACTCGATTTAATTTAAATCGCCTCTGACCCCATTTTATTGGGCGATTCGCTGTTACATGTCGTCTCTCATGGCAGTGTGTCTTCGACATCGATCAGTCCGACCGGAGGCAGTGTCCTGGCCGGGTCCACGGTGACCTTCTCCTGGATCTATACTGGAGGAGGCGGGAGTGGGCCGGATGTAGCCTATAAATACACAGGAAAAGAACGGGATAATTCGACGGGCCTCTACTTCTACGAAGCTCGGTACTACGATGCGGCGCTCGGAAGATTTATTTCGGCGGATACGATTGTGCCCAGTGCTACTGATTCCGAGGCACTGAACCGGTATTCTTATGCCCGAAACAACCCTATTATCTTCACTGATCCCTCCGGTCATTTCTTTAAAAAAATAAAAAAAGCCTTTAAAAAAGTTGAGAAGTTTTCCTTTGATAATCGTGCGTACATCACGTTGGGGGGGTCGATTCCCGGTGATTGGCTCTTAAAGAATGAATCCATTGGGCCCTTTGTTTCTATCGTGGGAACGGCGGTCGCCGGCTATTACGGAGGACCTTTTGCTGCTGCAGGAGCACAGGCCTATTATACAAGGCTGATGGGCGGCTCTGTGGAGGATGCCGCCGTAGCTGCAGGCGTCGGCTTGGTATCCTCTTATGCTGGTGGAGTGGTAGGAGGTTATGCCAGCACAGAAATAGGGGGTGGAGCGTTTGGTGCGATAGTGGGCGGGGCGGTAGGTGGGGCCGCCAGTGGGGCGCTTGGCGCGGCCCTAACAGGAGGAGATCCGGCCAAAGGGGCTTTGTATGGGGCCGCTGCAGGGGCAGGTTTTGCAGCGGCATCAATTGGGGAATCAGCGGTTGTACAGGCCGTCAATAATTATTACGCCAACTTAAATGTGATAGCGTCCCAGCAATTGAGGGTGGATAGAGGTGCGATTGGAGGTGGTGGAGATTTGATTGCTCAAGCCTGCACCTCACCTTCATGTACAGTAAATGGGCAGATTGTTGGCATAGATAACACAACAGGTGACTACCTTCTAGATATTCAGTTAAATGGTGGGGAAGCTGGACCGATAAACGTTGAAATTATAGGGAGGCGTGTTCTCAGTGGGCAGGGTGCTTATGAGGGGAGATTAGGTTCCACAAGTCTTGGGACCGTCAATGTCCCGTTACAAAACGGTCCGGTTCGAATTCCCCCGCCCACAGTTCCGTATGGCAAATCGCCTAACATTCAACAAGGAGACGGTAATTACCTTGACTTGCGTCACAATGGACAATCTAATTTTCGAGTTCCTGGTTGGCGTAATAAGTGAAGTTCTTATAACTGATTAATTGCCATGGTACTTGTCTTAACATTCTTCCTCCTGCTGCCGGTTGTTGTTGCTGCGCATCCCATTCCAAATCAGGAAGTTTCGAAAACTAAGGCTCTTGCTAGGCAACTCCTCCTACAGGCGGTCGAAATGGTTCCTCCTAACCAACTTGAGACTTTACTGGGCATCGGTAAATTGCAAGTATTAGCTGAAGATAATCTTAGCGCGCTGGCGACTTATGAGAAGATTGAACACAAAATTAAAACTCTACCCCTTCGTTCCGAAAATCTTAATTTCGAAGGAGAGGTGCTTGAACGAGAAAGATATGAATATTTCCTAATGTTAGCCACTTCACAGTGGGAAAGTGGCCTGTTGGAAAGTGGAATAAACACACTTCAGTTGGCGAGACATTCTATTGAGGCTATTCAAAGTCCTCGAGATAGGGTGATGGCATTAAAGGCCTATTTTTTAACGCAAGTTCAACTCGGGTTACCTTTACACGTATTAGAATCTTTGGATCGGATTCCATTGATTGATCCAGCTTGGGGAAATCTTGGCCATCAGAAGGTCGACACTTTGATATTGACCGCCCAAGCTTTACATCAACACGCGAGGGATAAAGAGGCTAAGCTTCTTCTTCAGAATGCGCTTCTGATAATAGAGGAAATTGAAAATTCTTTGTCTAGAGACGTTCTTTATTCACAACTTATAAGAAATTTACTTATAGTTGGACTTCACACTATGGCCGAAGAATCGTTTCATGAACAATTATCAAGACTAAATTTGCCTTCCTCACATGGTGAAACTTTAGATCACCCAAAGACCATTTTAAAGAGAACTCATTACTTTGTAGAAATGGCGAAAGGTCTCTTCTATCTTAGTGATCCTACCTATTTTACCTACGTTAATCGTGCCTTAGAAGAGGTTCGTGAGCTATCTCCAAAATATGAAACGATCTATTCATCTGCATTGCGAACAATTGCTCTAGCGAAAATTGAATTGCATGATTTAGAAGGAGCTTTAACTCTTGAAGAAGAGATTGTGGATGAAGATTATAAGAATCAATCTTTGCCAAGAATAGCTGAGGCAGCGATTGAAAAAGGTGAGCTTGTAAGAGCTATCGACTTAGCACACAGGGTTGGAAAACGTGACCCACCTCAGGAAGCTTTTCTTTTATCTGAAATTGCCATAGCTATATCTGAAGAAGGTGATATCAAAAAGTCCTTGAAGCTTGCTTCTCAAATAGGATTCCCGTTTAGGTCTAATGTCTACTTTTCAATTGCTAGCATTACAGTAAAAACCCAATCATTGGAAGACGCACTCGCTTTAGCAGAACAGGACAAGGATGCCTCGTTTTACCGGCCCTTTATTCTAATGGGTGCCGCCAAGGGCTTGTTAGATCTTTCTTCAAAATAAGGATGTTGCTGTCACATTCGACGCCATGTGCATTTTTGCAAATAAAGCCCTAATAAAGGTGTCAGGAACCTTAATTCGTTCCCCACCGGAGCTTTTCTGGGGAAAAACTAAGGTATGGAGCTTCATTCGTAAAGGGGTCAAGTCTTTTGTTGAGAGTTCACTCGTCTAGTGCTAGAGTCCTTGAATGACTCGTCCATTGCGTCTTGAATATCCAGGAGCGGTCTATCATGTGATGAACCGCGGGCTAGCTCGCCAGGCCACCTTCCGGACCTCCGCGAAATAGGTGTCAGGAACCTTAGTCTAATCCCAACAGGGGATTTTCTGGCAAAAAACCGAGGGAGGCATTTTTAAAAGAGGAATCCAGAGGCCTATTTCATAATAGCTTGTCGGTGGGAAGGCCTCCTGGCTTGTTTTCATCGAATCTCCATAGGATATTTTCAGGGCGTGGATCGTGGGGGTACCTTCCAAAAGATCTTTTCTTATCCGACTCTATGATGCATATGATGGGTGATTTCTTGGAGCCCTGGGCGATGGCTCTCTGCGGGGGCAGGGGGATTTTGGCGTATTATTTGATGAATAGACTGTTATCTATTTTGTGTTTCGAGGCGATCCAATCGTCGTTTCATTGTTAACCGTTCATGTTCGAGCGTTCCTATTGGTTGATCGAGTTCAGCAAATGAAAACTTGATGATGGCTCGTACTTCTCGAAATTCTTCTTGGACTTCTTTCCGAAATTCCTTGACTTGGGTTAACACGATTTCATGGCCTTCAGCTACCTGCTGAATATCCTGACGAAGCCCTTCAGCGACGACGCCAAAATACCGTTTAATTTCTTCCGTTTCTTCTGAGTTCATTGTGCAATGGCCTTCTCATCGTCTCGTTTTCTTGTGATCTCCTGTGCAGTTTTCGGACTGGAGGATTATGCCACAATTTCGGCATTATGTACCAAGCAATTGAAATGGCCTTTAGGAAGAATCCTGTTTGTTAAGTGTGGTGGGATCTCTTAGCATTTGGAGCCCTTTCTTGACTTAACCTTTCGAGTAGCGTTTGGCCTGTCTCACTTACTTACTATTGGATCTCTGCAATGTTCGGTGATGCCGGGTTTGGGTCCGGCCGCCGAGGTCCTTTTCTTTCGGGAAAAGGACCTCAAGCCATTGACGCCCTGTTCGGCGGATGAAGATGGACAGACGCCAGAGGGGGAGCGGGCCAACTCGCCGAGCTCAGACAAAGCCCGCCGGACAAGAGTGTCCGTCCCCGAGACCGAACAGCAGGCGTCATAATAGGTATCAGGAACCTAAATTTGTTCCCAACAGGAGATTATCTGGTGAAAATCCGAGGCGGGAAACTTTAATTCGAGTCTGACCCCATAAAATTGATACCGTCATGGATTTGGACAATAAAGATGCTGTCTAGATGTGTTTATAGAGGTAAGCGCCGAGGAGCATGCCTAAGACGCTCAGCAAGTTGATCTTTAAGAGAAAGCCCAGCGTGAATTTAATCAGCACTAAGTTGACAGTGACGGGAGGATCCAACCCTAAGCTCAGGGCTTCACCGAAAATGCTCCGCACAATTCCTTGTGGGGATACAATTTGAAGAATTTCACCCAGGATGCTTCCAAGGAGGCCGCCGATAAAAATGAACAGCAGAAGATAGCCGCCACTTTTCTTTAGCACACCAAGACTCGCAATATGGATTTGATGGGATAAGAAAACTTCATCAGAAATGCTGGAGCAATTCTTTGAAATTTACCTGAAAAAACCTTACTTCTGCCTAGGGTAAATTCCCCAACACCTTACGGTATTATGAAAGATCCGTCAAGATTAGGATGCCTCGTCGTGGCTCTAGCGATTCGCGAGGGGTATTAGGGTGACAATGAGGTGGAAACAGCTTCTGGACTAATGGAAAAATGCATAGTCCCCATTCGATTCATGGTGCTCACCATGTATCCCACATAGACGTCCACCCGGTACTGGCCGGGTTGCCACTTCCCACCGGGTGCAAAAAACTTGAGATAACCGCTGTCGTCTTCTAAGGCCAGATCGGCCCGGTCTTCATCAATCCATTGGTCAGGGTTGGTATTGGGAACATGTTCAGGAAAAAGACGCCCAATGATTTGATAGGGCGCGAGATGTTCATGAACAGCAAAGACCAAATAGACGGCTTTGGCAGAAGGTGAAAATTGGTCAGTCGGATTCACCGGGACGAGGATATGTCCTCCCCTAATGGTTCGACCTTCTTCCACACTTTCGGCGAAATCTAAACTGGCAAAGAGTCCTCCAGGCTTATGATCGAACGATGGCAAATTCGGAGAACTGGAATAATTCTCATACGGGGCGGTGGCATCAAGTGCGGCATCGTCTTCAAAGAAATCGGGTGGCGAATCGAATTCGGCAAACCCATGTTGGGTTTCTTGAGATTGGAAAACAGGAGGGGATGGGGAAGACACAGGATCTTCTGCTAAACACATTGGGTTCATTGCCAACACAAGAATCCCAGCCCATACAATTGCGTTGCAAAGGGAAGATGACAATTTCGATGTATTCGTTTGAAGTGAGAGAGGTAGTGGAACAGATGAAATAACAGGCAAGTCTTTCATAAGGAATTTTGGTATATCATGGAATTTCAGATGGTCGCAAACGCTAGTTAAAGAATATTTCTCCTTTCAAGGCGTTGGTGGAACACAGAAGTTTAATATTCAACGACAATTCTTTGAATGAGCGATGGCAAGAGCTAAATTAATCGAGTCTGACCCCATTTAATAACGGCTTCTTGCAGGGGTAAAAGGGGCTTTGTTAATATTTTCGGCGTTTTTACGCAGTTTTATCTATGCCAATGCGAATGGCATTTTATTCATGATTTGACGAAAATGATAGGTCTAACTTTATGAGTGCTCAAACTGCCAATGATCCAGATGCTCTTCCCCAGCTTGTCGGAGATTTTAAACCGGTTGATATCTGGCAAGCGCACATCAATCACCTTTTTTACGGTCTGTTGGGGACTCGAGTACGGGAATTCTATCAAACCTTTGCCGCTGGCGACTTCCGATTAGGATATGCCCTAGCGGAAGATTATTGGCGGCAATGCGTTGCGCGAGAAAAAGAGAACCAAGGGAGTGCGGCGGCGACTCCTCTGCTTGTGATGGAGTGGGGCGCGGGGAATGGCAATTTGGCCGCCACCTTTTTAGACCGCCTTCAAGAATTGGATAAGGATCAGGTCTTCTATCCCCGAATCACGTATATTTGTGTCGAGCAAGAACCGGTGCTTTTGGAGCAGGCCAAACAAAATGTCGATTTAGCCAAACACAAGGATTGTGTGTCATTTGAATGTAAGTCGGTTGAGGATTTGTCTTCATTCGGTGACGGGACGATAGATCGTATTATCTGTAATGAGCTCTGGAGTGAGTTGCCAACCAAGTTAGTGCTACGAAAAGAGGGAGAAATCAAAGAAGAGCAGTTACGTCCGAATTTGAACGAAAAACGGCTGCCCGATTTTCCCGATTGGCCTGGTTTCGTGGAAGCCTTTGATAAAGGAAATCTTGAAGCCCTGCGAACCTTTCCGGCGTTTTTAGCCGATTTAGTCTGGGAGCGGGAATTTCAAACGGTGGATGCCAAAACGCTGCCTTATCGCCGGACAGTCTCTGAATTTCTCAAAGGGATTGATGAGGAAGTCTTGGTGCCTTTCAACGTCGGGGCTTGTCAAAGTTTGAAAGAAGCCAAACGGTTGTTATCACCACATGCGATTGGCTTCAGCAGTTTTGATGCAGGGACAGCTGACCCGCGCGTACTCAACGATCCCGAAAAACCCTGTTATACCGTTCAGGGCGGGCAATTGAGTTTTATGGTCAATTTCCAGTTGCTGCAAACGGTGGCGGTGCATTTGGGAATCGAAACCGGAATAATAGAATCCCAACGTGATTTCGTCTCGAGAAGCCTTGGAGCCCATGTGCTGAGTGTCATGGATTTGTTGGCCTCTCATCCTTATCCTCCGGAAGGAGAATCATGGAAATTGGATGCATTTATTCTTCGTACGTTAGCGGCAGTCAATCAAACGTATCGTTCTCCCTATAAACGTACGATTGAATTCCCCATTGCGGACAACACACCCACCAAAGAACGTGCCGAATTAGAGTCACTGCTAGAGGCCTTGCCCGATCATGGAGTACCCGATACGATTGCCTATCTCACTGAATCGGAAATTCGAACAGCCATGCCCGCATTGGAAAAACTCGGGTATGACCTGGAAGGGATCAAGGCCATGCTGCAATTTCCACCTCAACCTGTGGACTACACCCATTTCGCATTCAGGGGACAATAACGAAAACTGAAATGCGGGTGAAAACATTTCTTCGATATTGTCACACAACTGTTCTTCCGCATGAATTCGAACCGGTAAATCTGGAATTGTTCGAGCCTTGGTGTGGGGTTTGAGCAGACTAGTATGATGAGCGCCGTCCTCCACTGGTGTTACGTTCATTTCATATTTTTGGAAGTAGAAAAAGGTGGATTTTTCATAGTAGGTTGTGTATACTTGCGCCAATTTTTTAAAAGTCCTGTCATTTTCTTATACAAAAATTTGAGGTTGTAGGTGTTTGGATCATTTGGGTGGATGGAGCTTATGCTCATCCTCATCATTGTGTTGATTATCTTTGGTGCGGGAAAAATACCTCAATTGGGCGAAGGTCTGGGCAAAGCCATTAAAGGTTTCAAAAAATCCGTGGCTGAAGCCGATGCGCTGGACGTGACGCCCAACGAGGAAACAGAAGGAGCCACGGCCCCACCGCCTCAACAAGTTTCGAGTCAACCTCAGCCCACCCAGGCCGTCCCACCAGAACCGAAGGTGGAACAACCTGCGGAACCCACCCAACCCAAACAGGGTTAATGTGGGACCGAAGACTGCCCCGGTGAATGTGGCTTGGCGTAGTGAATACGGACCTTCTACCTATTCAAACCATCACTTCCCAGTGTTCATCGGTCGCGACAACATAAGGACGCAACGGTATGTTTGGCTTAGGGGCAATGGAAATCTTGATCATTTTAGTCATTGCGTTCATGTTGTTTGGTCCCAAGGAATTGCCGGAAATTGGGAAACAAGTGGGAAAAGCCGTCAAAGGGTTCAAGGAGACGGCAGACGATCTTCGGCAATCGGTTGAGCCGGAAATCAATATGATTACGCAAGAGCTGAAATCCGTTGAGCAAGACTTAGAATCCTCTGTGAAGGAAGCTGAAGAACAGATTAAGGGAGCCACGGATGATGTTAGTGGAACCAAGTCTGTATAGGTGGACCTAACAAGAAATGGCCATTAAATAATTTCTCACTTGTGGTCTGGTCCCATAAAATAAAATCAACCCAGTACTTGTGCATTTTTGTGTGGTGTTTTTACAACCATCGTAGCATTCAAGCGATTGGTTAATGGCAATTCCGCGTAGAGTTGGCATATAAAACACATTATTTTTTAATAACTTACACTAATTCTAATTAATTGGCATCTAATTAGCAGGATAGCCTTACACGGCAGAATCCCAAAAAGCATGTGGGTCAGCCGGTAAGGGGAACGTAAAAACCAGTGTTCGAAAGAGCACGGATTATTCAAAAAGGGAAGCGGGCTGAAGTTCTCATCTAGAAGTTAAAGATTGGGGAAAGAAAAGCGATGGGGCTTGAGTCCACGAGAGTTTTCACTAACAGGAGGAGTGCAATGAGGACTTTTTACCAAACCTTTACGAGGTTGACCGCAGCGGCCCTTCTTGTGGCCATGTCGGCAGCGCCTGGGTTTGCCGCCAAGACAACCCCGGCCACCGACAAAAACACCAATGTGCCAGCGGTGCCACGGGCCATTCCTGATTTGGTCCCGTATCACAAATTCGATCCACCGGCTGGAGCCGTGTTTGATCCCACGAAATTAACCATTTCAGGCGACATGCGGGTACGTCCTGAATTTCGATCCAAGGGTGGTTTTGGTGTGAGTGCCGCTCCCGATACCGTGGGGCCAAATGCTGGAAGGTTTACTGATTCCGATGATCAATCTTCGTTTTTTACGCAACAACTGATTCGCTTGGGATTTCATTATGCGATCTCCCCGGATGTTGCGTTTTTCTTACAGCCACAGGTTTCTCATAATTGGGGCGTCGTAGATCCTGATGCCGGTAGTGGAGGCATTAACCCCAATGCGACAGGTTCCGATCTCTTCCTCCGGCAAGGATTCATGGTGGTCAGGAATTTCTTGCTTCCCAATTTAACCCTGAAAGCCGGCCGGCAATTGGTGGTCTGGGGAAACCATAGAATATTTGGTCACTTTGACTGGAACAACGTGGGATTCGCTTTTGATGGTGTCACCATGCGATACAACCATGCGACCGTCCCGGTTGAATTAGCCTGGTTGCGAGTTCGTGAGGGCAACTGTGCCGATAGTGCAGGTGGCTGTGGGGTCGCTTCGGCCTCGGCAGATACCAATGATGCTGACATTTGGTTTGTGCGGTTACCAATGAAATTTGGGGGTGTCGCGATCGAACCGGCCTGGATTTTTGAAGACAATGGTGCAAGTGCCGGTAGCCCTCCAGGCGGACAACCGTCTAACCAAAGTCGCCACACCGTTGGTGCTCGTATTGCCACGAAAAAAAGTATCGTGGATGTGACGGCAGAAGGCTATTGGCAGTTTGGTTCCCTGGGACCAGCCAGCACCAATAACGGCAATAGAAATGAACGGATTAATGCGTTGGCCGGGCATTTAGATGCCGGGGTGACGTTGCCAGTCCCGATGCAACCTCGGATCGGTGCGGAAGTTAACTATGCCACAGGTGACGGCAGCTGTAATGCGGCTGGTGGAAATCAATGCGGAGGGACCTTTAGCCAGTTGTACCCCACCAACCATATTCACTTTGGGTATATGGACCGAATGTCCTGGCAGAATATGTTGACCTATGGCGGGAATTTGCAATTGCGGCCGACTGCTAACAGTCACTTTGAAGTGGCAGGACATATCATGCGTCTGGCGAATGAGAATGACAATTGGTACGGCGCCAATCAAGCGGTGTTCAAAACCACTCCAGCGGGTAACAACGAGAAATCGCTTGGTGGTGAGATTGATGTGGTCTATACCTTATTCTTCCAAGGGAATAAAGTCGGCTGGCAAATTGGCTATGGCCACTTCTTTGCCGGAGACTACTTGACCAAGAATGACGTCGGGAATGCGACCAATGACCAAGATTGGGGCTACACCCAACTCTGGGTCAACTTCTAAATAGTCACTCCCGTCAGTCGTAAGCGGGAATCTGTCTTACGGGGACTTGACCATCCCCGTTAACCTGAACCGCCCCTGTGGATCACATCCGCAGGGGCGGTTTTTTTTACTTGCTCCAAGTAGCAAGTTGTACGCAAAAGTCCCTTTCTCTTTCCCGCCTCTTCCTTCACATTTCTTGTTTGCGAGGCGCACAGACAAGCTCGAGTGCTACAAAAGGTAGCCCATTATCCCCTTTCCTTATTGCGTCTAACCTTTGAGAGCGGAGAGTTCTGTCAACTTATTGGATGGAGAAAATTTACGTGGAAAACAAGGATGTGTTGAGTTTATTACACCCGCTCGACAAGGTTTGAGTAGGGTTCAAACGCAGCATCAACAGTGAGGAGCCGAAGGGGTTCGTACATGGCCTGGGCGATTAATAATCGATCAAAGGGGTCACGATGGTGCGGTGGAAGTTCAGCCACGAGGGTCGATTGTCTGGCCGTGATGGGTAATTCAAGAAATCCGCTTCCCTCTATGCCTTGTATCACATCGTGCAGAGATACCCTTAAACGCTTGAGTCCAACTTTGATGGCGGCTTCCCATATGGAGGCAGAGCTGACAAAGACGGAATCAGATTCTCCTATGATTGCTCTGGCCTTTTTCGAGAGTTTTGGGGGAATCAGCCAAAAACCAGAGAAACAGTTGTGTGTCCAAGAGAGTTCGCATGACAGATGATTAGGAATGTTCAAAGTCATCCAACCAATCTTTTGGAAGAGGAGCATCAAAATCGGTTGAGATTGTAATTTTCCCTTTGAGAAACCCTGGTGTTCTGGGTGATTTGCCTTTATGTAGAGGGACTAATTTTACAAGGGGTTTCCCAGTTTTTGCCAAGACCAGTTCTTTTCCGTTGCAGACTTCATCCACCAGGCGGGATAAATGCGTTTTGGCTTCATGAATGTTGATGGTAGATGGTTTCATGGAAAGGTCTATTTTATAGACTTAGTTTAGTTTACAAGGGGTTTCTTGTCAGCGGAGCCGAAATCTGGGGCATTGTGTTTGGGAGTTTATGTCTTAAATTATTGGGTTGGTTGTTTGCGGGAGGAACCGGGTTGAATTTCGGTCCTGATACTATGAGTTCCGGGTGGCAACCCTTCAGAAAGAATAATGCCGATAATGAGTTCACCCTGGGAGGACTCTGAGACGGTGCCAAGACGTCCTCTAATTTCTGCCGTGCGTTTTTCACCCGCTTTGAGTGTGCCGAGCGGAACAGGAATTGGCGCGACGCGCTTGAAGGCTTCGACTAAGATTGGGGTACCTCGGAGTTCCACATAGGCGGAAGGAATATCCTTCTCACTGATATTCGTTGTCTCGATGAGTAAGGCTAAGGCTTCCCCTCCCTCGAGGACTAAATTTCGGTTGGCATCAACCAATTTTGTCCGAAATTGGACGACAGGTGTCATGCCCTGTACCGATGCCGGTCGTGTCGTTATAGGATCTTGGACGGAATTCCTTTCCTGGTTTTGTGGGCCATCCTCTTCAAGGGTATTTTGGGAAAGTCGTGGTAGCACGCTGATCATTTCTTTGGCCAATACTTCTGCCCCATCTGTGACCGTTTGATCTATCTGAGCCGTATTGCAAGAAATTGATTGACTGGTTAAAGCTGGAGTCCACAAACTGACCTTTGTGTGGGAGGTTAAAGGGGATTTTGCCAACGCCGTACCGGCAGGATCTTCGTAGACTGCCTGCATTTGCATGTCCACAAATGCGTGGTATCGATCTTCCTCGCCTGTGCGGGTGACCGGATCGAAGGCATATTGGTTCAAGTCTAAAAGAATGCGGTAGCCATTCGGAGGAGCCCCTTTGGCTTGACCTACCGGAGGTTCTGCCCTGACGGTATTGAAACGTTGCTCTCCAATTTTCATAAAAGTTTGAACGACCAAATCTCCGACCGGAACCGTGTAGTCCAATCCACAGGCTTCTACTTTCTTGGTATAGTGAAGAAGTTGGTCGGTAAAGGCGTAGGTAATGTCGAAGGCTAGCCGAGGTTCCGGTTCCGTTTCAAAGCCTAATCGAGGAACGGAAATTTTCTCGCATGCTGAAAAGAGCAAAAAAAAGCAGACCAATAGGTGGTTGAAGAGATGTCGTGAAGGTAAGCGGCACACAGGGTAACACTACCCTATGGTACGGTGGGTTGCAAGTCGGAAATCGGGTGACGATGCTGAAAATTTATGTTTACAGTTCTGGGCGTGAACCATGGATGTCTTGACCAAGGTAGAATCTTGGGAGGACAATATAATCACGATGTTTGATCATACCCTAACGCAGGGAGGTGTCATGATGTGGCGGAAAATTTTTGTCTTGATCGGGCTGGTCGTGCTTGGTTTGGGCAGTGCCTGTTCTGTTGAAAATTCTCCTAAACGGCTGCCTGCTTATCTCACAACCGTCGCCGGAACTGGAGAATCAACGGGGATACGGTCTATTTCCTCGGGTGAGGAGGTGAGGGGAGCCTTGGTCCTTGTCAATGATACCGGATTTCCCAAGTCAGCCCCAGAGTTGCAGGCCGTGACGCGAGAGCATCTGGGGAAGTATCTCCAAGCTGAAATTCAGAAGCAATTACCCATTCGCTTGTCTTCCATCGTTCATCCTGAGACGCTACAACCGAATGGCTCGTCCGAACAATTCATTCAGCTGGCTAAAGATCAGCAAGTTCCTTATCTTCTCCTGGCCATCCTTTCCAGTTCAGAATGGGAGGTTCCCGATCGTCTTCCGCTGAATGGATTTCAACAGCCGACGGGGTTACGAGGCGGAGGCTTGGTGGGCTACCGGGCAGAAAATTATGCTCGTGTAGAGTTGGCGCTCATTGACGGGTCGACTGGACACCAAATTGTCACCACAGATGGGCAGGCTTGGGCGACACTTGAACGATTGGCCGTCCCTCTGGAATCCAATGTTTATCCGGTCGTTCGTCGGGAACAATCGCAACCCCCCATTTATCCGAAGGCTGAAGGGGATGCCTTCGAAACGTTGCGGTATGTATCGAGCCAGGATGCTATTGCACAAGCCGTGATGCATTTAGAACAAGTATGGCGGAATGGCTAGATTTCCTCGTTTAAGATTCAGACTTAGCAAGCGAGGTTTTGCCCTTCTCCTGTCCGTGTGTGTGCTTAGTGGATGTGGGGCAGGCCCATCTTCTCGATTGCCTGCCTATCTAGCAAGCACAGTCTCCTTACAGGAGTCATCCTCGATGTGGCCAGCTCTGGAACGGGTGGGTCTGGTTGTTCATTCCGATTCAACCGGACCAGGGGCGGCACCATCGATTTCCCAGACTTATCTGGAAACATTGAGCAGACGAGCCGAAGAGTTTGTTCTCCAGCATTGTGGAGTTTCTTCCGTTATCCCCGTCACGCTTCTCCCTTCCACGGAGCCTGGGTTGAGGCGCAATGAACTATCCCGGCATGGGAAGCAGCATGGTTTGTCTCATACCCTTGTCTTACTTTTTTCGAGTCAAGAGACCTCTGCTCCCGTCACATTGGGAGAAGAAACTATGATGACCCAAATGAGTGGGAAGGTGGTTGAAAATCGTGCCTTGGCAGAAGTGGCCCTTCTACGGCTGGATGATTTTGAACTGCTGTTCAATTTACTGAGCTCGGCGACTGAAACTCTAGAATTATTGGATGCTCCCATCGGGGAAAATCAACCGACTCCGGCTGAATCCATGGATATTTTACGGGCACAAGCGGGGCAGCAAGCGCTGGATCGTTCTTTGTTCTCCCTGGGACAACGGTGTGAAGGCAGTGCGACCAAGAATTAATTGGTACTGTAACGGGGATTATGTCGAAGTATGTATTACCGATAATTTTCAAATTGTAGATCAAGGCCGAAATCCTGAGATTTGAGGTGAGCCATGACGGCTTGTAATTCGTCTTTGCTTTTGCTTTGGACGCGGACTTGGTCTCCTTGAATTTGTCCCTGGGCTTTGAATTTGGCTTCTTTGATCGATTTGGTGATGGCTTTGGCTTTGTCATCGGGTAAGCCACTTTGAATGGTGATGGTTTGCCGAACGGTTCCTCCCAGTGCTTCCTCTACTTTGCCATAGGTGAGACCTTTTAATGACACATGGCGTTTTACGCATTTCGCTTTCAGAATGTCCAATACGGCATTGAGTTTGTAGTCGTCATCAGACACGACGATTAATTGTTTCTCTTTTTCTTTGAGCGTGAGTTCGCTTTTGCTTCCCTTGAAATCGTAGCGTTGGCCGATTTCCTTTAAGGTTTGATCGACGACATTTTTCATTTCTTGCATGTCAATTTTGGAAACTACATCGAATGAGTAATTATCCGCCATAGCCATCCTTTCTTGTTGGATATTGATAAGGACATACTGAGTCTAGTGATTAATCGTCGTAAGGTGTGAGGCGTCAACCGAAAAGTAAAACGAGTTAGCAGCATGGGCCAGCGGGAATATTGATGCCATCACCTTCGAAGAATTCCGTGCTGTTCAAAGGGTGTTTTTGCACAAGATAGCCATACCACTTTCGAGCACTATCGATGAGGACAACTAGCGCCAATACGGCCACCAGTCCTACCAGTATGGCATTGATGGACATGGTCAACGATTGTGCGCTATCCCCTGAAACCGCGCGGCTCAGGAAAAGAACAAAGAGTTCATAGCATCCCGCCAATGTGATGATTCCAACAAACACCATCGGTATCACCGTGACCCACAGATAGGAGGTTTTTTTCATTTTGATGAGAACCGTCGTGCCAATACAGAGGGCGAGCATTCCCAATAATTGATTAGCCGCTCCAAACATGGGCCACACGGTGGCAATACTTCCTGTTCCGATCAAATACCCCCAGGCTCCGACGACGAAGAGGCTGGCTCCTAATACTCCAGGCCACCAATTAATCTGCTTAAGAGGAGCATAGGCTCGCCCTCCCAGTTCCTGGACCAAATACCGTGCGACCCGAGTTCCGGCATCAATAGTCGTCAAAATAAACAGGGCTTCAAAGAGTAGCGCGAATTGGTACCAATAGGCCATGAGACCGGCCATGCCGGGCAGGCCCGAAAATATGGAAGCCATGCCCACGGCTAACGATACCGCACCCCCGGGCCGACCGGATACGTCAACTTCCACCATGCGTGAGAGTTCAGCAATATGCGCAGTGGGAAATCCCATCGCCTCCAAGGTATCAATGGAAAGGTGTGTGTTAATGGCAAAATAATCGCCGGGAACTAGAAGGCATGCGGCAATTAAAGCAATCACGCCTACAAAACTTTCTAAGAGCATGGCTCCGTATCCCACGATGGCTTGGGATTCCTGGCTGATGAGTTTTGGCGTGGTGCCGGATGATACAAGGGAATGAAATCCGGAAATGGCTCCACAGGCAATGGTAATAAAGAGAAAGGGAAAGAGAGTACCGGGAATGATGGGGCCGTTGCCACTGATAAATTCAGTGGTACGAGGCATTTCAACAGTTGGGGCTAAGAGAATCACTCCAATTCCCAGAAGGGCGATGACGCCAAGTTTCATAAAAGTAGACAAATAATCCCGAGGGATCAAGAGAATCCACACGGGAAGCACTGATGCCAGAAATCCATAAGTGGCAAGACACCACGTCAGTGTGGCGCGGTCCCACAAAAACCACTCCGCCCATTCCGATTGGGCGACATTGCGACCGAAAATGATGACGATCACTAATAAGACAAGTCCTATGAGTGTCATTTCTCCGACTTGTCCCTGACGAAACTTCTGAAGATACAATCCCATGACAAAGGCAATGGGAATAGTCATCATGATGGTGAAGGTTCCCCAGGCATTGTCATACAATGCATTCACGACGGCTAAACCTAAGCCAGCCAAAGCGACCACTACAATAAACAAGACGGCCACTGCGGTAGCTAGCCCTGTGATGGCCCCTAATTCGTTGTGCGCAATTTCCGGAAGTGAACGACCATTTCGACGCATGGAAGCCACGAGAATAACGAAATCTTGGACCGCCCCGGCCAACACGGCCCCGACCACAATCCATAAAAATCCTGGAAGATAGCCGAATTGGGACGCTAGCACGGGGCCTAGCAGTGGACCGGCACCGGCGATGGCCGCAAAATGATGGCCGAAAAGAATATATTTATTAGCGGGATAAAAATTGGTTCCGTCTTCAAGCCGATAAGCGGGTGTTCGTCGACGGTCGTCCAGCTCCATGACTCGTCTGGCTAAAAATCGTCCATAGAACCGATAAGCCAGGACATAAAAACACGAAGCTGCCACGACGAGCCAAAGGCCATTGACTTTTTCATGGGGGTTGAGGATTCCGACCACTTGGCCGAATGCGATGGCACAGAAAATCGCCAATGCCCCCCATCCGACTTTATGAAGTAAGGTCATGGGGAATCATCCTATCAATGGATTCTGAATGAGTAAACTATTGATAAGACTTTGCCAGGAGCGAGGGCCACTTAGTTCAGCACATAAAGGGGCAGAGTTCATCTGACGGACTCTGTTCGTACAGAGAGAACGTCCAATCGCCATGCCCTCAGCCTTCTGGCAGGCATCTCGATTTTTCAAAAATGGTCTTGAATCAGTCCCCGCTAAAAACTGCCAGGAATGAAAGCGATAATAGGGGTGAATATGAGACGAGTGTCTACGTTTCAGCATTCAATAAGATCATTTATTCATCGAACATTGTTCGAATGATCAAGTCAACATTCATACAACTAATCGAAAGTGAAGGGCGGTTTCCCTGCCTTCTTTCGGAAGGTATTAATGGCGTGAAGGATTTTGGGATGTTGAATCAGTTTTTTTTCAAGACGATGTTTGCCGGGAAAGTCGATGAAGAGGATCCCTAACAACATGGTAAGCAGCCCTTGCCCTGGCAAAAATAACATAGCAATGCCCGCCAGAAGAAAAATGATTCCGGCGATGTTTTTGGCAAGAATCCCAACTGTTCGCACTACTGGATGATGGTCGGCAAACCATGGTTTGTGATGGTGATTTTGGAAATAGTCGGGAGGCAGCCGAATGAGAATCGCTGGTATGGCGATGAGGGTACCTACAAAAGCCATGATTGAAAATCCAATGAGGGCTACCCACATTTCTTTGGAAACCCATGTTTCTGCGAATTGAATAAATTGATCTACCATGAATTTACCGGAGAGCGAAAAAACCCGATCGAAAGGCCATAGGATTTTTTTAATTGATCGGATTGTTCTGCGCGATTATCAGCACTTATAATGTTCAATCTAATTGTCATGCCATCGTTGAGTAGACCGGGATTACTACCTGTTCATTGGGATAATTCATGTCACGCTACTGGTTACTAAAGTCTGAGCCCAGCAGTTTTTCTATCCAGGATTTGGCGAAGTCGCCAGGTCAAACCACGTGTTGGGAAGGGGTTCGCAATTATCAAGCACGAAATTTTTTGAAGTCGATGGCCATCGGAGATCGGGGGTTTTTTTATCATAGCAATGCGGACCCCCCGGCTATTGTTGGAACAGTCGAGGTCGTCAAAGTTGCGTATCCTGATCCTTATGCCTTAGATAAAAAAAGCCGCTATTTTGACCCCAAGAGTACGTCCGAGTCCCCCAGATGGTTTGTCGTCGATGTTAGATTGACGGCGATTTTTCCCAAGCCGCTCCCACTGGAGTCCTTGCGATCCATTTCCGGTCTCGAACAAATGGAATTGCTTAGGAAAGGGTCACGTCTTTCCGTCCAACCGGTACGGCCCAAAGAATGGAAGTGCATTTGTTCGCTGGTAGAATCATATCATTTGACCCGCGATTCAAAAATGTGAAAGAAACCAATCTCAGTTTTTTAGCCCGACTCTTGAGGGAACACTTGCATAAAAGGATGAATCGCTACTTCCTGGAACACTCCGTGAACCATATAGGGGTCTGTGTCGGCAAATCTTTGAACCTCTTCGAGGGAATCTGCTTCAACCACGATTAAGCTTCCTGTGGTATCGGTTAATGGGCCAGCCAAAATCACTTTCCCTTGATTAGCCCATTGCTGGAGTCGTTCCAGGTGGGCTTTCCGATATATGGGGCGTTTGACAGTGCCATCGGGTCCATCCTTTCCTAAAATGACAAATTTCACTGGGTCGGTTCTCTGTCTTTCTCGGCGTAGGTTAAGTTTTGCAAGAGACTAATGGTCAGGATTCCGGTAGAGAATTGTGGGACTATTCAAAGGGGTCCACTTACAGGATATTAATGAGCAGGAGTTGAAAGTTAGAGCCCAGACTGGTCTAGTGGTTGGCGGTTGGCATAGCCACTATCAATGTCATGCCACCAACGGACGGTAGGTTCCCCAGATTTCCAGCATAAAAAAACCAGTTTGTCATTCAACATAAAGGGAAAGTCACAGAGACCAATTTCCACATCTTTGATGACCACCCCCAATTCTTGGATGGCGTGCAAGCTACCATTAATATCCTGTAACCCTTTGATATACTTAACGCCCATAACGGTTCCTCCACCAACGGACGCCTGGGCGCTGGCTTTTTTGACTTCCTCGCGGGTGTCAATGAGGATTTGGCGGCCTTGTTTGATTGAGGCCCAATGCTGTTCAAGCTCCGGCACCAAAGCATTGGCTTCAGACAGTGTGAAAATTCGCTCGCTGGAAAATGGAAATCCTGATTCTGACATAAAGGAAAGTTTCCTCCGTGGTGCTTCCAATTTCTTCAGAGATGGTTTACCATACTAGACAGAAGGGTGCCAACCTTCTATCACCCTAAAAAAACCTTGGACAATTCTTGAGGGCTTAAGTTTTTTCTTGGCTAATCCGAGAAGGAAGCTATTGACAAGGGAATCATTTGTGAGATACATAAGACAATAAGACCTGCCCAATATTGAAACAGCTATATCCGCCTTATTTAACTTCCCGGACCTTTTAGTTTTAACCAAATTCGTAAAGAGGAAATTTCTGCTGCTGTTGACAAGTGTAGTTCCTCATTCGCCCTGAGTATTCTTCCTAACATTTATTCATAAAGGGGTTTAACCATCATAAATGAAGCAAAGGTATCGGTCCTTCCCTGATAGGACATTCGTGAACATATAGAGCACGATCATGCCCATGATATTTCAATGGTGTCTACTTCCCAACCTTTTTCCCCAATCGCATTTACAAGGAAATCCTTCCGGTCAACAAATGGAGTAATCTTATGCATCTTGCCGAACTGAAGCAGAAATCAATTGGAGAGTTAAATGATTTGGCGCGAGGCCTCAAAATTGATGGCGCCCCGAATTTGCGAAAGCAAGAGCTGATTTTCTCCATTCTTCAAGGGCAGAGCGAAAAAAATGGCGTCATATTTGGTGAAGGTGTTCTGGAGACCCTGTCGGATGGATTTGGATTTCTTCGGGCGCCGGATTCGAATTATTTGCCGGGTCCTGACGATATTTATATTTCACCTTCACAAATTCGACGGTTCAATTTACGGACCGGGGATATTGTCTCCGGCCAGATTCGTCCACCCAAAGACGGCGAACGGTATTTTGCGCTGTTGAAGGTCGAAAAAATCAACTATGATGAGCCGGAAGTGCAGCGGGATAAGATTTTGTTTGATAACTTGACCCCGTTGTATGCCGAGGAGCGGATCAATTTAGAATTTGATCGAGAAGAGTATTGTACAAGGGTGATGGAATTAACCACTCCCATCGGAAAAGGCCAACGTGGACTGATCGTGGCCGCTCCCCGAACCGGAAAAACCATGTTGCTACAGGCTGTGGCCCGCGCCATTATTGCCAATCACCCTGAAATTGTGCTGATTGTGTTGTTGATTGATGAACGGCCGGAAGAAGTGACAGATTGGCAGCGGCAGGTCAAGGCTGCGGAGGTGATTAGCTCAACCTTTGACGAACCCCCTCAACGTCATGCCCAGGTTGCGGAAATCGTCATGGAAAAGGCCAAGCGGTTAGTCGAGCATAAGCGGGATGTCGTGATTCTGCTGGATAGTATCACCCGGTTGGCGAGAGCCTATAACACCATTTCTCCTCCCAGTGGCAAAGTTTTGTCCGGAGGGTTGGATTCCAATGCCTTGCAACGGCCCAAACGGTTCTTTGGCGCTGCTCGTAATATTGAATTTGGCGGAAGTCTGACAATTCTTGCTACAGCATTGGTGGATACTGGCAGTCGGATGGATGATGTGATTTTTGAAGAATTCAAGGGAACCGGTAATATGGAAGTGCATTTGGATCGACGACTGGCTGATAAACGGCTGTTTCCTGCGATTGATATTAGTCAATCTGGGACCAGGAAAGAGGAATTACTCGTGGATCGCGATCGTCTCAATAAAATGTGGATTCTTCGGAAAGTATTAAGCCCCCTAGGGACCATGGAAGCCATGGAATTCCTCATGGATAAGATTTCAGGCACCAAAGACAACAATGAGTTCTTGCAATCTATGAATCGATAATTCACAATAGATAGTCATTTGTAAGAATGATGATATTTGGTGTCAAAGGACTGAAAAGCTGCGTAAAGGAGAGATCATGAAAAAAGGAATCCATCCAACATATGAATTTGCCAACGTCAGTTGTGCTTGTGGGATGTCCTATCTGACTCGGACAACGGTCGGAGACCTCAAGGTGGATATTTGTTCCAGCTGCCACCCTTTCTTCACCGGCACTCAAAAAATTGTCGACGCAGAAGGTCGGGTGGAGCGTTTCAATAAAAAATACGCGAAAAAACCTCAGACTAAAGCCAAGGTCAAATCTTAGTCGGGTGTTTTACTCTCCGTTGTCTAGCCTCACGATGGTGTGGGGCCGGGGCCCAGGCCTGGTTGTGAAAGCCAGTTGACGAACGTTTTCACCTTTCCTTGGGCATCATTCCAGTTTTTTTCTTTTCACTAATTTCACGTTCAGGTGGTGAGGTTCTGAGTAGGGCCGGAACGAGCACCGTTATGTTTCTGGGGTAAAGATGTCGAATGTGACCAAAACAGAATTACGCGATGCGGGGCTTCTGAGTCGATGGGAGGCCATCGCGAATAAATTTGATACGCTCAATGATCAATTGACCGATCCTGCAGTTCTGTCTAATTCGGCGCTCCTGGTTTCTTTGAATAAAGAGCGGGCTGAATTGGAACCGATTGCCTATAAGTATGTGGACTATCGACGGGTGTTGGAAGAAATTTCTCAATCCCAAAAGATGGCCGATGACCCAGAACTTGACCCAGAAATGCGACGATTGGTCATGGAGGAATTGGACTCGCTGACGTCGCGTCGTGATTCTTTGGAAGGCGAGGTGGTCGAATTATTGTGCCCGGAAGACGAGGGGAACAATAAAAATTCCTTCATTGAAATTCGTGCGGGTACTGGGGGTAGTGAAGCAGCCTTGTTTGCCGGAGATCTCTTGCGGATGTACCTGAAATTTGCGGAATCCAGGGGCTTACGGGCCGAATTAATTGAATCACACGAAACCGGCATTGGAGGGATTAAAGAAGCCGTCCTTTTAGTGGAAGGGAAAGGGGCGTTTGGGTTTTTTAAGTATGAAAGTGGAGTCCATCGTGTGCAGCGAGTTCCGACGACCGAAGCCAATGGACGTATTCATACTTCGACCGCGACGGTAGCTGTCATGCCGGAAGTAGAAGAAGTCGATGTGCACATCGATCCCAAAGATTTACGAATTGATACCTATTGTTCATCTGGTGCTGGCGGGCAAAGCGTGAATACGACCTATTCCGCGGTTCGGATTACCCATATTCCGACGGGAGTGGTGGTGACCTGTCAGGATGAACGGTCGCAACTGAAGAATCGGACGAAAGCCATGCGGACCCTGCGAACACGCATTGGTGATGCCGAACGGGAAAAACAAGAGGCGTCCATTGCGCAACAACGGCGCTCCCAAGTTGGGACTGGAGAACGTAGTGAAAAAATCCGCACATATAATTTTCCTCAAAATCGGGTGACTGATCATCGTATTGGATTGACGCTACATAAATTAGATCGCGTGATGGAAGGCGATCTCGATGATTTGGTCACTGCCCTCAAAGCACAGTAACTCTACTTACGTTACAATTACCAAATCGTCTTTTTGTCCTGTTTTTTGTTTGTCACATGTGGAGGAGCCGTGAGTGATGAATGATGGGAGTGTTGGATCATACTGATTTCCAATGGTAAAAAAAAGTCCGTTTGGCAGGGACGCGAAAGTGGTTGGTGTGTCCCAAAAGGTGCCATGCTTGTTGATGCGCGGAGCATGTTGGCTGTACGTGACCATGAATGCAGTGTGACCGATCCTTCAGGAGCCCACCCTTGAGGCGAGAACGTCGCATTGCTTGCTCCATCGAGAAAGGTGGGCAGTTGTCTTCAATAGATCCATGATGACCGTTTCCTTTTCCCAAATGTATCGCGACGCCGTCGATCAGCTGGGCCAAGCGGGCATTGACAATGCCAAAATGGAAGCCTTGTGGATTCTCGAAGAAGCGTTGGGAATAAGCCGAGTACAGATTCATACCGATGCTGAAGATTTAATTGATTCTGAGCTCTATCAAGGAGTCCTTTCTCTCATTAGGCGTCGGGCCTCTCATGAGCCGCTACAATATGTCCTGGGAAGTCAGGAATTTTTAGGTCTGAAAATGAAAGTGGATTCTTCCGTACTCATTCCTCGACCGGAATCAGGCCTACTCGTTCAAGCAGTAATGGCCCGGTTGAAATTTCATTCACGACCTGTGATGGTTGACGTAGGAACCGGTTCAGGTTGTTTAGCCATTAGCATCGCCAAAGCCCTTCCTCAAGCAGTCGTGATCGCGACAGACCGGTCTTTGTCTGCTCTGCGGGTCGCTATTGAGAATGCCAGAATCCATGAGGTGTATTCACGAATCGTATGGTTGGCTGGAGATCTCCTGGCCCCCTTGTTATCCAACGGTTTAGTAGGTAAAGTGACCGCCATTATTGCAAACCTGCCGTATGTTTCCCATAAGGAATGGGACCGACTTTCTCCTGATGTCAAAGATTTTGAACCGCGTCTGGCATTGGACGGGGGCCCAGATGGTTTGGAGATCTATCGACGGTTGCTGAAGGAAGCTCCAAGTGTATTAGCCCCTGATGGGTTCGTCTTTATCGAAGTTGGGATTGGGCAGGCTCACCCGTTTTGTGAAGAAGTTGTTGAATCGAAAAATTTTCAGATCGTGAACGTTCAACCTGATTTGCAGCAGATTCCCAGAATGGTCTGTTTCCAACGAGTTGGTTGATTGTGAGCCTGTCAGGAAATGGATCAAATTAAAATCATCGGTGGCTCACCTTTACATGGAGCGGTCGAAGTTGGCGGGGCTAAAAATGCGGCTCTTCCAATTTTAGCGGCTTCTTTATTAGGTGGGGGAGAATGCGTGATCGATGACGTTCCCCAAGTTCGGGATCTGATCACGATGGAAAAATTGTTGGCGCTACTCGGAGTAGATGTGCAGACAGAGGGTCGGCGGGTGATATTGGAAGCCCGTCAGGTGAAATCCATCGAAGCGCCCTATGATTTGGTCAAAACGATGCGGGCGTCTATTTTGGCGTTGGGTCCTTTGTTAACTCGTTTGGGAGAAGCCAAAGTCTCGTTACCGGGAGGTTGCGCGATAGGAACCAGGCCTGTGAATCTTCACCTCAAGGGATTGGCGATGATGGGGGCGGAAATACAGGTTGAACACGGGTATATTCATGCCAAAGCCAGACGTCTGAAGGGAGCGCGCATTGATCTGGATTTTCCCACAGTGACGGGAACGGAAAATCTCATTATGGCTGCCTGTTTGGCGGAAGGAACGACGAGCTTGCATCATGTTGCCCGCGAACCGGAAATTGCTGATCTCTGTGCATTTTTAACTAAACGCGGCGCTAAAATATTAGGTGCAGGAACAGATACGATTACCATTGAAGGGGTTTCGGAACTACATGGTGCTCATCATGCGGTGATGCCGGATCGAGTCGAAGCAGGCACGTTTGTGATGGCTGGAGCGATAACGGGCGGGGATCTCACTGTGAAAGGCTGTATCACGGATCATTTGGGTAATGTGTTGACAAAAATTCAGGAAATGGGTGTGGAGTTGACTGAACAGGAAAATGGCGTTCGAGTACGGCGATCAAGCCCACTCAACGCTGTAGATGTGAAAACGTTGCCCTATCCGGGTTTTCCCACCGATTTGCAGGCCCAGATGATGGCCTTGATGTCTGTCGCCGACGGCACCAGTATGATGACCGAAACGATTTTTGAAGGACGGTTTTTGCATGTCCCGGAATTGCATCGGATGGGGGCTTCCATTGAAATCGATGGACCCCATGCCGTCGTCAAGGGGATTCCTCTGCTCACGGGGGCTCCAGTCATGGCTTCCGATCTTCGGGCTAGTGCTGGACTTGTGCTGGCTGGTTTAGCGGCTGAAGGAGAAACTACGGTTTCACGGGTCTACCATTTGGATCGAGGGTATGAGCATTTGGAAGAAAAGTTAAAAGCGGTGGGCGCTCAGGTGGAACGAGTTCGGGAGGTTTTATGAGTGTAGGAGTGACCATTGCCCTTTCAAAAGGAAAACTTCTGGGGCCTACCCTCGCGTTGTTTCGGCAAGCCGGGTATTCCGCATATCATGTTGATGAGGATGATCGCCGGTTAATTTTAGAATATCCCGCCCATGAGCACCGGATTTTAATCGTGCGTCCCAGTGATGTGCCGGTCTATGTTGAATATGGTGCGGCTGATTTAGGGGTGGTAGGCAAAGATGTGTTGCTCGAACAGAGTCCCGATGTGTACGAACCCCTGGATCTTGGATTAGGAATATGTAAATTAGTCGTAGCCAAACCGAATGGCCAAACGCCGGTTCAACGGTTATCATCAAAAGTTCGAGTGGCCACAAAATATCCGAATGTCACCGAGAAGTTTTTTAATCAACAAGGGTTACCTGTGGAATTGATTAAATTATATGGGTCCATTGAACTGGCGCCTTTAGTGGGATTAGCAGACCGGATTGTCGATTTGGTGGAAACAGGAAAAACCCTGAAAGCCAATAACCTTGTAGAAGAAGAAGTCATCGCCTGGTCATCTGCCCGCTTAATCGTGAATCGGGCCAGTTTGAAAATGAAATTTGTGACCGTGACAGAAGTCATTACCCGAATAAAAAAGGAAGTCATCAAGCTCAGCAGGTCACGACAAAAAGGGAAAGCCGGGCGAACGTGAAAATTCTTTCTTGGAAAGACCGGGGGTTTGCTAAGGCGGTTGCGACCGTGTGTCAGCGCGCCAACCAGCAAAATGCCAAAGTGGAGCAGGATGTCCAGACGATTCTGGATCATGTGCGTCGTGACGGCGATAAAGCAGTTCAACGGTATACCTGGCAATTCGATCGAATTCACATCCGTCCCAATCGTGTGCGAGTTAGTGCGAAAGAGATTCAGGATGCCTATTCAACTCTTCCACAAGCCGATACGACCGCGCTCAAATATGCGGCTCGACGTATTCGGACCTTTCATCGGCGACAGCGGCGTTCGACATGGACATATCGAAAGAAAGGGATCCAGCTTGGACAAATGATTACGCCGCTTGATGCGGTGGGTGTATATGTTCCAGGTGGGAAAGCGGTCTATCCTTCATCGGTATTAATGAATGCCATCCCTGCGAAAGTCGCAGGAGTCAGCCGAGTGGTCATGTGTACACCGACACCAACGGGCCGTATTCATCCAGCCTTGTTAGTGGCGGCCGATATTGCCGGAGTTGATGAGATCTATCGGGTTGGGGGTGTGCAAGCCATTGGTGCATTGGCATTTGGAACGTCACGTATTCGCCCGGTAGATAAAATCGTGGGTCCTGGAAATCTTTACGTGGCGACCGCCAAACGCCTTGTATATGGTCATGTGGATATTGATATGATTGCAGGTCCGAGCGAGCTTCTGGTGTTAGCGGATTCAACTAGCAATCCCCGTCATCTCGCAGCAGATTTGCTTTGTGAAGCCGAACATGATGAAGAAGCCTGTGTCTATCTGGTTACTACCTCAGTCGCGATAGCTCAACGGACAGTGAAAGAAGTTAGTCGCCAATTGGGTCTATTGAATCGCCAGGAGATTGCCTCACATGCAGTCGGGACTCATGCCGTGGCCTTTGTGGTCCGGTCCTTAGAAGATGGGTTGGAATTGGCGAATCGGATCGCGCCCGAGCATCTTTCATTGAATATCAAAAACGCGATGAATTGGCTTCCCCGCATTCGCCATGCCGGAGCCATTTTCGTGGGACGTTATACTCCGCCTGCGGTGGCCGATTATGTGGCCGGCCCGAATCATGTGTTGCCGACCGGTGGGAGTGCCAGGTTTTTTTCCAGTCTTGGTGTCGAGGAATATGTCAAAAGAAGTAATGTCGTATCCTATTCTCAGGCGGCATTGCTCAATGCTAAACGCGCTGTGGTACGTCTGGCCAGCTTGGAGGGGTTTGACGCACACGGTCGATCCATGGAGAGTCGATGGACATGAGTCAACAATCTATTCCCAGATCCGCCTCACAAGAACGAACAACGGCTGAAACGGCCATTTACGTGCAATGGGTCCTGGACGGAACAGGCAAGACGACCATTCAGACCTCGATTCCATTTTTGGATCATATGCTCAATCTCCTAGGGAAACATGGATTCTTTGACCTTACCATTAAAGCAAAAGGAGATATTGAGATCGATGACCATCATACCATCGAGGATATCGGCATTGTCATGGGACAGGTTTTTAATCAAGCGCTTGGGACGAAGGAGGGCATTGCGCGGTTTGGATTTGCCTCCGTCCCGTTGGATGAAACATTGGCACAGGTGACGGTAGATTTAAGTGGGCGGCCCTATCTGGTGTATAACCTCTCCTTACCAACCCGTTATATCAAAACATTTGATTTAGGATTATTCGAGGATTTTTTTCAGGCCTTTGTAAGTCAGGGAGGACTGAATCTTCATATTAACGTCCTCTATGGGCGGAATCCCCATCATATTATGGAGGCTGTGTTTAAAGCATTGGCGAAGGCCTTGGATCAAGCCGTAAGTCGGGAAAATCGAATTTCAGGAGTTTTGTCCACAAAAGGTTTGCTGTGAATATTGTGGTGAAGGTCTTCTCAGAATTTCCGGAGAGTTCTGGACGAAAATGATCGCCATTATCGACTATGGAATGGGCAATCTGCGTAGTGTGCAGAAAGGGTTTGAACGCGTCGGACATGAGGCCGTCGTTACAAGGGACTCGGGGGTTATTGATCGAGCAAGCCATATCGTGTTGCCGGGTGTGGGAGCCTTTGGCGATTGTATGGCTAATGTGACTCGGTATGGCCTAGTGGATCCCATTCATCGGGCCATTCAATCCGGAAAACCTTTTTTGGGGATTTGTGTCGGATTTCAACTGTTGTTTTCTGAAAGCGAAGAATTCGGGTGTCATAAAGGCTTAGGAATTTTGCCGGGAATCGTAAAAGCGATCCCTTTGCCAAAAGATGTCATCTCCTCTTACAAAATTCCCCACATGGGATGGAATACCATTCACATAGAGAAATCTGCTCCACCCTTACGAGGAATCGATTCGGAATCTTATGTCTATTTTGTGCATTCCTATTATGTGGAACCTGCCGATGCTGAATTGGTCAGTACACAAACGGATTATGGGGTGTCCTTTGCCAGTAGCGTGTGGAAAGACAATATTTTTGCGACCCAGTTTCATCCGGAAAAAAGCCAAACCGTTGGGTTGCAGGTCTTGAAAAATTTTGGTGAATGGCAATGAGGCCAATTTGCTTGGGCCGGAGAGGGATAAGGCCAGGCACTCTGCGGAATGCCGGGCTCATGTGTATGATTGGATGGGTAGGTTTCCTGATTGGATGTGTTCCTTCGAAAGTTCAGGTTCAGGCAGCTCCCCAATTTGACCCTTCTTCTATTTCTCGTCTCGCCATTCTCCCATTCCAGGCTCTTCAAACCCCGCAATGGGGATACGGCCAAACCCGTGATAGTATCAGAGACCCGGAGGAAATCCGTTCCCAATTTCGGTTGCCGGGAGCGGATCAAGTACGTACATCCGGTTCGTCGAAAGATCTCTATTCCGTTTCTGATTCGTCCGCAAAATTTATTACGTCTCGAGTTGAGTCGAAACTTCGCTCCAGACCAGCTTTGGAGGTCATAGGAGCCGAGGAAAGCGGTGCTCTTCCTTCTAACAATGAAGTCACCATGGCTTCATTGCGAGGGATGGCCCAAGAAGTTGGTGGCCGATTACATGTGGATGGTGTCCTCGTGGGGATGGTACGTACTTATCGCGAGCGTGAAGGGACGAGGATGGGTGCAAAACCCGCCGCTGTAGGTTTTGAGATTTTTTTGGTCCGTTCATCAGATGGGGCCGTGCTATGGAAGGGAGAATTCTTTGAAGAACAAAAGCCCCTCACAGAGGATGTAGTGGGATTTTTCGAAAAAAGCGGGGGATTTGTAACCGCTCAAGAACTTTCAGAAATTGGCGTCCAGAAAGTGTTGGACGCATTTCCGGTTGGGAAAACCGATCCATCTTCTCGGTAAGCCAGAATATTTTTCGAACAGAGATTCCTATGCTATTGATACCAGCGATCGACCTCAAAGATGGAAAATGTGTTCGCTTGCGGCAAGGAGAGATGAGCCAAGTCACCCGGTATTCTGATGATCCGGTGGGAATGGCTGAGCATTGGCAAAATCTTGGTGCCTCCTATCTGCATATTGTGGACTTAGATGGAGCAGTGGAAGGAGTGCCGAAACACTTGCCTCAAATTGAAGCTATCGCCAGACAGTTAACGATTCCCATTCAAGTCGGTGGTGGAATACGAAATGTAGAAATGGTTCACGCCTATCGATCCAGCGGGGTTGATCGGGTTGTAGTAGGAACGGCAGCTTTACAGGATGCGACCTTTTTGTCCACAATCGCGCAGCAAAACCCTCAGAAAATTTTAGTTGGGATCGATGTGAAGCAGGGTCTGGTAGCGGTACATGGCTGGACGACGGTTTCCAATTTGACACCGCGAGATGTCTTTGACTCCATGAAAGACCTTCCGTTAGGGGGCATTGTTTATACCGATATCTCCCGAGACGGCATGCTGAAGGGACCGAATATTTCTGCCTTACGAGAGGCTGCCGAACACTCGCCCGTTCCGGTCATTGCCTCTGGGGGCGTCACTGCCTTGGACGATATACGGGCGATCCAAGAAATTAAGGAGAATATTTCCGGGGTTATTATTGGGAAGGCTCTCTATGAAGGAGCATTAGACCTGAAAGCAGCTTTGGCCCTCGTCCATGCCACAGGGGAGGCACGCTCGTCATGTTAACCAAACGGATTATTCCCTGTTTGGATGTGAAAGATGGGCGGGTGGTGAAAGGCGTCTCGTTTGTCAACCTCCGTGATGCGGGAGATCCGGTTCATGTGGCGCAGGTATATGATCGGGAAGGTGCCGATGAATTGTGTTTCTTGGATATTACCGCTTCGCATGAAAAGCGAGATACCATTCTGGATGTGGTGGTGCGGACTGCCGAGCAGGTATTTATGCCGCTTACCGTAGGTGGTGGCATCCGTACTTTAGAAGATATTCGCCGTTTGTTGGAAGCCGGTGCGGATAAGGTGAGTATTAATACTGCTGCCGTACAGGAGCCGGAATTCGTAAAGGCGGCAGCCAACAGATTTGGCTCTCAATGTATTGTCGTGGCCATTGATGCCAAATGTGCGGTAGGGTGTGGAGGAGAGGTGCAAGGTTGGGAGGTGTATACGCATGGAGGAAGAAATCCCACGGGTTTAGATGCCGTTCACTGGGCTCAGCGGATGATGAATTTTGGTGCTGGAGAAATTCTACTTACGAGTATGGATCAAGATGGGACGAAAAACGGATATGATTTGCCTTTAACGGCGGCCATATCAGATGCGGTAACGATTCCTGTTATTGCTTCTGGCGGTGCAGGTACGCTTCAACACTTGTATGAGGCATTTACGTTGGGAAAGGCGGATGCGGTGTTGGCAGCATCCATTTTTCATTTTCAGACATATTCTATCGGACAGGCCAAAGCTTTTTTGTCCGAACAGGGGATTCTGATGCGGCCAGGGACACTTCCCGTTTTGATGGTGTAACCAACCAATGAGTCAACTATCCAAGAATGTTGTTCCGCAATTTGACGAACAGGGCTTGGTGCCTTGTATTGCTCAAGACTGGTTGGATGGAACCGTACTGATGATGGGGTATATGAATCAGCAAGCCTGGGATATGACCCAGCAGACTCATCGAGTTCATTTTTGGAGCCGAACGCGACAGCAGCTCTGGAAAAAAGGAGAAACCTCTGGTCATGAGCTTCAACTGAAGGAGATATTTCTGGATTGTGATCAAGACACGGTATTGGTGAAAGCCGAACCGATTGGTCCGACCTGTCATACGGGCTCTCGATCCTGTTTCTTTTCGCGAATCCCTACCACCTCTAATCAAGGGGAACCACATGCTGATAACACAGCGTGGGGAGGAATCATGCAGCGGTTGTATGAAATGACATTGGACCGAAAGGATCACCCAAATTTTGATTCTTATGTATCAAAATTGTTGCAGGGTGATGTAGATCGTCTTTTAAAGAAAGTCGTGGAAGAAGCTGGAGAAGTGGTGCTTGCCGGCAAAAACTCAAATCGTGAGGAGATCATCTATGAGATGGCCGATTTATGGTTTCATTCTCTCGTCATGCTAGGGCATTTTTCCATTCCTCCCGAAAAAATTTATCAAGAGTTGGGTATGCGGTTTGGAAAGTCAGGCCTCCGGCCGACTGAAGGTGAGGCGTCTCATGGCTGAATGCATTTTTTGTCAGATTGTGAAGGGATCGATTCCCGCCAAAAAAATCTACGAAGATGAAGAGGTCGTGGCTTTTGACGACATTAATCCCCAAGCTCGAGTTCATGTGTTAGTCATCCCCAAGCGACATCTGGTGTCTTTGGATGATACGTCAGATTCGGACGCGAATGTTTTGGGACAATTGATGATCGTCTGTGCAAAGATTGCGAGAGAACGTGGTCTGGCGGAAAGTGGATATCGTGTGGTCGTGAATACAGGGCAGGAAGCCGGACAAACGGTGTTTCATCTTCACTTTCATGTACTGGGCGGCCGTTCATTTTCATGGCCACCTGGGTAACGGCCTTTCACTGGAGCAACTATCCTTCCTGTTTGACGTGAGGGATTCCTATCATGCATGAAAAACGAGGTGTTCCTGCTGAGACGATTCAACAAATTCGGGAACGTATCGATATCGTCGATTTGATATCCACCTATGTGAGTCTTTCCAAAGCCGGACAAAACTTTAAAGGTCTTTGTCCCTTCCATTCCGAAAAAACCCCATCATTTTCAGTCAATCCTGTAAGTCAATATTTTCATTGTTTCGGCTGCCAGGCTGGTGGGGATGCCTTCACGTTTCTCATGAAGCAAGAAAATATGGATTTTATGGAAGCTCTTCGTGAGTTGAGCCAGCGAGCTGGGATTGCACTACCAGAGCGGAGTTCAACTCTATCCAAAGCGAAATCGGGTTTAACTCGGGAGCGGTATTTCCATCTCTACCAATTAGCGACGTCTTGGTATCATCAAAATCTTCAAAAAATCCCAGCCGCTCAAGCTGCGAGGGATTATTTGGATCAGCGGGGAATTTCTCGTGAGTCCTGGACCACATTTCAATTAGGGTATGCCCCGGAGGGCTGGAATGGGTTATCGAATTGGATGGAAGGGCAATCGGTTCATGTCAATGAACTCATACATGCCGGATTAGTCGTAAGAAAAGAAAAAGAAGGCAGGGCGGGTTTTTCTACGTATGATCGTTTTAGGAACCGGGTGTTGTTTCCTATTGCCGATACCCGCGGGCAGGTGTTGGGCTTTGGTGGCCGAGTCATGCAGGATGAGGCTTCGCCAAAATATCTGAATTCTCCCGAAACCGACCTGTTTTTCAAAGGGCGATCGTTGTACGGCCTGGATAAAGCCAGACAGTCGGCAACTATAGACGGACGGTTTTATTTGGTGGAGGGGTACTTCGATGTGATCGCTCTCCATGAATATGGTATCACCAATGTGGTAGCTCCCTTGGGAACGGCCTTGACCCTCGAGCACGTTCACATCTTGCGGCGGTTTGCTCCTTCCGTCATGCTGGTATTTGATGGGGATGCAGCGGGTGTGAATGCCGCATTGCGAACCTTAGATTTATTCGTGAACTCCGGTATGGAGGTCCGGGTGTTGGTATTACCCGTAGGGGATGACCCGGACACGTATGTCAGAACGCATGGCGTGGAAGCCTTTCGAGGCTTGGAAGCGCGGGCTGTGACACTTTTGGACTTTGTGGTGAGCTCCGTCCTAGACCAAACCAAAAAGGATTCCATTCAAGATCGAGTCAAGCGTGCTGATGAGGTGCTTGCGATCCTTCAAAAGACCAAAAATCCGTTGGAGAAAGACGAATATCTTAAAGTGATCTCCGAACGGCTTGGCATTCGTCAGGATTTACTCAGAACACGGTTGTCTACCTTACGTGTTCGCGTAGATTCCGTAAGGACGACTTCCAAGTCAGAGAAAATGGTGCCGGCTGTCACTCTCCCAAAAGGAAAGCATGAAGAACGAGATATGATTATTCTTTTGCTCCAGGGCCGTTTAGATCCTTCTCATGTTCAGGAATTAGAAGAAGAATCGTTTTCCGTTCCGGTCTATCGGCATCTTATTACCCAGTGTCTTCAATATCGAGATGAGGCCGGGCAGGTTGATATCGAAGGGATTCGAAGCGTTTTAGGGCATGATCCAGCGTACGAGGCAGTCGTCGCACAATTGAATGTGTGGGATCTCTACCTAGAAGATCCTCATGCTCATGTGGTGGGGTGCCTGAATATTCTGAAAAGTAAAAAGCTTCAACGTCAACTGGATGAGTTAATCGGGCAGTTGAAAACCGCCGAGCGAGAAGGTCGTCAGAAAGATGTCGATGCCTTAAACCTTCAAATTCATGACATACGAAACCAAAAAGCCGGATTCATGGTTTCGTGAAATGGGTTCGTTCTTTATCAAAGAAAAGTGTCTAGGGTATTTTTCCTGGAGCCAAACTATGGTAAAAGATACAGTACGCGATTGTGGGGTTTGGGCCCATAGCTCAGTTGGTTAGAGCGGCTGACTCATAATCAGTTGGTCCCAGGTTCAAGTCCTGGTGGGCCCACCAAACTATCGGGCCGGACTTGATAAGTTATGGGAGAAAAGGTGTTCGTGAATGTTGAGGACTTTGTGAATTCGCAGCTGCAATTTCTTATTGAACTTCAAAAGTTTGATCTTAGAATTTTTCAGATTCAAGATTCCCAGCGAAAAGCCCCAGATCTTCTCAAGGCTGCTGAAGCCCCACTTCAGGATATTCTTGCTCGTCTTCAAGTATTAAAAAACACCGGTGAATCACTTGCTCTGCAACAGCGAAGTGCTGAACGGGAGTTGGCGACTCAAGAAGACCTACTTCATAAAATTCGGAGTCGTCTGTCCGAGTTGAAAACGAATAAGGAATATCAGGCCCATTTGTTTGAAATAGAGCAATCCAGGAAGAAAAAGGATTCGATAGAGGAGAATGTGATAGAAACCATGGAGCGGGTCGAAGAAAATAAAAAGGCTATCCAGGAATTAGAAACTCAGGCGCAGGAAGCCCGAAAGGTTTTCGAAGCTGAAAAGGTGCGCCTCGATACTCAATTTTCAGAATTAGCCACTGAGCTCTCCACATTGAATCAACAACAGCAACGAGTTGCTGATTCGGTTGAGAAACCCTTGTTGGCACGGTATAACCGTTTAAAATCCATGCGAAAAGGATACGCCGTCGCTGAAGTGGTTGATGGCTCCTGCGGAGGGTGCAGGCTACAACTCCCTCCTCAGGTTGTGGCTGACGTGCGACGGGGGGATGAATTATTAGACTGCTCTTACTGCCACCGCATTCTTTTTATGGCCCACCATTTAGAAATGGAAACGCTTGATTAACGCTCTTTGCCGTTCTCCCATTTCTTGCATTCGCGTTCTTCCCGCTCTACCATGATAAGCAGTGGTCGAAGTGGGCCGGGTGACTGCTCACCGTTCGGGGTGAGAGGAAAGTCCGGACTCCATAGGGCAAGGTGCTGGGTAACGCCCAGGCGGAGCAATCCGACACCAGCGCCACAGAAAAGATACCGCCGATGGTTGAAGCAGGCGCTTCAATCAGGTAAGGGTGAAATGGTGGGGTAAGAGCCTACCGCGCTTGTGGTGACACAAGTGGCAAGGTAAGCGTCACCTGGAGCAAAACCAAATAGGGGAGCAAATCTCGGTTATGGTGTGGGATGCGTTCTACATCAGAGCGAGAGGGAGGTTGGCCCGGCCGAAGTTCCCGGGTAGGTTGCTTGAAACTTAGGGTAACCTAGGTTCTAGAGAAATGGTCACCGCCGATAGGGGCTTTTGCCTTGATTCGGTACAGAATCCGGCTTATAGGCTCACTTCGCCACCCTTTTTCAAGTTTGAGAAAGAAGCCGTAAACTAGGAAGTAAGAGACAGTTGGGAGAGAGACTAAATTGAGTTTTTTGTTAAGCATGAGAAAAATCAATAGCTTGGCTCTAAACCTTTGATTTGACAAGAGTTTTTGGCGTTGTTAGAATCGCCTCCGAATATTAATCGGCTTCAGCACTAAAAGAAACTTTCAGAATTGACCGTCTACCTGAAAAAAATGTCCCCATCGTCTAGCCTGGCCTAGGACGCCGCCCTTTCAAGGCGGCAACGCGGGTTCAAATCCCGCTGGGGACGCCATGTTTGAAGCCGCTGAAGAGTTCTTCAGCGGCTTTTGTGTTTTTCGGACGTTAGGTTATGGAACGATGTTATTATCCTGGTGCTCTTCCAATGGGGTGAGTCTTTCGATATGGTGATAAAAAAGTGAAGAGGGTAGTCTTTCATTTTAGCCTTGTGAGGGCCTTATGAGTCCAAGGATCTTTGTGTGTGTGATGATAGCGGCAAGTATTGTTGGTTTGCCCCATCTCTCGTCCGCGGCCGAGGAGTGGAAATATTCAGCATCCGGAAAGGTGGATGAAGGTTCTGTCGAAGATCCGCCAGGAAGTATGGTGTTGATCCCTGAAGGGGAGTTTTTGATGGGGGATAACGAAGGATCAAAAAATGAACGTCCAGAACATACCGTGTGGTTAGACGCCTATTTCATTGATCGCTACGAGGTCACCATGGCGGAATATCAGGCGATTCTTGATCATGATTATAGCATTGAACCGCCCCCACTCTGGGATGACGGTGCTGCCACTGGAAAAATCGGCAATCGTCCCGCTGTAGGGATTACCTGGAATGATGCTAAACGATATTGTGAATGGGTTGGTAAGCGATTGCCCTCTGAAGCGGAGTGGGAAAAAGCGGCACGGGGAACAGATGGTCGTCGATACCCATGGGGCCACATGCAACCCTTTGTGGATATTGCCAATTATAACCAGGGTACCACCGGATGGGTCAGTTACCCCATTACCCTTTCCCCGGTCACTAGCGGAACGAAGGGGATGAGTATTCGACATGGTCTCAAAGAAGGCGGGAAAAGTGCCTATGGGCTGTATCATATGGCGGGAAATGCGGCCGAATGGGTCAATGATTGGTACGACCGGTATTATTACGAGACCAGTCCCAAGAAAAATCCACAAGGGCCCACTGAGGGTAATTTTAAAGTTTTACGAGGGGGGTCTTGGGAAGATCAACCGGTGAACTTACGGGTGACGGCTCGTGCAAAAGCCGACGTTGATTTTCAGGATTTGACGACAGGGTTTCGGTGTGCGAAAGACGGGACCGCGGAGGGGGTAAGAGAAGGGAATCCTTCAAAAGAGGAAAAACCCTAATCCAGAATTACGTTTCTTTTATTACTTCGATTGAGGTTTCTCTTTTTTCTGGCCGACGCTTTCTCTTTAATTCCGGATGGAATGAACGTTCTCGTGAGGCAGGGGTCTGTTTCACGCTCAATGGCTCTCGTGGTTGTCCATACAGCCATCGTGCGGTTTTCCCACCAACATTTCGAATGGAATACGGCATCCCTGCTGAAATAGATATTTCCTGGCCTGCTAAAGGTCGAATCGTTTGCCCTGGGAGTTCCAGTTCTAATTCTCCGGATAACACCATGAACAATTCCTCCGTTTCCTGAGCCGGATAGGACCATTCTCGTCCCGCATGGTCAATCCATAGACCGCAAGAAAATCCGCGGGCATGCCAATCTCTGGCAATTTCTGATCGATTCAAAAGAAAAGAGTGGTGCATAGCTGTTTCAGCTCTATCCGAAAAACATTGGAAGCCGCATCTTCCTCTGCCCTAAGAAATAATTTAGGCAAAAAACCGGAAGGTGATGACCGAAACGTAGAATTAAAGAGAAAAATATTGCACAGAAAAACTCCCCAAAAACACGCGCATATGTTTTTTATGAGAGCAACAATTTACCCAATACACATACCCAAACTGACCAACTTCCAGAAGAGGTGTTCTTATATAGTGGGGGGGAATTGATGTCAATATAATAAACTGTGGAAGAGATGTGAACGAAGGTGGATAATTGTTGTCGGAAATTGGAAAATTCTTTCCTGGAAAGCTATTGGGCTTGTAAAGCCTGGGGATAATTTTTTTTGAGGTGTTAAAAAAATTTCTCGCGATAATCTTAGATGTTGATTGAAAGATGAGTTTCTACAGTTTCACCCTTCTACCCTAAGAATATATTTAGGTATAACCATTTAAATTTCCAGGCCCAGTGGATTATGCCCTTCAGGTTCTAGAGAAAGCCGTTTTCCACATTCGCAAATTTTCATTGCAGCAGGAAGAGGTTTCCCATTTAAATCCTTGAAACGTCTTCCCGGGGTAGAGGCACTTTTGTCATATATAATCCAAAAATGTTTTCCACATGAACATCTATAATGCTTTTTTTCTGACATATCATTCATTTCCTTTTTCCTCACCAAAATATTCTTAGGAGCAACCGTTGGTGGCGCCGCAGTTATCACACTTGAGACACATGCCATTGCGTACCATCATGAATTGCTTGCATTCTGGACAGGGATCACCTTCGTAACCTTTTTGCCTGGCTTCTTGCACTTCTGTAATGGTGACCGTTTCGCGCTGCATCTCGACTTTTCGAGAAATTTTCTTCTGGCCACCATTTTTTTCTACTCCATTCCCCGATGAACGGCGAGAAGGAAAGACTTCGGGGCTGATAGAGGTCGAACCGAGTGAACGCGGATCGACTAAATCCTCTCCATCTTCTTCCTCTGTATCGGGTTGCTTTTTGAGGGCATCGACACGAAGGTCTTCCGGCGCGACTTGTTCCAAGTCATGCCTGCCGAGATAGGTGATGGCCATTTCTCTGAAAATATAATCGATGATTGAGGTGGACATTTTGATATGGGGATTAAGTTTGACTGGGCCATTGGGTTCGAATCGAGTGAACAGGAACGCATCCACAAACTCTTCTAGGGGCACCCCATGTTGCAGGCCAAGTGAGATCGCAATGGCAAAGCAGTTCATCAGGCTGCGAAATGCCGCTCCCTCCTTATGCATATCCAAGAAAATTTCTCCAAGAGTCCCGTCTTCGTATTCGCCGGTCCGTAAATAAATCTTATGGCCGCCTACGATGGCCTTTTGCGTATAGCCTCCGCGTCGAGTGGGCAGTGGGCGGCGTTTGGCAAGATAGCGGACCAAGACACGGGAAGCGGCTTGTTTGGCTGCGGATTGTATGGACTCGGTCCGTGTCTCGGTTGTGTCCCAATCGCTGCTCGTATTCAAGGGTTGGCTAAGCTTTGAGCCGTCTCGATACAAGGCCACCGCTTTCAACATAGAGGTCCATGATGTCATGTAGGCCTCTTTGACGGAATCGACCGTGGCATCTGCGGGCATATTGATGGTTTTGCTGATGGCTCCGCTGATAAACGGTTGAGCGGCTGCCATCATTCGGATGTGAGCGGCAGGAAGAATGTAGCGCTGTCCCAATCGTCCGCATCGATTAGCGCAATCAAATATCGGTAGATGTTCCGGTTGAAGGTGCGGTGCGCCTTCCACAGTCATCGTGCCGCAACAGAAATCTGTGGCCGCAAGAATTTCTTCGTGAGTGAACCCGAGATATTGCAGAAGGTTGAATTGCGGGTTGTTCAATTGGGCCTCAGAAATCCCTAATGTTTCGCGGCAAAACTCTTCTCCCAAGGTCCATTTATTGAAGGCAAAATTAATATCAAAGGCCCCATCCAATTCCGCTTCGATCTTTTCAAGAACAGGTCGACCGAAACCTTTGTCCTTCAGAGTCTCATGATTAATAAACGGCGCTTTTTTAAGTGTGCGGGTGCCTGTCGCATAGGTGACGATGTCCTGAATTTGCGTTGGAGTATATCCTAGATGACGTAACGCTGGCGGAAGGCTTTGATTGATGATTTTGAAATATCCACCCCCTGCGAGTTTCTTGAATTTGACCAATGCAAAGTCTGGTTCGATGCCGGTGGTGTCACAATCCATGACCAATCCAATGGTGCCGGTTGGGGCAATAACGGTGGATTGGGCATTCCGGTATCCATATTGCTCACCCAGTTCAAGCGCACGGTCCCAGGAATGTTGCGCGGCTTTGAGTAAATCAGGAGGACACTGATCCCGTTGGATCCCTCGTGGGGTGATCGTCAGTCCTTCATATTCTTCGGCCTGGACATCGTGTGTGGCTCGTTGATGATTGCGGATAACCCTTAACATTGATTCCGCGTTTCGGGGGTATGCATTAAATGGCCCTAATTCCTTGGCCATTTCGGCCGAGGTGGCGTAGGATTCACCAGTCATCAGCGCGGTAATCGCCCCGCACCAGGCCAATGCCTGGGGCGAGTCATAGGGAATTCCCAATTTCATGAGTATCGAGCCAAGGTTGGCGTATCCGAGCCCCAATGTTCTGAAAGAAAAACTCTTTTCCGCGATAGCCTTGCTGGGAAATCCGGCCATGAGGACGCTTATTTCAAGCACAATCGTCCATAAACGGACGCCATGTCGAAAGCCGTCGATATCAAATTGGCCTTCAGGGGTGAGAAACCGTCCTAAATTCAATGACGCCAAATTACAGGCTGTGTCATCTAAAAACATGTATTCGCTACAAGGATTGGAAGCATTGATTCGTCCGTCTTGAGGACAGGTATGCCATTCATTGATCGTGGTGTCGTATTGAATACCGGGGTCGGCACAAATCCATGCTGCCCAGGCAATCCGGTCCCAGAGGTCTTTGGCGGGAATGGTTTTATGGGGTGCTCCGTCCGTTCGTCGGGTTAAAGTCCAATCTTCGCCCGATTCGAGTGCTGCAAAAAAATCATTGGGTACTCGGATACTATTATTCGAATTTTGACCTGAGACCGTTTGATAGGCCTTACTATCCCAATTGGTGTCGTATTCATGAAAGACAAAATGAGTGAACCCTTCTTGCGCATAGTTGAACATGCGTTGGATGTAGGGTTCTGGGACCGATGCCTCACGCGCGGCTTGGATGGCTTCCCGTAAGACGGCGTTTTCGCGAGGGTTGATTTCGACGTGTAAGCTCCCGTCTGCTTTGGACATGTGACAGGCTTTGAGGACGACATTGAGATGGTGGGCACAGATTTTTGAGCCCGTAACCATGGCGGCCACTTTCTGTTCTTCGATGACCTTCCAATCGATGAATTCTTCGATGTCAGGGTGATCGAGGTCTAAACACACCATTTTGGCCGCACGACGAGTCGTGCCACCCGATTTAATGGCGCCGGCTGCTCGATCACCGATTTTAAGGAAGGACATGAGCCCGGACGAACGCCCCCCGCCTGATAACGATTCCCCATCAGCCCTCAATTTGGAAAAATTGGTCCCGGTGCCAGAGCCATACTTAAACAATCGGGCTTCACGAACCCAAAGGTCCATAATGCCGCCTTCATTGACGAGGTCATCCGAGATAGATTGTATGAAACAGGCATGAACCTGCGGGCGTTCGTAGGCATTCCTGGCCTGTTTGACGCGATGGGTATTCGGGTCCACATAATAGTGACCTTGGGAGGGTCCGGATAATCCATAGGCAAAGTGCAATCCGGTGTTGAACCACTGTGGTGAATTGGGGGCGGCCATTTGCCAGGCCAGCATGTAACTGAGTTCATCTTGAAAAGCCTGAGCGTCTTCTGGGGAGTCAAAGTAATGATGTTTGTTGCCCCATTCGGTCCAGCAGCCAGCCAATCGGTGAAACACCTGTCGCGCATCCCGCTCCCCTCCAAGCAGAGGGGTTCCCTTGTCAGTGAAGAGAGGATTCCCGTCGTTGTCAAATTGAGGCACACCGGCCTTCCGAAAATATTTTTGAGCCAAAATATCGATAGCTAATTGTGACCAATGCTCCGGTGCAAGGATATTTGTTTGAGTGAAAACCGCCGAGCCATCAGGATTGCGGATTTCTGAGGATCGGGAAGAAAACGGAATGGTGCGATAGGGACTTTCGCCAGCTTCTGTGAATCGACGGGAAATTTTCATGAAAAGTCTCCTTTGGAAGACATGAACGCACAGTGGGGTATTCCTTCGGTCATCATCATTATTGCTTCCCTATTTTTCTCTGTGCTTCAGTCATTCCCCTGGCTGGGGAAATTGGCTTGAGGCAGGTTGTAAAACCAAAAAAGTGGCATGATCCTTCAACATGCCACTTGTACTAAACCACTTCCCCAACGGGCCAAGTTTCGAGGGCTAAAGTAATGCCAAAAACCTCTTAGCCATTGAGAAGCTCACAAGCCTGATGAGAAACCGAAAAAGCTACGGAGAAAACAGGAAAATAAGACCGCAAGAAATAATTGGCTATCACCAATGACCCACAATCTATAGAGGATGATGAAAATTGTCAATACTAAATGTGGTAAAATTTGTGGCTGAAATGGGGATTGCTGTGAAGAACTTGTGAGTTGAAAAAAACCGAATAGTGATGCGAGTTTTTGAGTGAAAAATCAGTTGTTATCAACAGCAAAGTCCTTAGACCCTTCGACTTATTCACACTTTCAAAATTATCAAAAGGAATTTGACTAGGGGAAACTATTCAGACAATGGCGGTTTTCGGTTGGTATTTTTGGTGAGAAAAGGCAGGAGGCATCAAATCTCAAAGAAAACTGGTCAATCAGGACGCATGAGAAACCCATTTGCTATAAGGTTCTGCTCTCTAGAAAGAGCCGAGGTGAAAACAAAAGGCTATCGGGCTTTCATTATTTTATGACCAAGGAGTGGGGAACATGTATGTATGGAACAAACAGTTAGTGATTGGATTATTCATAGCCTTCCTTCTGTTGGAAGGCATCTTTTTCTTGGTGACCGAAGGGGCGGCTGTGAGTCAGTTACATGTCAGGACGACACTATGGATCACCGCCAACTATATCTTGCTGGTCATTTGGATTTTTGTCTGGATGATTGATCAGGCGAGGGTGCGTGGGAAAAATGTGTGGGTATGGTTGCTGCCATTTTTGATTTGTCCGTTGCCGACATTAGTTGCATTCATCATTCTGCTTCAGCGGCGGATTTCCTAATTTGGAATTACCCAATGACCACACGAGATTGGGCTAATCGATAGGGTTTGTGGGTGGAAGTTTTTACCGCAAAGAGTCCGATCATCAGTGGGCCGAATCGTCCCAAAAGCATGGAGAGCATGATCATGATTTTTCCAAAATCGGTCAGGAGGGCCGATAGACTTCTCGCCCCCCCATCTCCTAAAGACATGCCCACAATTCCCATAGCAGAGGTCACCTCAAACATGAGAGATAAAAATGGCTGAGTTTCAGTGGAGGCCAGAAGTAAGGTCATTCCTGTGATGAGGGCGAGCGCCATAATGGTTAAACAGAGTGCACGGGTAATCAAATCCCCAGGAATCCGTCGGTTGAACACTTCCACATCACTATCTCGTCTGAGCAAGCTCCATATGGTCAAAAAGACAATGGCGATGGTTGTGGTTTTTATGCCTCCTGACATACTGCCAGGTGATCCGCCAATGGCCATCAGAATCAGTAAGAAGTAGAGTGTGGGTTCCCGCATGCCCCCAATATCGAGAGTCGTAAAGCCAGCGGTCCGTGACACAGCTTGAAAATAAGAGCCCAGAAAGCTTTCTCCGATTGATAATGGTTGTAGGGTAGCTGGGTTATTCCATTCCAGCATGGCTATACCACAGGTGCCAATCGCGGTGAGAAGGCCTGTGGTGACCACCACAATTTTGGTATGGGTCCGGAATCGGAAACGATATCCTCGAATATTGTCGATGACATCTTCAAAAACCAAAAACCCGATACTTCCCAGAATGACAAGTGTAGTCACAATGATGTTGATGATCCAGTCTTTTTCGAAGGCCCCGAGACTATCTGAAAATAGGGCGAAGCCGGCGTTGTTGAATGCTGAAATCGCATGAAAAAAACCATAATAAACAGCCGTACCCCACTCATAATCCATCGCAAAGCGAAGGGTGAGCAGAACTGCGCCGATTCCTTCTAGGGAAAACGTGATGATTGTGACCAGTTTTACGAACCGCACGAGTCCTTGCATGTCCATGGTACTCATGGTTTCCGATAGCATCATGCGATCGCGTAAACCCAATCGTCGGCCCAGCATTAGTAAAATCATCGTAGCCATCAACGCATAACCAAGTCCGCCAATTTGGATTAAGAGCAAGATGACTCCCTGCCCAAAGGTCGTGAAGTCATGTGGGGTATCCATGACGATGAGACCAGTCACACAGACTGCGGAGGTGGCGGTAAACAAGGCGTCGATGAATCCCAGATTGACGCCAGGTTGGGTTGCGAAGGGTAGTAGGAGCAAGCAGGCTCCGATGAGAATGAGACCCATTGCGGCTAAAGCCACGATCTGGCCAGGAAGGAGGCGAATGCCCACAAACCTGGAGATTAGCAGTTTCCCAAAACTGGCATTCATGGATTTAACCGGTCGATGTAAAATGGAAGGGCAGCGTGAAGGTTATAATGACTAATCTGCTCGGTAATTGAGGGACAGCGTTGGGGTGGTGCCCAGATGCCCAGGGAGCGATACACACGCATTGCAGGTCTAGATTTCAAACGAGGCTCGAGCTGATGTCAGGTGTGGGTCAATCAAAAAAATACTAGCATGTTCCCGGAGGAATGGGAACTGGTATCTGCTGTATCTTGTTGTCAAGAAAGGGCTTCTTTATAATCTGAAACCATATGTCTTTTTCGACGCCACCACCACTCCGAGTTGCATTTTCGACGATTGGCTGTCGCCTTAACCAGGCCGAAACGGCACTTCTGAAAGATGGGTTTCGACGCCGAGGGTTTTTGCCTGTGGAGTATGGACAAGATACCGATGTGTTGGTCCTGAATTCTTGTACGGTCACAGAAGGGGCCGAAGCCGATTGTCGTCGATTGGTTCGGCAGACGAGACAACGCTCACCACAGGCCTTTGTGGCCGTCACTGGTTGTTATGCACAAACGGGCCTTGATGCCCTCCGTCAGATTGAGGGGATTGATTTGATTGTGGGGAATCAATTCAAAATGCAGATCCCGGATCTGTTGCCCGCCGTTCCGCGGTCGGGCAAGCCGGGAATGCCGCAGGTTCACCATGAGCGCATAGACCATGAAAATTTTGTCCTAGAGGGTGTGGGGGATTATTCGACGACGCGGGCCAATGTCAAAATTCAGGATGGCTGCCAATTTATGTGTGCCTTTTGTTTGATTCCCTTTGCACGAGGGCGGGAGCGAAGTCGGAAGGCCGAAGATGCGGTTCGGGAGGCAGAAGCACTGGTGCAAAGAGGTCATCGTGAATTGGTCTTGACGGGAGTAAATATTGGCCAATACCGGGATCAGGAAATCGATCTTTTGGGGTTGATTGCTCGCCTGGAAGCCATTGAAGGTCTTAAGCGTATCCGGATTTCTTCTATAGAGCCGACGACCATTCCTGAAGGTCTTCTGGAATACATGAAGTCCTCCAAAAAGTTGTGTCGATATCTGCATGTTCCCTTGCAAAGCGGAGACGATACGATTTTGGGAGCCATGAATCGCCGGTATTCCACTCAGCAATATCAGGAGGCCATGGAAGATGCCTGTAACCTGATTCCCGACCTCTGTTTTGGGACGGATGTCATGGTGGGATTTCCCGGAGAAGGAGAGCACCAGTTTGCGAATACGCATGCGTTTTTACAAGACCGGTCGTTTGCGTATTTCCATGTATTCAGCTATTCCCCAAGACCAGGAACCGCTTCTACCAAAATGCCCAATCAAGTATCCGCAACTGTCATAAAAGAACGCAGCAGAATATTGCGGGAATTGTCTCGACAAAAACGAGAGGAGTTCCAGCAGAAATTTTTAGGGCGGGAACTCTGGGTGTTGTTTGAAGAGGAGACAAAAGGTGTGTGGACAGGACTGACCGATCAGTATCTTCGAGTCGACGTTCGTTCCGCACGTCCTCTTAAGAATTCGCTGCAATCAGTCATGGCCACAGGAATGATGTCCGATCGTCTCATTGGATTTCTCAATCCTCTCTCTGATTGCTCTCTCTCAAGATCTGAACAAGATGTCGTCGAATTCCTGGGTTAGGACTATAAAGATGTCTTCTTTACTCTTTCCATCAAGTCTTAAGGCTAAACCATTGGGCTCAGAGAAGGTCGGCTATCAGGTCTACATCGAGACCTTTGGTTGTCAAATGAATGAATATGACACCGAATTGGTCCGGTCGATCATGAAAGCGAGAGGGTTTCATTTTACTTCAGTGGACGAAGAGGCTGATGTGGTCTTATTCAACACGTGCGCAATCCGTGAGAATGCGCATAATCGACTCTATGGACATTTAGCGCGGTATAAAGCCAGGAAAAAAGAGCGAGGGCTCGTGATTGGGGTTCTAGGGTGTATGGCTCAAAATCTCAAACAAGAATTGTTGGAGACTCGTTCTTGGATCGATGTACTGGTTGGACCGGATGCCTATCGTCGGTTGCCGGATTTATTGATCCAGGCTTTGGAGCAGCAACGCCGAGGACTCGCCGTCGATCTCTCCGAATATGAAACCTATGCCCAGATCGTTCCTGATCGAGCCGATGGAGTTAATGGATGGATTGCGGTCATGCGAGGGTGCGACAATTTTTGTTCGTTCTGTGTAGTGCCCTATACACGAGGACGGGAGCGATCACGAGATCCGGAAGGAATCTTTGAGGAAGCCCAACGTCTTGCCGGGGAAGGCGTTCGACAAATTACGTTGTTGGGGCAAAATGTCAATTCGTATCGATCCGGTTCTTGGGATTTTGCCCGGCTCCTTGTTGCGGTAGCCGAGGTGCCAGGTCTTGAACGGGTTCGATTCACCTCCCCCCACCCCAAGGATTTCCCGCCAGCCCTTCTTGACGCGGTGGCGCAGCACCCCATTATTTGTAAACACATTCATTTGCCCGTACAGTCTGGCAATGATCGAATATTAGAACGCATGGGCCGTGGGTATACCCGTCGAGAATATTTGGCTCTGGTAGAGGCCATTCGACTCAAGGGGTCCATTGCTTTGACGACCGATTTGATCTGTGGTTTTTGTGGTGAAACCGAAGCGGAATTTCAGGAAACCTATGATTTAGTGAAAGAGGTGGGGTATCAAGCCGCATTTATCTTTAACTACTCTGAACGCAAACATACGATTGCCGCCCGAAAATATTCCGACGATATCCCTGAACGGATTAAAGGGGCTCGAACGAATCAACTTATCGAATTACAAAAAGAGATTTCTCTTCAATTCAACCGCGATCTCATTGGTGGCAAGGCAGAGGTCCTGATCGAGGGCGAGGCGAAAAAATCCGATCAACAATGGATGGGGCATACGGAACACAATGTGACGGTGGTGTGGCCAAAAGAACATTCTCAAAATCTCCCGGGAGATATAGTTTCGATTGCCATCCAGGACGCCACCCCTTCAACTCTCTACGGAATCCTCCATTCCTAACCCCAATCTGGGTATAAGGAAAACTCTCTTTTTTCTTCATTCAGTAAACAATCCTTTTCAATTGGGAAAGGGGCATGCCCATACGTCTGAAAAGGGTTATGGGACCTTCTTAGCAATATCAAGAGTTAAAGAGGAAGATGTAAAGACTGCTTTAAACCAGTAGATTCTTCCTCAAGTCAGATTTCGAATATCCGATACAAATAAGACAGTCTTGATGATACAAGGCTTTTCCATACATTAACTGGTCTCGTCAGTTCTAAGAGCCGACCGGCGATCTGGAAGGTCGTTTAGTCAAGGCGTTGAGAAAGTTGTCAGCACTTATGGACCCACAGATTCTGCAACGAATCAAGAATTGTAAAACCCTTCCGGCCATTCCGACGCTTCCCTTGCAGGTACTGCAAATGTGTCGTGACGATAAGGCCAATGCTCAAAAAGTTGGTGAAGTGATCAGCAAAGACCCGTCTTTTGTGGCAAAACTCTTGAATGTGGCGAATTCAAGTTTTTATGGCGGTAGTCGGCATAAAGTGACCACAGTTACCCATGCTGTCACGCTTTTGGGCATGAATTCGATTGCCACGCTGGCCTTTTGTTTCTCCCTTTACCGGGATTTGCGAAAAAAAGGCGGAGGGGCTTTTGATCATACTCATTTTTGGCACCGGTGTATTTTGGCAAGTTTGGCAGCCAAAATTTTAGCCAAGCGTGTGGGAGTCATTAATGAAGAAGAAATCTTTTTGGCCGGATTGCTTCAAGATTTAGGCGTCTTGGTCATGAGCGAGGCCTTTGGGAATGAATATGGCTTACTTTACCAAAATGCCAATCAAGACCATCAAGTACTAGAAACCCTTGAACAGGGTCGATGGAAAACGGATCATTGTGAAATTGGAGCCTGGTTGGCGGAAACCTGGGAATTGCCTGAAGTGTTACGTGAAGCAGTGCGAGGAAGTCATAATCCGAATCTCGCTACAGCCGAGGAGGAGGCATCCCGTTTAACTATCTTGTGTGTGGCCCTATCTGGAAGGTTAGCCGATATGTGGTGTCATTCACAAACCGAGACGGCGATTCAGACTGCACTTGATCTGTCGCTGGAACTCTTGCAAATTGATGCCGAGGGAGTTTTGGCGGTGGCCAAACAAATCATTGAAGGCATTCCGGACATGTCGGCCTTTTTTCAAATTAACCTTGGCAAGCCAGAGGAAATACAAAAAGTCTTAGATATTCTTGAACAAACAATCAACGAATCGATTCCCACCGACAATCCTGAACCGGTACCTGCTTCCTAACCTAATCAAATCCTTGGTATGTGGCATGATCCGAAGGCCCTCTACCCAAGGGACTTTGTTCTGCACTAGACCTTTGACTTTTCAGGTTTCTGTTTCTTTATCACGTTTATATATGGATTTATTCCAACTTTTTATAGGTGAACAGAACCGAGACCTAGGAAATTTCCTTAGTCCTTCCACATGGTACTGAGACATCTCACTTCCTCACCTCTTTTAGTGGATAACTAGCGTTAAATTTTTGTTACAGGGAAGGAATGAGAAGGTGGACGTTTTTTAATTTTAGAGGGGAGAATCTGGCAACATCAATGTGATGTTCGTCAGGTACCGGGAAGCAAAAAGCCTATGAATATTCATCGGTATGTCCGGTCGCTTCATGTTCGGACTCATAGATCGGGACAATGGCCGAGAGAAGGCTCCAGTCTATCTGATTTTTCATATCGGTTGGCGATTTCACGATACTCATCTGGACTTGGTGCGCTCTCAATGTATGGGACCAAATAAAGAGTTCCCCAAGTCCTGTCGAGTCAACCATGGTGACATCGGAAAAATTCAAAATAATGTGCCGACACCCTATCTTTGGGACTCCCATAATTCGTGAGTAAAGTCCGGTTGTGGTATTACGACAAAAGGGACCGACGAATGTGAAAACCGCGGTCCGGTCATAGTGAGACTCTTGAACTTGTAGCATGGGCCATGACTCCAAATAATGAACGAGGGATGAAGAAACGTTTGGTCATAGTGAACCTGCAGAGGTTGTGAAGGAGCAATTCGCCGAATGGGGTAGTGGGAAATCGGTATGATCGGATTTGGTATGAGGTCATTGTGCTTCGGTATCAAAAAGAAGCTATCAAGACCAATGCAAGAGGGCGTATGCGGATTTGCTTGAGTTGACGCTCTAATTCAAGGACCGGTATAAAGTCCGCTAAACTTTCGCGAGAATCAAGTGTTTTTGCTCAAAGGCCGCTTAGCCAATTCACTAAAGGCGGCCTTAATGGGGCCTCTTGGAGGGCAAGTATTCGAGGGGTTACATTTCCATAATTTCCGGCCTATGTCGGTTTCGATAGGCATTGAGCCAAAACTGATTATTTTCCCATCATGAAAATGATAGGACACAAGACATTGGAAGTCTTGAAACGGTAGAATATCTTCATTAACGAGGAGGTAGCGGAACACTATTTCTCGTTTTTACACCTTATGTGACATTGGGATATTTTGCGACTTTACCGAACTCACCCAAGTTCTCGAAAAGGAAAGCGTGCGCCCGTAGCTCAATTGGATAGAGTACTTGACTACGAATCAAGAGGTTACAGGTTCGATTCCTGTCGGGCGCACCAATTTCCTTGAGAGTCAATAAGCCAAATTTTCTCTCCTTTGATTGGGAAGAAGACCTGCTCAGATAGGATGTCCCTTGAGATTTCCCTACTCGGGGCAGTGGTTTTTCTGGATAACCTAACTTTCCAAAGAAAATTTCACAGGCTAGGAACTTTTTCGGCATTCATGGGGTTCGTAATAATGCCCCTGTTCGTCCATAAATCGATACTGTTGCTCGTGGGTAAGAAAGGTATTGAAGGTTCTCACCACCATGTTGCCTTCCGAATCTTTAATCCAAAATCTAAGATCATCTCTCCCATCTCCATTAAAATCACGTACGATTAAATCCAACCCTTGGCGTATGAGATGTTCATCGATGAGACAGAGTGTGGACTCTTGCTCATGGGGCTGTTGAAACGAAATAATCCTGAGTTCCCCACTTGGTTTCCACCAGGCGATCACTTCAAGTATCCCCCTGGGGTCATGATTGAGTTCTCCTTGAAATAACGAGACTCGGCTCTCTCCGATTTTCTTAAAAACCTTCGGATTTATCGAACGTCCGTGAAAGGAAAGGTTGCCACCTTTGGACTGAGTAATAAATAGTCTATTCTTCCCAGTGTTCGGATCGACTGAAAGGATGTCGGCCATGGTGTTAGTCTGTGTCTCGATTTGAAAAAATTCTCCTACCATTCGTGTAGGATAATCATTCAGGGTGATATGCCAGTTGGCCTCCGGCAAAAGAATGCAGCCCTCTATGACTTTCTCACCCCAAACTAAGAGGTCTGCCTTCCCGTCTCCTGTAAAATCTGCAGAGTAACGTTCGTGTGACTCGTGTAGCTTCTCATCGCACAGGTCTACGGATCGAGTGAGGCCTGTTTCAAATTTGGGAGAACCTGTTTGGCATCCTGATAGGATCACAACACCGCTAAAGAGAAGAGATACCAATGTAGGGGAATTGTTGAACATGTTCCTCAGTGATTATAGGATGTTAACATCGGCTGCATCATCATTTCTCGGATTGTTGTCCATCGTACGTACCAAATGACCTTCCAATTTTTTAGGCTTGTGGGGTGTAAGCACTCCATTCAATTAGATCGCATTGTTGAGGGTGAGATCAAGACATAAGGTAAGAGCAGACTCTGATGGAGTGGTTAGCATATGCATGATAGAGGTGGCCCCGTTAGATTTTTGGTGTGGATGATGATATGACAACTCGCCTGAATGGCAGATTCCTGTTTCTCCGATCTTTTCTCTAGATCCGCAAGGGCAAAGAGTCGGAGGCCTTTTATCCTACTAATAGGAATGCTGTTATATTTCCTCTTCCTGTTTCCATCCATTAAAGCTGATCTTCCCTCTTCCAACTAGTCCCAGATTCCAAGATTTTCTGCTGGACCATCCTGGACGATAGGTTCAAAGCCTCATGTACCCAAAAGGAATTAATTGGAAATTTTAAGCAATTATTTTATCGTGCTGGTATGTTAGGGTTCTAAAAATTCTCGTCATCATCCAAAAATACTCTCATTCATCTGGAGGTGCGTCATGAAGATGTTCCGGCCCTACTTGTCAGGGGTATTTTTTTTGAGTTGTTTTTTTTCTTCCACGGTGGGAAACGCTCAATTAGTTTCTCTTTTAGTCGATTCCGACTTAACAAAAGATGCTCAGATGATGGAACATACCTTAAAAAAGTTTTTGCAAATTGAAGGCTATGACGTGAAAGAGGTTATGCCAGGAGAAGGCTTTTTCCTTTATGTGCAATTCATGCCCATAAAAACCGTCCGAGAGCAATGGAAATTACAAGGGTATGTGGGAAATATGTTCATTGGATCCCAAGCCTGGGTCAAAGTCGTGGATTCGTTTATGCCCGTCAGTTGCGAAACGGCAAAGTATCGGAAAATGAAAAATCACGTCGGGATAGACATGGTCTTTTTAGATTCTCAAATCTTTTCGGATTCTAGCGTGGAAGGTCTCGCTGCAATTATGAGTGCCCAAGCTAATAAAATTATTCGAGGAAAAAGTTCCGAAATGACTGCTCTGATGATGCAGCTCGCCGAAAAGTGAAATGAAGATGAGCTTCTGGCTTTTTTTATTTGCGTTTTAGGGAAACGTCTGATCGCGTTTCCATAGGCATGTCTCATATCTTCTCTGACGGTCATTGAACGCTTGCACAAATAAAGGTACACTACGACTATCTAATGTCCCACAAAATATTCTCCTCTGGCGGGATAACCTTGGATGGATGGCGAGTCGTAATTTGGCGTGAGGCCGCTTTAAAATAGAACTTTCAGCTCTTTTGGCTGGGTGGTTATGCCACCATGCGTCTTCTTCTAAAGCCATTCACTATGTCTTGTTGTATGAGATCGACCATGTTTTTGCTTCCTCGCTTTCTCCTAGTCTTTGCTCTGGTGTTGCTGTTCTCTTCCACGATTTTTGCTGAGCCCTATAACCCTTCTTGTGGAACGGCACTTGAGAAAGTGCATAAGGCTCGAAAAGCGTTGATGTCGTATCAGCGAATTATGGAGCTGGCTCGGGCTCGTGAACGAAATGCGTATGGAGAATTAACGATTTGCACGGGTGGGGGAATTTATAGCGTCAATAAAGCCGTGCGTTGTAATGAAGTAAGTTGGGCGGCCCCGGAACAAACACGAAAAGTTATTGAAGCCGAAGATCATTATCGCCAAGAAAGAAAAGCATTTGAAGTATTTTTCGAACGGGCGCGAATAGAATGTCTCTTTGAACCTTAAGAAAACCTTCTAGTAGAGGATTTTAAAAAGTTTGGCATTTGTCCTCCCCCTTATCTGTTTGGTTGTATTCCCGCAATGTATGGCTAGCAGAATGTTGTCGGTGGCCGTAGAGAAGAGTGACGTTAATCCGGCGATTTTCATAGGTATCCTCAAATTCGATCGTATCCGTTTCATGGAACAGATTGGAATTGAAAATGACCGCGCGATTTTGTCGATGAGGGATCGTAATGGGCTTCGCCCCGTTCTGTTTCAAAAATTCCTGAATTTTATGCCGGTTGGTGTCGTTATTGTATTCCGCGAAATCCCAATTATCTGGCGCTTCTTTATCCCACACCACGAGCCCGCCTGATTTCGCATTGCGGTTGGCCTCGTTCGGGGTGATCCAAAAGTTGACATTGATGGCGGCGGCATCCGCATGCATGTTGAGCCCGCGCAAGGCACTATCATGCTTGAAAGCCCAGGCTTGGACCAATTGATGCTGTTGAAAGATACGAGGAAAGCGACGGGGTAATTCTTCGGCAATTTGCAAAAGCAGTGGACAGGCAAACCCGTTCGCTAAGAATGTTCCGATATACCCGTTCTGGTAATCCTTTTTCCAAATCGTTGATTCCAAACAAAACGCGCGTAATGAGGTAAGAGCCTCTTCCGTCAGGAGGTTGTCCACAAAGGTGGCCTCTGGTCGGGTAGAGTAATATTGAGCTTCAATCGCCGACCGAGCTAGTTCCGGATTAATGGCCGGTCCGGATAAGGTCGCGGTGGGTCGCAGGAACAATAATCGGTGGAAAGAGGGGGCCAGCGCGATTTGTTCCTGCGGCGTAAGTGCCAAAAAAATTGAGGGTGAGGAATCCGTACGGCTTCGCTCAACGATCGCTTGTAAGGCATGGGGATATTCTTCCGGGAAGGTGACGGAAGGGGCATGAGTCATGAGATAAGTTACTTGTTCGGCATCATGCTTGAGCCGGGCTTTGGTGACAAAGGGTGGAGCGATCCCATGGCCTTGGTTAAAGGTGAGGTCCATTGAACGATGAAAACAGGTCAGGGCCTCTGTCGGGTCGTGTTGCCAGAGATGAATTAAGCCTAAGTGATAATGAGCATTCGCGTAGTTGGGCTTCAGTTGCAAGGCTTGTTGGAAAGCCTCCGCTGCTGCGTCGAGTTTTCCCTGATCTTTCAACACCACGCCCATGTTGTTGTGGGCTTCCGCATGTTGAGGCGATAGTTTAGTGGCTTGTTGATATTGGACCAAGGCTTGGTCTAAATCCCCTTTTTCTTTATACACCACTCCCAAATTATTGAGGAGGTTGGCCGATTGCGGTTTGAGAGCCCGAGCCTTCTCGTATACAGTGATTGCCTGATTCCATTGGCGTTGCCGTCGATAGACATTCCCCACATTGCTTAACGCTTCGACATAATGGGGATTGAGCCGAAGGGCTTCCTGGTAAGCGGCGATGGCGTCAGTCCAACGTTCTTCTTTTTCTAAGACTAAAGCTTGATTGAAAAAATAATGGGGTTTCTTCTTATCGAAGGAAATCGCTTGTTGGATGAGTGTCAAGGCCACCCCGGTTTGTCCTTGCTGGTAGGCGAGGAGCCCTCGGAGATGCAAAGAGTCCGGGTGTCGGGGAAATAGCTCTAGGATTTTGGCATACCCCGCCTCGGCATCTTGAAAACGCCTAGCCTGATGATGGCTCACGGTCTCTCGGAAAAGGCGATGGGCGTCTGCGGAAAGACTTTGGGTGCCTAATGACGGTTGGGATGTTTTTTTTGATCGACCTGATGAACGGCTCATGAGAATGGTCTGGTACGTAGGGGTGATAACACCCAATGATAGCAGGGTATTTCAAGAAAAGCCTAGGTCGGACTCAAGAGAAAAGAAGCCGCCTCTGTGAGTTACCTTAGGTAAGGAGCAGAGGTCTTTGGTGGCTATTTCAGAGACTTCAACTTGACCGATCCTGCTCGATAGCTCCCACCGCAAATCCAGGTTAGTGGGATGAGGATGAGGCGTCCAACTGATAGAGGCACCAATTTAGGGTTTCTCGTAAGGCCTTCATGTCGGGATGAGTGGATGGGTTGGACCAGGCTTGAAGATTAAGGGCTTCGATTAGGGGGATGGCGCGAAGGTCTCCTAATGACCCTAAGCCTCGAACGGCGATAGTCTGCATGCGGGGGTCTTTGGATTGTAATTGTTGGACAAAGACATTATATAACTCTGGAGTAGCACTATGGGTAGCGATTTCACCCAAGGATTTGAGAGCTGGGAAGTGATATTCAGGGCTTTCAGAGGTGTCTAATATTTTCGTTAATAGTGGAATGGCCACTTCTCCTTGATCTCCAAGGGCTCCAATGGCGGCGACGGCCAGTTCAGGATTAGTCGTGGCGTGTTGGATGATTGAGAAAGCGGCCGGGGAATGAAGGGTGCCGAGTAATTGGAGAATGAGGGAACGACGGTCATGTTGAGCGGGTGAGTGTTCAAAGAGGCGAATCAAGCGATCGGTCTGACCCCATTCTGCAGCTAAATAGAGAGGGAATTCATCCTGAGCCAATTGAGCTTGCAACGCTTGTAATGCAAATAGTCCGGCATTCTTGGCGCCTGCCTCTTTGGCGGCCTGTCGAGCGTCTTCAAAGGAGGTTTGTACTTCCCAAGACCACAAGGACGAGGTCTGTTGATCCCGGTAGGAGATATGACAAGCCGGTCCTTTCCAGAGGCGGGACGCGGCTGCCGAAGGGTGACTGCCCCGGCGATGTTGGCTAGGACCTGTCCAGGTTTTCTGTTCTTCGCATTTCACACGCACTATGATATCGTGGGGCAGATTGGTATCGGATACCGGCGTGAACCCTGCTTCTGCTAAACGTTCACTGACAATCTGGCGAATGGCGGTTGAATCCTGTATTCCCCTTTCCGTGAGTGCAAGGGTTTCCACGAAGACGTGTTGAACCTGATCAAGAGCAACATCTGGTGTATTTGTCGCCCTGTTTGTTTCGGCCCATACAGGATTTAATAGGCTTAACAACCATCCCCAGGTAAAGACCAAGGTCGTGAGAGCTCTGGCTTCTATGACAAGAGGCAACATTCGTGGTGGCATGAAATACGGTCCGGGGAAAAAATAGCTCGCTATCATACCGGGCCTGTCTCTGAAAAAAAACCTCAATATGGAAGATAGACGGAAAAAACTCCAAATGATAAATGATATTTGGAGGATAGGGAGCGTTACGAAAAGAGAATTAGGCTCCTTGCCAAAGGAGAAAGGCGTCATGATGTGGTGGGCTCTCATTCTGATGCTGAGTAGCCCCGGGTTTTGTGACGCTGTCATGTTGTACGAAACTCACTTTGAAGATGACTCGAAAACACGCTTGGAGACCTTTGTGACACCCAATGGGACCGTCGGTGAGGCTGGATGGCCTTTGATTGTGCTATTTGAAACAGCTCAAGAAGGTCAAGGGTCCAATGCTCTTCAATTTAAAGTGGGCCAGATACGATATGATCAGAAGAAAGCACTTCAACAAGGGGGAGGCTTGGTTTTTCAGGTTTCCACGGACGCGGGGAATCTAGAACTGTCGGCACATATTGCGGTGACCTATCACTCCCCAAAGGACAGACGTAATCTAGCCGGAGGATTGTTTGAATGGATCGTGGATGATCACGTGATCGTTCATCACGATATAGGCCCTATCGATAATGGTGGAGTCATCCGACATCATCTACATGCACAATATTCCGTCAAATCCGGAATCCATACGGTTCGATTGCGCATAACCCGCCCATTTACCAGTCAGCCAGGGCAGCATGCTCCCTTTCAGTACGTTGATGATGTGCTTGTGCAACTGTCCCCCAATCCCTAGTCCTTCTTTTTTTGGCTTAGCCTAACAATTCTTCTCCCTATTCTTTTACTTCAAGTGTTCTTTCCCGAAGGCCGATACAGAGGGAAACGGGCTTTTAATGAAGTGGGGCAAAAATGGTGGTGTCGGAACGTCGTTTGAGTGAGCATACCTTGGTGGAAACGTTTGTCGGGCGTTTTGACCAACATGCCCGGCAAGATTTCAAAGGGCGTATCGACCAGGCCATTACTCAAGGCTATCGATTTGTCGTACTCAATATGGAAAACGTCTCTTTTATCGATAGTGCGGCGCTAGGATGGTTGGTTTTGGCTCAACGACGGTTTCAGCGTATTGGGGGAAAGTTGGGGATTATCGCCTCAATGGGGTTTGTGCGGGATATTTTAGAGTTGACGGAAATTGATGAATGGATTCCGATATTTCAAAACGATAATGAAGCGTGGAAAGCATTTGAATCTCCCCAGGAGATAATCTCGAATACCTAGTGATGCCACATTCGCCCCTTTTGAACACAGATTCTCGCCGAATCATTCCTGCTGTCGAAAAAGATCGCCGAGGTGTTCGCCGGACTTCCATCGCGCCCCAGCAGGTGTTGCCGGTCGTCATCCGGTGTGGGCAGGGCACCGTGTGCAAAGGACGGGTTCTTAATGTGAGTGCACAGGGAATGCTAGTTGAATTCTCGAAAGATCAAATTCCACCTGTGGGGGTGAATGCTAAAGTCGATGTCAAACTACATTATTTAGGTGACAGTATTTGGTTGCCCGGCCTCATCCGGCATCGCATGGGCCGCAAGGTAGGGTTCCATTTTCCAACTCTCGCCTATCAACCCAAACGCAACGTCAAACATCCTCTGACGATCGTACTTCATTCCCTCACTCGCGCGGTGGTGTCCGCTCAAAAAATATAATGTGATCTGGCAGGTGTGCCGGTGGCTTCGGGACAGAAAAAACGAGTCTGACCTCAAAAAAATGCTAGAAACATGGCTATTGTTCGGAGGTGAGGACGGTAGACATCCGGTGGCGAGGGGATTTTCCCTTGATGGCCGTTGGTTTATGGAGGGTAAGGGTGCATTCCATTCTTGGACGAGCGAAATCCGAATCTTTATGCAGGTGAATTTCGGTAATACGGTTGTCGTTCAGACTGATGGCTTGGCAGATCGCATCCTGAGCAATTTTCAATCCGCCATCCAAATCTCGCCGTAACGTAGTTTTGAAAAAGAATCGAATCGAGAGACTGATGGCTTTTGATCCTAATCCTTCAAAAAATTCAGCCCTGTGTGGGGATTGGTGCACCAGGGCAGAAAGATGTTTCCCCACGGAGTTTTTATAGTGTCGCCCTACTGAAGAGAGCACCCGGCGTCCGTTGACCGTGGCATATTGATGATTAATGCTGGGAGGTAGTGGCAGCACCACGAAGAGTTCTTGTGGTTGGAGGGTATCCCCACCAAGATTAGTCCAATTCTGATTTCTAGCTGTGGCTTTTGCTCGTCGAGGTAGGCGAGAGAGGAGCACTAAGCTCCCTTTTCCTCTGGTGTGTTGGAGCTGGGGTAGGGACGGGATGTGAATAGGTCTCAAGGAATACCTCTGCTTAACGATTCACTGATGTCAGAAAACGGTAGGGGAAGGAAGGGCTGGATGGGGTTTACAGAATACTCTGTATTTTGACCATGTCTTGTTCGTAAATATCTTCCTTCTTCCGAGCAAACAACCGCCATTCCGAAGGGTTCCAAATTTCTATACGGTGGAACATGCCGACGATGACGACTTCTTGGTCCTCATCGACAGGGATCATTTTGCGCAAACGACTAGGAATGAGGATTCGGCCAGCGCGGTCCATTTCCGAAGGAGTAGCCTCGGACACCATGTGATACATGAAAAGCCGGCGTTGGTCTTCATCAAGTGTGTGTTTTGCTTTGTTGAGGCAGTTATCCCATTCGGGTTTGGTATAAGCCAAGACAGGCAGATCCTGGCTTTTCAGGAACATAAGAGTATTTCCATTGACTTCAATGTCTTCACGAATGTGCGTGGGGACTACAAATCGACCTTTTTCGTCAATCTTACAGTAATACTGTCCAGCAAAATTACTCATTGGTCATGTCGGATGGTTATTCGAAGGGAAAGATCTTTAACGTTGAGGGTAGCTTACTCAATGATGAGGAAAAGTCAAGTCCTGTGCTGTGTGTTGGGTGATTCATGACTAGGCAATACCGTCTGTAGTATATGTGAGGGAAAAGGTTTTGAATTAACAGGTGAATAGTACTTCTCCTCTTAATCCATGTCGGGAATACTCATACTATCCTCATTCATTCCGCCATCTTCCATTGATTCCATAGCTTCATCGAAATCTTCCCCGATTTCTTCTCCCATTTCTTTGCCCATTTTTTTCATGAAGCGAGCCAGGCTTTTAGGATCATTCTCATCGACGTTTCCAAAATTACTTGGATCCGCCAAGGCTTCCATGCGGGCCTCTTCGGATTTGGGAGACGCGAAGCGGGACATAATGCGTTCCAAGCGTTGACTTTGACAATGTTTGCAGGCGAGTTTTGGCGAATGACCCTGTAGTAATAAATAGGTGCTGCGTTTGCCGCAGTCTTCACAGCGATATTCATAAATGGGCATGAAGTAACACCTCCACACTTAGTATTTGGGACGTATATACCGCAAAACTAAGAGTTTGGGAAGAGGTTAAGCCGACCTAAACCATCCGTGCGAGGGTCAATCCATAGACGGGACCGGATCCCGCTCTTCGGAGAGTTTTGGCACATTCGTGGAGAGTAATGCCAGTTGTAAAGACATCGTCGATCAACAGGATGCGTTGTCCCTGAATGCGCGAGGTATTTTGAATGGAGAAGGCCCGATGCAGGTTTTTGAGACGTTCCTTCTTGGAGAGAGATGTTTGGGGTACCGTGGGTTTAATTCGGCTTAGACATGAGAGAAGTAATGGGACTCGGAGATGGCGGCTCAGGCCATGGGCCAGCAAGAGAGATTGGTTATATTCGCGTTCCCGTAACCGTTCAGGGTGGAGGGGAACTGGCATGAGGGCATCAATGGCCGGCAAGGTCGGTAAGGCAGGTATCATGATTTGAAGGAACGGTTTGGTGAGCGAGCGTTTCTTCTGGTATTTGAATAAAATAATGGCTTCCCTGAGTGGCGATTGATAGGGGAAGACACTCCATGCTTGAGTAAAGGCTGGCGGCTTTCCGCGACAGATTCCGCAAGTATGGTTGGGACTATGTTGTAAAGTTACGAGAGAGGTAAAGGGGCCACCACATTGTGGACAGCATGGTCCCTTTAGAGGAACCACTTTTCCCCAACAGGTTTGGCATACAAACGGGATGGGATCGTCCCAAAGTGGCGTCTTACAAGCCGCACATGTTGCTGGGAACAAGAGGTTAAGGGCTTTGCGGAAGAAAGAGCGGGAGGATAAACATCGTGCCATAGTCGCCAAATCCATAACTTGAAGCAAAGCGGATCTTGTCTGAGCTGGTATCCCTCTCTGGTCAGGTAGGCCAGAGTATGATATACGAAGAGGGCTCTTTCTGTCCTGGACGGTAAATGGTTTCCGAAAATGTCCTTGCATGATTCAATGCCAGCATGTGCGTAAAGAATATCCTGGAAGCGTTGTGCCGGTGGTGGCTCTCCATGATCTGTCCGTCACCATTCCGTCCGGGGAATTTTGCGCCCTTATGGGGCCAAGCGGGAGTGGAAAAAGTACGCTTTTACATTTAGTCTCCGGTCTGGATTGGGTGACCTCTGGTGAGATCCTGTTGGATGGATGTTCGTGTTTAACGTTCGGTGATCGTGAATGGACGCATTGGCGTCGAGATAAAATTGGAATGGTATTTCAGGCCTTTCATCTCATTCCAGGATTAACGATCGAAGAAAATGTTGCGTTACCTTTACGCCTACAAGGCCGATCCCCCCATGCTGTACGATTACAGGCTGTTGATATGTTGGAAAGAGTCGGGATGGGTCATCGGCTCGGTCATCGCTCTCACGAGTTGTCGGGGGGTGAGCAACAACGTGTGGCGATTGCCCGTGCATTTATTCATCGCCCCCGGTTGATAGTAGCCGATGAACCCACAGGGAATTTGGATGGCCCGACAGGGGAGAAAATTGTGTCTTTGCTTCGACAATGTGCGCAGGAGTTTGGCCAAACGGTTTTACTGGCGACCCACGCATTGGCTGCCGCCCAGGTTGCCGATCGGGTGTTAACGATTCGAGACGGGCAATTGGAGTAATTTCACATGGATCTGTCAACCGAGATTGCAGGTGTGTCATTTCCTATCGGCTTGATGAATGCCTCGGGGGCTCTCTGTGTTACACAGGCTGAATTAGAGGCCTTGGGGGAATCGGATTCCGGGGCAATTGTGACGAAGTCGATGACACCCCTGGCGCGTGAGGGCAACCCACTCCCCCGGTATGTGGCGATTGAAGGTGGGTCGATCAATTCCATGGGGTTGCCAAATCTGGGCTATCCCGCCTACGCAAAGTTAATCCCTGGGTTGAAGAGGTTTCACAAACCGGTGATAGCTAGTCTGGCGGGGTTGCATCCTGATGATTTTCTTGAAGGCGCCAAAGCATTAAATGCCGCTGGGCCGGATTTGGTCGAGGTGAATCTATCGTGCCCTAATATTCCAGGAAAACCTCAGATTGGTTATGACTTTGAGGAAACCGAGCGGTTATTACGTGAAATTCGAGACCATTTCTCCGTTCCTTTTGGAGTGAAGCTTCCGCCATATTTCGATCCTATTCACCATCAACGCATGGGGGAGATTTTGCAGCGGATTGGTGTGGCGTTCGTCACGGTGATTAATTCGGTGGGCAATACTTTAGTGATTGACCCTGAACAAGAACGTGTTGTTATCAAGCCTAAAGGTGGGTTTGGGGGCCTTGGCGGACGCATTATTAAACCTGTGGCTTTGGCGAACGTGCGGGCATTTTGGAAAATTTGGGGCGATCGGATTCCTATTATCGGTACCGGTGGAGTAAAACACGGGACCGATATTTTCGAGCATGTACTCTGTGGAGCCTCAGCCGTTCAGATTGGCACGATCTTGGTGGAAGAGGGCGTCGGGGTGTTTACTCGGCTGGCACGGGAAGTGACGGACTGCTTGAAGCGAAAAGGCTATTCTGCGTTGATAGCCTGTCGAGGAAAACTCCTGGAGATCGAATAAGGAGAACCTGGGGCGCCCAAGGATGGCATTAGGCTTTGTTGGTAAGTGAGGGCCCGGTAGGGCCTTTTGGAATAATCTTCAGAGCAATCGCTTGACGGAGTAATTGCGCGACATTTTTTACACGTAATCGGCGCATAAGGTTGAACCGGTGGACTTCTACGGTTCGTACACTGATATCTAATCGCTGTCCAATTTCACGATTTGTACAGCCTTGCGCCACTAGACGGAGGATTTCCTTTTGTCGGGACGTAAGGGTCTGGCCTTGGGACCCAGCCTCTAATACGGCTTCAGTTGCACCCGGTTCTTCAAGGTTGTCATTGGGCATCTTGATTTCCCACCCCACGCATAATTGTGTAGTTGTTTTAACATAGGCCCTACTTCTGGGACAACTATATCCATGACCAGACTATTCCTCCTTTTTATCATTGATCACCTGCGTCATCGGCCCATTCGGGCCTTGTTAACTATGGTTGGGGTGGGCATCGGGGTATCTGCTTGGTTGGCTATTCGTGTGGTCAATGGAGAAGTCTATCACTCGTTTGAGCAATCCGTAGAATCCGTCGTCGGCAATGCATCAGTAACGGTCTCCGGAGGCCCTAAAGGCTTGGATGAGCACATTTTCCAGAAGATTCAAAGCCATCCCGGGATCCGGTCGGCTCGCCCTGTTCTCAAAATTGAAGGTGAGATTCAGGAGGGGGACTTGGAGGGGCGTCCTTTTTTCATTTGGGGCCTGGATCTTTTGGACCAATGGGGAGATGGGGAAGGGTCAGATACCCATGGCATTCTTGAACCAAAGGATTGGGAGCAACTTTTTGCCCGCACCACAATTTTCCTAGAAGAAGAAATGGCCAGTCAACTCAGTCTGGCACAGGGGCACAACCTTTTGGTGAAGGTGAACGGAAATCTTCATAATTTAACTGTGGGAAGAGTGATGAGGTCATTCAGCCTCCATGGGAGTGGGCAATGGCAAGGCATGATGGATATCGCCTCCGCACAATGGGTGTTTGGATGGTTGGGGCGACTTCATCATATCGCGATTGTTCCAGAATCTGGTGTGGCAATTTCTACGCTGATCGGAGAATTACAATCACTATTGCCTGAGGGTAGTCAGGTCAGTCATTCATCTCGCCGGAATCGGCAGGTTGAATCCATGTTGCGTGCGTTCCAAATGAATCTCACGATGCTCAGCGGTATTAGTCTGCTGGTGGCTATTTTCCTTGTTTATAACACCACGGCGTTTTCTGTGGTTCATCATAGACAGGAGATAGGAATTTTGCGATCGCTCGGGATGGAGCGACAATCTGTCACCACCTTGTTTCTTCTTGAAGCCGGGGTATTGGGGGCGGCTGGGGGCCTCTTTGGATGCTGGTTGGGTGTTGAGTTGGCACGCTGGTTGACAGTGATAATTGGCAAAAATGTGGGAGAACTCTATGGAATGACTTCATTGTTGGCCATGCCGATTCCCTGGCCTCTTTTTGGTGAAGCCCTGTGGTTAGGTCTCGGTGTTTCATTGCTGGGTGCGCTTCGACCAGCTTGGGAAGCAAGCACGATGCCTCCGGTTCAAGCTTTAGCTGGAAGGGAGATGTTCATTGAGGAAGTTCGGGGTTTGCAACGTGCAAAATGGGTGGTTGGGACCGCTGTTCTGGGAGTTGGACTATTGAGTCAGATCCCATCGATGTATGGCATACCGGTTGGTGGTTATGCGGCTGCATTTTGTCTATTAATTGGGGGTGCCGCTGCCAGTCCTGTGTTGTCGCAATGGTTTAGTCGATGGACTCAACAGGATGTGAACTCCCGAGTTGGGCTATTGCCTGCTCTGGCCGCGGAGCAAATGGGACGCAATTCACGGAGGACAAGTGTGACCATGGCGGCCATCGTGGTAGGGTTGGCCATCTTAGTCGGTGTGGGGATCATGATCCAGAGTTTTCGACAAACGGTGAAGTTATGGATTGAGCAAACGTTGATAGCGGACATCATTCTCGCACCTCCGTCTTGGTTAGGGGAGCGGGAAACATATGAGAAAAATCAAGGGATACCTCGAACGTTGGTGAAAGAAGTTTCACGTATCCCTGGAATTGAGGCGGTAGATCCCTATTTTGAAACGAGTGTAGAGACAACCGGCCAAACGGTGGCGCTCGTCTCTCGGGATATGCGTCTTCATGCTGAGCATAGTCGATACCTGTTTCTCCGGGGCGAATCTTCAGAGGTGTTAACACATGTTGTCGACGAGCGCGGAGTGATTGTTTCGGAGGTGTTAGCCCAACGATTAGGAATCACTGAGGGAGACAGTCTGCCCTTAAGAACCTTACTAGGAACGGAACGGTTTTCGGTCAAAGGCGTGTTTTACGATTATGCGACCGATGGTGGAAAAGTGGTTATAGATCAAGGCCTCTTTAGAGAGAAATGGGGTGAACACGATGCTACGGTCTTCGCGGTATATCTGAAAAAGGGGAGTGCGCTTTCCGATGTTCGGCAAGACATCGAACAAGCGTTTATTCATCGTTGGCCTATCATGATCATTAGTAATGGAGAATTGAAACAAGAAATTCTCGATATTTTTGATCGCACATTTCGCGTTACGTATGTGTTGGAACTTATTGCCTTGAGTGTCGCGGTGTTGGGAATTATGAATACGCTTTTGACTGCGGTATTGGAACGACGGCGTGAACTCGCGACGCTCCGAGCTGTTGGTATGAGTCGGCAGCAAATTCAATGGATGGTTGTCTGGGAATCATGTTACTTGGCAGGACTGGGAAGTGGAGTAGGTATTCTGGTGGGAATGGCGCTATCCATGGTGCTGATTAAGGTCATCAATAAACAATCTTTTGGTTGGACCATTCAATATACCTTTGCCTGGGAAACCATCGGTATGGCGCTTTTGGTAGCTTTATGCGCAGCCTTGATTGGTGCATGGGCTCCGGCTCGATGGGCAAGTTGCCAAACGATTGCCGAAGACCTTCGCTATGAATGACGCATCAATGTGAATGGATTATGGATGATAATAGAAATTCCATACTTTGATGTCTTGGTCTTCAAGCGATATGGAAGAAAACGATCGAGGTGAATGTAAATCATCAATAGATCGATTGTGTCATTGAGATACGGGTTGATTCCCTCTCCTCCCTTAAGATGCTTCTTGCTAAAATGATTTATTTCGTTTTTTCTACCATTGATTTTTCAAATTGGGCAGTTCCGTAAACATTAGAGACCTCTTTTTTCGAGACCAAACGATGTGAGGGGTTCCTTTGTCTGATTAGGTTTCGATTTAGAAGGCCGTATTTATAAAGTTCCCCATACCCTCTCCAAAAAATTACCCATGATTCGCATTGTTCATCTCATTACAGATCTCAATGTAGGAGGTGCGGAGATAATGTTGACGAAGCTGGTGAATGGTATGGATCGAGGTCGTTATGCCAACTTCGTTATTTCCCTTACGGATTACGGTCAACTGGGAGAGAAGATCAAGTCGGCTGGAGTTCCTGTCCATTGTCTTGGGATGCAGCGGAAACGCCTCAATTTATTCTGTATGGGTAAACTCATTCGGTTGCTGCGAACAATGAGACCTACGTTTGTTCAGAGTTGGCTCTATCATGCGGATTTTTTGAACCTTCTTGCGGCACCATTGGTAGGGTTTCCACACGTGCTATGGAATATACGATGTTCTGATATGAATATGAATCAATACTCCCCTCAAACGTATTTTGTGTTTCGAACGTTAATTTGGTTGTCACGATTTCCACTCGCCATTCTTGTGAATAGTCAAGCAGGTCAAAATGTTCATATCAAGATGGGGTATAAAGCGCGCCGCTGGGCGGTAATCCCAAATGGGTTTGACCTTGATCAGTTTTGTCCTAATGTGCTTCTACGTCAAAATCTTTCCTGTAAACTAGGATTGGCAGATGATTGTATTATCATAGGCATGATCGCGAGGGTGGACCCGATGAAAGATTATGAATCTTTTATTGCGGCTGCCAAGTATGTGCTTGCCTCGCGGGCGAATGTTCATTTTCTTTGTATAGGAAAAAATACGGAATCGTTGGCACACCTTGTGGAGGAAAGTCATCTTCAAGGGAATATACATTTATTGGGGTTCGAGAAAGAGGTTGAGAAACTTCTTCCCGGTCTCGATATTTGTTGTTTGAGTTCGGCGTTTGGAGAGGGATTTCCGAACATTTTGGGAGAAGCTATGTCATGTGGGGTGCCTTGTGTGAGTACAGATGTTGGGGATGCACGTACAGTTTTAGAGAAAACGGGCTTGGTCGTGCCTACTCGAGATCCTGAATCTTTAGCCGACGCACTCCTGCAATTGATTGATCTGGGTGCAGAGGGGAGAGCAATCTTAGGAAGGGCTGCACGTAAAAGAATTCAGACTGAATATGCTCTGCCAAAAATTATTAAAAAGTATGAACATCTTTACGAATCTCTGTTATAACTAGATTGTGTATTTTCAGCAGAGAGAGGCATCTCGTCTGGGCTATAAGAAACCAATCTGTGGCTGACCCGTCAAATCCCGTCAATCTGTATCGTTAATCAAAGTTTGACACGTCTCTATCTATCTTATTGCTCAAGGAGTTTCCGCAAATCACTATGTGTGGAATAGTGGGACGATACAATTTCTATTCTTCGCTGCCGATTCAAGCCGAACTTCTCAAAGGGATGTGCGATTATCTTGCGCATCGTGGGCCAGATGGCGAAGGAATATACCAAAAAAACCATATTGGTTTTGGTCATCGGCGATTGGCCGTGATCGATCTGTCTCAAGCTGCCGAGCAGCCCATGGTGCGAACGAACGGCCGGTTTGTCATTACGTATAATGGGGAGATTTATAATTTTAAAGAACTTCGCGGAAATCTAGAAAAGTTAGGGTATTCCTTCTCTTCTCAAAGTGATACCGAAGTGGTCTTAGCTTCTTACCAACAATATGGCACCAATTGTGTAGAATATCTCAGGGGAATGTTTGCTTTCGCGATATGGGACGAAGGCGAAAATCGCCTTTTTCTGGCAAGGGACCGAGTTGGGAAAAAGCCCCTTTTCTATTGGGTGGATCAAGATGGGATTTCTTTTGCGTCAGAACCGAAGGCTTTTTTAGCAGATTCCCATTTCAAGCCGAATGTGAACTTGGAAGCAATCTCCCACTATCTAACGTATCAATATGTTCCGTCTCCTATGTCGGCTTTTCAGGGGGTTCAAAAGCTTCCTCCGGCACATGTGCTCATTATCCAAGACGGGAAGATCACTCTCGAGCGATATTGGAAGCTGTCTTATCGTACGCCATTTTCTGGCTCCTTTGAGGATGCACAGCTAGAGCTGCTTGCCAAGCTTAAAGAGGCCATTCAATTACGTTTGGTGAGTGATGTTCCGCTAGGGGCTTTTTTAAGTGGAGGGATTGATTCCAGCGTCGTTGTGGCATTGATGGTGGAGCTTGGGGTGAGCCCTGTTAAAACTTTTTCTATTGGGTTCGAAGAAAAAGCCTATAATGAATTGTCCTTTGCAAAATTGGTTGCCTGCCAATTTGAAACAGATCATCATGAATTGATCGTGACTCCAAAGGCCACGGAAATTTTTCAAAAACTTGTCTGGCATTACAATGAACCATTCGCTGATTCTTCAGCCATTCCCACCTTATATTTGGCGGAGATGACGAAACATCATGTCACGGTAGCACTGAATGGTGATGGGGGGGATGAGAGTCTTTTAGGGTATGATCGTTATTTGGCCAGTCTGTATGGAAAGTGTTTTGACCAATTGCCCAATACTATCCGTCACTTGTTGAAAGTGGGTGGGCAGATCCTCCCCCATGCCCCCAATTCTAAATCTATTTTAAGTCGGTTGCGGCGCTTTGTAGATGTCCTATTGGAAACCCCCGAAAGACGATATGGTTATTGGGTCAGCCATTTTGATCCCATGTTAAAACAACAACTTTGTACAGAAGGCTTTGTACGAGAAAGCGGAGGAAATGATTCATGGGAAATGTTGGTAGAGGCTTTTCGTAATTCGGATGCGACGGATTTTATCAATCAGCTTGCGGATGTGGATGTTAATATGTATTTGCCTGATGACCTATTAGTAAAAGTAGATATTGCGAGTATGGCTTATGGACTTGAGGCCCGATCCCCCTTTCTTGACCATCAGGTGATGGAATTTTGTGCCACATTACCCTCCTCCATGAAACTGAGGAGGCAAAATAAAAAATATATATTAAAACAGGCTATGAAAACTTTGCTCCCCAATGAAATTCTCAATCGTCCAAAAATGGGGTTTGGGGTTCCCCTTGATAAATGGTTTCGGCATGACCTTCGAGAGATGGCTTACGATCTGTTATTATCCACACGCGCGCTTCATAGAGGGTATTTTCATAAAACCGTTGTAGAGACACTTCTGGATGAACATGTTGCCGGAGTAAAAAATTGGCATTATCGTTTGTGGAACCTGCTTATGTTAGAGCTCTGGCATCGAACCTATATCGATGGAGATCGAGAGTTATCCACAAATGGGCAGTATGGCATTGCATAAAATTTGGGGGCAGTGCTTATTTTATTTTGGTTCCAGCAGAGAGATTTTCAGAGACTCCCAGCAAACCAAGCATTTCGTTCTCTCCGGCCGCTAAGACCATGCCTTGAGATTCGATTCCCATCAATTTTGCTGGCTTGAGATTTGTCACGACGACAATCAATTTTCCAACCAATTCCTCTGGGGTGTATTTCTTTCCGATTCCGGCCACAATTTGACGTTCTTCCGTCCCAATATCCACTTGCAGCTTCAAGAGCTTTGAGGATTTTGGAACCCGTTCGGCTTTAAGAACTTTCGCGATTTTCAACTGGACCTTCTGGAATTCTTCAATACCGATGAGTGTGGAGTCATCGATGCATGGTGTCGGTTGTGCAGGCGAAAATGTTGTCTGAGTTTTCTTTTCAGTGGGAAGGGAAGAGGAGGAGGTAGAAACTTTTCCGGATTCTTCAGCAGTCGGCACGTCTTTTTTAGGAAACAATGCGGTTCCTTTGGTAACGGGTTGAGAGTATGTGTAATCGCCCCAGGTTGGGTAATTAACGAGTATGGCATCGGAAAGGTCTACCGTTAACCCTAACCTAGATTTTATCATTTCAGCCGTCTGGGGCATAAAGGGTGAAATGGCATAGGTTAGGAATCGAAGTACTTCAGCTAGATGGAACAATACCGTTTGGAGTCGTGGAAAGTTTGTAGGGTCTTTAGCCAATACCCATGGAGCCGTTTTATCAATATATTGGTTGGCTATCTGTATCAACCCCATAATAGTTTCTAAAGCGCGGTGAAACTCCAGAGCATGAAGGTGTTGTTCCATGTTTTCAAAAAAGGTGGATGCGGTCTGTTGGAGGTGGTGGTCCAACTCAGTTTCTGTTTGCGGGTTACCGGTAGGGACCAAGTTCTGGGAAAAATTCCCCAACATCGCAAGAGTTCGAGATACTAGGTTTCCCAAGTCATTGGCGAGTTCTGCTTGGTAGCGGCCATGGAAGGTGGTAAGAGAAAAGTCTCCATCTTGGCCAAAGGGTACTTCGCGTAGTAAGAAATACCGAAAAGCGTCCGTGCCGAAAAGTTTCACCATCGCATAAGGATCAATTACGTTGCCACGGCTTTTCGACATCTTTTCTCCCTCCACTGTCCACCATCCATGTGCAAATATGGCCTGGGGGAGGGGTTGTTCCATGCCCATGAGCATAGTAGACCAATACACGGCGTGGGTGGTGAGAATATCTTTGCCTACCAAATGAAGAGAGGCAGGCCAGAACTCGGAAGCTACTGGATGAGAGGAAAGATATTCTAAGCCTGAAAGGTAATTGACCAAGGCATCGAACCACACATAGGTGACGCATTCTTGGTCAAAGGGCAATTCGATGCCCCATGACAGACGGGACTTGGGCCGTGAAATAGAAAGATCTTCAAGGGGTTTTTGGAGAAACCCAAGGACCTCATTGCGCCGAGAATCCGGCTGAATATAGCCGGGGTGTGAAAGGATATGTTCTTTGAGGCGATTCTGAAATCGGCTCATGCGAAAAAAGTAATTGCGTTCACTGACTTGTTCGACAGGGCGCTTGCAATCAGGGCAGAGACCTTGTTCTAAGTCCTTTTCAGTCCAAAACCGTTCGTCGAAGGTGCAGTACCATCCGGTGTATTCGGCCTGATAAATCAATCCTTTATCATAGAGAGTTTGCAGACAATGTTGGACCATGGCTTGGTGCTGTGGATCAGTGGTCCGGATAAAGCCATCCTGTGAAATATTCAATTTTGTCCACAAATCTTTGAATTTGGGCATGAGCTGATCGCAATGGGTTTGGGGGGCGATTCCGGCCTGTGCCGCAGCTTGCTGAACTTTTTGGCCATGTTCATCCAATCCGGTAAGAAAAAAGACATCATAGCCTCGCAAACGATAAAAGCGAGCCAGGACATCTGCGGCGATCGTGGTATACGCATGGCCGATGTGTGGTACATCGTTGACATAATAAATGGGTGTGGTGACATAAAACCGATTAGGCATAGGGTCTAGATTCCTTGGGTTCATGAAAGAAATATATTTTAGTGAAGTTCAGGTCTGTCCCGAGATCAAGTGAGAAGTCATTGAGTGTTTCATGCATGGGAAGGTTCAGGATAGAGGTGATCTTGAAGCAGAAAGAAAAATTGTTCCAACCCGATTTGTATATTGAGATTCCGTTGTTGGCCGTGTTCAAGCCGAATCAATTCCTGTAAGAGTTCGACAATGGCGGAAGGGGAGAGTCGTCGTGATAATTGGCGAAGTGCTGATTCTTGATCCCAGTAGAGAAGAGGGGATTTTGATTCGTCTAAGGCAAGCAAGAGCACATCGCGAAGGCCTTGGTAAAACCAATGTATGGCTTCGTTGACTTGGTTGGCTTTCACCAGACTTTCACTTATGTCAAAAATTTGCGCAGCGGAAGTGAGGTGATTTCCAAACAACAAGGTCCCATATTGGCGACGTTTGATGGATAATTCTTCTGGGTCTTGCTGAATAGCTTGACCGAGCCGCCCCTCAGAAAACGTGGACACTAACTGTGCGTCACTCGATGTCATTGTTGAATGCTGTCTGAGAAATTCATCGATAACATGAACCGCCAAAGGAGCGAAACGAAGTGCGATGCATCGTGATCGTATTGTCGGCAAAAGATGTTCTGGGCGACTGGAAATGACAAGGAATAGACAATGGTCAGGCGGATCTTCAAGGGTTTTTAATAAGGCGTTAGCGGCTTCTACAGTCATGGTGTCAGCTTCATCAATCACACAAATTTTGTATGACCCTACAAGAGGACGATAAATAACTACATGTTCAATAGCCCGTATTTGGTCGATTTTTATCCTGGAATTTTGCTTTTGTCCGTTCTCCGGCTGGATGATGAGACAATCGGGGTGGATGGCCTGTTGGATTTGGTGACAGGATCGACAGGTCCCGCAGGCATCAGGTGTGGTATCACCCTGTGGATTTTCACAGTGGAGTAATTGGGCTAGAGCCAAGGCAGTCTGGCGTTTGCCGATGGCCGGTTCGCCGTGAAAGAGATAGGCATGCCCGAGATGATTGGTTGCCACGGCAGTTTGGAGCCATTTGATGGGGCGCTGATGTCCAATGATAGTATGGAATGGCATGTTCAACGGTCAGGTGTTTGACGAATCTAATCCGAATGGGGAGATCGGATCAAGCGTCGGGACTTTCTCTGGCGAATTACCTGTTCGGTAATTGCCCCAATGATTGAGGCAAGAGCCTGTGGTGTTTGTCGAGCATCTATTCGATGGATCCGATTGGGTTCTTGTTTTGCCAAGGCCAAAAATCCGCGTCGAACGCGTTCATGGAAAGCACGAGTTTCCCTATCGAGCCGGTCTTGTTTGGCTGACTGTTGTCTTCGGGTTAACCCCTCTTTTACGGGAAGATCAAGGAAAAAGGTGAGATGCGGTTGGATCCCCCCTGCAATAAATTTTTGAGCTCGATTGAGAAATGTACTTCCCAGGCCTCGTGCATAACCTTGGTAGGCGAGGGTTGAGTCGAAGAACCGGTCACAAATCACGATCATTCCTTTATCCAGTGCGGGTTTAATCACATGAGCGATATGTTGGGAACGGGCTGCAAAAATGAGCATCGATTCACAGGTTGGAGTGATGGGCTCCGATGGTTTGTTGGTTTTGGATGAGGCTAACAAGAGTTTACGGATTTGTTCTGCCAGGGGCGTGCCACCTGGCTCTCGAGTTTCGAGCACATGGTAGCCTTGATTTCTGAGGGCTTGAGCCAATTTTCGGGATTGGGTAGATTTTCCAGAACCTTCAGTGCCTTCGAAGGTAATAAATGCTCCATGGCGGGTTGCAATCTTTTGATTTTTTAAATTTCTGAATTCCATTTCAAATACGTCTCTTTCGTCCCACAGTCTAAGTCATTGATATATTAAAGAAAAGGGTTGCCGGGCCTTCCGAGGAATTGTAAGATGAAATAGGCCCTCTTCTACCTGTTTTTTTTCATGGCACCCTTACTCCTGATCAAGCAGATCTGTCCATTTCCATGAACACTCTACGCGCTTCTCTGAAAAGGTATTTCCTCACGGGGCTTCTCGTGATCACGCCCATCTGGGGAACCATTCTCATTTTAAAAACCTTGTTTGTGACCGTGGATAGCATTTTGGGAACGGCCTTAGCCGATTTAGTTCTTCCTGATTACTACTTCCCGGGACTGGGTATTATGGCATTAGTCCTCCTCATCTTATTGGCCGGGGTGGTGGCCACGAATTTTTTGGGGAGACGAATGGTGAACCGCTGGGAAGAGTTTTTGGATCGTGTGCCCATTGTAAGGGGTATATATGCCACATTAAAGTCCATGATGGATATATTGTCATTTAAACAACGTGAAAAATATGACAAGGTAGTGATGATTCAATTCCCAAAAAATGGGAATTATTGTCTGGCGTTTGTGACCGGAGAGACCCGTGAAGAAATACAATGTTTATCCCCGGAACCTTTAATGCATGTGTTTGTACCCACTTCCCCCAACCCAACTTCAGGATATTTTTTACTTGTGCCGGAAACCGAAGTTGTTCCAGTAGATATGAGCGTGGAAGAGGCCATGAAGTTAATTGTATCCGGAGGGTTTTATTCTCCTCCTGAGAGGGCATCTGGCATTGAACTTGCTCAAAAAAAGGGTACAATGACGTTGAAACGGGCTTCGAAGGTTTCTACAAACTAAATTACCTACCGGTAAACCTGTCTCCTAGTTCTTCTAATGGGTAATCAAAACAGCATATCGGTAATCATTCTTGCTGCAGGACAAGGGACTCGAATGAAGTCTGTTAGGCCAAAAGTGTTGCATGAGGTCGCAGGGCGTCCCATGTTGGACTATGCCATGCTTGTAGGTCGTCAGATTGCGACTGACCATGTGGCTGTTGTGGTTGGGCATGGTTCTGAACAAGTTCGGTCATTTTTGGAAAAAAGAAAAGACCAATATGACCCCTTTCTTGTAGTAGAGCAAACCCAACAATTAGGAACTGGGCATGCGGTTAAACAAGCCTTTCCTGCTCTGCTTGCTCAGGCTTCGTCGCCAACAAGTCATTATGTCATTATGTGTGGTGATACGCCGTTACTAACGACAGAAACGGTTTCAGCTCTTGTGAAGTGTCATCACTTAGGAAGTGCCACTCTGACCTTATTAACCACGCATGTGTCCGATCCAAGTGGATATGGTCGTGTCATTCGTGGCCAAGATGGCAGAGTTTGTCGGGTGGTAGAAGATCGAGATGCTTCTCCAGAAGAGAAAGAAGTGTCTGAGATAAATGTTGGCACCTACGTCGTAGGAGCGGAATTTCTCGAGGAAGCTCTGGGCCGGTTACAACCTCAAAATGCCCAAGCTGAATACTATCTCACAGATATTATTGCTTTGGCCGTCGAGGGGGGGCAGAAAGTTGTTGCGTGGGTGACCGAGGATGCCTTGGAGACCACCGGAGTGAATTCACGGGAACATTTAGCTTTGGCGGAAAAAGTTATGCGCCGAAGGATTTGCCAGCGCTTAATGTTGGACGGTGTCACGATAGTGGACCCTGAGCGAGTGAATGTGGACCATCAGGTGATTGTCGGTCGCGATACGGTACTTCATCCAGGGGTTGTGTTAGAAGGCCAAACTCAGATTGGAGAGCATTGTACGATTCGCGCTAATTCTCGACTCACCCATACGTTGCTTCGTCAGGGTGTCACCATTCAAGATGCCTGTGTACTTCAGGAGTCCACGGTTGAGGAAGGAGCAGTGATTGGGCCCATGGCGCATGTGCGGCCAGGCTGCGTAATTCACCGAAAAGCTAAGGTTGGAAATTTTGTCGAACTCAAAAAAACGGAGGTTGGGGAGGGGTCTAAGGTCAATCACCTTAGCTATCTAGGAGATACGGTGATTGGTCGGAACGTGAATGTAGGCGCTGGAACAATTACCTGTAATTATGATGGCTATCGTAAGGCTCAAACCGTTATAGAAGATAATGTGTTTATTGGAAGTGACGTCCAACTTATTGCTCCTGTGAGGATTGGGGCAGGGGCGTTGATTGCGGCTGGGACAACGGTAACGGAGAATGTTCCTGCTGATGCGTTAGGAATTTCTCGAACCCCGCAATCGAATAAAGAAGGGACCGCAGCACGACGTCGAGCATTATTGGATCCCAATTATCGTCCCTCCAATGGATCAACAGGTCCGATAGAAGAAAAGCCGTCAACAATTCCGGGTCACCAGAAACGACAGGCGTCATCGTAGATAATTGGGCTTTGGTTGGTTGCTAGAGTGTTCTACCAACTAAGAATGAGGTCAAGTTGATACTAGAACTAACCGAAATATCATGAATTTCCATAGAATAAAACATAAGTTAACAATCTAAGGACCTGTACGGGAATGTGTGGGATTATCGGATACGTCGGTCAGGAATTGGCTGCACCAATCCTGTTATCTGGATTGCGTCGATTAGAATATCGCGGTTATGACTCTGCAGGAGTCGCCATCCAACACAATGGCAGCTTAGAGATTCGACGGAGCGTGGGTAAGCTTATCAATCTAGAGGCAAATCTTTCCCAAAGTGCTGTTGAAGGTCAAACTGGAATTGGGCATACCCGCTGGGCGACTCATGGACGGCCATCTGAACAGAATGCTCATCCACATCGTTCCGGTGATGTGGTTCTTGTGCATAACGGTATCATCGAAAATTTCATGGTTTTACGCCGTCGCCTAGAAGGCGAAGGGTATCAATTTGAATCAGAAACCGATACCGAGGTCATTGCTCATTTATTGTCTTCTGTCATCAAACGGGGCTGTTCCTTGGAGGAGGCGGTTCGGCAAGTCGCACAGGACTTAGAGGGGAGTTATGCGATTGCGGTGATGTCCCTTGCTGAACCTGGAAGAATTGTGGTGAGTCGTTCAGGATGCCCTCTGGTGATTGGGTTAAATGGAGCTGGGGCATTTTTGGCTTCGGATGTTACCCCTCTCTTGGCCTATACTCGAGAGGTGGTTTTTTTGGAGGATGGAGAAGTCGGCATCTTGCAGGAATCTGAAATCCGTGTCCTGAATTCCAATGGGCAGCCGAAAACCTTTCACCCAGAGATTATTCACTGGGATGCTAAGGCCGCAGAAAAAGGTGGATATGCGGATTTCATGATGAAGGAAATTCATGAACAACCCCAAGTCATAATGGATACGCTTCGCGGGCGGTTCGATTACGAGACCGGAGAAGCGGATCTTCCCGATTTAGCCATGACGAAGGAAGAGTTGTTGCAGGCGAAGCGATTTTGGATTGTTGCATGCGGCACATCCTGGCATGCAGGGTTGGTGGGGAAATATCTATTTGAAGAAATGGTTCGAAGGCCCATTCAAGTTGACATTGGATCGGAATTTCGATACCGCGAACCCATGATTCAACGAGGTGATGTATTTATTGCAATTTCGCAGTCAGGTGAAACAGCTGATACCTTGGCGGCAGCTCGGGAAGCGAAGCGACGGGGTGCACGAGTTTTGGCTATCGTAAACGTTGTGGGGAGTACGTTAGCCCGAGAAGCCGACGGGGTGATCTATACACGATGTGGACCAGAAATTAGTGTGGCTTCCACAAAGGCATTTACGGGTCAGGTTGTTGCTTTGTACTTGCTGGTACTTCACGTTGGACGGGTGCATGGGGTTTTGAGTCCGGAAGAAGGACGATGGTGGTTGGATCATTTTCTTATGCTTCCAGGTCATGTGGAGCATATTTTGAAACAAGAACACACTATTAAAGCCATAGCCGATCAATATGCTCAAAAACAAAATTTTCTGTATTTGGGTCGTGGTATAAATTATCCGATTGCTTTAGAAGGGGCGTTGAAACTGAAAGAGATATCCTATATTCATGCTGAAGGGTATGCCGCGGGAGAAATGAAGCATGGTCCTATTGCTTTAATCGATAGTGAAATGCCTGTGGTGGTACTCTCGCCGAAAGATCGTCTCTATGAAAAATCTGTGAGTAATTTGATGGAAGTTCGAGCTAGGAATGCTCCCGTTATTGCCTTTGTGACGGAAGGTGATCATGCATTGGATCAAGTTGCCGACCATGTATTTGCGATTCCTGATGCGAATCCTTTGCTTACGCCAATTTTATTTACGGTTGGGTTGCAACTCTTGGCCTATTATATTGCTGTTCTCCGTGGGTTAGATGTTGATCGTCCCAGGAATCTCGCCAAAAGTGTGACGGTCGAATAAGGTCGTAGCTACGCCATTTGATTATTTCTTCTAGCCTTTCTGGTGCCATCATCCCTTGACCGTGTTCTTTTTTCCTAAGCCATAGCTAGAAAATGGATACCATGATTGTGACAGGAGGTGCCGGATTTATTGGTGCCAATTTCGTTCGACTGGCATTAGCCAAAACGGATGTACAGATTGTGGTGGTCGACAAATTGACTTATGCCGGCCATCGAGAAAATCTGCATGATCTTTGGCAGGATTCCAGGTTGCAGTTTGTGCATGGGGATATTGCCGATGAGGCTGCGATGGACAAGGCCGTCGAGGCCTATCATCCACGATGGGTCATCAATTTTGCTGCTGAATCTCATGTGGATCGTTCGATCGATAATCCCTATCCTTTTATCCATACCAATGTAACCGGAACCTTGGTGTTGCTTGATACGGTCCGTCGTTTCTTGAAACAGGTTCCCTCCGACCAGCAGCAAGACTTTCGGTTTATTCATGTTTCTACCGATGAAGTCTATGGAACATTGGGAACAACAGGCTTGTTTACCGAAGAGACACCCTATGCTCCGAATTCTCCCTATGCGGCATCAAAGGCTAGTGCCGATCACCTAGTCCGTGCCTATTTTCATACCTATAATGTCCCGACAATTATTACAAATTGTTCCAATAATTATGGGCCGTTTCAATTTCCAGAGAAACTCATTCCCTTGATAATCTTGAATGCGTTAGAAGGACGGCCGCTTCCAATTTATGGGGATGGGCAGAATATTCGCGATTGGTTATTTGTGGAAGATCATTGTGAGGGTCTTCTACAGGTTCTTCAAAAGGGAGTGCCTGGGGAAAAGTATAATTTAGGCGGACAGTGCGAACGTTCCAATGTAGAAGTGGTCGAAAATATCTGCCGGATTCTCCACCAGAGCTTTCCTTGTGAAAAGAATCCTGCCCTAGTTGAGAGGGGAATCGCTCAGTATGAAGATCTTAAAACCTTTGTGATGGACCGTCCTGGCCATGATTTTCGGTATGGGATCGATCCAACCAAGATTCAAAGGGAATTAGGGTGGAGGCCGATTCATACTTTTGAGGAGGGGTTACAACGAACCATCCAATGGTATGTCAACAATAGGCAATGGTGTGAAGCGGTCACTAACCATTCTTATCAAGGGCAGCGTTTGGGCTTAGCTGATGCGAATTAGGTTCAGCAAACCTTCCATGAGAAACGGTCAGAAATTCATCTTGATCAGAGCTACCAATCTATGGCGCGGTTAAAAGGCATTATTTTAGCAGGTGGATCCGGTACTCGACTGTATCCTCTCACCCATGCCGTGAGTAAACAGCTTATGCCGGTTTTTGATAAACCGATGATTTACTACCCGTTATCTACACTCATGCTAGCCGGTATCCAAGATATTCTTGTGATTACTACACCTCATGAGCAGGATGGCTTTATTCGATTGTTGGGCGATGGACGTCATTTTGGTTTGAATATCGCTTATCAGGTTCAGCAGAGACCGAACGGCATTGCAGAGGCCTTTATCGTCGGAAGAGAATTTATTGGTCGGGACCGTGTGGCTCTTATTCTTGGCGACAATATATTTTATGGACATGGTTTGTCAGGGTATTTACAGGAAGCTGCTGCTCTGGATGATGGAGCACGAGTGTTTGCCTATCAAGTCCGTGACCCTAAACGCTATGGAGTGGTGACCTTCAATAATGATGGGCAAGCAACGAGTTTAGAGGAAAAGCCTATTCACCCGCAATCTTCCTTCGCGGTGACGGGCCTCTATTTTTATGACAATCGGGTGGTGTCGATTGCTGATTCTCTCAAGCCTTCGAAAAGAAGAGAATTGGAAATTACTGACGTTAATAGGGTTTATTTAGATTCTCAATCGCTTCATGTTCAGGTGCTGAGTCGAGGCATTGCGTGGTTAGACACAGGTACTCATGAGTCTCTTATGCAAGCATCGCACTATATTCAAGTGCTACAAGAACGGCAAGGGCTTATGGTGGCCTGTCCAGAAGAAATCGCCTTTTTCAAGGGCTATATTCAGGCTGATGATGTCGCACGTTTGGCGGATGGCATGAAAGACAATACGTATGGTCAGTATTTGCTCAATTTGGTGAAAAGTAAGGGGTGTTCCCGGCAGTGAAAATTTTACCGACTACATTGCCCGGTGTTCTCATTATTGAGCCAGATGTTTTTCGTGACGAGCGTGGTTGGTTCTTGGAAACCTACCATTGTGACAAGTATGAGGAGGGGGGGCTTTCTTTTTCATTCGTCCAGGATAATTGTTCATCATCGATTCGCGGCACGCTTCGAGGGTTGCATGCACAGCTATCACGGCCTCAAGGAAAATTGGTGCGAGTCAGTAGAGGGGAAGTCTTTGATGTCGCTGTAGATATTCGCCAGGGCTCTCCTACTTTTTTATTCTGGGAGGGTGTGATGCTTTCTGCAGAAAACTTCAAGCAACTATATATTCCTCCTGGGTTCGCTCACGGATTTTACGTGTTTTCAGATACCGCAGTCGTTGAATATAAATGTACGGAAATCTATACCCCAGGAGATGAAATCGTTATTGCCTGGAATGATCCTCAAATTGGTATTCAATGGCCCAGTGATTCTCCAATACTGTCTCCAAAAGATTCCGCAGGATCCTCGCTGGAAACGGTACGAGATAGGCTTCCCACTTATCAGATATGAAATTTCAGAAATTGCTTATCACGGGTTCACAGGGGCAATTAGGGCAGGCCCTGCAATCCCAGTTGATCGATCATGAGGTCACGGCCTGGGATCGTCAGAATTTGGATATTTGCCGGCTCGAACAGGTGCGAAAGGCGTTGAATCAACTTCGGCCAAATATGGTGATTAATGCCGCGGCGTTTACCCAGGTCGACCAAGCAGAAACTCAGCAAGAGGCGGCATATCGAGGCAATGCGTTAGGACCACGAAATCTCGCTATCGTCACGAAGGAAATGAAGATTCCACTTGTCCATTTCTCCACGGACTATGTCTTTGATGGGCGAGAGACTCGTGCCTATCATGAATTTGATCATCCTAATCCCCTTTCAGTTTACGGGAAGAGTAAATTGGCTGGAGAAAAGGAAGTAGAGAAAGGAAACCCGCGGCATTTTATTATTCGAACAGCCTGGCTCTATCACCATGTTGGGAAAAATTTCCCTCTAACCATTCTGCGGCTGGCGGAACAAAATAGCGTTCGGGTCGTGAACGATCAATTCGGTTCTCCCACTTATTGCCCGCATCTGGCTAAGGCCGTTTCCCTTATACTGGAGACCGAGGCGTATGGCACATATCATTTTTCCGGATCCGGCGTAGCCAGTTGGTATGAGGTGGCCACAGCCCTTTATCAAGCTTGCGGCATTCAAACCCCTATTTTGCCTATTTCGACAGCCCAATATCCGTTGCCTGCCCCACGTCCTGCCTATGCTGCCCTCACTTCCTTGCAAGACCCATCCATCATTTTGCCCAAATGGGAAGAAGGCATTCAAGCCTTGGCGGAACAATGGATACGTGCACATTGATGATGTTCTCCAACTTTATTCTAGCCATGAAGGGAGAACGTGCGTAACCCATGGGGATTATTGAAGCGATTGTCTTAGCGGTTATTCAAGGACTGACGGAATTTCTTCCAGTTTCTTCGTCCGGACATCTGGTGATGGCGCAGCATTGGTTCGGGCAATTCAATGAGACAAATCTCCTGTATGATGTGATGTTGCATATGGCCACCGTCACGGCCATTCTCCTCTATTTTTGGAAAGATCTTTTGACTCTTGGAAAAGGATACGTGGGGTTGTCGACTGAGCCAGGGAGCATGTTCCAGGGATGTGAGCGCCAAACGATTCATAATGTACTCCTCGCTTCCGTGCCGACTGCGCTACTTGGCTTGGGCGTACAATCGTTTGGCTTTACAAACTTGGCCCAGCCGTCGATTGTGGCGGGCATGTTCTTAGTTACCGGGGTAATTTTGTGGGTGGCGCGAGGAGGAACTAAGGCACGGTCGGCCAGAGAAATGACGGCTGGAGATGCGCTGCTCATTGGATTGGTACAAGGCATTGCCGTTCTTCCCGGGATTTCTCGATCCGGATCGACGATTGCCGGGGGGATATTTCTTGGCTTAGATAGAGAACTTGCCGCCAGATTTTCTTTGTTGATTTCTATCCCAGCCATTGTTGGAGCGACGCTTTTAGAAATGATAAAAGTTTTTGGTGAATCCCATGATTCAGTCGGCACCTATATATTAGGGATGGGTGTGGCAGCTCTGGTCGGGTATTGGTCGATTGGGGTTATCCTTCGTCTGGTTCGGCAGAATCACTTTTTTTTATTTTCATATTACCTTTGGCCTTTGGGAATTGGCATCCTGCTCTGGAACGAATTTGGATCGTAAATCCCATATGCTTCCAAAGTGTCTGCGATTGCTTATCTGTCTGCGGTTTCCTGTGATTTGAATTCCCATTTACATCCCACATTTCGACAGGCTGCTTGCCAAGATGCCTAGAGTACGGCATGCGAATGACATTGGGATTTTCGAGTTTAAAATATTCTAAAAACGTTTGAGATATCTCTCTGGATTGAATCGTGATATGAACGAAACATTTCCACCCTCCCATTCTGTTCCTCCTAGTGATGCAGAGTTTCAAACAGAGATTCATTTTTCTCATTTTTTAACAACCGTATGTCTGCTGATTTGTTTAAGTGGGTTTGCTGTGCTTCTCTGGAGTGTCTCGATGACTACCGATGAGCTGGAGGCTGAAACCGCCAGTCGCGATTTGGAACGCCTGTCGAGTCGTCTGTTAGAACTAGAGTCACGACTTTCGGAGGTGTCGGCTTTTGAACGAGGCCTGTTTGGCATCTGGGGAGAAGATGGTGATACACAAACCCAGCTGAGGGAATGGTATGGGGAACTCCCGCATATCCAACGCTATCCCCTTGATGAGTTATATGCTGGAGTGTTAGAGGGGGAAGCAGGATTGCAGGAACGACTTAAACACTCGATAAGTGTATGGGAAACACAAGATCCTCCCTTTCCAATATTCCAGGACCTTCTCGAAGTGAGCTATTTAGGTCAGAACCAGAAAAAAATTGATTTCGACGTCTTGCAGGCCCAATTGGCCGAGAAGGTCCCTGGCAATTGGTTTTATTTCCAGTTGGCAAAACGGTTGGCCCTTCAAGGCGGTGATCAATCATTACATGAAAGTTTTCAGGATCAATTTCATCAATTGACAGACCTGCAATTATGGCAATGGCGCGTTCTGGTAAGCGTGGAATTACTCTTGGTGGGAATCGGGTGTTTGAGCGCTGTCTTTGTGGCTGTATCATGGTTCACACAGCGAAGGATTCGAAGTCTTGAATTATCAAAGCAGCAGATCTCTCCGTGGACATTTTATGAGGGGCTGGCGGTGTTGGTGCGTGGAGGAGCCTTATCGATCCTCTTGATAGTCGTTTTTGCGACTTTCCCATCTGGGCGAATTTTATTAGAAGACTATGGGTCTCTCCTGCTTTATCTCCCTACGGTAGGGCTTGCTTGGTTGTTGCTCTGTCGGCCAAAACAGCAATCATTATTTGCGGTTCTTGGGTGCAAGAAGCCTCTCCAAAGATTCAGATCTTCCTTCCCAATTCTCTTGAGTGCCATTTCCTTAGGGCTCATCGGTGATTGGGTCATGATGCTCGTAGGAGATACATTCGATATGACCGTCCATTGGACAGAATGGTTTCTTGAATCCGTCGTTTGGGGTAGCCAAGCGGTTTTGCTGAAAACTACCTTGGAGGTGGTGTTGCTGGCTCCGATATTTGAAGAAATTATTTTTCGAGGTATGGTTTTTTCGACTTTACGAGCTAAATTTGGAATTTCTGCCTCAATGATAGGAAGCGCGGTGGTGTTTGCGTTGGCACATGGATATGGTCCGATGGCCTTTCTAACGGTCCTATGGAGTGGATTGTTGTGGGCATGGACGTATGAAAGAACGGGAAGTCTGATTCCAGGTATATGCGCACATATTATCAATAATGGGTTAGTGACTGCCTTTCTTGTCTTACTTTTTCGTTAAGATTTAAGGGGATGGTCTATTCTTTTCGATATGGTCCAATGCTTGGAACAGATCGGGATATTGAAAGGTAAAATGTAATTCAGTGCGGAGCTTATGGTTGGAAACCCGTTTCCCTTGGTTCTCTGTTGCGGTAAATGCCGGAATTGAAATTTGCCATGTTGTTGAGGCCGTTAAGCAGATTTCATTCCACGTTCGTGGGTGTCCATCGCTGGCTAAATAGGTACTCCCCTTCGATGCATGGGTTAGCGCATGGAGGCAAATGGCTGCCGCGTCTTCGACGTGGAGCAGGTTGACCCATTTTGGGGAATTCTGGATCTTTCCTTTTCGTATCCAATCATATACATGCCGATTTGGTCCATAGAGGCCGGCCAGGCGAATGACTACCGCTCCATATTGAGTACGAAGAAATTCTTCTGATTGGACTCGCGGGAGGTGAAGCTTGAGTGGGGTATTTTCGGTAACGGGAAGTTGGTTGTAATGATATGCTGAAGTACTTCCCAGGATAAGTAATCGGCTGCTTTGGAGAGAGCGAGTCTTAAAAAATTGTTTGATCAGGTCTAAGGGAACTGCCGGGAAGCACCAGATGAGAGAAGCAGGGTCGGGAACGGATGCCCACGTATTGGGTTGGGTCAAATCGAAAGATAAGCGATGTTCAGGAGGAATGGTGCGCAAATTGAGATGGGGGTTGCGGCTGGTGGCAAAGACTTGCCATCCTGTCTCAAGAGCCTGTTCATAGATTCGAAAGCCGGTATAGCCAACCCCAAGAATAACTAATGGATGGGATTGAATTGATGCATGGTGTGGGTTGGGGATGGTCACAACGGGTCAAATGAAAAAGGCAAATTCCCTCTAATCACACAAGTTGTCTTTTATTATCAGACGACCAATTCATCATTATTCCTGTTGGTCCGCAAGATAATATTGGGCGTAGCGAGCATAATTATTGGCCGATTCTTTGACCCATTCAATTTCTTTATCAGTTAGGGATCGCTTCACCTTGGCAGGGGATCCGAGGACGAGGCTTTTGGTTGGAATCTGCGTGCCTTCCGTGACCAAACTTCCTGCGCCGATAATACAATCTTCTTCTACAATGGCCCCGTCCATGATAATGGCGCCCATACCGACTAAGACGCGATCACGAATCGTACAACCATGCAAGATGACTCGATGGCCGATAGTAATATCATCTCCAAGCGTTAAGGGATAGGTGTCGTGGGTCACATGCAACAGAGAAAGGTCTTGGATGTTCGTCCGATGCCCAATCCGAATGAAATGAACATCTCCTCGTATGACGGCATGAAACCACACACTAGAGTCTGAGCCAATGACGACATCACCGATGACGATGGCCGTATCTTCAATGAAAGCATTGGCTGCGATAATTGGTGCGACACCTCGATAAGATTTCAACATGGGAATGTGTCTCAAATCATAAAAAGCGGGCAATCTTTATGGTTGCCCCATTGCTGCTCGAGCTATGATTGCACAGATGACCAAAACTGTAAGGGACGCCAGAATAGTTAGGTACATGGTGACACTTCTGTCGACAGTCCAATCCGATTGCCAATTATGGGGATAGAGCGCTTCTCCGTTTGATCGCCATCCCTCTTTGTAGAGTCCAACGGCTTTCTCTAATTCAATTAATTGTTGTTTTGCCATCCGATGCCGGTCGGCTTGCTGGAGGATGCAATAAGCCAATAATCCAGAAAACAGGCCCAGGCCAGAGATGATGGGCCAGTGACCAGTAAATAATGGTGGTGATTCCGGGACTCTAGCACACAGTGAGATTAATAATGCGATTAATACTGTACTGGCAAAAATGGTGAGGTGCATCATGCGTTCACGTCGTTGGAATACTTCTTTTTTGAAAATCGGGTAGAGCATCCGAAAGACTTCTAATTGTTTTTCATCAGGGTTCATTGGAGCGAGGCGAAGAGGACCCATCCTAATGTCTTCCTGTCAGCACACATCCTCTAAATGTTGGACCATCCATCGGGAAAGGTCAATGGTCATGAGCCGAAATGTTTCCGGTTGACCAAATTGATGATCGGCACCTTCGATTACATGTAATTCTTTTTTGGAGTTCAGGGTTTCCATTAAGCGATCGATTTGATGGCGTGGAATGAGTTCGTCTTGATCGCCATAGACAGTAAGTGTGGGAACTTGGATGCGTGACGATGCGGCATAAGCATCAGAGGCCAGGCATTCTTCGTAAAATCGATAATGCAAGGGAACGGGGGTTCCACCCCTCAAAATATTAGGAATCTGGTTGGTTAAATGCCATTGTTCCATGGCCTTTGGCCCGAATTCCAAACGAAGCACTTCAGGGAAATCCACGACTGGGCATTTCAGTCCCAAAGCCAGGAGGCCATGTTGTTTGGGAGCTGCAAGAATCGATACTAACCCACCAAAGCTTGATCCAATCAATCCGAGCCGATGCATTCCTCTCATCTGCAAAGTATGAGATACTGCCTCAAGTTGATCCTCGCATTGCTTGAGGGTCATAGTAGAGAAATATTCATGGGTATCTCCCATGCCATGCCAATCAAATCGACAGGTGGCAATGCCCTGAGAAACAAGGAGTTCGGTGAGTCGTCGATTGGTGCGGCTTTGTTTATCAGAGAGAAAGCCATGACAGAGAATCACGCACTGGTTTGTTGGTGAAGACGGTTGGGTAAGGATGGCAAGAGTGGAGAGTCCGGCAGAGGTCAAACATTCTAAAGGGGTTTCTTGTCGACCTTGTTCGTCTTGTGAGGAACGGGGTATCACAGATGGCTAGGTTGGAAGAAAATAGAAGTGATCAGTTGGTCCATTGCCTTTGCCAAGGGGCAAGCCATGGCGGATCGCCTCCGTGGTATAAGTCTTTGCCGTTTCAATTGCGTCGGCGATCGGCTTGCCTTTGGCCAGATGTGCGGTAATGGCGGAGGCCAGCGTGCAGCCAGTTCCATGGGTGTGAGGGGTCTGAAGGAATTCGCCTTTGTACATCCGAAAAAACCGCCCATCATAAAGGAGGTCCGTGCCGGGCTGTTCGGGGAGATGTCCTCCTTTGATTAACACATATCGGCACCCTAACTGGTGAATAATTTTTGCTGCAGCTCGAACGTCGGCTATGGTGTTGATAGTCATACCGGACAAGACTTGAGCCTCGTAGATATTCGGTGTAACCAGGAAGGCCTTCGAGCAGAGCTGAGATTTGAGCAATGTAATGCCTTCTTCTTCGAGGAGAATATGGCCTCCTTTAGCCACCATGACTGGGTCGACAACAAGGTGTTTGATATCCCGAGTGACAAGTTTTTCGGAAATAGCCGTTATGATACTCGGTGTGGCCAACATTCCAGTTTTGATGGTATCGACCGGAATGTCTGAGAAAATGGCATCAAGTTGGGTCTGAATCATTGAAATAGGCAGATGAAAGACCGATGTCACTCCACAAGTATTTTGTGCGGTGATTGAGGTGAGGACTGACATGGCAAAGACCCCATTGGCGGACAGTGTTTTGATATCGGCTTGGATCCCCGCCCCTCCGCTAGGGTCCGATCCGGCGATAGTCAGAACAGGTGTTTTCATGGGACCTCTTTACTTTATCCAGGATAAAAATCAAGGAACCCTGAAGTGTACCACGGGTTTTCTGTGGTATCAAAACAAGGGAGCATTCGATTGAGTCTTCGAAGTGATGCTTGTGATAACTCTTCGGCACGTCTGAAATCTCACACATTTGTGCTTGACATTATAAGGAAGATCTATCATTGTTCTTTTATTAAGGTAGATGATTTCCTTCCTTTTTCAGGACTTTCCATAAAAAGTAAGTGTGGTTTTCAATGGATGCTAATGATGTCGTGAGCATGTCCTATTCGCAACAACGAGAAATCTTGCAAAAAAATATTGGAGACTTACGTCTCTCTCTCCATTCTGACGAGAATGTGAGACGCGTCCTTGACCAAGGGGTTGTGGGGATGTACCTCAGTACAGTCGATGGGAACTTGTTGATGGTTAATGAAGCACTGGCTGGAATTTTTGGCTATGTCTCCCCAGAAGATATGGTAAACCGTGCAGCCCCCATTGATCAGCAGTTACATGTTGAGCCTCAACAACGGACTGCCTGGTCCCACCTTTTGCACTATCAGGAAAAACTTGGCCCGATGTTGTGGCGCGGGAAACGTGCAAACGGTGGATTCGTCTGGCTTGAGGAACATACTCGAGTTTTGCGTGATGACCAAGGGGGAATAGCAGGATATGAGGGTGTGGTAGTGGATGTGACCTCCCAGTATCCTATAAAGGGGATCGTTCCAAGTTCTGCAAAAAATTTTGAACCCATAAAGGAAATATCAGGTTCTACAGGTAGTCAGAATGAAGAACAGATTCGGGCAGAATATAGAGACGCAAAACAAATAATTGCGGTATTACGGGAGCAATTGGATAGATTTGAAGTTGCGACCTTAGGGTCTCAAGAAGGCTTATGGGAAGGACATCCCTTGCCAGGGCAGCCTTGGGATTCACCTGAAACGCCTGCCTGGTATTCTTCCCAATTTAAAACACTCTTAGGTTTTGAGGATCATGAGTTCCCCCCGGTTTTAGAATCTTGGGCATCTAGAATTCATCCAGATGACCGTGATCGAGTCTTTCAAGCATTACATGATCATATTGAGCATCATGTGCCCTATGATGTGGAGTCTCGTCTTAAGACTAAACAAGGGGAGTACCGATGGTTTAAGGGGAAAGGTCAGGCGATTTATGATCAACAGGGAAATTTTGTCCGAGGTGGCGGAACGATTCGGGATATTACGAAACAAAAGGAAGCCGAAGACACTCTCAAGAGAGAGCATGCCTTACTGACGACGGTGGTTGAGGGAACCAGCGATGTCATTTTTGTCAAAGACCATAATGGACGGTATTTATTGATTAATTCCACCGGAGCGGAATTGCTCGGCCGTGATATTGACGCTGTTGTTGGAAGGACTGATGAGGAATTATTCCCTAGCGGAGAACACCCACTTTTTACGAATTTTGACCGGGATGTTATTAGCAAAAAGGTTCCTCAATCATTTGAAATTGATATTGCAGATGCGGGTGTCGTCTCCCGCACCTTTCTTGTGACGAAAGAAATTTTCCAGCAAGAAGAAAAAGGTCTTGAAGGATTATTTTGTATTGCCCGTGATATCACGTTCCGCAAGGCTGCTGAACTCACGATTCAAGAACGAGAAAAACGCTATCGAGCGATAATGGAGAATGCCTATGATTTGATCGCCGAAGTTGATGGCTCTGCAACCTTCTTATATGTGAGTCCAAATTTTGCGGAAGTGCTGGGCTATGCCCCTCCCGATTTGCTCGGGCATAACATCTTTTCGTTCGTCCATCCTGAAGATCAAGTAATGGTCATGAAAGAATTCACTGAGAACATGAGGGTGTCTGGGATTGGGCGTTCGGTCTATCGCTATCGGCATCACAATGGAGCATATCGTTGGTTTGAAAGTACGGGGCGTGTTTTTCACACTGCATTGGGTGAGGTGCGGGGTGCCATCGTGTCTCGGGATATTACTGATCGAAAGCAGGCGGAAAACGCCTTGCAAGAAATGAATGTCGCCTTAACTCATGCGATGCCAGGAATTGCATTAATGGCCGCGGATGGCCGTTATATCCAAGTGAACGAAGCCTATGCCTCACTCCTGGGCTATTCGCCGGAGGAGTTGTTAGGGCTATCTTGGAAAGTTTCGGTTCACCTGGAAGATCATATGACCGCATTGGCGGCATTTAAGGTTATGGAAACTAACGGTCTTGCAGAGTTTGAAGCTAGAGCTATACGGAAGGATGGGTCAGAATTTTTCAAACAAGTGGTAATGGCAAGGGGGATAAATCCGGCAAGTGAAATTGGCCAATACCACTGTTTTATGCGTGATGTGACTGAACGTAAACAGATGGAAACGGCTTTGAGAGAACGTGACCAGAAACTCCAACAAGTTCAGAAAATGGAGGCCATTGGTACCTTGGCCGGGGGAATTGCCCATGATTTTAATAATATTTTGGGAGCCATTTTAGGGTATTCAGAACTAGCCATGGCCCAAGCGAAAAAAGAACCCAGATTGCTTTCCTATTTACAGGAGGTTCTGACAGCTGGCCAAAGAGCTAAAGAACTTGTCAAGCAAATTTTGGCGTTTAGCCGACGGTCAGATCATGAGCGACAGGCCGTTGATTTACATAGCATTGTCAAAGAAGCCTTGCGAATGGTTCGAGCCACTCTTCCGACTACAATTGAAATACGCTCTTCAGTGGACGTAGATTCGGCGGTTATTTTTGCGGACTCTACGCAAATGCATCAGGTGATCATGAATTTGTGTGCGAATGCCGAACAGGCCATGCGAGAGCAGGGAGGAATTTTGAATGTTACCTTGACTTCGGCGGAGATTACGGAAACCCTGAATCAGCAATTTCCGGAATTGAAATCTGGCCGGTATTTAGAACTGAGCATTCAAGATTCAGGTCAGGGAATGACCGATGAGGTTTTAGAGCGGATTTTTGAACCTTTTTTTACTACAAAAGGCTTGGGTGAGGGTACCGGATTGGGGTTAGCGGTTGTGCATGGCATCATTGTTGGGCATGGAGGCCATATTTCCGTCTCAAGTGTGATTGGCAAAGGAACAACATTCAGGGTTTTACTGCCACAATTGGATGTTGAGCTTCCTCCTCAAAGCGCGGAAACTGGGGACTGGCCTTCTGGAGCCGGAAGGGTATTATTTATCGATGACGAGGAGGTATTGGCTAGGTGGGGAGAGCAAGTTTTGACCCATTTAGGTTACACGGTCGTGACCAAAACCAACCCTCATGAAGCCATTGATCTTGTTCGTGGTCAACCTGATCAGTTTGACGTGGTGGTGACGGACCAAACCATGCCAACCATGAATGGAGAAACGTTAGCTAAGACCCTGCAGGAAATTCGTCGGAATCTCCCTATCGTGTTATGTACCGGTTTCAGTCATACCATGTCCGAAAAAAAGGCCAAAGAGCTTGGCTTGAAGGGATTTTTGATGAAACCAGTCAATGGGGCTGTGCTTGCCAAAACTTTGAAGGAGGTATTTGAAGATCTTAGTGAATCGTCAAGACTAACTCTCTAAATTCCCTCCCTTCTCTCCTGCCAGAATCATTTTCGGTTTATCATAGTCAACAATAACCTCTCTCTTCCCTTTTCCACTTTCCAAGCCCATTCGTTGGGTACCGTGATTAAGCAATAGATGAGTGAAACGAAAGTTAAAAACCTGAGGATTTGGTAGTGAGAGGAGGATGAAGATCAAATTTTGCCACCCAATCAACGGCATGGCAAACTTCTTGAAAATCTAGGGGTTTTTCAAATACGCGGTAAACACCATTTTTAAATGCACGAAGTCTGACCGGATTGGAAACTTCGGCTGTCATGAGAAAAATAGGAAGAATTTCATTGGGAAATTCTTCCTTCACATGTTCAATAAATGTTAATCCATCCATTTCTGGCATATTATTATCGGTGATAATGATGGAAATCGATTCTTGGCGGATGAGGTCAAGACCAGCTACACCATTTTCAGCTTCTACACATACATATCCCCGGCCTTCCAGGAATTCCCTAAGACATGAACGATGGAGGGTGTCATCGTCTACGATCAAAATTCGTTCGGGATTCAGAGTAGTGCTTTGAGGCAATGTGCTTGAAGAATGAGTCAAACTAAAAATATCCATGACGAGTTGTTTCCTTCAGCCTTGTCCTTTATGAAAATGGTGGCGGAGGGACCATTGGGAAGGTGGCTGATGGGGAAACAGGACTCCGGGTGCGGTCGGAATCGTAGTCTCCTTGGAACCAGTCCCTCCGCCGTAGTCGAGAACGGTTTATTGGATAAATACTGCATGTCCAGTTTGTTGAACGACAGCTTGAATAGAATTTCCTGGTTCTTTCGGTGATTGAGGAATGGTTGTGTTAGGCCCAACATGAAGTTTGTGTTGATCACCAGCCAAATCCTCCACTATCCAGAATTCTCCATCAATTTTTAGGAGTTTCCCTTCCAAAATATAAGATCCGGTGGATTCAGTGGCAGCCTCTACTGAGCCACTTGGAATTTTCTGTAAGGTTTCACTGCAAATCCCCGATGCTAAAAAAATAGGCGTCAACATTAATACAAGTATCATCTGACAAATGAGAAACAGGTGCTTCATAATGAACCTCCGGGCTATTATGCTGAAAACCCGTATATTTCCTGTGTATCGTGCAAAGGATGTTCCCGAAAGCAGAAATGCCAAAAAATTCTTTAAAAATATGTATTTATAATTCTCACTTCCCAGATGAGAACGTGACTTAATGGAGGAGATAGCCTACAGGGAGGGGGAAAGGCCTTCAGCCGGTGGGCTGATTGAGTGCCAAGATAGATTAGGATTTGGGTTAGGCAACCCCAAAAACCATCAAAGTATGGGTTAAGAAAACAATCTCTTAATATTTGGGGGCGAGTTGTGGAGAATGAGGGTTTTATGGCTAGATCCAGATGCAAGAGAAAAGGATTTTAGAAAAAAGAGAATTATCCAGGATCTGTGGGTGTGTATGAGAAACAGCTTGAGTGTCTAATCGAGATGTGTTCTGGGATTGGAGGAAGTGAGCCGCACGTTAAATGGGAAAGCCGTTGTGCTTGGGCGGGACAAACTTATCATGAATTTTTTCTCATTGAAGTAAGAGATGTGCAAGTGTTGTCGTTCGGTACAAGAAGAAGTTTGTTGCAGTGGGGGCAAGCTTGAGCAGTTTTGAACAGCTTTTGCTTTTTGACCATTTTGGATCGATAAAGACTGAAGACTCTTGAGATAGGTTTCCCATGCATCTGATCGGGGGCATTGAAACTTTGCCCTATTTGCTAATCAGGGAAGTTTTTCAACAAAAAAAGGGGGGGAACTGAAGGCAGTATTCGCGTTGGGGATATGCAATGGGTGAGGGTTGAGGGCGACAATCCCCTCCAAAAGATGTGCAGGTCCGTTTATGCACCGTTACTACGTGACGCATAATGACATCGATTCCACAGGCATAACCCTCTGCTGACTGTGAGTAAGACCTGCTTGCCCTTCTGAAACAGAAGATATGATGTCTTGCGAAAAATATGAGATAAACAGTAGGGTGGGGGCTGCCTATGTCTCTACCTTTCATTGGTCAAATTAGAGGAGCGGTTACATGGGAGAGTTTCAGTATCAGGAACTATTCGAACATGCGGTAGATAACACCATCTATCGAAAACTCACGTCTGATTATGTATCAACCACAACATTTGAAGGACAGGAAATTCTAAAAATACAACCCGAGGCCCTTACGCTTTTAGCCAGAGAGGCCATGGACGATGTGACACATTTACTGCGATCCAGTCACCTCAAGCAGTTAGCCAAAATTCTGAATGATCCAGAAGCCTCCGCCAATGACCGGTTTGTGGCATTAGAACTGTTGAAAAATGCGAATATTGCAGCGGGGCGAGTTTTACCCGGCTGTCAGGACACCGGAACGGCCATTGCAATGGGATACAAAGGGCAGCAGGTCTTTACGTCAGGTGATGATGCGGAAACCCTCTCCCGTGGGATTTTTGAAGCTTATGACCAACGGAATCTTCGTTATTCACAGATGGCCCCTCTGGACATGTATACCGAGAAAAATACCGGCACGAATTTACCGGCACAGATCGATCTTTATGCCGACAAGGGTTCAGAGTATCGATTTTTGTTCATTGCCAAAGGCGGAGGATCGGCGAACAAAACTTTTTTGTATCAGGAAACTAAAGCACTCCTGAATCCCAAATCCTTACTGGCCTTTGTCGGTGAAAAAATTCGCACGTTAGGGACGTCGGCCTGCCCGCCCTATCACTTGGCGTTTGTTGTGGGCGGCATGTCAGCAGAGTTCACGTTAAAAACCGTTAAACTAGCCAGTTGCCATTATCTGGATGATCTTCCCAATTCCGGAAATAATTTGGGTCGTGCGTTTCGAGACCTGGATCTGGAGAAACAAATTTTTCAACTCTGTGCAGAGACCGGCATCGGCGCGCAATTTGGAGGGAAATACTTTGCTCATGACGTGCGCGTGATTCGTTTGCCCCGACATGGTGCCTCCTGCCCAGTTGGCCTGGGCGTGTCCTGTTCAGCAGATCGCCAAATTTTAGGCAAGATCACGAAAGATGGTGTCTTTCTTGAACAACTTGAAACCAATCCCGCGCAATATCTGCCTGAGATCACCGAAAAAGATTTGGACGGCCAGGTGGTGAACATTGACCTGAATCGTCCGATGGCAGAAATTCTTGCAGAATTGCGGAAGCACCCTGTGGCGACTCGGCTCTCTCTCACCGGTCCTATTATCGTGGCTCGGGATATTGCCCATGCCCGACTCAAGGAACGGTTGGATTCTGGGGAAGGCCTCCCTCAATACCTGAAGGATCATGTTGTCTATTACGCAGGACCTGCGAAAAAACCTGAAGGCCATGCATCGGGTTCGTTTGGCCCCACCACTGCTGGACGAATGGATTCGTATGTTGACCAGTTTCAAGCAGAAGGCGGCAGCATGGTCATGTTGGCCAAAGGCAACCGTTCAAAACAGGTTCGGGAGGCCTGCGGGAAATATGGCGGATTTTATCTGGGTTCCATCGGCGGGCCAGCGGCACGGCTAGCGGAACATAGTATAAAAAAGGTGGAAGTGCTGGAATACGAAGATCTCGGTATGGAAGCCGTATGGAAAATCGAAGTCGAAGATTTCCCAGCCTTCACCGTTATCAATCATGAAGGCAAAGATTTTTATGCTGACCTAGATACTCAGAAGGCCGTCAGCCTTTATTCAGATTGGCCAGGAAGAAAAAAATAATAGAGCCGGAACTACTTAGGTCGTTATTTTTATTGGTCAATAGCCAGGAAAGTTCCCAGTCTTCCTCTAAAATCTCCTGAATGATGAAATAAGTGTGGTTAGGTTTTTTTAGATTCTCCTTTTCTGCCAGCTTTTTCGTAATTGCCTTATCAATCTCGTGAACTCTTTTCATTGCCAACTTTCGAATTTTTGGAACAAGTTGGTTGGCATGCTCTGTCCAATATTTTTTCCAGACACGCAATTCTTCAAGGTCCATTACTTTGAAGCGGCGTTCGAAATCTTTTAACTCCCGAAATTGGCTCATAACTTTTCCTCTGTCAAATTTAGAGATAAAAGACAAATCTTAAGCTACAGTTATCCGAATGTGCTTTGAGGAATAAGAATCCCGTTTTCCCCGCCGAGCATTTCTCCTTTTCCTTGGAGAAATAAGCGTCCAGCCAGTGCTGCTGAAACCGCATCTAACTCATCGCTGGTTATCTGTGGGGCTAAACCTTTCACGCCAAGTTCTTGTAGCCCGTGTAGCAGCCCTTTGAGGTCGTGTTTTTGACGCGGAATGCCCCAGATATCTTGCGCGGCTCCTGGGTAACATTCGACTGTTCGATATTCCATCATGTCAATTTGAGCTTTGAGGGTAAGTCCGCGTTCAGTCAACATGCGCATCGGACCCAGGGTAATTGGGAAAAATCTAATTTTTCGGCGTTGTAATTCCCGATCACATTCTCTGAGATGTTCACCAGAACGATCGTGAATGGTTGATCTTCCTTTTGGCAAACTTAAGGGAGCATCTATGGGCACGAGGGCTGGTTTCTCTTCCTGAATGACCTTTAGAATGTCCGCATCAGCGAGTACAACGCGTGTCCGGGCTTTCATCCCTTTCAAAATGCACACCCCTGTAGGACGGCGAAGAGAGCCTGCCAGGTCAATCCCCACTACGACAAATGGCTTGCGATAGGTCATATGCTCTTCTTGTGAATCTCGCTGAAAAAGACTATGGATTCAGAACTGGTAAAAAACTCTTCATAATGGGCCTTCATCTGAATCATATTTTTTGTGAAGATAACAGAGATAGAAAATGTCAGACACCTTTTATTTTCCGATATTCCTTTTTGGAATCAGCATGGCACTGAATACAAAGGTGAATCCAGAATAATATCCCTGAGAAGGCTAATGAAGCTTGGAGGGTTGGCAATCCCCCAGTGCCTATAGTTTTAGTAGGATGCCAATCCATTCTTTAATTCTGACTGCTCCAGAAAAAACGGTCAAGGTAGATGGGTGCCGACCTTAACGTTCGGAGGGCGTTATGGCCACGCCCCTAATTCACTCAAGTCATTTCCATACATGTGTTAGGTACGATGCGTCCTACACCCTTGTCCCGGTTTGCTTGTTTCTGGCCTAGGACGACTCTCGGAAAGTATTCATGCCCGTAGGTCGTCTTCGTGATTTTTTCGATTGGATTATCTTGTTTGTAGTACATAGTTCTTATGGGCTAGAAGGAGGGTCATGGAGAATTTTGGACACAGCCCTCTTTTCATCTAAATTTTTGAACTTGGTTCGCAGTTCGAATGATTCCTTCTTGACTCCTTGAGAATAGACTTTTTACAGTTGAAGAATAATGAAATGTATGACCCGAGTTGGGTTCGGGGTAATTTCATGTTTTAAAAGAGTGCGGGTAAGGAGGTTATGTATGGATAGGTGGAAGGCAGGTTCTCAATTTTTCGGATTGACGAAGATGAGTATATTGAGCGTATGTATTTTGGGTCTGTTGGGAGGGTGTAATTCTCACTTGCGAACCACGGTTGTGTCTGGTAAGGAGGCGCCGAAGCCGGAAGTCGTTCAATTACATCCGGAACCCATTGTTGAAGAAGATGTCGTTGCACCCGTCGGTCAGCCGTCAATCGGAATGGATATTCCTGTTGAAGAACCCGCTCGGCCTGCCCCTCGGAGGCAGGGAGTAACAGAGATATTTGCGACACCTAAGACATCGGATACCTTATCTGACGTTGTGACCAGTTCCGAAGTCTCATCGCCCTTAATATCTCAGGATGAGCCAGCGGCACCTTCATTACCTCTCGTTTCAAAACCGGCCACCACAGAGCCTACGTTAGGTATTCCCCCAATTGTTTTTGAACCTGAAATGCCTGCGCTACCCAAGATGCGTGAAAGAAACGATTCTTCCACCTCTCCAGAGTTGCCGACTTTTGTTCCTCAACCGGAAGCCCCGTCTTCTGCTGATAGACCTTCAATCTCGGAACCATCCGCCGAACATGACCCTATTCAGATGGCCAAAGTTATGCCTGAAGAGCCAGCGCGCGAGGAAATCATCACAGAAACATTGGAAGTGGCACTTCGTGATATCTATTTCGACTATGATCAATTTTCGATTCGAAGTGATGCCGTACAGGTCTTAAAAGACAATGCGCAGTTGTTATCATCCAAGTTGGCTGATCATAAAATTATTATTCAAGGACATTGTGACGAACGGGGAACACAAAGCTACAATATGGTGCTGGGAGAAGCACGTGCGAAAGCAGTCAAAAAGTATTTAGAAGATTTAGGGATTTCTGGTGATAAGCTCGCAGTTGTAAGTTATGGCAAAGATAAGCCTTTTTGCCATGAGCAAACAGAAGATTGCTGGCAGGAAAATCGACGTGGCCATTTTGTGATTCAATAATAAACGCTCCGGACGGAATGTATTCGTTAATCTGGATTCAGGACAGAAATCATTGCGGTTCTTGATCCGCGTGCAGGGAAACTATCTAGGGATTCTTTTTGTTCATTTGAGTAGAGCGTTCGTGCTCTTCTTGGTCCTGAGTTGGGGGCTGTCTCCAAGTTTCTGTTTGGGCAGTGACACAGCCGATTCTTCTGAAGAAAAATACGCCCTTCCTGATACTCCCCTCTTATACGTCTCAGATTATGTGTCGTTTGTGGGTGAAGACACTAAAGGTCGTGTCGCATTTGCCCTGGATAACAATCGTGGTCGGGACGGAGAAACCTGGCAAGCTGAACATTTTGTGATACTGCATGATGAACGAGAAGGATGGATCACACTTCAAGGTTCTGGGACATACGAGAATCCCACGCATGAATTGCAATCAATACCGCGGTCCTCTTTTTTCAACGTACAAGGTACACCCCAATCCGGTTTGATCATTAAAAGTCCCCCTAATAATTTGGCTCTCTCGATCCATCCCATTCCCATTCGATTGGAGCGAAAACACGAAGGCGGTCGGTATTGGCTGGGTTCGGCTGAAGCTGAGTTGCAGTGGCATGGTCGAACACTCCGTGGGCGGGTGATCTATGAGTATTTTATGATGCCAGAGTTTAATCGCCTCTCGCGAACTTATTGGGGATTGTGGAAGCATTTTCAGGGCCTCTATTTGGTTATCGAAGGGCTGGGAGATTTTTATGTCCATTCTCAAGAGAGCGATATGATGGCTCCGTTAGTAGGAACTGTCACAGGATTCTTTGCCGTGGGCGAGGAAACCCATCCAATACAAGCCTTGCAAGTCACGCTTATTAGTCATAATCAGGCATGGGGTTTGTATCGTTGGCCTAGTGCGTGGGGTCTGAATTGGGTCAATCAAAGAGGAGTAGGCCAAGCGAAATTAGGCATGCAAGAAATGAAGCAGCTGAGGAATTGGATCATTGGGGGCTTTGCCATGGGGATTGTCCAAGGAACGGTTCACTATAATGGAAAGGATTATCCCGTTTATGGGTTGGCTGAACTGATTATGTAGTTCATCATTGATCATAACGATTTGAGAATGCCCCCTGGCTGTTCTCTAGTTTTTTAAGGGAAGTGCGAATGCATCGGATTGAGCCGAATCTCATCCTCGCCATTGGATTTAGCCTTTTTATGCTTTTGGGAGGTGTTGATATTCCGGATGCAATGCCCCAAGAAAATCCTGTATCCAGCAATCAAGCTGGGGTTATAGCCTTGGCGGCCAGGCGGTGTCCCCCTGACCTATCTTTTCTTCAGCCCAGGATGGAAAACGCTTTGCGCTATATTAAATCTTCCGACTTTCGAAACACGATGTTGGAGTCACTCCAGGCTTCCATTCCTAAATCGATTGTGCAGGCTGATGGATTGGAGCAGCAGATTGTGTTCCTTAAGCAGGAAATCATCAGGCAAGAACAAAAAAGGGCTTATGCAGAAAAAGTTGCAAGAGAAGGGCTGTCTGATCCTACTCAGGAACTCAAACCATGTCGTCATGGAGAAGAAAGATCCTATTGCTACGCGGTAGACCAATACTATGTCTCAATCGCCGCCAACCTAGCCAATGAAGCGTTTTTAGAAGGATTGCAATGTTTTCAACGTGAAGGTGTTCGGTAAGTTGATTGATGAAGAAACAACACTTCAACATATTTCAGGGAATTCCCTTGGTTCTTCATCAAGAATTCATAGAAACCTTGATCGAACAACCCACTTTCCGCTTAGAACGTATTGTTTCCCGTGGCCAGGTCTCACCAACTGGATTTTGGTACGATCAGGATGAACACGAATGGGTTATCGTTCTTACTGGAGTAGCGCATCTCCAAATTGAGGGGCAAGAGCACGCAATTATCTTACATCCAGGTGATACCTATCATTTGCCGCCACATACGAAACATCGAGTTGCCTGGACTGCGACCGATGAAGATACTATTTGGCTTGCGTTGTTTTGGAAGGATGGAGAACAATAGGGTAGTCTATGAATTGGAAAAATTAGAATAGGGCGAAAAGGAGATTTTACTTTCATCCAAGGACAGTTAAGAATTTGGTAAAAGAGTTGTTTTTCGGATTGAGAGGAGATAACACACGCTTCTAGTAGCTGATGGGGAAAGGAAATGAAATGGAATAGTTAGTGGTGAGGGAGGGGTGTAACCTTGGGGAATGGTCTGTTGAGAATTGATATTGCTCTATTGGAAATTTTCTAATGAATGTATCAGTGTTTTTCTATGTTGCCGTTCCTATGTGCTCCTAGTGCTTGAGGTTTTCCCCTGTCCTTGAAGAACTCAGGTGGCTCTATCAAGGTAGAATAAGTGTGCAATGGATGTTGGGCGGTCCACGTCCAGGCAATGACAGACGATTTGATGAATCTCGAGGAAGGTTTAGGTTGTATCACTGGTATGTCCTGCATAAACGAACAAGCTGACTATTCAACTTTGATTTTCAAATGAGCCTCACTGTTTTACGGATCCAGCGACAGTCTATTGCCTTACTTATGGATGGTTATCAAGAATTTGAGGCCTACGGTTGATGCATTTCTTGAAAAAAGTGGCATGAGAAAATAGTTTATAATGTTCATAGGAGGTGAAGTTATGAAAAGAATGCTGAAATGGTTCGCGGTGGTTTGTTTCATGAGTGCTTTTAACGTGTGTATGGCTGCCCATGTTTTTGCTGAGATGGCTAAATGGAATTTAGATAAGGATCATACGACTCTTGGTTTTGAAGTGGTGCATATGGTGGTTTCCAAAACAAAAGGGAAATTTACCGAATACTCCGGGACGATAGAAATGAATGCTGAAGAACAGGAATTTAAAACGATTGAAGCGGTTATTCAAACTGCCTCCGTTACGACTGATCATCAGAAACGAGATGATCATTTGCGAAGTGCTGATTTTTTTGATTCAAAGACGTTTCCTACGATGACCTATAAAATGAAAAGCTATACAAAGTCTGGCGATCGTTATACTGCAGTCGGCGATTTCACACTTTTAGGCGTCACCAAAGAACTCACTTTGGTTGGTACGTTTAACGGTATGGCACAAGATCCATGGGGGAATGTTCGAGCAGGATTTACTGCTGAGGGTACGCTAAATCGTAAAGATTATGGCATGAAATTCAGTAAGTTGTTAGACAATGGAGGCTTGATGGTAGGTGATGAGGTCACACTAAAGTTAGAAATTGAGGTCATCAAAGATAAGAAAGTCGAAAAGGTTAAGCAGTAAGGGTGGACTGCTTTGTATATTGAAAGAAGTCAAGTACTTCCTGGAAGGTGCGGCACGACCTAGACAGCTACAACTGAAAATATTCCAGATTAGAGGATTGTAAATGTACAGGCAGATGTTGGTTAGGAGTATGGCCCAAGGTATACCTTAAGGTTCGATGGGTATGGTAATGACGATTCCTCCCATGAGGTCTCCCACCTGAAAGTCTCGTTTGGGGCTGAGAGGATGAGCATTATGGCATGTTGTGCAGGCCGTAGTAATGGCACTGTCGGCATAAATGGCTTGAAAAAATTTCTTTTTTCCGGTTGCCACAATGCCCCGTTGTGGAACATCAGGTGCAGTTTGTAACTCTGCCAAACTTTTTCGTTCAAATTCTGTAGCCGGACCGTTACGGCGGTGTATGGGCCAAAGACTAATGAGCCGAAAGCGAATGCCTACCCCGGACTCTGCGACGAGTTTGCTGGATAAATGAAGGAATTGGGCGGGCAAGGGAATGGCATTTTTGGTCTCCCAATCCTCCCTGGCTAACACGATTCCTTGTTCTTGCATACGTTTGACAACATACGTGCTATAGATCTTTCGATCGGCTTGGATAATTGCATGCATGTAGTCTGCCACCTTGTCGGGGGATAAGTCTGGGAGTAAAAGTGAATCAGAGGCTTCCAGATTGTGGTTGAATCCCAGGCATAGGCTGATTAGGAATAGGGATTGAAACAGGAGATGGCTGGAGCTCTTCCTGATCATCTTGCATTTTCCTTTCTTGGTGTTGACGGTTCCGCGGTAGTTGGAATGGTGATGTGGCAGATAGTTCCTTGGTGAGAATTCTCCTCCAATCGAATGTGCCCTCCTAATTTTTTCACGTTTCGATAAGAAACTGTGAGGCCGAGCCCAGATCCCTCACCTTGCGATTTTGTGGTGAAAAATGGATCAAATACTTTAGGCAGATGCGCAGGAGCAATGCCCGATCCGCTATCCGCAATGCGGATACGAATATTCCCTTCCTTGAAGGTGGTGGTAATATCGATGGTCCCCTCTCCTTGGATAGCCTGAAAGGCATTTGTGAGAATATTCGTGAAAGCTTGTTCGAGTTCGTAGGGATTCGCATGCAATAAAGGTAAGGAAGAAAATTCAGTGTGAACAACAATGGGTGAGTGTGGAAATTGTGCTTGAACCGCATTGATAGCCCGAGTGAGTTGTGAATGAATATCAATAGGGGTTTTGGCTCCCAGAGATTGATTGGTCATTTGCCCTGTAAAGTCCCGAATCACTGAGGCCATCCGTTTGCCGTGTTGAACAATATCCCTAGCATACCCTTTAATACTGTCGATGTTTTCCTCTTCTTGAATGGCTTCCCCTAAGCCGATGACTCCTACTAAGGGGTTGTTCAATTCATGCCCAATGCCTGAGCTTAAGACACCAATGCTGGCCAGTTTTTCCCCTTCGATCAGGCGATCCTGCATTGCGCTTTCTTCGGTAGTATCTCGGAGGACTAGTCCCACATAGGGATCTTTCCCAGGAGCTCCTCCCACTGTAAACCATCGATAGCGATAGGTTCGACGAAGCATACGGATCTCCTGACGCATCCCTGTCGATCGTTCCCAACCAGCCTGGGTGAGTGGGTCTCGTATTTCCTTGACTAATTCTGTAGTAGATGATTGATGATCAGGTTGAATAGATGAAGTAAGGATCGCTTGAATTTCCTGTTCCAATTTGCCACGGGTTTTTGGGTCGACTTTTAAAATCTCGAATAACGGGGTGTCTTTGATGTCCCCATTGCTTGCGAGCGCTAGAGCTTCCTTAGTGGCTTGATTGAGATACTCAATGGTGCCGTGGTTGGTAATCATAATTACCGGATCTGGCACACTGTTGAGAATTTGTGATGTGGATTCTTGAAGGTATTTCACCTCCTGTGTTTTTAGTTCGACCTGACTTTCCAAGCCTGCAAATTGCGAGGCTAACTGTTGATTCATTCGGTTTATTTCCTCACTCAATTCTTCAATCTCATCTCCAGTTGAAATATTGACAGGTTCTTGAAATTCTCCACGTCCAATTCTGCGCGCGGCTTCTTGAAGTTTCCGTATGGGCGAAGAGATGCGTTGAGCAGCCAAATAGCCCAGAGTCACAAGTAAGGCAACACCTAACAATCCAAAGCCAGCCGTCCATCTTAAAAATTGTAGGATAGGCCCAAAGAGCTCCTCTGATGACTGCCAGACAAACATATGCCAACTCAAACCCGTAGAAATGTGGGTGATTCGGCTTGTATTCGTTAGAGGGGCAAAGCCGATTATTGACGTGTTGCGCCCACCATGGCCATCACTGGGGGCAGGAGTCCATCCGGCCTGCATGGGGGTGACTAAGGAAATGAGTTGTGTGTCGCTTACGGCCGTTCCGGTAGGAAGGATTGGACAACTTAGTACGACACCACGACTATCCATGAGCATCACATGGCCGGTTTCACCAAAACGGATCGTATCAATGGAAGGGGCAAAAAATTCTTTGGCATCATACACTTGTCTTAGAACGCCAATCGCTTCGTATCGTAGGCTATCCATAATGGGGAGAGCCAAGGTAAAGGTATAGGTTTGTAATTGATTGTCGAAGCCCACGGGACCTAAATATGGTTGACCTACTCGCTTGTGAAAGGCTCCTTGCCACCAGGGTTCCTGAGCATGGAGATACGGAGGGTTGGTGGTAAGGCTCGCCACGATACGGCCGGAAATATCCGTAATATAGAGCGCTTTTGTCGTTGATCGAGTAATAATGGGAATGGGATGCCCTGGGTCAATATATGTCCCTTCTACATGTTTTTGTAGATATTTCGCGATGGTTCCTTGAGTGACTTTTTGAATAAGATCCTGGTCTTTGGCATCCCATACTGCTTGTTCTCGTTGCAATATTTCAGATAATTCTGTCGAACTAAATTGACTCAAATTATCCCGATTTTTCTCAAGAAAATTGATGATGTTTGCGTTAGTGGTGAGGAGAGAGGTTCGGGATAACTCCTCCGCAACGACGAGATCTAATTTTCTCGCTGTTTCGCTAGCTAACGCCTTGAAACTCGCTCCCTCAACTTCTTGAATTTTCTGTGTGCCCTGATAGAACGCTAGCACCAATCCAATGAGAAGGGGGAGGGCACCGACAAGAAGCATAGAAAGGACAAGCTTTTTGGTTAAGCCTTTTTTCCTTTTCCTCTGGGTATCAGCGGAAGTCATGGTATGTATAGTTATTTACGAATGTGGGAATTCCGCACAGGGAAATACTAGGGAAAACGTAGTACCTTTCCCTATTTCACTTTCCACTGTGAGTTCGCCTTTAAACTTTCTTACGATGGTTCGGACATTATATAAGCCCAAGCCCGTGCCCTCCCCTGGTGCTTTAGTGGTAAAAAATGGATCGAAAATTTTTGGTAGGTGCTCAGGAGAAATTCCCTTCCCGGTATCAGCAATCGATATGCGAACGACTCCATTTTCCTTTTCGGCGGTCAAGGTTAAAAGTCCTTGTTGTTGTTCCATGGCATGGATGGCATTGATCATCAAATTTACAAACACTTGGAGAAGTTCTTCCGGCTTGCCTTCAATGGTGATGTGATCATGGTAGTTTTGGATGACGGTGATTTCATGAAACTTCGTCGCAAATTTGGCGATTTTTAACGCTTCATTGAGAGTTTCTTGAATTGGAACTGGAAAAGGTTCTTGAGAGTGCGATACCCGGGCATACTGAGTAATATTTCGAGATATGGTGTGGATACGTTCGGCTGCTGTCTGGATACTAGTCGCATGTTGGTAGATGGTGTTCAAGTTAGTTTCGTCTCGAATAGCTTCAGCCATGGCTAGGATGATGTATAGAGGATTATTTATGTCATGTGCGATACCGGAAGCAAAGGTGCCCATTCCCGCCAATTTTTCGGCCTGAAATAATTGGGCTTGCATCATGGCCTCATGTTGAATGATGTCCCAAAGTACTTTTGATGCGGCTCCACCCATGACTTCTGTGCCGGGATGTTTAAGGCGTTGAATCTCCTGTGAAAGTAATGGATCACCCGTCACATCGACGATCAGATGGATATTTGGTAATTGGATAAGTTTTTTGGCATCAGGAGTCGTTGGAATTGAATGACGCTGGGCGAGTTGGAGGCCCGGAGCGGTCTCTTCATGATCGGCAATTCCGACGAGATGAATTCTCGGTAAATTCAGGAAGGATTCGAGTAGTGCTTCCCCACCTTTTCCCGCTCCTAAAATTACCACGTTAATATAGGGTTGAGTGTCAATTTTCCCTTCAGACACGATAGTATTTTCTCCTTGGGAATTAGTCATATTTCGCTACTATTCCGATGGTCATTGTGTTGTGTCTCCGGGCCAGGAAACAAGAATGTGGATGAAATAAAGCTGCTATAAAAACGCATAAAGCCCTATCAGTAGATAGGGCTTTATGAATTTTCTGAACCTTCTCACCATTGGAGCCGATTTCCTATGCCGTCGGCACAAGCTACAACATACCGGCAATGAGAGATATTATAATCGCGTGATTTCTCGTTGAGACATAGCTTTTGCGACTGCCGCAATCAATTTATCCTTATCGACCGGTTTGACAAGATAATCCATCACACCTTTTTTTATAAAACCAGTGGCCATTTCCATATCGGGAAAACCAGTGAGAACGATTAATGGAACACTGGGCCATTGCTGCTGAAAATAGTTAATGGCTTCTACTCCATTCACTTTAGGCATCCGAATGTCTGAAATTATGACATCCAAAAGAAGCGGATTTTCTCCTTCTTTGATAGCCGCGATGGCTTTTTCCCCGTCTTCAGCCTCAATGACGTCATACCCTGCTTTGGTCAATGTCATTTTGACAACTTTCCTGACGTCTGGTTCGTCATCTACAATGAGGACACGTCCTTTGGTTTCATGTCCCCCAAACATCCCTGCAGTGCCTTCAGACATAACAGCCCTCCTTTTTTTAATGTCCAACAATATGTTGGAAATGGAACATTATGAATTTAGCCGCGCCTTAGAGATTATAGGTTATCAATTCACCTTTCTTGATAAATATTCTAACGCATTCGAAAAATAGTAGATAGGCTAATTTTTGAAGGGGTTGCTATTATTCATCATTAAGCGCAGAATTAGAGGTTAGTCATTTTCCTCAGAATATCTTGCCGAAACAGGTACCCTTTTTCCTTTCCCATCTTCTGAGCTGCTGGAGGAATTTTCAGAAAATTCTGGGGTAAATGCCATTCTGTTTAGCGGCTAAAAAAAAGGATTGCGTCGGTTGCCAAGGTAGCAAACTATGCATTCGGAAGTGCAGGCCAAAGCTCTAGAAAAAATTAAACGCGCAAGGAAACAATTTTTGATTGTCAGCAACACTTAAAAATGCAATTTGAAGAGAAACTCAAGAAATTAGATAAACCACGTGAATCACTCGTGAAAAAAGAAATAAAGGTAAGCAATATGATGCCGGTGTTTTATGGGAGCGGTTGCAGGGGTTGCCGATCTATCAGCATCTTATTATGGAACGTCAGTTTGGTTTGAATAAAGTCCTGCCATCACAGCGACAACAAAAATTTCAGGAAAGCCTTTTTCCTGATCAATGAGCTGATTGAAATTCTGGCCGGGCCATTTAATGTGCATAACAGGGACGATTCTTATGGCCAAAAAAAAGGAAACAGAAGAAACCAATCGAACACGGATCATTTATCGGGAGAATCCTCGTTGTTTGGAAAGGAGAGGATGTAGTCATCCTCAATTATGTTTCTTGACTGTGGGAGCTTATAAGGCTGAAGCGGTCTTGTGTGAAGGGTTACGTTGAGATACAGGGATATGGTTGCCAAAAATTTTTACGAGTCCTAAATCTTCATCATCTTGTTCCTCGACAGGGGTCAAGGCTAGATCGGTATAGGCGTGTTTATGTAGATCTGCCTTGACTCGTTTTAAAATTCTTTGGAACTTCCAAACCAGCAACCCCCATTGCAATCCTGTGTGGAGGACTTCGAAAACTCGCTTCGGATAAAACCAGAGGGGGTTTTCTCTCCGAAGTGTCGGACGTCGCAATGTCCGAATTTTTCGTCGAAAGATGCCACCTTCTAAAGGGTGGACTCCTTCAATCGTCGTACAGCCATAAAACCAGGTAAGGAAAGATGTGACTTTATTCACATTTTGGCCTTTTACGGAGGCTCGTCGAATCACTGTTTCCACATGCGCGGGTGTGTAATATTGATCCCATGCTCTCCGATAAACTTGTTCCCAAGTGTTTTTTGACATGTAGGGATGATTCACCGTGACATGTTCTAAATCATAAAAATTCATGTCAGGCTCCATCCAGGAACCTTGTTGATGAAGGATTTTGTGATCCTCAGAGCCAGGAAGCGGAGTTAAACAGAAAAACTCCAGACAATCCAAAGGAATTTCTTTTTTAATAATTTCAATATCCCGCGCGATCGTTTCCGGCGTGTCACCTGGAAATCCCAGGATGTAGCCCGCCACTGTGGTGCAGCCGTGGTCTTTCCACATTTGCGCCATTTTTCGATATTCCCAAATTTTATTTTGACGCTTTTTTGCGCCGACCAAGGAATCGGGGTTAATGTTTTCCAAACCAATAAACACATTTCGGCATCCTGCTCTGGCGCATTTCTCGATAAATCTTGGAATTTTGTGACATTGTGTATCAACCTGGATGGTAAACGAAATCGGAAGTTGCTCTTCTTCGCGCATCGCAATGAATCGGTCTAAGATAGCTTCCCAGTCCTTATTCCGAGCAAAGTCATCATCGGTTATAAAAAAACGTCGGATACCTTGTTGTAAATTCGCTCGAATGAGGCTTTCAATGTCCTGAACAGATCGCCAACGCGATTTTCGACCTTGGACATTGATGATCGTGCAAAAGCTACATTGGAAAGGGCAGCCGCGACCGGCATCAAAGCTCGACAATCGGCGAAGGGTGTTTTGAATAATGTGGGCCGGAAGAAAGGGGGAAGGAGTTTCTTGCAATGCAGGAAGTTGATCCATCACGTTATAAAGTGGTTTGAGTCGATGATGATAGGCATCTTGGAGAAGAGTTGCCAAATGCTCTTCGGCCTCACCAGCAAATAGGGTAATTCCCTTGTCCATAGCCTGTTGGATATCCAATGGCAAAGACGGCAACATGGCGAGACAGCCACTGACGTGAAAACCTCCGATAACGACTGGAATGTTTTTCTCGAGAAAGTAGTGGGACAAATCCACCGCATGAGGAAATTGGTTGGTTTGTACGCCAACGAATCCGACAAGACCATGGCCGGCTTCCTGAATGGATTGAATAATGCTCTTGATGGGCAGTACCGTATTCGTTTCGTCATAAGGTTCAACAACTAATTCCACCTCGTTTCCCAAAACGTTCCGCTTCGCGCAATCCAAAACCAATCCGTACAGGGCTGCAAGAGTGTTGGACGGAATAGATGAACGTATCCATTGGATGACATAGCCGTCGTCATCGTAGTGAGAAGGCTTAATCAACACAAGTTTGAATTTTTTAGATTTTGTCTCCATGATGAGCGAAAGGCTTAAGCATTGGGTTGGTGTCAAAAAGAGAGCAGATTGGGAACGATCAAGAAACTGATCAGGATATAGTAGGTCAGAATCAGCAAGGGGTCAATGTTTCAAACTAGTTCCCAAAGGACGATTCCGGGAAGTAAATACCGGCGAACCGGTTATGAAGAAGTGGGATTAGTTTAAGATCGTTCGGACTTTGGAAGAACAAAGGGTTCGGGTGTACCAAACGGAAGAGCTTCGACATACAGCGATGTGGATGGAAACGCAAAGCCGGCATTCTGCTCTTCGACAATTTCTTTGATCTTATAGGCCAACCGTTCTTTCGCTTCCAGCCACTCACCCCACACGGTCGTTTTGGTAAAACAATATAGCTTAATATCAATACTGGAACTGCCAAATGAATCGAGAAAAACGAACGTTTTGGTAAATGTAGGATCAGTTTCGAAATCTCCGCACTCATAAATATAACGAGTGATGCCTTGAATAATATTCATGATTTGTTCCTTTGTTGATCGGTACTCTATGCCAATCATCCAATGGATTCTCCGGTGAGTCATGCGGGAGTAATTGATCAAGGCTTCATTCGCCAATTTGGAGTTAGGAAGTGTCACAAGGGCCTTATCAAACTGGCGAACTTTGGTGGCCCGAAACCCTATTTCCTCCACGGTACCTTCCACGTCAGGTGTTTTGATCCAATTGCCTTTTTCAAAGACGCGATCTAAAAATATAGTCAAACCTGCGAACATATTTTTTATGAAATCTTGAGCCCCGAGGGCAACGGCCATGCCCACTAAACCCAAGCTGCCTAAAACCGCAGCCACGTTAAAACCCCATTCTTGGAATACAGTGGCAATGCCTAAACATACCACAATAAATTTGGTGACTTTGACGAAGAAGCCTTTAAGGGTTTCATGCATGCTTTCACTGCCAAACAATCCGATCGCCCGATCGAATAAACTCGAGAGTGGATCGATCATACGAAAGATAGCCCAAAATATCGTGACCGCAATCATTGAGCGGACCAGTTGGGCAAGAAAATTCGACAGCGTCTCGGATAGTGCGACAAATTGACCAGCGACGTAGAGTCCGACAACCACAAACGCAAATTCTAACGGTTGTTCAATGGCCGTAATAATTTGATCATCCAGGGTAGACTGGGTCTTCCGGACCATCAATTTTAATGATTTGACGGCAGTATGGAAAAATAATTTTCGGGCAAATAGGAAGACCAGAAAAATTCCGATTGCAAAAAAGATTGCTCCTAAGTTGGTTCCAAAAAGTCCTTCATGCCAAACTCGTTGAATTTCTTGCCAAAAACCTTCAATCATTTACGGATGTTCCTTTGTGGAATTATGGAGAGAGCCAGCGCTGGGAAAATACGTGATAGAAATATTGGTAGGTAAAATTGGTATGGTTGAATGTTCTCATCGTTGTAGTTGCTTGCGAAATTTTTCGAATGATTGGCGGGTTGCCTTATTGACTGTGGGATAACGTAAATCAAGGTTTTCCAAATTCTGAGTGATGATCCCGGCTACGCACATACGCATGAATGGCTTATCGTCAGCAGGAATTACATACCAAGGGGCCCAGGGTCGTGACGTAGCATTTACGGCGTCTTCATAGGCAGCCATGTAGCGTTTCCACAACTTCCTTTCTTCAAGGTCCTGTTGGGAAAATTTCCAATGCTTTTCTGGTTCGGATAGCCGAGACAGCAATCTTCGACGCTGTTCCTGCTTTGAGACATGAAGCCAAAATTTGATAATAATCATTCCATTTCTTGCAAGATGCAGCTCATGATTACGAATAGATTCATAGCGTTCTTCCCAGATCTGTGAATTGATTGGCTTGGGAAGCTTCTGGTTTTTCAGGTATTCGGGGTGGACCCGAACGACGAGAACCTCTTCATAGTAACTTCGGTTAAAAATGCCGATCCGACCTCGTTCAGGAAGACGGCAGGTCGTGCGCCATAAAAAATCATGATCCAATTCCAGGTGAGAGGGCTTTTTAAAAGAGAACACTTGGCATCCTGCTGGATTGATCCCTTGCATGACGGCCCGTATGGTCCCATCTTTGCCGGCCGCATCCATAGCTTGAAAAATCAACAGAAGTGCGTATTGGTCTTGGGCATAGAGTCGGCGTTGTAAGTCGTCCAACTTTTTGATGGAGGATTGAAGACGTTGTTTGCACGTTTTAGGACCGGGCGCAGTCTTCGGAGGGTGGGTTGGAGCGAGCTCCGAACGAAAGGACTGATCCGTAGGCACCAGATAAGGGTGAGAGAGGTACTCAAACATGGGCGGTTGCAGCAAAATCATCGGTGGGTGAAGCGAAGGAACATGAAGCCCTCATATCCTTTTTGTTCATAAAAATCTGCTCTAGGATACCCCCAAGCTTGCGGGGAGGTAATTTACTCCAAGGGTTATGAGTTGGTTAATATCCACGTTATCTTCATCGTAACTCGACATTCGACAATTCCTGAATTTTTACTCTAAGTGTACCGTTCTGTCTGAAAAGGGTTTTGATACAAGAAAAGTTTCAGCCGATGTTTCAATTGGATTGATGGCAGACACTTAAAAGCATTGCCAACTGTGCGAGGTCCCCGAAGGGTAAAAGAAATTTTATTCCAGGTCAATAAATGTTAAGAATAGAACGATCACATGTTTTTGGCAGGCTTACGGGAAAAGGTGGCTCCATTGTGGAAGAATCAAAGATCAATCGGTTTTCTAGACACCTTATAAGATTGTGATAGGATAAGAAGGTGATCCATAATCCTAAAAAAGGAGTAGTCTGCATGATGTGGTTTCAAGGAATGATAGTCATGATGGGTCTGGCAGGCCTGATGGGATGTGCCAATCAGATGGCTGAACCGACATCGCATCAAGTGGCTCTGGGGGTAGGAATCGTTGAAGGAACCAAAGGCTATCAACAATTGCAAGATGACCCAATGGGCTCGCAGGGAGTGGCAACGAAAGTTCGTGGCCAGGTGCATCATATTGAAGGTGCCGCCTATGTCGTTTTTACGAATAATCGTAAGGAAGTTCGACTGCCAGTAGATGAAAATACACAAATTGACCGTCCGGCACATAAAGGGGATTGGATCGATGCCTATCTCAATGCCGCAGGACTGGCGATGTATATCCAAAATGTTGATGATCAGATTGATCTAGACTAACCACGCTAATTGTCGAGCCTTCTCTCCGGCCTTTTGGGTGGTGTTTGGTCGTTTGTTTCCTACCTGAGGCACTAGAAGAAACGTCTTTGAGGAAAATTTAAATATCGTGTGTGGAATCCGGTTGGGGGACTTCTACCTCCATGCCAGGGAATTCTTCACGAAGCGCCATGGCAAACGCCAGAGACTGGCGTTCTTCTCCATGAACCACAAAAACTTTTTGCGGATGCGGCTGAATGGCCCGAACGTAGGCTAGCAAATCGTTTCGATCAGCATGGGCGGAAAACCCGTTGAGTTTAATCACTTGAGCCCGTCGTTTGGTTGGAACCCCGAAAATGGGGACGGTATCCCACTCCTCCACTAATTTTCGTCCCAAGGTATGTTCGGCCTGAAAGCCGACAAAAACAATCACATTAGCCTCTTCTTCAATCATGTGTTTCAAGTGGTGAACGACTCGCCCTCCTTCGCACATGCCTGAAGCCGAAACGATAACACAAGGACCTTTCCGTCGATTCAACAGTTTGCTGTCTTTGGCAGTAGAAACAAACTTAATGTATTTTGCGGCAAAGACATCTCCTGAGGCCGTAAAGGTTCGATACGTATCTTCATCATAACATTCAGGGTGTTGGCGGAAGACTTTGGTTGCTTTTAACGCGAGCGGAGAATCGATAAAAATAGGAATGGGCTCGACTTCACCCTTATTGACCAATTCTTTTATCCGCATGATGATATCTTGTGTGCGGCCGACCGAAAATGCCGGAACAAGAATTTTACTGCGGTGTTGAATCGCATGCTGGACGAGTTTTTTGGCCATCTCCCTTCGATGATCAATTTCATCGGAATGAAGGCGGTCGCCATATGTGGATTCGATAATGAGGACATCGCAGGGGGGTGGGGGATAAGGATCGCGAAGGATAGGCATGTTCGCACGACCTAAGTCTCCAGAGAATAACAGTGACGTAGAGTTTCCACGAATCCGGTGTTGAAGCCATACCGCTGATGATCCAATGATATGTCCGGCATCGTGAAATCGGGCAGTTATATTGGGGGCCAGTATAATCTGTTGTTCATAGCCTGTACCTCGGAAGTGCTTCACAATGTGTTGGGCATCATCGCGGGAGTAGATGGGGCTGACACATTGCCGCCCCCGACGTCGTTCCACCTTATTCACATATCGGCAATCACTTTCCTGAATACGTGCGGAATCGGCTAGTAAAATTTCGGTTAAATCAGCGGTTGCGCCAGTCATATAGACGGTCCCTTTAAACTTCTTTTTCGCTAACATAGGAAGAGCGCCGGAGTGATCGATGTGCGCATGAGAGAGGCATACGGCATCGACAGATTTGGGATCGAATCCTAAGTGTTGATTGCGTTCTCGAGCATGATCCCGCCGGCCTTGAAACAGGCCACAATCCAACAGAATTCGTGTCTTTCCAGCGTCAACTACATGGCGACTCCCAGTAACTGATCGTGCGGCTCCGTGAAAGGATAGTTTCATGGTGAAGTCTCTAGCTAATGTTCCTTGACGATGATGTCCCAGGCTTCTTCGGCCGTTTCGGCAAAATGGAATAAGGCTAAATCCTTCGGGCTAATCAAGCCAAATTCCACAAACTTCTTCCAATGGATGAGGTCTTCCCAAAACGCCTTTCCCATTAGTACCACGGACACATCCTTCACTTTGCCGGTTTGAAGGAGGGTGAGTGTTTCGAACAACTCGTCCATCGTACCAAATCCGCCGGGAAAAACGACCAAGGCTTTCGCCCGGTTGAGAAAATGCATTTTACGAAGAGCAAAATACCGAAATTGAAAACGCAGACTAGGGGTGATATAGGAATTTGGGGCCTGTTCAAAGGGTAATGCGATATTGAACCCCATGGATTTGGCTCCTACATCCGCAGCCCCACGATTGCCGGCTTCCATAATCCCCGATCCGCCTCCTGTGACTACGACATACTCACAGCGTCCGTCTAGCTGACAAGCCGATGACACGAGGCGAGCAAATTCCCGCGCCTCATGATAATAGGGTGCTAACGCCAATTGATTCTTGGCGATGGTGACGGCTTGTTGAGTGTCTGGATCATTGGGTGACTGAGCGAGAAGTCGTTCGGCGTCGACTAATTTGGCCTGGGCGGCATGTGGTTCCAAGAGCCGGGCACTGCCGAAGACGACAATTGTCGATTCGATTCCTTCATCTTGTTGAATTAATTCTGGCTTGAACCATTCTAATTGCAACCGGACCGCGCGGAGTTCATCCCGTTGAAGAAATTCGGAATCAGAGTCCGCCCGTCTGTATGAAGATGAAGAAAAATCAGAAGGGGTATGGTGAGAAGGCATTGGTTAGGGATTCATAGAAGGCCGATAGCAAAGCATAGGAAATTATAAAGCGTTCGAGAAGGAATTGGAACCGAAAACCCTTTAAGAATCAGAACGGATGGCCAATCTATGAAGTTTGTGGTCTGAACATTAACAACGATGGCCAACTTTATAGGCAGCGAAGGTGTGGCAGGGGATTGGTTGATGGTCCCAATATAGGGTATAGTTCAGGTTGTTTGAGAAGGAAAAGGTTACGTCATGAAAACGGTCTCACGTCCTTCTGCCCCCAATTGTGAATCCTGCCTCAATCGTGAATCCTCGGATATTTGTGGAATCGTACCGCCCACCGAAGAACCCTTCGGTCTGATCAAACGCAAGGCCATGTATCAACCAGGGCAGCATGTTTTTTATGAGGGCCACGTTGCCTTGGGCCTCTATATTTTATGTCAGGGAAGAGTCAAACTCACACGACTGAACCCCAAAGGCCAACAGCGGTTGGTCGGCATTTTGGATTCTGGCCAACTTCTCGAAAAACAGGCGTTTCAAGAACAACCGGTTCATCAAGTCACGTGTGAGGCCATAGAGCCTTCTCACGTGTGCTTGTTAGATCGGACGACGTTTCTGGCCTTTCTCAAAGAACACGGTGATTTGGCAGTCAAATTGGTTCAGGTCTTGAGCAAGGAAATGACCTCCATGCTGAATTCGGCTGATCAGTTCGCCTTTACCTCAGCGAGAGAACGATTGGCCTGCCTTCTTTTGGAATTAGGTGAACGATTTGGTGAGCAAACTTCAGAAGGGACTCGAATCCTTCTGAAACTCAAACGAGAAGATCTGGCTCAAATGGCTGCCGTCACCGTTGAGACGGTAGTTCGGCTTCTCAAAGATTTCCAAGAATCTGGTTTGGTGTGTATGCAAGGACGAGAATTAACCATCTTAAAAACTGATCGATTGCAAAAAATTGCCGGTGTATCCACAGTTGAGTAAATTCCGTATCTTCTGATCCTCCCTTGTGTAGTGGCTCTTAGCTGGCTTCTCCTTTTCTCCGTTCAATCACGATTTCCGCAAAGCCCGGTAAGACTTCTCCGCTGTGTCTTCCCCTAGAAGCTGTAGGATTTTCCTCAATTATTAGGCCATTCGCCCTATTAAAAAGATTGATAACTATCGTGTTCTCCCCGTCATTGGACAATGACCTGATCAAGGCTTGTGAGTAGGATTTTGTGAGATGAGACAAGACCTGAAGTGAGACAGAACTAGGATTAACCAATTTGGTTGACCAATTAAACAAGCCGTAAAGCCTGTAATCATAGTTATTCATAAAGGAGGTGTGGGATGAACAGAGGTCGGTCCATTTTCAGAAGTGTATGGGGATTGATAGTGGGCACGTGTATGGTTTTTCTATTCGGGACGAGCGTAGTTGAAGCAGCGACGATAGAAGAACGGCTGGAACGATTGGAACAAAAAACGTTGTCTACGTCACCTGGGGCAGAACAAGAAACGGGGAACATGGTGTTCTTTCGTGGAGGAGGGGCCTGGGCTACGAGCGACCGATCCGGAGAGGTTGAAACGGATGTCTTTGGGCTCAACGGCCGAAATAGTGGAGATTCCGGCTATTACGTCGGGGCGGGCTTGGACCTGGTTCTGACCAGAGACATTTGGGATTTATTCCCGGGGACCTGGGTCTTAGGTGAAATTGGAGTGGAATATAAAAGATTTGATTCCAAAAGGGTAATCCAGGCAGTTCCGTCTACATGTGCATTAGCTGGAGTCTCAACCTGTTCGGTCAGAAAAGAAAAAGTTCAAATCACGATGCTCACCGTCGATATCGCACCCAAAATTATGTTTATGGAAGGCAGCCGTTTTCGGCCTTGGATCATTCCGGTGGGCCTAGATTTTCATGTGATTAGTCCTCCATCCGATGATACGACCGTGTTGGATATCGGTGTGCAGTTCGCAGTCGGTGCACAAGTTCGAGTCTGGAAAGCTTTGCATCTTGGTGTCGACGGGCGTTTTCATTTGGCCACTGGACAAACGGATACCACCAATAATTTTGGCACAGCCGGAGCCTATTTCGGTATTGCCTTTTAACTTTGGTGAGAATTTTTGTGTGGAAAACGCTTGTTTTCACCATTCTCTCATTTGATACAGGAAAGCAGGGGAATTAGGGATTTTGAAAATTGCAAAATACTTTATAAAGGCCAATAGGTATAGTGCCTCGAGGGCAATCACGATACAATTCAAGAGGTGACACTTTTTGATATTATTCTCGTTTGGATTCATCTGACAGCGGCGACCTTTTGGGTGGGAGGGATGCTCTTTCTCTCTCTTGTCGCGGTTCCGCTTCTGAAGAAAGCCGCTGATCCTGTTTCTGCTCAACGTGAATTTGTAAATCTGGCTAAAAGATTCAGGATGCTCGTGTGGGGCGCCCTGGCACTCCTCCTTATCACAGGACCTGTGCTGCTCCGCAACTTGGTGGATTTCTCAGAATCACTAGCCAATTGGCCATCCATCGTTCTCATCAAATTATCGCTTGTTCTCTTACTCATTGTCGTGTCTCTTGTGCACGATCGAGTGATTGGTCCAAAAGCCCGTACACTCAAACGCAAGCCAACTTCTAAATTAACTCCTGTGGATAATCTTCTTCTCCTGTTCTCCCCTCTTATTGGTCGCCTAACCCTACTTCTGGGATTGGCGGTTCTCTTCGCTGCTGTGCTCATGAGCCGGTCCTAATCCCCTTCAAAGGTCTGAAATCTAACGCGTTTTCAAGGGTTGCGGGAATTAGTGAGATTTTTCCTTAAGTTTTGTCCTATTCAAAATACAAAAAGTTATCTAAATGAATACATAATTTATCTTTTTGGATACAAATTATAAATACAGGCTGCATATTAAATGATTATGTATTCTGAAATATCCTGTTTTCCTTGGGAATTCCTGTTTGAAAAATCTAATAAGCATATCTAATGTCCTGGTCTCACCATTGCAAAAGCCAATAACATTCCTTTCGTACTTGAACCCATAATTCAGACGAAACAAAAAGGTTTTCTTCGTCCTCTGTTAATAAGTTCACTGAATCAGACATTGGAATTTTTTAATATTTGCTTAAATCTTTAGGATGAAGTTGTTCGACAACCAAGTGGAAAAACAAAGCTGGAACAGAGGGGCCATGAACTTAAGTCATTGGATTTCCTTGATAAATAAAAAATAGGAGGTAAAAATGATTAAGGTATTTCTCCTCTTAATAGCCTTTGTTTTATGGATTCCAGCTTTTGGGGCCAATGCACAGACCGTGATAAGTTCAGCTGAAAGTCCGGTGATCATGACTCCAGTAGTAGACCCTGATACGTCAGAGGGCAGGGAGCAGCCTCAGGATCCTGAGCCGACAAGGAAAACCCCAACTGAGTTGGATGACCTAAGGCCAGAACAAGTGTATGACTTTTGTAAAAGATCATCTGATGCTCCAGTATATACCAATGATCTACCGTCATGGCGATTTGGACCGTGGTTGCCTGACGGCGAATGGACTGTCGGAACTGCCATCTTATCTGAGACTATTAGATATGATTTTGGAAAGAAAAAGGCCGGTGTTTTTGAAGGAGCGGGAATCGGGGCTTCGTTTCGTTTTTATCGAGATATAGAAACTTTAGGAAAAGTGAAAAAGTATAAGGAAGATGGTACCCCTGTTTATGAGGATGGAATGGAGCCAAAAAAACTTAGATTACACCAAATACATGAAAAGTGCAGGTCTGCGACATTGAAAAGTTCGACGAAAGCTACAATTGCCACTCCGATGTTTTCTATTACTCCGTCGATTTTTGCTTCCAAACCTGTAAAGGATCAAGAATTCAGAGTAGAACCAGCATTGATGCTAGGATTTTTTCAAGACCTCATTAATGTTGGTGTCGGTTTTAATTTGACTGGGGAAGATGGAGACGTAGGAGATGTATTTTTGCTGTTTAGCCTCGGAGCTGGCTTCAACTTTGGGGGGAGTGATTGAATCTCACCTGTTATTAGAACGAGAGTATGATCTTGAAAATTTTAAAGAAAAATTTTCTGAAATTTCTCTAAGTGTAACAAATAAAGAGAGAAAAATTATGATAATTATTAAGACCAAAAATGTTGTTGTACTTGGGCTAGGATTCCTTTTGATCTTACCAGTGGGAATTTTTCATGGACAGGTATGGGGGGAGGAAAAAAAATCGAATAAAAGAATACCTATAGAGATTGGGTTAACGCTTTCTGGTGGTGGAGTGAGGGCCGCGGCATTTTCTTACGGGATTATGCGAGGTCTTGATGAAATAATTTTGTGTGGAAGGAAGGACCGCAATAATGAATTTCTTGTGGAGATAGATGAAATCTATATATCAAATAAAAAGCCATGTAAAAATGGTTTCGATGAATTCAAATTATTAGCAGAAGCAAATTCTATTTCCGCTGTTTCCGGTGGAACAATGACGGCTATCTATTATATGACCCATGAGGACCATGAATTCAAAGAGGATTTTAGAGATATTTTGGCTGGTCGAGATCTTACGTTAAATCTTATCGGAGGGATGAAGGCAAGGTCGAATTTTGGTGGGGGGGTACCTCTCTCCTTCCCTCTCCTTATCACTTCAGCGATTGATACGATTAAGGATGTTGCGTTATTCCCATTTTCATGGATGTTGGAGCAAGACTGGCCTTTCCCCAATCCTGATCTCACGCCTGCTTTATTCCTTACAACAAGCAGAGGTCTTATTAATCCCGAGCGATTAGCGGAAATTTATGAAGATTGGTTCTTCGATGGAGTGAGCCTCAATTATAGTGATATTCCTGAATTTAGAAAAAAAAAGACTGAATTACTTATTAATGCAACAGATGTAAAAAATAGACGTCCTTTTACATTTGACAAACATACGTTCGAATGTTTAGGTGTCGATGGGGAAGGGTATCAAAAATTTCCACTTGCATTAGCATCGGCAGCTTCAAGTGCATTGCCGGTTTTATTTGCCCCATTGAATCTAGAGAAACACATAGGCGAAGATAAAAAACCCGATACGATTCCCGAAGGCTGTCCGGTTCTACTGTTGGACAGTGTTGAAAAACGGAAACCAGAATTGCTGGATGGAGGAATACAAGAAAATCTTGGATTAGCTAGCTTGGTAAGAAAAATATTTAGAAAAAAGAATCGAAAGACTCAAGGGAACCCTTCTTTGAAAACGTTCCTAATAGTTGTTAATTCAGCTGCACCATCTGCAGGGGCCTTGCCCTCCCTCAATGGTGAATCAACAATGATTCAAAATGTTGACGAAAGTATTGATACATTACAAAGGGACAAAACTGACTTGGCTAGGACTATCTATAATGAACCTCTGAATAATTTTGGATTTGCAAGTATTGAATTCAATTTCAATAAAATAAATGATGTTCCAGAGTTAGTTCATCATGTTTCTCGTATAATTCTAGAAGAAAATGGACAGGTTCGTACCTCCCTAGGTGCTAAAAAAATCTTAGAACATTCCGTACTTTTTACTGAAGAAGCCGAACGAGTGCGACAGGATCTTGAAGCTATGAGTATGCGACCAACAAAAAGTCAAATAGATACCCTCATTGCTGCGGGGAGAGCAATTGTACAGATTAAATTTCCGGACATAAGGGCTCGCTTACTTGGACTTTCCAAAAGGCTATATTTTAAAAATTGTGGAGATATTGTGAACACGGAAAAATTTTATTGTTGGCCGCTTAATTTCACAAATTCCAATGTTTTAGAACATAAGCTGGAGTTAATACTGAAAATTTTTTCTGAAACGACAGAAAGGTTTATAAAAAGTACAACCGAAAACCGTGCACGAAAATTAAAGAATATTCAACAAAAGTCTCTAGAATTGCGGGCTAACATGGAGAAGTGGAGAAAACCATATAGAATAACTGCCAATTACCTAGACCTAATGGAAAAAGATAAGGATTATTTTTCCCTTATTGGGGAACAAGGCAAGGAGAAGGCTTTAAAAGAATTCGTGGAAATCTATAAAAAGATATTAAATTTTACTTTTAAAAAAATTTCTAATTCAATGGATGTTCGGAAAATTAATCGCGACCCCGTTTTAAATGTTTTACTACAATCAGACCAGGAAGTAACGAAGAGCCACCAAATCACTCTAAAAAAGAAGATGTACGAAGAATGGTATTTTTTGGCTCTAAAACATTTGTTATTTGAAATTCCTATTTATTCTTGCAAAAAGAACTATGATGATCCTTATTTAAGTTCGACAAAAATTACCTGTGATTTTGTTGACCAAATGCTTGATGCCATGGAGAGCGTTCAAAAGTTAAGCGCCAACAAACTGGAGTCCAGCCATTGGTTTTATGCGATTTCTGCAGTTTTAAATCTCGCTGTCGATAGATTTGACGATATGTTTTACAACATATATGCCGGAATAAAGAAATTTCCAGAAGAAATGAATTTTTACAATTTTCAGGGATACTATACTTTTTTAATTGATGCAAATATTGCTGGAGGTGTCAGGTACTTTCAGCAGGCCATCGATATAGCCAAGATGAGACAGAGTGATTTGAGTTTAAGATTTTTGAAATCGTATAACATAGGCCAAGGGAAGAGAATTCATAAAAATAATCGCCGATTTAAATGGGCACAAAACTATTTTACAAGGCAATTGGCCGAATATTTGGCGATTTCACCCACAGTTAGGTATGCAGAAAAGATTCCTACCGAAGAAATACATAAGATTTTAATAAGTGAATATCCTGATGGAATGGGGGACACTATAGTTAGAACTGATTACTGGATGGGAGAAGAACTGTTTGAAGGGAACTCATTGAAGAAAAAGGCGGATTTAGTAAAAGCGTACCTAGACATTTTGCTTAGCTTGGATGGAAATTTATCAGGCGGAAGTCAGATGGAAAATGAGTCAGAGTATATCCATAAATTGCGTGATCTGGCACCAAAATTAGATTTGGAATTTTCATCAATAGAAGATTCCCTTCAACCAATGCCGTATTCAAGATTTTTAAACATAAATGATTTAGCCAAGGCCAGTGGGCTCGAGGAAGATTCGTTAAATGTTCTCACCACACCAGTAGTGAATGTGAAGCATGGAGAACTTGAAATAAAAACTAATGGAAAATTTACCTATAAGCCGAATGAAGATTATTTTGGGACTGATTCTTTTACCTATGAGGTCAATGATGCGAATGGCAAGACTGGTCAGGCAACCGTAGTTTTAAAAGTCATTAACAAAATGACGATTTCTGTCGAAAATTTTTTGAAAAAAAATTTTCAATCGACCTCATTTGAACGACTAGTTCAAATCCTAATTCAAAGCATTACCAAGAAACTTATTGAAAATACTCCAAGAAAAAACCTAGGTTATGACATGGCCAAAGATCTGTTTCAGGAAAATGTGAAGTTTTTGGATAAAAAGCCTTCAAAGAATAAGAATAAAGACAGAGATGTTATAGATGAGGAAGTTGTGCCTGGATTAATGCGACACGAGATTATGTACCCCTATGGTCTACATTTGTTGGTGGCCAATGCTCAATTTGGGTGTCATAAGAGGGCATCTAATATAAAGACTGCAAGTGATTTATTGAAAAAATCAAAACTATTTTTACTTGAAGATATTCAAAAACTGTCAAAAATTTTATTTAAAACAAAGACGGAATCTGAGGATTACCAAGATGTTCATTTAAAAAAGATAGAAATGAAACAAGCTCAAGAAAATCTAAATAAAATGAAAAAAACTCCTTTCGAATTTAGTAAATTCAAAAATTTCTTAAACTCATTATATAAGCTTGGTTTGCCCAAAATACACTTTAACGATGAAGGTCAGCAGGAAGATGTGGTCCTTTTTATGGAACTATTATATGATTTGCAATTCATTGATTTATTCCTTAAATATGCCGATGAATTAGAATGTCTGGATGTCTAAAATTTTAGATTAATTTTTAAAGTGAGAAAATAGCTCAGCTTAGAAAGTTGTAGAAATCGTTGTAAATGGGCTAAAATGTTATCTAGGACTAAAGGCGCTCACGATTAGGAGGAAAAAATGATTAAAATCCTATGGGTTGTATTGACTTTTGGTATGGTTTTACAGCCTCTATTAGTATTTGCCCGAGGTGGAGGGGGAGCTTAAGCTTTTAGCTTTTGTAATACAATTTATGTTTTTTGCATATGATTTTTCTTGACCTGCCATGCATGAATGTAGGGGGCAGGATTAAAAAAAGGAGAGGTCTTAATGACCTCTCCTTTTTTTTTGAGAAATATTGTAATAGGTTTTAGAAGCGGCTGCGGCGTTTGTCTCCAAATCCACCACCACCTCCGCCAAACCCGCCGCGTCCCCCACCGCCAGTGCGCGGAGCTTGAGGCCGGGCTTCGTTGACGGTCAATGTGCGGCCACCAAACTCCGTGGAGTTGAGTGCCTCAATAGCGGCCGTGGCTTCTTCTTGCGAAGACATTTCCACAAAACCGAATCCCCGAGATTGACCGGTAAATTTGTCACTAATAATGTTGGCTGATTGAACGGTCCCGTGTGCCGAAAACAAATCAGTTAACTCATCCTGGGTTGCGGAATACGGCAATCCCCCTACATACAATTTTGAACCCATGGGGTTCCTCCTTTTAAAAAATGATATTGCTTTTGGCTCGAGATGCATTCATCACTGGGAAGGGGTCGGCCGCGGACGCGAAACTGAGGCGACTGAGGTCAGGCACTTTCCTGGAAACTCTCGGGCAAAAGAACACCGGTTACGGGCTTTTATGATTGAATAGCTCAGAGCCAAGCCCCTAGCTCTGCATTAATCAAATGCTAGCATACCATTCAATAAAAAGATAGGAATGCAGGAAATTTTTGAAGAAGTTTTCTTGTGGCCTTGCATGATTTTGCCTAATTCAAAATTGCCCTTCCTTGACATTTTTGTTATGGATTTTATCTATTATGGGATGAGAGAACAAAAAAGGGATCAATCCCACAGTTATAAATGATATAATGCATGAAAGAGATTTTTTAAAATGGTAAAAAGCCTTCAAAGACTTCCTCTCTCCGCCAAAAAATTTTTGATAGTTATTTTGGCATTAGGGGGAATCTTGGGTTGGCTTCCAGCCACCTGGGCTAAATTGGCCCCCAGCCAAATTTTGCATTTGCAGGTTCCCATTTTAGGGACGTCCTTAACCACTCAGCATCTTCCTATGGGATTGGTCTCGAATGTCGTGATTGATTTATTCGAACGGCGAGACCAAGATGGCTTACGTATCCAATTTCATACAGAACCTGGGCAGTTTTCCTTGTTAGCTCGTAAATCAATCCATCATGCGATTACAGAAGCCCTGCATACCGCTAATCTTTCGGCCGACTCCTTAACCATTCAATTAAAGTTTCCCTATTCTGGTTTGACTGTATATGGAGAAAGTCTATCAGCCATGGTGGCGTTGAGTGTGGTGTCGATGGTCAAGGGAGACAGGCTTTTGGATGGGCGTATTCTGACCGGTACCATTACGGATCAGGGTACGATTGGAGCGGTGGGTGGTCTACAACTGAAAATCCTCGCCGCGTATTATCAAGATTTTCAGCGGGTTTTAGTGCCTAGTGTGTATGACGAACGGGATGGAGACTGGCAGACCCCATTCCTCATGCAGGTCTCTCCGGTAGGGACCATGGAAGAAGCCTATCAAGGATTAACAGGGCATCGATTACATGCAAGCCCATAATAAGTGCACTTCCCTTGCAATGAATGGTCTAAAGTTCCTGATTCCCCTTCCTAATGGACCCTTCAGATTCTCCCCCAGAATCTGAAATCTGTGGCTGCCTTTTAAAATCCTTGCAAATTCTCGACTGGGAACTTGAGTTTTTTTCCTAAAAGCCGTTTCAGGGTCCGTGACATTGTCTCCACGTCATTATCAAAAGACCCATGGCCTAACGGAATCTTCTCAACGCCATCAGAGACATGAGAGCCAGAGTGCAATTTGGGTTGGGTGCCGGGTCCCCAAAATTTTTGCCATTCAGTTACGGTATCGCGTAAATCGGTGTGCCAGGTTTCCTTGGCTTTTGGGTTCCAGGCATTGGCCATCCCCCACAACGGAGTTTTGTGGTAGTCCTCTAGAGCACGACTTACAAGGTAGAGCAGGGATTTACCATAAGGTCCTACCGTATCGGATTGTTCAACCTTATCGTCGAGAATTTCAATCGTTAAATCAGATTTTCGTAACACCCCCCGTGCTTCAATCGCGGGCTTATAGTGGGTCAAGGCAAAACGGACAGTGCAGGCGGGGGCGAAGAGCGTGCAGGAATTCACTCGCATGGTGCGTTCCACAAAAATATCTAAAAAATATCCAAGTAGAATGGAGCCGGCCGAATGACCCATCAAGTGGATTTCCATTTTGGGAAATTGAGCTTGAAGGCTCAAAAGGGAATCAGCCACAAGCCCTAAAGTGGGATTCTTGAGTTTGGCCGCGGCGCGGGCATTTTGTTTCATTTCGGACCAAACCGCTTTCACTAATAATCTCTGGCAAGCTGCTTCAATGGCTCGGTCTTTTGCTTCCCTAGCCGCATGTTTGACGCTTTCCCAAATATCCTTCCACGCTCCTTGGGGCTCAATACCCGTAATGGCATCCCCTGTAATATTGACCAGGCTTTCTAAAAACCCTGTCCGCCAACTAAAAAAAATGGGGTAGAGTCCATTCGCTTTAAAATATGGAGCCATCACACGGATACGATTCATGGCGGCTTCTTCAGAATTTAATCCCCCATGGGCGTAGAGTACAATTTTTTGATTTCCCTCCTTTAACCATTTCCGAGGATTGGCCAAGACAACATCTTGAAGCGAGTCGAGGGCTGTTTCACGCATTAGGCTGCGATTGAGGACGGTCCCGTTATTGCCCAGAACGATGGAGTGGTCGTAGGCGGTATCCAAGTCCCAGGGTTCGACTTCTCGGTTGGAGCGAGTAGGGGAGATCCCTTTCTTCTTGAATAGACCAAAGGCTTGAGTAGGTTCTGCCGTGTCCGCGACCAGAGACTTTGGTGTTTGGTAACGACGGGATTGGCCACCGATCATAGGAGCGCCTAGTACGGCGATCCAGGCGTCCATGCCATGTTGAATCCAATCGGGATAGGTGAGAATGGCAAATCCATTCGTTCCCCAAGAAGGCCCCCACGAATTCTGGACGATGAAACCCATTTCCGTATATCCGACAAGGGCAAATGCATGGCCTCCTTGATCGCGAATTGTTTGAGGCAGATCGATGTAGGCTATTTTGTCCATCATCGGGAATCTATTAGCTTTAGGAAACCAGCCAGAATGAACGTCGGCCGACACCAGTAACGCACCTACTTCGTACAATGCTGATTGCATTTCAGTGATGGAGTCTTTGTTGACGCGATAGTAGGCGCCTAATGGACAATTGGCGGCTTCATCATCCCATCCGTCACTCGGTGCAACGAAGGCAACCTTGTCTTGTGCATCACGATAGGGCCATGTGGTGGATAAACAGACCCCATGCCGGTGCCAGCCTTTCATGGCCCCTCGACAACTAGAACCTTCGTAATCCTCGCCCGGCCATTCATCGTATTGCTTAGCCAGATGGTACAGCATGCGTTCACTCACTTTGGGAAGTATGGGAGTTTGCTCCTCCACGGCTTGCCGCCATCGTAAATAATTAATCACTGCCGCCAATCCAAAACCAGTACAGGCTCCTTCTTCTCCTTGATCTAAAATGAGATCGGCTTTTGCGTAACTTTTTAGGTGTTGTTGGATAGAAGCATCGTCTGGAAATTTAGGCGGGAGGGACCGCAAACGGGGTTGGTATTCTCGATCTCGTAAATCGATTCGGTCGGGGCGGGCATCGAAAATTTTTCCCTTAATTTTTACTGCGGGCATCGTTCATCCTCCTGATGAAAGATTATGAGACGGACATTCCTTACGCAATTGAAGTCCTTATCCGATTAAAAGTTCGTATGCGTGATTATTTTAAAACAGTCGCGAATTTGAATCAAAAATAGAAGGTTGCCGACAAGCCGTGTGGTGAGAATTGAGTATAAAGAAGTGTTTGAACGTGCTTATCCTTTATATAAGGAGACTAATCTCTTAGTCAGTTATTCGAAATCTAGGTCCCCTGGGTTTTGTGTGGAAAGGTTGTGTAACTGTTGTTCCAGTTCTTCTATGCGCTCCAGCAATTCCAAGGCTACGCTGACACCCTGCCAATTGATTCCTAAGTCTTGATGTAATCGAAGCCCACGCTGCAGTCGATCAAATGCCTCAATTGGAAAGAGAAGTTCACCCTGTGAATCGGGCTCGGGGAGGGATATGATTTCCCAACGCAAACATACCTCCAACATGTCGTCACCGATGCCAAGACGGGCACATACCTCTTTTCGGCTTAACAGGCTTTGGGACACGATTTCTGCGGTGACCTGTTCCAGTGTAGGTTCAGATTCGTCATTCATGAGTGGCCTCTTGTAGGAGCGTCGACCGGGGGTCGGGGTGATGAGATTTGGCTAATTGTTCGTAGAGTTGACGATCTTCAGAAGATGTCGTTTTAGGCATGACGATGCTCAACACAATAAATTGATCGCCGTGTCCACCGGTTCGTTTCGGAAGGCCTTTTCCCTTTAACCGCATTCGTTGTTGCGGTTGACTATTCGGAGGAATTTTGAGACGAACGGAGCCTGAGAGAGTTGGAACTTGGACTTCCGTTCCTAAAGCAGCTTCCCATGGCCAGATGGGGAGCGTGACCAGAATGTCTGCACCATTTCGCTGAAAGACCGGGTGAGGAGCAATATGGACATGAAAATAGAGATTGCCGGCTGGCCCCCCGCCTCGACCGGGTGATCCTTTGCCTTTCACGCGGAGGCGTTCACCATTTCGGACGCCAGCCGGAATGCGGACTTCAATGGGCCGAGGGGTTCCACCTGCATCAGGAAGGGTTACGGTCCGGCGGGTTCCGTTAAAGGCCTCTCGCAGGGAAATGGGCAAATCCGCTTCAAGGTCTGCCCCTGCCATCGCAAAATTCCGAAAAGAAGATCCCTCCCGCTGTGCGCCGTGCCCAAACATGCTTTCAAATATGTCACTGAAATCGGCTCCACCGCCTTGCCCAGATCCGGAATACTGTTGACCGCCGGGATAGGTTCCTCCCCCTTGTTGCCGTGCACGTTCATAGGCTTCGGCTTCTTTCCAATTAGGGCCATATTGATCGTATTTTTTTCGAGTTGCCTCATCACCTAACACTTCATAGGCTTCATTGAGTTCTTGGAATTTCTTTTCCATCGCAGCTTTTTTCTCGCCGGGGTGTAAGTCGGGATGATATTTCCGGGCCAGTCGCCGATAGGCTTTTTTGAGTTCCTTTTGATCGGCCGTTTTCGAAACGCCTAAAATGGTGTAAAAGTCTTGAGAGGTGTTAGCCATAGTTATTCCATTGGTGAAAAAGGCTCTGCTCTTTCTATCATAACGAAATGTCAGGGGATGAAGAAATGGGAAGTTGTCCGTGTCATGTGGATGCTTCGTCTTCTACAACAGTATGAGTGGGTCATCCAAATAAGCACTGAGTATTAGTGTGTAGAAGATACTTGAAGAACTGCGGCCCCTTGAATGGTTCCGGCTTTGAGCTGTTGGAGAGCTGTATTTGCCTGTTCAAGGGGAAATTGGATGGTGTGAGTCCGAATGGGTATGGCCGCCGCTTCGGTGAGCAAATCCAAGCCGTCTTGTCGAGTATTAGCGGTCACACTTTGGAGGGTGCGCTCATGGAAAAGGTCGAGGGTGTAATCTAGGGGGGGAATAGGAGTCATGTAGATGCCCGCTAAGGCCAGGGTGCCGCTTTTTTCTAATGCGCGGAGAGCCGGAGGAACCAACTCGCCGGCGGGGGCAAACAGAATGGCGGAATGAAGTGTGCGAGGAGGCATGTCCCTCGCTTCGCCAACCCAGACGGCCCCCAATTGCTTGGCTAAGGTGCGATGTTCTTCTCGAAGTGAACAGACATAGACGTCACAGCCCCAATGACGGGCAATTTGGATGGTGATGTGTGCCGAAGCGCCAAAGCCATAGAGGCCAAGGCGTTGGCCGGGTTGCACTTGACTGCGTCGCAAAGCGCGGTAGCCGATAATGCCGGCACATAACAGGGGAGCGGCTTCTTCGTCGCTGAAGATATCAGGGATCGGATAGGCAAATGGCTCGGAAACCAAGGCGTATTCCGCATAGCCTCCGTTGACCTGATAGCCGGTAAAAATGGCATGGGCACAAAGGTTTTCTCGCCCGCTTTGGCAAAACTCGCAAGTTCCACAGGTAGATTGCAGCCATGGGATGCCGACACGATCACCTTCTTTTAGATGACGAACGTCGGGACCTAGCGCATCCACGGTTCCAACGACTTCGTGTCCTGGAACGATGGAGCGAGTCAATGGAGGTAATTCTCCTTCAATTACATGGAGGTCCGTTCGACAGACTCCGCACACATGTACCTTGACGCGTACCTGTCCTGATCCCGGCACTGGGATCGAGATGTCACGAACCTTTAACGGGTTTGTGGTAACATCGCTCGTTGTTTCAAGGACCAGGGCTTTCATGTTTGTGCTGGCTTTCGATGTCCAGGAGATTGCCTGATTATTTCATGTTCGAAATAGTGCAAGAGGATCTCCCCCTTTCCCGTTTGTCTTTCCCATCATAGCTTATTGGGGCAAATGGGTGAAGAAAGAGCCGGAGAACGTGAGTGAGTAGCCGCCGACTGCAGCGTAGACGTATCCCACCTAAACGAGGGCTTTGGAATTTGGGGCAGCGCCGTAGGGGACGTTCGCGCTTCAAAACACGTTCCAGTTGGTTTAGGAAATTTCCGGTGAAAGTCGTCATGATCCTCATGGGTCTGTTTGCCCTGATTGAAATCGTCACAATTCCGATTTTCCCCATTTTCAGTCTGGAAACCGAAAATCCGAAAATAACGGCACTCATGCAGCAACGCCTGGAAGAGACAAGGGCTCAGGGAAAGGAATTAACGATTGATTATCGATGGGTTTCTCTAGGGCATATTCCCAAACATGTGCGCCAAGCGGTGTTGATTGCCGAAGATGCCAGGTTTTATAGCCATGCCGGGGTTGATTGGCACGAAGTCGGCGAATCGTTCGAGACGAATTGGGAAGAGGGACGGATTGTGAGAGGTGGTTCGACGATTACGCAACAATTGGCAAAAAATCTCTATCTCTCCACATCGCGAGATCCCATCCGCAAATTGAAAGAGCTGTGCATTGCGTGGGTATTGGAGGCGACGTTAAATAAAAAGCGAATCCTGGAACTCTACCTCAATATCATTGAATGGGGACCAGGGATATTCGGGATTGAAGCAGCGGCCCAACGCCATTTTCACAAATCTGCCAGGCAATTGACAAAGGATGAAGGCGCCCGTCTGGCGGCAGTCATTCCCAGTCCGCTACGGTACCAACCTACTCAACTCACTCCATTTTTAGAAAAGAAAAAAACCCTTATTCTTCAACGCATGTCTAGCAGATAAGCTAGGTCAAAGCTCGCCACCTGAAATAGTTCCAGTAATTTTCAATAATACTTTAGACGAAGTCTGGTCTTACCGAAGATTCAAGTGAAAGTCTGGTTTCTTTTTTTACCTTTTCAAGGATTATGTTTCGTGCCCACACATCATTCCCTTCTCGACCGTTATTTCCCCTCTAAGCGCGATTGGTGGATTGTTGGATTGATTTGGATGGGGCTATTGATCAGCATGGTTGGTGGAATCATTCCGATTATGAATTCTGAAACGGCTTGGCTAGAAACTACTTTGGTGGTGTGTATTGTGGTTGGGATGGATGGGTTGATGCTGTGGGTGCTGTATGGAACAGGTTATCGAGTGACCCCAAATATGCTCTTCATTCAGTGTGGGCCATTCTCATTCCGTATCTCATTAACCGATATCGAGTCGATTGTTCCTACTCATAGTCTGTGGTCGAGTCCAGCCTGTTCGGCTGATCGATTGAAAATTGTCTATGGACTGTCTAAGAACAGTATTATGATTTCTCCAAACGATAAACCTGGGCTCCTTGCAGCTATTGTGCATCACTGTCCTACCTTAGTGGTCCTTCATGATCAGGTTCAGAAGGCCGTATCTTCTGATCGGAATCCTCAGCCTCAGGTTTCGACGTAACCTCAACCGCTTTTCACCTTCGCGTGCCGGTTTGTGCTATTTGTTCGGCCAAGTCCGGTCTAGAATGTAATACACAGGGCAGAAACCGGTAAAGCCGCTTTGTAACAAGGTCACCCCTAAAATGCCGGGAAGCCATAGCCAAGCGGGATTCACATATACACCCAGTAAGACCCCTAAAGTAATGAGCGCACCGGCAATACCGTCATGAATTTGACGTTTGTTCATCGCGTGTCTCTCCCTTCGATTCTCTTAGATCTCCAAAGTGTTTGATGTCTTTATCCTGTGCTATTAGCGAACCGGTTGTTGCAAAATGTCGTATAAGGCGACTTCCAAATCTTGAATCAGGAGGGGTTTGTGTAACATTTTTCGAATTCCCAATTGTTGTGCTCGTTCAGGTGTAAGCGTGTGGCTAAATCCCGTAAATACAATAATGGGGAGTTTGGCATTACATTGGAGAATCTGCGTGGCTAAATCTTCGCCGGTCATTTTCGGCATCGTCTGATCCGTCAGGAGGGCATCATATTGATTCGGATTGTTTCGAAACAGTTCCAGTGCAGCGCCTGGATCAGTACAGACCGTCACGGTGTATCCGAGATGTTCGAGAAAGTGTTGACCCATAGTGGCCAAAGCCTCTTCGTCATCGACAAAAAGAATGTGGGCATCCTGTTTCGGGTACGTCCGATGTTCCACTTTGGTGGAGAGGGTGGGAGGCATGACATCTAAATAAGGAAGAAAAATATGAAAAGTTGTTCCTACCCCTATCTGGCTATCAACAGTAATGGTTCCATGGTGGGCGAGGATGATGCCATGAACGACAGATAGCCCCATACCTGTTCCTTCACCGACTCCCTTGGTGGTGAAAAAGGGATCAAAAATTCGTGGCAATATATGGGGAGGGATTCCGATGCCTGTATCGGAAATACTGAGCCGAAAATATGGTCCGGGTGCGAGATCCGGCAGCTTGCTTGCGCTGTCTTGATCCAGAAGCAGATGCTCAAGTTTGACGCGAATGGTGCCGTGATTGCCGCGAAGGGCATGTTCGGCGTTGGTTAATATATTGATGAAGACTTGATGAAGTTGTGTGGGGTCCGCCAAGACCATTCCCGATTTTTCGTGAATGTCGGTCTGAATATCGATGGTTTTTGGGAGGGTGGCTTCCAACAGCTTCATGACTTCCCGCAGAATCGTATGCAATCGAATAGGGCGATGTTCTGGGTCGGTTTGGCGGCTGAATGTGAGAATCTGACGAATCAGTTCTTTGGCTCGATTTCCGGCAATCAGAACTTGCTCTAAATAGCCATAGATGGGGGCATTGGGAGAAATTTTGACTTGGGCTAACTGGCTAAATCCCAGCATAGCGGTCAAAATATTATTGAAATCATGGGCGATCCCACCTGCCAAAGTTCCCATGGCTTCCATTTTTTGTGCTTGCCGTAATTTCATCTCACTTTGTCGGACTTTCGCTTCGGCTTCTAACCGGGTGGTGATGTCGGAAAAGCTGATAACCGCACCTACGATTTTCCCATATTCGTGAATAGGGGTACTGATAAATTCTACGGGAAATGAGGTGCCATCTTTTCGCCAGAGTAATTCCTGGTCGCCTCGACGCGATTCTCCTCGTAAAAATTCGCCATGCAACGGGCATTCTCCTCGAGGGTAAAGGGTCCCGTCTCTTCGCGTGTGATGCATGGTTTCATGCATGGGTTTGCCCAAGAGGTCTTTAATGTCGTACCCCAGCATCATGGCTCCGGCGGGATTGATGAATGTGACATTCCCTTGAAGATTGAGTCCATAAATGCCTTCCCCTGCGGAGGTCAAGATTAACTGGTTTTGGCGGCTCATTTGTTCCAGCTGCTCAGTGGCCAGTTTACGTTCCTGGATTTCGGCTTCGAGTGATTGCTTGGCCTTTCGAAGAGCTAGTGTCCGTTCCTCCACGGTTTTTTCCAAATTTGAAGTTGAATGATGGAGAGCGTGGGATTGGGAAGTGAGGAGCCCAATCGTTTGGATCACAGTTTGTTCAAGGCGTTCCAAATCCCCTCGTGCGTCTGAGGGTGGGGGGGCTATGTCAGTAGAGGGCTTGGGAGAGAGTAGGTCTGGCGCTGAAACGGTTCCTTTAGCTACCGTCTGTTGGAGTTGCTCGATAACAGATTGCAAAATAGAAGAAATACTTTTTTTCGACCACTGTAAGCTGAGAATGCCTGCACCAATCAATAAGAGCGTCATCAAGAACATATTCATAATGAGTTGAAAGTCCTGTTCTTTCACCGCCTGTAGTGAAAAAATGACGCGAATCCAGGCATCCGTTTCTCCTTTGCCTTGTAAGGGCGCGACCATGGTCAGCACGGGCTCTCCGGCTTTGTTCGTTGAATACCTCATGACCTTTTGGTGCGCTTCCTTCATCCCTAGCCATTGCGCATCTTCAATCATGAGCCCGATCCGCTTGGGGTTTTGTGAGGCCATGATCATATTGTCAAAGTCGATCAGATCAATTTCAAGGATATCCGGGTCCGGCGGATAACTCATTAACGCTTCTTGAATGCGGAATAAATTATTTTGAATGGCGGCCCAGCCTCCAATGGCAAAGGCTTGTGTAAAAGCGAGTCCTTTGGTCTCTGCCGCGTGATAGAGCATGGCTCGTTGTTTGGCAAGCATGATACCCGCGAGGATCGTCATGATCACAAGAATAATTCCGGATAAGAGAATGGTATGGCGAAAGCGAAGGCTTCCCCGCCATTTGCTAAGTAACCGAGAAAGGAAGGTAAAGGGGGAGGGGAGCATGACACAACAAGAATAATGCAGATTGAAAAGGAAGTAAATCATCCTTCAATATCCATAAAGGATCTGAAGGCCTCTTCAGAAAGTGTGGCTAGTGCGAGCTATCTCTTTTCTTGTAAGCCCCCACCTGTGTTTAGCGATTTATTGACCACCTTCCAATGGACGGGTAGACTGCCCGTCATGGGGGTGTTTTATTTGGCAATATTTGGGTTTTTCATACTGGGAATAACCATAGATAATAAAGTTTTCGCAGAGGAGCCGCTGGGGGTAATCTCAGGAAGAGTAAAGTTCCACGGGGAGATCCTTGCGCCGGAGACTCATAAGAATTCCATTGATTCCCTGGTCTGTGGAAAGGAAATTGAAATACGACCCATACGGGTAGATGAGAAGACTCTTGGTCTTCAATTTGTGGTCGTGACGATACAAACCAGTCCGTCAGCCTCGTTATTGACACCTCCCCGCGACGTTATAGTGAGGAATACGGAATGTCAATTTTGGCAACCTGTCACTGCAGCTAGGTTAGGAGACGATGTTGAGGTTCAAAACCAGGATCCCATTTTGCATAATACCCATATTACGTTTGGAAGGCGGACGATTCTCAATGTGGCCCAATTGCCCAATTCCCGACCTATTCAAAAACCACTTAGTCTAAAAGGCCTGTATAAAATTCGGTGTGATAAACATAAGTTTATGGCGGGCGCATTATGGGTTTATGATCATCCGTACTTTGCTGTGACCGACGCAGCTGGAAATTTTGAATTGCCCCCTTTAAATGCTGGCACGTATGTTATTGAGGCCTGGCATGAAATATTGGGAGTCCTCACGCAGGAAGTGACGGTGCCGATGAATGGAAAAGTTGCTGTGGAATTAGTCTATCGTTAGGATGGAGTATTTTTTTCCCGTAATCTACGGAATTTTATTCTTAAAGTTTTTCCTCCTACGCGTACTCAATGATTTCCCAAACTCCCATACAACCAATCCGGCTTAATTTAACCGGCGCGACCCAAAAACTGCACATGCGATTGTGTCGGTTGGTGGGTCAAGCCGTTGCCGATTTTTCGATGATTGATGACGGCGATACGATCATGGTGTGTCTCTCCGGTGGAAAAGATAGCTATGGCATGTTGGATATTCTTCTGTCGATGCAAGCCCGTGCCCCGATTTCTTATCAGATCCTCGCAGTCAATTTAGATCAAAAGCAACCAGGCTATCCTGAACAGATTCTTCCGGATTATCTGGCCAAGTTGGGCGTCCCTTTTCATATTGAAGAACAAGACACATATTCGGTTGTCAAGGAATTGATTCCTGAAGGGAAAACGACCTGTTCTCTGTGTTCCCGATTGCGTCGGGGTATTCTTTATGGCTTGGCGGAAAAATTTGGGGCCACCAAAATCGCCTTAGGGCATCATCGGGATGACATGATCGAAACCATGATCCTGAATATGTTCTTCAATGGCAGTTTCAAATCAATGCCACCAAAATTGCGCTCAGATGATGGAAAGCATATTGTGATTCGGCCGTTAGCGTATGTGCGGGAGAATGACCTGGCCCATTATGCGACCTTGAGGAATTTTCCTATCATTCCTTGTGATCTGTGTGGGTCCCAGGAAAATTTGAAACGGAAAGAGGTCAAAGCGTTGCTCAAGGATTGGGAAAGTCGTTACCCGGGTTCTGGAGATAACTTGTTTGCGGCCTTAACGAACGTGAAGCCAAGTCATTTACTCGACCAACGTCTGTGGAATTTCTCTTCAATTACTCCACCCCTTTAGTGCTTGCGTATTGTCTCTTCAAAAAACTCCACCCGGAGGCTTGAATAAATAACCGTCGTTTTTGGTTATTCGGCAATCATGATGGGTGCTGAGGGTACCCATGGTTGATTAATCTTCACTTACTTCCTCTTATCCTTATAGATAGCGAATGGGTCGTCGATCATTGGGCGGCGGATTTTATAAGGGCAGTTGGATAACGCCTATCGATGGTGGAAGAGTTTTCATTGACGACCTTGCTTTGCTAGGAATATCTACAACTTAGCGTGGAGTCCTGGGTTCCTCTGTGGTGATGCCTCTTATTGTAAGAGTCATGAGGTTGTCTTGGAGCATTCCGTATTAACGCTTTTGTTCATACGGGAGGTTATTCCCGAAAAAGAGGCGGTGTCCCCTTCACTGCAATTCCCAATTGGCGAAGTTTTCGGGAAAATCCTTCAAGAGTATTTAAAGTATGAACCAACTGGCCGTCTTTCTGTTTGTACGAAATGATCCCACCATCTGCTAATGGCACGATGAATACCGGATCTTTTGCCGCGTGGCTGGAAAATACTTGGGAAGTGCATGGGGAACCAATCAGCACTTCAAAAGAAATGGGTTGTTCTGCCCTCGGTAAAACAAATCGACCAGGGCAATGCCGAATGGGGCGCCAGTGCCAGCGAATCCAAACATCTTGAAATGTTTTTTGCATGTGTGGGGACCCTCGGTTTATCAGGTTGTCCCATATCTAAAGTTATGACTAATTTCTGAAGAGCGTGAAAGACTAAGACTAGGGATTGGATGATGGGTGGTATGACATGAGATACTGGAACTAATCTTAAGAAAAAAGCAAGTCATTGCAATTATGCCATCTGATCAATCACCAAAAGAGGATACCCCGAGCATATCTCGCACTCCGTTGATTCCCATTGGATTAGCTATTATCACGATCCTTATGGTGCCAATTGTGCTCTATTCTGTTGGTCCGGAGGGTCCATTGAAAGTCGGGGATGTGGTTTTTGCGACCGATCGACATCGCGTGAAGTTTGTCGACTTCCACATTCCCCAAACACAAGGTTATCAAGATTTTTGCATTCTAGAATCCCGGGTTCAATTGGTTGTACTGAAAGTCAATCCCATGGCTGAGGGTGTCATTGTTGCTGAACCTATAGGCGTCGAAATGATGCAAGTACCTTATTGTCCGCCACGAACCCCAGTCCTTCTTCAGGCATATCAGGCAACATTGAAACCCGATATTTTTGGTGGATTGCGCGATACTCTTTTGAATATGGTATCTGGACGATAAAAGCACCATACCAATTGGGGGAGAAGATCTGAGGAGATCTCAACTGGTGCCGACGATTAAGTTTTTAATTTTCCAGCAAACTGTTGGCGAAATTTGGCAATTTTTGGTCCGATGAGATAGGCACAATAGGGTTGGGAAGGATTTTGCACAAAATATTCTTGGTGATAGGCTTCGGCCATAAAAAATGTGGAAGCCGGAACAACTTCAGTCACGATAGGCATATCGAAAAGTTGGTTTTCAGTGAGTGTTGTTATCAACTCGCGGGCCGTCTTCGCTTGTTCCTGTGAATGATAAAAAATGACTGAACGATATTGAGTTCCGACATCATTGCCTTGCCGGTTTAAGGTTGTTGGGTCGTGAATCCCGAAAAAAATCTCCAGCAGTTCCCGAAAAGAAATAATTTCTGGATCGAATCGAATTTGAATGATTTCCGCATGGCCCGTGGTTCCCGAACAGACCGCCTCATATGTGGGATTGGGTCGACCCCCGCCCATGTAACCTGATTCCACTGATTCTACGCCATTGACTTGATCGAATACGGCTTCCAAGCACCAAAAGCATCCACCCCCCATTGTGGCCAGTTCACTTCCTGTGGTTGTCGATAGGGAATTATCGGTCATAGAACACTCCTTGTTGTGTGTGGGGCTTGATGAAAATCCTTGGCTATTGCCGATGTTCAAAAGTTATACCATGGGCCGTTACCTTCGGCTACTCACCACAATTTCTGTGATGCAGAGAAATGATTGGCTGGCTTATGCAAAAAGGAGACACGCCATAGTATTTGTCTGTTCCTTAAGCGGGATTTTCCTGATTTTGCTAAAGTAGATATTCTATGCAGATTGTCTGGGCTACCGATGTCCATTTAAATTTTCTTCGCCCGCATAAGCGAGCGGAGTTTTATTCGTCTTTTCAGAATTGTCAGGCTGACGCTGTCTTTCTTTCGGGTGATATTGCCGAAGCCCCTTGTCTCTGTGAACTTTTGAAAGAAATGCAGCAAGCGATTAATCTGCCTTTGTATTTTGTCTTAGGCAACCATGATTTTTACCATGGGTCAATTGAATCAGTACGGCGTAATATTCAAGATTGGTGTCTCAGGCAATCCGAACTGACGTACCTCTCTGCTTCCGGGGTTATAGAACTCACTTCTCGAACCGCTTTAGTGGGGCATGATGGGTGGGGTGATGGGCGATTGGGAAATTATGAACAGTCTCCTGTCAGGCTCAGTGATCAAGCCCTGATTCGAGATTTTCAAGGGTTGAATCGCCAAGAGGTTCTCAGCAAGCTTCAGGCGTTAGGCGATGAGGCTGCTAGCCATCTCCGTAAAATACTGGCAAAAGCGTTGGATTTTTATCCGCAAGTTGTGTGCATCACACATGTGCCACCGTTTAAAGAGGCGTGTTGGTATGAAGGAAAGATGGGAAATGATGATTGGTTACCCTATTTTACCTGCCAAGCCGTGGGGGACGTTTTGTTGGAAGTTATGCAAGCCAGACCAGATTGCCATCTGACGGTCTTTTGCGGACATACTCATCATGCCGGAGCAGTCCAGGTCCTTCCCAATCTTCGCATTTTGACGGGATCTGCAGAATATGGGCACCCTCATATAGAGGAAATTCTGACTATCGACTAGGGGTAGGTTTGAATATTTGGAGTGGAGCAATTTGAGAGAATAATAGAAACTCTTACACAAACCTTTTGAGTTCTTTTTGTGTTGGAACTCGGCAAGAGTCTGATTTCCCCATCCATCGATATCGATGGCGTGCTATGAAATCGTAGCAAGGATCTCGAAGTTGACGAGGGATCATCCTGAATATCCCGAACAGGGACCAGGGAATTCCCAAGTGTTGAAGTATTTTGAGCGCGGCAGTGGATTTCGTGAACAGTTTACCGTGTTCTATAAGTAAAAAGGTCTCATAATCATCGGTGGAGAGCTGAAATTGTTCTAAGATTTGTTGAGCTGGCGGAGATTGGAGCGTGCCGAACTTGAAAAGACCCTGATGGTCACGCTCTAATACGAAGTTTACAAATGCATTACAGAAATTACAGACTCCATCAAATACGATGATAGAGCCATACTGTGCCCACTCATGCGGAAGAAGCGGTAGTCCCTGTTTCACGTGCGTTTTCTTTCTCTGTAATTTCTCTCTAGGTGATGTGACCATTCCGGAAAGAAGACCTCATTTCCTTATCATACTTGAGAGGCCTCCATCATTTCAGCCATAGGACCTAAGTGGCACTAGAGAGGCGTCTCCCGAAAATGCGTGAAACCCGAGTTTTGAGCCAAATGTGTATGGGTACAAGGTCGAAGAAAATGAGATAGACAAAGGGGATTAACAGAAAATTGACATCCATTAAGACAAATGTGGAAATGTGAAATGTAATGACGCCAGCGAGGAACAGGGCACGCAATTTCACTGAATTGATGACCAACAATAATGGGAACCCGAGTTCGAAAGCGAGCACGAGATGGGAGAAAATCTGCAGAATTTCAGGGTGCTGGGCCAGTTCAAAGCTTAAGCTATTTTTGACGAGGTCCCCTTCTCCGGTTAATCCCCACCGAACAGACCGTTTAATTAATACTTCCTGGATTCGCCCCTCTCCCGCAAACCACACCCAACCTGATGCGCGTACTTTCGCGATGACACTCCAAAAATAAAAGAGGGCGACATACAGTTGCATGGTCTTAATAGGCCAGCTGGCTTCCCATTCTTTTAGAGGAGTGAATTTCCTATGACGCGCATCACGAGAATGCACTTCTCCACATCTGGATAACACAAACAGGAAAAGCATTTGCATGGGAATGATGTAGCGATGGTGGACGTCGCCACTAAAACTATCTCGGACACCCTTTAAATAAAAAACACAGAGGATCACGACAAAAATTGAGGTGCGAGTCCATTTCCCCTGGATCATGGAAATGGTAGCGCCCATCAAGAGTGCATAAACGGCAAACGAAAGGGCAGGGATATGGTAGTGAATGCCAAGTGCCCGGAAATACCAAATGGGCTCGAGAAAATAATATGTGGAACCAACCGGGTTGAGGCTCAAGACTGTAGCAAATTGATAAGTATGGAAGACCAAAAGTCCATATCCGATATACATTCGTAACAGGCCGAGGCTTTCACCGGAAAATCCGGTAAAGAAGAAATGATTCCAGGCCTCCCTTACCTTGTTACAGCCGCTCATGTTCCCACCTTGTTAACCATGATTCCTTCCATTTAATGAGGGCTTTTCTGGTTTGGAGTTGGGGATTATCAATCTCTCCCTTTATGAGATTTGCTTTTCGATAAACCCGTTTTTGATGTTGCGTTTCCATTCTTACGATAAATTGAGGATCATGGGGTTCATGCCGTAATGTTTTATTGATAGTCCAAAACATTCGCCACTCCCAATCGACGGAAAAATAGGGTTCTCCTTCATCAAGTCCCCGTACCCAGCGGTTGAGAGCTCCCAGTTTGGTATTGCCTTGTTTGTGTTTCGGGGGAGCCGTGCCAAATATTCTTGAATAATACAATCGCCGAAAATTAGGTTTAGGAATATTCAGATCTTTATAAGATATGAAGCTGGTTGAGCCGTCTCGATGCGTGACCTTGAGGCCCTTTCGATACTGGTCCTTGTCCCAAACCTTTGCAGATATAGTTTCGCTGGGTTCAAACACGCTGTACATGGGAACCCAAGTCAGTGGGAAATAATCTATGCGAAAAATGACAGCTGCCCAATGAATAGTGAGATACCCGAGGAGAATCAATGTTACTGTTCGCTTGCTCACGAATACATTCCTTGTGATTCCGGTGAATGGTTGCACCATTATTGTGAGAAAGATAAGAAAATTCAAGGCCAAATGGCTATGATCGAGAATGAACTTGTGCGCAAAAGCGCAAAGGAGGCAAGGTGTTAGGTTGGCAAGATTTGTGGTTGTCCAAAAAAAAGTGTCTGAATGTTTGGTGTTGATGTATCACATGAATCACTCTATCTTAAAAAGATTAGATCTATTTTTCGACTCATGCCCAATACTTACAAACATTTTCTCCAAAGATTGATTGGGTTGGGCGTTCGGGTTGAACGGTATGAATTGCCAGCACTGTTTTGGTCGTTTCTTTATTTCTTTTGTGTGTTAGCTGCCTACTATATTCTGCGTCCCGTTCGAGATGAAATGGGGGTGTTGTCCGGGGTCCACAAACTGCCCTGGCTGTTTTCCGCTGTGTTTGTGGTCATGCTTGCTGTGGTGCCGGTATTTGGATGGGTTGCAAGGCATTTCCCTATTCGTCGATTGTTGCCATCTATATATGGGTTTTTCATTCTCAATCTGGTTGGGTTGTATGGGGCCCTTCAAAGCGGATGGGGGCTGGGGGCTATTGGGCCAATTTTCTTCGTGTGGCTCAGTGTGTTCAATCTTTTTGTCGTCTCTGTGTTTTGGAGTTTTATGGCGGATGTTTTTCCGACAGAGGCAGCACGTCGACTGTTTGGTTGTATTTCGGCAGGAGGCAGTCTGGGGGCGATGACTGGGCCGTTGATTACGGCCCTGGCTGTGAAGGGGGTCGGGGTACAGGGTCTCTTGTTGGTATCGGGAATGTTTCTCTTCATTGCAGTGGGATGTATTCTCGCCTTGCTGAAATGGTATCACGCGCATCATGGTATCGATTTGGGAACGGCGCATTTATCTGTGGCCAAAAATTCTGAAGCATTGCCACCGAGTTTGTGGGTTGGGGTGATACGTATCGTGCGTTCCTCCTATTTGCGAGGTATTGCATTCTACCTCATCTGTTACTCTGTGCTTTCGACATTCTTGTATTCTCAGCAAACCATTCTCATTCCCCAAGTCCTAATCAACTCTGAAGATCGAATGCAATTGTTTGCTTCAGTGGATCTTGGGGTTAATATCTTGGCCTTCATACTTCAATTTTTTGCCACAGGTCGGTTATTGACCCGGTTCGGGGTGGTCGTCATGTTGGGGGCTATGCCTCTGGTGTCGTTGATTGGGTTTGGAGTATTTGGTGTGGCCACGGTTTTGCCGGTTTTGATTGGTTTTGGGGTTCTCAGGCGTGCCGGAGAGTTTTCTATCACGAAACCCACGCGGGAAACGTTATTTACCGTGGTGCCGAAAGAGGAAAAATACCAAGCAAAAAATGTGATTGATACGGTAGTTCATCGAGGGGCGGATGCTACTGGAACAGGAATGGTTTCTTTCTTCCAAGCCTGGGGGATGGGATTGTCCGCAATGGCCTTTGCCGCGATGCCCATTGCTGCGCTTTGGCTGGGTACAGGCTTGTGGTTAGGCCGACGGCATGAATGTATCCGACGGAATCAGAAATAGTGGCGGCTGAGAATATGTTTGTGTGTCTCAGAATTCATTGGGATCTTTTTTTCAGACATTGAAAAAAACCTGAGGCTTGAGAAATTTATGAATACCTCCAAGCGAACGCTACTAGGGGGGTTATTGGCGATTCTTGCGGTATGCGGAGGGATGTTCATTTATTTTACGATGGAATATCTGTCATCGGTGACGCAAAGCGATACCCCAGTGACACCCGAAATTGTTCGGCAAATCAAATTTCTGATCCTGGCCGTAACGATGATGGCCGGCATGCCTGCAGTAGGGATGGGAGCCTATGTGATGTATATCGGCACAAAAATTCGTGCGACGGGACAATGGCCGCCTGCGGGAATGGGCTTTCAATCACAAACCGCGATCATGTTAGGGCGTCATTCCAACCTTGTTGGTATCAGTACAATGGGCTTAGGCGCAGTTTTGATCCTTGCCGGATTATTCCTGCCAGTATTGGGTTGGCGTGTGATGAATATGCTCGGGGAGTCATGAATGTGCAAGGATCCTTCACCTCGTTTTTCCTGGCAATGCACGGATGAAATCCATTTCAGGAATGGTTGATGAGTGACTATTATGTCTAGTTGGGATTGGGCCATTCTGGCAGCATTTCTCTTGTATGCGTTGTATGCCGGATTACGCGAACGATCGGTGGCCTCAAAAAATTTAGAAGAATATTTTCTTGCCGGGCGTAATCTTTCCGGATGGAAGGCCGGGATCAGTATGGCTGCGACGCAATTTGCGGCGGATACTCCCCTTCTCGTGACAGGGTTGGTGGCCACTGCCGGGATCTTTGCTCTCTGGCGTTTGTGGATTTATGCCTTAGCTTTCCTGCTTATGGGATTTTTGTTAGCACCAAGCTGGCGGCGGGTGGGGGTGTTGACCGACGCGGAATTGACCGAAGTGCGCTACGGCCATGGTGCTGCAGCGGCCTTAAGAGGAGTCAAAGCGATTTACTTGGGGACGATTATTAATTGCACGGTTTTAGCGATGGTTTTACTTGCGGCGACGCGTTTGTCTGAACCTTTTCTCTTATGGAACCAGTGGTTGCCTGTGGAGTTTTTTGGGGATTTGGTTCAAATGGTGAAGTGGTTAGGAGTACCGTTTACGGTTGGTGGATTGGAGGGGGAGAACGTGTGGGTTCGTTCTACCAATAATTTGCTCTCTATTGGAGTGATTATTTCGGTGACGATGTTGTACTCCACCACCGGAGGGCTGCGGAGTGTGGTCGCGACGGACCTGGTGCAATTTGGCCTTGGTATCATGGCCAGCCTGGGCTTTGCCTGGGTGGTTGTGGATCATGTTGGGGGATTTGCGGCTTTAACCGCTCACCTTCAAGACCAATTTGCTGTCTCTTCACAGTATCCGTTAACGGGAAACGAGTTGTTAGCGTTTACGCCTTTTGGCGCCAAGGATGCGACGATAATGGTCCTCTTGGTTTATAGCTTCCAATGGCTATTACAAATGAATGCTGATGGCACGGGATATCTCGCACAACGCTCGATGGCCTGTCGAACCGATCACGATGCTCGGTTGGCAGCGGTGGTCTTTTCCGTGGCCCAAGTGCTCCTTCGCAGTTTGATTTGGTTAACCTTGGCGTTGGGCTTATTAGTCATTTTCCCGCCTCCTCCGGAGATGCTCTCTCCGCAATTTATTGCCGCCCGTGAATATACGTTTGTGCAAGGTATGGACGAACTACTTCCGACCGGCTTGAAGGGGTTGATGATTGTAGGCATGCTGGCGGCGTTGGCCTCTACCGTAGATACGCATTTGAACTGGGGGTCGTCGTATTGGACCAACGATTTGTACCGGCGGTTTATATGTGAGGGGTGGCAGAGGCGAACACCATCTGATCGGTCGTTGGTATGGGTAGCGCGAGGGAGTAATCTCTTGATTTTGGGGTTAGCCATGGGAATTTTACCTTGGCTGTCATCGATTCAAACGGCTTGGCAGATCAGTTTGCTGCTAGGCGCGGGAACGGGAATCTTACTTGTTTTGCGATGGGTCTGGTGGCGGGTGACGGCATGGGGTGAATTGTCCTGCATAGGGGCGTCGGTCCTTATGGCGCCGATATTGTTGTGGGGATTCCCAAGTTGGCAAGACGAACTGCGCCTCCTGGTGATGGGATTGGGATCGGGAGTTATCGGAGTAGTTGTATCGTGCCTAACAGGACCCGAAGACCCGACCCGACTGATCAACTTTTACCGTCGCGCACACCCGCCGGGATTTTGGGGACCGATTGAAGAAGCGGTTGAGGGAAAACAGGGAGATGGGACCAATCGATTTTGGCGGGCCATCATGGCCATGCTTCTTACGGCTATATCCATTTTTTGTTTTCTGACGGGTATTGGTTCTTGGCTTGTTGGCAGTCCGCCCCCGCCCTGGATGCCTTGGGGGGAAATCTGGATTGGCAGCCTTTTACTTCTCGGGACGATTTTATGTCCATTATGGGTAAAGATCGGGTTTTACCAGTCAGAGTCTGTGAATCAGTCGAGTTAATTTCATGGAAAAAAACTTTTCATCGAGTGTTGCATTTGCTGGCCGACGGATAGATGCACAAGGAGCTCTCCTTTCCCGTTTTCCTCTGACCCGAGCCGAAGTTGTGTATCAACAGCTTGAGGCACTCTTTGACAAGAATCGGGTTGGGCGGCTGGTGTGTTCGGCCGCCTGTGGAGCCGATTTAATCGCATTAGAGTTGGCCCAAAAAAAGGGAATCGATTTTCAAATTGTCTTGCCCTTTGCCCCGGACTTATTTCGAGTGACTTCGGTTGTGGATCGTCCGGGCTGTGAAGTATGGAATTGGGGTGTGCTATATGATCGGGTAATCGAGATTGCAGAAGAGAAAGGGGAGCTCGTTGTTGTCGAGACAGGCAATGACCGCTATGCTGGCTATCAAGAGGTGAATCACGCGATTCTGGATGAAGCGCTACGATATGGGCGTGATATAAAAATCGAATCCGCCGGAGAATCTTCTCAAGGCTTCAATACGGTGCAAGCAGTGATTGCCTGGGATGGCCAAATTCGGGGGGCACGCGACCTCACGTGGCATTTTGCCGAGGCAGCGCGCTCACGGGGTTTGATCGTGAAGGAAATCTTTACTTTAGAAAATTAATTTTCGGAGAGGAGAGGTTCTATGATCACTCGCACACGTGATCAACATTTATTCGATTCTGGTCCAAAACGGATTCTTGCTTTGGATGGAGGTGGGGTTCGCGGCATTTTAACTTTGCAATATTTGAAACGCATAGAGGATCTTCTGCGAAAACGAGGGGGAAATGACCCTGATTTTCGACTTTCCCATTACTTTGATCTCATTGGAGGAACGTCTACGGGTTCTATTATTGCGACGGGTCTGGCTTTAGGCTGGGCTGTAGAAAAACTTGAAAGGCTGTATAACGAATTATCGGAAAAAGTATTTCGCCGATCTGTGTGGCGTCGAGGAATTTTGCAGGCCAAATTCCCACGAACGCCTCTCATGAAAGCGCTGGTGGAGCAGTTTGGTGACCGTACCTTGGATAGTGGAGACCTGCAAACAGGTCTTATGGTGATGACCAAGCGATTGGATTCTGGAAGTCCCTGGCCTCTGATGAATAACCCAAGAGGGCGGTATTTTAATCCGGAGGAACTCAAAGGAACGGCCACCCCCAATAAAGACTTTCTGCTACGCGAAATCGTTCGAGCCAGTACCGCAGCCCCACATTATTTTAATCCCGAGCGATTGTGTATTGGGAAAAGCACCGAAGGAGCCTTTGTGGATGGTGGGGTGAGCCCTCACAACAATCCCGCACTTCAATTATTATTGATGGCGACTACGGAGGGATTCGGGCTGAAATGGCCTATGGGTGTCGATCAACTCTTGCTGGTGTCGGTGGGCACGGGTGCACAGGAAATCCGAAGGCCGGCCCGGGAAGTTATGGAAATGTCTTCGGCAAAAGTCTCCGTTCAGGCCCTTATGTCTTTAATGGATGATTGCGATGCAATGAATCAAACGATGTTACAGTGGATGTCTCGGAGTCCGACCGCCTGGAAGATTGATCGAGAAATTGGCGATTTGCGAGGGGATGTGTTAGGCGGAAAGGAATTATTTTCGTATTTACGGTATAACGTGGTGCTTGATCGCGATTGGCTGTTGGGCAATCTCGGTATTGATCTGAAAGCCAGTGATATACAAGGACTTCAAGCCATGGACCAACCCAAGAACATGAAAAAGTTGGCCTATCTTGGTGCCACGGCTTCTCATATTCAAATCCATTCTGATCATTTTCCTTCCAAGTTTGATCTCTAGAAAAAGCCTCTGACTCCCCCTATGCCTCTATTTCAACAGGCGTGGGGATGATGTATTAAAGCGAGTCGTCAAAAAGAGCTTGCGCATCGGCCCATACCATCCCATCAGGTAATCCGGCAATCCAATCACCGGCCTCATTGGCCAGACGATACGCATATTCTCTATCCACCTTTTTGAGAACGACTTCTCCTCCATTCACCCAAGTTTGCACGGTTCTTTCCTCTTCGACCCACATTGTAGCCTCCTAGATCTTGGTTGATCACAAATTACGGAATGGATCAACCATCTACCATTCCCCAAAAGGCCAATCGGGATTGTTAGGAAGGGCAATTTTCAGTTCGAGGAGTAAAACTTACGTGGGAGAAAGGAAGGGGAAAAATCCTTGAGAGTCGAAATACCCAGAATAGTAACTAAGGAGAGTTTTCCTTGAGAACAGATGCCAATGCACGAACGTCCTTTGCCGCTTCAATTTCCGGTATGAGAATGGGTTAGAGCAATTTGTGGATGGAAGGGGGGATATGAAACTTTCTTTTAGTATACACAATCCCAAGAATGTTGCCTTCTCGGCTAAGAATTTGCTTTTTGACATTTTTGACTACAGCCGATCGGGTCTGTTCAGCAGCGAGAACGAGAATGACACCATTTACCGTTGCACAAATGGCAAGACTCTCATTTGAGACACTGGCTGGAGAGGAATCAATAAGAATAAGGGAAAATTGAGATCGTGCAGTTTTCCACATGTCGGTGGAATGGAAGTAGCTTCGTTCCGTCAGCGAACGAAAAAATTGAGAAGAGAGAGTCGCGAGAAAAAGGTTCGAATCTGAAATTTGGGAAATGACTCCATCTAAGGGTTTCCCTTCTTTTAAAGCGAAATCTAAAGGAGACTTTACATCGATTCCAAACGATTTGGCTTGAGAGGGCTGTTTGAAATCAGCCTCGACGAGAAGGACAGGTTTAGTGCTATTTTCCGCTACGGTCAATGAAAATTCTCGAACGAGGGTTGAAGTGCCTTCGCCAGCTTGCGACCCAATAAATTGGATGACATTTTGATCGGGGTTAGGAAGGCGTGCTGCAATATTTTGGGCTAAAGCGATCAGTTCGGATTCTTCATGATACCTTCGAAAAGATGCAAAATCTGTCCTGGGACTTGGGGGACGTGCTTGAGAGCCCTGTTGATAGTCAAGATCCTTCTCCAATGCCAGGCGTTCTTTATGAGCGGTTTGTAAAGCCTCGAAGAGTTTACTCATCGCGACACCTTCAATGTTGTCTGTAATATCACTAGCATAGTAGATTGAAAAGCGTTAAGACAAACATGGACTAAAATGGTAAAAATTATTGGGGGTATAATACTTATTCGGCTTCATTTCTGGGAAGCTTTATTTCTAGGGCCCCGATTGAGATAAAACCTTCCAGAACCAGGGTGTCGTCACACAGAGAATTATCACCCTCCCTTCAATACTTACTGAAGGTTTTTCTCCCTCACCCTAATACCAAAACGTTTGTTCACCCTGCCGTTCATCCTGGGATGATTTATCCTAGGCAAGCCTTTCCAACATCTACCATTACTCGAAAGAAGGATTCCCTTATTTGTATTCTGTCAATGAGGGTAAACGGCTTAAAGCATTCTTTTCTGAGTTGTTCCTCAAAATAAAGAGAACGGTGAGGATAGGACCAAGCAAGGATTTTGGCACCCAAAAATGGCTTGGCGTGGATCTCTGAGGATTGTTGAAGGTGGGTCTAGGCTGTCAAGCTTAGTAAAAGGTCTTATGTGTGCCTCCACTGGGAATAGGTACGTTGGATAGCCAATGAAGGCGGGCTTTCAGACTTGTGTGTTTCCTGATACCAAGAGAAATTTATTAAGAGTGTTCTAGAAAAATAGGAAGAGCCCGGATTGTTTCACCGAAACAATTTGTGACGAAATATTAAAAACTAACGATCTAATGGATATCTTGGTTTTCGGACCAGCCGGAACGTGGACAAGGACTATCACTCTCGCGGGCAGCAATACAAATAGTATTATGGCCTAGGGCCACAATCTCTAAATTGCCCTTGGCTGCAATGAAGGCGGCCGTAAAGACATTCAAGAGATTATTAAACGTTTCAGCCTCGTCGTCGAACGGTTCACCTCTATCAATAACCATGATGATATCGTTTTCTAGGGGTATCTGTGCGAATGCTGAGTCCACAAAAAGAAATAAACAGGTGGTGACGAAGACCATTAGGCCGACAAAGGCAGAATTTTCTATGGATTTAGCGATTGAAAATGTCATAACCGTCCTCTCCTGATGGCTTGGGTAACACTCATGAACATGAGAAACACCGTACAGAACATTGGTAATTAAAGTAAAGATTCTGACTTCCCCAAAAGAGGGGCAGCCTCGAAGAAATTACTGATTTCTCCCGTCACTCATTAGCATTGAGCGATAGTTACCACCGCATTTTTGTTCCATCAATTATTTTATGGTGCTACCTCTTGATACGAGAATAATCTCAAGCGAATGAGCGTTTTCGTGGTAGGGTAAAACCACCCTACATCCCTAGAGGAACCTCCAGGAAGGTAATGATAGGGGATTGCGGGTAATGGAAAGTTTTTGCCATTGGCAAGCTTGAATTGTTGGCCTTCTTATTGCCAGGCACAATGGGTTCGGTCTGTCATTCAGTGTAACAAGTCAATCTATTCTTAGTTTTAGTTGCTAGGTTAAAGCATAAAAAAGTTAAGGAGGTTAGTTATTGAATGGCCTTACCTACAACCCGTTTCCTATCGCAGGGGAGTTCCTTCACCATTTTTACCTAAGATGTTATGGAGTCCTACGATCTATAACTATATGGATTGTTGAAGGTTTGAAAGGGTGGAGAATAGTCGAGATGGTAAAAGGCACTGACCTTGCAGCTAACCTTGATCTATTTGAAGAACGCTAATCCCTTCTCTGCCCCCTTTTTGTGGTTATGAATCCATTGTCCGGGAGGTGTCTACAATGTGGAAGAGATAATTAGACATGCATGGCCCTGAAAGCACCAAGGTGGAAAGAGATCTAACGTATTTTGCCAAAGGGGTTGAAATGGAGGGAATTGCCAAGCTCGAAGGCGTTGTTCGAATTGATGGCCATTTTAGTGGGGCGATTAATACGAAAGATATGCTAATTGTGGGGGAACATGCTGTTATTCGTGGATCCATTACTGCAGACGAAATTATTTCTAGCGGAAAAATCATTGCCAATTTAACTGCCAATAAGAGGATACAACTTCTTTATCCTGCTGTCTTGATCGGAGACGTGAATACTCCTTCCCTTTCCATGGAAGAAGGGGTCTGTTTTCAAGGAATATGTGACATGGGGATAAATGAGAAGAATGAGTGGTTGGAGCAAGAATCTCAGGACTCGAAAATAAATCCAACCATCATAGAACATGGAGAATTGGTCACAACACAATAAAAAATCTTTTTCAATCCTAAGTCCTCAAAAAAACTAAGAGATGAGATCAGATAAAATAGGGTCAGACTCGAATTAAATTCTACCTTAACCCTCTTGTTAAAGGTATCTCCATCCCCCGTGTCACTGGGTTTCCCAAGCAGATTAGTCAATTTAACTGTCGAATGACGAAATAAAACCGCTTAACATCACCCCTTATGCAAATATGGCGGTGGACCTTCGCAAGGGAATGGGGTACGGTTCAACCAGAGAGACCCTTTGAATAAGATCAAATATCTTATACATGACGAAACCGTGGACACTCAGACCACAATTTTAGGGAGGGTCAAGCCATGCGCAGAATCCCCAAATTCATTTCTGTCCTTATTTTAGTGGGAGGGCTATGTCCTGGCCCCTTAGCCTTTGCCGCAAGTCTGGGGCCTATTTCGGAAGAGACTCCGCCAGCCGCCTGTGATGCTGGTTCATTTGTCAGTGGTATTACATGCCAGGGCAGATATTGTGACAATATTCAAATCTTCTGTGCCCGCTTTCCTGGGGCGGACCTTGGAAGAACCGAATGGCGGCCATGGATTTCTGAGGAGAAAGGGACCCGAAACTGTTCAGCCAACCATTATGTGGCCGGTTTGGCTTGCAGAGGAAAGTATTGCGACAACCTCTCTCTGTATTGCGTTGAATTGAAAAATTATCGAACTTTTGCGTGCGCGGAAACGCGTTCCATTTCTGAGGAGAAGGGAGGATCGCTGTCCTTCCTTGAGGGTGTCGACAAAGCTGGCCAGCGCAGACTCGCCAAAGGCATCCGTTGTTCCGGCAAATACTGCGATAATAAAAAGTTTACGGTGTGTGAGGCTGTTGAGCGTTAATCAAGACGCCGCATGATCGTTCAAGGAGCGGTAAACATGGAGCAATGTTGAGTCGTAGCGAACCATTTGCGGCGTGGGAGGGATAGGTTTTGCCATTGACGACTTTTGTCATGGTGGTGCCTTCCTTGATGGGAATAATCCCATACAGCAGATCTGGCGGGACACAGAAGAGCCATGTCCCAGAAGACCGGAATGAGACGGAAAAAGGAACCCTGAAATGTCACAAATAATATGTGTGGCTGAAACGCATGGATAGACGCATCTTGTATTTTCACTCTTGCGTCCGCATTCGCCCCAGGCTGTGTGAAAACTCGGAATTCTCTAAATTCAAGGGGTCTCTGACCCCTTCCTTAGACAGAGATCGTGGAATATAGACGATCCTCGAAAAAAAAATTTTTGGACCAAATTTTTCTACGGAGTTTTTACCCAGCCTGGGCCAATAGCGGTCATTGGCCTTGTTGGATGTCGAGAAAAAACAGAAAATCCTTCTTCACAACAGGGTTCTTCCGTAAGACAGTCTCTGCTGCTTGTACTGAGTTAGATACATTATTCTCCACAGATTGATCGTCTTATCTACTCCAGTCTCAACTTTGAAGACAATCAGCAACCACAGTTATTTCTAAGCGTAAGTCAGATTTTTGCATATTTGCTCAATATGCCGAAAATCGGTACCGCAACAGCCTCCCAATACGGTTAAATGTGGCGAAACTGATTTCAGATCGGTAAGTTCCACACCAAATTGTGTTGGGTTTCCTTCATCAAGGGTTTCTGATTCATTTAACTCAGCATGACTGAGACAGGAGGCATTACCCCGCAATCCTTTAACACGATTCAAATAACTATCTGGTGTTTGAAAGAGATGCGAAAAATGTGTGGGGTGCGCACAGTTAATCATGTAGTAAGCGGGCCCATTATCAGTTGCCTGGTCAACTGCAAGTATTGCCTGCTCGAGTGTTTCACCTGTTGGAAGCTTGCCGTCGGTTTCGAGGGTAAATGAAATGCACACGGGTAGGCCATATTCTTGAGCGGCCAGGGTAATTCCGATGGCTTCTTCAACATAATTCAACGTGAGCGCAGCAATCATATCGGCGTTGGATTTAGCAAATGTAGCGATTTGTGCTGAATGATAGTCTTGTGCTTCTAGAACAGTCATTCTTTGTGAAGGCGTATAGCCATCGCCACGTGGGCCGAGGCAGCCACTAATAACAATCGGCGCATCCGCATCTCCGTATTCCTCTCTAATATGTTCAATCAATTTGACGGATTGAAGATTAAATTTCTTTAGGTCTTCTGGAGAATCGCCGATCTTAGCACCCCAATCTGCGTTTGCTCGCCAAGTTGCTGTCTCCAGGATAAGCCCTAGCTTATATCTCTGTGCCAGTTCAGCGTAAGATTTGTAGTATTGAAAGAGTGTGGCATAACCCTGTTCATGGCGCAGCAAATCATAAGCCGCGAATTCGGGTAAATCGAGTTGGTGATGGAACACCAGATCCGTTTCCATCCCGCCATCAGTGATACAAATTTTGTCTGCTAGCTGCGGCAATTGGTGTTTCGTGATTCCCATCTCCTTGTTCTCCTTTTGAATAAATGGTGTTATATAAAGTGAGTAGTTCAGTGTGTTCAGATTAAGCAGTAAGCCTGAAATTTTCTAGTGGACTGCCGGTACTTTTTTCAATATTTCTAATAAAATACTGTAAATACAAAAAGAAAGAAGCTAGATAAGCGAGTACGCCAACTGCTACTGATCTCAAGGCTGACAGAAACTTTACTCGAGGTATAGTAAACATGGCGACAAAAGGTGAAGCGACCAAAGATAGATTGATGGATATAGCAGAGCGCCATTTCCTTCAGAATGGATTCGCCGCTACCTCAATAGATGACTTGATTAAGGAAGCCGGGATCACCAAGGGGGGCTTCTTCTATCACTTTGAGGGGAAGAATGCCCTGGCTTACGCATTGATGCAGCGATACCGAGAGCGGGATGCTTTTTTATTTAGTGGTCTTTTTAAACGCGCTGAAGAACTCACCGACGATCCACTGCAGCAAATGCTGGTGTTTGTCAAATTGCTGGCTGAGATGATGGCTGACCTTGAGGGGCTTCACCCCGGCTGCCTCGTGGCATCTTTTACGTACGAAAGTCATCAAGTCAACGAAGAAGTACGGAAGATTACAGCGGATAGTGTGATGGACTGGCGAAGATTATTCAGAGAACAACTTGATAAAATCAACGCAAGATATACGGTAAATAGTGACTCCAGCAGTGATGATCTGGCCGATATGCTCTCAACGATCATTGAGGGGGGGATCCTCGTCTCCAGAGCCCTGAATGATCCATCGATATTGGTGAAACAACTACTGGAATACCGATCATATGTCCAGTTGTTGTATGCCGACCATCACAAATGAGAGGCGTCATCATTTAAGTTCGTAAACCCGCACGATGTACTTGAGATGGGCGATATGATGTAAGCTCTGAAGCTATAGTTCTGCGTACACAGGATGCGCAATGTCCGCTGTGGGTCGAATAGCGAACATCTCGTACGTAAATCATAATTATTATCCATCTAAAAAGGAGGGATATAATTATGATGTCTTCACCTCGAGAGTTGGCCCTGTTTAACCTGGCGATCGACAGTAAATTACGGAGTTGTGATCTCGTTCACCTCAGGGTACGAGATGTCTATCATGGCCATGGTATTGCTCCGAGAGCCATGGTGCTGCAGCAGAAAACCCAACAAGTGGTTCAATTCGAGATCACGGAACAAACCAGAGAAGCCCTTACCAACTGGATTGCTCCCCATCATTGCCATCCGGACGACTATTTATTTCCGAGTCGTACCAATCGTGCTCATCATCTGTCCACCCGACAGTGTGCCCGAATCGTACACAAGTGGGTCGAGATGATTGGCCTCGATCCTTCACTCTATGGCACGCATTCCTTGCGAAGAACCAAAGCCACGCTCATTTACAGGAGAACGAAGAATCTGCGGGCCGTGCAGCTTCTGTTAGGCCATACTAAATTAGAAAGCACCGTTCGTTATCTGGGGATCGAAGTGGACGATGCGCTAGAGATGGCAGAACAGACAGAAGTTTGAGCGAAGCGCCGGTGAGCGATCATCTTTACACGGTCGCTTGCCGGCCAAAAGCGGACTCCCCCACGACAATTGTTTGTTATAAGCTGTTTGATTTATAGCCATAGTATATTTTGGAATCTTCTGTTCCGAGATTTTTAATGCTATGGCTGGTTCCGGCCGGAATCAGCACTTCACTGTTACCCTCTTGAATGAAGGTCTTGTTCCCAATAGTAAGTTCGTATTTTCCACTTTCCAAAAGAACCACTTCATCTTTATCATCGTGGGCAGCTTGGATAATTCCGTCGCCAGCTTTAAGGGTCCCAATACCAAATGAAAAACCGCGATCAGTCCAATTTTTCTCTAATTCATTTGTATTCATGATGAATCCTTACTTATGTCATTAGTTGTGCATGGCAGATGTTGAAACACTATCCAGCAGCTTGGGGGTTGGACCAGAAAAATCGATCCACGAATTCGTGCCCAGTAGGTGGGCCCCGCTGACACTAGGTTCTACATACCGCATCACAAAGTTTTTAGGACCATGCGCATAGGCCACCACCAAGCCATATTCGGCATCTAAAAAGCCACCATGGGGACCCAAGCCGGGATAGCTAATACGCCAACCTGGCCCATCGAGTCCCACATAACCCAACGTCAATTTTCCAATAACATTATCAGGCAAAAGGAAGAACCATGCCCAAGGACCACCTGACACAATGGTCATGACTTCATCAATGCCCATTCCATTATCTGCGCTATTCACATGAAGTTTTCCAAATTTCTCCTGTAGGAAAGCCATCATGTCTGGAGTAAGAGCTTTCATATCATACACTTTGGGATACGGTGGAATACCATCTTCAGATGTCGTTAAATATCCGCCACGGTGGGCTTCAGGTCTTCGGCCCGCTTTGCGAATTTCATCGAGCAATTCACCGCGATGCAGAGAGAAAATGGACAAGAGCGTGGTGGATTCCTCGGGGGAAAGTGCTCTAGTTTGTGAAGTTTTAAGCACGGGTAGCGCGGTTTCTGGTAGGGGAACAGTGCTTACTCGAACCCCGACGGAACGCAAGACGGTATTGATGTTTTCGAGACCTGTCGTCACAGGCTTCCCATCACTGTATGAGAGTGTAATCTGGCCTTCTGTTTGGTTTGGTTTTGCAAAACTGAATGTTGGAAGCAGAAAGAAAGCGCAGAGCCCGAATATAACCCATTGTGTCATGACAAGTTTCTTCTCTGGGTTTTGTGACATGAATGAATTGAACATCTCGTTCTCCTTTGAATCGTGATAAATCATCACTCTAACGACGGAAAGTACAAAATATCATTATATCTTTATATGAAGATACTTCATATAAAATTTTATGTCAAGTATCTTTACATTAAGATTTTTGGTAATCTGACAGCAATGAAATCCGATTTAATCGATGACCTCATTACACAGTGGTCAAGAGAGCGACCGGACCTCGATGCATCAGCCATGGGTGTCGTGGGGCGAATCCTGCGGTTGGCCCCCCTGCTTCAACGACGAGGAGAGGCGATCCTTGAGCCGTTCAATTTGACCATGTGGCAATTTGATGTCCTCGCGACCCTACGGCGAGTAGGCAAACCCTTTCGATTGTCGCCGACACAGTTAATGCATGCGGTGATGTTGTCCTCGGGAGCGATGACCAACCGGATTGATCGTTTAGAGACCGCGGGCTTAGTAAAGCGAGAACCTGATTCGTCGGATCGACGGGGATTGCAGATTGCTCTCACTTCCAAAGGGTTGGAGTTAATTAACCGTGCAATCGAAGCACGACTAGAAGATGCTGAAGGCGTAGTTCGATTTCTCAATCACAGGGACCGTCAGACATTGGCACCTCTTCTGCGAAAACTTCTTGCAGAGATCGAAGAAGATTCGAATAACAGAGGCTGACTCTGCATAATTGATCCCTCAATTGTCCGCTTTGGTTGTGAGTTCAACTAGTCGCTGCAACACAGGCCTGAAATCTCTCTGCTGGGGTTTCATAGTCTAACGTTTTTCTCGGGCGCTCATTTAACTGTCGTGCCACGTTGTTGAGCTGGGCTTGCGTATATCGGGATAAGTTGGTTCCCTTGAGAAGATACTGCCTGAGTAGCCGGTTGGTATTCTCATTGGAACCCCGTTGCCACGGACTCTTCGGATCACAAAAGTACACGGCAATATCAGTTGCCAGGGTGAAGTGGCGATGATTCGCCATCTCCGTGCCTCGATCCCAGGTCAAGGATTTATAGAGCTCCGTCGGTAATCGCTGGGCATGCTTAATGAGGGCCGCCGTCACAGTGGCCGCATCCTTCTGTTTGATTTTAGCCAACATGACATACCGTGACTGGCGTTCGACTAAGGTGGCGATATAGCTGTTGTGGGTGCCACCAATGAGATCGCCTTCCCAATGCCCGGGGACCGCGCGGTCTTCGACGGAGGCAGGCCGGTCCTTAATGGAAACCGCATGCGTGATTTTCCCCAATCCTTGTCTCTTCAGACTCGCATGCATCGAGCGGCGAATGGCTCGTTGGGTGCGAAGACAAGCCTGCAGTTCCTTCTTCAAGACCCCTCTGGCCTGAATATACAGACTGCGATAGATGGTTTCGTGGGACACGCGGGCTTCTTCTCGTTCAGGATGTCGGCGCTTCAACCACCCGGCAATTTGCTGGGGCGACCACTGCTGTTTGAGCTTGGCTGTAACCACCTTGGCTAAGGAACGATGCTGAGCCAACTTGCACCGTTTGGGCCGGTGCGCGCGCTCCCAGGTCGCTTGATCTGCCGCCGAGGCTCGATACCTATCATACCCGCCATTGCGATGAATTTCACGACTGATCGTGGAGGGAGGGCGCTTTAATCGACGAGCAATAGAACGAAGAGACTGCTGGCTGGCGATCCCTCGGGAAATCTCTTCGCGGTCCGACAGGCTTAATGCGAATCGTGATCGCTTTCTCGTGGGAGGGCGAATGCCCCCACTGCGCTGAAGAAGGGGATAAATGGACGAGGACTCTCGTTCAAAGAGCCGCCCAATCGAACTCATGGATTCGCCACGCTGCCAGCGATCCCAAATGTCTGCGCGTTGTTCAGCACTAAAGTAGATGCGGGTTCGGTGTTTCATCGTCACACTCCATCTTGAGAGGATAAGATACAGTGTTGCGTTGATCAATTGAACTCACAGTCGAAAACAGCCGGTTACTCAAAAGTTCGGCCATGAGGTCTAGCTAGAAAAAGCCATCCCCTTCTCAATTCCCCCATTACGCCATTCTTTTACAAATTTTATGTGTGGCGGTCTTGTTCAAGGCACTCAACAAATTCACCATTATTTGAAACACAGCTTCTTGAATCCCCAGTGCCTGGCTCTCTCGTGATCCTGCCACATTGAGGATACAGGCCAAAGGCGGAGGAACGGCCTCATACTCATCATAGTCGTTTAATTCCTCATCCCTCGCCAGCCACATCATAAGTTCATTCACGGCGTCCTTCGCGTTGGTTTGTAAAAGGTCAACATGGTGATAGGCCTTTTGCAGATGGTGGGCATAGTTGATCGTGTTCAAGGATCCATCCGTGGGTGGGTCATAGGTGAGGATGACCGTGGCATCGGAGTCAAACACATTCGCTTTAGTGCGAGGCAGATACTCAGGAGAGACCATCTCGTTTAGGTGGTAGTTGGCAGGAATCAGCCCATCCTCCGCCTTCCGTCCCTTGGGTCACCAACCTCCATGAGGTAACCCACAGTGAAGGGCTGCGTCCAGTCCCCCACGGTCTGCCCTGGTTTGGCCGCCTGAGATAATTTTGATGATCATGGTAGGAGGATTGGGGGGAAAAGGAATCAAACAATCCGAATCACTATGAGGAACAGATTAGCCAAACCATGCCTGTAATTCTTTCCCGCTGATGGCTTTTGACCAAAACCACCCTTGGCCTTTATCGACCCCAATAGCTCGAAGATAGGACTCTTGTTCAGCCGTCTCAACTCCTTCGGCGACAATTTCCGCTTTGAGAACCTTCGCTAAAGCCACTATTCCACGAACCAACCGCTCGGCAGCAAGGTCCTTTCCCAGAAGTCTGATGAACGATTGATCAATCTTAATGATGTCGACCTCTAGGCCCAGCAGTTGTTGCAGACCGGATTCCCCAGTGCCAAAGTCATCGATAGCCACTTTCCCTCCAAGTTGTCGAGCCAAGCGGATCGCCTTTTTCCCCAGGGCATTGAGAGCCTGTCGTTCCGTGACCTCGCCGGTGATTTGAGAAAGGTGGTCTGTTAATCTCGCCCGTTCTATCATCGGCATGATTTTTTCTTTTCCAATTATCACTGGCGAGAAATTGATGCTCACTGAAAAGTGTGGATGCTCAACCAAACGATCACCGAGATCCACCTTGATGCAGGTAAACATTTGTTCAGTGAGGGCAAGGATGTGATCTTCGTTGGATTCAATTGCCTCGATTAAAGGTGCAATGCTCGTTGTTGTTCCATCGGAACCGTGCCAACGAGCCAGAGCTTCACACGCGACCATGCAATTGTGGGTCAAATCGATGATGGGCTGGTACTGAGCAAAGGCCGAGGCCCGAATCATATCAACCGTGAGAGGGGCTATCGCGAGCTTTTTCTGCATCTTGAACATATTGAGTGCTGAAATCCAGAAAAGCTGATGAGCATTGAAATAAAGGAGTGTTAATCAAGTACAAGATCTTTGTTTCCTAAAAGTAGTATAGCAAAATAGAGAAGAGAGCTAGACACTTCCCTCAGGCATCTTATTCGCTGCCTGCTTTCCCCATTTCAATAAGTGAATGGTTCCGCTCAGCAGGGCCTTGGCGTGGTCGGCTGAAAGGCCATGTCGACCTCATGTCGGATGAGTAGACCAATTCGAGGGATCAAAACAACCGGGTTGACTCTATCTGGAAGTTTGGCAAAGCATGCATCTCGTTTTTCCGTATCGTCTATCGTCAACAGTTCGTAGACAAAGGGTTTCCGTGAAGAGTAGGGTATGATTGTCTGTAAGACGTCGCACATGAGTACTAGAGGCTCCTTGCAGGTAGCTCTTATCAATAACAATCTCCATAGCAAGGGGCTACCGTGCTTACTAACGGGTTATGGGGAATATCGTGAAATGCGAAAAGATGGTGCCGAAGGCGGGATTTGAACCCGCACACCCCGGAGGGCGCTAGACCCTGAATCTAGTGCGTCTGCCAGTTCCGCCACTTCGGCACGGTGCTCGATTATCATCTTTTAACGAAAAGCGGTCAAGGTGGAGGTTGGTGATCATTTGCGAGTGGGATTACTAGGATATTTCCAGCTTTGAAGAAAATAGGAAATGGGAAATTAATTCGAGTCTGACCCCAAAACTTTAAAGGGAGGGATTATGAGGCCAGGTTGGCGGGTTGCTGGGGCGGAGAGCAGAGGAGCGTTTCCAAAAAGGCATGGGGCCAGCGAATGGACGCTGACGATTCTCCCGGAAGTAATTCCTTCATGTTGCCGCTTAGGATAATGCGTTCTCGAGTGAGACCGCTTGTGGCAAGGAGTAAGGGGGCGGGGATGCGGGGAGCATCGTCTACAATGAGTAGATCGTATGGGACTTTACGAAAGAGGGGATCGGTCATGATGCGACCGGGAGTGGTGGCCATGATTCGTTTGTTCTGGGCGAAGGCTTGGCGGTTGGTACCTTCTCCTGCGCCGAGCATTTCCCGAATTTTTTTCGTGCCACCGAGCCGTTTAATTTCTTCTTTGAGTTCATCGTATTCCGGGCGCAGATCTTTGGGAATGGTGGCTTCCGGAATGAGTTCCTTGATTCGCCCTTGTGCAACCTCCACCTCTTCCATCAGTCCGTGGATTTTTCGTTCATAAATTACGCGGTATTCTGCCAAAGTCTCCACGTTTTTCCCGGCAACCTGCAGACTCATGCGTTTCCAAATAGGGAGCGCTTCGTAATCGACCAGAATTTTATCGATGTTTTTGACCTTTCCCTGCCATTCGCTGAGCTGGGTGAGCAATCGCCATTCAAGGAGCTTGACTTCATTGAGATCTTTTTGTTTGTCACGCTTGTGGGCCAAGATGGGGGTCAGCTCACGAAAGCGATCATATTTTTTGCGCAACGCGACTTTGTTGGCGTTGGCTTTGGCGTAAAATTGATACATCTGGGCTTCAAAGCCCAAGTCATGTATAGGCATCATAGCCGTTTCTTTTGGGAGCGGTAGTTCATATCGACAGAGGAGACTACGGTGGGGAAGCGCGGCCAATTTTAAGGCTCGAGCGACCGCACCCGTTAATGCATCTACTGTTTCATGATCGGGCGCGACGAGAAGAATGCGTTTATTCTTCTTGACTTGATCGATGATGAGGTTTGTTAGGTTGGTCCATCTGGTAGAACGGTCCTCGTCCCATATCATAGATAATACTGTGGCAGGAATTTTTTCTCGGACTTTCTGCACATCTAACACTTGAGACGGTTTTAGCCAAGGAACCAGTCGCTCAGCTGGCCCGAGGGTAAATGTGTCTGGTTTTGTGGCCATTTCGGAAAGTCTTCCCGCGCCTGTCTCTAGAAAACCCGAAGTGTCGGGAATCAGCGTGCAATGCTCAAGGGTTTGCCCAACATGGTCAAACGTTTGGATGAGGAGTGCACCATCCATCCAGCCAAGGAAATAGCCCTCTGTAGCCTCCAGATCGTTTCCTGGTAAGAGGGTGACGGGCACATCGGGAATAATTTTGATCCCGGACATTACTTCGCAACTATACAGATGGAGCGCGCCGATCTTACCGAGATGAAACGCACGAGGCACGTCTACTGGTGCATCTAACCCCTGGCTCATCGCGATGTCTCGTTCATCGAGTAGTTGTGCTGAGGATTGGGCCAGTAATTCGTCGAGTTTCATGTGTTTAGCGAGGGAGGGGATTATCGGCAACGGTCTCCAGAATTTCTTTAAGACAGAGGGCTAGACATCCCAGTCCCCCGGTAAGTGGGGTTCGGTCCGTCTGGCAGCCGCGATCATTCGCACATTGAACCAGGCTGGGTATCATGGGATCAAGAGGTAACGGTTCAAGGAGGTAGAGTGTGAGTTCCCCAGCGTCCACGGTGGAAAGAATAGCGAGTCGTTGCCGTTGGTTGTTTTCAAAAATAACGGCTTGGGGAGATGGGGCCACAAAAGGTGTGGCTACCGTGATGCCCTCCATCGGGATGGTTTGAGCAATGAGATGATCGGGGGGTATAAGCGGTCGATTACTAAATCGAAGATTCAAGTCGGTGAGGGGCTCCTGGACGGGGGAAGCATGGGGATCTTCGGCTTGGGCGATTGCCGGCAAGGGCGATGCCCCAATTATTAGGAAAAAGAGTAAGATGTAAGGTACACGCATTTTGCCATCTCATTCCTGTTTCTACGTAGAAATTTCCCTCCAAGTTTACTCTTGTTTAGCAGTATACGGTATCTCTCCCCCATCATGAAATTAAGGGATTTTTGGGAGATTCCAGTGTCCCTTTTCTTTAACCCTATAGTAGTCCTTCATTTTTTTCTACTATGAAGCAACAGGGCCATTCAATTGACTTTTTCTACCCTCGGTCTTAAGATGACCCCCTTATTTGTTAGGCTAAGGAGAGTAATCTATGAAGGTGATTTTGCAGGAAAATGTCGAGGGTTTGGGGTATTTAGGCGATGTGTTAACAGTGGCCGATGGGTACGCCAGAAATTTTCTCTTACCGCGCAAAAAAGCAGTGGTAGCGGAAGAACGTCAGGTCAAAATGTTACAACACTTGAAGCGCCAAATTGACCAAAAGGCCAAAAAAGAAATCGAGGCCTTAGGGGATATTGGAAAGCAAATGTCCAAAGTTTCGCTAAACTTTGAAGTGCAAACAGGGAAAGACGATAAATTGTTTGGCTCTGTCACATCAAAAGATATTGCCGAGCAATTGGCTGCTCAAGGGATGACGGTGGACCGTCGGAAAATTCAGTTGCCGCATCCATTAAAAGAGCTAGGGACATTTCCGGTACCCGTTAAACTTCATCGCGAAGTGGTCGCCACGATACAGGTGACTGTGGTGAAGAAGGCTGGGGAAGGGCCGGTAGCTGATGAGTCAACGGTAACAGATGAAGCGCCAGGTGAAAGCACAGAAACCGAATAAGCTATGCGCCATTCTGTTGGAACATTGAAAGCGATTCGCGACACTGATTATGAGGTGTATGCCGCTATTCGTTCCGAGGAGAAACGTCAGCGCGAAAACTTGGTCTTGATTGCTTCGGAAAATTATGCCAGTCCCTCAGTTCTCGGAGCGCAAGGTTGTCTCATGACCAATAAATATGCTGAGGGGTATCCTGGAAAACGATATTATGGGGGCTGTCAGCATGTCGATACGGTAGAAGAACTCGCCATTACCCGTGCCAAAGAACTCTTTGGCTGTGAACATGTGAATGTTCAGCCGCATTCTGGGTCCCAGGCCAATATGGCCGCCTATCTGGCCGTTCTTAAAGCTGGAGATACCATTATGGGGATGGATTTGGCACACGGAGGGCATTTGACCCACGGAAGCCGAGTCAATTTTTCTGGAAAAATATTCCAATCTATGACCTATGGTGTTGATCGTGAAACCCAAACTATTAACTATGATGAGGTTGAAAGACAGGCCAAAGAAGTTCGACCTCGGATGCTCGTCGTTGGTGCCAGCGCCTATGCCAAGATTCTTGATTTCCCGCGCTTTGAAGCGATAGCCAAATCCGTAGGGGCCTACTTATTAGTTGATATTGCCCATATTGCCGGGCTGGTTGCGGCGGGCCTGCATCCCAGTCCTGTGCCCTATGCGGATTTTGTGACGACAACGACACATAAGACCTTGCGAGGGCCGCGATCCGGCATGATCATGTGTAAGGAAGAGCATGCCAAGGCGGTCGATAAGATGATATTCCCCGGTATCCAGGGTGGCCCGCTTATGCATGTGATTGCGGCCAAAGCGGTGGCGTTCAAGGAAGCGTTGGCGCCTGGATTTATCACCTATCAAAAACAAGTCGTAGCAAATGCCAAAACTCTGGCTGAAGGGTTCCTGAAACGTGGCTATCAAGTCGTATCTGGAGGTACAGACAATCATTTGTTTCTCCTGAATTTAAACTCCAAAAACGTAACCGGCAAAGAGGCAGAGGCGGCGTTGAATGCCTCGGGTATTGTGGTGAATAAAAATGCCGTGCCCTTTGATGAGAAGCCCCCGATGGTCGCGAGTGGGATTCGTATTGGCACACCCACCGTATCTACTCGCGGAATGGGAGAGGCTGAGATGGAACAAATTGTGGCTTGGTCGGATGAGATTATTCAGCATACGCAAGATACTGCGCTTCACAAGCGAACCTTGCGAGAAGTCAAAAATTTGTGTGCGCGTTTTCCTATCTTTTATTCCTACTAATTTCTTCCCCGACGATTCCCTCCCAACAAAGGACGCTCTCCGGTGAAATGTCCGTTTTGTGACAAGCTTGAAGATAAAGTGATTGACTCCCGGACTGCCCGGGAAGGCGAGGTCATTCGTCGTCGACGGGAATGTTTGGGGTGTAAGCGGCGGTTTACGACCTATGAGCGTATTGAAGAAAATCTTCCCATGGTGGTCAAAAAAGACAATCGGCGTGAGCCTTTTGATCGAGCCAAAATTCTCGTCGGACTCAAGAAGGCTTGTGAAAAACGGCCGGTGAGTATCGGCGCGTTAGGCGCGGCTACCGATCGAATCGAGAAACGCATTCAAGATCTCGGGGAAACCGAAGTGCCCAGCCGTACAGTAGGAGAAGAAGTGATGCAAGCGTTACAGGAGCTTGATCCTGTGGCCTATGTGCGATTTGCCTCGGTGTATCGTGAATTTAAGGACATTGACCAATTCATGGACACCATCCGGGCCTTAACGCATGAGTCAGGGCGTTCGTCATTGAAGTAAGAGGGCGGCGGTCTAAGGCAGTTTATTAGGGGAAAGGGGATACCCTTTACTCTTTAGTAAAAATGAAAGCGGGCTCTCTCTTCCACTGGAAATTTTTCAAGTCGGTTGTCTTCTTACCTCTGTGTAGCCATGCCTTCTCTTTCATCTTCCAAACGCCCAAAACGTGAGCCAACACAGCGAACGCCTTCGACGAATCGATCTGGAAAGGGGGTCACTGCTAGCCGGGTCGCCATAATCGGAGCCGGGCAGGGGGGCACCGCTCTCATGGAAATTTTTGCAGAAGATCCCTTAGTTACGGTAGTAGGGGTCGCAGAAATCAGACCTCTCACACGGGGCGTTCGTCTAGCCAAAAAATTGGGCATTCCCGTCCGTCGCCGCTATCAGGATCTTTTGAAAATGAAAGATGTGGATTTAGTTATAGATGTGACCGGTAATCCAGAAGTTGAACAGAAACTCCTAGAAGTGCAGGCGCCGCATCTCGCGTTGGTGGGCGGGGCTAGTGCCAAGTTTATGTGGCAATTGATTGAGGCGCGCATTCGGGCCTCGGCCGAAATTGAAAGTACCCTCACCCGGTATCAGTCCCTGTTCCGCCTTTACGTCAAAGAGGAAGCTGAAGGGGCGGTGGACGAAGAACGTACGCGTATTGCTTGTGAAATTCATGATGGGTTAGTGCAAACATTAGTAGGTGTGAATCTTAAAATGGAACGGGTGCGGGAATTGGTATCGGAAAACCCCGACAAAGGATTAACTTTGTTGAACCAAACGACCGTACAATTGAGGCAGGCGATTCAAGAGGCGCGGGAAGTTGTCTATAATCTTCGACCTGGACAATACGATCACTTGGCCTTCATCCCGGCACTCTCCAATTATCTTATTTCCTATGAACGAGAGCATCGGGTTCGAACGACATTTCAGGGACAGGGTGATGAGTCTCAATTAGACCCCAAAACCAAGGTCTTTGTCTTTCGCATGGTCCAGGAAGCCTTGAGTAATGTCGCCAAGCATGCCAAGGCCACAAAAGTCGTCGTCAAGGTGAATCTCACCAAAGAATTACTAAAAGCCTCTGTGTCGGATAATGGCCAGGGATTTGATGTGGGGAAAGAGGGGCAAAATCCAGAGAAATGGGATCATTTTGGTGTCAGAAGTATGAAAGAACGTGCGAGAATGCTGGGAGGGGCTGTTCAGTGGGTATCCAAGCTGAAATCCGGAACCACTGTCGAAATTTCCGTCCCGCTTGTCTTAAAGGAGAAAACACCGTATGCCCAAAAAAACTAAGGTTCTCATTGTTGATGATCATCGGGTCGTGCGGGAAGGACTCTCCGCGATTCTTGAAACGAAGGATGATATTCAGGTCGTGGGTGAAGCTAAAGATGGTGGTGAGGCGGTTGAACAAGCTCGAGCCTTGTTGCCTGATGTCATTCTCATGGATGTCAGTATGCCGGGAATGACGGGGATTGAAGCCACTCGCATAATCAAGCGTGAGTTCCCTCATATTGGGGTCGTCGCTTTGACCATGTATGAAGAACAGCAATATATCTTTGACCTGGTACGGGCGGGAGCGACAGGATATCTGTTGAAAGACTGTGATTCTGCGCAAATCATTGCCGCGATTCGAACCATTGCTAAGGGCGAGTCTCTTATTCATCCCTCGGTCGCCAGTAAGATCTTGGCAGAATTTTCCTTGCTCTCGGAAGGGAAGGGGAAAAAACGTGGGATTTTGGAACATGATCTCACCGAACGAGAAATCACCGTTTTGCAGCTCGTAGCTGATGGCAAGACCAATAAAGAAATTGCCAATGTGTTGGATTTAAGCGAAAAAACGGTCAAAAACCACGTCCGAAATATTTTTCATAAACTTCATGCCTATGATCGGACCCAAGCCGCTATTCTGGCCATTCGTAAAGGGATTATTGACCTCGATCCCGGCAAACGGGATTGACGGATTTGTAAGGGCTTCGGGTGCAAGGTATGGGAGTGCATGGGTGATGGTATTCTGACCCCAAAAAATAAGAAGTTTGAGTGGGAAAATTGAGATCGAAGGGCCTTTTTCTACCTAGAGGGGCTGAAGAACTGGGAGCATTTTGTCGATATTCAGAACTTTTAAAACATCCGAGACGCGACCGGAGCCAGCCACAATGGAAATAGGTTTTTTGACTTGATCAAATTCCTGTTTGGTTCGGACCAATATCCCTATGGCTGCGCAATCGATAAAAGTCACCTTAGTTAAGTCTAAAATGATCTGTTGAATTCCCTCAGTTTGGACTTGTTTCAGTGCTGCTTGAAGCTCTTTTCTGACCGTAAAATCTAGTTTTCCTGAAAAGCTGAGTGTGTTTGTTTCTGGGGTTGTCTGAGTGGTGATATAATTCATACTCATAGCCATTTCTGAAAACGGTTGAACAAAAAAAAACGCAATCAAAATTCGGTACAATTTTGATTGCGCCAACAACTGAGTGGACCTGCTAAAGCATCCCAGCCCGTTTTGGGGCGATCTGATATCTGATCAAAAAGTCTTGTTGGAATGTGCGTTTAGCTGATCTCCCTCTTCAGAGGGAGTGCGACCTCGCTCATGCCATGACCGTCTCATCCATTTTTTCGGAACTATTTCTGGAATTCTTAAAAAGAATGTTGAGTGCAGGGCTACTTGTCTTCCCAAAAATTGCCGAGGTCTCAGTGATTTCTTGAACGTATGTTTTCCGCATCATTCTCTTTTGTCCCTTCCTAGTTTTTTCCGTGTTTCCTTCTATCCGTCACAACTTCCTACTTCTAACTGATTGAATCTATTGCCATTTTGTGCGATTTGTGCATGCATTTTGCTTGACTTTACGCGCAGTTGATGGGTATCGTACGCGATTGCTTCATAGGTATATTGGCATATTTCAGGAGTGACTATAGTCCATTCGTGCCATCTGATTTTTCACATTCATCAGGGAATCCGAAGCTAATCGAGCAAATTATTGAGGAAATTTCTTCGGAAGGAATTCTGACCTTTGCCCGTTTTATGGAATGTGCCCTGTATGACCCACACCATGGTTATTATATGATGCAGCCCTTGACTCAAGATCAGTCTTCGAAGGATCGCATTGGGTGGGGCGGCGATTTCTATACTGCCCCGGAGTTGTCCCCGATACTGGCCAAAACCTTAGTTCGGCAGGTATTGGAGATCGATGCGCAACTGGGTCATCTCCCAACTTTTGGTTTTGTAGAAATGGGAGGAGGAAACGGGACTTTTGCTGCAGATTTCCTTCAACAGTGTCAGCGCGTTGCTCCGGAATTTCTCCATCGTCTGCGGTATACCCTCATCGAACGAAGTCCGTATCTTCGATCCCTTCAGCAGTCGCGAATCCGTGAGGCCATGGGAACCCTGTTCGAGAATCAGATTCATTGGGGGGTGGCTATAGAACAATGCAAAGAGGATTCGGTGATTGGGGTGATCTTCTCCAATGAATTGGTGGATGCATTCCCTGTTCACCGTGTTTGCTCTCAGAGCCAACAACTGCAAGAAATATTCGTTGATTTTGCCGAAGGAAGGTTTGTGGAACGGCTCGGTCCATTATCCTCTCCCAAATTAGAGAACTATGTTCAACGAAATGGGGTGGTTCTTCAAGATGGACAGGTTTCCGAGCTTCATGTGGCCGCTGAAGAATGGATGACACACGCCGCGAAAGTTTTGAAAAAAGGCGTAATGATCACGATTGATTATGGGCACACTGGGAGCGATTATTATGCCGAGGCACGGAAAAATGGAACCCTTGTGTGTTATTACCGGCATAAGGTTTCAACCAATCCATATATTCGTGTCGGAGAGCAGGATATAACCGCCCATGTGAATTTTTCCATGTTGGCGAAGGCTGGAAACGATTGCGATCTCCTCCCTGCAGGATTTACCAATTTGGCCAATTGGCTGATGGGTTTGGGAGTGGAGGAAATGGTCCAAGATCTGGAGCCATCATCGTCTGTGGTGCAATCATTAAGTCAGCTTTTACGCCCTCATGGCATGGGTACCACGTTTAAAGTATTGGTTCAGCAGAAAGCTATGGAAGCTCTCTCTTTGGAAGGACTGCGCTACCGAGCATTTTTTAACGATATTTTATAAGGCGACTGGAATGAAAAAAGTATTTCAGGGCTCACTCCACCTAACTAAAGAGAGCATCCCGAATGGGTAGTGAACCGGTTCCTTTTAATTATCTTCCGGTCCTCATTTTTCTGGTCATCGGATCGCTATTCGGAATTGGCTCTCTCCTCTTTGGATGGCTGGTCCGACCTCACCGGCCTTATCGGGAGAAATTGTTGCCCTATGAAAGTGGCAGTCCGTTATTTATGGATGCCAGGGTTCAATTTCCTATGCGGTATTACATTATCGCCATGCTCTTTGTCATTTTTGATATTGAAGTGGTTTTTCTGTTTCCCTGGGCAGTGGTTTTTAAAAAGTTGGGGTTACTCGGACTGGTGGAGATGGGTTTATTCCTGGCTATTCTTATCGTGGGATTTTGGTATGCCTGGAAAAAAGGAGCCTTAGACTGGGATTAAATAATAATAGGTCTTTAGCCCTAGCCTAATGGAGCAAGAAGTCAGTACAATGCCCCCCCAATGTTTGGATGCTGATCTATGAGTTTGTTGGAACGACAACTTGAGCCCAATATTATCACCACTAATCTTGACTGGTGTATCAATTGGTGTCGGAAATCAGCGCTCTGGCCCATGACCTTTGGGTTGGCCTGTTGTGCGATAGAAATGATCGCGTCGGTATCGTCCCGGTATGATATTGATCGGTTTGGGGCCGGAGTTTTCCGGGCGTCACCACGTCAATCGGATCTCATGATTGTCGCCGGGACGGTCTGTCGGAAAATGGCCCCGGTGATTCGACGAATCTATGACCAAATGGCGGAGCCTCGATATGTGATTTCCATGGGCTCTTGCGCCACTTCGGGTAATCATTACAACAGCTATAGTGTCGTCCAGGGGGTCGATCAAATCGTGCCCGTGGATGTGTATATCGCCGGCTGTCCACCCAGACCGGAAGCTCTGATGGATGGTCTCATCAAATTACAAGAGAAAATTCAACAGGAAAAATATTTTGTGAAATAACCTGATGTGCCCTTGAGTATTCCTCTCCTGGATTTTATTCATTTCCTATAGACACGTCCTGTATGCATCCTTTTCTTGAACCTGTTGTCGCCAAGTTTCCGGAAGCCATTATTTCGGCTGCACAGGATCCCGTGCGGGGAGACCTATGGGCACAGGTAAAGGCTGAACATTGGCGGGAGGTGGCTCGATTTCTTCATGACGATTCCCGATTAGCCCTCGACCATATCACCGATATTTGTTCGGTGGATTATCCCGATGACCTTGATCGGTTTGAGGTGATTTATCAATTCTTGTCTTTGACTCATGGGATCCGTTTACGGGTTAAATCTCGTGTGTCCGAGGATTCACCAGAAATTGGAACGGTCAGTGATATCTGGCGAGGCGCGAATTTCTTGGAACGTGAAGTGTTTGACCTGATGGGTATCCGGTTTATTGGGCATCCTGATCTACGCCGTATCCTGATGCCTGAAGATTATGAAGAAGGGCATCCCTTACGAAAAGATTTTCCCGCAGAGGGTCGGGGATGGCGGAGTCGCTTTGATTTTCTCCCCAAACTCGATGAACCGGTTGGCGAATGGTCCGAAGCCGAAGTACCTGATGACCAGCGTCATCAATTTATGGCCGATGATCGGCCGGGCGATAAAAAACGGACGACGGAAATGCTGCTGAATATGGGCCCTCAGCATCCCAGCACTCATGGGGTCCTTCGGGTGGTGTTGGAGTTAGATGGTGAACGTGTGAGTAAAGCGATGCCGGATATGGGCTATTTACATCGCGGAGTAGAAAAATTGGCAGAGGGCCTGACCTATATGCAAGTGCTTCCGCATACCGATCGATTGGATTATGTCTGTGCGATGACCAATAACTATGCCTATGTGCGGGCAGTGGAAAAACTCATTGGGATGGCTGTTCCTGAGCGTGCAGAATATGTACGAACGATCATTGCTGAAATGCAGCGCATCGTGGGGCATCTGTTTTGGTTAGGGACTCAAGCCCTAGATATTGGTGCCATGACAGTGTTTTTCTGGACTTTCCGTGAACGGGAAGTCCTATTGGACCTTTTTGAAAAACTGTGCGGGGCACGGTTAACGCTCAATTATTTCCGTATTGGCGGTGTTGACGGGGATCTCACTCCCGAAATTGTGGCCGCTCTTCGAGAATTTTTGAGAACGTTTCCGGATCATATTCGTGAGTATGACACCCTGCTTCAAAAAAACCGCATTTGGGTGGCACGTACCAAGGGTGTGGCGGTTATTTCTGGAGAAGACGCCATCAATTTCGGATTGACTGGGCCGGTGTTGCGTGGTTCGGGAGTGGCCTATGACATTCGAAAGTTGGAACCCTATGGCGTGTACGACCGGGTGGAATGGGAAGTGCCGCTGGGGAAAGATGGTGATACCTATGATCGATATTGGGTACGGATGGAAGAAATGTGGCAAAGTGCGCGTATTATGGAGCAATGCTTGGATCAGTTACCCGAGGGACCTATCATGGCGGAAGATGCCAAAGTGATTCCACCTCCCAAGCCGGAAGTGATGCGGGATATGCAAAGCCTGATTCATCATTTTATTATTTTCACGCAGGGGTTTAAACCGCCAAAAGGTGAAACATACTGTGGGACCGAGGTTCCCAAAGGGGAGCTCGGATTTTTTATCGTGAGCGATGGTAGTTCGCGGCCATATCGGTTAAAAATTCGATCTCCGTCATTTGTGCATATGGGGGCCTTTGATCATATGGCCCGTGGGTATCTAATTTCGGATATTGTCACGATTTTCGGGACCTACGATATCGTGATGGGAGAATGTGATCGATAATCCAGAAGTCAAAAGTTAGAAATGAAAAGTAAAAAGTTTGATGAAAGAGGAAATGATAGGAAATTGGAAGATTTCCAGAGGAGAGTAATCCAGCGGTTATGTTGTTAGAACGTTTCAAAGAGGAAGTGGATGAAATTCTTTCCCGGTACCCTGTGAAGCGGTCGGCGTTGTTGCCTTTGTTGAATCTAGCCCAGCGTGAAGAAGGGTTTGTGAGCGAGCCGGCTATGCGGGATATTGCGAAAATTTTAGATCTTACCCCCCCGCAAGTGTTTGAGACGGTCACGTTTTACACGATGTTCAATCTCAAGCCTATCGGGAAATTTCATCTTCAGGTGTGCAAATCTCTCATGTGTGCTCTTGTGGGTTCGGATGATGTCGTGGGATGGATTTCCAAGAAACTCAACATTACTCCTGGGCATACGACGGTGGATAACACCTTTTCGCTCAGTGTCGTGGAATGTTTAGGGTCTTGTGGGACTGGTCCCATGATGCAGGTCAACGATGATTATTACGAGCAATTAACTGAAGAAAAAGTTGGTCGTGTGCTAGACGATTTGGCCAAAGATGGAGATTGTCCTCTGAAAAGTGGACCGTTTATGTACCCGATGCCTTCGACGAAGTCTTGAACATCTCTGCCCTGGAATAAAAGATGGCGCAATACGAAAAAATTCTGTTGAAGAATATGGAACAGCCGGGATACACGGGTTCGTTGGCTGAATATGAGCAGGCAGGGGGGTATCAAGCGCTTCGTAAGGTGTTGCAAGACATGCAACCGGACCAGGTTATCGAGGCCGTGAAAAAATCAGGCTTGCGTGGGCGTGGAGGTGCTGGGTTCCCTACTGGCGTGAAATGGGGGTTTATTCCTAAAGATCATCCCGGTCCACGATATCTCTGTTGTAATGCCGATGAAAGCGAACCGGGCACTTTTAAAGATCGACAATTAATGGAACGCGACCCTCATCAAATGTTAGAAGGTATGGCCATTACCTGCTTTGCGATCGGTGCCGAAACGGCTTATATCTATATTCGGGGTGAATTTCGGTTAGGGGCCAAAATCCTAGAGAAGGCAGTTCAGGAAGCCAATGCGGCCGGATATTTAGGAGGAAATGTGCTTGGCACGGGCCGAACCATCAAGATTCATGTGCATTCAGGAGCTGGCGCATATATTTGTGGCGAAGAAACTGCCTTGTTGGAATCTTTGGAAGGGAAACGGGGAATGCCGCGCTTTAAGCCGCCATTTCCCGCGACTCATGGTCTCTATCAAAAACCGACAGTGGTGAATAACGTGGAAACGATGGCAAATATTCCTCACATCATCAATCGAGGAGGGGAATGGTTTGCCGGGATTGGTTCGCCACCCAAGAGTTGCGGCACCAGGATTTTTTGTTTAAGCGGTCACGTAAGACGTCCTGGTAATTATGAAGTACCGATGGGTATTCCCTTTCGTGAATTTATTTATGACGTGGGTGGGGGAATGCGTTCTGATAAGCCCTTGAAAGCGTTCATTCCCGGTGGGGCTTCGGCTCCTTTTCTCACACCAGATCATCTAGACGTCAAAATGGATTTTGAGGCCGTGGCCATGGCGGGGTCGATGTTAGGGTCTGGTGGCGTGACCGTTATGGAAGAGGGTACCAGCATGGTATGGGCAGCCTTGCGGTTGATGGAATTTTTCTACCATGAATCCTGCGGAAAATGTACGCCTTGTCGAGAAGGCAGTTCTTGGATGACGCAAATTCTTCAACGCATCTGGAATAAACGTGGACAAGATGGTGATCTGAACATGTTAGAGGAACTTTGCAAGAACATCGCAGGTCGCACAGTCTGTGCATTCGGAGAAGCCGAGGTTGGGCCCGTTCTCAGTAGTCTGAAATATTTTCGACATGAATATGAAGCATTAATTCGTGAAGCTGAGGCGACGAGGCCTCGGAGTAAAGAGATTCCAGTATTAACCCGTTGAGTCAGAACCTTATGGCAGGCCAAACAACCAGCACAGAGATGGTGACATTAACCATCGATGGCCAATCAACTTCCGTCCCGAAAGGCACGTTGGTCATTGAAGCTGCCCGTCAGGTTGGAGTCATGGTGCCCCATTTTTGTTATCACCCCAAATTATCACCTGATGCCAATTGTCGGATGTGTCTGGTTGAGATTGAGAAAATGCCCCGGTTGCAAACCTCCTGTAGTACACCTGTGACCGAAGGCATGGTGGTGAAATCCTCGACTTCATCTCAAGCCCAAGCCGCCAGAAAATCGGTCTTAGATTTTATCCTTGCCAATCATCCACTGGATTGTCCGGTGTGTGACCAAGGAGGACGTTGCGACTTGCAAGATTTTTCTCATGAATATACAGCCACGACCAGTCGTTTTAAAGATCTCAAGCGGGTGTTTCAAAAAGAATATTTTAGTCCTCTGATCGAGACACAAATGAATCGTTGCGTGCAATGTTTGCGTTGTGTGCGTTATTGCGATCAAGTCATGGATGTGAAGGCTCTGGCCCCGGTGGGCCGAGGGACATTAACGGAAATTAAAGCGTTTGGCGCGCACGAATTGGATTGTGAATTTTGCGGGGGGTGTGTCCAAATTTGTCCTGTGGGTGCCATTACCAGTCGGCTTTCGATGTATGAGTTTCGCCCTTGGATGCTCAAGCGGACGGACTCGGTGTGCGGCTATTGTGGGGATGGGTGTCAGATTACGTTCCAGACCAAAAATAAAGAATTGATCGAAGTGAATTCTACTCAAGGTTCAGGACGAAATAATGGAGATCTCTGTGCGCGAGGATATTTTGGCTATCATGTGAGTGTACATCCTGATCGATTAACGTCGCCTCTCATAAAACAAAATGGAGAATTTCAAGTCGTACAATGGGAAGAGGCGCTGGAGTTTGTGGGGCAGCGTTTGCTCGACATTAAGGCTAAACATGGCGCTGATGCGATTGCCGGGCTGATCTCCGGACGGTGCACGAATGAAGATATTTACGTGTTTCAAAAATTTATGCGTGGGGTTGTCGGCACCAATCGGATCGATAGCAGCATTCGGTATGGTCACCTGAATGGGGTGCATGCGATGCAACGAGTTCAAGGGACGCATCGCTGGGCTGTGAGTTTTGACGACATTGTTTCTGCCGATACGCTGTTACTCGTTGGAACGAACATCACCGAAACAAATCCCATTACTGGGTTGAAAGTCAAAGAGGCTGTAAAGCGACGAAGCGCGAAACTGATCACGATCGAAGCCTTGGACCCGGCCATTGGAACCGTCAGTAATATCGTGAACCTGGCCCACCATCATTTAGGAGTGCAGCCCACCGGATATGCCACGACTATTTTAGGCTTGTTGAAAAGTGTCGTTGAACAGGGGATTCTTGATTCAGAATTCCGGGCCGAAACTCCGTCATTCTTTAGTGACCTTTCTGACCGTCTGCAGGCGCTTTCGTGGGATTCGATTCATGCTCAAACCGGTCTGACTTCCCAGAGGGTGGCCCAAGCCGCTCAGGTGTTTGGACAGGGGAAAAAAGTGGTGATACTCGTCGGGCCCAGTGTTATGAGATCTTCAGGTGGTTATGGGATGGTAATGAATCTATTGGACCTTTTACTCCTAACCGGAAAATTGACAAGCCCGGGTAGCGGGCTTGCTCCATTGGCTGAAGAAAATAATGATCAAGGGGCATTTGAAATGGGTGGAATAGGAGCCATCCTTCCTGGTGGGACCTCGTTGGGAGATCCCGAAGCACGGAAAGGCTTGTCTCAAGCATGGGGCCGACCGATTGCTGAAACGCCTGGCTCTTCCTTGTCTCAAATGATTGAGGATGCACAACAGGGCAGGCTGAAAGCCTTGTTGACCGTCGGTGAAAATCCCTTCGGCTCCTTACCTCCGTCATCAGGGATTCACACCGCCTTGGAAAAACTGGAGTTTGTGGTGTGTCAAGAATTGTTCCTTACTGAAACCGCCCAACGAGCTCATGCCGTCTTACCAGCCTGTTCCTATGCAGAAAAAGATGGGACTTTTACCAACACGGAAGGGCACATTCAACCCGTGCGAAAGGCAATAGATCCAATTGGAGAAAGCCGACCGGATTGGGAAATCTTTTCTGCGCTTTCTGTGATGATGAATGATCCGATGGAATATGGGGATGTAAAAGAAATTGGTAAAGAAATTCGAAATCTCCTCCCCGGAACTCGGACATTAGGGCCGACTCCATCGCCGGCAAAACCGGTTTCTTCAGCTATCGCCCGATATGTGACCGCGGATTATCGGCGGGATCTGGTTGCGCGATATCAATTGCCGGTCATTGAAACACCAGGTGACCAGCTTACCTTACACGTTTCGCAATCCTTGTTTCATTCAGGAAAATTTTCGCGAAAGGCCAAAGGTCTGCTACAAGTGGAATCAGCCGGGAAAATTTTTATGCGCCCGGAAGAGGCTAATCGACGTGGGATCAACGAAGGAGACAACGTGAAGGTGAGTAATGATTTAGGAGAAGTGGTGGTGCCCGTTGGATTCCGTGAGCGTATTCCCCATGGGGTGGCGGTCTTTCCTGAACATTTTGATGAAGAGATTCGTCGGCTACTGCCGTATAATGTTGACCCTGAAACACAAGTACCATATTTCAAGGTTACGCGCGTGCGAGTTGAAAAAATGGCAGGGACGTGAGGGCTTTCACTAAGAGTGTTGATTCATAGGAGAGGAGTAAATCCGTCATGGATACCGGAATTCGGTTAGCCTTAACATTAGGTCAAATTGGCGCAGTGATGGTAGCGGTTCTTTTGACCGTGGCCTTGCTGACCTTGTTAGAGCGCAAGGTGTTGGGATGGATGCAGGATCGAATGGGGCCCATGGAAGTCGGACCCTACGGGGTCTTGCAACCGGTGGCCGATGGCTTGAAGCTTTTTTTTAAAGAAGACATTATCCCGGCTGGCGCCAATAAATTTATGTTTAGTATGGCTCCGATCTTGTCCTTAGTCCCTGCTTTGATAGGTTTTGCCGTCATACCCTTTGGCCCTGATTGGACCGTTGACGTCGGAGGGATCAATTTTAAACCCTTTGTCATAACAGATATCAACATTGGCGTCTTGTATATTTTGGCCTTTGCCTCGATTGGAGCCTATGGAATAATTCTGGGCGGATGGTCTTCGAATAGTAAATATTCCTTGCTTGGTGGGTTGCGTTCGGCTGCTCAACTAATCAGTTATGAATTGAATGTGGGACTATCGATCGTTGGGGTCTTGCTCTTATCCAGCTCATTAAGTCTGGTAACCATTACAAATGCGCAAGCCGGCGGATTTTGGAATTGGTATTTCTTTGCATTCCCCTTTCCCCAAGCCGTTGCCTTTGTGGTGTTTATCATTTCTTCCGTGGCAGAAACCAATCGAACTCCGTTTGATCTGCCTGAAGCGGAAAGTGAATTGGTTGCTGGTTTTTTTACCGAATACAGCGGTATGCGTTTCGCCTTCTTCTTTCTGGCTGAATACGGCAATATGATTTTGGTGTCGTGTGTCGCTACGGTGCTGTTTTTTGGTGGGTGGCATGCCCCTTTGGAAATATTGCAAGGACCCGAATCCCTTCATTGGTTGACTGGAATGTTCTGGTTTACCGTCAAGGTGTATGCGTTCCTGTTTTTGTTTTTCTGGTTGCGGGCGACCTTGCCCCGGTTGCGATATGATCAATTGATGCGGTTTGGATGGAAAGTGTTGTTGCCCATAACGTTGGGCAATATCGTGTTGACCTCTATCTTTGCCTATATTTTCCCCTAAGGTGCTTGGGAATGGGATCCATGAGTTTGAAAGAATGGGTGAAGACTCTCACGTTTTATGAGATTTTGCTGGGGATGAAAGCCACGCTTTCCCATCTTCTGCATTATAAGCCCATTACGTTGCAATACCCGCACGAGAAGAAACCGTTACCGTCCAATTACCGGGGAATGTTGGCCCTGTTGCGATACGATGATGGAACGGAAAAATGTGTAGGTTGTGATCTGTGTGAAGCTGCTTGTCCGTCTCGAGTCATTCGTGTGGTAAGTTCGGAAGTGCCGGGGGAGCCGACAAAACGCTATTCCAAGGAATATTACATGGATATGACCCGTTGTTTGTTTTGCGGGCTTTGCGTCAAGGCTTGTCCGGTTGATGCCTTAGGTATGACGCAGGAATTTGAATGGGCGGTCTATGACAAGCGGCAACTGCATTTAAATAAACAACAGTTGTTGGCGATTGGAGATCGAAATTTTCCTGTTCGGGAAAAACGATTGGAATTTCAACATCCCAATGTTGCGTATTTTAATGTGGGCTTTAAAGACATTCCGCAGAAGGACGCCTAACGGTTATACGCTCAACCTTCGCCCGACCAGTTTCAGGAAAAGGGTGGGACGGGAACCTGTTAATCTCGACGACGAAAACACATGGAAACGTTTATCTTTTTTTATTTTGCCAGCATTATCGTCCTAACTGCCGGATTCGTTGTTGGACTGAAAAACCCTGTCTATAGTGCCTTAGCCCTGTTAGTCATGTTTTTCCATGTGGCGGGGCTATTCGTCACTCTACATGCGGAGTTTCTGGCCATTATCCAAATCCTGGTCTATGCGGGAGCCATTTTGGTGCTCTACCTCTTTGTCGTGATGTTGCTGAATTTGAAACGAGAAGAACATTTCCATGGTCAGCTCATGGTCGGATTATTTCTGGGATGTATCTTATTTGCCGAAGCGGTCTTGCTTGTGATGAAAGGGAAGACAACGCTTGGGGACAATCCGACAGGTTCTGCCGCGTCCGTAGAATTGACAGGGGGGAATACCGAATCGATTGGGGAACTTTTGTATTCCACCTATTTGTTTCCTTTTGAAGTGGCCTCACTTATCCTACTGGTGGCAATGGTCGGTGCCGTCATCCTGACAAAAAAAGGTATATTGGAGGCCAAGAATTAATGGATGTTCCAGTCAGTTATTATTTTGTGTTGAGCGGCATTGTTTTTTCTATTGGCTTGGTTGGCGTGCTCATCCGTCGTAATATTATTATTATTCTGTTATCCGTTGAGTTGATGCTGAATGCCACGAACATTAACTTTGTGGCATTTTCTTCCTATTTAGGAAATCTGTCTGGTCAGGTCTTCGTGTTCTTTGCCCTTACCGTGGCTGCTGCAGAAGTTGCCGTCGGATTGGCGATCATCATCGCGCTGTACCGTCATTCGGCGAGTATCAACATTGACGACTTCCGGTTGCTGAAATGGTAGGGCGATGGTCTACGCCTTAATTCCCCTGCTCCCATTACTCGCATTTGTGGTCCTTGGTCTTGGTGGGCATGTGATCAAGGAACGGGCACATTTGATTGCGGTGCCTGCGGTAGTCGGTTCTTTTCTCCTTTCCCTCATAGCGCTGAGTGAGGTCGCTGGTGGGGCGGTACTGCGCATTCCTCTCTATACCTGGGCAAACTCGGGCCATCTGACCATTACCTTAGGCCTGTTTATTGACCAGTTAACGGTGGCCATGTTGATGCTGGTTACCATTGTCAGTTCCCTCGTGCATGTCTACACGATTGGGTATATGCACGGTGAACCTGGTTATGCCAGGTTCTTCAGTAATATCGCACTCTTTACCTTTTCGATGTTGATGCTAGTAATGTCCGATAATTTCCTTCAACTCTTTGTGTTTTGGGAAGCGGTGGGTCTGTGCTCCTATTTGCTTATCGGACATTGGTATGAGCGGTCTTCCGCTCGAGCCGCTGCAACCAAAGCGTTTCTGGTGAATCGAGTGGGCGATTTCGGTTTCATGGTCGGTATCTTACTCGTGTTTGTGACATTTGGCAGTCTGCAATATCAGGACGTCTTTTCCCAATTGGATCAGATTGCGGGAGGAACCCTTAACCTCTTAGCTACGATAGGTGGAAATTGGGAAATTTCGGTCATGACCATGATCTGCCTCTTCTTGTTTGTGGGCGCAGTTGGCAAATCGGCGCAGGTTCCGTTGCACGTGTGGTTGCCAGATGCCATGGAAGGCCCCACACCGATATCTGCACTCATTCATGCTGCCACAATGGTGACAGCCGGCGTCTTCATGGTCGCCCGCCTGGCGCCACTCTATAACTTGTCCCCCGTGGCCATGGATGTAGTTGCTGTCGTCGGGGGAGTGACCATGTTTCTCGGTGCCACCATTGCGTTGACCCAAACGGATATCAAACGCGTCGTCGCGTATTCTACCTTAAGTCAGTTGGGGTATATGATGATGGCTTGTGGGCTAGGAGCCTACGTCTCCGGAATGTACCATCTTCTGACACACGGGGCCTTTAAGGCTTTATTATTTCTTGCTTGTGGCGCTGTGATTATCGCGTTACACCATGAACAGGATTTTCGGAAAATGGGAGGTCTAAAAGATAAATTGCCCGTGACCTATTGGACGTTTGTGATTGGATCCTTGGCTTTAGCCGGCTTTCCCCTAACAGCGGGATTTTTCAGTAAGGATGAATTGCTCTTGTCTTCATGGGTGTCCGGAGGGTTGGGCCAAGTACTTGCTATTTTAGGGTTGCTGACCGCTTTGATGACCGCGTTTTATAGTTTTCGGCTCGTCTTTGTGACGTTTTGGGGAGAATCACGGGTTGATCCTCATCATGCTGGCCATGTTCATGAACCACACAACACGATGACGATACCGCTGTTGATCCTTGCTGTCTTAAGTATTGCCACGGGCTATATCGGCATTCCTGAATTTCTCGCTCCTGCTTTTCCCGGTGGGGAAAGTGGCGAACATCATGAAGGAGCGGCGGCAACTGGAATTATGATCGCCGCCACTACAATGGGGTTATTGGGGATTGCTGCTGCCTATGTGGTTTATGTGCGGTCACCAGGGTTGCCCGAAAGATTAGCAGGGCAATGGCAGTCTCTTTATCAATTGTCTTTGAATAAATGGTTTGTGGATGAAGCCTATGATCGAACGATTGTGACGCCTACGTTGAAAACGGCGGATAGTTTATGGAAACGAATAGACGTCGCAATTATTGATGGTGCGGTTAATGGAGTCGCGCGGGCCGTGGCCTGGGGAGGATGGGTGACGCGGGCACTTCAAAGTGGACAGGCACAAAACTACGCTTTGGCTATGACAGTCGGCGCCGTAGTGATTCTCGGCGCCCTTATCTTTCTTTAAGTGGCATAGATTCCCTTATGGGGCAAAAGAAATTTTTAGTATGACGGAAGTCGTTGCAACTGGGGGTATACCCTGGCTCACCATGATCCTGATTCTGCCCATATTAGGGGTGGTCGCCACCCTATTGGTACATGAATCGATGTCGCGACAGATTGCACTGGGCGCCTCTCTGATTACGCTCGTTGCTTCGTTGCCGCTCTGGTTTGTATTCGATAATGGCAACGCCGGTATGCAATTCGTAGAAAAACTTCGATGGATTGATTCACCGGCCATTCATTATGCCTTAGGGGTCGATGGCATCAGTATGCCTTTGGTGCTGCTGACCACCTTCCTGACACCGTTGTGCATTTTGGTGTCCTGGACGGCGATTGAGAGCCGAATGAAAGAATTTTTAATCAGTTTGCTCGTCATGGAAACTGCCACAGTTGGGGTATTTGTCGCACTAGATTTTGTGCTCTTTTACATCTTTTGGGAAACGATGCTAATTCCGATGTATTTACTGATTGGTGTGTGGGGGGGACCGAATCGGATCTATGCCGCCATTAAGTTTTTTCTCTATACCCTAGCAGGAAGCATCCTTCTATTAGTCGCCATTCTGGTGCTGTATTTTGAAGGTGGACGAACCTTCGATATTCTGGCGTTAACCCATGCTTCATATGCCCCGAGTCTACAGGCGCTGTTGTTCTGGGCCTTCTTTGCCGCCTTTGCCGTGAAAGTGCCAATGTTCCCATTTCATACCTGGCTGCCAGATGCCCATGTGCAGGCTCCCACAGCAGGTAGTGTCATTCTGGCTAGTGTGTTGTTGAAATTAGGCACGTATGGATTCTTGCGATTTTCAGTGCCCATGTTACCTGATGCGTCGGTGACCTATACTCCCATTATTATGGCCTTGTCGGTGATTGCGATCATTTATGGTGCTTATATGGCTTTAGCCCAAAGTGATATCAAGAAGCTGATTGCCTATTCGAGTGTAAGTCATATGGGGTTTGTGACATTAGGAATATTTGCCTTGAATGCTCAAGGGATTGAAGGCGCGGTGCTTCAAATGATCAATCACGGCATTACGACTGGCGCACTCTTTATGTGTGTAGGGATTATTTATGAACGCACGCATAGTCGAGAGATAAGTGAAAACGGAGGGTTGGCCAATGCCATGCCGAAATATGCGACATTTTTAGTCATTTTTGCTCTGTCTTCTGTCGGGTTGCCAGGTATGAATAGTTTTGTTGGTGAATTTCTCGTGTTGGTAGGGGTATTTGCCTGGGATAAGTTGACGGCGACTTTGGCCGCATTGGGGATTATTCTGGCAGCGGTTTATATTCTATATTTGGTGCAGCGAGTTGTGTATGGCCCGGCTTCTCAAAAAATGCTTTCAAAACTGAACGATTTAAATGCGCGGGAATTCGGCATGTTGGTGCCTTTAGTGGTCCTGGTTTTTTGGATTGGGCTCTATCCCAAGCCACTCTTGGATGTGATGCATGCGAGCGTGGAACGTGTAGTGGCTGCACAATCGGGTTCGGTGGTTGTGGAACAGGAACGGAGCTCATCGGAGCACGGGTTGGTAATGTCCCAAGTCAGTTCTCCGGTCGGGACCCCTTTTGCTTTTGAGGCCACACCATGAGCCTCCCACTCGGCGATCTAATCACCATCCTACCTGAATTACTGGTGGTAGGCATGGCTTGTCTTATATTAGTGCTCGATCCCATTCTGTCCTCTGCGAAAAAAACTGTTTTGTCTTGGATGGGTCTTGGGGTGTTGGGGGTTTGCGCTTTCATTACGATGACCGACTTTGGTGAAAGCACTCTAGCCTTCAGCGGATTGGTGTTGGTAGATGCGTATGCCGCTTTCTGGAAAATGTTGCTGTATGTGGTGAGCGGGCTAACTATCTTATTATCGATGAGCTATCTCAAAGAAGAACAGATCGATCTTGCCGAATATTATGCCTTTGTATTATTGGCCCTGGCTGGCATGATGGTAATGGTGTCGGGTGCCGATCTCCTGACGATTTACTTGGGCATTGAACTGATGTCCATCACCTTGTATATCATGGCGGGCTTTAAGCGTTTTGAAGCTCGGTCGATTGAATCCTCGGCCAAGTACTTTGTCTTGGGAGCCTTTTCCTCAGGAATTCTTCTGTATGGAATTTCTTTGTTGTTTGGCGTAACGGGCAGTACGCGTCTGAGCGAGATTGCCTCGGTCGTGAATGGCGCGGCATTAAATGATCCGGTAATGCTGTTAGCCCTTATGCTCATTATTGTCGGTTTCGGATTTAAGGTGGCTGCCGTGCCCTTTCATATGTGGACACCCGATGTGTATGAAGGTGCGCCGACATCCGTGACCGCGTTTATGGCTGTGGCTTCAAAAGCGGCGAGTTTTGCTGCGTTTCTTCGTGTGCTTCTCGAAGCATTTGGAGGGATCAAACCCAATTGGAATGTGTTGATTCTTGCGGTGTGTTTAGTCACGGTTGCCTTGGGGAATTTGGTTGCGATTGTTCAAACAAATGTGAAACGGATGTTAGCCTATTCCAGTATCGCCCATGCCGGCTATGCCTTAGTTGGGGTGGTGGTGGCAGGTTGGATAGGTATTGAAACCAACATTTCTTCTCGGGGTGTATCGAGTCTCATGCTCTATCTAGCGATCTATTCTTTTATGACGATTGGCGCGTTTGCCATGGTAGCCATTTTGCGAAAAGGTGGTCTAGAGGGCGAAGAGATCGAAGATTTTACTGGATTGGCCAAACGCCATAAGGGTGGGGCGTTTCTGATGTTAGTCTTTATGGTATCTTTGGCTGGGATTCCTCCGACGGCAGGGTTCATAGGAAAATTCTACCTCTTTATGGCCGCGGTCAACGCTGGTTTGGCTTGGCTGGCCATTTTTGGATTGATCTTTGCGGCGATTTCCGCATTCTACTATTTGCGTATTGTGATGGTAATGTATATGCGTGAACCGTCCCTAGAACAGGAGCAACAGACACGTTTGGTTTTGTCCCCGCAAGTGTCCATTGTTTTGGCCTGTGCCGTAGCCGGAGTGGTGTTTTTGGGAATTTTTCCTGGTCCCTTAGTCTCTCTTGCAGATCTTTCCGCCCTCCCCATTAAGTAGCGCTTCTGGGATTCTTCCCGATTTATTGCCAAAAAATGGGGTGAGTCTTTCCGGCCCCAACTATTCCCATCCTAAGAGTCCAATGCCAAGAAGCATGAACAATGTTCCGGAAAGTCGCTCGCGCAGATTTCGTTCCTGTAGCAGCAAAAATCCCCATAGCATGGCAAACAGGATACTTGATCGTTTGGTGGCGATTACGGATGGGACTGGTCCAATACCAAGAGCAATGTTGTGGAATAGGAGTCCTGCCGTTTGAAAGAGGCCGATTAAGACAAGAAACAGCACAGACTTACTCTTGAGAAGGGACCGTGGGTTCTGGGGATTCAGCAACACGATCAATGCAAAACCAATTGCCATGATGCTCGTTATGGAGAGACTCCAAAAAATTGGCGACGAGTTTTGAATCCCGATTTTGTCGAAGTTGGAGGTGATGCTATAGATAACGGCCACCGAGAGCATGCGTCGTGGTCCGGGTTGAGTCAGCATAGCTGTGAAAGGAGCGAGGTATCCCTGATCGATTGAATGAATCTGAAGGAGGTAGGCACCAGCCACGATGCTGAGAATTCCGAGTACATCTTGTGTGGTTGGGATGTCATTCACCAATAGGGGCGAAGTGATAAGTAAAAAAATGGGGGTGAAGGAAATAAAGGGAATAGCCAGTGAGATATCTGATGATTGCAAAGCTCGCATGAACTGAAATAATGCGAGAATATTTAAAGATCCGCCTATCATCAGAGCAGGCAGGTATTGAGGCCCGATGGAAGGGATGGAATTGGTAATCAGAATGATGCTGACGAGTAGAGGAATCGGTGTGGTTGAAGCAGCTAAAGCAGCAAGTTGCGGGGTAATCGAACGCAACCCTTGCTTGCTACAGAGGTCTTTCAGGGATTCGCTGATAGCGGCTAATAAAGCAAATAAGAACCAATGCATAGGTCACGCTAGTGTAGAGGATACGTACTTCACGATCACTGTAACAAATATCTGGAAAGGTGGGAGGAGGGCCTTCTAGAGGATAGTAGAATGGTCTGTCAAAATGACGGGATTAGTAAGAGGCCTAGGACGTTTGGGAGACAGGGCAGTGTTTCAAAATTTTTTCAAGGGCGAGGATTACTTTGGTGATCGTTTGGGTATTGTGCTGTTGAGTCCATTGTGTTGGGGTTGAACACGTGGCTCCACGTGAAAGGAGATATTCGATTTCGCGCAGGTGACCCGATAGGGCTGCTGAATGGAGCGGGGTGAGGCCGATAGCATTAGTTGCGTCAATGGATGCTCCGGAATCCAGGAGCAATCGCGTCAGGACCCTGTCTCCTGCTTGGGCGGCGACATGAAGAGCCGTCCACCCTTCGGCAAATGGCGTATCCACTGTCGCACCATTGGCTAATAAATATCCCACCATACGGTGATGGCCTTCTTGGACAGCAATGTGGAGGGGGCCAGCTGTGTTTTCCGGTCCATTGATGCCTGCACCATGGCTCAGTAGGAGTTTTGCCACATCCACATGACCTCCCTTGGCAGCCAAATGCAAGGGGGTCCACGTCGATTGATAGATCGCATGGACATTTGCACCGTTTTCCAGCAGCAATTGTGTCAGCGGAATTTGGCCAAGGCGAGCTGCGTAATGTAAGGGCGTGGCCCCTTGCGCCGTGCGTTGATTGATATCGACTCCTTCGGAAATCCGTTGCCGAACCAGTGAAATATTCCGTGCTTCAATGGCCTGAAAAAAATTTTGAGAGGGAGAGCCGTTCCATCCAGAGGTTAGGAAGTAGGAGAACAAAAGCCCTAGACCAAGCCCAACATATTTGACTATTTTGAATCCTCTAGTTTGTGGCATGGTTGATGGGAAACTTCAAACCCGAATGTGGACTTGTAGAGACGAGAAGTCCAACAGCAATAAAATAGGTTTTGGGATGTAGGAAATCCGATTTTTCTGAGAGGGGCTATTCCCCGTTTGGCGGGGATTGAAATATAGTGGTTATCGGATTCGAAGGAGAAGAGGGAAGCCTGGAAAATGCGAGGTCAAAGACGGCAAGTTAAATTGAGATTGAAAAATGACTGGTCAGAAGATCTCTGAGGCTTTAAATCCGGCGTGTAGGATTTGAAAATTATGGGGTGGCTACTACTTTGTCTTTTTTTGAGCGGGCTTCCGATTGAATCCTGGCACGTTGATCAGCTTCCAGAATAAGTCCATCCAACACGTAGTGCCAGTGAGTGGCAGTGCTAAGGGATTTTTCGAAAAGAATGCCACCTTCTTTGGTTTCCATGTCCAGAAAATTAATGACTTGCAACGGGTCTTCCTCGTCACGGACCATCACAAGCAAATCAATCCTCTGGGTCCCCCCAGCGGATGATTCGTAGTGTAAACCATTGATGAGAGATTCTTTTTGGCGGTGAAGACTTTTCGCATATGTTACTACCTCTTTTGGATACATGCGTTTCCCTTCGCCCACCAATTCCCCATTTTTGATCAAATAGGATCCAACGAGATCTGCAATGGGGAGCAAACGTGGTTTTGACGTTGGTGAGGAAAATAAGCATATTTGATGAGTTCGTTCATTGACTGCCAATCCCCCTAGGTCGTTATTGCCCATATACATCTGAGAAGGAATGAAATCGGTCCCCTCAATTTTCTTATTTGAGCTATTGGTTTGTTGAGGAGATTGTCCAAGTATGAGAAATAATCCCCCAATGGTGAGTATGACCACGATCCCGAGAAAAAGAAAAATGGTATCCATAATAAGTTAAAGTTTCCGTGTTTGAACGTTAGGACACGAAGATATGGTTCATAATGGATGGAACAGACAATTGGAGTGGGTGAATGAATAATGGTGAATAAAAATATCGATATATGTGAGTCTTAAATTAGTGCTGTCCCATTAAGTCTTGACGAAGGAAGAGCCCTTTTCTGCTTCAGAAATCTCAGGATTCGTAATATTGTAATTGAAGGATTGGCCCTGACGCGGCAAAAACGGAACCTACCAACCAATTTTTCACAATAATTAATCCAAGAATATTAATACTATTCGGCTTGGTTCGAGAGACCCTTTATGGATTTTTAGAGAAAATTTTCTGCTGGAATAATCAAGAGTTGATGAAAAAATGTGGAGTCTTCTTAAGGGTTTTTCGTCGAAATACGAATCTGTGGGGGAGAAAGCGCGTTTGATGAAAGATTGGGAAATATAGGGATTTCTTTTTCTTAAATTTCTTTCCTGAATCTGGCGATTCGTTGAAGTTCTCCAGGCTGTTTGGTAAGCTGCACACCCTGTTTTTCATCACTTTTTCATCTCACAGCGTTAGGGGAAATCATGGCAAAATTAGGAAAAGCGCTAATTAGCGTTTCAGATAAGACCGGGGTTGAAGGAATGGCCAAAGGGTTAGTGGCTTTAGGGGTGGATATTCTCTCTACTGGTGGGACGGCCAAGATGCTAAAGGATGCGGGAGTGGGAGTGACGGAAGTGGCCGAGTATACAGGATTCCCTGAAATCATGAATGGGCGGGTGAAGACGTTACACCCTAAAATTCATGGAGGGCTTTTAGGACGGCGTTCAGTCGAGGCCCATATGAAACAGATGAAAGAACAAGGAATTGCCCCAATTGATGTCGTGGTGGTGAATCTCTATCCCTTTGAGTCCACGATTGCCAAGCCGGGTTGTACGTTTGAAGAAGCCATTGAAAATATCGATATTGGCGGGCCATCAATGCTGCGGTCAGCGGCCAAAAACCACGAGGATGTGTTGGTGGTAGTAGATCCAGGGGATTATTCCAGGGTGTTAGAAGCCTTGCAATCAGGGACGGTGTCTTTGAGTTTACGTCGTGAATTGGCCAAAAAAGTGTTTTTCCATACCGCTCGGTATGACAGTTTGATTGCGAATTATCTCAATTCTCAATTGGCGAACACCGCTGGGCAAAAGTTTCCCTCCCTACTCTCTCTAACCTATGAAAAAGTCGATGATTTGCGGTATGGGGAAAATCCGCATCAAGCTGGCGCAGTCTATCAAGATCGACATACCAAAGAAGCTTCTGTCTGCCAAGCCAAGCAACTGCATGGTAAAGCCATGTCCTACAATAATTATCTAGATGCCAACTCGGCGTTAGAGTTAGTCAAAGAATTTGATGAAACCGCTGTCGTCATTGTCAAACACAATAATCCTTGTGGGGTAGCGTTGGGGGATACCCCGGTTGAAGCCTATGTGCGGGCGCGCGAAACCGACCCGGTGTCGGCTTTTGGCGGGGTGATCGCTTGTAATCGGGAGGTCGATCTGGCTATGGCCAAGGAGGTGACTTCGACATTTGTAGAAGTGTTAATTGCCCCGTCCTTTACCGGAGAGGCCTTGACCGAATTGCAGCGCAAAAAGGATTTGCGCTTGCTGTCTGTAGGTCCGTTGGAAACTGTCCATAAAGATACTCTGGATATGAAAAAGATTGTAGGCGGTATCTTGGTTCAAGATCGCGATTTGGGTTCTTTGAAAGATTTAGGAGATTTAACGATCCCTTCACAGCGGCAGCCCACCAATGAAGAATTCCAGGCATGCGATTTTGCCTGGAAAGTATGCAAGCATGTCAAATCCAATGCTATCGTGTTTGCGACGTCTCAGCAGACGGTGGGAATTGGAGCTGGGCAAATGAGTCGGGTGGATTCCGTGAAGCTGGCCACTATCAAAGCCAATTTACCTATAAAAGGATGTGTGATGGCGTCGGATGCCTTCTTCCCGTTTCGTGATGGCATTGATGCAGCTATCAGCGCCGGGATCACGGCGGTGATTCAGCCGGGTGGCTCCATTCGCGATAAAGAAATCATTCAAGCTGTAGATGAACAACAAGTGGCGATGATTCTGACTGGTATGCGCCACTTCCGACATTAAAAATTTGTTCCAACCCGGTACTGTGGTTGGAATGGAATTTTCCAAAATCGCTTCTCTCTTCTTATTGACACGATCATGAAGCTTCTGGTTATCGGCAATGGTGGGCGTGAGCATGCGCTGGTGTGGAAACTTGCGCAATCGCCCAGGGTATCAAAAATCTATTGTGCGCCCGGAAATGCCGGCATCGCCCAAATGGCCGAATGTGTTTCAATAAACGTGGATGACCTATCGGGCCTCCAGGCCTTTGCCCATGACAAGGCGATTGATCTGACCATCGTTGGACCGGAATTGCCGTTGTCGTTGGGAATTGCCGATGCCTTTCGCAAGGCCAAGTTGCGAATATTTGGCCCTACCCGCAATGCTGCCCGCATTGAATCCAGTAAATCCTTTGCAAAAGAGTTGATGGGGCGGGAGAACATTCCTACTACGGTCTCTCGTACATTCGACCAATTGGATACGGCTTTAGGTTGGCTTGAAACCTGTGATCTGCCCATTGTGGTGAAGGCGGATGGCCTCGCTCAAGGTAAAGGCGTCATCATTTGCGCCACTAAAATCGAAGCGCAAGAAGCGGTAAGGAGTATGTTGGGGGAACAGCGGTTTGGAGCTGCGGGGACTCGCGTAGTCTTGGAAGAATTTATTGAAGGTGAAGAATTGACGGTAATGGCCTTTGCTGATGGTCGAACGGTTCTTCCCATGATTGCTGCCCAAGATCATAAACGAATTGGCGAAGGGGATACCGGACCGAATACTGGAGGGATGGGCGCCTATGCTCCTGCACCGCTTGCCACTCCAGAACTTTTACAACGTATCTTAGAGGAGGTTTTACAACCCGCGGTGACGGGTTTATCGCGGGTAGGAAGTCCATTCTATGGAGTGCTCTATGCCGGGTTGATGATTAAAGAGGGAAAGCCCTACACCCTAGAGTTTAATGCAAGATTTGGCGACCCAGAAACGCAAGTCGTTTTGCCGTTGTTACAAACCGACCTTTTGGATGTTATCGAAGCGGTCGTGGAGCATCGTTTGGATCAAATTCAAGTAACATGGCACAACCAATCGGCGGTCTGTGTCGTTTTGACATCAGAGGGCTATCCCGGTTCATATCAAACTGGCTTGCCCATTTCTGGGTTGCCACAAAAACTTTCAGAATCGGTTGTGGTCTTTCATGCGGGAACATCTCAATCTGACCATGCTGTTTTGACCAATGGCGGACGAGTCCTAGGAGTGACGGCAATGGGAGAGACCATTTGCAAGGCGCAACAAGAAGCCTATAAAGCCCTGGCTCCAATTCAGTTTGAAGGCCGGTATTATCGCTCTGACATTGCACACAGAGTCTTGTAACACATTTCCCCATTGATCTTCATAGCCTAATTCTTTCACTTCCGCCGAATGAGGGAAGAAATCTCTCTACGACATGCCCACCCCCTTTGTATTTAACTTTCCCCTCTCCCCTCAGACTTACGGACAAGCTGTTGCCTGTATCCAGTCAGGAGGGCTCATAGCCATTCCAACTGACAGTTATTATGCTCTCGCCGCTGGAATCTTCCAGCCAGTTGGCTTGGAAAAATTACAAGCCATAAAAGCTGATCGTGACCACAAACCATTCCCTGTGTTAATTGGTCACCTCTCTCAACTTAATCAACTCGTTGACGAGGTGCCGGAAATCGCCCAAAAGCTTATTCACCAGTTTTGGCCGGGACTCCTCACCTTGGTCCTAAAAGCGAAGCTGAATATTTCACCTCTATTACTGAGTGATTCGGGGATGGTCGGAATTCGGCAACCCCATGACTCTTTCGTCTGCGAACTGTTACAGAAAACCGGGCCCTTAACCGGCACCAGTGCCAATCGTTCAGGAAAATTTCCTTCTCAAACTGCAGAAGAAGTGATGGAAGATCTTGGATCAGAAATTGATTTGATCATAGATGGAGGGAGCACACCTGGCGGTCCACCTTCCACAGTTCTTCAAGTCGAACCGGAAGTTCAGGTCCTCCGCCAGGGAAAAATTCTATGGTCGGCCATTCAAAATATTCTGGGAAAGGAGATAGTTTCAGATGGATCAGGGGAAGAGTCGAAAGAGAGAGGTATTTCTCAATGAATGATTCCATCACTTCGATGATGAGCTAATTGGTCTAAGCATCCTGAGATTATAATTCATTGTTGGAAGTTCTGATCCTAGGCTACTTGATGTCCAGGTTAGAGCAGTGTGAGGAGAAGCGTGGGTGTGATGACAAGGATTCAATAACTTATCCAAGTTGGTTGTGGATATCCTGATGGGATCGAACAGGTCGTCATGGATTCGGTTGATGCGTAAGCAACGATTCAAGCACTGCAATCTTTAAATGTAGCTCTACAAAAAACTGAAGTTTTCAATAAAAAATTGATATAGTCGAGTATCATAAGTATGAATCATTCTTAAAACGTTTTAATTATTTTAGGAGGTCAATTTTGTGAAGCGATTTTACTATGCAGCATTCTTTTTGGCTTCAACCTTATTGACGCTTGTGGTCGTATCTGATGGCGCAAGAGCTGAAAATTTCGTTGAGGGGAACATGACCGTCGACAAGACAACGGTACCAATCCAGCATGTGTATGTGGATCAATACCGTGAAGAATTTACGGTCATATTAACTGATAATCCCATTGCTCTGGAAATGATTCCTGATGGGGTTCATAGCCTCTCCGAACAAGGAAAAGTCAGAGCGTTGGAATTTACCGTCTCTAGGGAGACACAAGACCTTCTCCCTCGTATGAGAAAAGCTATTTATTTTCATCCAGTTTGGGCTCGAAACATTGATATCGGCCAGGGGAGGCTGACTATATCAACTTTTGATGATAAGCAACTTGTGGGCAGGATGACCACGTTGTCTGAAAATGAAAACGACGGACATCATTTTTCCTATGACATTTCATTCTCTGTTAATTTGCAGAAAAAGCCGCTTACTTTAAATGTCACTGGAAAACATGACGCCCCATCACAAGCCTACGCCGCCTACAGTGGTGCCGTATTAAAAGGAGACGTGGATGAGTTTAAAAAACATATACCGCATGAAAACATAGCATCGCTTCCAGAAGATCAGAAGGAGATCGTGTTGGGATTGGAGTTTGTCCAGGACACGATGATGACGGATATAGAAATTCTTACCAGCACCATCTCCGGGAATAAAGCAGTGTTGACGATGAAAGGAAGCCGAGGGCTTGCAAAAAGTGATGGAACCGTGACCATGATACTTGAAGATGGCTCATGGAAGGTGAGCGAAGAGTCATGGGAAATGAGCCCATGAAGTGAAGAAGTTGTTCTGTCGAAAGTTTCATAATCGATATCCTCTAGAACACATTGGTGTCTAATGTGGCACTGGACATCCAAGGGGTTCAAGCCTTGCCATAAGCCATTCTTTGAATTTTACCATTCAGGTCTGTACCCGAGTGGCTTCTAGCTCCTTATACGCTTGGGCCTAATTATTGTGGTACTTTTTCCCGAGCTTCTTTGAAGGTGAGAAAGGGTGTATGTAGAAGCTCTTGCGCGGTGGAAGAATCGAGGGTGAGATCTGAGGGACGTATCAATTTTGATTCTTCTATCGTTCCTTGTTGAATATTGGGTGTAGGTTGTACCCTAAATTGTTCCAGAAGTCTTCTTCCCAATTCCCATCTGTTTAGTCGTTCTGGGCCGCCAATATGCAAAATTCCTGGATATTCGATTCTTGCCAATTCCAGTAAAATGTCCGCTAGATTTTCCACCCACACTGGGCATCGAAATTCATCGGTGAATAATCGGTAGGGCTCGCGCGTGTGTGCGTGGTGAATTAACTGCTTGGTTTGGCGATCTGGTGAACGAAGGTCATACAGTAACGACGTACGGATAATCGTGGCAGTGGGGTTGATGGTCCGAACCAAATCTTCGGCCTGTACCTTTGCCTCTCCGTAGGGATGGATCGGACTGGGGGTACAGGTTTCTGTATAGGGAGCCGTTCGTCCATCAAAGATTTGGTCCGTGGACAGATGGATGAAGCGAATATGCCGTTCGGTCGTTTGTTGTGCCAGAAGGCCCGCTGTAGGGGCGATGGCGGCTAGTTGGCCTCCTTGGTCCGAGCAGGCAGTATGAATAATGATATCTGGCCGCACACGATCCAGGAGTATTCTAACTTGTTGCGGTTGTTGTAGGTCGCACACCTGAAATGACACGTCTGGGATAGCCGTGGCCGGGGTCTGATGCAGTGTGCCGGTGCTTGTAAAATTTTGAGCGCGTTGTAAAAGATGGGTTCCTAAAAACCCGGCACCACCTGTGACGAGGAGGCGTAATTTCATGGTGGGGAATTGTAGCCGAATACCTTCTGAAAATCTTGTGCGCAAGAGCAGGGTTGAATAGAATGGTTTCCATGGAATTTTATTGTAGGGAGATGAGATATGTCTGCTATCGATTTGCGCAGTGATACAGTGACAAAACCCACAGCGGGAATGCGAGAAGCGATGGCTTCTGCTGAAGTGGGGGATGATGTGTACGGTGAAGATCCTACGGTGAATCGTTTGGAAACGATGGCTGCCGAGTTATTGGGAAAAGAAGCCGGACTGTTTGTGCCGACCGGTGTGATGGGCAATCAATTAGCGATTCGGCTGCATACCCAACCGGGAGATGAAGTGATTGTTGAACAGTCGGCCCATATCCTTCGTTATGAAGGAGGATCGGCTTCGTCATTGTCCGGCGTACAATTGTGTCCGGTTCCTGGAAAGCGAGGAGTATTGTCCCCGGATGCCGTAGAGGCAGCGATTCGACGACCTGATTTACATATGCCACCCACCACGTTGTTGTGTTTGGAGCAGACGCATAATGTGGGTGGGGGTTCGGTGTATCCTCTGGACACGATCCATCAATTGACTCATCTGGGTCGAAAGCATCGTCTGGCGCTGCATTTGGATGGTGCCAGAATTTTTAATGCGGCGGCGAAGACCGGGGTGTCGGTGGGTGAGTATGCTGCGGGTTTTGATACAGTGTCGTTTTGCTTATCGAAGGGGCTGGGAGCACCTGTGGGTTCCCTTATTGTGTCAGATGTGGCCCGAATCAAGAAGCTCCGTCGCTTGCGTAAAATATTTGGGGGTGGCATGCGGCAAGTGGGCATTCTGGCGGCGGCAGGAATCTATGCATTGGAAAATCATCTCACTCGTTTGGCAGAAGATCATGCTAACGCGCATTATTTGGCGCAACGGCTTCAGGCCATTCCTGGTGTGGTTGTTGATTTAGAATCTGTGGAGACGAATATCGTGATGTTTCAGATCCCACAATCTGCGCACTCTACCGTTCAATTACTTGAAGCCTGTCGGGATGCGGGTGTGTTGCTGAATGCGGTTGGTGAGCTATCATTCCGAGCGGTGACCCATTTGAATGTTTGCCGAGAAGATGTAGATGTGGCTGCACAGGTCTTTGCACGAGTCTTCGTTGGTAATTAAGTCAAATCGAGGTTTTGGTAATCGTTGACAGGAGGGTACGACCTCCCTACAATTTTTTCTCATAAAAAAGGGGGATGACGTGAATGCTTTTCCAGCCGTGTCGTTTCAACAGATTTCCCAAATCTTGGAATTGACTGATCAATTGGACATTTCCCGTGAGGCGGTGGAAATTCCGCTTTCACCGGAACGTCCAGGTGCAGTTCGTCGGTTGGCGAATGGGAAAATTGAAATCGTCGTGGATGCAGATCTGCCGTTTACCGAATGGTTACCGACCGTGTCTTCTCAAGTTCAAACTTTGATGGCCAAGGACTCAAGTTCGAGGTAACAAGGTTCACCAAGGCACCGGGGAAAAAGGATCTATGGCATATGGCGGTACGTGACCGAGAATGGCCTGGATACACTATTTGGTATTGTTGCCAGAAATGCGGCCGTTTATGGACCTATCAAGGGTCTGATGTGGTGGCCTTGGATTTGAATTGTTCGTTGGGACCTGCAGCTGTTGGTGAAGGGGTGTCTCCTCGCATGTGTGCCATTTGTGAAGGCCACTGTCATGCTCCGGCTGCCGAAATTTGAATTGTCTCTTTTTGAGCGTGTTGAGTGATTCAGATTGTATTGGGCTCTGATACTTGGTTTTTTCCTTCCGAGTTACGATCCGACCGCAACGGGTTTTCCCTGCATGTCAGTTTCTCCTGCTTTTCCCTTTGCTTTCTCGACTGACCATTCCTGAGGGGTAATTTTCAAAATGTGCCCCTTCAAGGTGTAGAACTCGCCTTCGGGTATTTCCACTTGGTTATTCTCCTCAACCCTAACAGTCAAAACCCGTTTGTTGTTGGTGGAGGTGAGCGTGATCCCTTTATCAGATCGCTCCAATTGATAGGCTCCTTGTTCATTGATAACAAGGGAGTTGGCTTCAATCTTTGCATGTAGCTTTCCCCCCGAATCAAAAATGGCAAAATTGACGCGAATGGGAACTCCGCCGGTCTTTCGAAGTTCCAATTCCATTTGTGGGAGCCCTTCTATTTCCACCGTTCCGTTGGAATTACGATACCAATGTGGTCCGACTTTCACATCCATGCCCACAAGACCTCCTTCTTACAAAAACCATGATGAAATCAGGGATAAATTGCAGGGTATTGTACTGACCAAGTGTATCTTCTGGCTAGGGGGAATATTCTGAATACAATGGGGGCGTGTCTATGAGCGAGGGGTAGAGGTCTTCTTAATGCGATGCAGAATTAAGGCAATGCAGCCGCCTAGGAGTCCACCACCGATGATTGGAGGAAATAATTCGGCCAACTTCACTTCCCAGAAAGGTTCCTGAGCTACCATAAGATCACGAATTCCGCCTTGAATCATAATGACGGCTGTCGCCATTAATGCCCCAATCATAAACCACCATCGAAAAATTTTGAACGATTCCATGTTGTTTGTTATGACGACAGGGGGCGATCTAGCGTACGATAGTGAATCGCTTCTGCTACATGAGGTGGTTGAATTGCCTCGGATTGTGCCAGATCAGCAATGGTACGCGATACCCGGAGTACTCGCCCATAGGCACGAGCCGATAGACCTAACTTACCCACCGCTTGTTCTAATAATATCCGTCCTGCCTCACTTAATGAGCAGTATTTTTTGACTAATCGTGGCTTGAGTTGGGCGTTGTTCAGCGTTTTTTCTTTCTGGTAGCGAGTGACTTGTCGTTCGCGAGCCTGGATAACCCGCTGTCGAATGTGCTCGGAACTTTCGCTGGGAACTGTTCCGGATAATTCTTTGACCGGAACGGCCGGAACCTCAATATGAATATCCAGGCGATCCAACAGGGGTCCGGATAGGCGGCCACGATAGCGCCGAATTTGATGGGGCGTGCATACACATTCATGCGTGGGATCACCGCTATAGCCGCAGGGACAGGGGTTCATCGCGACGACTAACATGAGTTTGGCAGGATAGGTCACACTGGCTTGGACTCGGGTTAAAGTGACCATGCCATTCTCCAAGGGTTGCCGCAAACTATCCAATAACGGTCGTTTGAATTCCAGTGCCTCATCCAAAAATAAGACCCCATGATGTGCTAGAGAAACTTCTCCCGGTCGTGGGATTGTCCCTCCACCAACCAAGCCTGCTTCCGAAATCGTATGATGGGGAGATCGAAAGGGTCGACGGGTCAGTAGTGGTGTGGTCGTGGACAAACTTCCGGCAACACTATGCACTTGGCTTGCTTCTAAACATTCTTGAAAGCTCATTGGGGGTAGGATACTCGTGAGCCGTTGGGCTAACATGGTTTTTCCAGAGCCGGGTGGTCCGATCATTAACAGATTATGTCCTCCCGCTGCGGCTATTTCGAGGGCTCGTTTGGCTTGGAACTGGCCTACGACCTCGGCAAAGTCTTCATCAGTAGTGGGCGATGGGGGCTGAAAGGCTTGAGGGTCGGATATGGCCGGCGATAGCAGGAGGGAGCCTTGGAGAAATTCCACCACCTGGGGGAGAGTTTGGACTCCATAGATGGTGGCATGATCAACCACGCTTGCTTGTAATACATTCCCTTGCGGAAGAACCAGACTTTGGGGAGCATGTGTGGCGATGGCCATAGAGAGCGCCCCAGGGACTTCCTTAATACGTCCGTCCAACGCTAATTCTCCCACGAATAAATACGGCGAGACGCATTCTTGAGAGAGAATGCCTTCGGCAATGAGGATGCCGATGGCAATACCCAGTTCTAGCCCAGCCCCTTCTTTTTTGATTCCCGCGGGCGCTAAATTGACCGTAATTTTTTTGGGAGGAAATCGGAAGCCGGTATTTTTAAGGGCTGAACGTACACGATCACGGCTCTCTCGCACCGTCGCATCAGGCAAACCGACGATGGAGAATTGGGGCAATCCGCCGCCAAGATCCACCTCAATCTCAATGAGATTGGCCTCCAACCCGACTAATCCCAAACTATGAACTTTAGCTAACACGTAGGATGTAACGTTGGATACATGAGAATAGGATTAGCGATTGGTGTCATGATTATAGGAGATGATGAGAATCGGAACAATGCCATTTGAGGTGCTCGATGTTCAATAAAGGTAAATGGTTTCAATCTGAACTTAGTAGGGAATAGGGGACCAAAAAAGTTAAGGAGTGGTGGACTCAAGTTGCTGGAGGAGTTCCTCGATTTCTGTGTCCGTCGGCTCATGGGTGGGTTTTTCTGCTGATGTTGAGGATGTAGTAGCTTCATTATTCTGTCGTTGGATTTTTTTGTTTGGCGCATTAGTAGAATCTTGTAGAAAAGCTCTCTGTCTCACTTTCGGAGTGGAAAAGGGTGCAACTTCTTGTTCCGCTGGACTGAGGGGAGAAGGGGCTTGATTATTTGGAGTCGGGACCTGGTTTAAGGAGGGCCGGTTTTGAGTCGAATCATGATTTTTTGCTGGCGTTGGTTCATTGGGGGTTGGTGGCTGGGTAATTTCTTTATTCAAAGTGGTTGTCGTTTGTGGTGAAGTACTTTCTGGGTTCATCGTAAGCGGTTCCCCTCCCGTTGGTGAGGGAACTGAAATGGGAGGGGGAGCAAGGTCCTGGTGTTTGGAAACAGACGTCGGAGATAGCCCTGCGGTGTGATCCATGTCCGTTGTGGTCACTGCGTTTAATGAGTCGAGTTGGGAATCGGGATTGTGAGGATCTATGGCCTGCGTACTTGATTCAGACGTTGGTTCGAGATTTGGAAGTGGGGAGAGAGTACTTTTAACTGCCTGGGTTTGTGGCACCCTAGGTTCCATTTCTGGAAAATATGTTTGGGTGTCAGGAAGCGAGATGCGTGGATCTAGGAGGTCCCGATACCAGTAGCCGACAGCTCCAGCAGCACACAGTAAAAGGAGAATCCCTAGGGTTAAGCCAATTTTTTTGGATATGGAGGTCCTCTGACCTTGCCTGTAGTCCATGGACTTTCGAGGGCGTTGGACTGCTGGAGATTGAGTTTGGGCTGGTTTTGTTGGTGCCGAAGCTTGCGAAGCAGTTACGTCCGTTGATGCGGTGGCCTGTGAAGATTTGATTGGTTCTGTGTGGATGGGTGGTGGTGTGTTCGGAGCCGCGCGAGGTAGAAATGAACTATCCTTACTCAAGGGGAGTTTAGATAGTTGTTGATTGATAATGGTAAGGACATACGTGGCATCCTGAAGACGCTGCTGGCTTTTATTCCGTGTCATCTCTTGGATGAGTTCGCAAATAGCTTCCGGGGCTGAGTCAGGAAAATCAAACGTGGGGTCTGCTTGGTCGAATGCCAATTTCCCAACGATGGAAGTTTTCGGTAATCCCGCGTAAGGTACCGTGCCGGTGAGCATTTCGTACATCATGAATCCGAGAGAATACAAATCGCTGCTTACATTTAGGAGTTCACCCTTGGCAATTTCCGGGGGAAAATATGGTAAGGGGCGAAGAAGTTCTTCATCACCATTCGCCAGAATATCCATTAAGATCCAAGAGAGGCCCAGATCCATCACTTTGATTTGTCCTTGAGGACCAACCAAGACGTGGCCGGGATGAAGGGTGCCGTGAATGATACCTTGAAAATGGATATGCACGAGGACTTCAGTGATCTCACGGGCTAGAATCAACATGTCATGGACGAGGAGTGGGCCCTTGTTGCGAATCATTTGCTGGAGGCTAGGTGCATCAAAAAATTCCATAAAGACGATGGGAGTATCCTCATGTTGTTCGACCTTGAAAATTTTGATGAGATTGGGATGATCGATTAAAAGAAGAGGTTTTGATTTTTCCACAAAAGCGCGGCCACGGATCAATCGTCCATTAAGGTGTGAATGGTAGATTTTAATGGCAACTTCTTGGCGAAGCTCAATATCATAGCCATAATAAATCGTGCCGGTTTGGCCTTTTGATATTTCACCTTGAATCTCGAATTTCCCCTCGAATATTTGTTTTTTAGTTTGTGTTGGCATCATGTTTTTTGCTTTATGAGCGGGAGAATGGGGTCTGCCTCAATAAAAGGCAATTTTTTCCTGTATTTATGGGGGCTATGAACTTCTTGGTCATCTTGTCGGAATGGGCTAGGATTTTCTTGAATACCAGATATTCTTCGGTCTTGCCCCTTCCTGAATCTCATGGAATTGGGGGAAGCCTAGCGTCAAACCATGTGATTGAGAGAGAAAAAATCGAGAGTTATAGGAGGTGGAGAGTGTGCCCGACCTCTTGAATGACCTTGAGTGCGGTATCGATCTGTTGAATGGAATGATCAGCCGTGACGGTAATCCGCAGACGACTGGAGTTCGCCGGTACGGTAGGCGGGCGAATGGCGGGAATAAACAGACCCTTTTGGCGTAGATGGCGGCTCATTTCAACAGCGAGTTCAGGATCGTTGATGATGATAGGGAGGATTGGACTTTCTGTGGGAGGCATCCTGAACCCCATGGCTTGTAATCCCTGAAACATGTGCTCCCGATTTTCCCATAGGCGAGTGTGTCGTTCGGGTTCTTCCTGAATGAGATGGATGGCAACCTGTGCGGCTCTTGCTAAGGCTGGTGGAGCCGCCGTACTAAAAATAAAAGAGCGTGAGCTATTAATCAGAAATGCGACGAAATCTCTTGTTCCTGTAATGAACCCTCCGCTGGAGCCTAACGCTTTGCTGAGGGTCCCCATATGAAAAATGCTGTCGGATTTTATGCCCCAATGTTCAAGCGTTCCACGGCCTGTTGCACCCATGACCCCGGTTCCATGGGCATCGTCTAACAAAAGCGTGGCGTTGAATTCTTTAGCCAAAAGTACCATCTCTGGAAGTGGGGCGAGGTCCCCATCCATACTAAATACGCCTTCGGTGACGATGAGGATAGAGTGGGTGCGTCCGTGTTTGAAAAGAAGAGATTTCAGATGATCGAGGTCGTTGTGTCGGAAAACTCGTAGCCTTGCTCCACTCAAGCGGCAACCATCAATCAGGCTTGCATGGCACAGACGATCTGCGAAGATGAGGCCATCCTGAGAGATAAGATTAGGAATAATTCCGGTATTGACCGCATACCCAGAACTAAAAATCAATGAGGTCTCTGTCCCAAAAAAATTGGCTAGGGTCTGTTCCAAATCGTGGTGAGGTTCGAGCGTTCCAGAAATTAATCGTGAAGCTCCGGAACCCACTCCAAATTGCTCAATGGTCTTGCAGGCGGCCTGCTTCAATTGGGGATGGTTTGCCAATCCTAAATAATCATTGGAAGCAAAGAGGAGAAGTTCTTGCCCATTTAATGACACGATTGGGCCACACGCGGACTCTGTTACGCATAATTCTCGTAAAAGATGGGTTTGAGCCAGTTGTTGAATTTTTGGTTTCCACATCATTATTGAGAAGAGGGCTCCTGATCCAGATACTTAAAATTAGCTGATTTCTTGCCCCTGTATTTCGTAATTGCAAAGATCCTGCTACAATACTTGTTGACTTAAAAAAACGGCAAGGATTACCATTACGTATTTATTTTGAGGGGTTCCCTCTACTTTTTGGGAAGGGAAGAAGGTGTTTCTGGGGAAAGTTCCCCAGAAAATTTGAGATGCCTAAGGGTATTTGAGGTTACGGTTCAGGTTTACATCAGTCTTTTAATCAAAAGGTGAGTATCATGCAACTGACTGGCGCAGAAATTTTTTTGGAATCCTTAAAACGTGAAGGTGTAGATACCATTTTTGCCCTTCCGGGCGGCGTGGTCCTGAAAATTTTTGATGTTTTGCATCAACAAAAAGATATTCGAATCATTTTAACGCGGCATGAGCAAGGTGCCGGACATATGGCAGAAGGCTATGCCAAAGCCACAGGGAAGCCAGGAGTTGCCCTCATTACCTCGGGGCCAGGGATGACCAATGTCATTACGGCGCTGGCTGATGCCTATATGGATTCTGTGCCAATGGTGTGTTTTTCCGGCCAAGTCCCCACTGGGATGATCGGCAACGATGCTTTTCAGGAGGCCGACAATGTTGGCTTGAGTCGTCCCTGCACAAAATATAATTTTTTGGTTAAAGATGTGAATGATTTGGCTCAAACCATTAAAGAGGCCTTCTACATCGCCACGACGGGAAGGCCGGGTCCAGTGTTAGTGGATATTCCCAAAGACATTTCCATGGACAAGGGTGAGTTTCATTACCCGAAATCGGTTTCGATCCGTGGTTATAACCCCACCTATGATGGGAGTAAATGGAAGATTAAGCAAGCGGCGGATGCGATTATAAAATCGAAACGGCCGATTCTGTATATTGGCGGCGGGGTACAATTTTCCGGTGCGTCTGCGGAAGTAAAAGAACTTGCCGAGATGACGCATATTCCTGTGGACATGACCCTGATGGCCTTGGGATCGTTTCCAGGCAATCATCCGCTATCACTGGGTATGCTGGGCATGCATGGGACATATGTGGCGAATATGGCCATGCATTACTCGGATTTGGTGATTGCCATTGGTGCTCGATTTGATGATCGGGTGACCGGGAAGGTTTCTGAATTTTGTCCAAAGGCTAAAATCATTCATATCGATATTGATCCTACGTCGATTCGAAAAAATATCCACGTGGATATTCCTATCGTGGGTGATTGTAAACGTGTCTTAATCGAACTGAATAATATTTTGAGAGCGACCGTGAATGGTAACCAAAAGGAACGTCGTAAGCCGTGGTGGGACCAGCTTGCCCTTTGGCAGCAGGAGCATCCCCTGGCCTATACACAAGATCCTGAATCCCAAATTAAGCCCCAATACCTCATCGATCGGTTGTACCATTTAACCGCAGACCGTGATCCCATTTTGTCGACGGATGTGGGGCAACATCAAATGTGGTCGGCTCAATATTTTAAATTAAAGAATCCTCGAACGTGGCTGACCTCCGGAGGATTGGGGACGATGGGGTTTGGCTTTCCTGCAGCTATGGGTGCCCAAGCCGCTTTCCCCGATCGATTGGTACTCTGTATCGCTGGGGATGGCAGTATTCAAATGAATACGCAAGAATTGGCGACAGCCGTGATTGAGAAACTGGCGGTGAAGGTGTTTGTAATCAATAACCGCTTTCATGGGATGGTCCGTCAATGGCAAGACCTGTTCTATGAAGGACGGTATGCGTGTAGTTATTTGGATAATGTTCCGGATTTTGTGAAGTTGGCCGAAGCCTACGGCGCAGCAGGTATTCGTATTGAAAAAGTGGGAGATGTCGACGCTGGCATTCAGGAAGCCCTGGCTATTGACCGGCCCGTCTTTGTAGATGTTCCGGTTTATCAATATGAAAATTGTTATCCTATGATTCCTGCCGGTGGATGTAACCATGAAATGCTGCTGGCTGATCCTCCGGAGTTAGAAAAACCCAAATCGACTCATAAAACGTCTGTTCAAGCAGATTCCGATACGGTGTTGACAGCGTAGAAGCAGGAAATATGGAACATATTATTTCGTTAACTGTGGAAAATAAGTTCGGCTCGTTGTCACGTGTGGCCGGGTTGTTTAGTGGGCGTGGGTTTAATATTGAAAGTCTGTCTGTGGCTCCTACGTTAGATCCTTCTGTCTCGATGATGACCATCGTGACCAATGGAGATGACCGCATTATTGAACAGATCATGAAACAGTTGAACAAGGTCATTGATGTGATAAAGGTGGTGGATATCAGCGAAAGTGAGTTTGTCGAACGGGAGACAGCCTTAATTAAGGTGCATACTCGTCCTGAAGATCGGGCTGAAGCCCTGCGCATTGCAGATATTTTTCGAGCCAATGTACTTGATTCCTCTCCAACCAGCTATACCATTGAAGTGACGGGAGAGGTGAAAAAGGTCCAAGCCATTATCAATTTACTCCAACCGCTAGGTATTAAAGAATTGGTGCGGACCGGCCGGATTGCTATCGGACGAGAGCCCACACGCCCCACGCAAGCCCAAACCCGACCGCTGGCGAAAGCGAACTAATCAGACTGACCCAATTTGGTTTGATAACTACGGCACTCCAGCCACTACGGGTGGTTGGGCCAATAACAGTGTTTTTTAAATTTCCATCGAGGAGTGCATCATGAAAATTTTTTATGAAAAAGATGTGGATCCACAAAGCTTGGCGAAAAAAACCGTCGCGGTTATTGGGTTTGGCAGTCAGGGCCATGCCCATGCCCTGAATATGCGGGATAGTGGAATTCATGTGGTGGTAGGTGTTCGCGAGGGATCTTCTTGGAATAAGGCCGAAGCGGCCGGATTAAAAGTTATGCCCGTGAAGGATGCCGTGAAGGGAGCCGATGTGGTGATGCTTCTAGCGCCCGACGAGCGTCAGGCGGCTATTTTTAATGTCGATATTGCTCCAAATTTGAAGCATGGGGCCTATCTGGCTTTTGGTCATGGGTTCAATATTCATTTCGGACAAATTCAACCCGATGCCCATGTGAATGTGTTCATGGTAGCCCCCAAGGGCCCAGGCCATTTGGTGCGGTCCGAATATATCAAAGGAACGGGAGTGCCATGTTTGCTAGCGGTTCATCAAGATCCCAGTGGAAATACGGCGAAAGTTGGACTGGCCTATGCCAATGCCATTGGTGGAGCTCGCGCAGGAGTGATTGAAACTTCTTTCCGGGAAGAAACCGAAACCGATCTCTTTGGTGAACAGGCCGTTCTTTGTGGAGGGTTAACCTCACTTATTCAAGCAGGCTTTGAAACACTGGTCGAAGCTGGATATTCTCCGGAAATGGCCTATTTCGAATGTTTGCATGAGGTCAAGTTGATTGTCGATCTGATTTATCAAGGCGGTATCGCGAACATGCGATATTCCATTAGTACGACGGCGAAATATGGGGATGTCACACGAGGTCCACGGGTTGTGACTGGCGAAACCAAGCGAGCAATGAAGCGCATATTACACGAAATTCAAAGCGGTCGATTCGCTCGGGAATGGGTGTTAGAAAACCAAGCGAATCGTCCGGTGTACAATGCGCTTTTGAAAAAAGGTGAGGAACATCCGATAGAAGAAGTCGGTGCACGCCTGCGTGGTATGATGCCGTGGCTGCAAAAAGATCAACTCGTGGATAAACAGAAGAATTGATGGGGTGTTGCACCCATGGCTGACCGGGCTCAAGGGATACCCGTCGCCAAAGAAGGCATTCCCTTTATTCTCACAGGGTGCATGCTTACTCTTGGGATTTGGGCCCTGGGAGGGGGGTGGCCAACCTGTCTGGTCGGCTCTCTGACTCTTTTTACAGGCTGGTTTTTTCGAAATCCTCCCCGCGTGATTCCTCCGGGTGAGGAAATCGTCGTGGCGCCCGGTGATGGGAAAGTTGTCGCAATTGAATCGGAATTCGAACCGCGGTATTTGAAAGAGCCCAGTATTCGCATTAGTATTTTTTTGAATGTGTTTAATGTCCATATCAATAGGATGCCCATTGGCGGATGTGTGGAAAACATGGTGTACCAACCCGGAAAATTTATGATGGCCAATCATCCTGGTGCCTCTAGCGGGAATGAACAAAATGCCCTAATGCTTCGTCGATCTGATGGCGTCAAAATCTTGTGTGTGCAAATCGCTGGATTGATCGCAAGGCGAATCGTATCTTGGGCGGTGCCAGGCGAAGAGGTGAAAAAAGGCGAAAGGTTTGGCCTTATTCGTTTTGGGTCACGAATGGATGTGTATCTCCCCCAATCAAGCACAATACGGGTTCAAATGGGGGAAAATGTAAAAGGGGGATCTTCGATCCTCGCGGAGGTGCCATGCGCGGAACATTCATGAAACAACCACGAAGACGACGAGTCGTCTCACTGATTCCGAATATTCTGACCACGGGGAATTTATTTAGTGGCCTTGCTGCGATTCTTTTTGTCTTTGGAGAAAACTTTGAAGCAGCAGCCATCGCTGTTTTGGTGGCCATAGTCTTTGATGTTTTGGATGGGACGACGGCGCGGCTCATGAAAAGTACCAGTGACTTTGGATTGCAATATGATTCCTTGGGAGATGTCGTCTCGTTCGGGGTAGCCCCAGGTTTGTTAATCTATGTCTGGGCCTTGAGTACCCCCAGAATGCTAGGAGCCGCAGTCATGTTTGCGTTCGTGGCTTGCGGTGCGCTTCGTTTGGCGCGGCACAACGTCTTAGCGACCACGAATAATAATGACAAACCGTTTACCGGCCTACCTATCCCCGGTGCGGCCGGGGTCATCGCCACATTGGTGATTTTTGACCATCATGTTATGGCATTGAGTGAGGGCCTGAAGCCGATTCTTGGAATTATCCTTACCCTATCTCTGGCGTTTTTGATGGTCAGCACCTTTCGCTATCGCAGTCTGAAAGAATTAAAGGCGCAAGAGCATCATCATTTTAATTATTTGGTCTATGCGGTGCTTATTTTTATGGCAGTGTTGGCGTATCCGCAAGCCATGTTGTTCGTGGTCTTCGCAGTCTATGCCTTGTCGGGAGTGGTGGAGCAAGGCTGGAAAATGGTGGCCGGTCTGACAGGGGAAAAAACCCAAGCCGATGTCTCAACAGATGAGTTTCCTAAATAATAGAAGAATGAGAACTATGGAGGACCAAAAGCGACCTCAACAAGGAGGACTCCAATCATGACACGAATGATTCGGATCTTTGATACCACGTTGCGGGATGGGGAGCAGTCTCCCGGCGCCAGCATGAATATCGAAGAAAAGCTCCTTGTGGCCAAGCAACTGGCCCGTCTGAATGTGGATATCGTTGAGGCCGGATTTGCCTTCAGCTCCCCCGGTGATTTTGAAGCGATTCATCGGATTGCGCAGGAAGTTGAGGGGCCGGTGATCTGTAGTCTGGCTCGTGCGAAACCGGAAGACATTGATCGGGCATGGGAGGCTCTAAAGGGAGCGCCGAAATGCCGTATCCACACCTTCTTGTCTTCGTCAGATATTCATTTGAAACACCAGTTTCGAATGAGTCGTGAGGAAGCTCTCAAGAAAGCCGTGGAAATGGTGCAACATGCTAGAAGCTATGTGGCTGATGTGGAATATTCTCCTATGGATGCCACCCGCTCGGATCTGTCCTACCTCTGTGAAGTGGTCGAGGCTGTGGTTGAGGCTGGGGCGGGCACCGTCAATATCCCTGACACAGTGGGCTATACGACTCCGCAGGAGTTTGGAGAAATAATCCGAACGTTACGTCAACGGGTTCGAGGTATGGACCAGGCTATCATCTCGGTACATTGTCATAACGATTTGGGGCTGGCCGTGGCGAATTCCATGGCCGCTATTCATGCGGGAGCCGGCCAGGTGGAATGTACGATCAACGGCATCGGCGAACGAGCCGGCAATGCCTCCTTGGAAGAAATCGCCATGGGACTGCGCACACGCAAGGACTTCTATCAGGCTGATACCCAAATCCACACGGAGGAAATTTCGAAGGCCAGTCGTTTGGTGAGTAACATTACGGGAATGGTGGTGCAGCCTAATAAAGCGATTGTGGGGACGAATGCCTTTGCTCATACCTCAGGCATTCATCAAGACGGCCTGCTCAAAGACAAAAATACGTATGAAATCATGCAACCGGAATCGATTGGTTTAACCCAGAGCCGATTGGTCATGGGTAAATTGTCAGGTCGTCATGCTTTTCGAGAGGAGCTGGCGAAGTTAGGCTATACGCTCACAGATCAGGAACTACAGGAGGCGTTTGAACGATTCAAGCGGTTAGCCGACCAGAAAAAAGAATTATTCGAAGAAGATTTGGAAACGATTATCAATAAAGCAGTGACAAAAGTTCCGGAACGGTATTCATTAAAAGGTTTACGCGTGGAAAGCGGATTGAAGGACCCACCAACCGCCACCGTGGAATTAACCATGAACGGCCAATCGGCCAGCCAAACAGGCACAGGTGACGGGCCGGTGGATGCCGTCTATCGCACCATAGCCTCCTTGACTGAAACCAAAAGCCACCTACGGGCTTACATTGTGAAAGCCATTACCGGGGGGACGGATGCCCAGGGAGAAGTATCCGTCCGGGTTGAAGAAAATGGAGATGTAGTGACGGGTCATGGTTCTGATACGGATATCATCATCGCATCTGCTCAAGCCTACCTCAACGCGCTCAATAAATTAGCCGATTTAGTGGAACGCCATGCCCGGGCCGAACAAAAAATTGGGTTGTGTTAACGTGGATTGTGCTCCGACCCCATCCTCGGTTACGCAGAAGCCCGACTGTTCACCACATCTCTCATAGCGGAGCGTGTTTCCGTAAATTGGTAACAGACGCGAAGGTCGTCCATGGCGATCTCAATATTTTATTGATTCTGGTCTAGTGGAGGAGTGATGAGTACACGAATTACGGTATTACCCGGTGATGGTATCGGCCCTGAAATCATGCCTCAAGCGGTTCGAGTCCTTGAGATCATTGGGCAAGCCTGTGGACGAAAATTTGAACTGACCACCGCACAGGTCGGAGGCGCAGCGATTGATTCCACGGGAATACCATTACCTGTTGAAACCTTGGAATTAGCGAAGTCCAGCGATGCGGTTCTTTTGGGGGCCGTAGGCGGTCCAAAATGGGAAGGATTGGAGTATGAACGACGACCGGAGCGAGCCCTCTTGGGGTTGCGAGAGCAACTTGGGCTCTTTGCGAATCTTCGGCCGGCGAAAATGTATTCTCCTCTGATCGACGCATCCAGCTTAAAGCCGGAGATTATTGATGGTATCGATGTATTGGTTGTCCGTGAGTTGACCGGCGGTATCTATTTTGGGAGACCTAAGGGTATCGAATCAACCACAATGGGCCACCGAGGATTTAATACCGAAGTCTATACCACTGAAGAAATTCGTCGGATTGCAGAAGTAGCATTTGAAGCGGCCAAAAAGCGTCGCGGGCTGGTACATTCCATCGATAAGGCCAATGTCCTGGAATCTTCAGAACTTTGGCGGCGGGAAGTGATTAAGGTGCACCAGAGTTTTCCCAATGTCGAATTGCGTCATATGTACGTGGATAATTGTGCGATGCAATTAGTTCGCTACCCCAAGCAGTTTGATGTCATTGTCACGACAAATTTGTTTGGCGATATTTTAAGCGATGAAGCCGCTATGCTGACGGGCTCGATTGGTATGCTTCCTTCCGCTAGTGTAGGGGCAACGGTTGGCATGTTTGAGCCTATTCATGGTAGTGCACCGGATATCGCAGGGAAAAATCTTGCCAATCCTATCGGTATGATGGCGTCTGTGGCCATGATGTTGACCTATGCCTGCAATTTATCCGAAGAAGCCCAACTTATCGAAACCGCTATCCAAAACACTCTCGAACAAGGGTATCGCACGAAGGATATTGAAAGCTCTGAGACAACACTTCTCGGTACACGAGAAATGGGCGATCAGATTGTCAAACAATTGAAAGCGCTCGTAGGATGATAGAGCATTGTCCAAAGGGAATGTTGGCGACGGTTGCTGGCAGAGGAGAACCGGGCTATGGGGGAGACGGGGCCTTAGCAACCTTGGCATGTTTGAATGAACCAAAAAACCTCTGCTTTGATGCTGAAGGGAATATGTATATAGCGGATTCAGAGAATCATGCCATTCGACGAGTGTTACAAGGCTCAGGTCTCATCGAAACGGTGGCTGGATTAGCGCCTCCCATATCTAGGATGACAGCAAGTAACCCTTTTCCCGGTATCCCCATGATGAGTAAAGAACCAAGTGATGAGATTGACCCATTGGCGGATGTTGAAGATAGTCCAGATCGCGCCTATACCCAAACACCGGATCTAAGCGGGACGGTTCGGTATGTGGTTGGACAAGGAATGGGAAGAGATCGTTTCGCGGGAGATGGAGGATTGGCAACTCAGGCATTATTGAATTTTCCATCCGCTGTCGTCGTCGATCAGGACGGGAGGCTCTATATTGCAGATACATTGAATCACCGTGTTCGGTGTGTCGACGCGCAGACTGGAGTGATTCAAACTGTGGTGGGCACCGGACAGACCAAATGGAGTGGTGATGGTGGTTCTGGGATCACGACGACGTTGAATGAACCCGTCGCTTTGGCTATCCATGAAACGCACTTATATATAGCCGATCAGAGCAACAACCGAATTCGCATGCTTGATCTTCAAACGCACATGGTTACCACAGTGGCCGGAACAGGTGACTCAGGGTACAACGGTGATGGAATGAGAGCTACGGAGTCCAGCTTGGCTGGACCCAGCGGTTTGGCGCTTGATGTCCAAGGGAATCTCTATGTGGCGGACACATTTAACGGACGCATTCGGAAGATTGATAAGGCAACAGGCATCATTTCCACATTTGCCGGGGACGGACAAGAATTTCGTTATGAACGAGGAAGCAATGAACGGGCCACCGCATTATCGCGGCCCTATGGGATTGCCATAACTGCGGATGGTCATGTACTGATTACTGATTCGGATAATCACCTGCTTCGGCAATGGGATTCGCAAAAAAAAGAAATGAGTGTGGTAGCTGGTACGGGGCAGGCCTCTTATTCCGGCGATGGTCAATTACCGACTGAGAGCTCGTTGAACTTTCCCTTTGGGGTGGCGGTCAATTCCTTCGGGCATGTCGCCATTGCCGATACCTTTAATCACCGCATTCGTTATATCGTCGCCACGTAACCAGATAATGATGAGGAAAAAACCTGCCTATACCGTTGCCATTGTGGGAGCAACCGGCGCTGTGGGAACTGAAATGATTCAGGTACTCGAAGAGCGAGGGTTTCCCGTCGGAGAATTAATTCCTTTAGCATCTGCTCGTTCAGAAGGAAATGAAGTCACGTTTCAGGGGAAGGAACTTCCCGTGAGGGTGCTACAAGCAGATTCCTTTTCAGGGGTTGATCTCGCGTTGTTTTCTGCTGGAGCGGGTGTCAGTAGAGAATTTGGCCCGATCGCGGTACAAGCCGGAGCGGTGGTGGTTGATAATAGTTCGGCCTGGCGAATGGATCCTAAGGTGCCGCTGGTCGTGCCTGAGGTGAATGCCCTGGCCCTCGACCAGCATCAGGGGTTAATTGCGAATCCTAACTGTTCGACCATACAAATGGTCGTGGCGCTTAAGCCGTTGCATGATGCCGTTAAAATCAAGCGGATTATTGTTACGACTTTCCAGTCGGTATCGGGAACGGGAAAAGAAGCCATGGAGGAATTGGCCGACCAAACGCGAAAATTGTTAGGAATGAGCGAGATACAAACTGAGGTGTATCCTCATCAGATTGCCTTTAATTGTTTGCCGCACATCGATGATTTCCTGCCGAATGGGTATTCTAAAGAAGAAATGAAAATGGTGAATGAAACGCAAAAAATATTTGGCGATTCATCGATTCAAGTGACGGCAACCACTGTTCGTGTGCCGGTTTTTGTGTGCCACTCGGAATCGATCAATATTGAAACCGAACGAAAAATCAGTGCAAACGAGGCACGCGCGCTTCTGTCGGTGGCTTCCGGGGTACAAGTGTATGATGATCCCAGCCGCAATCTCTACCCATTGGCCATTGATGTGGTAGGAACCGATGATGTGTATGTAGGGCGTGTGCGAGAAGATGAGTCCATTCCCAACGGTTTGAATTTATGGGTCGTGGCGGATAATTTACGAAAAGGTGCGGCCTTAAATGCTGTGCAAATCGCCGAGGTTCTCTTTCGGTGATAGAATATGATGGAGATGATGGGGGTAGGAAAAAGCTTGGCTGCCCTGGGTTTGTTGCTTTTAGTAATTGGTGGGGTGCTGATGCTTCTAGAGAAATGGGAAGATCCAGGAAACGGCTTGCGATGGCTCGGGCGACTCCCAGGCGATTGGGTCATCAAACGTGAAAATGTGATCATTTATATTCCCTTGGCAACGAGTATCTTGTTGAGTGTCATCGGCAGTTTACTTTTGTATGTCCTTTTCAACATATTTAAACGGTAAAATCCTTGTGAGGATGTGGCGAACCACCTTTTGCAGAACGGTACTCTTCCTTTCTTTTGTTTTAGTTCCTCTATCAGATGTTTGGGCGGTTGAACATGAAATCCGGTTGGGGTTGACTGATTCCGCCAGTATCCTTTCCATCCAATCTTCTACGCCATTTTCTCTAAAAATTCCATCTGGCAAGAAGTTTAGTGTTTCTCAAAAGGTGACGGTCCAGCTACAAGGGACCATGCTGCTTTTGAATAAGAGACCAATTTCGGCTTCTGCGATATGGGTACAAGGGGGCAGCGGGGTTTACCAGGTAAAAGTTCTGGCCAAGGCAGCAAAGGCGGTGCAGAAGAATTCAAAGAATGAATGGACGGTTCGAGGCCCACTGGAGATTCGAATAGTCTCATCGGGCTTGGCCGCGATAAATCGAATAAATCTTGAGAAGTATGTGGCTGGTGTCGTATCAGGAGAAGTGAGTCCGAAGTGGCCGCAAGAAGCTCTGAAAGCCCAAGCAGTGGCTGCTCGTACGTACGTGCTCTATAAACAAGTCGAGAATCAAGATCAACCCTTTGATGTCTTTGCCAGTGTGCAAGATCAAGTGTACCATGGGCATGCCCCGCGTCATGATTCCGTGCTACAAGCGGTTGCCGAGACCAGGGGGCAAGTAGTGACCTATGATCGACGACCTATCTATGCAGCGTATTCCTCAACGGCGGCCGGTCCGACGGAAGACGCTCTGTATGTGTGGGCTTTAGATTTACCCTATTTGAAAGGGGTCGACTGTCCTTTTGATGATCAGGCTCCACGCTATGATTGGCAGACCGCCTTTTCCTTTGAGTACCTCGAAAAACAATTACAGAAGGAAGGGTACGATGTCGGAGCTGTGGCCACTCTCACCCCCTATACCTTTACCCCATCGGGACGTGTCGATCGAATTCGCCTCCTGCATTCCCGTGGAGAAATTATTCTCCGTGGGCAGGATTTGAGGCGGATTGTGGGGTATTCAAAAATTTTCAGTACGAATTTTTCCATCAAATCAGTAGGTTCTGAAGTTAAGGTCGTGGGGCATGGTGCAGGACATGCCGTCGGCATGTGTCAATGGGGTATGCGGGAGATGGCGGAATTGGGGTATGACTATCAATCTATCTTGCGCCATTATTATCCCGGTACTACCCTGTTGTCGTTAGCGCAGGTCAATCTTTCCTCCGCCAACTAATCTTCAGTGAGTTCCTCATGAGTTGGCCATGAATCTTTCTGATTTCAATTTTCCGTTCGACCCCTCCCTGGTCGCGAAGTATCCCATTCATCCGCGAGATCATGCCCGCTTGTTAGTCCTCAAACGACATCAGGGACAAATCATTGATCGACAGGTCAAAGATTTGCCGAAGATGCTCAGGTCCGGTGATTTACTGGTGGTGAATGATACTAAAGTGATTCCTGCCCGACTTTTCGGGAAAAAAGTTCCGAGTGGTGGGAGTATTGATATGCTGTTTGTCAAAGAAATTGATGCTGTACATGCGGAAGTTCTGATCAAGGGGCGAGTCGGCATAGGGCAACGAATGGAGTTCCATGGGTCTGGGCAAGCACAGGTTGTGGGGAAAAAGCCTGAACGAACCATCATTCAATGGTTGGGACCTGGAACGGTCCAATCCTATTTACAGGAGCATGGGGAGATGCCCTTACCGCCATATCTCAAACGAAAACCTATTTGGCAAGATCGAACCGATTATCAATCGATGTTTGCTCAGGCTGAAGGGGCGGTCGCCGCGCCTACGGCGAGCCTGCATTTTACTCCACACCTTCTTCAATCCCTTTCAGATAATAATATTCGTTGCGTCACGATTACCTTGCATGTGGGGTTAGGTACCTTTCAACCCGTCAAAACAAAGGTGCTTGAAGAGCATCAGATGCATGCGGAATGGTTCGAGGTTTCAGAAAACGTGGTCCAACAGATTTACGATACCCGGAAATGCGGGGGCAGGGTGGTGGCGGTGGGAACGACTGTGGCTCGTAGCTTGGAATCGGTCGTCGATACACAAGGAAAGTTGCGGGCTGGATCTGGAGAGACCCGGCTCTTCATCCTTCCAGGATTTCAATTTCAGGTCGTCGATGTCTTAATGACAAATTTCCATTTTCCCGAGACCACTCTGCTGATGTTAGTTTCCGCCTTCGCAGGATTGGAAACTGTCAGAAAAGCCTATGCCCACGCGGTGGAGGAACGGTATCGGTTATACAGTTATGGCGATGCGATGCTTATTGAGTAACAAGTGCGAAGTGCAAAAAAAACTGTAGAGAAGAAAGTCAATAAAGATATGGAAGGGAACGAGAAAGGTCGGGTAGAAGTCACTCTTGTCGCTTGCTTCGGGCTTCTCAAATTTCACATGTTCCTTGATGGCTGACGGGTTATAGCAATTCTTGGTGGATTGTCACATCTCCACGGGCGCGGAGTGCCGCTTGAAAAGCCTGCATGGCACGTTGTTTTTTTTGCAGTACGAATTGCATCTTAATTTGTTCAAACATCGTCATGTCTGGTTCGGCGCCGTCCAAGGTTTGCCGGGCGTGAAGATCTTTGACTTCCTGAAGTTCGGCAGGGGTCAGGGTGGTGGCTTCCGAGACAAGTAGGCGGGCTTTTTCAATGAGTAATTCATTGCGACGTTGCTTCTCATACTCATTGGGTTTCATGCGGTTGGCCGCTAAGAGACGCTGATAATAGTCCGGATCGAATACACCATCTTTTTGAAAGTCGTTTTGATTCACAATGGCATCATGAAGCTCCTGTGAGGAGATAGAGAGCCCCAACTCATCGGCCAATACTTGCCAGGATTTGTTGGTGATCAAGCTATCAATGGCCAATTGTTGGATCGTGTCGTCCTTCACGTCTTCTTGTTTGAGCTGGTCGCGATAGAAACGATAATACCGTTGTTTGGCACGAAGGTATTCTTGTTTGGTCACGGTATAAGGGCCGACGGTGGCCACTGCATTCGGTTGTGAGGCTTCATATCCATACCAGCCCATGCCCACAACAAACGTGACGGCAATGGCCAGAATAATCCCTTTGAGAATCCAAGGATATTTTGAGGAACCTTCTCGAATTAACCGAATCATGCGGGGATCTCCTTACTCGAAACCGGAACAATTCATACCGTAAATTCTACGGGGAGGAGTCTGGAAAGGCAAGCTAATGCTCAGAACAGCAAGCCTTTACAACCGATGATGAGCATGGTAACAACGGGCGTGTCTATACCCACCCGAGGTTGAGCGAGTGAAAAACAAGAAAGGTCTCCCTGCACCATGAACAATATACGTGTAAGATTTGCGCCGAGCCCCACAGGATACCTCCATATTGGAGGTGTGCGAACAGCCTTGTTTAATTGGCTTTTCGCCAGACATACAGGGGGAACCTTTATCCTTCGTATTGAGGATACCGATCGAGATCGCTCGACCGAAGAAGCCATTCAAGCGATCATGGACGGCATGAAGTGGACCGGGCTGGACTGGGATGAGGGACCCATTCGGCAGACGGATCGATTGGAAGTATATCGGGAAAAGGCCATGGATCTATTCCATCGAAATCAAGCGTATTGGTGCATCTGTACGCCGGAAGAATTAGAAATCCGAAGAAAAGAGGCTCAGGCCCGAGGCGAATCCATCAAATATGATGGAAGATGTCGAAGCCGGGGGATAGCTAATCCAACCGATCCGGCGGCATTGCGGTTCCTTGCGCCACAAGCAGGGCAGACGGTGGTGCACGATCTTATCAAAGGCGATATTGTCTTCGACAATACGGTCTTGGATGATCTTATTATTCTGCGATCTAACGGCTATGCCACGTATAATTTTTCGGTGGTAGTAGATGATGGACTAATGAATATTTCCCATGTCATCCGGGGTGATGATCATGTCAACAATACTCCACGTCAGGTCCCGCTGTTTGAGGCACTCGGATTTCCCGTGCCCCAATTTGCACATCTTCCCATGATCTTAGGTGCGGATAAAGCGAGGCTTTCCAAACGGCACGGGGCGACATCGGTGCTGGCCTATCAGGAAATGGGCTACTTGCCCGAAGCTCTCGTTAATTACCTGGTGCGATTAGGGTGGTCGCATGGAGATCAAGAAATCTTTTCACTTCAGGAAATGGTAGAGCATTTTGATTTTAAACATGTTCAAGCCTCAGCGGCCGTGTTTAATCCAGAAAAACTCAAATGGGTCAATGCCCACTATATTCGGAATAGTGATCCGAAACGAGTGGCGGAGGCTCTCCTCCCTTTTCTCCATGATGCTGGATATGAGGATGCCGCGATAGCAAAAATTCCTGAAGGTCTCGAGGCCTTGATTCCCCCTTTGCGGGAACGTTCCGAGACACTCATAGACTTTGTTGAGGGCGCGACTCCGTATTTACAAGATTCGATTGTGATAGATGAAACCGCAGCCACCAAGCATTTGACTGCAGTTCTTGCTCCTGCCTTGCAGGAATTCGCAGATCTGGTCGAAAAGGAATCGGATTTTTCCAAAGAAAAGCTAGAGGTCCTGCTGCAGGGCCTTCTCGAACGACACAGATTAAAAATGGGGAAAGTCGCACAACCCTTGCGTGTCGCCCTCACAGGACGAACCGTCAGCCCTGGCATTTACGACGTGATGGGACTTTTGGGAAAAGAACGCACCGTTCAACGAATTCGAGCTGGGGTTGAACGTGCTTCGAAAAACTAAGACTGTAGATCGTTGGTTCTCACCTTGACTGCATTGTGGTCCTGATTTAAGCTCAACCTTAGGTTGGGGGATCGTCTAAGGGTAGGACGTCAGATTCTGGTTCTGGCTGTGAGGGTTCGAATCCTTCTCCCCCAGCCACTTCTTTTCTCCTTCCTCACCATTTCTTACAAATAAGTGTGTTGACCTTATTAATCATAAGGAATGTCCAACATCTCCAGAAACAGGCTGACCTTTGAAGGTAGTTAGTTTTTGGATGGCGATTGTGAGGCAATCTGTTCACTTTTGAAGAATTTATGCTGTTTCCCAGGTGTTGTACAAAATTCCTGGCCATTTTCTTGGAACACATATAATTTGGACGGCGTTACTCTGTTCAAGCTGTCATGTTCTGGAGGCCACTCTTTAATGACTTGATTAAAAAATACCTCTCACCAATATCCCTTCGTTTGAGTACCCCAATAACTTAGCTTCTCTTATCTCACTCACCGCGTTTCAAATCTGACTGCGGCTTCCGCTTATCAATTTCCTTATAAAATATAAGTAAGAACTTTTTCAGCAAGGTTTTTTCATAGCTGACGATAAGGGATCCAGGCGAGAGACCTTGGGTAAAATTATTCTTATCGAAAAAGGCAATTCCGTCGTGAGACGGGGTTGCAAAACTACCGGTCAGAGTCCTTCTCTGATGGGGGGTTACCAAAAAGGTATTACATTTAGGTGTGGAGGTAAATATGAGCCAGTTTGAGGAAAATTCCTCAAAGACAAGAAAGACAAGGTTGAGACTTCAAGGGCAAGATGGCGTGCAAGCTTTGGAATTTGCCCTGGTGCTGCCAATTTTGCTGTCGCTGGTCTTTGGCATCGTTGACTTTGGAATTCTCCTCTATACAAAAGGGGTTATGGCCAATGCCAGCCGTGAAGGCGCCCGGCAAGGGATTCGGTTTGCCACCCCACCGCTCACCGACAGTGATATTCAGACCATTACGAAAAATGTACTCGCTCAAGGTAATCTTGATCCCACCAAAGCGACGGTCAACGTGACGAACGCCGGAGGCGGATTTGGGACGGATCTGACGGTGAACCTGCAATATTCGTTTGATTTTTTCATCATTTCAGCCCTAATACCCACCTTGTCGTCTAACCTAAATTTGCAGTCGACCTCAATCATGAGTAACGAATAATCAAGATCAGTTTTGAAGGAGGAAGGATGATGAATTTTCGTGGAATCCTACATAATGAACGTGGCGTTACCGCCATGACGACTGCGATTGCCTTGTTGGGCACTATGGGCCTTTCCGCCTTCGTCATTGACTTGGGTTATGTCTATGTGACGCAACAAGAATTACGGAACGTAGCGGACAGTGGCGCGTTAGCAGCTTCACGTGAAATGGCGGTAATCCTCGAGACCAAATCGACGGCTCAGCTGCAGGATTCCAGTTTTGCGCTCACCTCTTCTGAACTCGCACAAGTGCAGATGGCGGCGCAAAACGTGGCGGTTCAAAACAAGGCTGCCGGGCATAACATTTCGCTGGATACTGCGAACGATGTATCTGTGGGGGTCTGGGATATGGGGACGAGCTCCTTCGGGCCTGCAGCCCCAGGAACAATGCCAGATGCCGTGCAAGTCGTGGCACGTCGGGATGCCGGGAACAATGGGTCGGTGACTGCGTTCTTTGCTTCGATGATGGGTGTGAATGACTTTGATCTTTCGGCTAGTGCGACCGCGGCGCTCTTGCCGGTAGGAATGGTCCCGCCAGGCGGGATTGGACTGCCGATCGGGATAAACGACGAAGTGTTTAAAGCGAACGCCTGTGGCGATGCTATTAAGATGTATCCCACCGGGACGATGGATGGCTGTGCTGGGTGGCATACCTTTAACCATTATCCGGATGCGACAAATTTAAAGGCCATCTTGAATGATCTGAATAATGGTAGTGGTGGAATTCTGAATAATGGGCAATCGCCACAAGTCCAGGTGGGCGATACGGTTAACTTTAATGGTGGGACGGTCGCTTCAGCCCTACAGGCGATGAAAGACCTGTTTGATGCCAAACAAGTCGGTGGCAAGATGGAGGGCACGGTTCTTGTGTACGATGGTTCTCCCAGTTGCTCCAATCCGTCTGGTCCTATAACTGTCGTTGGTTTTGCCAAGGTGACGGTCACCGAGGTCGTGCCTACCGGTGGTAGCAAGTCGGTCAAGGGCGAAATTCAATGCCAGGTTATTAACGGGCGTCCGACTAACGGGGGCGGGGTCAATACGCTGACCAAAAGTGGATATGCCGTCTTGGTCTCGTAACAGCGGGGTAACATTTCAAAGGAAAAGTCCTTCTCCTATTGTCTATGGTTGACTACCTGTTCTCTCTTAGGGAGCGGGTAGTCAATTTTTTGAAATGGCCTGTACCTTTTTCTCATTCGGTTATGCTGCGGTCTGATTGGTTGCAAACCTTTTGGTCATGGCCGAAGAAATTCATGGAAAAGTCCCACCCACCCTCTGAGGATAAAGTCTCAGATTACTCCTTGATACCTGGTGGTTTTATTTCATAAGCTTTCCAGGATAATTCTCAAAATTTCCCTTCCCTTTCTCAATTTTAATATTTTTATTTGTTGCTTTGTGTATGGAGAATTAAGACTCTGTATGAGAAAACAGATACGTATTTACAGCTTCACTCCCCGTTTTTGTCCCAGTTCTGGTGAACAATTACATAAATAGGATTCTGATACTTGTTGTGAGGGTTCGAATCTTTCTCCGCATGGTCCGGCTATCATATTCCAACCCAACGAGCTCTGTGTTTCTTGAACTGTGATTGATCGTTACCACGACTGGTTGCTTCCAGGTCTCTTTCTGTTTACTCTTAGCAATTTCCTGCCTGGATTTTCTTGAGGAGAGAAACATGAATATGCCAGAGAAAAAGCTGTTGCTCATAAGCAATTCCCGAAAATATGGGTGTCAGTACTTGGAGCATGTTGAAGGGGCCATAAAAGATTTTCTTAATACACAAGTCAAAAAGGCTCTGTTTATCCCCTTCGCTGGAATTACTATTTCCTTTGAAAATTTTGCTCAAATGACTGCAGAGCGATTTCGAAGCATGGGATATGATATGGAGTCAATCCACGAAAGCTCTGATCCTCAAAGAGCCTGTGCAGAAGCTGAAGCGATTGTCATTGGTGGAGGCAATACGTTCCAACTGTTAAAGAAATTACAGGAAGCCGATCTGATATCTCCCATTCGTCAAGCCGTGGATTCAGGTACTCTTTTGATCGGGTGGAGTGCGGGAGCAACGATTTGCGGCCTCACCATACAAACCACGAATGATATGCCTGTTGCTTGGCCTAAGGTACCTGATGCGCTGGCACTTGTTCCCTTTCAAATCAATCCTCACTATACCGATGAAGTGCCACCAGGATTTTCTGGGGAAAGTCGAGAGAAGCGAATAGCTGAATTTATCTCCCTCCACCGTAAGGTCTATGTTGTCGGTCTTCGTGAAAATACCATGCTTGAAATACGCGGACAATCGGTTCGATTATTGGGGCCTCATCCAACAAAAGTGTTTTTTTATGGGAAACCTCCTGAGGAGTATACGTCCGCTCAATCGTTAGATTTTCTCATGCCCAAATAGGTCTGAGTCTTCATAAGGGATAAGATGATTCGTAAGACCAGAGGGGTATTTGATGAGGGTGGGGTGTTGGGTTACCGATTAAAGACAGGCTTCAATATTGACAAAAGAGGGAACAGAATCTTTTTAATCCGATGGATGGGTGTCCATACGTTTTTCGAGTTCGGAATCGGATAAGTGATCGATTTCCTGAAATAACGTGTTCTGAATTGCGCCGGCCTGTTCTGCTAGCGTCGGATGTTCGAAGAGGAGACGTAGCGAAATATCGATCTCGTGGTCATCGTAGAGGCGAGCTTTGAGTTGAGTGGCGAGGAGCGAGTGCCCTCCTAGTGTGAAAAAATTATCATGTCGTCCTATGCGGGGGACATTCAAGAGTTCCTGCCAGATTGCTGCCAAGAACTCTTCAATCGCACTGGCTGGAGCCTCATAGGTCGGTGCAAGCGCTCGATGTGACGAATCTGGGAGGGGTAAAGTTTTGCGATCTATTTTTTTATTTGATGTCAATGGGAATCGCTCCAGAAATACGAAGCTTGTTGGCAACATATATTCCGGAAGTCGTAATTTGAGTGCGGCATGGAGGGCAGCAATGTCTGTGGTCCCTTGGTGATTCAATACCATATAGGCGACAAGCTGCTTTTCCCCTGGAGAATCTTCACGACAGATCACTAAAACTTCTTGGATACCCGCCTGCTCCCCTAACGCCATTTCGATCTCTGCCAATTCAATTCGATAGCCTCGGAGTTTAACTTGATGGTCTTGGCGGCCGAGGAAGTGTAGCGCGCCGCTTCGGTCATACTTCCCCTGATCTCCCGTTTTATAAACCCTTGCCCCTGATATCGTGTCCAGAGGACTTGGGCGGAAGCGTTCAGCAGTGAGGTCCGGCTGATTTATATATCCACGCGCGAGACAGACTCCGCCAATCTGGATTTCTCCGACGATTTTGGGAGGGACCAGACTTCCCTCCTGATCAACGAGCCACACTTGTGTATTGGTAATTGGTGAGCCGATGGGAGGCAATTCCGACCAGTCTTTTGGATTGCCTGGAAGCGTGTAGACTGTCACGACATGACTTTCGGTGGGTCCATAATAATTGTGTAAGCGACATCTGGTGAGATGAGTAAATTGAGATGCGATCTCTGAGGAAATCTGTAATTGATCTCCTGTTGAAATGATATCTGTGAGAGCGGTAGCGTCCATTTTTGATAGGGCCTTTTGAGTACCTAATTGATTGAAAAGGGCGCTGGGGAGGATGGCTCGTTCGATACGCTCCTGGATGAGACAGTCGATGAGTTTGGTCGTGTCACGGCGTAACTCATCGGAAACCAACACGATCGTCCCTCCACCGCTCAAGGTGGAGAAAATTTCCAAAAAACTCACATCAAACCCGATTGAAGCGAATTGGAGGGTACGTTGGACTCGAGGGAATATCCCTTGATTCCAGACAATCAGATTCACCAGGGCACCATGAGATAAAGCTACGCCCTTAGGGAAGCCCGTGGATCCGGAGGTATACAAAACGTAGACTAAATTTTCAGAATCGAGCCGTGGTGATTGGACGGACCTAGCATCTTGTGAAAACGTCCTTTCTTTCTGTTCCATGAAGAGAAAAGGCCCGTTGTATTCAGGAAGGACCGAGGAGAGTGAGGATTCGGTGATAATCAGGCCTACATGGGCCTGCTTTGCCATAAAGGAAAGCCGCTTTGAGGGATAGGTTGGGTCAAGAGGGACGCACACCCCGCCGGCCTTGAGAACTCCCAGTATGCTGACTACTACATCAAGAGAACGATCCAGACAGATACCGACACACCCTTCAGGCCCTACTCCCTGTTGCTGGAGGTCGTATGATAGTTGATTGGCGCGTGTATTGAGTGCGGTATAGGTCAGATGTTCTCGATCATAGATGGCGGCTACCGTGTCGGGGGTCTGTTCAACCTGCTCTTCAAACAAGTGATGAAGACAGGCAGGCGCGGTGAGGTCTTGAAACTGCGGATTCCAGTCAATGAGGATCTGTTGGCGCTCGGTATCGGTAAGGTATGGAATATGAAAGATCGATTGGTCGGGGTTCTTGAGAATCTCAGTGAGTAAGGTGTGGAAATGCTCCATCATCCGTGTGACGGTCATTTCTTCGAATAGGTCCGTACTGTATTCCAAGTCTCCCCATAATTCCGAGGCTTGTTCCCGCACGGTACAGTTCAAATCAAACTTTGCTGTGTGTGTGGGGCAAGGATACGAGGTGACCTCAATCTTGGGAAGTACCGGCGGACGGTTACGTTGTGTAACGAGTTGGAACATGACTTGAAAGAGTGGATGGCGACTCATGTCACGAACCGGCTGCAATTCTTCCACGAGTTTCTCAAATGGCAGATCTTGATGCTCGTAGGAATTAAGGCAAGTCTCACGGACTTGCTGGAGAACCGTGAGAAAAGATGGATGACCATCGAAGGTCGTCCGGACAATCAACGTGTTAGCGAAAAATCCGATGAGTGTTTCTAGCTCTGGACCCGAACGGCCGGCGATTGGTGTCCCCACCAGAATATCTCGTTGTCCTGAATACCGAGCCAAAAGGATTTGAAAGGCGGTTAACAATGTCATAAAAAGGGTTGTGTCATTCTGGCGGCTCAAAGCCTTTAACTCTTGAGTGAGAGCGGGAGAAAGTGAGAATGAGATGTTGGACCCTTGAGAAGATTGTTGAGGGGGACGAGGGGCATCTGTAGGAAGCTCCAGAGCGGGGGCGGCGTCAACCAAATGTCTGGTCCAGTATGCAATTTGCCGAGCTAGTACTTCTCCCTCTAAATACTGACGTTGCCACACGGCAAAGTCGGCATACTGCAATGGAAGAGGAGATAATCCAGGCAAGGTCCCTGTGATTTCGGCAGTGTAATTCTTTGAAAGTTCTTCCCAAAAAATTCCCATTGACCAGCCATCGGTAATGATGTGGTGAAGAGTGACTAAGAGGATATAGTTGCGTTGGCCAAGTCTAAGTAAGGTTGAACGAAAGAGGGGTCCGGTCGTGAGGTCGAAACATCGGTGCGTGTCATCGTCAATGATTCGGGAGTATTCCTGTTCTTGCGCAGTCTCTTCTAAGGAAGAAAGGTCAATCATAGGCAATGAATTGGGTCTTGGAGAATGAATGACTTGAACGGGTTGGTCGTGAATACGATCAAAGGTCGTACGAAGACTTTCATGTCGGGCGACAAGCTCTGTAAAGGCGGTTGCCAGGGCTTCTTCATTAACCGAGCCGCGTAACCTCCAAGCGTAAGGCATATGATAGGCAACACTTTGGGGTTCCCATTGAGCTAAAAACCACAGGCGTTGCTGGGCGAAAGAAAGGGGTATTGGCCTATCTTTGTTGGCAGGCCGTAGAGGAGGAATGTGGTTTTTGCG